>JAEUHX010000034.1 GCA_016792805.1 Planctomycetota bacterium
CGCGAGGTATTCGCTCACGAGGAGCAGCGCCGGGATTCGAACGGCCTGCACATACGCCACGACGAGATTCACGAATCTCGACGAGGCGCTCTCCTCCGCGCGCAGCGCCAGCGCGTATGCACGCGCGATCGGAAAGGGGAACTGCTCGACGACGAAGCGGTCGAAGGCGTCGTTTGGGACCGGGACTTCCATGGACGGACTTCTAGATATGCGAAGTTCGGCACCTTGGCAACGGCAGCTGCTCGCTTCTTGAGCGTATGCCGTGCCGTGCGGCGAATGCTCGACGCCTGGGCACTCCATCGCCGCTGAGAAAGGACGGGCGCGGCCCCGCGCAATCAACTGTTACGAGAGAAACCGCTTCCTACAAATCGTTCTGAACATTTTCAGCGCGGTGCGCGCGAGCTTCCAGAAGCCCTTCGAATGTTTGGATTCTCCGCCCATGCGGCGGAAGTAGTGGATGGGAATCTCGACGACGCGCAGACGCTGGCGGTAGGCCTCGCAAATCATCTCGGGCGAGAAGGCGGGGCCGGGTTCGCGGCAGCCGGTGCGCAGGGCGGCCCACGTCTCGCGGCGCACGGCGCGATAGGTGCATCCGACATCGGTGAGGCGCGGCTCGTGGGGGAAATACCACAATGCCTCGAGAATCTTGGCCATGGCCACATTGGCCCAGCGCACCACAAATCCCATGTTGGCGCCCTGCTGCACCATTTGGCACGTCGTGCGCGTGCCGAGGACGAGCGGCGCCGCGTCGATGTAGGCCAGGAGCTTGGGGAGGTCGAGCGCGCGAAAGGAGCCGTCGGCTTCGGTGAGCACGATCACATCTCCGCGCGCCTCGTCGAATCCCCGCCGGCAGGCGAACCCGTAGCCGGGGTTCTCCTCGCGCACAACGCGCGCACCATGCGCCCGCGCGATGTCGCCCGTGCCGTCGCTCGAGCGGTTGTCGACGACGATCACTTCTTCCACGAGCGGGCTTGCGCGAAAGTCGTCGACGACGTCTGCGATCGTGGCCGACTCGTTGTACGCGGGGATGACGATGGAGACGCGGAGGCCCGGGCTCAAGGTGGGCGACGAGAATAGCGCCTCTTGACAGCGTACGATCCGACCATGCTCACGCGCGGTGCCGTCGCCAGCGGAGTGCTGGCCTTTCTCGCTGCTCGCCAGAATGCGGAGGCGCCCGCGCCGGCAAGCCGCCCCAGAGAAGAGCGCGCGTGGGATGCGGTGTTTCAGGAGTCTGGGACGGGAGCGGCCGCCGTGCGCGAGGTGGCCACCGGCGTCGAGGTGGCCGCGCGTGATCTGCCCGCTGCCAGGCTCATCGTGGAGGCGCGCCACCCGTCGAAGCCGGAGGCCGACACCGCATGTCTTCTTGCGCCTACGGGCGAAGCGGCGCTACGCGTAGGGCCGGAGGTCTTCCAACAGGGGTTCGTGCGGTCGGCTCTTCTCGGTCCCGACGCTGCGCTGGTAATGGCGATCGGCGAACGGGAGCGCGGCTCAGCCTTCCGGATCTTCGGAATGGCCCGACGAAAGGGAGCCGATCAGCCGTTGCGTGCGTCCGCGGTGTCCCGCTCGGCAAGCCGCTACGCGCTGTCGGAGGAGGGCGACCGACTTGACGCCTATTGGATTCCCGACGCCGAGATCGCCACGGAGAGTTCGCCCACCGTGGAAGGCATGGTCTTCGGCGCCGGCGACCGGCCGCGGCGATTCATGCGCGGCCACCGGTTCCGACCGGGGACCGGCAAGATCGCCGCGCTGCGCTATCTCTCGCCCGACGGCGGCTCTCTTCGCCTTTCGATTGCGATTCCAGCCGACGCCAAGGAAGAGTTGCGTTTTCCTATAAAAGGAGCCTCCGCATGGGTCACGGAGATCGCTCCCGATCTCGAGCACGGACGCGTTACACAAACGGTCGGGGGAAAAATTTGGTTCGCGACGGAAGCGAGCGGCGGTGCCACCTTGCGGCTTGCTCTCTCCATCGATTTGAAAGGTGTTGGCACGCGCGATGAGCAGAGAATTCACCTGTTTGGTGAGTTCCGTCTCGTCCCGGTTTCTGTGGAGAATCTGACGCCTTGGCTTGGCAAGCACCGCGAGGGGCGGCCTGTGTTGGAATCGTTCGCCCGTCCTGGGACGGAAGATCGATGAAGTTCACGATTCTTCCGATTCCGATGCTGCTTGCGGCGGCGTGTGCGGTCCACCATGTCGATCGAGCCCGCCTAGCCGAGGTGCGAACTCCCGGGGCCGCAGCGGCGGCGAAGTCACAGATTGGCCGCGTGGAGTCCGTGCTGATTCTCGATGCGCGGCTCGTCATCGATCGCGACGGTCTCGGAATGGTGAATATTCTTCGATCGACCGACGGCGCTGCGGTGCAGCTCACCCGGCGGATCGAATCGGTGGGCGATCGGCCGCGCATCGAGGTGGAAGCGACGCAATGGCCAAGCGCCGACGAGGGCGATGCCGAGGAGACGATTCGCTACACGCGCGTGCTCGGCTCGGGATTCATCGAGGCAGAGCGTGTCGAAGGTGTCGCAGGTCGGGAGCCGCGGGGCGGGGCGACGCGCGTGACGCGCTTGCGGCTCGCGACGGCTTTTGTTCCGAACCTGCTGATTCCGGAGCAGGCATTGCTTGCAGAAGCCGAGACAACCGCACCGAGCTCGGCACGAGCGCAGTAGGACAGATTCGGTTCATTATTTGTAGCACGAGGTCTGGGGGGTGGAGCGGGATTCAGTTGTGAACGGGAGTTCCTACAGGCTTCTGTTTATCCGCGCGCGCAAGCGCGCGCGAATTGTTCGGCGCATGCGCCGACCCTACTTATCGCCTGGAAGTTCATACGCGGGCGATGGAAGTGCATGCGCGGATGATTTGATATGCATGCACGGATCGCCCTTCTGTGCCGTAGGGCGCGGGCATCGCCCGCGACGATCTCGCGCGCGCATGCGCGCGCGGATGACGGAACCGACGACCGATTTGGAGCTTTCCGGGGCCACGGCCCCGGGAGACCGGTCGGCGCACGCGCCGACCCCACTTCACAATTGAGTTTGGCGCACGCGCCGACTCCACTTCACAATTGAGTTCGGCGCACGCGCCGACCCCACTTGACAACTGAGTCTGGAGCACGCGCCAACCCCACCTTTCAATGGCGTGGGAGCGCCCGCGTCGATCCCACTTTTCGATCCACTTCCACGACGAAGCGCGCAGTCGGGGTGATTTGTGAACAATCTCTACTTGGGAGGATTCTGGGATCGAGCCAGCGCGCGAATCCGCGGGCCGAACTCCGCGTCCTGGAGTAGCGGTTCCAGCTCCGGCGCTTTGAGGTCGCTCGGCTCAACGGCTGAATGCTCCGACTCGGCGCGGCCGAGGGCTGCAGCGGCGGCGTCGCGGTTCCCCTGTGCAAGCTCCATCGCGGCCTCTAGAACTGCGGGTCCTGCGTCGCCGAGGCCCGACGACTTTTTATAGAGCTTCAAGGACCGCGCGACGGCCGTGAAGTCACTTTTCTTGAGCCCCTGCAGAGCATACAGACGGTGGGCTCGCGCGAAATCGAGATCGGCGCTGCGGCGGTCGTTCTTCTTCAAGAAGCAGGTGCCGAGCCGAAACCACACATCAGCATCGTCAGGTTTGCGAGCAGTCCAGCGGTCGAGGTACGGGATCGCGCGCTCGTGAGCACCGGACTCGAAAAAGGCCATTCCCCAAGCTTTCAGATCCCGCGGTTCGGCGCCGAGCTCGATGGCGCGTTCGAGGGCCGCAGCAGCCTCGCCGTCGTTACCTTGCGAGCGGGCCAGCACCGCTCGGTTGTAAGCAAGCCGCGGATGATGCGCGTCGACGAGGCGACATTTCTCGAAGTCGAGCAACGCCGATTTGTGATCCCCGGCTTCGGCGAGCATCACGCCACGGTTCAATAATGCCTCGACCAGGAACGGATGCCGCCGAAGCGCCTCCCCATAGGCGGCGACAGCGCCCGCGACGTCGCCCTCGGCCTTGCGCCGCTGCGCCAGCATGAGTGCCAATCGCTCATCCGTTCGAGAAAGCTCCGCAGCGCGCACGAGCCGCGGGGCCCTCGGCTCCGGAGCTACCCGTTCGAAAGCGACCAGAACGTCTGCCTCGCAAGCGCGCGCGGCGAGCCACGCTGGGAACGGGATCAGAAGCAATAAAATTCCACCAGCAGCACGCGCACTTTTCCCGAGCCAGAGCTCCGGATGGGCCCCATCGGCCGCGCCGAGAACGCCCAAATAAAATGCAGCCAGAACTCCCGTCGCCGGAAGGTCATAGATCGGCGAATGGCCCAAAGCGCAGACCGCCAGCGTTCCGAGCCCGGCTGTCGCCGCCACCGTATTCGGAGTTGCCGAGAACACGCCTTCGCGAAGCCAGCGCCTCAGCCCGACACCCAACAATCCGAGCGCGAGCACGCCGAGAGCGCCGGTTTCCGCGAGGAATTGCAAGTAATCATTGTGCGCATGGTCGACCACCGACTCGGCCGTGTCGCGTCGGCGATGTGTGGAGACCTCGATCTCCTCTGGGTCGCGAACGAGGGCGAACGCGATGGCATAGTTCCCGGCGCCCGCACCAAACGGCGCCTGGACGAGCATCAGCTTCGCCGTGGCCACTGCGATGCGAACGCGCACCTCCAGCGTCGCCGGGATGGGCCAGCTGCTGGCGCTTGGAGCCGATGCGGCGACGGCCGGCCCTTCGCCCATCGGCTCCGTCGGCGCGTCGTACCGCCGCCCCAGGAGAGCTGTGCACAAAAGCATGGCGCCCAGCACCGCCGCCGCTCCCGCCGCAGCCGGGAGCACGGCGCCTCTCATGGGCATCGTCGGCGCGGTCGCACGCACGCGCCGCCCTGTGCACACAATTCCCGCAAGCACGCCCACCACCAGAGCGATTTGTGAGAAACGAACACCCAAGACGCCCACATGCGCGGCGCACAGAATCGAGGCCAGAAGGCTCAGCGCCCTCTGCAGTCCGCCTCGGGAGCACGAGAAGGCGAACGCGCTCGCTCCGCAGGCGGCAAGGAATTGGGATGTAAGGTCTGGATTCCCGAGCGTGGAGACGGGATTCCGTCCAACCTCATAGAAGAGGCGCGCGCCCAGCGGATCGAACCCGGCAGCCTCCAACAATCCGATGCCGGCCACCGCGCTCGCCACCGCGAAACTGTAAGAAAGGATCATCGCGCCCAGGTGAGCGCGCGCCGCGACTCGGCTCGCCGCGGCCGCGCCCAGCAGCCCGAGGGCGGTTGCCGCCGTCAGGAGCGCCCGCTCGCGCGAGTAGGCCTGCGACAGAAAATCAGGGAGAAGAAGAGTGAATCCGAGCGCTCCCACGACGGCGACGCTGCCATAGGGAAGCGGCGGAATGGCGAGTCCTCGGCCCGCCAGCGCGCGTCCACAAATCACGGCGCCGCAAAGGGCGAGCCCCAAGCCGGTGATGTGACGCTGCAGCGAAGTGGGAAACGGCACTCCAGGCGCAAAGACGAGCGCCGAAAGTGAAATCAAGAAAACGACACACCACGCCAACGCGCGGTCGAGCCCGTCGGCGTCGCGGCCTTGAGGCAGGGGAGTCTTCATCGACGCAGGCGGACCGCGGCGATCGGGGACCGGGGAAATGCGAGGCGCAGGGGCGAAATCACGGCCGCTTCGACCGGTTACGTCGCCGCCGCCTTCCCGCTCTCCAGCTCGAGGAAGGGCTCCACGATCGCATCGACAAAGCTCTTCGGATCGAATGCCTCGAGGTCGTCGAGCTTCTCGCCGAGGCCCACAAATTTCACGGGGATCTGATTGCGCTGGCGCAAGCCGAACACCGCGCCGCCCTTCGCCGTTCCATCGAGCTTCGCGAGGATGAGCCCCGACACAGGTGTAGCTTTCGAAAAAAGCTCCGCTTGCTGCGCCATGTTCTGTCCCGTCGTGGCGTCGAGCACCAGCAGAACTTCATGCGGCGCGCCAGGCAGCCTCTTGCTGATCACGCGGGAGATCTTCTCCAGCTCCGCCATGAGATGTTTCTGCGTGTGAAGGCGTCCGGCAGTATCAATGATCACATAATCGGCACCGCGCGAGAGGGCGGCATCCACGGCGTCGAAAGCGACAGATGCCGGGTCGGCGCCATTCGGCTTCTTGATAATCGGAACGCCGAGTCTCTCGGCCCAAATCGTGAGCTGCTCGACGGCAGCGGCGCGGAACGTGTCGCCCGCCCCGAGGACCACACTATTCCCCTGCCGCCGCAGGTAAGCCGCCAGCTTGGCGATTGACGTCGTCTTGCCGGACCCGTTCACGCCGCAGACGAGGACTACGGTCGGCGATGGTTGAACTTTCGTGATCGCGCCGCCGCAGCCCTCCAGGCGAGCAAGCAACTTTTCCCGCAGGAACTCGGGAATCTGGTCGACGCGCGTCAGGTATCGCAGCTTGTACGCGCGGCGCACTTCCTCGATCACTTCTCCGCCCGCGGAGCCGAGGTCGGCGCTGTAGAGCACCTCCTCCAGCCGGTCAATCGTCTCGTCGTCGAGGGCGCGGCCGATCGACAGAACCGTGCGCACGCCGACGGAGATCTTCTCCCGCGTCTTTGCGAGCGCTTGCTTGAACTTATCGAACAGTCCCACGGTTTTGTGATGCTCAGCGAAGAGGCATAGTCAGTTCTGGCAAGAACTCTCGGAGAGACGCTAATTCTGCGCGGACGTCGCGGGCTGCAACGATTCGCCAGGGCGCTGGGAGGCTTCCGCCTCCGTCTCCGCCTCGAGGGTGCTCGCGATCGAGCCGGGCGGCGGCGCTTCCGCCTCCTCATCGAGGGCCGTCGGCACCACGGATGCTGCTGCGCTCCGCGCGACACCGTCGAACAGGAGCTGCTTCGCGCGATCGAGGATACCGTTCACAAATTTTCCGGAATGTTGCGTCGAGTATCGCTTTCCGAGCTCGATCGCTTCATTGATCACAACTTTCGGCGGTGCGGCGTCTGCGTGGCGCATCTCATAGATCGCCATTCGAAGAATATTGCGGTCGAGAGCCGCCATGCGGTGGAGATCCCAATTCTTTGCGATCTTTCGAATGAGCTCGTCGATCTCCACGCGGCCGCTCCACGTGCCGCGCACGAGGTCGCTCGCGAAACGGCGCACCTCGGGCTCCTTGGATTCGGCCGCAAGGAACTCTTCGAGATCTCGAAGCGTGTCTTCGCCGATCAGGTCGATCTGATACAAAAACTGGAGCGCGAGCTCCCGCGCACGAGTGCGTTTCCTCATGATGGGCTCTTCGGTTGTCCGGGAGAGTTCGTGGTCGGAGCGGCGCTTGCGGCGCGCTCGAATGCGAGCCCGACGCGCGGCGATTCGCCCTGCTTGCGCCCGAGCTTGTAATTATTGAGAAGTGTCACCATTTCGAGCGCCGCTTCGGCGGCCTCGACCCCCTTGTGCCCGTGCGCGCCGCCGACGCGGTCGAGCGCCTGCTGATCGTTGTCCGTCGTGAGCACTCCGAAGATCACAGGAACGCCCGTGCTGAGGGCAACCTGCGCAATACCGCGAGAGGCTTCACCTGCAACAAAATCGAAATGTGGGGTCTCGCCTCGGATCACACATCCAAGCGCAATCACCGCAGCGCAATGGGGCGCGAGATGCTGTGCGGCGACCGGAAGCTCGAACGCGCCCGGGACCCAGAGCAGGGTGACGGCATCGTCGGGGAGCTCCGCCTTGCGCAAGCGCTCGAGGCAGCCCTCCAACAGAAGCTCACCGATGCCCTTGCCATCGCGCGTCACCTTGCTGAAGCGGCTCACCACAATGCCGATACGCGGCGGCTGCTTGAGAGCCGCGTCGCGGAACACCACGTGGGCAGAGCCTTGGAAGACTCGGGGCATCGCGGGAATGCGTCCGTCGGGAACGAGCGAGGGGAGAAGGAGCGAAAAGGGGCGAAGAGCATACCCACGGTTCCGCGAGGCTGGCAACCGCGTCGGCCAGGACGCAGCGACGCCGCCATCGCCCCCCGCACGCAACGACGCCCCTTGGACAACCTGACGCACACGCTCTTTGCGACCGCCCTTGGCAAGTCAGCGCTGGGGCGCCGGTCATCGCTTGCCCCCTGGGCGATGGCCGTGGCGGCCAACCTTCCCGACGCCGATGCCTTGGCGCGGGTGCTCGGGAAAGAGGCGTACTTGACGCACCACCGTGGGCTCACGCACTCCCTCGTGGGGCTGGCCATCCAGGTCCCACTGGTGGCGGGGCTCTTCGCCTGGGCCGACCGGCGGACGCGCGAGCAGGAGGGGGCAAGAGCGGCGTTCTGGGCGCTGCTCCCCGGGGTGGCTGCCGCTCTAGCGAGCCACTTGGCGCTCGACGCGCTGAACCCCTACGGCATTCGGCCGTGGCTCCCCTTCGACGGCAGCTGGATCTACGGCGACCTCGCATTCATCGCCGATCCGTGGCAATGGCTACTTTTCGGCGGAGCGACGGCGCTGGCCGGGGCGCGCTCCAAGTCGGGATCTTGGGCGCTCGGACTCGCCGCCGTGGGCTGTGCTGCGGTGATTGGCGCGTCGGGACGGGCGCCGAGCTGGGGCCTCGGCGTATTTATAGCTTCCGCAGTATTATTGGCTTACCTTAGGGGCCGCGGAGTCGGGCGAAGTCAGCCGCAGCGCGTGCTGGCAATATTTGGACTCTTTGCCGCGGTCTACTTGACCCTGCTGTCGATCACCGGAGGGCTCGCCGTTCAAGCCGCTGTAGGAGATGTGAGGTCACTCAACGGAGGCGCGTCCGCGGAGCAGACGGCTGCGATGGCGGAGCCGATGGACCCGCTCGATTGGACGGTGCTGATTCAATCGGGCGAACGCATCTATCGGCGACGCCTGCACCTCGGGACCGGGAACTCGGAAGGGAGCTCGTTCCCCACGATGCTTACCGATTCGCGCGTCGCCGAGGCGGCTGCGACGGCTGCCGGGCAAGCCTGGCGCGAGTTCGCCCGGCATCCTTACGCGACAGTCGAGCCGCAGGCCGACGGCTCGGTCGTTGTGACATTGCTCGACGCGCGGTATCCAGGAATCGGCTTCTGTACGTTCCCGGTAACGCTTGGGAAAAAGTAGCTTCCTGCAGAGCACTTTTGAAACGTCCTTCCCGCTGGGGCCAGCGGGATCCAAGACGCGCTTCTACGGGTGCCGGAGAACAGCCACGGTTCCCGCCGACGGATTCGCCGTCACCAGATCAATGTGTGGGCTCCCTCCAAGCTCTCCTGCCGAGATCGCGATCGGCGAGACTCCGATGGAATAGGATGCCGGAGCGCCGAAGGCGCCGATCGCCGCGGAAGGTACAAATACGACGGAGTTTACATCTGAACATGCAACCGCCAGGTCGATGTGCAGATCGGCGTTCCACTTTCCTGCGATGAGTGCGGCGGGGCGACCGGGGATTGCGATCGAGCTCGGCGGGTGGAATGAGCCGGCGCCCGCGCCGAGCGATGTCCAGATCGCCGAGCCGAGTTCGTCTGCGACTGCCAGATCGACGATTCCGTCCTCGCTGTAGTCGACAGCCGCCAGCGCGACCGGCCACGCGCCGCCGATCGCGAATCCCGTCGGCGCGAAGCTGCCGAGGCCGTCTCCCTTCATCCAGATCGCGATGCCCGCGCCCGCGCATGCCACAGTTGCATCGAGCACGCCGTCGCCGTCGATATCACTTATCACCGCTTGCCGCGGAGAAACCGACGGGTACGAAGTGTTCAGCAAGCCGAAGGAGCCATCGGTCTTCCCCACGAGAGTGTAGAGATGTCCCGGCCCCTCGGCGGTGACGATCAGGTCGCTCTTCCCATCTCCGTTGACGTCGGCGGTCTCGAGCCACGTCGGCGCTCCCGGGAGCGGATAGGTTCCCGCTGGGGAAAGCCCACCCCAGCCGTCACCTCGAAGTATCTGTATGGAACTCGCGTCTCTTCTCGCCGCGGCAACGTCTACATTGAGGTCGCCGTCGAACATCCCGACGGCGAGCGCATGGGGAAAGCCGCCGATGCCGATCCCCGAGGGCGAAGCCAGTCCTCCCGAGAACCCAGACAGCACAGTCACAGTTCCCGCCGACCCGCCGGCCACGACGAGGTCACAGCGGCCATCGGCATCCAGATCGGCCGTGCGCAGCGCGCGCGGGTCTCCGCCAGCGGGATAGGTTACCGCTGCGGCGTATGCCGGAGCTCCCGCGGGGAGCGAATCCAACACTTCGATCTGTAACCCCGGCGTGCTGCTGATTCCCATGGCTGCGGTCGTGCACGGTTGCGGCCATTGCCAGAACGCCTGAGCATACACTTTCATCCCGAGGAGGATGCTCGAGGGCGGAATGGGCGCGTTGAATGCCGCAAATCCGAGCGAATCGGAGAGGATGTCGAAGGGAATGATCATGCCGGTGGGAGGAAAAACCACATGAACGAGCGCGCCCACACCGAACAAATCCGTGCCCGCGGGATCCGGCACATCCGAGAGCACTCCCTGCCCGAGCGAACTCGGCGGAGCATGGGTGACGCGAATCTCGAATCCTGGGGTTCCGACCCGCGGCGCGCCGTTCACATCGAACCCGTGGGCTCCCTCGCAACCAGGAGTGCCGCTTCCGTAGGGCATGACCCCGGGGATCGGCGTGCCATTCAGGAAGATCCCGAGAATGCGCGGGATTGCGCAGGAACCCACCATGTCGACGCGGCCGTCTTCGTTGATGTCAACAAAACAGGCAGTCAGGAAGAATGCACCCAGCATGTAGCTGCTGGCGGACGAGAAAGCGCCCGTGCCCGCGCCGGAGACGAACCCGAGAGACGCTGCTCCGAACTTGCCCGCTGTGTCCAGGTGGCCGTCTCCATTCATGTCGGCCGCCACGACTCCTGCGAATCCGCCGTAGCCCGCCGCATTGATGGTGCACGAGGAGAAGCCCCCGGCTCCATCGCCGTGATGAACCTCGAGATTCGGAGTGAACATCGGGTTGAAGCACGCATCCACTTTTCCGTCTTCATCGAAATCGCCGACGACGCAGCCGAAAGGCGAGTAGACCTGAGGCACCGACCCGGCCGCTTGGAAAGTGCCGCCACCCGTGCCGAGCCACACGCGCAGCATCGATCCCGGAGTCTCGAAGAGCGCCACATCCACATTTCCATCGCCGTTGAAATCGCCGAGGGACGGGAAGTCGCCGCTGGGGGTAATATTGGTCTGCGCGATCCAGTTTCCCGCACCGTCGCCTATCACCGCATCGGCGCTCACGCCAATATTATAGGGAGTGCATACAATGTCTTTGTGGCCATCACCATTCAGATCGGCGAGCACCACGGCCTTCGGGGGAGCCGAAAGCGTCGCAGGGACGGCAGGCGTGAATCCCGCCGTCCCTGCGCTGAGAAAGCTGCCAATCGCTCCCGTAGCTCCCAATGAGATCCCCGCTACGAGATCCGCCACTCCATCGTGATTAATATCGTCGAGCGAGGAGCCGGTGAGACTCGAACCGAGCGAGAAGGACGTCGGCAGCGTCACTCCGCCGAGGCCATTGCCCCATGAGACAAGCAAGGAAGTGGCGGGGCCCGGCGCGACCATGACCACGTCGAGGTGGCCGTCACCGTCCTGGTCTCCTGCATGGATCCGAAGGGGCACTGTAGGAAGTGCAGTTGTATGCAGCTCGAACGCCGGGCCGTTCTGTGCATACACGCCTTGAATCGAACTGGCCGCGATCACCGCGGCGGCGGCTGGCAAGCACCAACGAAGGAACATTTCGACGCGCGACGCTGGAGCCATCGCACACCTCCAAGGGACCCACGTCCCGAGGAGTTCTCGACCGGTCCCCGGCAGCGCTTGAGCGCCGATTTCGAAAAAATTCGGCTCCGGTACCCGACTTCGAAGGCTCAAGCGGCCCGCTTCCGAGCGAGCTCGGCACTTCGGCGGCCGCGAGGTCCTTTGAAGTTATTCGTACGGCACGAATAGAAAGCTGCCGCTTCCTATGAGCCGCGGCCGCATATCGGGAGAATGATGCGAATAGCTCAGGGATGCAGAAGCACGCCCACGTCGTTCGACCCGTTGCTCGCGCCCACGACATCCCGCTTCTGATCGGCGTTGAGATCGAGGGACAGCACAGCCACCGGAGAGGTGCCGCAAGCGATCGAGACGAGCGCAGCGAAAGAACCGAACGCATTCCCCGGAAGGAAGGAGAGTGCGTTTCCGTCGCGGCTTGCGACCACCACATCTTGACGGGAGTCATCATTGAAGTCGCCGCTCGCCACCGAAGCGGGAGCGAGTCCTGCCGCAAAAGTGGTGATGGCTCCGAACGCGCCGCCGCCGAGCCCAAGGCGAACTGCGAGCTCATTGGATCCTGTGCTTGCGATGAGCAGGTCGGCGCGGCCGTCTTCATTGATATCCGCGAGAGCGAGCGCCTGCGGAGCCGTGCCCGCGGCCACCGTGGCCGGTGCGCCGAGCCCGCCAAGTCCATTGCCGAGATGGATCGCCACTCCATTCGCCCCGGCGCAAGCCACCAGCGCGTCGAGGTCTCCATCGCTGTCCACATCGGCGAGCCGCACCTCCCGCGGCGAGAGGTCACTCGCCACAGTTGCGGATGCGAAGCCGCCGAGCCCGTCGCCCAAAAGAACTGTAAGATCGTTGGAATCGCGATCGGCCGCCACAACGTCGGCGTGGCTGTCGCCGTCGAGATCTCCCACCGCGACTGAAAGCGGCGCAGCGCCCGCAGCCGTCGTCATCGGCGCGGCGAAGCCGCCGAGCCCGTCACCTACCAGCAGCGAGACGGTATTTGCAGTCTTGTCCGCGGTTACGAGATCCGCGTCGCCGTCCTCATTGAAGTCGCCGGATGCAACACTTGCCGGATCCTGGCCCGTCGTCGCCGTCGTTGCGGCCAAGAACGTGCCGCCGGGGGCGCCGAGGAGGATCGAAGCGTGGGCCGTCGTGTCGTCTCCGCACGCGAGGTCGAGCCGGCCATCGCCGTCGAAATCCGCCGCTGCGAGCGAGGTCGGTGCCGTGCCGGCGCCGTAACTCACCACAGATCCGTATGGCATCGTTGTGCTGGCTGCCGGTCCCTGAAATGTCAATGCCAGCGCCGGCGAGGTACTCACACCGAAGGGCAGCGCCGGACACCCGGGCACCCAGACCCAAATTGCCTGCGCGTAGTAGGTCAATCCGATAAGTGCCGTCAAGTTCGGAAGTGTAAGTACCGTGCCGCCCGTGCCCTGGGGCGTGCTCACCAGATCGAGCAGGTAGACCTCGCTCGCGATCAGATAATTGACGTGTAGGGAAATCCCGATGGAGAACGGATCGGATCCCGGAATGTCCTGCACGTTAGCAATGATCGCGAGTCCGAGCGTCGACGGAGGCGCGTTGCGGCTGCGGAACTGAAAGTTCGTCGCGCCGATCAGCGGCACTTGGTTCACCTGGAAATCATGGGCGCCGTCGCAGCCCGGCGTCCCCGCTCCGTAGCTCACGATCCCCGCGTAGGGCGTCCGGTTGCGGAGAATTGTGAGTTTCGGGCTCAGCAAGTTGACTGCAAACAGATCCGCTCGCCCGTCCGCGTCGACATCGGTCAGCGCCGCGAAGCGCGGAAAGAGGCCGACGTTATAGCTGCTCGGCGAGGTGAACGTGCCCGAGCCGGTGCCGTTCAGGAGCAGCACGGAGCTCGGCGACTGGATGCCCGCGAGGTCGAGCTTGCCATCGAGATTCGCGTCGGCGGCCGACAGCCGCGAGCAGCCGCCCGAGAGCGCCGTGAACGCGGAAGCCCCGAATCCGCCGACGCCGTTGCCGGGGTAGGTCCACAGGCCCGGAGTCAAAAATACAGAAAGACAAATATCCAGGTTTCCGTCTTGTGTGAAATCGCCCGCGACGGCCGAATCGGGCCCCGAGGGGAGGGTGATCACGGTGGGGGTGCCGAAGCCTCCGGCGCCGTTGCCGGGCAGCGTCTTGATCGACAGCGACCCATCGCCGACCACGAGAAGGTCCTGATTTCCGTCGGTGCTGAAGTCAGCGAGTGCGATTTTGTTATTTGCCGTCGTGATCGACCCGGGGCTGCCGAAGTTGCCGGCGCCGTCGCAATAGCGAACCACGGCGAGCCCGACGCCGGGCCCCGTCAGCTCCACATGCAAGAGATCGAGGTCGCCGTCGGCGTCCACGTCGGCGAGCTTCAAATCCGTCGGCCGGCCTGAGAGGGTCACGGCAGGGAGCGAGGCGAAGCCGCCGAGCCCGTCTCCCACATAAAGAGCCACCTGCCCGGCAGACGTTATGAAATCCGTCGCCGCCAGAAGATCACGTTTCCCGTCACTATTGATATCCCCGGACGCGATCGCGACCACGTTCGCCGAGAGATTCATGAAGCTTGGGAGCGTGAACCCGCCGAATCCGTCCCCGTAGAGAGACGCAATCGCGCCCGGCGTGGGTGCTGCCGAGCCGCCCACGAGGAGGTCTTTGGCTCCATCGCCGGTCACGTCGACCACCTCGAGCACAGCCGGCGAGAGCGGACTCAGCGAGACCTGCTCCGCGTGGAATGTCGGAACCTGGGCGAACAGAGGGGGGCAGAGCAGCAGAGTCGGCGCGCACCGGCGCAGAGCAAGTCGAAGCATGGTGTGGGGAATTCGCGCAGTTCGGCCCACTCGCGCGCCGGACGGCGTGCCGCGAGCCGAAGGGAAGGGACGCCTATTCCCGTCGCCCCGTCCAGTTCCGTCAAGCGCCCGGTGGGGGTGGCGCTACGCGGCAGGCTCCGCCACGGGGGCGGCGCCGCGCAGCCGCAGCAGGGCCGCCGCCTGCACCCACATGCGGCGCAGCGCAATGCTCAAATCGTCGAAGAAGGTGTAACAGAGCGGCACAACCCATAGCGTAAAGAAGGTGGAAGTAATGAGTCCGCCGCACACAATTCTGGAAAGCACCAAATAGCTGAGCCCTTCGCCTCCCGTCTCGCGGGAGATCGCCATCGGAATCAGACCCGCGATCGTGGTCAGCGAGGTCATGAGGACCGGCCGAAGCCGATCCTGCGCTCCCTGGATCACCGCCGCCGAGCGCTCCATCCCGTACTTCACGCGCAGGAAATTAATGTGATCCACGAGCACGACGCCGTGGTTCACCACGACTCCGACCAGCACGATGAGGCCGAGCAAGCCGAGCATGTCCATCGCGGTGCCGGTGAGGTAGAGCGTCCAATAGGCGCCGAAGAAAGCGAACGGAATGGTGACAAGGATCGAGAGCGGCAGCACGGAGCTCTCGAACATGACTCCCATCACCACAAAAACCAACGCGATCGAAAGCCACAGAGCCGAGAAGATCTCCCCCTCGTTGCGACGAAACTCAAAAAGGGCTCCCTGCTCTTCGAGCTTCACGTCGCGCGACATTTCCGTGAACAGCGGCTCGAGCGCCGCGCGCGCGCTGGCGGTGGCCGTCTTCGCGTCGCCCTCGAGTACGTCGGCCGAGATCTGGAGCGCCGTGCGCCCGTCGCGGCGATAGATCTGCCCGAAGCCCTTGCCGACTTCGAACGTGGCCACCGCAGCGAGAGGCACTTCGCCCGCCGTGGGCGAGAAGAGCTTCGTGTCCGCGAGATCGGCTAGGTCCGCATCATTAGCATCTTCATACTGAATAATGAGCTGGCGCTCATTCTCCTGCTCCTGAATGCGCGAGAGCAAGAATCCGCGCAAGCCCCACTCGATCGCACCGGAGACATTGGTGGGATTGAGCGCGAGCCGCTGCGCCTGTTCGCGATTGACGCGCACGCGAAGCTCGGGCCGGCCGCGCTCGAGCTCCGTGCGGATGTTGGTCAGTTCGGGGACGCGCGAGAGCAGGTCTTTGGCGCGCTCCGCATAGCGGGCGAGCTCATCGGAGTCGCGGCCGATGAGTACGAACTCGACTCCTGAGGCGGACTCGCTTCGGCCGCCGCCCTCGAGGCGCGCGAAGGAGGTGGGGCGGTCGGGCAGCAGCGCGCGCACGCGCTTTCGAATCTCCTCCTTCTCTTTGTCGGTGAAGCTCCGGCGGAACCAGATCGCGATGTCGCCGCCTTGTCGAGAGAAGTCGGAGCTCAAGTCCTCGAAGCCGAGTTCCTCCCGTTTCGTTTCGAGCAGGCGTTCATACACAAGGAACTCCTCGCTCGCTTGCCGAAGTGTTGTATTCTGCGGCAAGTCGATGCGCAGGCTGATGCGCTGGCCATCCTCGCCGCCGCCTGCGGCCACCTGAACCTTCGATGCGGGGATTTGTGTCGTTCCCACGACGACGAGCGCGAGGAGGGCGGCCGCAAACCGATGCTTGAGGCTCCAGGTCACTAAAAGAAGATTGAAGCGGCTGAGGCTGCGCAGAACGAATGAGCGCTCTTCGAGAGTCTGCACTCTTCCGGCGGCCGGCGTGCTTTTGGACGTCCGGCGCAGTAAGCGCATCGGAGCCGTGAAAGGCCAAAAAAGGAACGCGCGCACGCGGGCGAGCCGGCGCTCGAACGGAGAATCGTCGTCCTTCTCGAGGCGGTAGAGTGCAACGGGGATGAAGATCAGCGCCGCGGCGAGCGACGCGCCGAGCGCGACACTGAAGGGGAAGCCGAGCGCGGTCATGCCGACGCGGAGGTTGCGGTCGTCCCCGAGCAGCATGAGCGGAACGAACACCACAATTGAAGTGAGCGTTGCGAGCGTGATCGCGACGGCCACTTCGCCGGCTCCCTCGACGACCGCTTGCTTGAGCGGGAGGCCGCTCTCCTTCTTTCTGTGAATATTCTCGACGACGACGACGGCGTTGTCGACGAGCGAGCCGATCGCCAGCGTGATCCCCGCCATGGAGATCATGTTGAATGTCGAGCCCGCGAAGTACAACGATACGAGAGTGGCCAGCAGCGAGACAGGAATCGAGAGCGCGATCAGTAAGGTCAAGCGCACGCGCCGCAGGAAGAAGAAAAGCACTGCCACCGACCAGATGGCGCCGTCCTTTGCTGCTGATTCGAGATCGTCGAGGCTCCTGCGAATCATCTTTCCCTGGTTGAACCAAGGATTGAATTTGAAGCCCGCGACGTCGTCCCGCCGCTCCAGCTCCTCCATGGCGGCCACGACGCGTTCGCAGGTGGCCACGGTATTGGCGCCGGACGCCTTCGAAATGGAGCAGAAAAGTGCGAACTTCCCATTGATCCGCGAGAGCGTCTCGCGGATCGCCTGAATGCGCTTCACCTCACCCACGTCGCGCACGCGCAGCTTGTCGGTGATGGGTGTATTGCGAATCTCCTCCTCGTCCTTGTAGCGCGAATCGACGCGCAGCAGCACGCGCTCGCCCGCCTCCTCCAGCTTGCCGACGGGGGCGGCAAAATTGTCTTTCTGGAGGCGGTCGACGACGTCGATGAGATTTACCCGATGGGCGCGCACGCGGTCGACGTCGAGAAGGATACGAATCGATTCGTCGAGCGTGCCGCGGATGTCCATGCGCGCCACGCCGTCGACGCCTTCGATGCGGCGCTTCAGGATATTTTCGCAGATATCGTTGACCTTCGGATCGCTCGGATCGAGGTCAAACAGAAGCCCGCCAAAGAAAATGGGCGTGCTCTCGTCGAGGCTGAAGCGGAAGATGGTGTAACGATCGGCGCCGCGCGGGAGCTGCGGGCGAATCTTCTCCATGCGATCGCGCAGCTCGGCGTAGGCCACGTCGAGGTCTTGCTCGCCGCCGAACTCCACTCGGATGCGCGCATTGTCGGCGCCCGACGTGGAGCGCACATGCCGCACGCCGGGAATGGTGCGCACTTGCTCCTCCACG
This sequence comes from Planctomycetota bacterium, assembly GCA_016792805.1. Taxonomy (GTDB): domain Bacteria; phylum Planctomycetota; class UBA1135; order UBA1135; family JACQFD01; genus JAEUHX01. The sequence goes on from JAEUHX010000034.1 coordinate 17,632, forward strand.
AGGCGCGTGACGCGCTCCTCGGTCTCACGCGGGTTGGAGTTCGGATTATTGATGAAAACGGTGAACGTCTGCGAGCCCCATCCGCCCGGGAGAAGCTGGATCGGGATCCGGAAGTAGGCGATGAGGCCGAGCGCCACAAGGACCGCCAGCATCGTGAGCGCAGCGACAGGGCGCTTGAGAAACGACGCAATGGCGCCGGCGGAATCGTGGGCGACGACCGACGGTGTCGGCGAGGCCGAGGAGTGAAGCTCACTCATGGGATTTCTTTCTCCGACGGCCGAGGTCGTGCATTAGAGAATCGACCACGGGAATCACTCCCAGAGTAAGAATGGTGCTGGATGTGAGGCCGGCAACGATCACTACTGCCATCGGAGCGCGCAGCTCCGCACCCTCGCCCGCGCCGAGCTGCCCGACATATGGAATCCACGTGAACCAGCCCGTCATCGGCAGAAGGCCAAGAACTGTGGTGAGCGCCGTAATTAGGATCGGGCGCAGGCGCACGGTGCCGGCCTCGATGAGAGCCTCGTTTCCATCCATTCCGGCGGCACGATTTTGGTTGGCTCGGTCGAGCAGCACGATGGCATTCGAGACGACGACGCCGCCCAGCAGGATGACGCCGAGAAGTGCCACCACGGAGATCGGCATGCCGGTAAGCTCGAGAGTGGGAACGAGGCCGACGACGGACAACGGAACTGTAACAAGAATCACAAGCGGCTGCACGATCGACTCGAATTGTGCGGCCATCACGATGTACACAAGAAAAACGGAGAGCAGGAACGCGAACTGCATCGATGCGATTCCACGCTCCATCTCGCGCTTCTGTCCGCCGATCTCGATGTCGTAGCCGGTTGGCCGCGGAATGGCGGCAAGCTTCCCCGCGAGACGATCCGAGAGGCCGCCGAGATCGATGCCTTCCGAAGTCGCCGTAACAATTGCTGCGCGCATGTTCCCGATGCGGCGGATCTCGGCGGGGCCGTCGCGAAGCTCCAGATCGGCCACGGCCTTCAGCGGAATCGGCGTGGCTTGACCGGGATTCATGGCCAGCTCGCCGAGGCGCTCCAAGCTCGAGACTTCATCGCGCACGGCACGCACGCGGACGTCGACGCGCTGGTCACCGTCGACGAAGGTGGTTGCCACGTCGCCGAGCACCGCGCTGCGGAGCAGCTTCGAGGCCGCCGAGGCGTCGAGCCCGTAACGCAACATTTCATCGCGCCGAAACTTGACAGCCACTTCGGGGTTGCCGCGCCGCATGCTCGTCCTCACATCCTTGAGCGACGGCTCCGATTCCAGGACTTTTTTGACTTCTGCCGAGAGCCTTCCGAGCGTCTCCAGCGAGCGTCCGCGAATCTCGATCTCGATCGGCGTCGCGAGCGAGAAGAGCGTCGGTTTCTTGAATCGAAGGTCGCGCACCTCCGGCCGCGCAGAGATGCGATCGCGGACGAGGGCGATCAGCGCCTCCTCCCGCTCGGCAAGGTTGGGCCCGCGGTGCATCCGAATTGCCAATTTTCCGGTGTGGTCGCCCTCGTCGCTGTTGGTGATGGCGTCGCGCTCGACGCCGCTCGTGGCGATCACCTGCTCCACATCGGGCAATTGTGCGATCTCGGCGGCCACGGGGCGAAGCCACAGATCCGTGCCCTCCACCGGCGTGCGGACGTCGAGGTAGATCTCGGCGGTGAACTCCCCTTGGTGCACGTCGGGGAGAAGCACGGTCTTCAAGTTCGGAATGCGCCAGGAAGTGACCGCCATGGCGATCACGGCGGCTGCGATCACGGCAAGCCGCGCCTTCAGTGAAGCGCGAAGGAGCACCGGATAGGCACGCTCGAGTGCGCCGTTGCACACGTCGAAGAGCCACTGAAAGGGAAAGAACAGAAGCTGAAAGGCTTTCCAGGCCCCGACGAGTAGCGCCATCACGAGCGCCATGGCGCCCGAAAGGACCAGCCCCACGGTGCGCCCGAGAACCACAAGAACATTTCCCTCGAGCTCGATGAGAAGCCACCAAAGCAGGCGCAGCGGCAGCATGAGGCGCGAGCCCTCCATCCGCGGGCTCCAGCGCAGGCCAGCGCCGAGGGCGCTCAGGCTTGGCGGTGCGCCCGATCCCAGCTTCAGCTCGCGCGACGCGAGCATCGGTATGAAGAACAGCGCGAAAAGCAGCGAGATGATACGGCTCACCACCACGGTGAGCGCCAGGTCGCCGAAGAGCTGCCCTGCGACGCCCTCCACAAATACGATAGGGAAGAACACGGCCATGGCCGTGAGGCTCGACGCCACGACGGCTCCCGCGACTTCGCTGATGCCGCGCACGGCAGCGCGCACAATACCGTCGCCCTCCTCGCGGCAGCGGGTGATCGACTCGAGCGCCACGGTGGCGTCGTCGACCACCATGCCGATGGCGAGGGCGAGCCCGCCGAGGCTCATGATGTTCAGCGAGACGCCGAAAAGATACATCGGGGCGAAGGCCGCGATGATCGAGATCGGCACCGAAAGATTGATAATCGCCGTATCGAAGAACTTCTTCAGATACAGATACATGATCAGCGCGCTCAGCACGCCGCCGATGATGGCCGAGCTGTTGACGTCGTCGATGGCATCCAGAATGAAGCGCGACTGGTCGGATAGCGGCGTGAGCGTCAGCGTGTTCCCGAGCTTGCGCTGAAGGAAGCTCGAGTTCGACTCCAGATCCACCTTGCGCTGACGCACGGTGCGGTCCTGCGCTTCGATCTCCTCTTTCGTTGGATCCCGCTTCTCCGCGAATTTGGAGTCGGCCTCCGCCCACTGCCTTTGAATCTCGCCTGCGTCGTACTGCGCCACCCATTTCTTTTGGGCTTCTGTTCCGAAGAGGCGCTCTCGCACGGTCTTCGCCACGTCCACAATATTCGCTTCGGCCTCACGGAAGATCGCGAGCTCGACGGCCTCGGCCCCGCCGATGCGCACAATCACGTCGCGGTCGCGGTGGAAGGGCTCGACGCGGGCAACATCTTTGAGCCGCACCTCGGCGTCACCAAAAGTGGTGAGCACCACGTTGGCGATGTCCTCGACCGTGCGGAATTGATTGAGTGTCCGAACGAGGAACTCGGTGTCGCCCTCCTCCAGCTTGCCGCCTGCAGCGTTCAGATTCTCCTCGCGCAGGCGCTTCGCAACGGTGTCGAACGGAAGATTGCGTTTGGTGAGCTCGCGCGTATCGACGGCGACGCGCACTTCGTCCTCGAGTCCGCCGCGCACGCGCACGGCGGCCACGCCGGGGAGTCCTTCCAGCTCGCGCTTCAGCTCGTCGCGCACGAGGCGCCGCAACTTGCGCAGGTCGGGCTCGCCCGAGACGCCGATCCGAAGGACCGGATCGAGGTTCGGGTCGTAGCGCAGCAGGATGGGTTTCTGCGCCTCCTGCGGCAGGAATACACGGTCAATTTTCTCGCGCACGTCCTGCATAGCGAACGTGACGCGCGTCCCCCAATTCAGCTCGAGGACGATGTCGGAGGTCTCGGCGCGCGAAACACTATAGAGGCGCACGAGGTTCGGCGTCGTGGCGAGCGCCTCCTGCAGCCGCTCGCTGACGCGCTCCTCCACGTCCTCCGGTGCTGCCCCCGGATACTCGGTCCGAACTGTGATTGTCGGATAGCTTACTTCTGGCAACAGATTGAGGCGGAGCTTCTTGAACGAGACGAGTCCAAAAAGCATCACGCTCAGCACCACCATCGTGATGGCGACTGGGCGCTTGGCCGTGAACTCATAAAAGCTCCGGGAGGCGCCGCCGCCCAGAGGGGGCGCGTCCTTCGAGGGTGTCTCCGACACAGGGACCCTCCTCAGCGCTCGACGGGGGCGGCTGCCGTCGATTCCTGCGTGACGGAGAGCCCGTCCTTGAGGTCGACGTTCGCCACTACTACCACGTCGTCGTCGGGGCGGATCCCCGACTCGCCGACGTTGCGCACTTCGAAGCGCGCCTCGTCCGAGTAGCCTTCCACAATGGGGATGCGGACGGTCTTGCCGTCGCGCACGACGAAGACGCACGGCTTTTCGCCCTCAAGGACGCGCGCGCGCTTCGGCAACAGATACGCCGCGTCGCGCTTGCCGAGGGTGACGCGCACGCGCACGAGCAGGCCGGGGCGCAGCGCGCCGTCGGAATTCTTGAGTGAAACAGTGACTTTGAAAGAGCCGCTTTGCGGGTCGACCGTCGGCGCTACGCGCTCGACGCGCCCCAGGAAGGAGCGCGGCTCGCCGGTCGACGCGTCGGTGATGGCCTCGCTCGTGGCGATGACCTCGCGCTGGACGCCGTCGCCGAGAATCCGCAAATCGCGCTGCGGCCTGAAGAAGTTCACCTGCAGATTTTCGAGATCTGTGATGTGAAACATCTTCGACGCGGCCGTCGCCGTGTCGCCGTGCTTGATCGTGCGCGCGGAGATGACGCCGGGAATGGTTGCTTTCACTTCCGTGTCGTCGAGCCGCACCTGCGCGAGCTTCACGCCCCACTCGCCTTTCAAGAGGCCCGTCTGCGCCGCCGCGAAGGCGAGTTCGGCGCGTCGGACGGCAAACTCGGAAAGGGCGCGCGCGTTCTCGGCGCGATCCCAAGCGAGCTTGGAGGCCTCGACGACCTTCGGCGCAAGAATGCGAAGGCCGGTCTCATCCTTGGATTCGCCAAGATTGGCGTCGCGTTCGTAATCGCGCTTCGCCTGCTCGGCGTCGACTTTCGCTTGGGCCACTTTCGAGCGCGATTCGTCGAGCGCAAGCTGCGCCTCGTCGACGGCGCGTTTCGCTTCGGCATGGGCCACTTCGGCCTGCTTGAGAGCGATGCGTGCCTCGGTTTGATCGAGGACAGCGAGCGTGTCGCCGGCGCGGACGGAGTCGCCCTCCTCGACCCGCAGCTCGCGCACGATGCCGCCCACCTTCGGGAAGACGTCGGCCTCGCGGAGCGCCTCGATGTGGGCCGTCGTTTCGAGGTAGGAGGCGATGGCGTCGCGCTGGAGCTTCTGCGTGCGGACGCGAATGCGCTCGGCGGTCGTGGGGAGTGCGTCGGCTGGACGCGACGCGGCGGCCGGCTTTGAGGCAGGGGCGTCGGTCGTTCGGCCGCCGAAGGGGCCGCAGGCGACGATCCCCAGGAGCGCCGCCGATGCTGCCGGGGCCATCGGAGCCGAAAGCAGCGACTGAAAGCGACGGAATGCGGCTGTCACAGGAAGCTGCGAAGTGGAGCGCGCGGATCGGCCACCCGGCGTTCGCGTCACGGAGAGGATACCGCGACGGCGCAATCCGCTCTAGAGCGAGGGCGTGCCCGCGGGAGCTCGCGCGCGACGGCGGCGTCGCACGCGGCGAGCGTAGCAGCCGTTGTGGCGGGAACCGACGCGCGCGGCACGTGAGCGCCGCCGCGCGCGCGGAAGCTACATCTCGTTGTTCAGGTAGGTGCCTTTGACGGTGCCGACGAAGTCGGTCTGGTCGCTCGAGTAGCGGACAAGGGTGCCGATGAACGACGTCACGCGCTGCGTGTTTTTGTTGATCGTTACACGACCGAGGAGCTCGTAGCTCGGCGGGAGGCCGTCGAGCTGGATTTGTGAGAAAAGCTGCGAGCCGAGGCGAATCGAGCGGCCTGTGCGAATCCCGGCGAGGTCGAGCACGACCGGCGTGCCGAGGGGATCGGTGCTCTGGAGCGTGCCGCTGAGCGAGAGGAGGCTGCCGAACGTGGCGGCGCTGTCGCCCGCGCTCAGGACTCCCTTGTAAGTGCGCGTGACTTTCTGATCATTCCAAATCGGATCCGCCGGATTTGTGGTCTGCGGATAATAGTTGGCTTTCAGCGTGACTTGGAAGTTCCCAAGAAAGTAGCCGCCGCCGCCGCGTGCGGCCGTCGTCGAGGGAAGGAACAAGGGCGCCAACATCGCGGCGCCCGCCACAAGCTTGAGCATGAAGTGTCGCATTCCGACTTCTGCCGGGCCCAGGCGCGGGCGTTACGCGGTGGCTGTGTCAGCTCCCCCTGGCCGATGCGGAGGCCCCGGCCTCGCTCTCCTCAGGCAGCCGCCACACTCCCGTGACCTCCAGGGTGCGAAGCGTGTCCTGCTGGCGGCGGATCCGAAGACAACAATAAGGCGAGGTGTCGCGCCTGTTCCCTCTGCCTATCGCAAGTGCTACAGTTCGCGCCGCGTGGTGGGCGACTCGCTCATACAGCCCACACGGGAGGACCCAACCATGACGCCCATGATCCGTGTACACGTCACGCTCCAGGAGTCGATCGCCAACGATCCCGATCAGCGCCAACGGGCTCGCCAGCTCATCGTTGAGCTTCACGGAATGCAGAATGCCAACCTCAAGCGATTGGAGCGGTTCGGGATTCTCTCGGGAGACGTGGAGCCGTCCGCGGTGCAGAAGATTCGGACGCTGAAGGAAGTCGCGGCCGTCGAGATCGACGGGCAGAAGCAGGACATTCATGAACGCGAGAGCGGATTCATCCGCCGCCGGATGCGCAATATTGTCACGCAGCTAGGAGCTTTGTGCCGGCGTGGGACTGAACGAGAGGGATTGGCTTATCTTGTTGATTGAAAGTAGGTTATGAGGACGACTGAGGCGGTACTTCACATCGAACTTCACATAGCCTGAAGGGCTGCGTAGTCTCTAGTCGAATAGGCGCGGCATCCTGAGCCCGCGCGAGCGACAGACCTCCATGGCACACAGCTACGACCCGCTTACCGCACCGCCTCCTGCTGAGGTCGCCCTCTCGCGGTCGCCACTCGAGCGTGTCCTCGCGCAGGTGCGCTTTGCTCCTGTGCTTTCGGTAAATCGGCCCGATTTCGTCGGGCCGTTTCAGGAGGCGATCCGCAGCGACTACCCCCATCTCCAGCCGGAGACATCGCAGACCTGGAACTTTGGCTCGGAGGGGGTGGCGTCGACCTCGACAGCTGTCGCTTGGCGATTCTTGAACTCTGATCAGAAGTGGATCGTGGTGTTGACTCACAGTTTTGTGACTTTGGAAACCACCTCATATGTCACCCGCAGTGATTTCATGGCGCGGTTCGCTGCGATCTTGGAGGCGCTCTATCGCCTCATTGGGCCGACGTCGGTCGATCGGCTCGGCGTCCGATACTCCGATCGAATCACGGAAACGACTGCAGAGCAACTCGGAGGCCTGCTCCGTCCGGAAGTTTTCGGAACTACTCCCTTGCTTCATGGCGGGCGCTCCGGGCATTGCATTACGGAGTCACTGTATGAAGTGCCCGAAGGATTTCTGTTGGCGCGCTGGGGCTGGATGCCGCCACAAGTCACAGTAGATGCTGCTGTCTTTCCAGTGATCGATCGTCATAGCTGGATCTTGGATCTGGATGTCTCGACTGCCGCGCCCATGGAATTTGAGCCGGCGCTCCTCGTTGAAAGGGCGCGGTCCATGGCTGCCCGCTCCTACACGATGTTCCGCTGGTGCGTGGAGGACGAATTTCTGAGGCATTTTGGAGGCTCGATATGAGTAGCATTCAGACAATCGCGAAAGCGGAGTGGTCTTCGGCGGGTGCGCGCAAGCCGAATCGTGTACTCGCGATTGGGCTCCTCGTTGCGACGCACGCTGGACTCACCTCGAGCGTCGAAGCTTCTTCTCAACAGTTGTGGGAGCTGCGCATTCCATCGGGCGCTGGGCCGTCGATGTGCGCGCAGCCATCGATCCCGTATGTACTTCAGAGTATTCGGCGAGTCGGCGGGCTTACCTGGGAGGAGATCGCCGATCTGAGCGGCGTTTCACGCCGTGCCGTCCACAGTTGGGCCGCTGGCGAATCAATCGCCCCCGAGAATGAGCAGAAAGTGCGCGGGATCCATGCCGCGATTCTTTTTGTGAATCGAGGATTCGGCGGTGCGACGCGCGCCGCACTCTTGCGCAAGCATGCAGACGGCAAGTCTGCCTACAAATTCCTTCGGGCCGCGCGATTCGAGGACGCCAAGGCACTGCTGGGTCGAGGACGAGGTCTTGTCTCCCAATCGGTGCCGTTCTCTGCGAACGCACAGTTGTCTCGACGCCCCGTCCTGAGACCCTGGGAGCTCCTCGACGCAGTGCCCGAGCCGCAAACAATCGATCGGCGGCTGCGTCGCGCGGCGAAGCGCAAGACCAAAAATCGAAATGAGTGATTTCCGTGTTGGACCCGGAGGAGAAAGGCGAAGGGATACTGCGCAGCCCGCTGGAGATCTGGCGGCAGGGCGACTGCGTGGTGCAGCCCTCTCGTTTTCTGGGCGGCGTATTGAGAGATCAGGCCGGTGAAGAGCCGGAAGACTGGATCGAGGCGGGCGAGCAGGATGTGCCAGGATTTATTGTGGTCTCGCAGACCTGCGACATCGTGCGCAAGATCGAGACCGAGCCGAACATCGTCGTGGCGCCGCTCGTGGAGGTGTCCAAGGAAACGCACGACCTCGCGAAGCGGATGCGGCTGATGAACCTTGTTCACGTTCCTGGGCTCGGCGAGCGGAGGCTCCTGGGAGATCTCTTAAGGCTTATGACGTTGGAGAAAGAGTGTCTTCTGGTGTGCGAGCGTATTCGTGGATGCATTACAGATGTGGACTCGAGGAGGTTTCAATTTGCAGTTCAACGGAAGTTTTCGCGAATTGCTGCGCCCGACTGGTTCACGGAAACTGTTTCGCCGCTTAGGAAGCGGCTCCTGGAGAAACATGACAAGGCAAGCGAGGAAGGGACGATCGCTCGTGCCTTGAGTGAGACCCGAGTTCGCGCCGAACCTGAACGGAATGCCGCGTCTAGCAATATTGAATTTCTCTTCGTCGTCGACCAGGATGCTTCTCCGTCCATAGCGTTGATCGAGGAGATGTGCGAGAGTTGGATGAAGCCGATCCGAGCGGAAGCAGCGCGGAAAGGGCACGCTATCCAGCAACGCGTCGTGACACTCGACGAGATGACCGCTCGGGAATATGTAGAGAGCGACCCACTCGATCTGCAGAACTTGACGGTACGCAGGCGAGAGTAGTGCGCCGTCATTTTTGATCTCTCGAGGGCGCTGCCGCGTTCCGCGCCACGCGGGTTTCGCAGTCAGAAGAGCTGTGCGGCGCGGCTAAGTCGGCACACGATGAGCTGCTCGTGGCATGCTTCGAGCTGCGCAGACTCCAGCGCGCGAGCGAGATCGGCGTGGGCGATCCCCGCGCCCCATAGCGTTGATGTTCGATCGATAAGTAGGGTCGGCGCAAGCGCCGAACCATTTGCGCGCGCATGCGCGCGCGGATGAAGAAACCGACCCGCAATTCGGAGCTTCGCGGGGCCACGGCTCCCGCGACCGGTTGGCGCACGGAGGACGTTTCCAAAGTCATCCGAGCTGCGCGCGGGCCTCGTCGCCCCTCGCGGCGTCGCCTCGTCCTCGTCGTAACGCCATGGCTACGCCTGGGCAAAGGCTCCGTGCGCTGGGCGACGATTCCTCGCGCTCGCAGTGCGTAGCACCAGTGCAAGCACCGGGAGCACTTTTGAAACGTCCTCCACGCGCCAACCCCAAGAATCGATAGAGAGCGCACGCGCTAGCCGCACTTATCGGATCGAAGGCGCACGAGCCAACCCGACTCATTCGCCAGAGAATAAACCGGCGCAGAGCCTCGCCGAGTACGAGGCTCTGCGCACACCCTGAGAACGGCACCGAGCAGCGACTCTGAGGTGGATCGCCCGCTCCGTGACGCCGGGATCGGTGAGGGTTTACAGAAAACTCACCGGCGTTCCCGCTAGAAGTTGGGGAACGTCGTCTGAATGAATGTTTGGATTCGGTCCTCCATGGCGAGGAGCTGCGGTGTGCTGGCCCACCAGAAGCTAAATGTATGGGCGCGCGCGTCGGTGAGGCCACGGAAGACGGTCACGGTCGTGAGCGGGAGATCGGCGACGAGGTCGTCGAGGTCGCATTGGTTGTAGGCACCCAGCGCGATGAGGTCCTGGAGGAGCCCCATGGCCTCGGCCGGCGTGACCGACGTGAAGTCCGCTTTTCCGTCGCCGCCGATGAGCCCCGGTCCCGGGCCATGGGCGAGCGTCGCGAGTCCATTCGCATAGAGCGAAAAGTGAATATGAATGGGACCGCCCAACGAGAAGCCCGTGGTGTCGTGCACAAGAATCGGCTCCTGCGGGAGCGGATTATTGCACGAGGCCGGTGCCGCCGCCTCGAGCGGGCGCGCGGCGGGGACGAGAAGGAAATAGAAGGGGAGCGCGAGAGCAGCTCCAAGAAGAACACGTATCATTTGTGCCTCCGGCGAATCGAAGCAGCGCAGCGCGCCGCCCCATGGAAGGGAATCAACGGCAGAATCCGGGGGTGCACAGCCAAAGACCGACGACCGGTGCTTTCGGCATTCCAAGCGGAAGACGACGAACGCCGCGACGCGCGGTCCCGGCATTCGTCATGCGCTCACTCCTCGGCCTGCGGTCGACGGGTTCGGGCGCCCGTTCGATCCGCGCAGTGGCCGCCGGGGATCTCGACGGCCACCATGAGAGCACGCTCCAAGAGTGCCCGGTCGGATGGCGCCGAGCTTCCAATCCTGTGACCGACCTCGATTTCGTGGTGGGTTGTCACGGAAAGAAGGGTGCGCCGCGTTCGCGCTCTAGTCGCGTGCGAAGTGGATCGAAGACGCCTCGCTAAGATCCGCCCGCGTGCTGACCTACGACGAAGCGATTGCGCGCGTGCTCGCGCTGGTGCCGCAGGCGCCGGTCCGCGAGCTCCCCGTCGCGAGCGCGGGCGGCCTCGTGCTCGCCCAGTCCGTCGACGCCGACGCCGACATGCCGGCCTTCGACCGCTCCGCCATGGACGGATTCGCCGTGCGCGCCGCCGATTGCACTTCTCCGGGCGCGCGGCTGCGCCGCCTCGGCGAGGAGCGTCCCGGGGGTGAGCCGCTCGCGCGCCCCGTCGGCGCGGGCGAGTGCGCCGCGATCTATACCGGCGCGCCGATTCCAGCGGGGGCCGACGCCGTCGTCATGGTGGAACGCACAAAAACCGATGGCGAAATCGTGACCCTCACAGTTGCGGTCCAGTCCGGCGAAAATGTGCGTTTTCGCGCCGAGGACGTGCGGCGCGGCGAGCGGCTGCTCGAGCCGGGAGCCCTTCTTCGTCCGCAGGAGATCGCCGTTTGCGCGAGCTTCGGCGCGCCGCGCGTGCGCGTCCATCCGCGGCCGCGCGTGGCCGTGCTCTCGACGGGCGATGAGCTCGTGCCCCCCGACGCCGAACCCGGTCCCGGCATGATCCGCGACAGCAACGGCGTGATGCTCGCCTGCCAGGTGGAGCGCGCGGGCGGAATCGTTGCATCGGTCGACGTGCTGCGCGATGAGCGCGAGACGATTCGGCGCGCGATCGACGCGGCCGCGGCCCGCGCCGACGTGCTCGTGCTGACCGGCGGCGTCTCCATGGGCGCCTACGATTTTGTTGCACCCGTGCTGGGTGAGCTCGGCTTCGCCGGCGGCTTCCATAAAGTGAAGGTCAAGCCTGGGAAGCCCATCTGGTTTGGCCGGCGCGGCGACGTGCTCGCCTTCGGTCTGCCCGGCAATCCGGTTTCGTCTTTTGTGATGTTCGAACTCATGGTGCGCCCGTCGCTGGAGAAGCTGCTGGGGCGGATGCCCGGGCCGCGCTTCGAGACGGCCGTCGTGGCGGGCGGGCCCGCGAAGGGCGGCGACCGCGAGCAGTTCGTGCCGGCGCGCGTCACCGACGGGAAGCTCACTTTTATTCCCTGGACGAGCAGCGCCGATTTCGTCGAGCTCGCGCGCGCCAACGCGCTCGCACGCATCGCCATCGACTGCGTGCCAGCGCCGGGCTCTCCGATTTCTTACCTTCCCATCTGAGGCGATCCGTGCGCGCATGGGCAGCGGCGGCGTGCGGCGCCGCATCGGGAGCGCTTCTCGCGGCGGCCGTGCCGGGGCCCGGTTTGTGGCCTTTGGCTTTTTGTGCGCTTGTGCCGTGGGCTGTCGCCTCCGAGCGCGCCGCGTCGCGCGCCGGCCGCATCGCCGCAGATTATGTGTGCGGTGTGGTCTTCTTCGTGCCGACGGTTTGGTGGCTTTCGCGCATCACGCTGGCCGCGTTCATCCCCGTCGCGATCCTCGCACCGATTTTTGTATGCTTCGCCGGCTGGATGTACCGCCGCCTGCGGACGACGCTGCCGGCGGCGCTCGCGCTGCCCGCGGCCTGGACCGCCTCGGAGTTCGTGCGCTCCCTGCCGCCGTTTCCGTTCCCGTGGGCGTGGCTCGGCTACGACGCCGTCCCCTGGCTCGACTTGGCGGGGCTCGCCTCCCTCGGCGGGCCTCTTTTATTGAGCTTCCTCTTCGCCGCTTCGAGCGGCGCCCTCGTCGACGCCCTCGCGGGCGGGCGCAAGGCGCCCCGATTCGTGCCGGCGGTCGCTGTCGCCGCCGTCCTCGCGGCGGGGGCCTTCACTGGCGGCGCTCTGCGGCGCGCCGTCGGCCCCGTTGCCGAGGGGCCGACCATTGCATGCTTACAGCCCAATATTCCGCAAAGCCTCAAAGACAACCCCGTCTCCCTGGAGGAGCTGGAAGGCCGGCTCTTCCGCCTCGCGCGCCAGGCGGCGGCGTCCGAGCCGGACCTCGTGGTCATCCCCGAGACGATGCTGCCCCCGTGGATCGCGCGCGACCTCGCGCCCGACGTGAATTTGTTGCCTTCGGACGAGGCCATGCCGTACCTCGTGCGGGAGGCGCAGCGCGATGAGCGCGCATTCCTCGCGCGCCTGCGCCGCAGCCTCGGGCGCAAGCCGTGGCTGCTCTCCGGCGTGTTTCTGTATGGTCCTGGCGCAGACCCGAAGTCGGCCCGTCCGCGCAACTCCGCGATTCTGTACGATGCCAAGGATCGCGAGGTCGGCCGCTACGACAAAATGTATCTCGTGCCCGGGAGCGAGAGCCTGCCGCTGCTGCCCGAGGGAGGCATCGGCGATTCACTGCGGCGCGCCCTCGATCCCTTCACCGCCGGAATGATGCTCGACATGGCGCCGGGGCCGGGCGCGCGCGTGCTGGAGCTGCGGCGCGAGGGCGTCGAGCGGCCCGACCGGCTCAGCCCCTCGATTTGTTATGATAATGCCTTCGCGCGGCCGTACCGCGACGCGGCGGCCACCGGCTGTGACTTTCACATCGTGCTGTCGAACGAGGGCTGGTTCCCCGACTCCTACGAGATGGATCACATGCTGGCCTACTCCGCCTTCCGCGCCATCGAGACGCGCCGCGCCGTCGTGCGGTGCACCAATACGGGAGTTTCTTGTGTGGTTGGCCCCGATGGCGCTCTCGTCGAAGCTCTCGTGAAGGACGGGCGCCGCAGCGAAATCGAAGGCGTCCTCACGGTGAAGCCTCCGATTCCGACCCAGGCGCCATCGACCGTCTACGCGCTCGTCGGCGACCTCCCCTGGAAGCTCCTGGCCGCCGTCGCCCTCGTCGGCGCCTGGACGTTGCGCCGCCGTGGCGCGAAGTCACCTTGACCGATTCGGCATCCTCGCTAGACTCCGCGCCCCTCCTGGACATCCGGTGGCCTTCGGTCGCTCGGCGCTGCCCCTGTGGCGCTGGCTCGACTTCGATGGTTGCCTGGGTCTGGGTGGTTTCTAGGTTCAACCCTCAGGCAACTCCGCCGGAACCCTTTTTCAGCCGGACCTCTCACTCCAGCCGGACAATATGAGCACGATCGGAAGGCTGTTCGTCATCGTGAACCTCCTCCTCGCCGGAGGCTTCCTCTTCTCGGGAATCATGCTCCTCAAGAAGATGGACAACTATAAGACGAAGTGGGAGACGGCGGTTCGCACCGCCGAAGCCGACAAGAAAGCTCTCAATGAGCAGATCGCGGCCAAAGATGCCCTTCGTGCCACCGCCGAAAAGGCCAAGTCCGACGCCGAGACGGCGAAGGCCCAGGTCGCTGGCGCCAATGAGGAGCTGAAAGCCCGCGTCCAGTCGGCAGAAAACACGATGGGCGAGCAGCGCACGCAGCTCGCGAAAATCGCGGCCGACCTCGACAACTTCCGGAGCAACATCGATTCGCTCCAGAAGCAGCTCACCGACGCCAACAAGTCGATCGACGGGATGCGCGAAGAGCGTGACAACGCCCGCAAGGCCCAAGAGAACGCGGAGAACGAGCTCGCGACGGCCCGCGAGGCCAACAAGCAGCTCGACGCCAAGTCAAATTCGCTCATGGCGAAGGTCAACGAGCTCGGCGAGAAGCTGAGCGGCGCCGAGACGGCCCTCGCGGTCTACGCCGAGCGCACGTCGATTCCGCTCTCGGAAGTGATGGCTGCGCCGCCGCTGATCACGGGCAATGTCACCGATGTGGCGAACCAGCTCGTCCAGCTCAGCGTCGGCTCCGACAGCAACGTCAAGAAGGGCTACAGCTTCTCGATCTATCGCGGCAGCGAATACAAGGGTGAGGCGATCGTCGAGTACCTCGAGAACAAGTTCGCGACGGCGCGCATCACGAAGCTGGCCCCCGGCCGGCGGATCGAGGCGGGCGACGTGGCAACGACCCGTCTCTTTTAGACGCCTCCTCCCAGCCCTCCTGAACGACTTCACTCCAACCCTCGGAGCCAAAGAACATGGCCGCCAAGCGTGAACCGGATGCCGACACGGAGATGGGAGACGCTCCCGCCGCCGCTCCGGCAACCAACTGGGAGCTGGTCGCGATTCTCCTCACGACCGGAAGCCTGCTCGTTTCGATCGTTCTCGTGGTGATGGCCGCCAGCCCCTATGGCGGATTGACCGGCGAGTAGTGCGAAGCGCTCGAGCCGGCGACCGCCGCGCTCCCATTCGACCTCGAAGGCCGCGCTCGTCGCGGCCTTCGTCGTTTTCGGGGTTGCCGCATCGGCGCGCTGAGGCCCGCCAAGATGTGGGGGAGCGCGGGACCTGGCAGCCCAACGCGTTGTGCTTTCTTGCCACTTTTCCCTCGCGCGATTGGGCGGTCTGCATAAGCTCTTGCCCGACTCGTTGAACCCCGACCAACCCCCGTCGCAGGCACCTGCGGTGGGTCGCACCGATGCTCAAGCCCTTCGAATGGTTCCTGGGCAAGTTCTCCACCGACATGGGGATCGACCTTGGAACCGCCAACACGCTCGTTTGTGTGAGGGACCGCGGAATCGTCCTGAACGAGCCGTCGGTCGTTGCGGTTCGAAAAGGCACAAATGAAGTGCTGCTCGAGGGGCGCGCCGTCGGCCTCGCCGCCAAGGAGATGCTCGGCAAGACGCCGGGCGGGATCGAGGCCATACGACCGCTCCGCAATGGTGTCATTGCAGATTTCGAGATCACAGAAAAGATGCTTCGCTACTTCATCACAAAAGTGCATGAAGGGCGGCAGTGGGCGACGCCGCAGGTCGTCATCTCGATTCCGAGCGGAATCACGGCGGTCGAGCGGCGCGCCGTGATCAATTCAGCCGAGCGAGCCGGCGCGCGCCGCGTGTTCCTCATCGAGGAGCCCATGGCGGCTGGCATCGGCGTCGGCCTGCCCGTCACGGCGGCGCGCGGCTCGATGATCGTGGATATCGGCGGCGGCACCACCGAAGTGGCCGTCCTCTCGCTTGCGGGAATGGTGAAGTCAACTTCGTTGCGCGTCGCCGGCGACGAGATGGACGAGTCAGTCATCGCCCACTGCCGCAAACACCACAATCTCGACATCGGCGAGCAGACGGCCGAAAAGATCAAGCTCAGCATCGGCTCGGCGTTCCCGCTCGAGGAAGAGCTGGCCGTCGAGGTGAAGGGGCGCGACACGATCACCGGCATGCCGCGCAAAATTGAGCTCACGAGCGAGGAGGTGCGCGAGGCGCTGATGATCCCCGTGCGCCAGATTATTAACGCCATCCGCTCGACGCTCGCGGCGACGCCTCCGGAAATCGCAGCCGACCTCGTCGACCAGGGCATCACGCTCGCTGGCGGCGGCGCGCTGCTGCGAGGCATCGCGCGCGCCATTGAAGTGGAGACTCAGCTCCCGGCGCGCGTTGCCGAGGATCCGCTCACCGCCGTCGCTCGCGGCACGCTCCGATTTCTCGAAAATATTGAGGATTTCTCCAAGGTGCTCCAGTCGGGCGACGACCGGTAGTTCCGTACATTTCGAACCGCCCGCTCCGCGGGCAATTGTGGTGGCAGGAACGGGCCGAGTTCCGCCCCCTGAAGCCGCGGCCGGTAGTGCTGGCCGCATGAGAATCACTATTCCGTGAGCCGAACTTCGTGGTGGGCACCGGCGGCCGCAGGAGCATTCCTGCTCCTCGGATTTGTGCCTTTGGCTCCGGCCGACGGGGCGGCGTCTGCGCTCGTCGGGTGGCTTTCTCTCCCGTTCCAGGCGCTGGGCGATGCCGAGGCGATGGCGCTCGGCAGCGGTCTGCGCTCCGAGCCCGCGCGCGAGATCGCCGCGAGCGAGAGCCTCCTCGAGCTGCGTCGGCGCGAGCTCGAGAACGCCATTGCGGGCGACCCGACGCTCAAATCGCGCCCGGGCGTCGCGGCGAATGTCCGGAGCTATGACCCCGAAGAGGCGCGCCTCACGCTCGATAGCGGCAGCACCGAGCGGATTGAGGTCGGCGATCCGGCAACGTTCGGAGATGCGCTCGTCGGCGTCGTCGATCGGGTGGAGGCAAACTCCAGCACGGTTCGGCTCACCTCCCATCGCGCGGTGCGGCTATGTGCTCGCGTGCGTGCCCCGATTGAGGCGCGGCTCGTCGCGCGCGGTTCGGGCGCGGGTCGCCTACGCGTAGAACTCGCGCAACGACGCGACATTCCCGACGGCGCCGCCGTGGAAGCTTCCACCGCACCAGGCGGCGACCGCCTCGACCGCGCCGCCGGATTTCTGCTCGGTACCTTCCGCCGTAACGAGGCGAACGCGACAGCGGCGATTGAGCCACCTCCCGAGTGTGCGCCGGAGCGGCTGCTCCAGGTGATCGTGCGGGTCGATCATGGCCCCAGCACGTTTCCCGTCGACGACCGCATCTCCGGTTGGGAGCGCGTCGATCTTTCTCCTTCGGGTGACCTTCTCCCGGGGCGTTCCACCATGCTGGGGCGCATTGCGAAGCGGGCTGCACCGCTGCGCGGCGCCGCGGTGGCCTTCGACGGTTGGCTCGTCGGGCGCATCGCGCGCGCCGGCGGCCCCACCGTGCGCGCGCGATGCGCCGAGGACCCCGGATTCGAGGTCGACGCGATTCTCCTGCCTCCCACCGGGCGCCCACTGCCGCTCGGCCGAGTTCGAACGATCGCCGCCGTCGAGGGCGGCATCGAGCTGGTCCCGGTCTCGGGCACGGTCGCTCTTCCGTCGCAGGCCGCCGGCCCGCTCCTCACCGGCAACGGTGAGTTCAGCGTGCCCAAGGGGCTTCGGATCGGCGACGCGCGGATCGTCGAGGGGCGCCTTTTTGTGGCGCGCCCATTCCGCGGCGCAGAAGTCACTTCCGCATTTGTTGCGATCGCGCGGGAGTCCCAGAATTGAGACTCATATTTCGGATCCTTCCGGCGCTCCTGCTCGTCGAGCTCGTCGCTCTGGCGCGGGCGCGTGCACCCCTTGGCGACTGGCTTCCCGATTTCGCGCTGGCGCTCGTCGCGGCGATTGCACTTCTCGGTCGGCGTGAAATTGTGGTCTCGTCCACGGTGGTCCTCGCGCTGCTCCGGCTTCCCGCTTCGATGGCGGAGCCGATGAGTGCCTTCGGAGCGACTCTCGCATTCGGGCTTCTCGTCCTCGAGACACGACGTTACTTCTTCCGCGAGCATCCGGCGGTCCTTGCGGGCGTCGGGCTCGTCGGCGCACTTCTCATCGGCTCCGCGGCCGTCGGTGCCGAGCGCGCCCGCGGCCTCACCGGCACTACATGGGGACCGATCCTCGCAGGCGCGATCTCTACGGCGGCGCTCACCATGATTCTCGCGCCAGCGCTTCGGGCGCTGCCCATCACGCGCCGGCTGCTCGAGCGGCGATTCGGGGATTCGTAACATGATGGGGCGCGAGAGGATTGTTGCACTGCTGGCGATTCTCGCTGCGGGCGCCTTCGTGCTGGCGCTGCGGCTGTTTGCCATGCAGGTGGTGAACGCCGACGAGTGGCGCTCCGAGGGAGACGCCCTCGGAGCCCGCTTCACGACGATCCCGTTCCGGCGAGGAGCGATCCTCGACCGCCTTGGCCGCCCCATCGCTGTCGACGAAGACAGCTTCGCGCTCGACTTCGAATATGCAGCATTTCGGTCGCGCCATCCGCTCGGACAAGCCGCTTCAGTGCGATCCATTCTCGAGGGGAGGATCGTCTCTCACTCGGAGATTGCGGCGAATCCCGAGGGCACGGCGGTCTCCATCGGGGCCGTCACGCCTGCACAGATCGCCAATGTATGGATTCGCAGCGAACGCTCCGCGGCGCGCGTGGCGCTGGCCGCGCTGCTGAGGCTCGACAGGGCGCAGGGCCGCCAGCTCGCGGCGCAGGTCGCCGACCGGAGCAACAGACCGATTTCTGAACTGTACGCTTCAAAAATCGCAGAGCTGCCGGCGCGCCTCGCCGCGGGGCGCGACGACCTGGCGCGCCTCGACGCGCTGCTCGACCGAGCCGCCGGCACGACACTCGGTGAGATCGACGCGCGGCGGCTGCGGATCCTGCAGGATGTGGAAGTTCGGATCTCTCGGCTGCGCGAGCGCGGGGGCTCCGGCGCCCTCGACCCCGAGGACACGGCGGAGGAGCGCGTGCAGCGCCGCCGGCAGCGGGAAGTGTGGCTTGAGCGATTTATGAGTGATGTTTCCTACGAGGCTGCTGAGCTCGTTGCCGCGCGGCCCGACCGGCTTCCCGGCTTCTCCGTTTCCGAGAGCATGACGCGGCGCTACCGCGAGCCCATCCTGCCTCGATTTGTGGGAACCGTCGCGCGGCCGGCCGACGACGAGCTGGCGGAGGCGGAGCAATCGCGCCAGCGCGTCGAGGAGCTGGCGCGGCTGCTCTCGCCGACCGAGGAGCAGCAGCAGGAGCTCACGGATCTTCGACGGAAGCTCCGCGAAGAACAATACACTCCGGGCGACGTCTCCGGGAAATCGGGCATCGAGTTCCAGTATGAAGATGTGTTGCGAGGCACGCGGGGATGGAAAATTGAGCTTGTGAGCCGGCGCGGCGGTGAGGCCGAGCGCGTCCAGTCGAAGGCACCGGAGAACGGCCGCGACGTGACGCTCACGCTCGACCTCGAGCTTCAAGAGGCGTGTGAGCGCGTGCTCCGCTCCGGGCTGCCGACTCTGCCCGGCCAGCCCATCCGCGGGGCGATCACCCTTGTGGACGTCGCGACGGGGGATGTGCTCGCGGCGGCCGCTCAGCCGAGCTACACGCGCGACGACCTCAAAGATCCGGCGCGATGGGACGCCGTCCGCCGTGTCGACGAGGATCCGCGCAGCCGCGCCAAGCCGCTCAGCCACCGCGCGTTTCACCCGTACTATCCGCCTGCGCCCGGCTCCGTCTTCAAGGTGGTGACTGCGATCGCCGCTCTTGAGCGAGGCATCGTCGATCCCTCGACCAAGCATCTATGCGGGGGAGTCATCGGAACTCTCAAATGTGAGGGGCACCATGGCGAAATCGATCTCCGGACCGCCATGGAAGTGAGCTGTAATGTCTACTTCGGCTGGCTCGGAGAGAGGCTCGGCCGCACCGCCCTCCAGGACTCGGCGCGCCGATTCGGCTTCGGCTCGCCAACCGGCTTCAGTCCGATCGAAGTGCCGGGCTCGCTGGAATTGCAGTCGGAAGATCTGGAGCTTTTGCGACGCTTCGGCATCGGCTACACCCTCACCGTCACGCCGCTGCAGGTCGCGCGCCTCTATGGTGCCATCGCCTCCGATGGGCGGCTTCGGCCGCTGCGCTCCGTTCGGTCCGTGGGCAGCTTCGAGCTTCCGCTGCGCGAGGGAGTGGATCTTCACATTTCATCCGAGAATCTGTCCATTCTTCGGGAATCGCTCCGTGCCGTCGTGCACCGTGGCACGGCGCGCGATTCGGGTCTCTTCGAGCTCGGAGCGGCTGGCAAGACCGGCACTGCGGAGGTCGACGCCAAGGGAGTCGACAACCACGCGTGGTTTGCCGGGTACGCGCCGTTTGACGCGCCGAGAGTTGCGTTCGCTATGTATGTGGAGCGCGTGCCGATCCACGGCAAGGACATTACACCGATGGCCCGCGCCCTCCTTTCGAGCGGCGCCTTGAGACCTTATCTGCGGCCGTGAAGCTCACAGAAAGGCTCGCCATCGCCCGCGAGCGCCTCGGCGCTCCGGCCATCGTCGTTGTGGCTGCTGCGGCCGCGCTCGCATCCATCGGCCTCGTCGTCTGCGCGAGCGTCGACCACGCGTCCGAGAAATCCTCGAGCTATTTCACGCTTCAGGCGGGCCGCCTCGCCCTTGGAGTTCCGGCTTGCCTCGTTGCCTTTTGGATTCGCCCGCGCTGGCTTCGCGCGCAAGCTTACGGATTTTATGTTGCATGTGCCGCCATGCTCATCGCGGTGCTTCTCTTTGGCCGCGTCGTGAACGGCTCCCGTCGTTGGCTTGAGATCGGCGGCTTCCTGCGGTTCCAGCCGAGCGACCTCGCGAAGCTGGCCGCGTCGCTTGCCATTGCGCGGATTTGTGCCATCCGCGCGCGGGCCGAGAGCTTCGGCGGCGTTCTCTGTGCACTCGCCGCGGCTGCCGTGCCCGCGGCGCTGATCCTGAAGGAGCCCGACCTCGGGACGGCGATCGTATTCATTCCCTCGGCGCTCGCGATTGTGGCTATCGCGGGCGCGAAGCGCAGCCATTTGCTGATTGTGGGCGCGCTCCTCGTGACGGGCGCAGCACTCCTTGTTCTATATGGTCTTCACGGCTACCAGCGCGACCGCATCGAAATGTGGCTTCGCCAGGGTTCCATGACCGCGGCCGAGAAGCAGGCCCAGGGCTATCACCTCCACCGCTCGATGGTGGCCATCGGCTCCGGCGGGCTCTTCGGCTACGGCTGGGCGGAAGGACCACAGAATCAGCGCGATCTCCTTCCGGAACGACACACCGACTTTGCCTTCGCCGTGATTGCGGAGGAGTTCGGCCTCGTGGGCGCATTCGTGGTGCTCTTCCTAGAGGCGGCGCTCCCCGCTGGATTATTGATTCTCGCATTGCGCGTGCGCGAGTCGTTCTCGCGGCTCGCGATTGTCGGCATCGCCGTACAAATCGGGACGCAGGCTCTCGTGAACATGGGAGTGGCGACTGGAGTCTTCCCCACCACCGGCATCGCGCTTCCGCTGATCTCCTATGGTGGTACTTCAGCGATTGTGACTTTGGTAAGCATTGCGGTTGCGCTCAACCTGGCGGGACACGCCGAGCCGGTGCTGGCCCAGGAGATGTTCTCGCCCGAGGAGGAAGAGACGCTCCTTGACCGGACGCTAAAGCCTCGTCCGCGCCTTTGGAATCACTCGCGTCGCCCAGCGACAGAGCGCCCGCGGCGCTGAGCGGCTTCTCGGGGGTGAGCGGTGGGCCGCGATCGTCGCTCTGTGCCGGCCATGCTCTTCCGACCATGAGACCGCAGCGACACGTGGCTTCGTGCTCCCTCACTCTTGCTGTCGTCCTCATGGCAGCTCCGGCGCAAGATCGGCACCCAACGCTCTCTCCGTTTTCTGCTCTCCGCTGGAACGGCAACGCCGTCGAAGCACAAATCGACGAGCGATGGTGGGGCATCGAGTCGATCGACGAACGATCCGTCGGCTCGATCCTCGACTTTTGTGAGAAGGAGTGGCCCACCAAGTGGCGCAAGCGATTTGTGGAAGATCTGGTCGAGGTGCTGACCCGCATGGGTGCGCGCCGTCCGAAGCGATACGCATCGAGGTGCCTGACCTCGAGTCCGGAGAGAAAAGTGAGCTCAAAGATGTGCCGATGACCTCGGCCAATCGGAGAGCGCTATGGGCGGCGCGGCGCAACGAGCGGGATGGAGGGCCGCGAAGCCATTCGAGCGCTCTGGCACTCGCCCGCGCGGACGCCGAGGCCGATCTCGATGCGCTCGCGAAAGCGATCGAGCGCGATTTCTCCTACGCCGAGCTCTCGGGATTCTCCTTTCGCGCCGCTCTTGACGCCCTCCGCGCTGGACTCGGGGAGCGCATTGGCGTGCAGACCTTCGCGTTTCAACTCGTCACGTTCTTGAGCTCCTTCGGCGACGGTCATGCGCGCTTGGAGGGCTTTCCGGATCATTATTCATTACGCGGCTACCCGCCATTCCTCGTAGACGATTGCGGCGAGCGACTTGCGGCATTTCGCGCGGATCGAACCGCGTGGATCGTCGTGGAGCATCCATATATTACTCATCTCGACGGGCTGCCGGTCGAATCCTGGCTCGCCGACGCTTCAGCGGCTCCGAGGCATTCGTTGATTGAGGTATATCGAGCATCTTCGGAAGCAGCCCGGCCGGCCGCCTTCGCCGCAAGTGGAGGTGAGCCTGGAGAGCGAGGATGGGCGTTCGAAGCGCACGGTGCACCTTGCCATCTCCGACACGAAGCCAACCTATGGCGAATGGCCTCGCCGCGAGAGCGGGCTCCTGAAGGATGGGATTGGCTATCTGCGGATCGCACGCATGGAGTCGGAGCCCGCGCTGCTCGACGGCGTCGATCGGTGGATGTCACAGTTCCGAGGGAGCCGCGGCCTCGTGATCGATGTGCGCGGGAATGGCGGAGGGTCGCGAGACGCGCTGCTGCGGCTCTTTCCTTACTTCATGGCACCGGGGAAGCCGCCCGCGATTGTGAATGTTTCCGCTCTGCGGGGCCGACGACCCTGCTCTTCGGAGTTCGCCGGAGGGCGCGCTTGCCGATCGCGCTCTTTTTCCCCAGCTTTCCGCCCGTTGGTCGAAAGAGGAGCGTGAGGCGATCGAAGCATTCTCCGCGCGCTTCTCTCCACAATGGAAGCTGCCGGCTCAGAAGTTCACCCCCGGCATTATTTGGTCCTCTCGCGGTAGAGCAATCCGAAGACATACCACTATACGAGTCCAACCGTCATTCTCCTTGACGCTGGGTGCTTCAGCGCCACGGACATCTTCCTTGGTGCGTTTCGCACGAAGCAATAGATAAAATTTGTAGGATCGCCGTCATCCGGCGGGAGCGCACCGCGTGGCGCGGCCCCGACTGGCGCGTCGAAGCGATCGTTATGCCGGCACATATGATTCTTACGATTTCGCCTGCGAGGTCCTCGGGCGCTCTCCGGATGCAACTCTTTCCGCCGACGTCATTGACGGCGGAACGGGTATTCGCTACTCAATCGATCCGGCTCTCGAATTTGTGGGGAGTCGCCAACGATGAGCGAGCAGCGCGGTGCCGAGGATCTGTTGCAAGTGCTCCGACGAGGCGACTCCGCTGCGGCCCGTGCATTGGTTCTCAACTATCGAGATCGGCGGCTGCGATATGCGACTGCGCTCCTGAGCGATCCCAAGGAGTCGGAGGACGCGGTTCAGGACGTATTCGCAGCGTTGCTTGCCGAACGCGAGGCGCCGGCACACCTTCGGACTTGGCTCTACCGCTGCACGCGCAACGCGTGCATTCGCCGCCGCGCGGCTAGCCGCCGCACCGAGAAGTCTCCGCCGAGCGCGCGCGATGCCCGTGCACTCTCCGGCACGCTCAAGGAGGACGTTCCAGAAGTTATCCGAGCTCCGCGCGGGCCTCGTCGCCCATTGCTGCGTCGCCTCATCCTCGTCGGAACTCCATGGCTACGCCTGCGGCGAGGCTTCTTGCGCTGGGCGACGAATCCTCCCGCTCGCTTTGCGGAGCACTTTTGGAACGTCCTCCAGGCCCTCGACCCACGCTGACCGCCTCGAACAGGAAGGCCTTCTGCCTGCGGCCGTTGCGGCGCTGACCCCAGCGCGGCACGAGCTTCTTCGCCAGCGGTATTCGGAGAATCTCTCGCGCCCAGAAATCGCCCAGGACCTCGAGCTGCCGGTGTCGGCTGTGAAATCGCGCCTTTATGACGCTATCTCGAGGCTCCGCTCGACCTTAGCTACCCGTGCCAAAAATGCTCCAGCCGCTCGGTCGGGTGCGTCGCACTGCGAACACGAGGATTTCTGCCGAGATCAAGGAGGACCGCCGCAGTCGTAGCCAAGGAACTCCGCCGAGGCGGTCCGACGATGAGACCGCCAAGAGCTCGCGTGCGCGGCTCGGAGGACTTTCGCTGCGGGCTGTGAGCTTCGACATGGCTCGAGCCTCGCCTACAGCCACGGAACACAACCCCCCGTGGCCCAACGTCCTAGGACGCAGATAAAGATCCAAAAAAATCCGTTCGCATCTGCGGTGAGGGACGGCACATTTGCGCCACTCAGGTTCGCGGTTCATGGGCATTCGCCCGGAACGGCTGGAGACAACTTGTCGGTGATTCCGGATTCCCGGAGGGGCTCGCGTGTCTACTTCGTCTCCCGTTCTATCCGACTCCGATTCCGTCTCGGCGGTCGCGCTCGGCGCGACGCCGACCGGTAACGTCGCAGCCGACGACCACCCTAGCCGCCGTTGGGGGGAAGGGCTCGCACTGGTCTGCGAAAACTGCGGCACGGCGTATCACCTGAGCGATGACCGCTCGGCGTCCGCCCCGCTCTGGTGCGAGACCTGCGGCCTCGAGCTCCATCACAAGCCGAGCGCCGCCTCGAGCCTCGCCTGGGGCATGGCGCTCGTCGTCATCACGATCGCGCTCGGCGTCGTGCTCTTCCTAATCCAAGGCTGAGCGCCGCGCGTGCCCCGTCGGGCCACCGCGATGACTTGACCGCCTCGGCGGCCCACGGAGAATCGCGCCGCCCATGGCCGACCTCGACCGCGACCTCCAGTCGATTCAGGAGGTCCGAACCCTCCTCCGCCGCGCCGCTGCCGCGCAGAAGCAGCTCGAGCAGTTCGACCAAGCGACCATCGATCGCATCACGAAGGCGATGGTCGACGCCGGTGCCCGCGCCGCGGAGGCGTTGGCGCGGCTCGCGGTCGAGGAGACGGGTTATGGCCGCGTCGATAGCAAGACGCTCAAGAATCTCTTCGGGACGGAGTTTCTGTGGGAATCGATCAAGGATCTGAGGACCGTCGGGATCGTGCGGCGCGACGACGCTGCCGGCATTTGGGAAGTGGCGGCGCCGTTCGGCGTCGTGGCCGGCATCATCCCGACGACGAATCCGACGTCGACGGCGCTTTACAAAGCCATTATTTCAGTCAAGGCGCGCAACACGATTGTGATGTCGCCGCACCCGCGGTCGGTGCGATGCGTTCGCGAGACTTGCCGCGTTCTTGAGGAGGCGGCCGTCCGTGCGGGGGCGCCCGAGGGTGTGGTTTTGTGCCTTTCGGCGCCGTCGCTCGAGGCGACGAACGAGCTGATGCGCAACTCGCTCACCGACGTGATCCTCGCGACGGGCGGCTCGGCGCTTGTGAAGGCGGCCTACTCGTCGGGGAAGCCGGCGTACGGCGTGGGGCCGGGCAACGCGCCCGCTTACATCGAGCGCACGGCCGACGTCGTCCACGCCGTGCGCTGCATTGTTGCATCGCAGACATTCGACTGGGGCACGATCTGTGCGAGCGAGCAGGCGGTGATCGTCGATCGCGAAATTGCGGGCGCTGTGCAGGAGGAGTTCCGCCGGCAGGGCGCGCACTTCTGTAGCGAGGCGGAGGTCAAGGCCCTCGAGAAAATTTGCATTCGCGGCGAGCTGATGAATCCCGAGGTCGTCGGTCAGGCGCCGGTGAAGCTCGCCGCCATGGCGGGTTTCCGCGTGCCCGAAAATACGACGGTGTTGCTGGCGCCACTCGAGGGCGTCGGACCCAAATATCCGCTTTCGCGCGAGATTCTGACGCCGCTCCTCGCGTGGTATGTGGTTCGCGACTGGCGTGAAGGTTGCGAGCGCGCGAAGCAGATTCTCGAGTTCGGCGGCGATGGGCACACGCTCGGGCTTCACACGCGCAGCGAAGAAGTGGTGACCGCCTTCGCGCTCGAGAAGCCGAGCAACCGAATCATACTTAATGCACCGACGAGCCAGGGTGCCGTCGGATTTGCGACTAATCTCGAGGCGTCCATGACGCTCGGATGCGGCCCCATGGGACGCAATATTTCGAGCGACAATATTACTGCGCGCCACCTTGTGAACTTGAAGCGCGTTGCCGCGATCCGCTCCGATTTCTGGGATATCGCGGCCAAGTATGCGTCGGGCCGCACGGGCGTTACCTATCCCGTGGCGGTGTCCCAGCACCTTGTGACGCCCGCGCCCGGAAGCGGAGCACCGCGCACGCGGCCGAGCGAGACGCATGCGCCCGCGCCGCGCTCGGTGCAGGGGGCGGCCGGCGCCTCCCGCAGCGAGCGCAGCTATGGCGGCTACAGTGGCAATGCAACTTATGCGATTCCCGGCGAGGCGCCCGCGTGGTCGGCCGCGGCCGGACGCCCTGCCGCAGAGATTGCCCCGAGCAGCGTCGCGACGCCCGCGCCGGTCTCCGCGCCTTCGTCCGGCGGCGGATCGCACGGACACTCCCACGCGCCGGGTGCTCCGCATCTGTGCGCGAAGTGCGCCGGCGAGCAGCCCGCGCGGCCGGAGGCGCCGCGCAATGCCGTGCAGCCCAACCCAAGCGCCGTGATCGCCGCACTCCTCGGCAAGTCGGGGGGCGCAAGCTACTGAGCGATTCTCGACGCGCGCCGGCCGATCTCACTTCTTACTTTCGATTCCACTCACCCCACAGAAACCAGCAATAGGAACTGTTAACTTCCCATGAGCAATATTGCCCTCGGCATGGTCGAGACGAAGGGCCTCGTCGGCGCCATTGAGGCGGCGGACGCGATGGTCAAGGCCGCAAAGGTCGTCCTCATCGGTAAAGAGAAGATCGGCGGCGGCTACGTCACGGTCATGGTCCGCGGCGAGGTCGGCGCCGTGAAGGCTGCTACCGACGCCGGCGCGGCCGCTGCGCGCCGCGTCGGAGAGCTCGTTTCGGTGCACGTCATTCCGCGCCCGCACGCTGAGGTCGAGCAGATCCTTCCGAAGGCCGGCTCGCCTGAGAGCGGCGGGACGCTCTGAGCCGCGCGGCTAAGCCCACCATGGCTTCGAACGTCCAGCTCCGAACGTACGTTTTTCTCGACTCGATGCAGCCGCAGTTCGCGTCGTTCGTCGCGACGACGGCGCGCGGCTACTTGCCCGTCGCCGGACAGGCTGCACTTTTCGTCGAGGTTCAACCGGGCATCGCGATCAATCGCATTACCGACGTCGCATTGAAGACCACAGATGTGGCTCCGGCGATGCAGGTGGTGGAGCGAAGCTTCGGCCTTCTGGAAGTGCACTCCGACTCCCAGAGCGAAGTGCGCGAGGCGGGAAGACAAATTCTCGCCCACCTCGGCCGCCAGGAGGGCGATCGGCTGAAGCCGAAGATCCTCACGAGCGAGATCATCACGAATGTGGACGCGTACCAAACGATGCTCATCAACCGAACGCGCTTCGGGCAGATGATCCTCGCGGGGCAGACGCTCTACGTTCTCGAGGTTCACCCGGCCGGTTACGCCGTGATCGCCGCCAACGAGGCGGAGAAGGCGTCGCCGATCGGTCTCGTCGACATGACGCCCTTCGGCGCAGTGGGACGCGTGTATCTGTGCGGCACCGAAGCCAATATTCGGGCCGCTGCGGAAGCCGTCCATGCGGCGCTCGAGGGCATCGACGGGCAGCCCAACGAGGGCAAGAACTAACGATTGAGATCTGTGGCGTCGGCGCCTTCGGGCGCGGCTCTGTGCCGCCCGAGGGCGCCGTCCCCGTCTCTCCGCGATCGATTCGATGGCCCGCGCCCACTCGCCCTCTCTGCGGGATGATGCTGCTCCCAAGCCCTGCGTGGGCTTGCTGGAGACGGCATCTGTTGCTATTGGACTCCAGACTGCCGACGCGGTTTTGTGGCAATCGCCGGTGGAGATGCTCTTTTGTGAGCCTGTGAGTCCGGGCCGCTTCGCCATGATCTTCACAGGCGAAGTCGAAGAAGTGGCTTCTTCGCTGCGGCGCGGCGCCGAGGTGGCGGCGGGCGAACTCGTGGATGAAGTGATCATCCCCAATCTCGAGCCGGCCGTGCTCGACGCGTTGCGGGGCCGTTTTCGCGAAGCCACGCTCGACGCGCTCGGGATTCTTGAGACTTCCACGATTGCGAGCGTTGTGCTTGCCGCCGATGCGGCGTGCAAGTCGGCCGTCGTTGCGCCGGTGGAGCTGCGCCTCGCCAATGGCCTCGGCGGAAAGGCCTTCGTGACGCTGGTTGGGGAAGTGGGCGACGTGCGCGTCGCACTCGCGGTGGGGGCGGAAGCGGCGTCGCGCCGCGGGAATCTGGTGCGCGAAGTGCTCATTGCAGGGCCGCACCCCGACCTTGCCCGGCACCTCCGGGCGCCGTCCGCGCGCTCGCGGAGCTGAGCCGCACCCCCGCGACGCCCCGAAGGAGCTGATGGGGCGTACCCTCGGGCTACGCGATCCTCCGGCAGCATCGGGCCTGCCGATAGGGCCCGCAGTGTTCCAGCCGAATTTCTCCGCAACTCCTCCGTGGCGGCGCCGGTTCCAGCCCGCTGTGACAAGGGTGACGCCATGACACGGCTCCACATGCACTTCATCGCCTCATTCGCCCTCCTTCTCTCACTCGGCACAGCCCTCATTGCCGCCCCGCAAGACGGCGCGGACGGGGCTCGGCCCGGCACGGCTGCGCGCCTCGACCCGGCGGCGATCGATCGTTACTTTGCGGCCGCCTGGAAGAGTGCCGGCGTGGTGCCGCAGGAATCGGCGACCGACGCCGACTGGCTGCGCCGCGCATCGCTCGCTCTCAATGGTGTGATTCCCTCGGCGGAGGAAATGGAACACTTTCTGCGCGACACCTCGCCCGACAAGCGGGAGAGAAAAGTGGACGACCTGCTCGCGCGGCCGGAGTTCGCGGAACATACCGGTGGTGAGTGGACGCGATTCCTGATCGGCCGCCAGGCGCAGCGCAACCGATTCGACCGCGAGGCGTTCGAATCGTGGGTCGTCGAGCAGTTTGCGCTCAATACTCCCTTTCATACATTTGTCGAGAAGCTGCTGACGGCCTCCGGCACCCAGGAGCAGAATCCGGCATCAGGGTTCTTCCTCCGCTACGAGTCCCAGCCGAAGGAAGTGGCGGCGCCCGTGTCGAAGGTGTTCCTGGGCGTCGATATCCAGTGCGCCCGCTGCCATGACCACAAATATGAGCAGTGGAAGCAGCACGAGTTCAACGATTTTGCTGCCTACTTCGCGAACACCGAGCAGCGCCGCGCCAACGACCGCAGTGAGCCGCGGCCGGAGTTCGAAGTCTTCGACCGCCCTGATGCGAAGCTCGCTGGGTATCTCAAGAAAAACACCGCGAAGCGTCTCGAGGAGCGGGCGAAGAATATTAAGAATCCTGAAGTCGTCGAGCGCATGAAGGAGCGTGCGGATGTCACTCTCGCGACTCCGACGCCGCTGCGGCCGCTCGAGTCGGGGGTCTTCGCGACGCCGATGCCGAGCAGCGAAGGCGAGGTCTCCTTTGCCAAGCCGGCCACCCGGCGTGCGGCGCTCGTTCAGTGGATGACGGCGCCTGGAAATCCTTACTTTGCGCGAGCTGTTACCAATCGCATCGCGGCCATGCTCTTCGGCTACGGCATCACGATGCCGATCGACGACTTCCGGTCCGATTCCACGCTCGCGATTCCGGGCCTGCTCGACGCGCTTGCCGTGGAGTTCGAGCGCAGCGGATACAATTATCGCGAGATGGCCGGATTGTTGGCGAAGACGAAGGCCTTTGGTCTCTCTTCGGGCGACGGAGTGCCGCAGAAACCGGAGCAGCTCGACGAGGAGGCAAAGATCTTTGCGCGGTACCCAGCGCGTCCCATGTCGCCGGAGCAGCTCTTCGACAGCCTGACCCGCGCCACCGGAATCGATGAAGCGGCCGAGAAGCGCGCGAAGACGATGAAAGAGGTCGGCAAGCGCGTCGGCAAGAAGGCGATGACTGGAGAGGCCGCCGCGCAAATGTATGGAAAGCTTCGCGACCAAGCGCTGCGGCGCTTCATCTCGACCTTCGACGATGATGAGCAGGGCGAGTCGATCGACTTTGAAGGCACAATTCCTCAGGCGCTCATGATGATGAACAGCCGGATCGTTACCGAGAGCATGCAGCGCGGGCTCACGCTCACGCGCGCGCTCGAGAGGGCGAGCGGCAACGATCGCATCGACGCGCTCTATCTCGCGGCGCTTTCCCGCAAGCCCTCCACCGACGAGCGCATGAAGGCGCTCGCATACATTCGAAAGAACGGCGACAAGCGGGAATCGTTCGAAGACCTGCTCTGGGCGCTGCTCAATTCCGCTGAGTTCGCCACAGTCCATTAATCGACATCGAGCTGAGGAGAACCACCATGGCTAGCAATCCCTTCCTCGAAGTCGTTCGCGAGAACGAGGCGTACGGTGCGCTCGGGCGCAGGACGTTCCTCAAAGTGGCCGCGGCCGGTGGCGTCGGGGCCGTTCTATACGATCAGGCTTTTGCCGGGATCGCCGCATGGGCGCGCGCCGCGAGCGCGGGGCAAACGGCCGCCTCGGGAACGGCCAAGCGCTGTGTATTTGTGTATCTCGCCGGCGGACCAAGCCACATTGATACCTTTGATCCCAAGCCCGGCCACGCCAACGGCGGCGAATTCAAAGCGATCGAATCGGCCGTCGCCGGAATCCGCATCTCCGAGCATCTGCCGGAACTCGCGAAGGAGATGAAGGATCTGTGCATTGTCCGCTCCATGTTCTCGAAGGAGGGCAATCACGATCGCGGCCGCTATTTGGTCCACACGGGCTATTCCCCGCAGGCGCTGGTGGCGCACCCGCCGCTC
Organism: Planctomycetota bacterium; assembly: GCA_016792805.1. Taxonomy (GTDB): domain Bacteria; phylum Planctomycetota; class UBA1135; order UBA1135; family JACQFD01; genus JAEUHX01. The sequence continues at coordinate 48,288 of JAEUHX010000034.1, forward strand.
GGCTCGGTCCTCTCCCACGAGCTCGCCGACGGCACCTGTGATCTCCCCGCCTTCATCTCCGTGAATGGCGCGAGCTTCCCGGGCGGATACTTTGGAACTCAGCACTCGCCATTTGTGGTACAGCGCGCGACGCGCCCGATCGAAGATCTCGGAATGTCGAACGGCATGACCGCGGAGCGCTTCGATTCGCGTCGCAAGCTGTTGAAGGATCTCGACACGCGCTTCGCGAAGAAGACGGGCTCCGCCGCCGTCGAGCCGCATCAGCAGATCTACGATCGCGCCGTGAAGCTGATGCGCAGCCCGCTCCTGGCGGCGTTCGAGGTCGCCAAAGAAGCGGAGACGGTGCAGGCCGCCTACGGAAAAGAGGACTTCGGCCAGGGGATGTTGATGGCGCGACGGCTCCTCGAGGCGGGCGTCACCTGCGTCGAGGTCACCCTCAACGGCTGGGATACCCATCAGAACAATTTCGCGGCGGTGAAGAAGCTCTCCGACACGCTCGACCGCGGTGTCGCATCTTTGATTCGCGATCTGCGGTCTCGCGGAATGCTCAAAGATACGCTCGTGATGTGCCTCGGCGAGTTCGGTCGCACGCCCAAGATTAATAATGGCGGCCGCGATCACTGGCCGCGCGCATGGAGCGCTCTTCTGGCCGGGGGCGGCGTGAGGGGCGGCCAGGTGTACGGTTCGACCACCGAGGGCGGCGAGGAGCCCAAGGATCAGCCCGTCGCCGTGGCCGACTTGTTCTTCACCGTGGCCAAGCACTTCGGCGTCGATCCGACGCAGATCAACTTCGCGGGGCCGCGACCGATCACGCTCGTCGACAAGGCCGGCAAATACGTGCCGGGGCTGTTTAGCTAGCTGCCGAGCTTTGTGAAGTCTGTGCGAGTGCGGAGTTTGCGTCCGCGCCGAGCGGCGTGAAGCAGCAGCGAAATCGCTCTGCTTCATAGAAACCATCGATTGCTGCGCTAGAGGATGAAGCCGCAGCGTCGCGCCGTAGCGACGCGGAGGCCTCCTCTGTGCGACCCATTCGAATTGTCATCATGCTCGTTGCCGCGGTCGCGGCGCTGCCGTTCATTCCGCTGGCGGCCGTGATTCTGTCGGGCTTCTTTCTCTGGCAGGCGCGCGGCCGAGAGCGGGATGGCTATCGCTATCTGTGGCCAGCTTCAGGGAGAAATGTAAGGCTCTACTCCGAGGTGCTCTTTGAGGGGCCCAATGCCGCCGAGGCCGCATATCGGGCTGCACAGCGGCTCGACATCTATCTCTCCGGATTTCCTTCGCCGCGCAAGTGGCGCCTGCAGCTACTTCTTGTAATGTTGGACTGCGCTCCCTGCTTTGCGGGGCACAGGCCTTTTTCGTGGATGAGCCTCGAGCGCAGGCGCGCCTTTTGTCGCGAGCACCTCGTTAGCTCCACAGGCGTCCTCGGGATCTTCTCGCGATCGAAGCAGCTGTTGCGTCTGGGCACATATTCGAGCGCTGAGTCGCAGGCTCGAATTGGTTACCGAACATTTGAGCGAAAACGCAAGCGCGCCACCACCGAGAGGCTCGCAGTTGCAGCGCTGGCGCAAGCGTGACGCGGGAGATCCGGACGCGATTTGCCGTGGTTGGCTCCGGAGCCGGTGGCTCCGTCGTTGCCTATCATCTCGCTCGAGCTGGGGAGAGGGTCGTCGTCATCGAGCGCGGGCGGCGCGTTCCCACCGAGAGCATGAACGCTGACGAGGTGGCCATGGTGTCCGCGCTTTACAAAGACGGCGGATCACAGATGAATACGGGGCTGGATATGTTTGTTCTCCAGGGGAGTTGCGTCGGTGGAACGACTGTGCTGACGAACGGAGTCTGCTTCCGGCTTCCCGATCGCGTCCGAAGAACCTGGGCTCGGGACGGCTTCGAGCTGGATCCCGCTCAGCTCGAAGAGAGCTACGCTCGTGTCGAATCCGTGCTCAATGTTCAGCCGCTCCCGGAGAGATTACAAAATTCTGCGGCGCCCCGACTGCGCGACGGATTCCGGGCTCTTGGGCTCGAGCCGCGTGGGTTCCACAAAAACTTCCTCCATTGCCTCGGCTGCGGTTCATGCAACATCGGTTGTCGATTCGGGCGCAAGCTCGACGCCGCGCAGACCTGGATTCCCATGGCGGAGTCCCACGGATGTGAAGTGTTGCCCGACCTCGAAGCTGTTCGCATCGAGCACCATCGTGGGCACGCCACGGCGATCCTGTGCCGTCGCATGTCCAACGGCGAGCCGATCGCTGTGCGCGCTGAACGATTTGTGGTCTCCGGAGGAGCCATCAATACACCCGAGCTGCTCCTCCGCTCGAAAATTGCACCCTCCTTGGCCGGGATCGGCACGTCTTTCAATGCGGGTGCGATTGCGTTCGCAGAATACCCGGAGCCCCTCGACGCGTTCGAAGGCGACCAGATGGGCGTTTGGTACGCGGGAGACGGATATGTGATTGAGCAGATCCACAATCCTCCGTTGAGCTTCGCACTGACACTTCCCGGGGGAATGGACACTCATCGAGCGCGCATGGAGCGCTACCGCTATCTCACAAGCGCCGGGGTGCTCGTTCCCACGCGGCCCGTCGGGCGCGTTTTTCTCGGGCTTGGTCACCGCTTGCTTCCTCGGCTGTTCAATCACGCGGAGATCGAGTTCGAACTTCCCGAGTCCGACTTGGCGAGTCTGCGCGAGGGCTTTCGCACACTCGCCAGGGCATACCTCGCGTCGGGGGCTACTCAAGTATTTATACCATTTCACGAGCCCGCCGTCGTGCGTTCGGAATCGGAGCTTGAGGATCTCGACCGGAGGCTTCGTTCACAGAAAGACATCGCGAACTTCGGCTCGTCGCACCCACAGGGCGGTGCATGTGCAGGGAGCGATCCGAAGCGGCACGTATGTTCCCCCGATCTCCGCGTAAGAGGCTTCGACAATCTGTATGTCTGTGACGCCAGCGTATTCCCCTCGAGCGCCGAGGTGAATCCGCAGCTTCCGATCATGGCGATCGCCGACTATGCGGTTCGGTCCATCGGTGGATTTGTGCCTCCATTACGCATCGAGGAGGGACCTGCTCACCGCGCGCGCACACAATTTGCCGCGTCGGCGGAGGCGTTCTGACATGGGCTTTCTCTCGATGGGCGCGCGCTTCCTGGCGAGTCGGCGGCTCGACCGTCTGCGTGCTCACGCGCTCGATCCCCGCCCGGTGCAGGCCGCGCTCCTTCTGCGCTGGGTGCGGGAAGCGTCTTCGACGCGATTCGGTCGCGAGCACGGCTTCGGAGAGGTCTCCGACGTTGCCAGCTATCAGCGCGCAGTTCCGCTGCGTGATTACGCCGCTTTCCAACATTACATTCAGAGATCGCTCGCGGGTGACGCCGACGTGCTGTGGCCGGGAAGGACACCCTTCTTCGCATTGTCTTCTGGCACCACGTCTGGAGAAAAGTATCTTCCTGTTACTGCGGAGACCATTCGGCTCAATCGAGGCGGAGGTTGGGACTCCATGGTGCCGTACCTCGCACAGTGGCCGACGGCCGATCTTTTCGGCGGGAAGTTTTTGTTTCTCGGCGGGTCGACGTCGCTCCGCTCACACGGTGCCGCATGGATTGGCGACAATACGGGTATCATGGCTCGTCACATTCCGAGCCTGCTTCGACGATTCCACTCCCCGGGCATCGAGGTGATGGCTGAGCCGGAGTGGGAGACGAAGATCACAGAAACCGCGGATCGCGCCATCGACCACGATGTGCGCATGATTTGTGGTGTCCCTTCATGGCTTGTTTTACTGGCCGAGCGCGTGCTCGAGCGGGCGCGCGCCCGGAGACGTCGTGTGCAGTCGCTGGCGGATGTGTGGCCTCGGCTCGAGCTGCTCGTTCATGGCGGTACTGCCTTCGGCCCGTACCGACGACGCTTTGAGGAGCTTCTCGGCAAGGAGATCTGCACGATCGACACCTACTCTGCGTCGGAGGGCGGCATGTTGGCGGTCCAGGACCATGCGGGCCAATCCGCCATGCTGCCCATCGCAGATCGCGGCGCATTTTTCGAGTTCGTGCCGACCTCCGAGCTCGGTGCCGACCGGCCGCCCCGGTTGCTTCTTCACGAGGTTGTCCCCGAGGTCGACTATGCCGTCGCCGTCACAACGCCGTCGGGCTTCTGGAGCTACCTGCTGGGCGATGTCGTTCGATTCACGCCGACGCGCCCGCGCCGGCTCACGTTCACCGGCAGGACCGCCCAGACGTTGAATGCATTCGGCGAGCACGTCAGCGGCGGCGAATTGGAGCGCGCCGTCACGGATGCGGCAGCAACGTTAGGCCTTGCCGTACGGGAGTTTGCGGTAGCTGCGCACTTTCCCGACGGTAGCTCCCCCCGAGGTCGCCACGTCTTCTATCTGGAGCTCGAGCGCGGGCTCGCCGATCCAGCTCGCCTCGCCGCGGAACTCGACCGCCGTATCCGTGATGGAAACGAAGACTACGCAGCCCATCGGTCTCGTGGCTTCGGCCTTGCGACGCCCGAAGTCCGGATCGCCCCGAGAGGATCCTTCTACCGGTGGATGGCGGAGCGCGGGAAGCTCGGCGGTCAGAACAAGGTGCCGCGCGTGCTCTCCCCCGAGCATGAGCGGGGACTGGTAGCCGTCTTCACCGCACGCCGCGAGTTCGATAAGAATTCGGGGTGTGAAGCCCCAGCCGCTGGGTCTTGAGACCTCGATGCTGGCACAGCCGCGGGTCCTCCGCCTGATGGCGGTGAGTTCCCTGCTCGTGCCTGTGCCGATTATTGCGTATTACATGTTTCGCGCCGTCGGCTTTGTGGAAGGCACTTGTGAGGATCTCGTCACGCTCCTCGTGATGCTTCCGCTTGGCGGGCCGCACGTCGTGGCCACGTTCTCGCGCACGTTCTTCGATCCGGCGTTTCGGCGCCGCGAGCGCGCGTGGGTGATCGGTTCGATGGTGCTCTGGGCGGGAGTGTTCACGACAGCGGTGCTGAGCGTCGGCACCTCCGTGCGCTGGCTCGGACACGTTCCGATGAGCCTTCTCCTGACGGGGTTCTTCTTCTGGGCGAGCCTCCACATTCTCCAGCAGAATTTGTTCTGTCTCGAGCGTTGCGCTCCCGACCGAGACGCCGCAACCGACCGCCGCTTCGTCTGGCTCGAGCGATGTGTGGTTTTGGCGTCGCTCTATCCGATGGCCTTTTTCCGCATGGCGATGGTGTCGGGCGATGGCACGGCCGCCTCCAATCCTCACGCGCTTGAGACTCGGCTCGTTGAGTCGGTCGCCGGCAGCGAACTCGCAGCCGGCTACGCGTTCCGCATCGGCCGCGCGATCCCCGTTCTCCCCGAGTTCATGAAGGGGCCGCACATTTGGGGCGCCGCCGCTCTGATCTTCTTCTCTGCCGTTGTTCTGTATGCACGCGAGGCGCGTCGCCGAAGCCGGGAGGGGACGCTCTCCTCCGCACGCTTGGGATTTGTTGCGATCAGCGCCGCAGTCGGATTTGTGGTGCCGTTCTTCCCGAATCTCGATTCGGCGTTTCAAGGCATCAATGCGTGGCATTGCTTTCAATATCTCGTGATGGTGTTTGTGCTGAACCGAGAGGCGCAGGCTGCCGGGAAGCCGCAGATGGGGCTCGTGGCCGCGCTCTCGAAGGAAGGCGCTCATCTGCGCTTCTACCTCGCGATGCTGGCGGCGACGATCGGCGCCATGCTCGTAATGTTCACCGTCGCATACCTGCTGACCTTGGCGGCGCCGGGGCGGTTCCGCTTATTTGGATTCGACGATTCTGAGATTCCCATCGACCCGGCGACGGGATTGCCCGCCTATCGTCCGGGAGCCGTCTTGTCGGCCTACTATCTATTTGGTTTTGGCGGACTGCTGGTTCACTACCTCCAGGATACTTTTGTGATCTTGCCGCGCGGCATGGGAGGGCTTGCCTCGCTGCTCGGCTCCGGTTCGCGCCATCGCAACCCGGCGGCGGCCTAGGGCTCGATGGGAGCGCTTCTCGCGGCATGGGCTGCGTGGGCGGCGCTCCAGGGTGCAACTGTTCGCGTCTCCTCGGCGTCACAATTTCGCGATGCCCTGAGACAGGCGAAAGCTGGAGACGACCTCGTGCTAGCGGCCGGGGTGTACGAGGGAGGCTTTTACGCGGCGAACTTGCAAGGCACGGCAGCGAAGCCGATTCGAATTCGCGGCGAGGAAATCAAGAATCCTCCACGCCTGCGCGGAGGTGCTACTCCGCTCCATTTCAGCTCTGCGGCCTACCTGCGCGTCGAGAATCTCCTTTTGGAGGATGCAACGGCCAACGGCATCAATGTCGACGATGGAGGCGATGCGAAATCCCCCAGTCACCACATCGAGCTTCGCCGCCTTCGGATCTCGCGCATCGGCCCGAAGGGGAATCACGACGGCATCAAGCTCTCGGGAATTGAGGACTTCGTCGTGGAGGACTGCGTGGTCGAGACATGGGGCATCGGAAGCGGCTCCGCCGTCGACATGGTGGGATGCCGGCGCGGCCGGCTGGAGCGCAATGAGTTCCTGAATTCCCCGGAGAGCGGCAGCGGCGTGCAGGCGAAGGGCGGCTCTTCGGAAATTACTGTTCGAAGTTGCTACTTCCAGAACGCCGGATCGCGAGCGCTGAATCTCGGCGGGAGCACTGGCCGGGAGTATTTTCGGCCGGCTCTGGAGAAGCCGCCCTTTGCGGAGGCGCGCAACCTCACGGTGGAAGGAAATGTGATCGTTGGATCCGATGCGGCATTCGCCTTCGTCGGCGTCGACGGCGCCACCGTTCGATTCAATACCATTGTCGATCCGGGCAAGTGGGCGATTCGGATTCTGCAGGAGACCCGAGACGAAGGATTTGTGAGCTGCCGCGCCGGAAAGCTCGCTCGCAATCTGTTTATCTTTCGAAGCGATCGATGGGGCAGCGGCGGCGTCAACATCGGCCCGGGCACCGCGCCGGAGACCTTTGAGTTCGTTGAGAACTACTGGTTCTGTAGAGATCAGCCCGGCCGAAGCCGTCCGGCGCTCCCGGGGATCGAGCTGCGCGGCGTGTACGGGCGCGATCCGAAGTTCCAGGAGCCGGAAAAAAAGGGGGCGCGGCCGGCGGCCGGCTCACCCGCCGAGGGCTACGGCGCGGCGGCCTGGAAGCCGTAACTCCCGCTGCTCGAAGGGGCTGCGCGGGGAGGTGACGGCGCGGGGCGGAACACCATTGCGACATCCTGCGTCTTCCCGCTCGTCCGGCGCAAAGGCACGCCCTCTGGCAGTGCGGTACGGTTGCCCGGCGGCGCGAGGCGCCCGCGCGTAGCGTGCTCTGCATCTGCGTGCGTTCCCCGCGGAACTGCTGATCTCAAACATGATCTCCCGCGGCGCAGCCCCGTGCGCCGCGGTGCGCCCCACGGAGTTGCACCCCATGGCTCGACACGCTCGCTGCTCGGTACTGTTGCTTCTTGCTGCCGCGCCCTCCGCCTGGAGCCAGGATCCTTACCCGTCACGTCAATACTCCACGGGGGTCTTTCCCCAGCACGTGAGAGCAGTCGACCTCGACGCAGATGGCGTCGTCGACCTGGCCGTGCCCAACAGGACGTCGGCATTTGTTTCGTTCCTGAAAGGCAGCCCTAGCGGCATATTTGCACCCGCAGCAAATATTACTCTTCCATCGGCGATCGGCGTGACGCTCTCGACCGGGGACTTGAACCTCGACGCAAAAACCGATCTCGTCGTGGGGGGTGCCACCGTTCTTTCTGTGGTACCCGCGCTGGGCGGGGGGGCGTTCGGTCCGGGATCGCTCCTTGCTGCCGGCGGCACACCAATCTCGAGCGCTGTGGGACACTTCAATGCGGATGCGAATCCCGACGTGGTCCTCGCGACGACGGCGGGAAATCTCGTCGTGCATCCCGGTCTCGGAACGGGTGCTCTCGGCGCACCGACGACGCAGCCGTTCGGCTTGCAGCCACAAGTGCACCATTCCATGGCCGACGGCGATCTCAACGGCGACGGGAAGACTGACCTCGCAGTGACCAATTTTACGGCCGGGACGCTCACGGCGGTCTACGGCAACGGCACCGGAGGGTTCGCTTCGCCGCTGACTGTCGCAGTGCCAGCGAGCCCCATCGCCTGCGTGATGGGGGATTTGAACCTCGACGGCTTCATCGACGTCCTCTCGGCGTCGCGAGCGCCGTCGAATAGCATTTCCGTGAGTTTCAATAATACTCTCGGAAATCTGCTCCCGGCGCAGACCTATGCCGTCCCTGGAGATCCCCGCGGCGTAGCTCTCGGTCGGTGCGACGGCGATCTTCTGCCCGACGCTTATGTTGCATGCAACGATCTCAACGCCTGCGGTGTAGCCGTGCTGCGCAACCTCGGCGGCGGCACACTCGGCACCCCCGTGCGATTCGCAGCGGGGAATCAGCCCTTCGCGGTCACCGCAGCCGATCTCAACGGCGATTCCGCTGCCGATGCCGTCGCCGTCAATACGAATAGTTACTCCGTGGCGACAGTCTTCGCCGATGGGGCCGGTGGCCTCGTGAGCTCCACCACAGTTCCCGCCGGCGACGCGGCGCGCATCCTCGCGCTCGGCGACCTGAACGAGGACGGGAAGCTCGACGTCGCGACCGCGAACACGGCTTTCTTTGCAATCTCCTTCTCGATGGGAACCGGCGTTGCCTCCTTCGGCGCGCCCTCCACGATCTCGACCGCCGGCCCGCCGCAAAATGTGGTGATCGCCGACATGGGCGGCGATTCAAATCTCGATCTCGTCGTCGCCAGCACCAGCCCCGCTCGCGTATTTGTGCTTCCCGGCAACGGCGTCGGGGGATTTGCGGCGGCGCAGTCGACCACGACGCCCTCGGCGGCGAAGGGTGTCGCCGTCGGCGATTTCACTTCCGACGGTCGCCCCGACGCTGTGGTGATCCACAACACCACAAATTCCGTTTCGGTTCTTCCGGGGCTCATCTCCGGTGGCTTTGGTGCCGCGACCACGTCGCCGACGGGCACGACGCCGACGGCGATTGCGACGGGCGATCTCACGGGTGACGGGCAGCTCGACGTCGTCACCGGAAATAGTGGAAGCCTTTCGGTGTTGGCGAGCCTCGGCACCGGCGCCTTCGCCGCGCCCGCCACGACGGCCGTTGCAGGCAATGCGTCGTCGGTTGCCGTCGGGGATCTCGACGGTGACGGCGTTCTCGACGCAGCGACAGCGAACGCAACGAATGCCACGCTGAGCATTCTCAAGAATGTCGCTGGCGTGCTCCAGGCGCCGCAGGCGCTCACGGTCGGAACCTTCTCGCAGTCGCGCGCTGGATTTGTTGCGATCGGCGATGTCGATGCCGATGGCAAGGCCGATCTCGTGACCACCAACAGCAACCTCGTCGACTGCAACATTACCTATTTCCGCGGCACCGGCGCCGGCGCCTTCGCCTCCGGCATCAGCTATGGGCTCGAGGCCACGGTCGCGTCGCTCCAGCTTGCCGACCTCGACGCTGACTCCGATCTCGACGTTGTGGCCACCCTCGAGTCGACCGACCGTCTCTCGATCCTTCTCCACCTCGGCAAGCCTGCCACTGGCGTCTCGTCGTTCGGCACAGGAACGCCCGGATGCCAAGGCACGCTCGGCATGGGGACACGCGGCGCGGCGTCCATCACCGGCACCGGATTCGCTTTTGTGAGCTCCAATCTTCCGCCGCAGTCGCTGGCGCTGCTTCTCCTCGCCGATGCGCAGGATGTGACCGGCTTCGATTACTTCGGAGTGAACCTCACCATTCACCTGAATCCGCTCGCAGCGACTTATTTTGACAACGCTCCCGTGCGGGCGGGCGCCTCCGGTGAGCTCGTGCTACCGGTGACGGTCCCGAATTCGCCGCCGCTCGTCGGGCAGACCTACTTCGGGCAAGTCATCGGCGTGCAGCCGGCGTCAGCGGGGCAAACCTGCAGTCCCATCTCGTTCTTCCTCGACTCGTCCCGCGGCGTCGCCATGACGATCCAGCCGTAGTGAGTGCAAAAAAAGCAGGAGCCGGCGCGAACCGGCTCCATAGGGCCTTTCAACGATCTCGATGATCCCTATTATATTTTAGATTGGAATCAGGCTCGCCCATCCCGGCTGTCCAGCTTTCACATAAATTTTCCAGTTACTTGCGGCGCAAGTGATGATGGCGGCACAATAAGGGATCGAGGTGAGCGCAACTCAAATGAGCCCAAGGGCTCTTGTAGTGGTCACAAAATTGCTCCGCATAGGATGGCGTCGGTCGCGACGCCCGCAATACGAGGCGGTGCTCCGCCGCCTTCATACGCTGCGCGTGCGCTCCAGTCCCGGCGGGCGCACGGCCAAGCAGCTTGACAAATCGGCCGATCGCGCGAGCGTGTAGACGCCTCGCAGCGAGCTCGACGCCGCTGGCTGCGAGCCGACGCGCGCATTGTGCTGGGTGATGGCACTCGTTTTGCTACGTTCAGGGCCCAGCGCGAGGCGAATCCCGCGACTCTCGATACCTCCGTACTGATCGCAGGAGGCCGAGGGATGCCCCACCTCGTGCAGACTTATGCGAAGCAGTTTTTGACCACTACATGTGCCCATCGGATGGCATAGTCGAAAAGCCTGGTGGAAACCCAAGTGCTGCCGCTGATTCTGACTTGTCAGCATGACCAAAGCCCTTGTGCCGGGCGAAACACATTCCCTGGTCCGAAGAAAGGATATTGCGATGGAAGACTTTCTAAGATTTAAGAAGATGATTACTCCGGTACTTATTCAGATCTTATTCTGGATCGGTGTAGTCGTATCAGTTGTCGGAGGGCTGATAGCCATTGTCGCAGGTGCAAACCAAGAGCGTGGCGGAGGGTCTATTGTGCTCGCCGGAATCCTGTGGATACTCCTTGGACCGATTGCGGTGCGCGTCTACTGTGAGTTGTTGATAGTCATCTTTTCCATAAATGACACACTAACAGAGACAAAGAACTTACTCAAACAGCGCGATCAATAGGAGCGAAAGACTTACTCAAAATCGCATAGATACATACGATTCAAACCGAGACGCCTCGCTGGGCGGTTTGAAACGACAGTGTAGTGGTCACAAGATTCATTCGCATGGGACGGCACGAGGTTGAGCATCTCCGCCGGTTCCCCTGACGCTGAAGTGCTGCGGGGTTCGAACCTAAGCATCTCCTCGGTTGGGCGCAGCCGCAGGTGGCTGCGGCTGCGTCCCGCTTTCGCGAAGACTTTCCAGAGCCCGACGGCGAAGAGCAGATATCCGATGCCGAGGACCGAGCCGAAGAACGGCGTGCCCAGAATCGTGAACCACTGGAGGGGCGAGTACGCGAGCATGGCCGTACCGTGCGGAACGCCGCGGTGAACCTTCGGCGGCTAAGCCGCGCCGAAGAGCCCGATCGGTTCGAAGGATGCGCCGAGGACGCCCTCGGCCGCGACGCCGAGCCAGCGGTCGAGGAGCGGCGCGTAGACGCGGCGGAAGTCGGTGGTGAAGGAGAGGTCGCCGTCGTCGAGCTTCTCGAACGTCGGCGCGCTGCCGTAGAGGCCTCCGCGCACGGCGTCGCCGAGGACGAGGAGCGGCGCTGCGGCGCCGTGGTCGGTGCCGGCGCTGCCATTCTCGGCGACGCGCCGGCCGAACTCGGAGAAGACGAGCACGACGACGTCGTTCGCGCGCTCGCGCTTGCGCAGGTCTTCGAGGAAGGCGGCCAGCGCTTCGTCGATTTGTGACCACAAATTCGCGTGGGAGCCGCGCTGATTGGCGTGGGTGTCGAAGCCGCCCATGGCGAGCGACACGAGATGCACGGGGAGCTCCGTTCCGAGGACCTGGACTGCGAGCTTGAGCTGATTTGCGATACCACTATTCGGATAGGTTGCTTGCGGTGTGCTCTTCGCGAGCACGTCGCGCAGCTCCTTGGCCGACGCGATTGCCTGGGAGGCGGTGCGGCGCACGGCGTCGATGCGGCGATCGGCGGGAGACGTGGCGGACGCGCGATGCATGCGCTCGAATGCGGCCTCGATCTTCGATTTGTCGCCTTGATTCAAGCGATCGAGCGTGAGCGCATAATCTTGCGGAGAATTGAAGGTAGTGACGCGCTGCGATTCCGAGAGGAGCATCCGCGGCGCTTCCTCGCCGAGGTGCACCGCGTAGAGAGCGTTGTCGCGCGCGGCCGGCGCGCGGTCGAGGGCGCGGCCGAGCCAGCCCGTGCGCGTGTCGCGCAGCTCGGGGTCGGCCGAATGCCACACATCCATGGAGTGGAAGTGGGAGCGGTTCGGGTTGGGATAGCCGACCCCCTGCACGATCGCGAGCTTGCCGTCGCCGTAGAGCGCTTCGAGTCGCTTCATCGACGGGTGGAGTCCAACGCCGTCGGCGATCTTGCGCGCATCTTTCTTGGCGATCGCGATCTGTGGTCTTGCTTTATAGTAAGGATCAGCGTCGATCGGCACGATCGTGTTGAGCCCGTCGTTGCCGCCGGAGAGCTGCAGCACAACGAGGGCGCGGCGATGGCGCGTTTCGCCCTGCGCCTGCTGCGCCGCGAGCGCGCGTTCGAGGAATCCCGGAAGACCGCCGCCGAGCGCAAGGGCGCCGACGGAGCCGCGGAGGAGGTCGCGTCGAGTGATCATGGGTTACGCGAGCTGGAATTCGGGAGAGGAGATCAACAATCGCGCGGCGCCGCGGAGCTTGGGGTCGAGAGTCTTCGGCTCCATGCTCCACTTTTCTTTCTCGCCCGGACGCAGATATTCGACGAGGGCTGTGCGCGTCGGCTTGGTGAGCGGACCTTGGAGGATTTCGGCGGCCAGCGCGTCGACGAGCGATTCGATCGAATCCATGGTGCGGCCGGCGAGCCACTCGCGCGGATCGAAGCGCGGCTCCTCAGAGAGGCCGCGCGTATAGGTGACAACGGCCGCGAAGTTGCCGCGCTCGAAAAGTGAAGTGCTGGTGAGCCACGCATCGCCGCCGTCCCAGCCCTTCACGCTCGGCGGGGCCAGCAGGTTCTGGCCCATCTTGCGCAGCGACGGCGCGAGGTTGCGCAGCGGGACGGTGACGCCGAGGGTCTTGAGGGCGCCGACGGCGAACTCCACAGGGCTCTTGACGACGGAGCGTACATTTTCCTCGGCGAAAAACGCCGGGTCGCGGAAGAGCGCTTCGACCATGGCGCGCAGGCTGCCGCCGGAGCGGCGGTAGGCGCTCGCGACGCGCTCGACATAAGCGGCGTCGGGTTGGTCGTTCACAAAAAAGCGGCAGAGCTTGCGAGCGAGGAAGGTTGGCGTGGCGGGATGGGCAGCCACGAGATCGAGGACGTCGCCGCCGTTCAGTTTCCCTTTGCGGCCGAGGACGGTCTTCTCCCCGCCGTCGTGCTGGCCCGCGTTGAATTTGTAAGCTCCGTCGGCGATGTGCCAGCCGGTGAAGGCGCGCGCCGCCTCCTGGACGTCTTTCTCGGTGTAACTTCCGATCCCCAGACTGAACAACTCCATCAGCTCGCGCGCGAAGTTTTCGTTAGGCTTCCCCTTTTTGTTGGAGTTGCTGTCGAGGTAGACGAGCATCGCCGGGTCCTTCGCGACCGCCTCGAGGAGCTCGCGAAAGTTGGCTCCGCAGAGGCGCCGGAGCATGCGGTTCTGCTCGATCATCGAGGCCGTGCGGTCGACTTTCTGCGCCGACGTGGCGAAGTGGCCGTGCCAGAAAAGTGTGAGCTTTTCACGCAGCGGCCGCCGCGTGTGGATCATGCGGTAGAGCCACCACGCACGCACGTCGTCGATCGAATTATTGAGGTCGAAAGCGTCGCCCGCGAAGGTCTCGAGCGCGCGCTCGAGGTCGGCGTCTTCGCGCTCGAAGTCGAGGAGCTCGTCGACTGCTCGCTCGATGCCGAGCTCCGCTGTCTCGTGGATCTCGCGCGCCGACGCGCCGAACCCAGCGCGCCGCCGCAGATGGGCAGCCAGTTCGATGGGGGTGAGTGCCATAGCCGCTCGGGGAAGGGCCCCTATGGTCGCCTCGTCGCCCCCGCGGCGCCAGCGGCTCGCGCCATGGCGGGTGCGCCAACGGGCAACACGCGGCGCCGTATCCGGGGCGTCTCCCCGACGCTCTCATCCACGGCGACCGCACATCGCGCCTCTATGGGTTCATCGCACCTCAGCGAACGGCTCGCGTCTCCGACTCCAAGGCCGCTGGGCCAGCTCTCCATCTTGAAGCACGCTCTCTGGAAGAGGCAATCGATGGCCCAGCATCGACCGTCCATAGCCACTTACTATTCGTTACTTCAGAGCCTTCTTGTGGCAACGCCAACTATTTTTTGTAGCTCCTGCGCGGCGGACCCGGCCATTTCGAATGCGCCTGCCACTTATGAGCTTGTGGCAGTCGGCTCATTCGTCGAGTTCCCCGAGTCCGACCTCGCGGATCGGATTCTCCATGCTACGCACCAAGAGGGGCTCGAGCCCATCCTGATCCATGAAATGGGTTGGACGGGGATTCTTGCATTCCGAGATGAAGCGACCCGCGCGGTCGTGCTGCTCTCCACGTGTGAGCGAGTTTATCTCGCGCGGGAGCCTGTAGATTCGAATTCCACTCGTATCCTAGGCCGAGTTGCCGGCGCAGCAGCGAAAGGGTGCAGTCCTAGGCCTGACGTCAGTCCGACTCAGGCCGCGGTGCCTCGTACCATCAGGCTGGTTCAAACTCAGAACGTCAGCCTTCGGCGAACGCGGCGTGCAGTCTGGAGTCGACGCTGGACCCATCGGATTATCAATTCTTTCGCCAGAGATCTCTTAGTTCGGATCTTACATCACTGGCGGATACTGTGAAGATCGTCGAGTTTTTCTCGAATCGCTGTGAAATGATCCGGTAGGCCGCAAAGGTCTCAAGTAAACTCCGTGATTGCGGAGATGCATGAACGTCAAAAACTGAAATCGAGAGCGCGCGGAGTCTACGCTCATAGTACAGTCCGTCAAGAAGATCTGCACCGCTAAGTACCAGTGTGAAATGCTGATTATGAAGCCACCAAGGCATGACGTTAATCTCGATCGAGTGATCCTCGTATCTCCTCGTGAGTTCGTTTGCATAGATGGGATCAGCAACGATAAGGTGAAGGTGTTTTCGAGGCTTGAGTGAGATCGCGTGAGAAATTCGATCTTCCAGCAGCCACTGCCCCGACTCTGCAACAACTAGAAGTCGATTCCAGCCTCGTGATTGCAGTATGGATAGAGTTCGGAGTTTGAATGCCGTGAGTGTTGGGAGATAGCTAGTTAGTCCGAATGGCCTGGAGAATCGGCCTTTCCGCGGATGCTCGGTCTCGACTTCGTCCCCGTCATACATCGCCATCAGAGTTTTTCGTGGGAGGCGAGCCAGTCTATCCCAATGCAGGCTTGATTGCGGAGAAAGCGCCGCTTTCATTTTCGCCATGAAGCCGCCGAGCTGCCTCATGAATCTCGAGCGGCTTGTAATGAGTGTTGTCCGGGATGAAGTGTCGATGTGGTCCAGGATTCGATAAGCCTGTCGACCATAGCTTTTCGGCTCCTCAACGAGTCCAAGAATGTCGCAGTAATTGGAAAGATCCCTGGGCGCCCTTGGGTCCACCTCTTGAAGCCGGGAGAAATAGTAACCAGCCCTCCCATTGGTCAATTGTGCAATATTAATGAAGCCTTTGGCCTTTGCGATGGCCAATCCAACCTCGACTACCACACGATCGCCTAGATAAGAATCAAGACCTTCGCCTTCGTCAAGTGGGCTTGTGATTGACGATCCAAGTAGCGCGGAGACAAATCGATGGCGCTCGACTCCTCGAGGGCAGAGTGTGTCCCGGAAACACTTCGTTACTGCTTTCCAAAGCTGCCCAAGCACGCTCTCCAAAGTGCTCCTACGAGTAACTCTTATCAGCTCGCGCGGGACAGAGGGTTGATCCTTAGGAGACTCGGGGAGAGCTGTGTTGATATAGGTGATTCTAGAGTCACGATGTAACTTGCGTAGAATGCTACTAAATTCTGAACTCTGCATCCTGAACCCAATTGGCACTAATAGCACTGGAGCCGCTTGAAACAGCCCTTGTAGCATCCTGGCGAGTGCGTGGGGTAGCAGGTAGTAGGATTCCCTCGTAAAGCGTAGTGTTTGGGGATGGCTCGCGGTCCCGTGGGGCTTGATGTACAAAGGCCGTCCGCTGTAGCGAGGGCGACTCCAGGCATCCTGAAGATCATTCGGGACATCACCGTCGGACACTACTCGAAGATAGTTCTCCTCACCTAGCTCGTCATCAATGGCTTGATCAAGCAGTTCATCGAAGTTAAAATTAATCACAGCATCGCAGAATCTGTGCTTCAGCAGATGGGCGATTAGGTCGTAGACGAAGCTCGGATGGTCTCGGCGGCCATAGATTCGAGTAAGATCACTGAGAAGCCGCTGTTCGCCGAACTTACGAAGTGCGAGGAGGCGTGTTTCAAATTCCTCCCTGTCCAATCCGAACTGAATCGCCAGCCTTTCGAGCTCTGCCGAAAACTCATGAGTCTCCAACTTCCAATTCTCTTTCCCGAATTGCGAGCTGCAGAGGAGATCAGCGGCCTCTCTTCCGAGTGGCAATCCAGCCGCGGCATGACTCGCACCAGCGCCCGTTACGATGATCACTCTTTGTGTGTTGCCCCAGTTTCGTGTGCTTCCCATTAGTGAACTTCGGCATGTATCGTTGAATCTCTCCGCAGCGACCGAAGCCCGAACATGATTCACAGCCAGCGCTCTGGCTAGTCTCTCGATTGGAGTTGTCATGAACTGATAGTATAATTAACTGATTGATGTAGATAAACACGCGCGTTGTGTGACGCCTCGGAAATCGCGGGCCCAGGGGTCGACGACTTCTAGATATTGTGTATTCCTGACTGTGAACTAGTCAGTGGATTGGAAGGCACGGAGATTCTCCTGTCAAGGCCCTGGATTTCTGGATGATTTCACCAGTGCGCTCGCGGCTAGAGAGCCCGTGGCAAAGTGCTCCGCGGAGTAATCGCGAGGTTTTTTCGCAACATCGAGGAGGACCACCGGCGGTGTCACCGAGGAGTTGTGGCGAGGCGGTCCGACGAAGAGATCGCGAAAGAGTCCCACGCAGCTCCGATGTCTCTTGCCACAGACTCCTAGGCCCTTGGGTCTGGCTCAGGGCATTCCAGCGCGTATGCCGTGGTTCATGGCGCAGATCTGTAGCCGCAGCCTGAATCCGTTGCATCACCAGCATCGCGTTGGAACCACTGCCTGTCGCGAATGAAGACTGACGTTACGGCGGCTGGGGCGCTTGAGCGCTCTGTCTACCTCTGGTTTCTCGGTGCGAACTACTTCTTCTCCAGACTTTCAACCAAGTCCTCGAGCGACATGAACTCGACGCAACCGCCCTGGTCTTTTCTTGTAAATCGGCGCGAGACGTCGTGGGCGACAACGCAGCACTGTGCTTCGGGATACGCGCGCTGAAACGCACTCATGGACTGGCCATCAAACGAGCGGGAGGACCATTTGCATTCCACCGCGATCGGCGGCAAGCCTCGCCGAGGGATCACGAAATCCACTTCGTGCCCTCGCTTGTCACGCCAGTATCGAATCTCCACAGTGTCGAGGCGGGCGATCATCTCGTTGAGCACATAGTGCTCCCAGAGAGCGCCGAGATCGTCGGCGCGGATCGCATGCCAGCCCCGATAGTAGCTAATGAATCCAGTATCAAATGCATAGACGCGCGGCGCGGCGATGATCTCGTGAGCGCGCCGTTTTGTGTAAGGACGAACGATCTGCACAACATGCGTGGCTTCGAGTGCGTGCAGATAGTTTGTGACCGTAGTGCGGCTGATCTCGCACGGAGCCGCAAAGGAGCTGGCCTCAAAGATCCCACCGCTCTGAATCATTAATAATTCGAAGAACCGCTGGAATGATGCGCGCCTTTCGAGGCGGAAGAGCTCCTGAATGTCCTTTGCCCAGAATGCATCGATCCACTCCTGGAATGCGCGCTCGGGAATGCTCTGCTCCAGAAAGAACGACGGCAAGCCTCCGAATAGAAGGCGGTGTTCGAGCTTCCCCCGGCGAAAATCACTTAAATCCCTGCTCATCATGGGAGTAAGCCAAATCGTTCTCTTTCGTCCTGTGAGCGTGTCGCGGAACTTCGCGCTGGCCGTGAGGGTCGATGAGCCGGTGGCCACGATCTTGACGTGGGGGTAGTGGTCCGCCGCGATCTTGAGGAGCTCTGATGGATTCAGAAGTCGATGCACTTCGTCGAGTACGACGCGTTTTCCTTGGAGCGACTCGAGGAAGCTTTCAGGATCCTCGATCTGTTGACGGACGCGCGGAAGCTCGCAGTCGAAGTACTCGACGTTCTCGAGGCTCTGACAGAGCGTGGTTTTTCCCGATCGCCGCACGCCTGTGAGCCAGACGACAGACCTCTCTTTCCAGGCTTCCTCGAGCCGTTCCAGCCAGAAGGTGCGTCGGAACTTCATGCGGCCACTCTGGCGCTTGGTGGCACTAAGTGCAAGTCTGCTTGCGTTTAGAACAGGCTCGCACGCCCGCGCGCTACTGCGCCGCGGCCTGAATCCGCTTCACCACCAGCGTCGCGTAGGAGCCGCGGCCGAGCGTGAAGGAAAGAGTGAGCTTGCGGCGGTTGGGGTAGAGCTCGTCGTCGGCCCACTCGTGGCGCAGCTCGCCGGGGCGCGCGATGGCGGTGCGTTTGCCGCGGGCGAAGTACACATCTCGTCCGTGGCGAATTTTGAGCTTCGCGACCGAGAGCCCCATCGGCGCGAGCACGCGCTCGAAGAGGGCGGCGATGCTCGCATCGTCAAACTCCGTGCGCGCCGACGGCAGCGGCATCGCGAGCGATTCGAGGTCGGTGCGCTCCTTCGCCGCCTCCTCGAGCGCCCGATTCCAAATTGAGCTCTGCCACGCGGAAAGCCACAGGCTGCGGAGGTCGCGCCTCACAATTTCGAACGCGCCGCGGAAATCGGTCGGGTGATCCGCCAGATAGGTAATGACGCTGCGGCGATGGGATCGCGTGAGCGCCGCCTTCGCCTCCGTCCATTTTCCCCACAAATCCCGCAAGATCTGTTTCTCGCGCCGCTCCTCCGCCGTATCCGCCTCATTTTCCTCCGCGAACGCGAGCCACAGCGCGCGCTCGTAGCGCTCCTCGCACCACGCATGCGCGATGTACTCTCCCGACGGCCCGACCGAGCGGAATCGTTGATCATCAAAGAGATTCAAGATTCCGTTCTTCGCAACCTCCGCGATTGCGCCGTCGACCGCCGGCTCGACGCCGGGCGCGAAATCGCGCAGGACGATTCGGAATCGATTCCCACTCAAATCCTGCGCGCTGATCGGCCGCCGCGCCTGCCCGAGATACCTCAAATCCACCGTCGCCCGCTGAAGATCCTCCCGCAGGCCGCCGCGAATGGTGACAAGCTGCTCGGTGATCGCGTGCCGATCCTTGAGACCGCCCCACGCCATCGACGCCCGCGGCAAATTCCACGTACGCGCCACGAGGTCCATCGCTTCCATCGTTCCGAGCGAGCGTTTGCGCAGGCGATAGACGGCGAACTCGCCGCCGGTGAGCGGCAGCTCGGAGAGCTCCTCGACCACAAAGTCATCGGGGAGCCGCTTCAGCTTGGGAGAGCGAGGCACGGGGCGCCTATGATCACGGCGGCCACGCCCACCGCCAGAGATGCTTGCCATGCGCCATCGCCGCTCCCTTCCGGCCGCCGCCCTCGCAGGGCTTGCGGTTGCCGCCGCGGTGCTCGCCGCGCCCCTCCAGGGGCCGAAGAAGCCGAGCGCGGCCGAACTCGAAGCACTCGTCGCTCGCTACTTCAAAGCGGCCGAGGAGGAGCGCGTCACACTTCGGGAGACTCTTGAGCGCGGCGATCCGCTCACCGCCGACCAAGCGAAGACCTGGGCGAAGAGGCTCCTCAAAGTTGCCGCCACGGCCGGTCCCAAGATCGGTGACAAGGCGAGGAATTACTTCTACGACGAGAAGAAAAAGAAGGGTCTCTATCTGTTGGGAAAGCTCTCCGGCAATGGCGGGCTCTTCTTTGGCCTGCACGGCGGGGGCGCTGGCTCCGGCGACGCCGATTCCGCGCAAGCCCCGTGGCAAGGCGCCGTTGCCACAAAAGGCTGGACCGCCGTCTTCCCCGAGGTGCTCGAGAAGACGGAGGCAGCCTGGGGCGACGAGCCGACCGAGAAATTCGTGCTCGAGCTCATCGAGGCGATGAAGCGCTCCACGAAAATTGATACCAACAGAATCTACCTCGGCGGCCACTCCATGGGCGGCTATGGGACGTGGACCCTCGGCGGGCGCCACGCCGACCTCTTCGCCGGGCTCACTGCGTTTGCCGGTGCCGCCACGCCCTACCGCGATCCGGCCGACCGAAAGACGCCGATCGCGATCCAGGAGGGGATTCTCCCGAATTTGCGGAACGTCCCGATTTGGTGTTATCACAGTAAGGACGATCCGCGCGTCGACTTCCCCGTCAATGAGCTCGCCGTCGGAGAGCTGAAGAAGCTCTCGGCGAAGCACGGCGGATATGTGCATCACTTCGACGCCGTCGACGGCAAGGGGCACGACTTCCCCGACCCGGCGCCGCCGCTCGATTGGGTTGCAAAGCATCCACGCGATCCGCGACCCAAGAAGATTGTGTGGCAGCCGTTTCGCTCATGGAAGCGGATGTTCTATTGGATCTGGTGGCAGAATCCACAGATCAATACGACGCTCATCGCCGAGATCACCGCCCCCAACCAATTCGATCTCGCGTTCGAGGGCGCATCCGCGCCGCCGTCGGATCTGTGGCTTCTTCTCGACGAGCGCATCGTCGACTTCAACAAAGAGGTCGTCGTGCGCGTCGGCGGCAACGAGAAGTTTCGCGGGAAGGTAACGCGCTC
Source organism: Planctomycetota bacterium (assembly GCA_016792805.1). Classification (GTDB taxonomy): domain Bacteria; phylum Planctomycetota; class UBA1135; order UBA1135; family JACQFD01; genus JAEUHX01. Next base: position 69,086 of record JAEUHX010000034.1, read on the forward strand.
CCTCGCCGCTCTGGTGCAGACCGCCGCCGAGCGCAACGATGCGGAGATGCTCTTCAGCGCACGCCTCAAGGTCCCCCTGTAGGCCATGGCCGTCGCTCCGGAGATTCCGGCACCCGGCGCGCCCGGGCGCGCTAGCCTGGGAGAACGCCTCCGAGCTCCATGGAATCGACTCCCTCGCCGCGATCGACGCAAGTGCCTGATCTGTTGGGCTTTGGCGTCGGCGTGGGTGGCGAGTGTATCCAGCCTCGAACTCACAGCCCCGGGGCGCGTCCGATCCAGGGCCAAGCGGTACCCGAGCCCGCGGTGACCCCCGACGCCGACGACTTCACCATCGTTGAGCGCGTTCTCCGCGGCGACCGCGACGCGTTCGCTCTCCTCGTGAGCCGATACGAGCGCCTGGTTTATCGCCTGGCGCTGCGGCTCTCCGCCGGCGATGTCGAGCGCGCGAAGGATTTGTTCCAAGAGACATTTCTTCGCGCGTACCGAGGCCTCGCCGGATTCCAGAGAGGCTCACAATTCTCGACCTGGCTCCATCGCGTGACTGTTAATTGTTCGATCTCCCAGCACCGCAAAGACCGCGCCCTCAAGCGCGGCCGCGCGCTCTCGCTCGACGCCCCCGTCGGCGAGGACGAGGAGTCGAAGACGCAGGTCGCAGCGCGGGGGCTCGACCCCGCCGGCGAAAGCCTCGATGCGGAGGGACGGCGGCGGATCCAGGACGTGATCGGGTCGCTCGAGCCGGACCTTCGGGCGCTCGTCGTCACCGTGTTGCTCGAAGGGCGCTCCTACGAGGAAGCCTCACAAATGCTCGACGTTCCGATCGGCACCGTTCGATCGCGGCTGCACCGCGCGCGCGAGCTGATGCTCGATCGTCTCAAATCCGCCATGGGGCGCTGACGCCTCAGCAGCTCACAAAAAATCGCCGAACCCAAGAATCCCCGTCCTCGTTCCAACGCATTCGCTTCGCGCATCTGTGACCTCCGACCCCCGCCCCCAATCGCCCGACGACGCTGCCGTGGAGCGCGAACTCGATCGGCTGCTCCGTGGCTTTGCCGCCGAGTCGGCGCGCGCTCCGATTCCGTCGGGACTCGCCCAGGCCGCGATGGCCGACGTGGCCGCGGAGACGGGGGTGATTCGGCCGGCGCAGGACGCCGCCCGTTGGCGCACCGCTCGACGGTGGTTTCCAACAGCGATCGGCGGCGGCGCCCTGCTCACGCTGGCGGCGTTCAGCGCTGGGATCTGGCTCGGGAGCGAAGTTGGCCGCGATGGGAGCTTGGCCCAGCAGCCGCGCATGGTTGCGCCGCTCGATCGCAGCTCCGGGACGCCGACTGGGCCGACCGGCGTCGACGCGGAGGGCGAGGAAAAGCCGGCCCCGTCGCGCTCGATCTACCGGCCGCAGTCGGGCGGCGGCTCGCCCGCCGACCGATTCGCCCGCTCACGCGACGGCCGGCGCTATGTGCGCCTCGAGTCGCGCGCCGCCGAGCTCGTGCGTCGCGCTGCGCCGCTCGAGGTCCTCGAGTCGGCCGTCGTCTCGGAGAGTTCGGCGTCCGAGGCCGGCGCGCGCGGCCCCAAGCCGCTGCCGCCGTCTCCGGAAGGTTATGAAACGCGCATCCTCGCCTTGAGCGGTGCCGAAGCGGCCGCGTTCTTCGGTGCCCTCGCAGAGCTGGAGCCAGCGCTCGCCGTCCCGCTCGTACTCGCCGAGGATGGGCTGCGACTCATCAACGTCGGCGCCGCGCTCGAATCGAAGGACGAGGGAAAGTCCCTTCGAAGCGCCAAGGCCGTCGAGATTATCGCCTACCTGAAGCGTTAGCGGCACGGGGAGCCGCGCGGGGCTCGCACGCGCCGCAAGCGCGCGAAGGGAGGCGCCGCCAGCGATCATCGGCACCCCCGACGTGTCCGCCGGTCGCCGCAACCTCGCCGTCATCTTTCTTTCAAACGCCGTGGCGTCCATGGGGATGGCGGCGTTCCTGCCGGCATTTCCCATCATTCTGCCGAAGCTCGGGATCACTGAGCCGCACGCCGTGAGCATGTGGACCGGCGTGCTCACTGCGGCCGCTCCGCTCTCGGCCGCGCTGTCGGGGCCGCTCTGGGGCGCGCTCGGCGATCGCGTCGGACGGAAAATGATGGTGCTTCGGGCACTGCTCGGTCTCGCGGTCTTCGTGGGCGTGATGACTTTTATAACGAACCCGTGGGTGCTGCTGCTGCTGCGCTTCGGGCAGGGGACGTTCAGCGGATTCATCGCGCCGTCGCTCACCTTTGTATCTGTGCATACAGATCCTGCGAAGCAGGGGCGCGTGGCAGCTTACTTACAGTTGGCACTTCTGCTCGGTTCGATCGTTGGGCCGCCCCTCGGCGGAAAAATCCTCGATCACGGCAGCCCCGCGGGCGTCTTCGGCCTGGCGGCGATCTCTGCACTTTTCTCGGCAGCGGTCGTGGCTGTGCTCGCCCGCGAGACGGTGCCGCCAGCCATGCGGCCCGGCAGCGGAAGCAACCTTTCGGCGGCGACGCGCGACGCGATCCGCGACGTGCGTCTCACGCTGGCGGAGCCGCTCGTCGTGCGGCTTCTCGTCGCCGTCTTTGCCGTGCGATTCGGCGTCTCGTGCGTCGAGCCGCTGTTCGCGAACGTCGCCCGCCGATACGAATCCACTTCTGTTTTTGTGCAAGAGAACTTCGGCCTCGCCAACGGAGCGCTCTACGCGGCTACTGGCGTCGGGAATCTGCTGGCGCTGCCATTCTGGGGCCATCGAGGGGACCGGTACGGACATCGCTCCACGCTTGTGCTTTCGGCCCTCGTGGCCGGCGTCTGCTATGCGCCGCAGGCGCTCGCGCCCGAGCCGTGGAGCCTTTTTGTGATTCGCCTCCTATGTGGGGTCTTCCTCGCGGGCGTCGTGCCCTCGGCCTACGGGCTCATGGCCGCCGAAACGCCGCTTGAGCGCCGCGGAAGTGCCTACTCGCTCACATTTTCCGCAATCGCACTTGCGAACTCTTTCGCGCCCGTCCTTGGCGGATTCCTGGTGGACACCATCGGCATCGACTGGCTGATCGCGCTCTCGGCGCTGCCGATCGTGTTGGCGGGCCTGTGGGCCGCCCGCTGGCCGCGCCCCATCGTTGCAGGCGCTTGACGAGCTAGCGCGCGCCGGGGATCCTCCGGAATCCTCGCCTTTGGCCGAGACGGGGAATCTACATTTCGATGCAGCCCTGGATCGGATCGACGTTCTTCTTCATTGCGTTGGCGGCGAGCGTCGTGATTCGCGTACCCCACGATAAGCGGAGCCAAGCTGCCGGAGTCGCCGAGAGCCGGCGCGACCTGCGGGAGTCGCTCCTCCTGACCGGCGTGGCGATCGGCGGGCTTCTGCTGCCGCTCGCACACGTCGCGACCCACTTTATTGAGATTCCGGGCCTCTCGGCGGCGAGCTACCCGCTCACTCCTGTGGCAATGGGAGCCGGAATCGGCGTCTGTTTTCTTTGGCTTTGGCTTTTCTATTTCGCCCACGCTGACTTGGGCGAGAACTGGTCTGTCACCCTGGAGCTGCGGAAGGAGCATCGTCTTGTAACGAGTGGCGTCTACTCGCGGCTGCGGCACCCGATGTACACGGCCATCTTCCTTCATGGACTCGCCCAAACCTTACTTCTCGCCAACTGGATCGCCGGTCCCGCCATGCTCGTTGCGTTCACCCTACTCTATGCGTTTCGTGTCGGCCGCGAGGAGCGCATGATGCGAGACCGGTTCGGCGCCGAGTACGAAGAATACGCGCGGCGCACACATCGCATCATTCCGGGATTACTGTAACGTCGGATCCCGATAGCCGAACCGCCTGTGCGATCGACTCGACGGCGAGCCTCTGCTTCCAACGGGTGAGCCGATGGTCGCCATCATTGAAGAGACGCACTTCCACAAATGCGGGGCATCGTTGCGCGAAGCGCACGCTCTGGCGCCAATCGACGGCTTCGTCGCGCATGCCGTGCCACACGAGCATCGGGGTGCGCACGCGCGGCGCAATGCGCGCGGTCGTGGCCGTGCGCGCCGACGCGATCGCGGCGGCCGTCATCCCCTCAGGCCAGCGGCTCTTCGGGACTCGGCTCCATCGTTCGAAGAAGCCGAAGCCGGGAGCAATCGCCGTGATATGTGAAAAAGCATTCTGTTGTGACGCTGCAAATACGGCCATCGTGAGCCCTCCCAACGAGGAGCCGACGCCGATTACGGTCGGCGCGACCGACCGTGCCATGGTGTGCGCCGCTCCGAGATCCACCACATGTCGAAGGAGCGTCAGGTCGCGAATGCTGCCGCTGCTCTCCCCGTGGCCGCGCGGATCGAACGCAAGCCAGGCGAGCCCCGCGTCTCGCGCCGCTTCGCGGTAGGCCTGCGCCTTCTCGCCATTGCGCACCGATGTGTAACCGGGCATGAAGAGCACGATCGCCTTCGGACGACGGCGGCTCGGAATCTCGAGGTCAACGGCGAGAGAGACCTCCTCGGACCGCTCGGAAGTGAACTTCAAAAAAAGCGGTCGCGGCTTGGTGGGCATAGGAGCTACTTCTTCTCGGGACGCTTCGTGGGATCGGGGAGCTTCAGCATCTTCGCCGCCGACTGTGCGATCGACATAATCTCTTCATCTGTGTAAATCTTCTCGCCTGCGAGCGCCATGGCTTGGGCGAGGTCGGCCCGCGCATCCTCGAACCGGCGCAGGAGCGTATGCAGCCGCGACCGGAGAAGCAGCGAAGGGACGCTCGTCGGGTGCGTCTTCAAGAATCCGTCGATCGCCTGAAAGGCCTCCGGAATCTGTCCCGACATGCGCAAGACCTCACACTTGTTGTGGTACCCCCAGTGGTTGTCGGGTGCAACGGCGATGGCCTTCTCCGCCGCCTCGAGGGCGCCCTTGAAGTCGCCCATCTGAAGGAGCGTCGTCGAAATATTGAGATGCGAGAGCACGTCGTTCGGCGCCAGCTCGGCCGCGCGGCGCATATGCTCAAGCCCTTCAGGAAAGCGGTTCAGCTCCGTGAGCATGACCCCGAGGTTGGTTTGCGCTTGTGCCACCGCTGGGTCGAGGCGCACTGCTTCCTGAAGGGCAGGGAGTCCGTCCTCGTGGATTCCCGCTTCGCTCAGCATTCGGCCGTAGGCTTCATGCGTGTAGCCTTTTGTCGGTTTGAGCGTCAGCACGCCACGCCATACCCGCGTAAGCTCATGCAAGGGGCGCGGGCTTTGTTGCATGAGAACCAGGATCAGCGAGATCTGGCAGGCGACATTCTGTGGATACCTTAACGCGGCGCCACGCATGAGCGTCAGCGCGGTCTTGGAACTCCCACGGCTTGCCAGCAAGTAGCTGAGCATGATCAGCGTCTGCGGCGGGAGGTCGAGCACGTTGGGTTCGGTCGCCATCGCGCGCAGCTGATCCAAGACCTCGGGCTCCCGTGAACCAAACAGATCCCGCAGCTGATTGCGTGTCGCATCCGGATCGGCGCGCCGTGCTATCGCGATGCACTTGTTTGAAAGCTCGTCGACGCCAGCCTTGAGCCGATCGATCCGAAGCATGGCCCATGTATCCAGCGCGGATGCCAATTCGAATGTTACTCGTCGCCCGACGATCTTCGCGACGCAATGCTCCACCGGCATCGTCGCGATGTGCACTCCGAGCGTTTGGAAAGCGGCGTCGATCACCCGCTCTCGATCCGCGGGATCGCGGAAGATCGTTCCCGCTCGGCCGAAGGGAAGCGCGGCGCTCTCGATCTGTGAAACAACCGCCGTCTCCAGCTTGCGCTGCTCGATTTGTGAAACCGCCTCCGCGCGTCCTTGCTCCACGGTCGAGAGCATCGAGCGGATCTCCGCTGTCAGGGCATCGCCGACCGGCGCTTGCTTCACCACCGCGTCGGCCCGCTTCACGGCCGCGAGCGCGGCATCCCAGCCCTGAAGGTCGGGCTCCGGCTCTCGGCGAAGGCGCTCCTCGAGCACGCGCGCCTCCGAAAGGCTTCGGTTCGCCTCCTGCACGGCGCTCCCGATCCGCTCGCGGCGGTCCTGATCCACGAGCCAGAATCCCACAGCTCCGAGCACGACGGCGCCGACCACGGCGGTCGCGAGCCCCACAGTAAGCTTTCGCGCACGCCGCTCGAGCGTGGCGCGTCCCCGTGCCTCCGCAGCTTGGATTTGTGCTGTACGCGCGCGCTCCTCCGCCGAGCTCAGGTATTCTGTGATACTATGCAACAGATCCTTCGCCGAGGCAGGGCGTTTGGCCGGATCGGGCTCGAGCGCTTTGCGTGCGATCCCGCGAATCTCGGGGTCGGCACCGCAATTCTCGATGCGCTTCCACGCGTCCTCCAGCAACCCCTTGCGCGCGCGATCGAGGGCGGTTCGCGCGTCGCCTTCGTAGGGCGGCTTGCCCGTGAGAATCTCACACAGAATGCCTCCGAGAGCGAATACATCCGTGCGTGGATCGATGGAGTGAACTTCGCCCCACGCCTGCTCCGGCGGCATATACGAAGGCGTCCCGATGACGGAACCCGCCAGCGACGGCGTCGAGCGATCGGACGCCTCCGGCGCAATCTCGATTTCTGTGGGGAGCGGCGTGAGCTGCTGGATCGGCCCCGTGGTTCCGACGAGCTTGGCGAGCCCCCAATCCACGACGTGCACTTCTCCGAAGGCGCCCACCATCACATTTTCGGGCTTCAGATCGCGGTGAACAACGCCGCGGGAATGGGCGTAGGCGACCGTTTGGCAGACCTGCTCAAAAATACTGAGGAAGCGCCGCCGATCGTGATCGAGCGACGGCCGCTTGCGCAGAAGCTGCGAGAGCGTGCTTCCGCGCACGAGCTTCATGGCGATGAACGGCCGCCGATCAGTAAGGAGGCCGAGCTCATGCACGGGAACGATGCCGGGATGCTCAAGCTGGCCGCCGATTTGTGCCTCGCCCACAAATCGCCGAACTACCTCGGGGCGAGCCGCGCAGTCCTCGCGAAGCACCTTGATCGCGACGTCTCGGCCGAGGTCGGGGTCGTGGCCTCGATAGATCACTCCCATGCCTCCCCGGGCGATCTCCGCGAGAAGCCGATAGCCGGTCCGGAGCGAAGGGCCGGGACCTTCCCGATTCTCTTTCTGTTGTGTCGACCCCGAATCCGACACTGGAATAAGAGTGATTTTTGCGTCAAGCCCGAGTTCCTCTCGCACCATGTCCATGATGCTTTTCGAGGGAGGCTCGCCGGAATCGATGGAATCGCGCGGCTCGGGCGGCGGGTCGGGCGGCTTCGTCTCAGCCATCGACTTCTATCTCCTTTTCGACCGAAGCTCCGTCGATGCGCGGCGTCTCGCGGTAGAGCGCCGCGAAAACCGACAGTGCGGGAACGTCCTCCAGCGTGCGCGCGCGAACGCGGAACGCGAGTGGGCTTGCCACAAGTATGCGCTTCGTGCGTGCGCGAGTCAGGGCGACGTTGAGCCGATTCGGGGAAAAGTAGAAATCCGTCTGCTCAGCGAGCCACTCGGGGTCGGAGGAAGCAAGCGAGATCAATACCACTTCTCGCTCGCGCCCTTGGATGCGCTCCACCGTCTCGACGAGCGGCCAGCTCGCCGGGCGGAAACCCCGGATCGCCGCGCGCCGCTCGAGCTCCTCACGAATCGCCATCCCTTGCGCGCGGAACGGCGCGATGACAGCCAGCTCCTCGGCCGGAAGCCGGTGATGGGCCATGAGCTCAATTGAGAGCTCCGCAACGATCGCCGCCTCGCGCCGCGATCGCATGGCGGCTCCGCGGTGGGGCACTTCGACGAGCACGGCAGGCCTCTGCGGGTCGAGCACATCCCGGAAGCGCCCGCCCGGAGCGAGCGCCAGACGGCGGCTTGAGGCTTCGGCCGACGGCTTCAGGTTGCCCGCGTAGAAAGCCCTCGACGGGAAGTCACAAATACCGGAGTTCATCCGATAAGTGGTTTCCAGCATCGTCGAGGGATAGCGCTCGACGAGATGCGCAAAGATCGATGCACGCCATTCTTCTGCATGCTCTCCAGCTACGACTGGAGGGAGCTGCGCATGGTCTCCCACAAAAAGCCATCGGGGGCCGAGACGCATGGCGCCGACAGCGTGGGGCAACGGAATCTGACCCGCCTCGTCGAAGACCACGCGGTCGAAGGTCGCGCGGTCGGCGGCACGACACGCGGCGTGGGTTGTCAATCCGACGATGGCGGGGCCCGTCGAGGCGCCGCGCTCTGCGGACGTCGTGCGGCGCACGCCGGCTGCGGCGAGCTCGGGCGCTTCCGAGCGCGACGAGTCGAGCTTCCACACCAGGCGCGGATCTGTGCGCTGCGCCGCGCGCACGAGCACTTGGTCGACGGCGCGATGTGTGTAGGCCACGACGGCGACGCGCTCGCGGCGCTCAGCGCACGCGGAGAGGATCTCGGCGAGGAGGCGCGTCTTTCCCGTTCCCGGCGGCCCCTGAATCATGTGTAACTTCGGGCGTGCGAATGCCCGAGCAAAGGCGGCGGCCTGCGTGCGATCGAGCCCGCGCCGGAATCCATCGATTTCCGCCTCGCGCCTCACCGCCTCGTCGTCGTCCGTGGAGAGCTTTCCCTCGAGACAGAGCGCGATCGGATGATTAGTCTTTGTATACACATCCTCGACGGCCAGCGCGAAGCGCTCGGCGAGGTCCATGGAGCGGCGGTCGAGCACGAGCTCGCGGCCAGCGCGCAGCGGCGAAGCTTCCTCGCGCCCGTCGAGTTCAAGGTGCAGCTGGCGCGCGGCACCGTCGTAGCGCACGAGCCGGACGGGGAGCCCTTCCTCGATGCGCACGCCATCGCCGAGCCAGAGGACGTCGCCCTCGCGGAATTTTGCAGAATGCTCACTCATCGCGACGGTGATGCGACCGCCGCCTTGCGATACCACAGAAAGTCCGGCGAGTGCCTCGCCGCATTCAACCCGTTCGGCCAGCGACAGCGCCCGCAGCTCCCGCTCATAGCGCCGCTCCGCGAGCCGCTCGCGCTGGAGATAGCGAAGGAGCGGCTCTCTCACGGCGAGTCCTGTAGTCCGGCGGCGGCCGGAGCGGAAGCTACAGTCCCCTCGGGACTCACAGAAACAGCGGAGCTTGCGGCGCCGTCGGATTGCCACGCCCGCGCGGCTGCGAGCCGCACCCGCCGGACGAGGAGAATACGCTCGGCGAGGGCGCGGCGTATCTGTGGACTCTGGTCGTCCGTCTCGGCGGAGTGAGGTTCGACGGACTCGGGCGCCGTGCCGAGCAGCGCTTGCGCGACGCGATCGAGGTCGTATCGCAGGATGGGCAGCACGAGCGAGCTGCGAATCCCCACTTGTACGTCGTGCAGCCGGGCGAACACCTGCGGCAGCGGATCGTTGAGCTTTCCGTGGCGTGCGTCGAGCTGGGCCAGCGTGTCCGGCAGTTCGGCGCCGAAATGATAAATCGGCGCGTCGCGGTCGAGCGACAGCGAAGACAAGAATCGGCGGTAGGCGGGACCTTCTTCCTCGGGATTCTGTGCAGACTCGTGAATCCACTGTTCCTGAAATCCGTTGCCGGCTGCGATGGTTCGGTACGCGAGGAACTCTGCCACATGGCCGCGTATCGGATGGCGCGCGAACTCCGCTGCCACGGCGATGCGCGCCGCCTTCCAGGGGAGCGGCGCGAGGCGATGGGGGGCGCGGTCGAGGAGCGCGCGCGCCTGGAGCCGGAGCCGCCGCAGCGTCTCGCGCGGAAGCTCCGTGCGCGCGGCGAGCTGTGCCGGCTCGATGCAGGCGAGCTGGGCGATATTGTGAACTCCCACTTCTTCGAGTGCCTCGCGGCGCGCAGGAGAGATCCCGTGCACGAGAGAGAGGTCGCCGCGCGCCTCGAGTTCCGGAAGACACACTCCGCGCCACGCACATCCATGGCAGTGAACATGAAACGCGGCGCGCGGCTCGTGGCGGCGCTCGCGCATGGCTTCGACCTCTGCGGCGGCCTCGCGGTAGAACGGCTCCACGTCGTCGAGCTGTACACGCTCTTCGCGCCCATCGCCGAGAAGTAAGAATGCAGTTTTTGGCCCGTCGGACTGAGAGGCAGCCAACAGATCTGCGTAAAACGCGAGCTGCATCGCGTGCTCGAGCTTCGCCCTCGAGGAGGCCTTGATGTCGCCGAGGAGGTAGCGCGGCGTCCCGCCGCCGTCGGCGCGGCGCAGCAGGTCGGGCTTTCCGACGCGATGCTCGCCGAGGAGAACACCTTGATAAATGAGCGGCGCACCCGAGCCCATGAGTTCGCGCGTCGCGCGCTCGCCCGCTTCGAAATCGTTCGCGGGATAGTGAGGTTCCACGACGTCGAGCTTCGCAACTATTTCGCGCTCGTGTCGCCGCCCCTGGGCCATGCGAGCGGCGGCGGCCGCGTCGGGCGGGAGCTTGCGCGCCGGGTCCTCGTGAAAATCGAGCCACACCCAGCGCGAGCACCGCTCGCGTTGAAACAGATGGGTGCCGGTGATGGGGCGAAGCTTGCGGGGCACAGGCGGCTCGAACCGAAGGGGCGCAAGGATAGGCAGAGGGCGCGGTCTGTCCCATGGCGCGCCCTTCGTGGAGGATGGCTCATCCCGCGATGGCAACCGATTCTCCGGACACGGTCGCGCTCACTCGATTCGGCTGGAATGCCGACGTGGCGCGCGCTTGGGAGCGCCAGCGACCGCTCGGGGCGCGACCGGCGCGTCTCACCGCCGTACACCGCGCGACGGTGGAGCTGGAGTTCGGGCATGGGCGCGAGGCGGCGCGTGTGCTCCCCGCGCTGCTGGGCGAGAGCTTCGCGACGGGCGATTGGGTCGCCGTAGAGCACGACGAGATGGGGGCGCTCTGGGTTGTCGCTCGCCTCGAGCGTCGCACCGAACTCGCACGCGCGACCGCATCGGGCGCTCGGCAGCTGCTCGCTGCGAACGTTGACGTGCTCTTCGTCGTGATGGGGCTGGACGGAGACTGGAGCCCGCGGCGCGTGGATCGCTATCTCGCGCTGGCGAGGCAGGGCGGTGTGGAGGCAGTCGTGGTCCTGACGAAGGCCGATTTGTGCGAAGAGGCGGCCGCGCGCGCGGCGGAGCTGGAGCGGCGGCTCCCGCCGGAGACGGCGATCCACGCGGTCGATGGACGTGGTCGTTCGGCAGCGGCGGCGCTGGCGCGCCATCTCGGGCCAGGGCGCACGGCCGTTCTGCTCGGCTCCTCCGGTGCCGGCAAGTCGACTCTCGCGAATACGCTGCTCGGCGCCGAGGTCCAGCGGACAGGGGCAGTGCGCGAAGGCGACGACACCGGAAAGCACACGACGACCTCGCGCGTGCTGCTGGCGTTACCGGACGGGGCGTGCCTCATCGATACGCCGGGGCTGCGGGGGCTGCAGCTCTCGGCCGGCGAGGAGGAGGTGCAGGAGTTCTTTGTGGACGTGAGCGAGCTGGCCGCGAGATGTCACTTTCGCGATTGCCGGCATGAGAGCGAGCCCGGCTGCGCCGTGCGTGGACATGTGGATTCCGATCGGCTCGATAATCTGCACAAAATGCAGCGCGAGGCGGCGCGCCTCGAGGAGGATGCGCAGGCGCGCAAGGAGCGGCGCGGCGGCGACAAGGCGATCTCGAAGGCGCTCCGCGCCTGGGTGAAGCAGAAGCGGGCTACGTAGAGGTGTCGTACTTATGGAACCCTATATTGCGAACACGGATCATCGATGGTTCAACTATCTCACGTCGATCTCGGCTGCGGGCAGGCTCGATGAGGTGAATTTTTGGTCTCCGCAGGCTCAGCGGCCCATGAAGGCGATGTCACCGGGTGCGCCGGTGTTCTTTCGATTGAAGTCACCAATCTCCAGCATCGCCGGCTACGGCTTCTTCGCGCATTTCGCCATGATGCCCATGGAGGAGGCATGGACCTGCTTCGGCAATAAAAATGGCGAGTCCGAGCGCGATCTGTTCTTTCAGCAAATAGGCGGCTATCAGGAAGAGACGATGCCTCTGCATCAGCTGGCTGCTCGGTCGCTGGCGTGTACCATCCTTCGTCCTGCATGCTTTTGGCCGCGCGACCGATGGATTCGGTGGGCGGAGGGCGAAGGGTGGTCTTCAAACACCGTTCAGGGAAAGACGGAGAGGGATCCCGTGCGCGCGTCCCGCATTCTGAGCGAGATTACTTATGATCACGATGTTGCGTCGGAGTACTCCGAGGAGTTCAGTCTCATCGCGTGCGATGAGAGGAAGCGCGCCGCTGCAGTAGCCGCCATGAGGGAAGGCCAAGGGACGTTCCGCGCGAGGCTACTTGGCGCGTATCGAGGCGCCTGCGCAATCACGGGAGAGCACACTGAGCCCGTGCTTGACGCTGCACACATCCAGCCGTATCTCGGTCCTCGGAGTAACCACGTGCAGAATGGAATCGTGCTTACGAAAGAGTTTCACACTCTCTTCGACATGGGACTCGTGGCTATCACTTCGGACTACAGAGTTCGCGTCTCCTCAAGAATTCGCGAGCGATGGCACAACGGGCACCGCTATTACGCCTTTGATAACCAGCCGCTCAAGTCACTTCCGGCGAATCGCGCGCAGCGTCCAAGCCGCGAGGCACTTCAGTGGCACACCGAGAAGATTTTTGTGGCGTAGCGGGCTTCCGGTCCAAAGCAGTGCGAGCAACCTCGAGACCTCAGAGAGCTGATTCATGGATCTCTTTGAGAAGAAGCTTCGCTCTCCTCAGCAGAAAACAGGAATCTCGATCGACGCTAGATCTTGATCAGACTGCAACTTCCAGCTTCACAGATTGAAGGGCAAGCTGGAATGGGGCGTGAGTCGGTCTCGGCGCGAATGCGAAGAAACCAACATTCCATGATTCCTTCGAGTTCCGGACGGCTCTAGGAGTCTCGATGGACTGATGAGTGGGCTTGGTGCGCGCGGATGGGGCGGCGCATGTGCCGACCCTTCAGATCGATTCAAAGTGATGCGCTTTTGTTTCATCCTCCGTAGGGCGCGGGCACCGCCCGCGACGATCTCGCGCGCGCATGCGCGCGCGGATGAAGAAAAGCCTGTAGGAAGTTGAGCGAACAAGCGCAACCCGCATCGCTCTCCTGGACCCTAGGAGTATTCAAGAATGACAGGCGACGGGGCGACGCCGTCCTCCGCGAGGCCGAGCTCGGCGGCGCGGCGGCCGAATTCGGCGAGAGATTCCACATATCCGGGTGCGTCGAGGTCGTAGCGGCAGGCGTCGCGAAGGTAGCCTTCGAGGAACGCCGCGGGGAGGCCGATGGTGCGCTCGCCTTCAAGCGCGATCTGTGGAATGTTATGAATGCCGAGGTCGCGGGCTGCGCGGAGGGCAGCGATCTGGTCGCGGGTGACGGCGACCCCGGGGCGCACGAGCCAAAGTGCAAAGACCGTGGGAAGACCAGTCAGGCGGCGCCAGAGGGCCGCAAGATCATACACTTCCACCTCGACCTCGGGCGTGCTTCGAAGCTGCGCCGCGTGGCGAAGCGCCGCGTCGCCGATGCGAATATACGCATGGGCGCCGGTGCGCGACGGATCGCCTCCGGGCGAAGTTTCGACGGCTCGCACCGCCGGTGCTCCCATTCCGCGCAGGACGATTTGTGCCAGCGCCGCGCCCGACCGGCTCGCGGGGTCGAGCGCAAGAGTTGTGCACTCCTCCAGAGGCACGCGCGAGAACATCAGCACGCTCCGAACTTCCCGCTCCGCACCGATACAAATGCCCGGAACGTAACGATAGCCGGGGCGGCGGAATCCCTCGATGGACGAACAGAGGGCCACGTCGATCGCGCCGTCGCGCAGGCGTGCGATCAGCTCGGCAGGCGTTGCGCGGACCACCTCGAAGTGCGGGCTTCGGTCGAGTCCCTCCACGCAAGGGCGACCGGCGAGGTAGGGCACCGCACCGAGCCGCAGCCTGGGAGGCAGAGACGAAGTCAAGGAACCAGCGTAGCAGGCCGAGCGTACGCGGAGCACCGAGCCGCGCGGCTGTGACGGGGTGCTCTCTTCCGGTGCCGAAGGTCAAGGGCAGCGTCGTGCCCGGTACGAAATTCGCAACAGAGCCGCACGCTTCCGAGTTCTCTGATTCCCATCGCGCGGCTGCCCGCAGCTTTCGCGCTGTGCTGGATCGCAGAGCGTCAACCCGTTCCCTACTCCTCGAGGATGCCATGAAGATCGACGACCTGATGACGCGCGACGTGTCCACGATTCACCCCGATGACAATCTTGCAACGGCTGCCCGGAAAATGTGGGAGCACGATTGCGGAATTCTGCCCGTCGTGCACCCCGAAGACGGAACGCTGGTGGGAGTGCTGACCGACCGTGATGTGTGCATCTCCACATGTATGGAAGGGGCCGCGCCGGGCGAGATCCCCGTCGTGAAGGCGATGTCGCGGCAGCTCTTCACATGTCCGACGGGAAGTGATCTCGCGGCGGTCCACAACGTCATGCGGCGGAATCAGGTGCGGCGCGTGCCGGTCGTCGACGGCGAGCGAAAGATTGTGGGTCTGATCTCGATCAATGATCTCGCCCTGGCCGCCGATGCGGCCACCGGACCGAAGGCCGGAGAGCAGCGCGCCGAGGTTGCGCGCACCCTCGCAGCGGTCTGCCGCCATCACGTCGCAGCCGGTGCGTAACCGGCGGGGCATGCACCTTGAGGACGTTTCAAGAGTCATCCGAGCTGCGCGCGGGCCTTGTCGCCCATCGCTGCGTCGGCCCTTCCTCGTCGTAACTCTTTGGCTACGCCTGCGGGGGGCTTCTTGCGCTGGACGACGATTCCTCGCGCTCACAGTGCGCAGCACCAGTGCAAGCACCGGGAGCACTTTTGAAGCGTCCTCCCTTGCCGAAGCAAGCTCCACCCGCCTCAATTTCGGTTCTACTTCTTACTCATCGAACGCTGCGGGCGGAGCCTGCTTTGCAGTCTCCTTTGCCCGCACGTCCGTCATCACCGCGTCCGTCAGCAGCAGTGTGCCGGCCGCGGAAACCGCGTTTTCGAGCCCGAGGCGAACCACTTTTGTGGGATCAATGATCCCAGCCTCCACCAGGTCGACATAGACACCGGCTTGAGCGTCGAATCCCATATTCCCCGCCGACGCGCGCATCTTCTCCACGACCACGCCGCCCTCGGCGCCCGAGTTCTCGGCGATCCGGCGCGCCGGAGTCTCCAGCGCGCGACGCAGGATGGCCATCCCCGTGCGCAAATCGCCCGACGCCTCGGCGAGCGCCCGCTCCAGTGCGGGAACACACCTCAATAATGCAAGCCCGCCGCCGGGAACGATTCCCTCCGCAACGGCCGCCTTCGCAGCGCTGATCGCGTCGTCGAAGGCTTCGTGCCGCGATTTGAGGTCACTTTCTGTCATGGCGCCCACGCGAATCACCGCGACGCCTCCGGTGAGCTTTGCAAGCCGCTCCTGGAGTTTCTCGCGATCGTAGTCGCTCGTGCACTTTTCGATCTGCTTTCGGATCTGTGCGATTCGAGCCTGGATCGCATCGGGCTTTCCGGTGCCGCCGACGAGCGTAGTCTTCTCCCGTTCGACCACGACTCTCCGTGCGCGCCCAAGCTCCGTGAGCTGGACGTGCTCGAGTTTCACCCCGAGTTCCTCCGCGAAGACGTGGCCGCCCGTTAACACGGCCATGTCCTCGAGCATCTCCTTGCGGCGGTCGCCGAACCCTGGGGCCTTCACCGCGACGCAAGGGAGCGTTCCGCGGAGCTTGTTCACTACGAGCGTGGCGAGCGCCTCGCCTTCGACGTCCTCAGCCACCAGCAGCACGGGGCGCGCCGCCTTCGCCACTTCTTCCAGGATCGGAATGAGGTCACGCGCGTTCGAGATCTTGCGGTCGAAGAGCAGCACATAAGGCTCCTCGAGCACCGCCTCCATCTTCTCCGTGTCAGTGGCGAAATATGGAGATAAGTAGCCTCTGTCGAACTGCATTCCCTCCACGACCTCAAGCACGGTTTCTGTGCCTTTTGCTTCCTCAACGGTGATGACCCCTTCATTGCCCACACGCTCCAGGGCGTCGGCAACAAGCTTCCCCATCACGGGATCATTGTGGGCGGAGATCGTCGCGATCTGCTCTTTCTCTTTGCGGCTACGGATCGGACGCGAAAGCCGCCTCAGCTCTTCTGTGACGATCATGACAGCACGCTCGACGCCGCGCTTCAGCTCAATGGCATTCGCGCCGGCTGCCACATTTCGGAGCCCTTCGGCAAGGATGGCGTGGGCGAGGAGCGCCGAAGTGCTCGTGCCGTCGCCGACCGCATCGCCCGTTCGCTCCGCCGCTTGGCGAATCATGCGGGCGCCCAGGTTCTCCTCGGGGTCTTCGATCTCAAACTCCTTGGCGATCGTCACGCCGTCATTACAAACGAGCGGCGCTCCCCACTTGCGTTCGATCAGCACGCATCGGGACCGCGGGCCAAGAGTCACGCGAATGGCATCGGCCAGGGCCGTCGCTCCCTTCAGGAGCTTCTCCTGCGCCGGCGCACCAAAAAGCACTTTCTTGTGTGTCATTGTGGGAACCGCCTCGCAAGGGGACGCTGTTGCGAATGGTGTGCCGCGCGCCGCCGCAGGGTGGGCAGCGGGAGTGTGTCTTTTTGAGCCATCGGCAGCGGTCCTCAGGGGCTCGTGGGCGGCCGCGCGCGGGGGCGCGGCCTGCGGGCGCGCGGCGCCTCTTCCCAGGCGCGTCGGTGAAGCGCACACTTCGAGCGCCATGCCCGCACCCGCTCCCTGGGAGACCTTCCCGCACGACGCCGATGTCGGCGTGCGCGGTCGCGGAGCGACGCGCGAGGAAGCGTTCGCGAATGCCGCCATGGCGATGACTTCGATCATTACAGAGCCATCGAACGTCGAGCGGCACGACTCCATTGAGATCTCCTGCGAATGCCCCGATGAGGAGCTGTTGCTCGTTGAGTTCCTGAATTCTGTGATATTTCAAATGGCCGTTCGCCATCTTCTTTTCTCGAAGTTTCTCGTCACGATCGACGGGAACAAGCTGCACGCCATCCTCGTCGGCGAGCCGGTGAGCGTGAAGCGCCATCAGCCGGCCGTCGAAGTGAAGGGCGCGACGCTCACGGAGCTTGCAGTCGAGAAGGGAGCCGACGGATGGGTGGCTCAGTGCGTCGTCGATGTGTGATCAATTGTCATGGATCTCCATAAGCTCCAGCAGCGCTCCGAAACAGAATTTGTGATTCCCAAGCGCGGCGCGATGCGCGTGCCGGGGATTCTCTATGCCACGGCGAACCTCGTCCTGGATATGGACGACAAGGTGGCGGAGCAGGTCGCCAACGTCGCCGCCCTTCCCGGCATCGTGCGCGCCTCCTACGCGATGCCCGATGCGCATTGGGGCTATGGCTTTCCGATCGGCGGAGTCGCTGCCTTCGATCCCGACGAGGGCGGGGTCATCTCTGCTGGAGGTGTGGGATTCGACATCTCTTGCGGCGTGCGCATGCTTCGCACGGAGCTTGAGCTCGCACAAGTGGAGAAGCACAAAAAGCTGCTTGCGGATCAGCTTTTCCAACACATCCCGGCGGGGGTGGGAAGCACCGGCAAGCTCCGCCTCGACCGCGAGGAGATGGATCGCATGCTCCAGGGCGGCGCGCGCTGGGCGATATCGCGCGGCTACGGCCGCGAGGAAGACCTCGATCGGACCGAGGAGCATGGCTGCATGGCGGGAGCCGAGCCCAAACAGGTCTCTTCGGAGGCGAAGCAGCGCCAGCAGGATGAAGTGGGCACGCTTGGCTCGGGAAATCACTATCTCGAGGTGCAGCGCGTCGAGAAAGTGTATGACTCACAAATCGCTTCGGTCTTTGGTCTGCGCGAGAACGATGTGGTGATCTCGATTCACTGCGGCTCCCGCGGCCTCGGCCATCAGATCGGGACCGATTTCCTGAAGCGTATGTTTCTCGACGCCAAGCAGCGCGGCCTCCACCTGCCGGAGCGCGAGCTCGCCTGCGCGCCGATTCGATCCGACCTCGGACGCGAGTACCTCGGTGCGATGCGCTCCGCGATGAATTGTGCCATGGCCAATCGGCAGGTGCTCACTCATCTTACGCGCGAGACGCTATCGGGGATCTTCGGCGAAGTTCGGCTCCCGCTCCTCTACGACGTTTCCCACAATACCTGCAAGGAGGAGACCCACAGCGTCGACGGCGTGCGGCGGAAGCTTTTTGTGCACCGCAAGGGCGCGACGCGCGCTTTTGGCCCCGGGCATCCCGACGTGCCGGCGGTCTTTGCTTCGGTGGGGCAGCCCGTGCTCATCGGCGGGAGCATGGGGACCGCCTCCTATGTGCTCGCCGGAACGAGCACCGGCGAGTCGCTCTCGTTTGGCTCCGCGTGCCACGGCGCGGGGCGCGCCATGAGCCGCAACGAAGCCACAAAACGTTGGAATGGCAAGAACGTCGTAATGGATCTTGAGCGCCGCGGAATCTTGATACGTAGTCCGTCGCTCCGCGGTGTCGCCGAGGAGGCCCCCGGAGCTTACAAAAACGTCGGCGAAGTGTGCGAAGCGGCGGAGCGCGCCGGCATCGCACGCCGAGTTGCGCGCGTGGTGCCGTTGGTCTGTGTGAAGGGGTAGCTGCAGATCTATGGCGGCGTCGGCGCGAAGCGAAGCGCTGGTGTCGCACTGATGCCGAAGGGCGAGGGCGCGCACTGCGCGGACGGCCACACGAACAGCATCTGTGCGAATGCCACTCTTCCGACAAGCGACGCATCGAAGGGCAGCGGGATATGTGTGCTCGCGAATCCGTCGGGGCCGGTCGGGGCATCGAGCGGAATCACATAGGAGGAGCCCGGCACATTCACATGCATCGAGATGCCGAGTGCAAACGGGTCCATCCCGAGGCGCGATTCGAGGTCGGTCACAATACAGGCGCCGAGCGTCCCGGCCGGCGCGCCCGACGCGCGCAGCTCAAAAGCAGCATTTCCGATGGCCGGGGGCCCGTTCACGCCGATCACCTGCGGGCCGAGGCAGCCGGCAGTGCCGGTGCCGATCGATTCGGTGGAGATGGGGCGCATTGAGAGCCAAGCGGCGTCGCCTCGGAGGGGCCGGCCGATGCATAGATCGAGCAGGCCGTCTTGATTGACATCGCCTGCGTTGCAGAGCGGCGCCTCCAAAAGTGCACTCTCCGTGAACGACGTGCTGCTGGCGACGGCGCCCGTGAGCCCCGAGTAGATCTGAACTGTGGCTGTGTGAAGTGCGCTCGACTGGCCCGACGCGGCGACATCGGGCACGCCGTCGAGGTCGAAGTCTCCGGCCGGCGCGATTCCGCAGCCGAGCCCCTGGTT
The DNA here is from genome assembly GCA_016792805.1 of Planctomycetota bacterium. Lineage (GTDB taxonomy): Bacteria > Planctomycetota > UBA1135 > UBA1135 > JACQFD01 > JAEUHX01. The sequence continues at coordinate 88,277 of JAEUHX010000034.1, forward strand.
GCCGGGTGCCGTCCAGTTGCGGATCAGTAGCAATGTCCGTCCGGAGAAGACGCGCACCGAGGACGCGCCGCTCGCGGAAAATTGAGGTGTTCCGACCGCGAGATCCGCCGATCCGTCGGCGTCGAGATCGCCGACTCCCGCAACCGCGGTTCCGAATCCGACGGAGAAGGGCGGCGCCAGGATGCGCCCCAGAATCCCGTGGGAGGCGCCGCTGTAAGTGTCCACATATCCGCCTGTCTCGAAAATCGGGAGACCGCCCGTGCCGACGGCATAATCGGTGATTCCGTCGAGATTCACATCGCCGACGCTCGCCACGCGGGCGCCGAGCTTGCTGCCGGCCGCCGTGTCGACATGGCTCGCCACCTGAACTCCCGTTGCGCCGTCGAATACATCCGCTCGCCCGAAGCCCGAGGAAACAAAGAATCCGCGGCTTGGCGCGCCCACCACAATTTCGGGGACTCCGTCGCTATTGTGGTCTCCGCCGCTCGACACCGAATACCCAAACCCGTCCTGAAGCTGCGTGCTCGTCCAGGACCGCAGCACGGCGCCCGTGGCGCTGGAGCAGACGCTCGCCGTGCCGCTCCCGACTCCTGGCAGCACAATCGCCTGCGGGGCGCCAACAAGCAGATCGTTGAGTCCATCGCCATCGACGTCGCCCGCGCTCGCCACTGCGGTGCCAAACGCCGCCAGCGGCTGAGCGCCCTGGAACAGGCGCACCGAATCGGCTGTGCCGCCCGAGTGAATCGAAACGCTGCCGCCGAGGAATGCAATGCCGCCGTCGGACCGCGAGGCGATCGCGATATCCACAATTCCATCTCCAGTGACATCGCCGAGCGGAGCCACGGAGGAGCCGAACTCCGGCCTCTTCGGACCAACGCCGAACCGAGGCGCGAGAGTCGCTCCAGAAAACACAAAAACGCCGCCGCGCTTGGATCGGACTACGGCTGCTAGCTCCGGCTTGCCGTCGAGATCCTGATCACCCACGTCGGCGGCCGAGAGACCGATCTCATCGCTGGCCGACCAGGCGCCGGGATACGTGGGGAATAGGGTTCCGGTCGAGGTTCCCGAAAGGCCATTCACGACGAGCACGGCCCCTGACCAGGCCGCTGTGGCATCTGCTCGAGCTGCCACGAGGAGGTCTGCCAGCCCATTGCCCGAGAAGTCGGCGGTGGCCGCGATGTCATGGCCGAACCCCGAGCCGATTTGTGGACCTGCATGGCTTGCCAGCAGGCTGCCGTTCGCCGAAGAGTAGATACGCACAAATCCAGGGAGATCAGCGGGCACTCCCGCGCCCGCGTTTGGAATCCCCACGGCGATCTCCGGGAGCCCGTCGCCCGACTGGTCCGGCAGCGCCGCCATCGACCGTCCGTAGGTGCTCGGAAGCCCGATCACCGAATCGCTCCATTCGCGAACGAGACCGAGCGTCGCCGCCTCGCGGATCTGTATTCTTCCGAATCCGCCGAAGCTCGATGAGACGAGGGCCATCTCGGGAAGCCCGTCACTTGTAATATCCCCCAGAAGGACCGCCGCACGGCCGAAGCCCTCGCCCGCTGAGGCGCCGCTCGCGATTTGAAGCACGGCGCCCGTTCGTCCCGACCGAAGTGCGACCCAGCCCGGCTGCGCGCCGCTCGGCGAGGGATCTGTGATCACATAATCGGCACCGCCGTCTCCGTCGAAGTCGACCCCTGTGGGAATCGCCGCGATGCCGATTGTGGAGCTGTCCGACTCTCCGAAGATTTCATACAGATCGGCTCCCGTGGCTCCGTCGTACACGCGATAGCGCGGAGCCTGCGGCGTCGACAGATTCCGCACGGTGAGGCCGAAGTCGACGACGCCGTCGCCATTGATATCGCCGAGCGCGGCCACCGCGCCCCCGAGGTCCTCGATGAGTGCGCCCGTGTAGCCCCGCAGCGCTTGCGCATCGGCTCCCGAGCACACCAGCACGCGCGCGGCTTCCCCCACCATTCCGAAGGAGCTCGCTGCGAAATCCGGGATTCCATCACTATTGATATCTCCGAGCGCCCGCACGAGACGCGGATCAGATAATTGGTTTCCGCTCCACGGCTTCGCCTCGCGAACCACCGACTGCGCCGACGCCGGTGCCCACGCGCACGCGAGCAGAAGGAGCGTCCATAGATCTGTGCATTTTTTCATTCTTCACCGATGCACGCCATCCATCGGCCTGCCGTTGCTCTCGCTGGAGAGCTCGAGCCGCCGCTCGGTTCGTTCTCGGGGAGGAAAAAAAGGCTACGCGCAGAGTCGAGATGCCGCGATCCCTGAAGTGATCTCGGCGCCGCCGCTATGGACGGTTGCTTCGTTCGTCGCGGTTCCGGCGCCAATCGACGACGAGCCACCCCGTCACCACCCCGGCGCCCAGGAAGAGAAGTCCGCCCGCTGCCGCGAGCGCCACTCCTGCAATGCGCCAGCCGTCGCTGGCCCCAGGCTCCCGCGCGCCGGCCCAGATCAGCAGCCCGGCACCGCAAAGGGCGATCCCGGCGAGCGTCGCCACGCCACCCACGGCCACGGCGAGCAGCCGTCGCATCGCGTCGGACGGATGGTGGGCCATGGCTGCTCAGCGAAGGATCCGGATCTCCATCCGCTCGATCTCAATTTTCGCACCGACGCGGACCTGGAGCCCTACGCCGCCTTCGATCGTCGCCGTCGTCGCCTCGATCGGCGCCGGGAGCGCCTCATCAGTGTTCGGATTCGTCGGCGTGATTTGAATATGAATCTTCTTGCCGTAGACGCGCTGCACGAGATCGTAGGTCTCGCCCTCCTTCGGATAGTAACCATCGGGGTCGCGCTTCTCGGTCGCCGGCACGTCCTCAAAATCATACGTATGCCGTGCGTAACCGGAGCCCTGGCGCGCCACGAGCGTGAAGCCGCGCGTCAGCAGCTTCACACGCATGCGAAGCTCATAATGACGAATCGGAAATTTTGAACTCGGCGCCCAGAAGGCGATTCCAGCGCGCTCATCTTTGAACTCATTGCGGTCGGGCTTCACGCCCTCCACCACGAGCTTCATCCCATTCCACGAGAGCTTGGCCGTCGGTGATGCTTGCCAATGGGGCTTCTCCTCGCCTTTTTGTGTCTCGAACTCCCTCGCATCGAGGAGATTGCGCGGCTGAAGCGACGAGAACCCGAGCGGCGACTCGGCCCAACGCTCCGCGATCGCATTCGTCTTGATCGCGATCTCGTCGCGGATCTCCTTGGTCTCCGGGAATTTTTGTGCAACCGCCGACTCCGCAAGGATCTCATCGGCCTTCTCATAGGCCGCCATCAGCGCGGAGTGATCGTTATATTTCTCCGTCGCGAGCTTGTCGGCTTTCTGTAGCCTCTGCCGCGCTGCCGCAATGGCACTCTTCCCGCGCGCCGTGAAGATCTCGCGCTTCACGTCCTCGGCCCGCGTGTCGTCCATGTCCATCAAGAGCTTCTCCAGCCCTTCTGCGGCCGCCATCACCTGATCGACGTAGTCGGGGTTGGATGCATTCGCGCGCACAAAATTGAGCTTCTCATCCAGCCGCTTGCGATAGTCGGCCTGGATCTTCTGCTCCTTCAGCGAGACGAGAATCTCCTCCGCGCGGAACTTCTCGGCTTCCATGAGCTGTCCTTTGCGCTGCTCGATATAGATGCGCACGGAGTCGATCTCGGCGTCGCTCGAGTGAGCCTGACGGTAGCGGAGCATCTCCTCCAGCAGGGCCCGCGATCTGAGAGGCTTCTCGGCCTCGAGGCGCTCTTCTTCGGCTTTGAGGTGCCGGGCGTATAGAAATCCGCCGACGGCGCCGCCGAGGACGATCACGCCGACGATGAACGCCACGATCACGAGCGCGTTCGACGCTTTGTCGTTCGCGTGCGGGTCGTAGTGCTTTCCGTGGCGCGTGTGGCTGCGCTGGGCAGCTTGGGTGAGGCTTCGAACGCGGAGACGATTCGGCATGGCAGAAGCTCGGCGAAGGCCGCGGGCATGGTACCGGCACAGGGAGCCGCCGCCTTTCGACGCGTTGTCGACATCCCGGTTCTCAACCGCTACGAAGCTCCCCGTGCAGCCACCTATCACGGACCTCGAGGCGCGCGTCCTCGCGATCACGCGCCCCAAGCCTCAGCTCCTGACGCTCTACGTCCTCTACTCGCTGGCGGCGGTGGTTCTCTTCCCCGTCGTCTTCATCCCACTCTACTTCCGCTACCACACCCTCAAGTTTCGCTTCGACGCCGAGGGCGTGGGCGTCTCCTACGGCATCCTGTTCCGGCGCGAGACCTACCTCACCTATGCGCGCATTCAGGACATCCACCTGACCCGCAATCTCCTCGAGCGCTGGCTCGGGATCGGCACCGTCGAGATCCAGACCGCCTCCAGCAGCATGGGGGCCGAGGTTTCGATCCCGGGGACCGACGAATTCGAGGCGATCCGCGACTTCCTCTATGGGCGGATGCGAGGCGGCCGCGACCACAAGGCGGCGCAGGCGGCGGCAGCGCCGGCCGCGGCCGACGCGGAACTCGCTGGCGCGCTCCTCGATGCCGCCGCCGCCATGCGCGAGACCGCGTCGGCGATCCGCGAGCGGAGGACCCTGTGAGCGTCGCCACGCTGCCGCCGCCGAGTTTCATCGTGCGGGCACTTGAGCCGATGCTGAAGCTGCCTTCGGCGCCCGTCGAGCCGCCCCAAGGGGCGCGCCATCCGCGCGTGTTCCGTGCTTCGGTTCAGTACCTCAAATATCGTTACTTAAAGCTCGGCGCCGTGATTCTGCTGGAGCTCTACGGCGCGGCCGGGCTCGTGACCGGTGCCTTTGCGATCCATGCAATGCTCGGCGTCGCCGCGGTCGTGGCGGTGCTGTTTCTGACCATCGGGATCATCCTTTTCTTCTACGCGGCGATCCGCCTCGACTACGACTTGCATCAGTATGTGGTTACAGATCGCGCTCTTCGCGTGAGGTCGGGTGCGATCTCCGTTCAAGAGGTGACCATCACATATGCGAACGTCCAGGACGTGGAGGTGCGGCAGGGGCCGCTCCAGCGGTTCTTCGGCATCTCCGACCTCGTGGTGCGCACGGCCGGCGGCTCCGTGGTGAAGAAGGGCGAAGCCGGCGGGTCGGGCGGCCACGCAGGGTCGCTGCGAGGGATCGACAATCCGCAGGAGGTGCGCTCCCTCGTCCTCGACTGCTTGCGCGCTTACCGCGACAGCGGCCTTGGCGACCCCGACGACCCCGGCCATGGGGCGCCCGGCGCGGCAGCCAGGGAGCCCAAGGACCTCGCGGCTGCGACGCGAGAGCTTCGGGCTGCCTCCGCAGAGCTGCGCGCGGCCCTTCAGGGCACCCGCTGACCCGAGGCGCGCAGATTCTCCGTGGCTGAAAGCAGGCGATTGTCTAGACTTCGGTCTGGACAAACCCCGTGAATCCGACCCCGCGAAGGACATCAGCGCCCGAGCCCCAGATCCCTCGACCCGAGGAGGACCGTCTTCGGCCGATCGGCGCAGTTTCCGCGGAGACGGGAATCGACGTCGCGACCCTCCGCGTATGGGAACGGCGATACGGCTATCCGGTGCCGATTCGGAAGCCGTCTGGCCATCGCGTCTTCACGGAGGAGCAGGTGACTCGGCTGCACCTGATCGCCCAGGCACTCAAGCGCGGCTACCGGCCGGGGCAGGCGGTGCGGGCGTCGCTCGAAACGCTGAAGGGGCTCCTTGAGCCGGCCCCAGGCGCTCCGGTCGCGGCGACTGTGGCGACCGACTTTGCCGAGCTGGACCGCGCGGTCGAGGCACTCGATCCGGTGGGATTCCGACAGGAACTCGGCGTCCGGCTCGTGGCTTTCGGCCCCAGGCGATTCGTCCGAGAGCTCGTCGCTCCCTATGCGACTCACCTCGGTGAGCGCTGGTCGCGCGGCGAGATCGGCATCTATCAGGAGCACTTCGCGAGCCAGCATCTGCTGACGGCGCTGCGCGCGCTGCTCGCGCAGCGACCGGAGCCGGCGGAGGCACCGCGCGTTCTCCTCACGACGCTCCCTGGGGAGCAGCACACGCTCGGCATCCAGATGGTCGCCGTCCTGGCATCGATCTCGGGGTGTGCTCCGATGGTGCTCGGGCCCGAAACTCCGGTGGCGGATATCGCCGCTGCCGCCAAGAAGGCGGGCGCGGCCGCCGTCGGGCTCACCGTTACTTTACAAAACGCCACTCCCGGGACGACCCAGCGGCTCACGACGCTCCGTTCTCTGCTCCCGCCGACCATGGCGCTCTGGGTGGGCGGGTCGGGAGCCCTCCGCCTGCGCAGACTCGGCGCTGGCGTGCACCGCATCCGAAGCCTTGACGAGGTTGAGGACCTGCTCGGAGGCCTTGCTAGGCCGAAGAAGTGATCTCAAAAAAACTGCGGCGGGACTTGCATCCCGCCGCAGACACTCTGAGGCTTCTGCGCCGCTGCGATGGTCTTACTTGAGGAAGGGGACGAAGACTGCCGGGAACTTCGTGAGCGTCGCCGTCTGTTTCGGGTCCAACAATCCCGTCCCGAGGATCTCGCGCATCATCTCAAGCTGAAGTGTTGCCGCGATTTGTGCACGTTCGGTGGGGAACGCCCGTGCGTAGTCGAGCGGTCCGGCCTGCGTGTTCCACTGACTGTCGGGGAATTGTTGTGTCCACTTGGAGACAATCGCCTCGATCTTGCCGCGCTGATCGGCCGACATGCTGAGCTGCGAATCGAGGCTGCTCACGATCGACGAGGAGACCTGCGCGCGATCGGCTCCCATGACCGGCTTCACGAATTGATTCCATGCGATCCCCGGCCCCATGAGATCGAATCCGATGCGCCCTTGGGTGGCCGAGGGAGAGAGGAGCGAGCGCTGGTCCGCCGAGAGGGCTCCGAACGCGTCGCGATGGAATCGGGCCTTCAGGGCGAGCTCCTCGAGGATGATCTGTAACCTCGGGGTGCCCTCCGCATAATTTGCAACACGAAGAGCGTCTTCATGGCTGTAACGTTTGGCGAGCTCGCCGATCTGTGCCATCTGCTCGGCGCTGAGCGGCGTGCCCGACTGCTCGAAGATGGCGGCCATGAGGTTGCTCGTCACCAAAGGATGCGTGAAGCATCCGTTCGGGCCTTCGCCGGGCATCCCGCCCTTCACCATCTTCTCGGCCTCCTTCACCAGGAAGCCGTTGGCGGCCTGGAGTTCGCCCAACAATCCGAGGGGCGGCTCCTCGCCATTGGCGATCGCTTCGGCGAGCTTCTTCATGAGGTCGATCATCTGTGAACTCTTCTCACCCATGACCGACCAGTCGATCGACGCGAGCGTCTTCTCGAGTTCGGGCACCGAGAACTGGAGCTTCGAGGACGGGCGCGAAGCCGGAGCGGGCGCCGCCTGCGCCGCCGCGGCCAAATCGGGCTCGGAGGTGCGCTGCGCGCCCGGCGGGGCGCTGACGGGGCGCGCCTCAAGCTCACGAATCCGCGCCTTCGCCTGCTCGAGCTGCTCGCGGAGAGCGGCGCTGCCCGCGGAGGCGGAATCGGCGCTCGACAGAACCTGCGTCTCACCGGCGCGAACTTTCACCGAGCTGCTGTCGCTCGAATACCAAGTAAGTCCGCCTGCGAGAACGCCCACCGTGACGGAGCCGAGCACTGCGCCGGCCCCGAAATCTTTCCATTGCATTGTAAGAACCTCGATCTCGGACGCTTCTTCCAGGCGAAGCAGGCCGAGATCTCCGAGAAGTAAGGATGCGCTCTCGGACGGCGCCGACTGCAGGCGATCGCCGCTCGAGAGCAAGAATCGGAAGGGAGTGACGGCCGTGTGCTGTGTCCACGCTCCGTTGTGGCGATGGCGCACGCCGCCGGGCTGGAGCACGACGGGCGCGGCCATTTGCGGAGAGTTGCTTCGCGTGAGGGCGACGATGGAAATCCACAGAAGCGCGGCCGCAGCGACGCCGACGAAGGCGCCTTGGGCGAACGGCGTGGGCCTGCGCCGCGCGGCTGCGGCTGCGGCGGGCGCCGCCGGAGCCGGGCCGCCGGAGGTGCCCTCGAGCGCGCGGACCACGCGGAGGGCGAGGTCGGGAGCTGTAGACTTTCCGAGAGCGTCCTCGAGAGATGTATCAAAAAGCCGCTCTTCCCATGCCTCCTCGGAGGCGGCGGAGCGGAAGCCGCGGGGCTCGTCCGGCGGAATCATCGGCCCAGGCTCCTTTCGACGCAGGCGCGCAGGGCGACGCGCGCCCGCCTCAGCAGGCTCTTCACGCCGTCCTCGCTCATGCCGAGAAGTTCACCAATCGCGACGCGCGAGCTGTCGTCGCGGTAGAAAAGTGTGATCGCACGCTTGCCGCGCTCATCGAGCTTCTCAATGCAGCCGCGCAACGCCTCGATTTGTGATTTCCCCGCGTCTTCGCCTGCCATGCGGCTCCAGACAGCGTCGGCGACGTCGAGTTCCTCGAGCGAGATCGGCACGCGGGCCCGCTCGCGGCTTCGGATCAGCAGGCGGCGCGCAGCAGTCCGGAGGTAGGCGGAGACGGCCTCCGGTCCGCGATCCTCGAAGGGGGCGCGCAGCACGGCGAGGAACGTCTCCTGCGCAAGGTCCTCTGCTTCGGCCGCCGAGCAGCCGAGGTAGCGCAGGTAGCGCCAGAGCGCCTCCTGATGGCGGCGCACGAGGGCGGCCACGTCGATCGGCTGCGTTTGCATGGAGGCGGTCACGCCACTTCAGGGCGTGCCGCGGCGGGGAGGGTGAGGAGAAATCGCGCCCGCTGTCCCCCGAGCCACGCGGTTGGAGCGGCGGGGGAGGGGTGACGTGTGCGACACTGCGGGCGCACCACTATGCCCGCAGCAGAACCGACGCCGGGCCGCGACTTCCCCCTGGGAGTCGCCGGCTTCCACTTCTCCGATCTGTTTCTCCCTCACCGGCTTCGTGCGCTCCACGAGGAGTTCGAGCGCCATGTGGCGTCGAGCGATCCGGAGCTTGCGGCCGGCTGGGCCGAATATGTCAGAACGCGCGGCGAAGGGATGGATCCGCGGCGGATCTCCGAATGGGTGATTCGCAAGGCACCGCTCGTCGGAGCATTTGTGGCGAAGCTGTTCGGCGTGGAGAAGGAGCGCGCGGCGCTGATCGCCCGCGCAGAAGCCGACGAGCCGATCTTTCGCTTCAAGCGCGATTTTGTGCGCCGGCGCGCGATGACGCGATTCGCGGGCGAGAAGGCGGCGGCCCTCGACGCCGTGGCGCTGCGCGCGCAGGTTGGGAGGCTCTGGCACGCGATGGAGCCGGGCGCCGACCCCGATGACGAAGCGGTGGCAGCACGCGGCACGCTGAAGGTGCTCGACCTGCGGGTTCAGCTGGCGGGAGCGAAGTCGGCGGCGGAGGTCAAGGCGGAGGGCGAGGCCGGCAAGCGCGCTGCCGAACAGGCCGCCGCGGAGCTGCGGGCGCGCGTCGAGTCGGCAGCGCCGGAGCTGGCCGGTGGCGAAGGTGTGGCATTCCTGGATGGTCTTCTCGATTTGTTGGAACGTTGGGTTGCGGCGCGCGCAGCCGATCCGCGCACGAGCGGGCTGGCGCGTGAGTGGCTTTCCTACCGGCAGCCCCATTCGCTGGATTTTCAGAAGCTGGTCGAGGCGGAGCGCCCTCGAGCCGATCTGCCCGAGCTTTTGTGCGCTCCGCATCACCACCGCCGCGAACGCGACGGGTTCCATCTGACCGACTTGCGCTGGAATGGGCGCGAAGTCCTCGGTGAAACTCACTATTGCTTATTGTGCCATGATCGGCTCAAGGATTCCTGCTCGAAGGGGTTCCCGGCTCCGGCACCGAAGGCGGGCGAGCCCGCGCCGAAGTCGCCCTACGCGCCGAATCCCCTCGGCGTGCCCCTGGCCGGGTGCCCGCTCGACGAGATGATCTCGGAGATGCACGCGCTGCGGCGCGAGGGCGACTCGCTTGGAGCGCTCGCGATTGTTGCGATTCACAATCCGATGTGCGCCGGGACGGGGCATCGAATTTGTAATGACTGCATGAAGGCCTGCATTTTCCAGAAGCAGGAGCCTGTCAATATTCCGCAGATCGAGACGGGCGTGCTGACCGACGTACTGCGGATGCCGTACGGAGTCGAGATCTATGGGCTTCTGACGCGGTGGAATCCGCTCGATGTGTCGCAGCCCACAGCACTTCCCTACTCGGGCCGAAACGTGCTGGTGGTGGGGCTCGGGCCGGCCGGGTACACGCTCGCCCATTATTTGCTTCGCAGCGGGTTCGGCGTGGTCGGCATCGATGGCCTCAAGATCGAGCCGCTCCCCGCGGAACTGACGGGCGCCGACGGCAAGCTGCCTCGCGCGGTGCGCGACTACGCGGAGCTCGAGGTCGACCTCGCGTCGCGCCCGCTCGTCGGATTCGGGGGAGTGAGCGAGTACGGAATTACCGTTCGGTGGGACAAGAACTTCCTGTCGGTGCTTTATTTGACCTTGGCGCGGAATCAATATTTTCGCGTCTACGGCGGTGTCCGGTTCGGCGGCACGGTCACGCTCGAGGATGCGTGGCAGCTCGGCTTCGACCACGTGGCGATCGCCGCGGGTGCGGGCAAGCCGACGATCGTTGAGTTTGAGAACAATTTGATCCGCGGGGTTCGAAAGGCCTCGGATCTTCTGATGGCCCTGCAGCTCACCGGCGCATACAGAAAGGATTCGCTCGCGAACTTACAGGTGAGGCTCCCCGCGGTCGTGATCGGCGGCGGACTCACGGCGATCGACACCGCGACGGAGCTGTTGGCGTATTACGTGGTGCAGGTGGAGAAGGTGCTGGAGCGGTATGAAGCGCTCGTCGCCGCCCATGGCCAGGAGCGCGTGCACGGGATGTTCGACAAGGAAGAGATGGAGATTCTCCGCGAGGCGACCGAGCACGGCTCCGCCGTGCGTGAGGAGCGGGCGGCCGCGGCGCGCGAGAAGCGGGAGCCGCGGTTTGGCGCACTGCTCGATCGGTGGGGCGGCGCAACGATCGCCTACCGGCGCACGATGCAGGAATCTCCGGCGTACCGCCTGAACCACGAGGAAATTGTGAAGTGCCTCGAGGAGGGAGTGCGGTTCGCGGAAAAGCTCACGCCGAAGCGTGCCACCGCCGATGCCTATGGCGCGCTCTCCGCGATGGAGTTCACTCGAACGGAATCGCCCAACGAGATTGTTACACTGCCCGCGAGGACGGTTTGTGTGGCGGCTGGAACGAGCCCGAATACTACTTATGAGCGCGAGCGCCCAGGAGCCTTCGCGCTGGATAAGAAGCGTTCGTTCTTTCAGCCCCACCGCCTCCAATCGGACGCGGCCGGCACCTGGAAGCTTGTGCCGGCCTCGCCGGAGGACCCGGGAGCATTCTTCACTTCTCATTTTGAGGCGCCTCCGGCAAGTGGCCGCGCGCCGCGCGTCGTCAGCTACTACGGCGACAATCACCCCAAATACGCCGGATCGGTGGTGAAGGCGATGGCGTCGGCGCGCGACGGTGCTCCACACGTGGCGGCGCTTTTCTCCGAGGAGCTGCGCCGCGACGCCACGCCGCAGGCGGCCCGCGGGAAGGCGTGGGAGATGCTCGCGGCCCGGCTCGACGACGCACTCCTCGCGGTCGTGACGGCCGTGCACCGGCTCACGCCGACGATTGTTGAGGTCGTCGTGCGTGCGCCGTTCGCGGCGCGCGGATTCCATCCGGGGCAGTTCTACAGGCTCCAGAATTATGAAACCTATGCCCGGCGCGTGATGCGCGACGGCATCGATACGATGCTCACTATGGAGGGCATCGCGCTCACCGGCGCGTGGAACGATCCGGAGAAGGGGCTCCTCTCGCTCATCATTCTTGAAATGGGAGTGAGCTCCCGGCTTTGCGGATTGTTGAAGCCGGGAGAGCGCGTCGTTGTGATGGGGCCCACGGGCGCCCCGACGGAGGTTCCAAAGAATGAGACCGTCGTGCTCTGCGGCGGCGGACTCGGCAACGCCGTGCTCTTCTCGATTGCCAAGGCGCTGAAAGCCAACGGCTGCACGGTGATCTACTTCGCGGGTTACAAAAAGCCGCAGGACGTCTTCAAAGTCGACGAGATCGAGGCGGCCACCGATCAGGTGATCTGGTCGGTCGACGTCGCGCCGGCGATCACGCCTAGACGCCCGCAAGATCGAGCCTTCGTCGGAAACATCGTCCAGTCGATGCTGGCCTACGCGAAAGGTGAGCTTGGCACGACCGTGGCGCCGCTCGGTGCGGCATCGCGAATGATTGTGATCGGCAGCGATCGCATGATGGCTGCTGTGACGAGAGCGCGGCACGAGGCGCTCGCTCCCTACCTGAAGGCCGACCACATCGGCATCGGCAGTATCAACTCTCCGATGCAGTGCATGATGAAGGAGGTCTGCGCTCAGTGCCTTCAGCGGCATGTGGATCCGAAGACGGGCAAGGAATCGTTCGTCTTCTCCTGCTTCAACCAGGACCAGGAGCTCGACTGCGTCGACTGGAGCCACCTCGCTGCACGGCTCAGGCAGAATACCGTCCAGGAAAAGCTCACGAACCTCTGGCTGACGCGATTGTTGAGCTAGGAATCTGTGATTTCGCAGACTGCACTTTGGATTCTTGCGGCAGTGCTGCCTGCGTCGGCGACGCAGGGGGGCGCCGCGGTTTCGATCCGTCCTTTCGAGCGGAGAAGTGCAAGCCTCGATGGGCCGTGGGAGGCTCGCCACGACCCGACCGGGGAGGGACTCGGTGCCGGCTACTCCCTTGGGGGACCGAGCACCGGGTGGACACCGGTATCAGTTCCCTCGGTGCTCGAGGAGTACGCGCCGTTCGCCGGGAAGGACGGTGTTTTTTGGCTTCGAAAGAAATTTGAACTCCAAGAGGTGATCACCAGCAAGGATCGGCTGAGGGTTCGATTCGATCGCGCCGTGGAGAGATGTACAGTTTGGCTGAACGGCCAGGAGTGCGGCTCCCACGAAGGCGGAGATGTGGGTTTCACGATCGATCTCACTCCCGCGTTGGCCAGCGGCCCGAATACGCTCGTTGTGCGGCTCGAGGACGGCGTGCCGGTCCGGACGCCGTCGCCCTTCCGCCTCGGCGGGCTTGCGGGTTCGGTTTCGCTGGAGCGGATCTCCGAGGTTTCGCTGGATGATTTGTGTGTGACGGCCGAGTTGCGCGGGCAGGATGCCGTGGTGGAGCTTCAGGCAGAGCTGGCGTCGACCTCCGGGGAAAGCCAGGCGGCGAGGGTCCGCTTCGATCTGTTGGATTCCAACGGTGAGGCCGTCGCGGGCCCCGTCCAGTCCGAGCTTGCAGTTCCGGCCGGCGGAACCGGCCGCGCTCAGGGCGTACTTACAGTTCCCGCCGCAGCCCTCTGGAGCCCCACGGCTCCGACCCTCTATACAGCTCGGGCGCGCGTCGCATTCGGCACTGGCTCTCCGGATCTCGATCCTGCGGACGAGCTTCGAGTTTCTGTGGGACTTCGAAGCGTGAGCGCAGCCGGCGCGCGATTCCGGCTGAACGGAAAGCCGCTTCGGATTCGCGCTGCGATCGACTCCGGATACGAGCTCGGCACATTCTTGAGATCGGGATCGTTGGTGACACCCGAGAAGAAGCTGAAGACGCTCCAATCCGGCGGGTTTAACGCTCTCGTCGTGCCGGGGCGGCTGCCGTCGGAAGCGCTGCTGCGGGCCGCCGACACTATGGGCGTGCTGATGATTCTGCGCCCATCCCTTCCGGCCGGAGCCGCCGCCTCCGCGCTCGACGCACAAATCCTCCAGTGCCGGAGCCACGCATCCGTCGTTTGGTGGGGATTCTCCGACATGCCGGAGGCTTCGCTCGAGAGAGTTCAATCGCTCGACGCCGATGCCCTCGTCTCGCGCGACGCGACGGACGCGGGGCTGAACGTAATTCTCTCGCCGAAGCAGCCGCCGGTTCCGTACCTGCGGCCGCGGATCGCGCTTCCGGCGGCGTTCGGGGCGCAGGGCTCCGAGCGGCTCCTCGATCTCGGCGATCGTGGCGAATTTGCATTTGTGGAAGTTCAGCTTCCCTCGGCGTTCGCGGACGTCTCGCGATCGCTCGCGGCGATCGGCGGCGAGACATGGAGAGAGGAGTCGCAAATCCTCGCGCCTTATTCGGCAGAGGCCGAGCGCAGCTTCAAGACGGACAAGCTCTCCGACTTTTTCGACTCGCCGCTGTCGCTCGCCTCGCAATGTCAGGAATCGCGTGCCGTCGGGATCCAGCGGGCCATCGAGGCGCTGAGGGCTAATCCCAATATTGCGGGCTACGCGCTTCCTTGGCTCTCCGATTCTCCCCATCAGCCGGGAGCCGGACTTGTGGAGCCTTTCTACTCCTCGTTGCCGGCTCTCGCGGCGGCGAAGCGTGCGAATCTGTTGCGTCGAGCGTTCTTGTTCCCGCAGCGCAGAGCGGGGGAGACGGGGGCGCTCGGCGCCATCGACCTCGACGTCGGTTCAGCCGCCGATGAGGGAGAGCCGGTGAAGGTCGATCTCGTGGAGGTTCGCCAGCCCGACGAAATCAGCGCCTATTTCCGGCCGATGCCGAAGCCTTCGCGCCCGTGGCTTCAGTCGGGAGTGATGGGATTCCAGAAGGGGGAAGGCATTTATCCCGCGAATCCCGTGTGGAAGGGGCTCCTCACGCCGGGTGTTCAAGAAGTGCATGTTCCGGCTGAGCAGGCGCCGATCCGCGCAATTGATGCAAAGAGCCGGCTCTTCCAGGACGACAATCCCGCGATGGCAAAAGTGGGCGACCACGTGGTCGTCGTTCGCCGCGGGAAGGCTGGGAGTTGGGATTGTGAGCCCTGGATCCACCAGACGGCGGAGGCGCTCGGCGTCGCGATCGCCGGGGGCACGGCGATCCTCCTCGACCCGCTCGAGCCTGAAGACCCGCGGCATGAGCTCGGAATGCTGCCGGATTGCCCGCTCGTTCCGTTATCTCCTGGATATGTTGCGATCACAGATCATGCTGCCTTCGATGGGCTCGGGACTCGAGGTTTGGTCGGAGAGCATTTCGGCGACCTCGCGCCGCGGTATGCGATCCGAGGGCTGAAGAGCGGCGAGCGCCTCGCTTCGGCGATCGACGGCCGCGGCGCGTGGGCCGGCGACGTGCTGGTGCGCGTGCCTTATGGATCTGGATTTGTGGTTTTGACCACTTGGGATTTGGGAAGCCAATACCGCGAGGACGTGGTGGCACGGCGCCTCACGGCCAACCTTGCCGCCGCGGCTCCAGCTCCGCCCCCGAGTGCCTCAGCGCCGCCGCCGTACAAACGCGCGGATCTCGAGGCTCAATACAGAAACAAGATCTTGGATCGGGCCGCACGAGGGAAACGGTGAGCGACTCTTCCCTGGGATGGACGCCGGAGCAGCGAGCACGGATTTTTCGAAAGCTCGCGATCTGGGCTGTGTTCTTTGGAGTTTTGTATCTTCTTCGCGGCTTCTTTCCGCTCGTTTTCTTTACCTTCGTTTTCGCCTATGCGGCAGAGCATGCGCTCCTGGCGATGCAGGCCCGGTTCACGCGGGCACCGCGGGGACTGCTTGTCGCTGCCGTATTCCTCGGATCCCTGGCTGCTCTCGGTGGAATCGGTGCCCTCGTTGTGCCTCGAATTCGCGATGAGGTTGAGACCTTTCGAAAGAATATTCCAACGTATGAGCGCGCGGTGCGGTCCAGCTTCGAGGAACTCCGAGGCGACCACCCGGAAGCGGCCGACGCGCTTGTAGGGCTCCTGAACGAAATTGAATCGCTCCCGCAGCGCGTCCTCGGCGGCGAGGGCACGAGCCGGCCCGCGGGCGCGGATAGCCATGGCGGTGCACCCGCGATCAAGGATCTGAGCCAGGTCTTCTCCGTAGGCATCGGAGTCGTGGGCGCAGTTCTTTCGGGGCTCGCCACGCTGGCGCTTTCATTGGTATTCGCATTCTTGATCGTCGTTGATCTTCCGAACCTGCGGGCGGAGGTGGCCGCGCTCGAGCGCTCGCGTGTCGGGTGGCTCTATCGAGAGGTGCGCGCGACGATCGTGGAGCTCGGGGATTCTCTCGGCCACATTCTGGAAGCCCAGGCGCTGATCGCGGTCGTCAATACGGTTCTTACGGTTGCGGGGCTCTGGTTTCTTGGCGTTCCTTCGGTGCTCTTGCTTGGGGTTGTTGTCTTTTTCTGCAGTTTCGTCCCCGTCGTGGGAACGTTCCTGTCTCTCGTGCCGATCGCTCTCCTCGCTCTCACCGAGGGTGGGCTCGTTCTCGTGCTGAAGACCGCTGCTTGGATCGCTGTGATTCACGCCTTCGAGGCGTATGTGCTTGAGCCGAGGATCTTCGGACGGCACTTCCATTTAAATCCGGTATTTGTGCTCGTGATCCTCGTCGTTGGGCACAAGCTCGCAGGCGTGTGGGGGCTCTTGCTCGGAATCCCCGTGGCATATACGCTGCTGCGACCCATTGAGTCGCGCTCGGGAGCGGCTCCGGCGAAGTCATGAGTACGCTGACGGATCTATGGAACCCTTGGCTGCGGCGCGCCGTGCTGCTCAGCCTCGCGATTTTTCTAGGTGTTACCGGAGTTCGATTTGTGCGGAGCGTCCTGCGGTCGGCAGACGGCACGGGACATGGAACCGCCCTCTCCGACTATCTCCGCGCAGGCGATGGCGTCGACTCCGAGCCGCTCTATGACGCGAACTTCTCGTATCCGCCAATCTTTGCGGTCGGCATGGAGCCTCTTGCGGAGCTGCCGCTCGGAGTCGCCGCGACCGTATGGTTTCTGTTCCAGGTCGGGGTGCTCGGCGCAACGGCGTATTTTGCACTTCGGCTGCTTCGCGCGGCCGCGGTCCCGCACGCAGAGCTCGTTCTCTGGATCGCCCTGATTGCGAGCTCCCGCTTCCTGCTGAACAACCTTACCCATGGAAATGTGAACTCCCTGGTGCTGATGCTGGTGCTTGCCTCGGCGGACTGGCTCGGACGCGGTGCGCTCGCGCGCGCCGGGCTCGCAATCTCCGCAGCGGCATCCATCAAGCTTCTGCCGCTGATTTTCCTGCCGATGCTCGCGGCGCGCCGCGCATGGCGCTCCGTGGCGGGACTCGCCGTCGGTCTCCTCGTGTGCAATGCACTTCTCCCCGCGCTCTGGCTCGGCGCGGAGCGCGCGATTGAGCTCAGCGTAGCGTGGTATGAGAAGATGATTGAGCCTTTCTATCAAGCCTCTGCGGTGTCGACGGACGAACGAAATCTCGCGCTTGCTGCCGCGATCGATCGCCACTTCACCGACGGCACGATGGAACATTTCGATCCGACTCCGACTCCGCTGCACGTCGACCTGCTGACTCCGGCGAGCGCCAACTTCGTGACGAAGGTGCTGCTCGGAGGAATTGTAATCTGCGTGCTCACCCTGTCCTTCAGGGCTCGCCGCGACCGGTCTCCGCGGAGATTCCTGGTCGAGGCCGCGCTCGCACTGCTGACGATGCTGCTCATTTCGCCGAAGACCTGGAAAGCACATTTCGTTTGGATCCTTCCCGCTTACCTCGTGTTGATCTCGAAGATCATCGAGGAGTGGCAGATCCGCACCGCTTCGGCGCGAGCGACCCGCTTTGGCCTCGCTGCGATCATCGTGGCGGGTGCTGCGAGTTCACGAGGAATTGTAGGCCTTCAGGCGAGCGAGTGGCTGCACGACCTCTCTATTGAGACGCTCGTCGTGCTGGGACTCTGGGTCCTCATTGCGCGCGAGGGGTGGCGGAGCGTGGAACCCAACGTGGCCTCGAACGAGCACCGGCTTATGATGGAGCCAAGGCCCATCTCATGAATCGCTGGTTCGCCTGGCTGCTGATGACGCTTTTGCTGCTCGCCCCTGGGGCGGCCGCCGCGCATTGCGGCGTCTGCTGCTGGGAGACAGCCTTGCGGGCATGCGCGACGCGCGTCTCGGCGCCGGTGCAACAGAAACGAGGCTGCTGCGGCAGCGATCGGGAACGCTCCGGTCCGACCCGCACCGATTCGGAACGTACTCATGGGGGGCAATTCCCAGAGGGCTCTCCCTCGTCCGACGATTCTTGCGGTTGCTCGGCGGGGCTTGAGCTTCGCACTCCGAAGTCTCCGGAGCTTGTGCCGGAGCCCCATTCGGGCGCTGTGGTTTCGCTCCCGACGCCTTCGCGGGAAGTGGGATTCGAGAGCCCTCGGAATGGCAGATTGCGCTGTGGAGAAGCTGTAATTCCCGGGCGCTCTCACCCGCCCTCGTTCGCGAGAGTATTGAGAATCTAAGGAGCGGAGCCACGCAGGGAGAAGAGGTCGATGGCCTCTTCTATGGCTTCTCACATTCCGCTCGCTGGCGTTCCGTCACGCCGGGAGAATTTGCATGCTTCGTCTCCTCCTGTTGTCGGCGATTGCCGTCACAGGCGCGACCGCCGCTCAAGCTTCGCGCCCCAACGTCGTCGTCCCCGCATTCCCCAATGCCGTTTGCCCCGTCATGGGGAAGCCGGCTTCGCTCAAGCTTTTTGTAGATACGCCGCGCGGGCGCATCTACGTCTGCTGCGTGTCCTGTAATAAGAAGATTCGCGCCGATCCGGAGTCGATGCACAAGTCGGCATACCCGGAGATCAAGAAGCTCGACAACGGCGTCTGCCCGGTGTCGGGCAAGAAGCTCCAGCCCGACTCGCCGCGCATGGTCCTCCAGGGCTTTGAGTTTGGGATCTTCGAGCCGAGCCTTGCGAAGGCGGCCGCGGACGACTCCCAATGGATTCTTACTCATCTCACGAATCCGAAAGCGACGGCCATTGGCAATGAGACTTGCCCTGTCAGCGGCAAGCCGGCTGAGAAGCTCCTGATCGCCCTCGTCGGGGATGAGGTCGTGCGACTTTCGTCGATGCAGTGCGTCGACGAGCTGAAAACCGATCCCGAGCGGTACCTGCAGAAGGCGAAGGAGATCGCAAAGCAACAGAAACCGAAGGAGCCCGCAAGTCCGTCATCGTCGCCTGCGAAGGAGAAGTGATATGAGGATCCACATCCCTATCCTGATTGCGGCGCTCGCAGCAGCATCCTGCGCTCCGGTCCCTCGACGCGGCGAAGTGCCACGCTCCCATCCGGCGAGCCCCCACGCGGAGCAGGTGCCTCTCGCGAAGCGATCTGTAACCCTCGCCGAAAGTCGGCCCGAGTCGAAGCCCGCGATGGGCGAGGCTGAGGAGGCGCGCCGATGAGAGGCAATCGAGGGCTGTACCTATGGGTACTGGGACTCTGTTCCTGCACCGCCGGCCTCGAGAACACGGCTCACATCGAGCGCGATGTCCGCACGAGAATTGAGCATCGCACGGGGGCCGAAGTGGGCGATGGAACTGCGGATTGGCAGAAACGGGCAGAGGCCGAGTGCCGTCCATGGCTGCGCGAGCCGCTGACTGAGGAGAGGGCCGTTCGGGTGGCTCTCATTCGAAACGCTTCAGTTCACGCGAGCTTTGCGCGGCTCGGCATCGCGCGCGCGGATCTGGTGCAAGCGGGCCTCATTGCGAATCCCATCCTCGATCTGAATGCCAAGTTTTTTCGCTTCGGAAGTGAAGTGGAGGTTGGCCTCGCGCAGCCGTTCCTCGATCTCCTCTTGCGTCCGCGCCGCCGAGCGCAGGCGGACGCCGACCTGCGCGCTTCGGAGGCGCGAATCGTCGAGGAGATGGTGGCGCTCGTCTACTCGGTGCGCCGCGCATTCGCCAAGCAGCGGGCGGCGCAGAGCGCATTCGAAGTGGCTTCTCATCTTGTGCGAGCCGCCCAATCCTCTCGAGAAGTCATGGATTCGCTTGCGGCCGCTGGAAATGTGATTAAGCCGCAGCAGACGGAGCAGGAGATTGTGCAATCGCGGGCGCAGCTCTCTATGGCCCGCGCCGAGGCACAACAAATCGAGGCACGCGAGGATCTTACACATCTACTGGGACTCTTCGGCGAGGATGCAGCGTGGACGCTCGCGCCAGCGTCGGGTGAACGGCGGTTCGAGCCGGGCGACCTGAGCCAGGCGGAAGCCCGCGCCGTCGCCGCGAGCCTGCTTCTGGAGCAGCGCTATGCGCAGATCGATGCCGTAGCGCAACGCTCGGGAATGGGGGCCACGGAGGCGATCTTTGGCGGCCGCAGCATCGGTCTCGCTGCGAAGCGAGAAGTGGAGGCGGGCTGGGGCTTTGGTCCGGCTGGATCGTTGGCGCTGCCAATCTTCGACTCAGGAGATGTACGAGACGAGGCGGCCGAAGCGGCGCTTCGCGTGGAGCTTGCGGAACTTACACAAGATGCCGTCGAGGTGCGTTCCACGGCCCGAAGGCTCCGCGAGCGATGGATCTCCCGATCACGGGAGCTGCGATACCGGAACGCAGTCCTGCAGCCGCTCCACACGCAGCTCGTCCGAGACGTTCTTACTCATTACAATGCGATGCAGGTAGGTCCTTTTGACGTATTTTCGGCGAGGATTCGCGAGCTGCGGGCGCAGGCCGAGTTGTTGGATGCGGCCTATGAGGCCGACCTCGCGCGTCTAGACCTTGAGGAGCTCTTCGCAGGCCACGCGCCTCGCGAGATGCAGGAAGAGTGGCGTCCGTCCATGTTTCTCGCAATGAGTGGTGAATGACATGACCAGTACCCGACGTGAGTTCCTACAAAATAGCGCGTTCGCCCTCACGGTTGGCAGCGCTCTCCCCGGGGCGAGGCCCGAGACGCATTCCTCGGGCGTAGTCGCTGCCGCGCCGTTCCGGCCCGTGGTGACTCCGAATGGAGCCACCGCTCCCCATCGCATCGTCGACGGAGTCAAGGTGTTTCATCTCGTCGCGGAGGAGGTTCGGCACACGTTTGCGCCCGGCCTCGACGCGTTCTGCTGGGGATACAACGGAAAAGTGCATGGCCCAACCCTCGAGGCCGTCGAGGGCGACAAGGTGCGTATCTATGTTACGAATCGCCTCGAGACGGCGACGACCGTCCATTGGCACGGGCTTTATGTGCCGAGCGGCATGGACGGCGTCGGAGGGCTCTCGCAGCGCTCCATCGAGCCTGGGGAGACCTTCCTCTATGAGTTTACTCTTCGCCACCATGGCACCTTCATGTACCACTCGCACCACGACGAGATGACTCAGATGGCTATGGGCCTCATGGGGATGATCGTCGTGCATCCAAAATCGCCGTCCGGGCCGCCCGTTGACCGCGATTTTGTGTATATGCTGAGCGAGTGGCGCGTGATTCCGGGCACTCGCCGTCCCGACCCCAATGAAATGACGGACTTCAACGTGCTAACCCTTAACGGGAAGATCTTCCCGGCCACAGATCCGCTCGTCGTGCGGCGCGGCGATCGCGTCCGCATCCGGTTCGGGAATCTGAGCGCCATGGACCACCACCCGATCCACTTGCACGGCCACTCTTTCACGATCACGGCGACCGACGGCGGCGACATCCCCGAGTCGGCCCGCTGGCCGGAAACCACCGTTCTCGTACCGACGGGCTCGACGCGCACCATTGAGTTCGTCGCCACGGAGCCGGGCGACTGGGCCATGCATTGCCACATGACCCACCACGTGATGACACAGATGGGGCACGGGATTCCCAATATCATCGGTCTCGACCCTTCGCTCATTGACGAGAAGCTCACGAATGCAGTGCCCGAGTACGCAGCAATGGCGCAGGGTGCCATGAACGAATCGGCTCAGGATCTCGCCTCGGAGACGCCTCCGAACAGCCTGCCCATGGTGGGCGGCAACGGCCCCTACGGCACGATCACGATGAGTGGAATGTTTACGATCATGAAGGTCCGCGAGACGGAGCCGTCGGGCGACGGCGGTTGGTATGCGCCGCCTGCGGGCACGCTCGCGCGCCCCGCTACGGAAGCGGAGCTCTCACGCGACGGCATTCCGAAGTAGCAATAATTCGGCTCGAGCGGGTCGTGGACAATCCCATTCCGGCGATTCTCGTCTTCTTCTCGCGATCTCATCGTCGAGCCGCGACCGACGGAACTCCTTGGCTGCGTCTCACGCGTCTCTCCTCGATCTCGAGAAACGTGAACTTCGAATAGCTCGAAAGTATTCTTTCAACAATCCGCTAGGGAACCTGAATTGTCAGAGTCAGACCGTTCGATGAGCTGATCCCAAATGGCGGAAGGGAGCAGCTCGACCAGACCCAGATCACCGCGCAATGATACGACTTTCCGATGAGAAGAGGATCATTGGGAATCGGCGCGGCGCCGGTTCCTGCTCCGAGGATGTCGCTCACGAAGTCGAGCGTGATGATTTCCGTCGAGGCAAGCAGGTCAACATGAAGCAGAGCACCGATTCCGAAGGAATCGACTCCTGCGAGACTCATCACGTCGGAAACGAGTCCAAGCCCGAGCGATGAGGGCGGCGCAGCACTGCAGCGCAGCTGGAAGTTCGGCGAGCCGATCATGGGAGCGTGCGCTTCCGAGAGAGTGTGAGGACCCGCGCATCCGGGCGTACCGCTGCCGAATTGTGTAGCTCCAGCGTGCTGGTCTAGATCGAACACATAGGCAGCTCCGGCATTCGGAATGCTGTTGTTGAGTTGATTTCCATTGATGCCGGTTGCCGAGCTCGCCTCTCCGAGCGCAGAGACGAATACGACGTCTCCCGAGATCGCTACGGAGTGTCCGAACTGATCATTCCCGCCTGTATTCGATGCCTTGAGGTAGGTGCTCTGTGACCAAACGGTTCCGCTTCGGACGAAGACGTAGGCCGAGCCCGCGCTGATGCTCGCATTATTGATACCGTCGCCATTGATCCCGATCGCATTGCTATCCTCCGCAACGGCGCCAACCACGGCCGAATCTCCCGAAATCGAGACGGAGAACCCAAATTGATCGCCGATGCCCGTGTTGGATGCCTTCAGGTAGGCTTGCTGTTGCCACGTCCCTCCATTACGTACGAACACATAGGCGGCACCGGAATCGCCCACACTATTGCTAGCCTGGTCTCCATTCACTCCGATGGCACCGCTGTCTTCCAGTCTGGCGCCCACAAGAATCGTGCTTCCTGAGATCGCCACATCGTGCCCGAACTCATCAAAAAGGCCGGTATTCGATGCTTTTAAGTATGCTTGCTGGCTCCATGATGCACCTGCGCGAACAAAGACGTAGGCGGCTCCCGAGTTCCCAGCTCCATCGTTCGATTGGTTCCCGTTGACCCCGACTGCATTGCTGTCCTCATTGCTGGCTCCGACCACCAACGTATCCATGCTCAGGGCGACGGAGGAGCCGAATTGGTCGCTGGCGCCCGTGTTCGAAGCCTTGATGTAACCGCTCTGCATCCAGGTCGATCCCTGACGCTCAAACATGTAGACGGCTCCTGAGTCGGCTGCCACATTATTGGTGCCGTCGCCATCGACCCCCGTGGCCGCGCTATCCTCGAGATGCGCGCCCACAGCGATCACGTCGCCGCTGACGGCGACCGACGCGCCGAAGAAATCGTTCGACCCCGTGTTGGATGCTTTTAAGTAGGCCTCCTGGGTCCACGTGGTTCCGTTTCGAACAAAGACGTAGGCCGCGCCTGAAGACGCGGCAGAATTGTCGCTTTGCATTCCGTTGACACCCGTCGACGCGCTGTCCTCGAGGTTCGCTCCGACGACGGCGACGTCGCCCGAGATGGCAACCGAGAAGCCGAATTGGTCATTGGCGCCGGTATTGGATGCTTTGAGGTAGGCCTGCTGCGTCCAGGTTGTGCCATTCCTTACAAAGACATAGGCAGCGCCGGAATTTGTCGCGGAATTATTATTACCATCGCCGTTGACGCCCGTGGCATTGCTGTCCTCAAGGAATGCCCCGACAATCGCCGTGTCCCCCGACACCGCAACGGCGCATCCGAATCGATCGTCCGGGCCTGTGTTGGACGCTTTGATGTACGCCTGCTGCGCTACGGGGTCGACGAGGAGCGGGTAGCGCGCTTCGCTCTCGTCGATCACGATGGAGAGCCGATTTGCGCTGATGTGCATGGTGGCGGGCAGAGTTCGTTTTGCTGCGTCCTGAACGACGAGACCGGAGTAGCTCAGCGCTGCATGGCTTGCGGATGACATGAAGGCGACCGCGTTTCCTTGGTCTTGGGCCGCGGGAGCGAGCGTCCCTCGAATTGTGAGATGGATACTCAGCGGCCCGAAACCTCCCGCTGGCCGCTCATGGATGGTGAATCCGTGCTCGAGTCCGCGTCGATCGTTGATGTACCACTCTTCGAGCGCTTCGCCCCAGCCGTAAGTGACACAATTTTCTCGTGCGCGAACTTGGCTGGGGCTGGCCGCCGAGACCTCGTGCCCGGGAAATCCATACGCATCGAGCTGTAATCCCCAGGTCCAGGATTCGTCGGTGGGCGTGATCGTGAACCCTCGGCCGTCGAATGCTGCACGCCAAGCCTGGCTCCGATTGCGCGCCTCAAGACCTGTGTCGGTCAACGCAACGGCGTACCGCGCAGCTTCATGGGCATCGACGATTCCTCTCCAATCGCTCGCCGAGAGAAGCGGGAACGCGGGGGCCTCCCGCCCATGGCGCACGGAACTGTGGGGACCATACTCTCCTGAAAGGACAGTTGCCCCGAGGGCCATCGAGGCGAGGCTGAGCACTGCGGCCATCCTGCTGGAATCTGTATACATCTTGGCGGTCCCTCCCGCGAGAGGCCTTGCTAGGGTCTACGATTCCGCGTGATCGCCTCGCGGTGCACGCAAGAATCCAGGTTGAGAGTCCCACAGATTCCTGAAACGGACAAGAACGGCTGCAATTTGCGCAAGATCCCAAGGTGCTTCGAACTCAAGCAGGCTCCTTGTGGGCCTGCCGCTACGCCCAGCCGCTTCATGGCGTGGCACAAGGACTTGCGTCGGAGCGCCTCGTCCGCCGCTCGCCGAAGCCGAAGCGCTCCGGGCCTCTGCTCGGGCGTCTTCGAGAGCGCGCTTCGGAGCCTCCCGGGCGCGCCGCCGCCGCGCGAGCCCTCTGCCCGCGGACCCGCCGCGCAGCGAAGCGCATCGCGCGCTTCGCGACCGACGATGGGAGACACGTCCACCTTCAAAGCTCGCTTCCAGCGGCCGACTTCCCATTCCGCGGCGGGATCCTCATCGCGTTCGCCGTCGCCGAAGGGATCACTCTTCGCGGCCCAAGCCGGCGTTTTTGTGGAGTCGAACTGTAGAGGATCTGCGACCTTCGTCATGTGGCCCCCGGGTCTCTCCTCAGCTCCTCAAACTTCAATTCCAAGCACTCGCCCGTCGTCTTCCCGTCGGCGTCGGCGCCCATCGTGGAAGGCTTGCCGATCACCCCGGAGCACTGCCCGACCCGGAAGACCCTCGGCTTCGCGGCTGCCACGGAGAGCCGCGCGCAGTTTCGATGACTTTTAGAGCGGCCTCCCTGCCAATCTCCCGCAGCGGACTCGCCTCCGCGCAGCGCTTTCATCGGTCACCGAGGCATCCGGGCGCTGAGTCATTCGCGTTGCGGTGGCGCCATTCGCATGGGCCACCACGGCGTCGAGATCGCGATCCGCGTCGAAGTCCAAGAATGCGGCGTCCGAGCCGGGCGCCGAATGGACGAATGGAACAAACGGAATTGTCCCCGGAGAGTTTGGGTTCCCGGGAGATGTCAATATTCCAGTCTGCGTATCAAAGAAGAAATGGTCCGCGGTCCCGTCGTGGCTCAGATCCCCGATTCGTGTCGAACGGTACTGCGGAGTCATCGGCCCGAATAGAAACATGATCTGTTGTAAAATTCCAAAGCCGCCGAATACTGAACCGGGGCGAATACTGAACCCTCCCGCAGTCAGCACAGGTCCTCCCACGGCGGGCCGACCCGTGAGGAGATCCATGAGACCCTCACCATTCAGGTCCCCGACCTGTATGGCCTCTGCCGCGTCCATTGCGATGCACGTTGGCGCTGCGGGGCCGAGTGCGGTGCCGGCAGATCGTCGTGTGAGGCCCGAACTGTTCGTGGAGCCGCAAGCGAGTCCCATCAGGAAGCCATCGCCGTTGCTGTCGGCAGTCTCCAGTGAGACCAATGACTGAGCGGCACCCTTACCTACATGCTGGCGAGTGAGACTCAGCGATCCGTTGTTGCCGAAGAACTCGATGCGGGAGTTCTCCAGCGATCTATTTATGGCTGCGATCTTTACATTTCCATCGCCATTGAGATCGGCAGCCTTCACATCTCCGAGCCAACCATCAAAGGCCGGGATGTCAATATTCATGGCTGGGTTCCATCCGCCCAGCTGGGCCGCATGAAGCGCGATGCGATTGGTCCGCCCGTCGTCGTCCCAGGTGTGCGCCAAGAGATCGACACGGCCATTGGGATCCACGTCGGCCGTCGTGATTCGCGTCGGGTTGGCCATCGTCACGAAGGAGGACGAGCCGAAGCCGCTGCCGAACGCTCCGTTGCAGTCGCCGAAGGCGATCCGGACTGTCGCCGCGGTGTGGTGGACCTACGCCAGATCCGGGCTGCCGTCCTGATTGAGGTCGGCGAAGGCTGGGAACGATTGAGCGAGCGCGGGCCGACCCAGCGAGAGGGCGGCGACAACGGACGGGGTAACCCAGAGAGCCAGACTCTTCACGCGCGAACGCACCATGGGGAGTTCTCCAGGAGAGGGCGAAGCTAGCTCCCCAGTCGGGTCGGTCGAGCCATCGGACACAGCGCGCGCGTCACCCGTCAGGACCCTGCCGCCGACCGAGGTCGGCCCTTCAACCGTCGGGCGCGCTCGGCAGAATTGCACCATGGCGGATCCCCTCACCCCCAAGCCCACCGACCGGTTCTCCTTCGGCCTTTGGACCGTCGGCAACCCCGGGCGCGATCCCTTCGGCGAACCCGTTCGGCCCCGGCTCGACCCACTCGAGGCCGTCGAGATGCTCGCGGAGGCGGGCGCCTGGGGCGTCAATCTCCACGACAACGACCTCGTTCCGATCGACGCCACGGCGCGCGAGCGCGATCGAATTGTGAAGGATTTCAGGCAGGCTTGCCGCGACCACGGGCTCGTGGTTCCGATGGCGACCACGAATCTATTTACAGATCCCATTTTTAAGGACGGCGCGTTCACAAGTAACGACGGCCGCGTGCGCGCTTACGCGCTCCAGAAGACGATGCGCGCCATCGACCTCGGCGTCGAGCTCGGCGCAAAAGTGTATGTCTTCTGGGGCGGGCGCGAGGGGACGGAGGTCGACGCCTCGAAAGACGCGCGCGACGCCTGCAGGCGCTTCCGCGAGGCGATTGACTATTTGTGCGCGTATTGCATCGATCAGGGCTACTCGCTTCGGTTCGCTCTTGAGGCGAAGCCGAACGAGCCGCGCGCAGACATCTTCTTCCCAACGACCGGCCACTACCTCGCGTTCATCACCACGCTCGCGCACCCGGAGATGGTTGGCGTGAATCCGGAAGTGGCCCACGAGCACATGGCGGGGCTGAACATGCACCACGCGGTCGCACAGGCGATCGATATGGGGAAGCTGTTTCACATCGATCTCAATGATCAGGTTCCTGGGCGCTACGACCAGGATCTGCGATTCGGGTCGGCGAATCCGAAGGCCGCGTTTTTTCTTGTGAGGTTGCTCGAGGAGTCGGGCTATGAGGGGCCGCGCCACTTCGATGCCCACGCCTACCGCACGGAGGATCGCGACGGCGTCGCGGAGTTCGCGCGCGGATGCATGCGCACTTATTTGATTCTCAAAGAAAAAGCGCGCGAGATGCGTGAGGATTCCGAGATCCAGGATCTGCTCGCACGAATCCATCGGCATCAGCGAGATCTGGAAGACCTCACACGACAGTACACAAAAGACCGCGCACGAAAGCTCGGCGAGATGAGCTTTGATCGGAAGGGGCTCGCCGAGGCGGGGCTCGAGTACGAGCGGCTCGATCAGTGCGTGACGGAGCTGCTGCTGGGCGTGCGGTCGAAGAGCTCGAAGGCCTCTGCATCGGGGAGGGCCCGTGGCCGGCGCTGATTCGAAAGTGACTTTTTCGATGCCGACGCGGGCGATCCTGCGGGGCGTCCCCGATACGTTCGACCGCGCGATCTCGTCGAAGGCGCCGAAGCCGGCGATCGACGTGAAACGGGCGCGCATCCAGCACCAGGCGATCGTCGAGCAGCTGGATATGTACGGAGTGGACATGATCCACGTGCCTTCCGATCCGGCGCTTCCCGATTGTCCTTTTGTGGAGGATTGTTGCGTTTCCGTCGGAGGCACCCTGCTCGTGACGGCGTCGGCGGTCGAGTCGCGTCGCGGCGAGGCGGCCGGCGTCGTGGCCGCGGCCGGCGCCAGCGCGCTGCGCGTCGAGCGCATGGAGCCGCCCGCTGCACTCGACGGCGGAGACGTGCTCACGATCGGCGACGTGCTTTATGTGGGTTTGAGTTCACGGACGAACGAGGCCGGCGTGGCTGCCCTCGAGCGCCTCGCGGCGCGCGAGGGAAAGCGCGTTGTGCGCGTGAAGCTGCGCGACGGCGTGCTGCACCTCAAATCGGCCGTCACCGCCGCGCGGCCCGGGCTCTTGGTGGCCGTGAAGGGAGCCTTCGACGCGGCCCCCTTCGGCAGTGTCGAATTTTGCTGGGTCGAGGAACGCGACCGGCTCGGCGCCAACGTGCTCCCGATCGGCAGCTGGATTTTTGTAACCTCATCGGCGCCCCGCGTGGAGGACGAGCTGCGCCACCGCGGCTGCAGCACGGTCCAGTGCGAAATTACAGAATTCGAAAAAGCCGATGGCGGCCTGAGCTGCCTCGTGGTGCCGCTCTCGTAGGGAAGTCGTGTTTCTGATCGAACCTCGGCGAACCCAGTCGCCGAGGTCCGGAGAAGGCGGATGGACGGCCCATAGGAAACGCGGCGAGGGGGAGCAGGGATGGCGCGGGCTCCTGATGCGCATGGGCGGCCCGTGTACCGTATGGGGAAGCCACCGAGTAGTCAGTCGCGGGTGTTCCCTGCGACGCGGCTTTCATGTGGGGCCAATGACACACCCGGCGTATTTGGAGCAATGGAGGCTCTTCTTTGATGAAGTTCTTGGCCACGGTCCTCGCCGTCGCGGCGGTGCCTTTGATTGTGGCTGCCGCCTATCCGGCGATTCGCACGCAGGCCTTTCTCGGCTCGAAAAATTCGATCACCGGCGGCAGCTATCCCTGCGAACTTACTTCTGGAAGCGTCGAGCCCTTCGGGGAGCATTCGATCACCGGGACATGTCAAAATCAGACAGGGATCGAAATGGCGGGCGTGACGGTGTGCCTCGTCGCCACTTCTCCAGGCAATCCACCGACGATCGAGGCGGGCAGTACGGTGAGCGGTGCAGCTTCGACAGCAAGTGTGGCAAATGGCAAAAGATTCGGATTCCATCCGCCGATTCCAGCCGGGGCTGGTTTCTCCGTTGATTTGACCACAAAAGCCGCTTTTTCCCTGCCAGCGTCTTTACTCAGGATCTTGATCACGCCATCAGTACGAGTTTCCCACGCTGGCATCGAAGCCGATTATCTCGGGAGGATTGAGTTCACTCCTTCGCGCGCGCGGCAGATCGCCGACCTGGAGTCCCACGGCAACGCAGCCTTGGCGTGTACGGTGATGAATGACTATTCCGCCACCGCTCGCCAGCGGATCCATGGATTCCGTGGCCGGTATGAGTTTCCGGCGGGGGAACAGAACAGACTCACAAATGTCGATCTCTATCAGTCACTCGACGGTCCTCCCGTTGCGAGTGCCGCCATCACGTCCGCAACGGAGTTTTCGGTGAGCGGCTTCTCGCTGGCCGCCGGAAGCTCCTATGCGCTTCTCCTTCGGACGGCGTCCCGCTCCTCCGGCACCACAGCGCTCACGTTGCGGGCCGAATTCGTCCATTGAACCGGCCGAGCTAGGCTCGCTGCCCGCGATCTACCGCTGCGTCGCTTGCCGCTTCACCGTGTGCAGCAGCGTGCGCGCGGAATTGAGGTCCTGCTGGAGCCCCATGCGCTCGAAAGCCGGGATCACGCGCTCTTTCAACAAATGCACCGAATCGCGCGGGCGGCCGCCGCGGGCGAGGTCGTTCGCGAGCTTCAGCTCCGCCCACGCGCGCGCGCGAATGTCGCCGAGCTTGTCATAGCCCGGAATCACTTGTCCGTATCGGAGCTCCACCGCGCGGCGCAGCTCCCCGAGGTTGGCGTGGATGTCCGCGGCGCGGTCGAGGATGCCGAGGCGCCAGCGCTCGTCGCCGAGCTCCACGGCCACCGCCAGCACGTCCGTCTCCAGCAGCTCGAGGGCGCCCGCGTGATGTCCGCGGCGAACCATCAATTCTGCGATTCGATACAACGCACCGGCGCGCTCGCGCTTCTCTCCGATCTCATCGAAGACGCGCTCCTGCTGTTCATACATTTTCTCGGCCTCGGCGACGCGCCCTCGCGAAGCCCACAAATCGGCCAGCGCCATGCGTGTGATGCCCGCCGCGCGCTTGTCGCCCAGGCGGTCGAACGTGGCCGCGCCCTCGTCGCGGTAGAGCTTCTCGGCCTCTTCGATGCGCCCCAGCGCGGCGAGGGCGTCCGCCGCCTTGACCAGCGCAATCGTGGCCATCTTCTCGTCGCCGAGCGCGCGCCAGGCCGGCACCTCATGCTCGCGGCGTGCCTCGAGCGCCAAGTCGAATTGTCGGCGCGCATAGTGAATATCACCCATCTGACCCCACGCCTCCGCCTTGCGCTTTGCGCCTTCCGGCGTCGCGTCCGCTTTCTCAAGGATCTCGTGGAGCCGGCGGATGGCCTCGTCGGCCGAAATGCGTTGCGTGGTCTTGGTCAAGGATCGCTCGCGCGGTGAATGGGTCGGTCGGGGCAGGAGAGACTACCACCCGCGGAACGACTCGACGAGCGCAGCGGCCTCCTGGAAGCGGACCCGCGCGTGGTCGCCCTCGGGGAGCGACCCGGCGAGCGCCCCCGCGGCCGCCTCGGCGTCGCCGACCGCGCGGAGCTTCCGAATCGCCGTCGCGGCCCGTCGAAGCGTCTTCCAGCGGGCGAGCGGCGCGCGTTTCTCAGCCCGAGCCGGCTCGTTCGCCGGAATCATTACCGAATCACGCCCAGCGACTTCCCCACTTTCGTGAACGCCGCGATGGCGCGATCGAGGTGGTCGCGCTCGTGGGCGGCGCTCAGCTGCACGCGGATGCGCGCCTGCCCCTTCGGCACCACGGGGAAGCTGAACCCAATCACATAAATGCCTTCGCCGAGCATCTCGCGGGCGAAGTCGTTGGCGAGCTTCGCGTCGCCCAGCATGATCGGCACGATCGGATGGACGCCCGGCCGAATGGTGAATCCGGCGGCGGTCATCTTCTCGCGGAAATAGTGAGTATTCGCCTCGACTTTGTCGCGAAGCGCTCCCGTGGCGCTCAGCATCTCGAGGCAGCGCAGCGCGGCACCCACGATCGGCGGCGCCACGGAGTTGGAGAACAGATAGGGGCGTGAGCGCTGACGCAGAAGATCAATGATCTCGCGCCGCCCCGACGTGTAGCCGCCCTGGGATCCGCCGAGCGCCTTGCCGAGCGTGCCGGTGATCACGTCGACGCGTCCCTGCACGCCGCAGTGCTCCGGCGTGCCGCGGCCCGTCTTGCCGATGAAGCCGACGGCGTGGGAGTCGTCGACCATCACCATGGCATCATACTTTTCCGCGAGGTCACAAATTCCCTTCAGATCGGCGATGTCTCCGTCCATGGAGAAGACACCGTCGGTCGCCACCATCACGCGCTTTGCGCCGGCGGCGCGCGCCTCCCGCAGGCAGCGCTCCATGTCGGCGAGGTCGCCTCGCTTGGGGCGGAAGCGCGTGGCCTTGCAGAGCCGGATGCCGTCGATGATCGACGCGTGGTTCAGCTCATCGCTGACGATCGCGTCTCCTTCGCCGAGGATCGTCTCGAAGAGGCCGCCGTTGGCGTCCCAGCAGGAGGAATACAAAATCGTGTCGTCGGTCCCGAGGAACTTGCTCAGCGCCGCTTCGAGCGATTTGTGGAGATCCTGGGTGCCGCAGATGAACCGCACGCTCGCCATCCCGAGCCCATGCGTGTCGAGCGCTTTCTTCGCCGCGGTGATCAGCTCCGGGTGGTCGGCCAAACCGAGGTAATTGTTCGCACAGAAATTCAGCACCTCGCCCTTCTGGACGCGGATGCGCGAGCTCTGCTTCGTGAGAATCACGCGCTCCTCCTTCCAGAGGCCGGCGGCGCGAATCTCGTCGAGGGTCTGAACGATGGCGGGGCGGACGTTATCAAACATCGGGGTGCGCGGGGAGCTCAGCGGCCGTTCGGGTAGATCACAACTTTCATGGCTTCGCCGCGGTCGAACTTGGAGATCCCGTCGAGGAACGTCTCGATCGGGTGCTCGTCGGTCACCACGAAGTCGACATCGAGCCCGGCCCGGAGCATGGAGAGCATCTGGTGCCAAGTCTCAAAAATCCGCCGCCCGAAGATGCCCTGGATGTCGAGCCCCTTGAAGACGACGTCGCGATTGTAAGAAGTGATCGACAGGCCGCGGTCTTTTGTGAGCCCGAGGAGGCGCAGCGAGCCGCCGGGGCGCAGCATCTCCAGCGCATCGTTGATGGCCGTCTCCGCGCCGCTGATCTCGAGGACGACGTCGCAGCCGTCTCCCTCGGTCTCGCGCCGCACCGCGTCGATGGCTGCGCGGCGTCCTTCGCCGCGCACGTCGAACACATGGATCGGGAGCTTGCGCCCGGCGCGCTGCTCGAGGCGCGCGGCCCAGTCGCGCGCGCGCTTTAAATTGTGGGGATTCACATCCGAGACGAAGACGGCGGCAGCGCCGCAGAATTGCGCCACTGCGGCGGTCATGGCACCGATCGGGCCGAAGCCAAGCACGGCAACGGTGCGTCCCGCGATGGGGGCCGAAAGCGCCGTGTGGACCGCGTTCCCCAGCGCATCGAGGAATGCACCAATTTTTGGCGGCACTTCCTTCGGCAGCTTCACGAGGTTGCTGGCGGGGAGGACGACGTATTGTGCAAATGTGCCGTCTTGGTGGATTCCGACGACTTTGTGATTCATGCACAAATGGGCCGCGCCGTTACGGCAGGCGCCGCAGCGCCCGCAGACGAGGTGCATCTCACAGGAGACGTAGTCGCCGGCCGCCCAGTCGGAGACGCCGCGGCCGAGCGCCGCCACTTCGCCGCAGAACTCGTGGCCGGGGGTGAACGGCGGGCTGAGCATGTCACGCACCGACGGGTCCCAATGCCACAGATGGCGATCGGTGCCGCAGATGCCCGCAGCCTTGACCTTCACCAGCACCTGGCCGTCGCCCGGCTCGGGGACGGGGATGTCTTCGAGGAGGAACGAATCGGGTGCCGGACGGGTGAGGCGGATGGCTTTCATTGAGGGGGCGAGGATTCTAGGAGCGGCGGCCGATTCCGTGGAGGCGGCGCCCCCGCGCTACTCTCACTCCGTGATCGCCGCCGACCGCCAGCTCCTGACGGAGTCCGACTTTGATGCCGTGCTCGCGCGCTCGCGCGAGGTGGACGTCCTGCTGTTCAAACACTCGACCCGCTGCCCGATTTCGTCGGCGGCCTTCGAAGAAGTGGCGGCTTATCGCAACCGGCGGACGGGGGGTGTGCCGGAGATCGCGATGGTGCGGGTGATCGAGGAGCGGCCTGTGTCGCAGGCGATCGCGCACCGCCTCAGCGTGCGGCACGAGTCGCCGCAGGTGATCCTGCTCCGCGGCGGCCAGCCCGCGGGCGACCTCTCGCACGGCGCGATCACGGTGGATGGGCTGGCGGAGTTGGTGGGGCGGGGGTGATGGCGACGGGGCTTCCGCCAGTGGTTCGCGGCAGGCGCCGACGCCCGTGGATTCTCTTTCTTGCGTTCGGCGGGATTCTTTGTCTGCTCGTATCTATGTACTCGCGTCGATGTCGGCAGACGGAGTTCACGCGCGATGCGTGGAGTGGCTTCGGTCGGCCCTCGTCGCAGCGCCGTTCGATGTATACGAATCGGCCCTGTATTGTTTCGGACCTGCTCGCTCGTGACCTGCTGGTAGGCAGGGACATTGTCGAGATAATTGAGATCCTTGGGATTCCGGATTCACTCACTTCCAGCGTGGACACGACACGCGCAGCGGCATGGCCGAGTCTCGAAGCGACAGAGCTCGGCTACATCGTGAAAGCAAGCGGGTTCTCCGTTCTTGCGATGAGCCGGTATTCGACGTGGCTCGTGATTACAGAAAAGGACGACGTCGCTCAGAGAGTGAGGCTCGTGGAAGTCTTTGCAGAGTGAGGCTCTGACGGGCGCGGCGATGAGCGAGGTGTCTCGCAAGTCCTGACGGAGACGGACGCTCGCATCGCCGCACGTCCGCTCGCGTTGCGCAGCTGACGAACCGATCCCTCGGCTGTCATTGCATCTCGGTTCGCCACCGTTCCCCTTCAGGAGCCGGAGCGTCCCGAGGACCCATCGCGAGTTTGCGTCGGTTCCTCGGCGGATGTCCCGCCGGTCGGCATTCGCTTCAGCGGCGTGAGCTGTGAGGAACCCGTCGCACCGGTTCTCGTATGAGGCCAATGTTGACATGCGTGTCCAGCAAGACGAACCGCCCAGCGCACCCGATGTGGTGCGCGAGCAGCCGTAGCCGGCTTACCACTATCACAACCACCTTGACGCATCCTCGCCGCAACACGAAGGACCTCTGGATATCCTGTCTTCTACTATCAGTATCTTCAGGATGTCACAGGCTCCCGGTGGACGATCTCACTCCTGCTCGGTATCCC
The DNA here is from genome assembly GCA_016792805.1 of Planctomycetota bacterium. Taxonomy (GTDB): domain Bacteria; phylum Planctomycetota; class UBA1135; order UBA1135; family JACQFD01; genus JAEUHX01. The sequence continues at coordinate 122,773 of JAEUHX010000034.1, forward strand.
GAGGAGTCCGTGGAGGTGTGTCACAAGAGACTCTCCAGCCTCTATGGGCACCTCGTGCTTCTACAAGATAGGCGCGGGAATCCGAAGCGGTTGTCAGGCACGTGGCTTTATTGCGCGATGCGAGATGAGTACGAGCCTTCGGCGTCACAGGGAAGTGAGGATTTCATGAAAATGCTGAGCTGTCCCGGAGGAGACTTGTGGAGGCGTGGCACTGCAGGCAAAAGCAGCCATTCTCACTCATCGGATCAACTATGTGGTATCGATAGCAACTCGACATCTTATGCTTGGCGAGACCTTACTCGCTTCTCCAAGATTGGGTTGAGTGCTTCCGATGAGGCCCTTGTCGCGTGCGACAACGAACACACTCTGAGAGACGGAGGACAGCCAAACCATCCGGACTCAACACTTGCTCTTATGGCGGATGGCTCCATTATTGAGTACCGTAATTCGATGCTTCGCGAACTCGGCATCCTCGGGGCACGCTCGTTTCCCGTTCCCGGACCTAGCTGCCCCATTGAGGCGCTCAGGAAGCTCACTCTCGGGCCACCTCGACTGGGAGCGGAGGAGCATCCAAAGTAGCGTTCTGCCGGCTTGGAATTCATACTCCGATGCATCCGTTATTTATGGCAAAGACGCGCAGGTGCTAGGAGCGGTCTCGGTTTCCCCGTTCCGCTCTCCGTCGATCGAAACATGATCAAGCGTCTCCGATGGGATCGCCATCTCCAGGCTCTGTCGCTGCTCGTTCTCGCAGCGTGCTCTACCTCCCCGGCGATGCCTGAACAACCCACCGGCGTCGAAGTGCAATCGATCGGTTCATGCCTCGACGATAGGGAGGTTCTTGTCCGGATCCACCGCGAGTTCACAGAAGCAGGAATCTGGGTGCTCGTCCACACATATCTTCTGAATCGTATGACGATCGTGGTTGAGCGCCAGGACGTGCAGCGGGGGCGCGAAATTCTCGAGCGGATGGCGTCTGAGAAGGAGATGGCCGGGAAGATTTTACTTGGGGTCCGCTAACGGCGCTATGCGATTTATACAGTTCGCCCCGGTGCTTATCCGGTCGAGCTCGGCTTGCGCGATGGACGCTGATCCGCGCCCTCAGCGGGGCGGAGCCTCGCCCCGCTTCTCCAGCATCTCCGCCAGCGTCGGCGCCGTGAGGTCCGCGGCACGAATGTGGCCGCCGCGCCAGATGTGGTAATCAGAAGCGTACAGATATGGGCCCGCGCTCTCGCGGAACGGCGGGAGCAGGTCGACTACGGGAATCTTGAGGAATGCCGCCGCGCGCAGGAACTCGTCGTGGAGCTTTTGGTTCATTCCCGAAGCCACCACCTGCTTCGCCTCGGCGCTCATCGCCGCCACTGCCTCGGGGGCTACGAGGTCGTACGGCGGCAGATAGACGAGCAGCAGCTCGGACTGGAACTCCTTCGCAACGCCCGCCAGCGCCTCGAGCGACTTTTCGATTTTTCCGACGACGATCTTCATGCGCTCCGGCTTCTCGAAAAAGTACGAAGCCTGACCGAGCCCCTGGTTCGAAATTTCCGAGCCGCGCTTGGGAAGATTGAGCTTCTTGAGTCGCGCCAACGATTCTTGAATCGTCGTCGACGCGCGCGGCGGCTCGAGCGTGAGATCGTCGCCGAAGTGCGGTCGGCTCGGATCCTCCAGCTCGTGAAAATCATTGCCGCCGAACACAATCACCACAATTGCGTCGGGCTTGAGCGTGCGCGCCACTTGCCGCGCGCGCAGCGAATATTGATACAGCGAATAATAGCCGGAGGCGACGTTCACAACGCGCGCCGACGCCGTCTTCGGCCGCGCGCGCAGCGCCTTCTGCACCAGCGCGCTCACGTTCTCTTCGTTGCTCACCACACCCATCGTGTGGCTGTCGCCCAGCACGATCGCGCACGGGCGCTCCACCGGCTCGGACACCTTCGCCGCCTCGATCCATCCGTGGGAATCGTGAACGCGCCGAAATGTGGCACTCACTTTTCCGTCGATCGAGCTCATCTCGCCCGTCACTTCGAAGTTCGGCCGCGGCCTCCAGCCGATCTCGTCGTCGATCACATATTGCTTATCGCGCGCCATGAGCTTCTCGCCCGACGGCAGCTCGCCCGCGCTCTCGATCATGCGCGGCCGCGTACGATCCCACAAAACGTACCCGAGGTAGCCGGCCGCGCCCGCGCAGGCCGCCATCCAAACCGCGAGCAGAAGACGCGCGCGGGGCGAGCTCGGGAGCGGGCTCACGTAGGTTGGTCGGCGTCGGGGCGCGGCATGGAGCCGCGGAGCTTACCCTGCGGCGCGCGCGCCGTCGGGCGCAGCCTCGCTCCCGCGGCGGCGATTTCCCCCGGTGGCGCCGGCCGTCCGGCGGCAAGATGCGCGCCTCCGTACCGCCACTCCACTCGACGAACGATCTTGAACCTCGCTCGCCCGCTCTCCGCGCTCGCTCTTCTCGCTCTCACTCTGGGTTGCGCTGGCGCGCCCCCCGTGGCCGCGCCGCCGCGCGTCGCCCACGCCGGGCCGCTCACCATCGAGGAGCTGCTGACGCTTCCGTCGCTCGCGGAGCCCAAGCTCTCGCCCGACGGAAAGCGCGTGCTGTTTGTGGTGAACGAGCCGACGCTCGCGCCTGGCGGGCGCACCCGGAGCGCTGTCTATTGGATTCCGGCCGATGGCAGCGGCGCGCCGCAGGTTCTCGCCGGGACGCCGCCTGGTTTCTCACAAATCCAGTGGGCGCCCGACGGGAACTCGCTCCTCGGCACGGCGCCCGTCGACGGCGTACCGCAGGCGTGGCTCGTGCCGCTCGGCGGCGCGCCCGCGCGCGCGGTCACGAGCATGCCCAAGGGTGTTGCCGAGCCGATCTTCTCGCCCGACGGACAGATGATTGCATTCGCCTCCGATGTCGACCGCCGTCCGCGCGATCGCAACGCGCTCGCGGCGCGCGTCATCGACGGGCTTTTGTTCCGTCACTGGACCGAATGGCGCGACGACGTGCGCACGCACACATTTGTGCAGTCGCTCTCCGGCGGCGGCGCGCGCGATCTCACCCCCGGCGATTTCGACGCGCCTGGGTTCTCGCTCGGCGGCCCCACGCCTTACTGCTTCTCGCGCGACGGGCGCACGCTCTTCTTCACGCGCGGCGCCGAGAAGGACGAGGCGATCTCCACAGATTTTAATGTGTATTCCGTTCCCGTCGACGGGAGCGCGCCCGCAAAGCGCCTCACGCCGGGAGGCGGCTGGGACGGCTCGCCGCTCGTTTCGCCCGACGGCCGCTGGCTCGCGATTCGTTCGCAGGCGACGCCCGGCTTCGAGTCGGATCTGTTCACTGCACAAGTCATCGAGCTCGCCACGGGACGCATGCACCGCGTCGGTGCCAATGTGGATTGTTGGGTCGACGAGCTGGTGTGGCTGCCCGACTCGACGGGGCTGCTGCTCGTGACGGAGTTCGAGGGCTCGCGCGCGCTCTGGCGCGCGCCGCTGCACCAGCCCAACGCCGAGCGGCTTTTTGTGGGGAACTTCTCCGGCATCGGCGTCGATCCTGCCGCGCGCTTCGTCGTCGGACGTTACGCGACGCTGCGCCGCGCGGGCGAGGTGGCGCGGTTCGACCTCTCGGGCGGCGTGCGCACGAACGGCCAGCTGCGCGCGCTCACGAAGTGGAATGATGAGTTCTTTGCACACAAAGAGATCGGCGAAGCCGAGTCGGTTTGGATCCCCGGCGCCAAAGGGGCTCCCGGAGCGCGCGACGGAAAAATCCAAGGATGGCTCGTGAAGCCCCCGGGCTTTAAGGCCGGGACGCGCTATCCGTTCCTGCTGATGGTCCACGGCGGACCGCAGCAGGCGTGGCTCGACAACTTCAGCGGCTCCATGTGGAACCCGCAAATTTTCGCCGCCCACGGTTATGTGGTGTTGGCGCTGAATCCGCACGGCTCCACCGGCTTCGGCCAGGCGCTCACCAATCAGATCTCGGGCGATTGGGGCGGCGCCGTGTTCGAGGATTGCATGTCGGCGTGCGACTGGGCTGTGGCGCAGGGATTCGCCGATCCCAAGCGCATGGGAGCCTTCGGCGGCTCCTTCGGCGGATATATGGTGAACTGGTTCCTCGGTCACACCGACCGCTTCAAGGGCCTGGTGTCGCACGCCGGTGTTTACAATTTGGAGTCGATGTGGGGCGTCACCGAGGAGCTTTGGTTCCCCGAGTGGGAGCTGAAAGGCCTGCCTTGGAACTCCAATCAATACACCGACCGGTCTCCCCACAAATATGCGGCGAAGTTCAAGACGCCGACGCTCGTGACCCACGGCGAGCTCGACTATCGCGTGCCGATCGGCGAAGGCATCCAGCTCTACCAAACGCTTCAGCGTCTCGGCGTGCCCTCGCGGTTTTTGTACTATCCTGACGAAGGGCACTGGCTGCTGAAGGCGCGTAACCGCGAGCTGTGGATTCACACCGTGGTCGATTGGTTCGATCGCTACGTGAAAGGCACGAAGAGCTGATCGCGTGGCGGGGGATTTCGAGCAGCGTCCCGACTTCACCGGGGTCTACGGCTGGCTCGAGGAGGGCGAGAGCGTCCTCCTCGTGTCCACGCTCCGAGACCTCGGTGCTGCCGGTAAGAAGATTTGTTGGGAGCTCCCCGGCGGAAAAGTGGAGCCGGGCGAGCACCCCGATCAAGCCGTCGTGCGCGAGATGCGCGAGGAGACGGGGCTCGACGTGCGCATCCGAAAAGTGCTCTTCCGGTTCGACGGTGAGCGGTGGTCCGGCCCGGCGCGCCGCTATGGCTGGACCGGCATCTTTTATGAACTTGAGCGCGTCGGCGGCGTGCTGGCGCCCGCCGACCGCGAAACCCTCGGCGCGCGCTTCGAGCTCGTGGCGCGGCTGCCGGAGATCTTCACAGCTCCCTACCACCGCCCCGTGCTCGATTGGCTCGGCAGCGGCCGCACGCTGCAATCGGGCCGGCTGCGCTGGGACGACCGCGCGTAGCAAAAGCTACTTTTTCTCGACCGCCTCGCGGATTTGTGAAACAAACTTCTGCGGGTCGAGCGACGTGGCGAGCAGCTTCCCGTCGCGCCCCACGAGAATTCGTCCAGGCACCGTCGTGACCAAATATTGCTTCCCGCGCGGGCTTTCGAAGGCGAGGCCGTCGTAAAGCACAGGCCACGGCATCTGTAGTTTCTCGGTAAATGTGCGCAGCGCGGCGGCGCCGTCGCCGAGCGGCTCGCCGCCGCCGGGCACCGAACGGATGCGCTTCCCGTCGAGCGACACGCCGAGGATCTCGAAGCCTTTGTCGCGCAGCTCCTTGTAGAGCGGCTTCAGCTTCTCGATGTCTTGGATCGACGCCGCAGACCCCGTCGACCAATAGTGAACGAGTACCACTTTTCCTCGGAACATCTCCTCGTTCACGATTCGGCCGTCGACGGCCGACGCGCTGGGCACCTCCCACGGCGCGCCCACTTGGAGCCGCTGCCGTCCCTTCGCCACGTCGATCAGAACCTGCGCCGCCTTCGCCTCGTCGGAGTCGCCCTGCGCCATCGGCGTGAGCGCGTCGATCGCCGCCGCGGGATCGGCCTCCACGAGCCATTGGTGAGCTTCCATGCGGAGGAGCGGCGCCCACGGCGCCGTCGAGCCCCGCAGCTCCCCGAGAATTTCTAACAGCTCCGCCTTCGCTTCGGCAGGCGCCATCCCTGCCAACGAAAGCGTCGCGGAGAGCACGCGCGCACGCGCGCCGGCCACGCGGCCGACGTGGGCTTTTGCGAACTCACGCAGGCGCTCGCGGCTCGCGAGGTAGTAGGCCGATTCCTCGGCCGTGACCGCCTCGCCCGTCCCGACGCGCGGCCGCCCGCCGCGGATTTGTGACAAAAGCCCCTCGAGCTGGGAGGCCTCAATGGCGTCCTGGTCGAAGGGCTGCGATTGCGGCGGCTCCTGGGCCTGCGGCGCGGCAGCCAGAAGAGTGAGCAGAAGCCGGGGCGAAACCATGGAGCCAGGATACTTGCGCCAACGGCGACGCGGCGGGCTGCGGAAATTGCGGGAAATGGGGCGGCCCGTGCCGCGTCCATCGCTCACACGCACGGTACTTCTGGATGAATCAGCCGAATCCAACGCGGCCCCGCGCGGCGTATCCGGCGGCGCGCGCGCCGTGGGCCGCCGTCGGGCTGCTCCTTGTCGCTCCCAGCTGGGTTCCGGCGGCTGCGCTTCCCGCAGCCTGGGCCCTCGGAGCTTCCAACTCCGGTGTCGATGCCCTCCTCGAGCCCGGGGTTGCCGCCGCGGAGCCGAGCGCCCCATCGGCCGAGATACGCGCGGGCGAGCCGCTGGGGGGCGATGCCCGTGAAGAGCGCGACGGCATCGCCGCATTCCTCTGCGATGTCGCCGCGCTCTTTGGCTTCGGCGACGTGCGCGTCACGCTGCGCGAGACCGCGCGCGCCCTCGCGCGCCTCGGCGGGGTTTCGTTCCGGCTCGTCCCAAGCTCTTTCTGCTACGGCACTTGGGCGCAGCTCCGCGGGTTTCTCGAGACGGTGGAGCGCGAAGGCGACGGGCTGCGCGTCACCGAACTCCTCGCGGAGCGGGCGCTCGAGGAGGGCGCGCTCGCCGTTCCCGCGTGGCACTTCCAAGCGACGATCACGCGTGAGCGCGCCGCCCAGGACCGTGCGCCGCGACGTCCGAGCGATCCGGAAGGGCTTCCTTCCGCGTGGGTCGGAGCGGTGCGCGTTCTCCGATGGATTGAGTCGGCGGCGACGCCGCTCCCCATCGAGGTGCTCGGGCTTCGCTCGCGCGGCGTGGCGCTCTCGCCGCCGGAGATGTCCGACATCGAAGTGCGCGCACTGGTTTGCGTGCCGTACCACGGCGCGGCGACCGCGGCCGCGCTTGACGGCCTCGCCTCGGAGATGGCTGAGGATGGCAGCTGCTTTGGAGCCGACATCGCAGGATGGATCCCAATCGGCGCCCACGCCGTCCTCGCGGAGCTCGTGGTGCGCATCCGCGTCGGCCAGTTGCCGCTCGGCGTGCCGCGCAGCGTCCTTGCGCCGATGCCGAAGGCGGGGGCGCGCTGACACAGACGCCTCTGGCGGTGCGGCCAGCTAGGATGCCGCCGTGGTCGGACTCGCCGCAGCCGCGTTTTTGTGGTTTACACAGTCGTTCCCGCAATCAAAGCCGGCACGATCGGAACAGATTCGCCTCGTCGAAGGGTGGCGATTTGCGAAGGACGCCGAGGATCGCGGCCGCGCGCTCGGATTCGCGCGCGCTGAATTTGTAGACTCTTCGTGGAGCCCGATTCGCCCGGGCGATTCTTGGGAATCCCAGGGATTCGCCGGCTACGACGGCATCGGGTGGTATCGGTTGCGGTTTCGCCTCGAGCGGGCGCCGCAGTCCGATGGGCTGCTCGAACTCGGCGCAGTTGCCGACGCCGATGAAACATTTCTGAACGGCGAGCGCGTCGGGGCGGTCGGGATCGATCGCCCAGGCGAAGAGCGCGCTCCGGGCGAGGAGCGGCGATACTGGATACCGCGCGCGCTGCTCAGGGAGGGCGAAAATGTGATCTCCGTCCGCGTGTTCGACGGCGGCGGCGAGGGCGGAATCCTCGGCGCGATTCCGCAGCTTCGCCTCACCGAGCAGGCGGCGGAGCTGGCTCGGATGGCTGCACGGCGCCCGACGGGATTCGCCTGCGCGAATTTTGCATTTTTCATGGAGATGGCTCCCGACGGCGAGTTCCCGGCTCGGATTTGTTGGAACCCGCCTTGGGAGGGCGTGCCCGTTGAGCAGATCGGTCTCGGGTCGCTCTCGATTCGGGAAGGGCCCGTGGAGGTGCCCGCACGCAGCGCGCTTGCGGGCGCGGTGGAGCGCGCCTGGCCCTTCGCCCGCGCCGAGTATGTCTCGGAGCGCATCCCGGGAATTATTGCATCCATCGAGGCGTTCTCGCCGGTGGCGCCCGGCGGCCATCCCTTCTGGCCGGCCGTCCCCGTTGGGCTCGCCTCCCTGCGCGCGAAGAATCTCACAGAACGGGAGCGCGTGATCGACTTCCTGTTTCATTTTGTCTTCGAGGGCGACTTGCGCGGCGTCGTGAGCGAGCCGCGCGGCAATGTTCAAGTTTCGGGATTCGACTCCGACGCCTTCTCGGCGCGCACGACGGGCGAGACTTGTGAGTTCTCGTCGGGCGACGTCCGCCAATGGGGCGTGCGGCTGCGCGTGCCGCCTGGCGGCGAAGCCGTCGTCCCCATCGCCTTCGCCCGCTCGCCGCGCACGCGGATGGGGGCGCAGTCGGCGGCGTGGCCGAGCTCCGAGGAGATCGCATCCGACGCTGTCCGGACGATCCAGGAGGCCCGCGACGTGACGGCGGCCGTCGATGGGTGGATTCCTCGCACGGGCATTCCCGAGATCGACTCGGCGCTCCGCTGGTATCTCGCCAACGCCATGATTTGCACAAAAATTGCGGCCGAGACCGACGCGGCAATTGTTACAGGAACCGGCATGGGCATCGAGGAGGCATACTGGGCCTCCGATTTTCATAAAGTAATTTTTCCGGGCATCGAGCGGAGAATGGTGACCTCCACGTTTCTCGCTCAGGGCAGCGACGGCTCGGTGCCCGACGCCGTACTGCCTGTCCGGGCCGGTTCCGGCACCGCCCGCTCGAGCGCAGCCGCCGTCCTGCGCGCGTTCCGCGATGCCCTCTGGACAGTGGATTTCTCGCTCACAAAAAACCTCGCGGCGAACCTGAAGGGGGCCGCCGTCTGGATGACTTCACTCGACCGCAATGGGAATGGGCTGCCCGAGGAGACGGCGGCAGCCGAGGCGTGGCGCGGCGATCTCCCCGAGGGGGCGGAGTCGCCCGCGACGGCGGCGCTCGCGCGCGTGGCGTTGGCGCAGGTGCTTCTCGCCATGGAGCAAGGGGGCGATTCGGCGGAGGCTATCGAGGGCGTGCGAGGAAAGGCGGCGACGATCGAGCGCATGATGGAGCGGAACTTCTCTGAAGGAGGCCTCTGGGACGGGGCGCGTTATGTGGCACGCCGCGGAAAGGCGCCCGAGGCTGCGGAGGTGGCCGACCTTGCGATCCTACTTTTCTTCGGTGGGCTCCGCTCCGAGCGCGCCGCGGCGGTCGCCGATGATCTGCGCGTGCGCCGCGCTCCGCAGCCTCTCCGTCCATGGTTACTTTTCCTCGAGGCGTGGGCCCGCGCCTCCGCCGGGCGCACCTCGGAAGCGCTTGATTTGTTGACTCGCGGCGCCCGCGCCGACCTCGTGTCGACGGGCGAATCGCTCGCGCATGAAGCGCTCGACGGCAAAGACGGCCGGCCGCTGGGGCGGCGCCCCTACGCCGGCTCCTCGGTGTTCTTCGGTGCCGTGTTCCATGGGCTGTTCGGCGTGGCGCGACAACCGAGCGGGCTCCTGCAGGTTGCGCCGCGCAACCTCGGCGGCCGTCTCTGGCGCGTTTCTATTCCGATTCCCGAAGGTGACCTCGAGGTGGCCGCGGAGTCGGCCGACGCTGTGCGGATCCGCTGGGTGCTGCGTTCGGAGCTCGCCGTGCACGTGGCGCCGGAGGGATTCCCCGCGTGGTTACAAATTCTCAAGCCGGGAAGCGGAAGCCACCGGCTGACAAGATAGTGCGCGCTGCACCCTACGCGTTCGCATCCCTATGACCAAGTCCATTGCCGTCGTCGAAGATGAGCGTGACGTGGCTGATCTGTTGCGCCACGCCCTCGAAAAGGAGGGATTCGAGGTGCGCGTCTATCATGACGGGAAGATTGCGCTCGCCGAATTGTTGCGGAAGCCGCCCGACCTCGTCGTGCTCGACTGGATGCTGCCGGGCGTCGACGGGCTCGAAATCTGTAAGGCACTGCGGCGCGAGCCGCGCACGGCGGAGACGCCCGTCTTGATGCTCACGGCGCGCGAGGAGGAGATCGACCAAGTGACGGGTCTCGAGGTCGGTGCCGACGACTACATCACAAAACCGTTCTCGCCGCGCGTGCTCGCCGCTCGCGTGCGCACGGCGCTCCGGCGCCGCGCGACGGGCTCGTCCGACAGCGAAGTGTTGAAAGTGGGTCCCATCACGATCGACCAAGGGCGCCACCAAGTGACGGCCGACGGAAAAGTGGTTTCCTTGACGGCCACGGAGTTCAAGCTTCTTCGATTCTTAGCGTCTCGCCCAGGGCGCGTGCGCACGCGCTTGGAGATCGTCGAAGCCGTTTCGGGAGAAGTGGCGGTCCTGGAGCGAACCGTCGATGCCCATGTGACTTCTCTGAGGCGCAAGCTCGGTGCGCCGGGTGAACTCGTGGAGACCGTGCGGGGAGTCGGCTATCGGCTCCGAGAGGAATGATTGAAGCTCTCGGCGCTCCGGCGTGGAAGGCGGCGCTCGCGGCGTTCTTTGTAGCAATCGCCGGCATTCTGCTCGCGAGGCTCGCGGGCGAGATCTCGTGGGGGCTCGCGGGCGGCAGCTTTGCCGTTGCCCTCCTCGCAGCCGTCGCGGCCGCATGGGCCGCGTCGCGATCGATCGCTTCCGAGCTCGCGCCGATCACGCGGGCCGTCGCGGCGCTGGCGCGCGGCGAGCGCCCGCCGCGCCTGTCGGAGGGGCGCAAGGACTCCTTCGGCGCGCTGGCGCTTTCCGTCGATGAGGCGGGCGCCGCACGCGCCCGGGCCGACCGGCAGGCAATCGTCGAGATGTTGGAACTCCGCGCGATTCTCGACCACGCCGCCGAGGGAATCATTGTGCTCGGCGAGGAGGGGCGCGTGCAGCTCATCAACGGCGCCGCGCGCCAGATTTTCGACGCGCCTGCCGACGCCGCGGGCAAGCTCCTCGTGGAGATCACACGAAATCCGGGAGTGCAACAATTTCTCGACGGGCTTCGCGCGCGCAGCGGGCGCACGCAGATCGACCTCGAGCTGCCCGACCCGGAGATTCGTTACATTCGCATCGTGGGCGGGCTCGTACCTGGGAGCGCCGATCTTCCAGAGCGCATCGTGCTGCTGGTTTCCGACGTGAGCGACCTGCGCCGGCTCGAGCGCGCGCGCATCGATTTTGTTGCGAACGCAAGCCACGAGCTCAAGACGCCCCTCGCATCCATTCTCGGCTACGCGGAGACGCTGCACGACGATCCGGAGCTCGACGCGCCGACGCGGGCGCGATTTCAGGAAGTCATTCTTCGCAACGCGCGGCGGCTGCAGGATCTCGTCGACGATTTGTTGCGTCTGGCTCGGATGGAGTCGTCCTCGACGGCTTTTCACCTGGAGCAGCTCGATCTCCGGGAAGTTGTGCGGACAGTGGTCACTCTTCGGAGTTCCGACGCGGCGACACGCTCCGTCGAGCTCCATTGTGATCTTCCCACCTTGCCCGTCGCTCTAACCGCCGACCGGGAGGCGCTCTTGCAGTGCGTCGACAACCTGGTCGGAAATGCCATCAAATACACGCCGACCGGCCGCTCCGTCTCGGTCTCGCTCCTCGCTGACGACGAGTCGGCGAAGATTGTGGTCTCCGACACGGGTGTCGGGATCGCGCCCGAGCACCTCCCGCGCATTTTTGAGCGCTTCTATCGGGCAGATCCCGGCCGCGGCCGCGAGACGGGAGGAACCGGGCTCGGACTTGCCATTGCCAAGCACGCTGCCACGCTCCATGGCGGCACCATCGAGGTGGAGAGCGAGCTCGGCAAGGGCTCGCGATTTGAGGTGATTCTCCCCTTGGCGAGGACGTAGTGCCCCGCCTTCACGGATTCTTCACCCGATTCGGGGTTCCCGTTCGCGATTGCGGAGTTCCCTCTGGATGTGTCCACAAAAGAAATCGCCCTCGTCGAGGATGAAACGGATCTCGCCGACCTCCTCAAGCACCACTTGACGCGCGAAGGTTACCGCGTTCGCACGTTCAGCGATGGAAGGCTTGCGCTCGCGGGGATCGAGCGTTCCGCTCCAGACGCCATTATTCTGGATTTGATGCTCCCCGGAATGGATGGGCTTGAGATCTGCCGCCAGCTCCGGCGGCGTCCCGAGACGGCAGGGCTGCCGATCCTGATCTTAACCGCCCGCGGTGATGATACAGATCATGTGGCCGGGCTTGAAGTCGGCGCCGACGATTATGTAACGAAGCCGGTTTCGCCGCGCGTTTTGATTGCGCGGATGCGGGCGCTGCTGCGCCGCTCGACGCAGGAGAGTGAGCCGACGGAAATCTTGACCATCGGCGAGCTTCGGATCGACTCGGGGCGCCACGAGGTCGCGGTGTCGGGCAAGCCGGTGATCCTGACCCATAAGGAATTCCTGATTCTTCGATTCCTCGCGGCGCGCCCCGGGCGCGTGCGGTCGCGCGCCGAGATTGTCGACTCGATCTCCGGCGGGCCGAACGTGCTGGAGCGGACGATTGACGTGCACGTCGCGGCCATTCGCCGCAAGCTCGGGAAGTCGGGCGAGCGGCTTGAGACCGTTATCGGCGTCGGCTACCGCCTGCGGGACGACCTCTGAGGCAATGAGGAGGTGCCCGGCGCGAGCTCTTCACACGATCTTCACAAGGCGAGCAGCGGTTCTTCTCGGTCGGGTGTGAGCCTCTTGGCGCTGCGGAATCAGGTCGGTTCCTGGATCCGTCGGCAGGAGGAACACCTCGCATGCGTCTGACTCTCGCGTCTCTCGCTCTTGGTTCCGGCACGCTCGCGCTGCTGGGGTGGCCCGTGGCGCAGACGGTCCCCGTCGACCCCCAGATCCCAAAGTACACGCGCGTCGCCGGCGTGACGGGAAATCTCAACTCCGTGGGGTCGGACACGCTCAATAATCTGATGACGCTCTGGACTGAGGGGTTCAAGAAGCAGTACCCCGGTGTCAATATTCAGGTGGAAGGCAAGGGCTCGGCGACGGCGCCTCCCGCGCTGATCAAGGGGACGGCACAGATCGGGCCGATGAGCCGTCTCATGAAGGCGACGGAGATCGACGAGTTCGAGAAGGCCTTCGGCTACAAGCCGACGGCGGTGAAGGTCGCGATCGACGCACTCGCAGTTTTTGTGAATAAGGACAACCCGATCGAGAAGCTCACGATGCCACAGATCGACGCCATCTTCTCGTCGACGCGCAAAGGCGGTCTCGCCAAGGGAATTAATACTTGGGGAGACCTCGCACTCACCGGCGATTGGGTCCGCAAACCGATCAGCCTCTATGGCCGCAATTCGGCCTCGGGCACCTACGGCTACTTCAAGGAGCACGCGCTCTACAAAGGGGATTTCCGCGACTCCGTGAAGGAGCAGCCCGGCTCGCCTGCCGTCGTGCAGGGGATCACGGAGGATCTGGGCGGCATCGGCTACAGCGGCATCGGCGTGCGCACGTCCGGCGTGAAAGCGCTCTCGATCGCCGAGAAGGAGGGCGCGCCGTACGTCTCGACCGATACGGAAAATGTGTACTCAGGCAAGTATCCGCTGACGCGCTTCCTATATGTGTATGTGAACAAGGCTCCGAACAAGCCGCTCGACCCGCTCGTCCGGGAATTCTTGAACTTCGTGCTCTCCTACGAGGGACAGGAGATCGTGGTCAAGGATGAGTTCTTCCCGCTCACGGCCAAAATTGCGGCGCCCGAGGCTGCCAAGTTCTCGGCGGCTCAGTAAAGGTGCGGAAGCAGTCGTTCGCCCCGCGCTCCGCGTCACGGGCTGGGGCGGCGATGTAGCTGCGCACCAGCAGGTCGTTGAGGAACTCATTCCGGCGCTTCTTGTCCCCTTTTCGCGATCTCATCGTCGAGCCGCGATTGACGTAACTCCCTGGCTACGCCTCGAGCGTCTCTCCTCGATCTCGCGAAAAGTGAACCTCGAATCGCTCGAAAGCAGTTTCTCAATAATCTGCTCGTGAAGCCCTCGCTTTCCATCTCGCCCTCGCGGCGGCTCAAAGACCGGGCCGCGCGATGGATCGTGTCCGCCGGCGGCCTCGCGATCGTTGCGTCGATTCTTGGGATCTTCTTATTCATTCTCGCGGAGGTGCTTCCGCTGCTGAGCGGCGGCAGCTTGAAGGAGGAGCCCGCGGCTGCCGACGCTGCGCCGCTCTCGGTGGCGGCCATGCTCGACGAGCATCAGTCGACGCTTGTGGCGCTCGGCCGCGACGGGGTCGTGCGCTCGCGCACGGCGGCGGAACCCTTTTTCGAGCTCGCTTTTGAGGGATACACATCGGAGCCCGTGCAGCAGGCCGCGCTCCTGCCGCACGGCCGGGGATTCCTCGCCGCGACGCGAAGCGGCGCTCTCTGGGCGCTTTTGTTGCGATTCGACGTCGAGTACCGCGCAGACGCCCGCGTCACGAAAGCGGTCGCGGCGGGAGCGCAGCCGATCGATCTCGACGCGGCGGGAAGCGCACCGGGGCTCTTCTCCGGAGCTGTCGCGCCCGAGGGCGGCGGTCTTTTTATTGCGGTCGTCGGCGGCGCGCGGCTCGTGGCGGTGCGCTCCACCACAAAAGAGAACCCCATCACGGGTGAAGTGACGGCGAGCTGGTCGCAGGTCTCGCTGCGGCTTCCGGATGGGATCCCCGCAGGCGCGATCCGGGCGATGTGTGTCGACGGCTCGGCTCGGCACGCCTTCGCGGCGGCCGCCACCGGTGAGATTCTCTGGTGGGAGATTACCGATGCGGAAGGAGAGCGGACCGCAAAAGTAACAGCGACGGAAGGTGCGGCCCCGACGGCGCTCGCGATGCTGATCGGCGACCGGTCCCTCGTCCTTGGGCGCCAGGACGGCGCGATCGAGACCTACTCCATGCTGCGCGACGAGAAGGCGGGATGGCTGCTCCGGCGAATTCATACGTTTACGCCGCTCCAGTCAGCCGTCACCGCGCTCAGCACGTCGCTGCGCAACAAAGGATTCCTCGCGGGCGACCAGACCGGAAATGTAGCTCTGTACTATTCAACATCGGAGAGGCTGCTGGACAGCCTGCGGCTTCAAGTCGGGCCGATCGTTTCGCTCGATCTGGCGCCGAAGTCCGACGGCGCCGTGGTCGTGGGGGAGTCGGGCATTGCGCGACTCTCCATCGAGAATCCGCACCCCGAAGTGACCTGGAGTTCACTTTTCGCTCCGGTCTGGTACGAGGGCGACCCCGAGCCGACGACGAAGTGGCAATCGACGAGCGGCACGGACGACTTCGAGCCGAAGCTCGGGCTGTTGCCTCTGCTCATCGGGACGCTCAAGGGAACGTTCTACTCATTGCTCTTGGCGATTCCCCTTGCGATCTTCTCCGCCGTCTACGCCTCACAATTCATGGCGCCGGCGCTTCGACAGATCGTCAAGCCGATGATTGAGATCATGGCGGCGCTTCCGAGCGTCGTGCTCGGATTCCTCGCGGGACTCTGGCTCGCGCCGCGCGTCGAGCGAAGCCTCGTAGGAATGTTGATCATGGTGGTGCTCCTGCCGGCATCGGTTCTATTGGCTGGCGCCGCATCGACAATGATCTCGCCGAGCTTGCGGAGCCGCTTCCCGGCGGGGGTCGCCGCAGCCTGTTTCATGCCCGTGCTTCTGGTCGCGGGCGCCCTCGCTCTCTCTCTCGGAGGGCCCGTTGAAGATTCACTTTTCGGCGGCAACGCCGGGCAGTGGATCACGGATCACCTTGGAGTGAACTTTGAACAGAAGAACGCCATCGTCGTCGGGCTCGCGATGGGTGTGGCAGTAATCCCCATTATTTTTTCGATCGCCGAGGATGCCCTCTCCAACGTGCCGAGGAGCTTGAGCTCGGGGTCACTGGCCCTTGGAGCAAGCCGCTGGCAGACCGTCGTGCGCGTCGTGATTCCGACCGCGAGCCCCGGCATCTTCTCCGCCATTATGGTGGGATTCGGGCGTGCCGTCGGCGAAACGATGATTGTGGTGATGGCGACGGGAAATACTCCAGTGATGAGCTGGAGTCCGTTCAATGGATTCCGCACGCTTTCGGCGAACATCGCCACGGAGATTCCCGAGGCAGCCCAAGGAAGTACACATTACCGGGTGCTCTTTCTCTCGGTGCTCCTACTTTTTGTGGTGACGTTCGCGGCCAACACGGTGGCGGAAGTGATCCGGCAGCGCCTGCGCAAGCGCTATGCGTCGCTTTGAGGCACGAAGGAAGCACCGAATCATGACCCTTCACACCCGAAAGCCCGAGCGCGGCACGAGCTACATGTGGCTTTGCGGCGGCGCGCTTTCGGTCAACTTGCTGCTCGTCCTCGGGCTTCTGGTGCTGCTGGCGGTCAATGGACTGAGCTACTTCTGGCCTGGTGAGATCGTGCTCCTTCGCAAGGGCGATGGAAGCGCGTTCCTGGGCGAGATCTATCAGCGCCAGGAGATTCCGAAGCCCGCAGGTTCGCTGGAGCCTTCGCTCTGGCGTACCCAAGTGAAAGTTGGGAATCGAGATCTGTATGGATTCGAATTCGTTTGGGTGGATGACGACCAGATCGTCAGCCGCGAGACGCCGGCCGAGGCGCTGCTCGTGGAGCGCCTCGAGTTCGGTGCATTCTTTGGGTATCTGAAGGAGCTTCGCCTCGCCTCGGGAGAGCGGATCTCGGGAGACGATTTGTGGAATCGGCTCGGCTCCTTGCTCGAAGCGAAGGAACGCGAGCGCGAGGCCGTCGCGGATTTCGAGGCGGGGCCGATCGCGATGCTCAATCGCGAGCTCGAGGCCGTTCGGCTCGGCACTCGGCGCGCCGAGCTGCGCGCGGGCGACCCCGCCGATCGTGCCGCGCGCATCGCGGAGCTCGAGGCGCGCCGCAAGTCCGCTCTGGCGTTGTTCGAGACTAGGGGCGAGGAGTTGCGAGCGATGCGCGAGTCGCTTCGCGCGGAGATCGCGGTGCTCGAGGAGGTGGGCGGCAAGCGTAAGGAGCTCGCAGTCTCCGAAATTGTGAGAGTCACTCCTTCAAACCGGCTCGGCGTTTCCGGAAAGCTCGGCGTGTATGCGTCGCGCGTGCGGGAGTTTTTGCTGGATGATCCTCGGGAGTCGAACACCGAGGGCGGCATCTTCCCGGCGATTTTTGGCACGGTAATGATGGTGTTTCTGATGTCGTTCGCGGTCGTGCCGCTCGGCGTGATCGCCGCACTCTACCTGCGCGAGTACGCGAAGGACGGCGCGGTGGTCCGCGCCGTTCGAATCGCGGTCAACAATCTTGCGGGAGTGCCTTCGATCGTCTTCGGCGTCTTTGGGCTCGGCTTCTTTGTGTACTTCCTGGGCGGCGCGATCGATTCGGCCTTCTTCCCGGAGTACGCCCCGGCAGCCAAGTTCCGAACGGGCGGGATTCTCTGGGCGAGCATCACGCTGGCATTGCTCACAGTTCCCGTGGTGATTGTCGCCACAGAAGAAGGGCTCGCGGCGGTGCCGCGCGTCGTTCGCGAGGGCTCCCTCGCGCTCGGCGCGACGAAGTTCGAGACGACGTGGCGAGTCGTCGTGCCGGCGGCGGCGCCCGGGATCTTGACCGGGCTGATTTTGGCAATGGCGCGCGCAGCGGGAGAAGTGGCTCCGCTCATGATCGTCGGCATGGTGAAGCTCGCACCTGCGATGCCGATCTCCGGGGAGCCACCTTTTGTGCATCTCGACCGGAAGTTCATGCACCTCGGGTTTCACATCTATGACGTCGGTTTCCAGAGCCCGAACGTCGAGGCTTCTAAGCCGCTGGTTTTCGCGACGGCGTTCCTGCTGGTCGTTGTCGTGACGGTGATGAATCTCGTTGCCATTTGGATTCGTACTCGGCTCCGGCGCAAGTATGCCGGTGCCGCGGTGTAGTTGATTTGTGAGTAATCTATGATCGTCTCCCACGCTGATCCTCGATCGAACCTCCGCGATGCCGCCGACGCTCCGCGCGCTGCCGGCCTCCGTGGCGCCCCTGCTCCGACCCTCCCCGGGCTGCTGACGGCGACCGAGCGCGATCCCGCGCTTCATCCCAAGATCGACGACCCGATCCTGGTGGTGAACGACCTGAAGCTCTGGTACGGCCAGAAGCAGGCGCTCCACGGCCTCTCGATGGGAATTGCGAAAAGTAAGATCACGGCGTTCATCGGCCCGTCGGGCTGCGGGAAATCGACGTTCCTGCGCTGCTTCAACCGCATGAATGATCTCGTCGACGACTGCCGAATTGAGGGAAAGATCCTTTTTGAGGGGCGCGATATTTTTGAGCCCGGCGTCGATGTGAACGCGTTGCGCAAGCGCATCGGAATGGTGTTTCAGAAGTCGAACCCGTTCCCGAAGTCGATTTATGAGAATGTGGCCTACGGCTGCCGCATCCATGGCGTGAACCGTCGCGCCGAGCTCGACCCCATTGTGGAGCGCAGCCTCCAGGGTGCCGCGCTGTGGGACGAGGTGAAAGACCGCCTCCACGAGAGCGCGCTCGGTCTCTCGGGCGGGCAACAGCAGCGGCTTTGCATCGCGCGGGCGATCGCCGTGGAGCCCGAAGTGATCCTGCTCGATGAGCCCTGCTCGGCCCTCGACCCCATCGCCACCGCAAAGATCGAGGAGCTGATGCAGGAGCTCAAGAAGAGCTACACTCTCGTGATCGTGACCCACAACATGGCCCAGGCATCACGCTGCTCGGACTACACGGCGTTCATGTATCTCGGCAAGATGATTGAGTATGGCCTCACCGAAAAGCTCTTCCTGAATCCGATGAAGAAGCAGACGGAAGATTACATCACCGGACGCTTCGGCTAGCTCACCCATGGAACGCCATTTCGACCAAGATATTGACGGGATCCGACAGCTCGTGCTGCGGATGGGCGGCATCGTGGAGCGGATGATTGCGGATTCGCTGCGGTCGCTGCTGGAGCGCGACGACGCGCGCGCCGAGCAGGTCATTCGATCCGACAAGGAAGTCGATGTGCTCGAGAAGGAAACGGACGAACTCTGCCTCAGCGTGCTCGCGCGCTACCACCCGATGGCCGTCGATCTCCGCCTAATTGCGGCGGTGATGAAGATGGTGAACGATTTGGAGCGCATGGGCGATTCGGCCGTGAATATTGCCCAGGGAGTGCTTTTATTGAATCGGGAGCCTCCGCTGAAGCCGTATATTGATCTTCCGCGGATGGCACAGCTCGTGCAGAACATGGTGCGCGAGTCGCTGGACAGCTTCGTGCAGCGCGACACCAAGCTGGCTCTCGACATTTGCCGGCGCGACGATCAGATCGACGCGCTCTATAAGCAGCTTTTCCGCGAGCTGCTGACGTTCATGATCGAGGATCCGAAGACGGTGACTCGGGCGTTGCATCTGCTGCTGATCGCTCGCAACCTGGAGCGGATCGCAGACCACGCCACAAATATCGCGGAAGATGTGATTTATTACGTCGAAGGGCGCGATATTCGGCACCTCGGAAAGGCCGCAGATCTGCCTCCTGGCTCGCCCTCGACGGGAAGCGAAGTGCCGATCGCGTAGGGAGCAGGCGTCTGCACTTTCGATGTGTGAGTGGGGTCGGCGCGTGCTTCCTTGGATCGATAAGTTGTATTGAGGCATCGGCTCCTCCTCGATTCGACAGTTGGGGTCGGCGCGTGCGCCGACCGGTCTCGCGGGGCCGTGGCCCCGCAGAGTTCTGAATCGGTGGTCGGTATTTATCCGCGCGCGCACGCGCGCGCAAAATCGGTCGGCGCACGCGCCGACCCCACAGATCAACCGAGAGAGTGGGAGGACGCGCCGACACCGCGGATCGACTGCGAGCGACTTAGCTCGCTCCTCTAAACGATCGCTCTGCCGCGGTTGCCGGCCGCGGCTCGCGGGAGCGCGTGCAAATGTAGGAACGGCACGTGCGGCGGGCAGAAGGCTCGCATGGGCACACACACGACGCCGACGCCGCGTCCCACAAATACTGTCGTGGGGCCGAATCGGTAGAAGCCGTCGACGAAGCGCCCGCGCGTGTGGGTGGAGATCGGCGGAAACTTGGGGGCGCGCAGCTGGCCGCCGTGGGTGTGGCCGCTCACGACGAGGTCAATTCCAATGCGCGAGGCGAGCGGGAGCGCGTCGGGCGTGTGCGACAGAAGGACCGACGTGCGCGTTTCGCGGGCACGCGCCCGCGCGCGCGCTAAGTCGAACCGGCCGGCGCCGCCGTCGTCGACGCCGAGGATCGCAAGGTGATCCCCGCGCCTCGAGATGGACAGCGAATCGTTGACGAGGTAGCGCGCCCCGCTGTGCTCGATCTGTGAAACCACCGATGCAACGGCTCCGGTGTAATGATCGTGATTCCCGAGGACGGAGAGGACGCCGTCGCGGGCGTGGAGCTGCTTGAGCGCCGCAGCCACCTCGTCGGCCTCATCGGCGTCATAATTGACGAGGTCGCCGCCGAGCACGATCAGGTCGGGCTTCTCGGCGGACACCTTGGCGAAGAGCTTTCGCAGCGCGTCGGCCTTTAAGTAGGGTCCGGCGTGGATGTCGGAGAGGAAGGCAATCGTGTAGCCGTCGAACCCCGCTTCGAGGCCGCGGATCGGAACAGAGATGTGCTCCACCGTCGCCTGCTCGACGAATCGGCCCACGAGACGCCGTCCGGGCGGATGGAGCACGCGCGCGAGCGCTTTCCATGACGTCTGTGCCGCTTTCTGTAGCTTCGGCGACAAGTGAGGAAATGCCGAAATGACCTCCGGGTCGTCGGGGCCAAGCGGCGTGAAGTGCACCGGCTGCACAACCGGCTTGCGATGCACCGGCGACACCCACTCGAGCCGGCCGGATTCGCCACGGCGCAGCGGCAAGCGGATCCGGATGCGGCCGCGGCGAGTGGGGCGGTGGGAGGTCATGGCAGGCTGCTGTCGGCCGCTGCTACGGAGCCACGCGAATGGCCTGGCGCGCGAGCACCTTGTTTCCCTGGCCGGTCACATAACGAATCTCGGCGTCGCCGGCCTGCTTCGGAGCTGCCACAGAAACGGGAGACCCGGAAGACGTATTCTTATAGGTCCCGTGGACCGCGTCGGCCGTGCCGAGCGGCACAATCGTGATGTAATCTCCCGCATAATTGGGGCCGCTCCACTCGACCGAGACCGCCGCCCCGGGGGCTGTTTCGGCCGCGGCCTTCAGCGATGCGCTCGGAAGCGTGAGCCGAATCGGCCGCCGCGCGAGCACCTTGCGCCCCTGTCCGGAGACATAGCGGATCTCGGCGTCGAGGTCGTCGACGGGCATCAGCAGCGCGATGGGATTTCCTTTCTGTGTATTGACATAGTTGCCATACACGGCGTCGGCGGCGCCCTTCGGAACCACGGTCACGTAATCGCCCGCGTTGTTCGGCCCGACCCAGCCGACCGACACCGTGGAGCCGCCCACGGCCGAGTCGGGCGCCGTGACTCCGACTTCCGGCACCTGCACCGTGAGGTTGCGCCGCGCGAGCACTTTGTCGGAGCCACCCTGCCCCTTTGCCACATATCGAATCTCGAAGGTGCCGCTCTCCGCTGGCGCGACGACCACGAGCGGCGATCCCTTCGATGTATCTGTGTAGTTGCCGTACGCAGAGTCCGGGGCCGAGGGCTTCACGATCGTAATGAAATCGCCCGCATTCTTCGGTCCGGTCCACGTGATGGTGCAGGGCGAGCCGAGCGCAACCGCCTCCGCCGCCTCCACGGTGGCCATCACCGGATCGACGGCGATCGCGGCGGAGCCGAGCACCTTTCGCGATCGCCTCGCAAAATAGTGAAGCTCATAATTGCCAGGCTCGAGCGGGGCTATGAGCTCGAGCGGCGTCCCGGCCGAAGTAGGGCGCGTGAGCCCGAGCGGCTTCGCGCCCGGGGCAGGGTTCACAATTTCGATCGAGTCGCCCGGGTTGTTCGGGCCGACCCACTCGACCGCGAAGCGCGATCCCGCGGCGACACGCGCCGGTGCGCGCAGCGTTGCCGGGGTCAGGACCTCGTCGGCGTGCGCGCCGCCGCTGCGCTCCGTCGAGGGAGCGGGCGTCGCCGTCGACGCAGAGGCGGCCGGCTCCGCGGACTTCTCCGGCTTTGCGCAGCTGCGCAGGCGAAGCGCCTGCAAGGCCACGGTCGCCAGGAGCAGGAGAACGAGCCAGACGAGGCTCCGGGAGGGGTTCTTAGCCATAGTTGCGTCGGGCGTTCGCCGCCCCGCTCAGTTTGTAGCCGATCGCTGAAGCGCCGGTGCCGCGCACCACGAGGGAGCGCGCGCTGCCCGAGGGTCTGCCGGCGAAGAAGCCGGCCCCTCAGCTCCCGGCGTTTCCGGTGAGTTCTCGCAGCACGGCATGGGCCGCCGTGATCCGCGCCGGGATCGGGAAGCTGCGATTCGCGAGAAGCACGACGCCGACATCGTGCGATGGCACGAAGGCGGCGTAGGCGCTGAAGCCGTTGGTGGAGCCGGCCTTCTGGAAGAGCCGCGCGCCGGCAAGGTGCGCGGGAGGCGCTGTCGCGTCGCCCGCTTCGGATGCGCTGGAGCGATCGTTTCCCGCGAGAAGCGCTTCCAACGCGATCGGATACGGGTATTGCTCCCAGCCGAGTCCCTGCTCCATGGCACCCAGCGCAAAGTGCCCGACGTGGGTTCGCTCGACGGCAGCGCGCCACGGCGGTGTCAGCCTCTGCGGCTGCAGATGCGCCGTGACGAAGCGGAGCAGATCGGAGGCTGACGTCTTGATGCCGTACGCCTCGTGGCCCAGCACCCCCGGCTGGACGCGCGTCGGAGCACCGCCGCGATTGCGTCCCCAGGCGTAGCGCGGCATTGCGGATTCCGGCACGCGGATGAAGGTGTCGCGCAGCCCGAAGGCTGGAAGCAGCGTCGACTCGACGACATCGACGAAATCGCCGCCCAGGGCGATGGCCGCGCAGCGCCCGAAGAGGCCGATGCTCGGGTTGGAATAGCGGCGCTGCGCCCCCGGCGGCGCCGTCGGGCGCCATTGCCGGAAATAGGCGAGCATGGCGATCGAGTCGCTGACCTCGGCGGGAAACTGGAGCGGCAGGCCGCCAGCCGTGTAGGTCGCGAGGTGGAGGAGCGTCGCGCGGTCGAGCTCGCTGCCGCGCAGCTCCGGCAAGAATCGGCTGGGATGATCGGAGAGCGAAAGATTGCCTTCGACATCCGCATAGGCGCCGAGGGTCGCGGCGAAGGTCTTGCTGATCGATCCGATCTCAAAGAGCGTTTGCGGAGAGACGGCCGCGTCGGGCTCCGAGCACGCGACGCCGAAGCAGAAAAAGCGCGGTTCGCCGCGCACCACGACGCCGAGGGCGAGGCCGGGAACGTCGTGGGCGGCGAGCAGGGGGCGCACTGAGGACTCGACCACGGAGGCGAGCCGGTCGTCGGCCGCGCGGGCGCGCTCGTTGAGCCGAGCCACCCAGAAGACAAGGCCCAGCGCGGCGGCGGCGGTGACCGCGCTCCAGAGGCGCAGCGCGGTCATAGCGTCACGCCGAGCGTGCAGCGCGATCGCGCGTCGCAGGACGGACTGGAAAAGTGGATTTCAGCCATCGGTAGCGAGAAGTCGGCCGCTGCGGCGGGTTTGTATCGCACGCGCGCTCCGCTCGGCGCGATCCGCTCGGCGCGGCGCGCGCCAGGCACTTCGATCGTCGGGGATGGTCCGCGGCTGGGGCGGGATGGACGCTGCCGGCTCGCTCGCCGTACCCTTCGCCCCGCTCGCGCCCGTAGCTCAGTTGGATAGAGCGGCGGTTTCCTAAACCGCAGGCCGCCGGTTCAACTCCGGCCGGGCGTACCAAGAACAAACAGTTGGACGCCTCGATTCCGGAGCTTGGAGCCTCGACGGCTCCGCCGCGTTTCGGAGGGGCCGCTATTTGTGGTGCTACAGATCGAGGCCTTCGTGCTGGAGCACAATTTCCTCGATCGCCACATCATTGCCTCCTTTGGACTGTTCACGGTTGCGCGTGACGCGCGTGCCCATCAAGGTCACGCGCGCGCCGGAGGAGATGGCGACGATCGAAAGGCGCCGTCCCGCGGGAGCCTTGAGCTTGAGTAGCGCCGATATGTGCATCGAGCCGCCCTTCAAGGGAATGTTCCTCCACTGGGCGGCGGCAGGTTGCTTCTCTGCTCCACCGCCCTGCTGCACGTTATGTGTGAGCTCGTGCGCCTGCACATTGCGCGCCGCACTGCCCTCGCCGACCGCGAGAACTTCGAAGGCGCCGATCTGAGCGCCATCGAGGAGGAGGCCGAATCGCGACATGGAAACTGTGCTTTTTTTGTGGGCATAGCCCGGGAGTGCGAGAGAGGTCCTTGTAAGGGAACGGAATAGGATACAGCCTTGGCGTGATTACGGCTCTCGTGTGGGTGCTCGCCATGCGTCGCGCGCACATAAGAATCCAATCGCTGGGCGTGGTGAGCCCGTAGGGGCGCGCCTAGGATGGCTCCATGGCGACGACGAAGTACCAGGCGCTGTTCTTGCTGACGTGGTTTTGCAGATCAATCGCCCCCGCACAGACGGATCCGCTTGCAGATCCCGCGGCGCTCGATCGCGAGATTGTCGCTGAAGTGCGTCAGGTGCTCGACGGCGCATACCAGAGTAAGACGCAGCCCAATCTCGAAGCGTGGTGGGCGGCGCTCAAGGGTGAGAATGACGAGGCGCGGGCACGCGCTGGCGCGCGGTTGCACACGTTGCTGGTCCTCGCCGAGCAAGACCGCAAGGAAGGTCGGGGGCCCGGAAACAGCGGATTCAAGCTGTATGCGGGACCGCAGGATTTCATTGGCGAGATGCGTTGGCACCTCGCGAAACGCCTCGGCAGGACGACTTGGTCTGGAAATGGAGAGGCCGCCCAAGCTGCCGCATTGTGGCTACTCCGCAACAGCACTCGCATCGATGAATGCACAAGTGCCGTTGAGGCCATTGTTCGTATTCGTACACTTGCCGCCGACGACGTGGTGCGCGAGATTGTTCATAAATCGCATTCGACGTTTCGCGTTCTAGCTATGGCCCTGAAAGCCGCCGGCCAGCGAGAGTTGCGCGACCTTGCGGCCGATGTCTCGGCGCTGCGCGATCATTATCACTCAGACGTGCGAGAGGCGGCGATCGCCGCCGCGAGGGCGTTGGGGCGCACGGACGAGCCGGCGACTGCTGATCCCAATCGGATGACTCCGATGTTCGCGCGATGGCTTGACCTTGCGGCTGAGCTCGCTGCTGAACAGGTGCCTCTCGATGCGCCTTGGGGGAAAGTCACTTTTGCCACCGAGCCCTTCGCCCCCGGATCCCAGCCCAAGACCGTTGAAGGATTCGTGCTGTCGGGGCCGGGTGGTGTCGGAAAGCGAATCTTGACGGCATGGGGCAGCCTACGAGCGATCGACGTCGCCAGGGATGTAATCGCTCCTGCGTCGCTTGCCGACTACGGGAAGGGTCTTCTCGCTCTGCGGGCGCGCTACAACGAGGCCGACATGGAAGAGCAGGAGCGCATCGAAGCTCAATCCGGAATCGCGCGATTTATGAGATCGAGCGGCGAGCGCTGGGAGGGCAGTGCGGCAGAGATCTTGACCGCTGCGTGGCTCCATCGCCGGGGAGACGATGAGCTCGCGTGCCAGCTCGTGCTGCCGATGCTTCGCATTGCAGACGACGAGAGTCAGTTCTTCACCGACCTCCTCGCCAACATCGCGGTTGCGTCCGATGAGGTCATGCTGGAGGCGTTCGTGTACCAACGCGACTACGCACGTGCCATCGAGATTGCAAAGAAGCTCGCCCGGCCCGAGTACAGCTTCTGGTATCACCAAGACCGAGCGCAAGCGCTAGCGGAGCTACTGCCCCGTCGCCTCGAGGATTTTCGCGAGCTCAAGCTGCCGGACGCCGCCTCATGGAGAGAGTTGAAGACAACAATGTCGCGTCGGGCGCAGATCGAGTTCTTGGCCGCTCGATTGCGTCTCTTGAATTGTATGCAGATGTCCACACCAGGAGGCATTCATTATGGTGACGACCAATATGCCAAGCCGTTCGCGGCACATGAATGGCAGCTTGGTTTGGAGCCGGAGAAAGTCATAAATCCTTACGTTGAACTTCTTCGCTTGAATCTGCTTGCCGAGGAGTTGGAGCTGCTCCTGCCGCTGCTTGAGAGTAGCGACTACATCCTCGCCTACGACTTGCACCGATTCTTGCCCATGAAGCCGCAGACGTTGCACCGAGTGCGGTGGGTTGTTGCAACTTTGATCGACGCGATCGCTTGCGAAGATCTGGTGGATTCGAAACGGCTCGAAGGCGGGAAAGCAGCTCGCGACGGGCTGTTGGCTGACCTGCGCGGGTGGTGCAAGCGCAATGCGGGGGTGCCGTTGGCGCTCCGGCTCGCGCAGCGGCTCGATGGGGAGAAGGATTTCACAAAATGGAGATCTCAATTCTGGAAATTGAACGCTGTAGACGAGGCCATCGCAGCCGACGCAGCCATTCGGCTGGCTCGGAGTCATCCCGAGCACCGCGCTGCGGTAGCGAAGCTCTTCGTCTTGCTCGGCCGGGAAGAGCAACTGAAAGACGCGAGCGACTGGTACTTCGACGCCGATGCCGATCCCGAACTGCGCTTTTGGTCTGCATTATTACTGATTGCCTCCGGAAGCGATAAGGAGGGGAAGTGTCTCGACTATGCGCTGAAGCGGCTCGCGGATGAAGAGACCACAATAGTGAACGCTGCGCTGCCGGCGCTGCTCGCAGGCGGCGGCGACGGAGGCCGCGCATTTCTTATCAACTGTCTGCAGGGGAAGGGTCCGTCGAGGTTCCAGCCGCGATTTGCGTTCGCGGGGGAGCTCATGCGGCAGGGTATCCCGGAGGCCTTTGATATGATCGATGCCGCTCTCGCGAAGCCGGATGAGTGCAAGTTGTATGATTGGTCGAACGATAGGCCTTTGACGGAGCCGGGGCGCGCCGCATCATTGGTCCTCGAGTGGTTTCCCAATCAGGATGGGAACTCTCCCGGCGACGCCGATGTGTCCGGTTCCGTTCAGGCGGCGCGTGAGCGTCTGCGAAAAGAGTGGGAATCCGTAAGAGCAGGCAAGTCTTCTACACTGCCCCGGCTCCAAGCGCACTTGGAGCTGCCGTGGGGCGAATGGACTCCAGTGCAATCTTCCGGTTGGATCCGGCGACTCTAGAGGAGCGACCCAGTGAGCATTCCGCAGCCCACGCGCCTCTGGCTGAGTGACAGCCGGTGGCGCAACCTTCAGCGTCCAGGTCCTTCTATTCTGATGATTGCGCTTGGCAGCCTGGCGGCCTGCCGCGCGGGCGTCCCCGTGGCGGCGGCGCCGGGGTCGCTGCGCAACGCGCGCGTCGCCGTCGAACGGCCGACGCCGAAGCTCACCATGTTCGTCGGCGAGCTGACGGACGCGCAGCGCGAGCAGCTCGCGCAGGCCGCGCCAAATGTAACCATTGTCGCGGGGCTATCCCGAGCGCAGGCTCTCGACCGGGCATCGGAGGCGCACGCCATCGACGCACGCTACGCCACGCGCGAATTCCTCGACGCGGCAACCCAGCTGCGGTGGATCCAAGCGACGAGCGCGGGAGTCGACCGTTACCTTTCCTTGGCGGAGCCGATCAGCCGACGGAACATTGTATTCACAAATATGCAGGGCGCTTACGGACCTGCGATCGCCGACCATGTGTTCGCAATGGTGCTCACGCTCTCCCGCGAGCTTCGCTACTATTCCGAGCGCCAGGCGAAGGCGGAGTGGGCGCGCGCGAACTCCGATGGGCAGCCCTTCGCGCTCGAAGGATTGACGATGCTCGTGGTCGGCCTCGGCGGGATCGGCACGGATGTGGCCGAGCGCGCGCACGGATTCGGCATGCGCGTGATCGCGACACGCCGCTCCGACGATGGCGGCCCGTCTTTTATTGAGTACGTCGGCAAGCCGAGCGAACTCCTGCACTTATTGCCGCGAGCCGATGTGGTCGCGATCTGTGTGCCTCTGACGCCGGAGACCGATAAGTTATTTGACGCGCGCGCCTTTGCAGCCATGAAGCCTGGGGCGATCCTCGTCAATATTGCGCGCGGAAAAGTGGTCGACACCCAAGCGCTCGTCGGCGCGCTCGAATCGGGGAAGCTCCGCGGCGCGTGCCTCGACGTGACGGATCCGGAACCGCTGCCGGCAGAGCATCCGCTCTGGCGCAAGAAGAACGTGCTCATCACTCCACATGTCGCCGCGGACTCCAAGCTCAGCGAGGAGCGCGCTTGGGCGCTGCTCCGAGAGAACGTGCGGCGCTTCGGCGTCGGCGAGCCTCTCTACAACGTGGTCGACTGGAAGGCCGGATACTGAGACCAACGCGCCGCGGTGCCGCGCCGCCGGGCGCGCCAGTTCAAACAGATTTCTCGCGAGGGATTCGTTACTTCGAGTCCGAAGGTCGCGACGCGGGGCGCAGCCGAGCTGCATCGGCGCACCCGTCTTTGTCGCCGAGCTTACAGGCCGCTTTGTAATAGGCGCGAGCCTTCGAGGCGTCCTGCGCGCGCCCCTTGCCGAACTCGTACGCGCGACCCACGAGGCGGTAGATCACGGGGTCGGCCCCCTTGGCGCATTGGGTTTCGAGATGGTCGAGCGCGAAGAGAACGGCCTTGGCCGGCTTCGCTCCCTCGACGGCGAGGAATTGTGTAACGAGATTCGCCGAGCCCGCGAGGCTCCCGAGCTTGCTCGCGCGGGCGAAGCACTTCGCCGCCATCGTCGGATCCTTCGGCACGAGCTCACCTCGAAGGTAAAGCCCGCCCATTTCATTCCAGGCATCGGTCGAATCGGCTCGTGTGTGAGCTTTCAACACTTCGACCAGTCCCTTGCCGGCGTTGGGCCTACCTTCGGCGAGTGCCTTTCGCCAAAACTCAAGCGTCCGGCCTTCGTGCTGCGCCCCCACATATCCCGATCCAAGCATCACCAAGAACAGCGCTGCCCAGGCGGTCATGTGTACGAGATTCCACCGGCGGGGCGTCAGTGCGGATGCCTTCTGCGCGGCGCGCTCGAGCCAACCGACCGACGCGATCCGATCGATCCAGCGAACACACAGATTCAACAGCGGAATCGGGAGCAGCTTGTCGTAGACCGTGAGCGAACCAGCCTGAGTGAGGATGCCGTAGGCCACGAACACGGCGCAGCCGTACAGAAATCCGAAGATTGTCTTGCCGACGTTCGTTCGCGGCGACGTGGCCGGGTCGGTGACCAGGAGGTGAAATCCCAGGAAGACGGGCGCAGGAATGTTGGAGAAGACAAAGTAGTAGGTTCCCGAGTGCCATTTGTAGATGAGGCTCAGGAGCGCCAGTGTCGCTGCCGCCGTGAGCGTCATCAGCGTCACCGAGAAGAAGTACTGAACGATCAGCCCGAGGAGGAAGACCTGCAGGTAGATGTGCTCGGGCTTCGAGAACGTGTCCGCGATTCGGCCGGCCCAGGTGTACTCCGTCGTGCCGGTTGCGATGAGAATCACCGAAACGATCGCCAGCGCGAAGGCGGATGGATTGAAAATGTGCGAACGGCGGCCGTCTCGCTCCCATCGCACGAACTCCTTTCCGAACGCTGCCAGCGCGATCATGGCGAACTGGAAGGCGAACCAATCATCCTTGAACCACAGAAACACGTTGGTGCTGAGGATGATGGGGATCGGCCCGCAGCCAAGGCGCCACGCGCGGCCCCGCGACCAGGCGATGAGCGCCTCCAGCGCGTAGAGAAAGACGAGCTGAGAGAGGATCAGCGGGATCTCGGTGAAGACGTCGGTCCAGTAGGTGCCCCAGTAGCCATAGATGCAGAGCTGAACTCCACCCTGAATGTAATGTGACTTGAGCGGCGCAACGAGTTCCAGGTCATAGGTTCGCCCCGAGCGCAGGCCCGTGGCGAAGAGTGCTGCGGCCCAAATGAGCAGCGCACCGGCCGATCCGAAGAAGGCGTACAGAAGATTCGGGTTCTGGTGGACGCGCGGAAGCAGCGTTGTCGCCAGCAGCAGGCCAATAAATCCGAGCGCCGCAAGCGGCAGACGCGATCGATTCGGCGCGGCGCAAGCCGATGCCTTCCACTGCTCGGTCTCGGTGGGCGCCGTCGGGATTGTTGGTTGTGCGTGCATGGAGGATCGCTTCAATGGGCTCTCTCGCGTCGAATCGAGTCTGTAGCGCCGAGAGCGGATTACGTTCGTTTTCTGGCAAACAAAGCTATTCCGATACGCCCAGCCGTCCACCCGAGCTGTGGCGCGCTCGGAGCGAGCCCCTCCGTTGCAAACATTCGCTCTACGGTGGGCGCGTAAGAATTCGCGCGTGCCGCGGCGCACCCCCTTGGCGAGAGAGGCGCAGGAGCCGCGCCTCGTAGGATCTACGCGCAGGATCTGCGGGGGGGCCATCGGCGGATCGAATCGGAGCGCAGTCAATCCCATCGGCTCGGCTACAGTTCATTGCGATGCCGCGTATCTGTGGCTCGGCCGGTGGCAACGTGGTCGCCGGTCCAGGTCGGATCCACGACGGCAGGTTCTCCGTCCCCACTGCTCGACATGGCTGAAGATCGCGTCGTGAAGAACCAGCAGAAGATTCTGGGCAATCAGGCCCGGATCATTGCAAATCAGGGCTCCATCAAGTCGAACCAGAAGACGATCCTTGATAATCAGAAGACGATCAAGGCGAACCAGAAGTTGATTCTCCAGAACCAGGGCAAGCTCAATGCGATTCTTGCCAACCAGGGCAAGCTCGACGCGATTCTTGCCAATCAAGGCAAGATTCTCGCTGCCCTCGGCAAGCTGAAGTAAGCTTTGCCTCGCGGGCGCAGCGGCGAGGTTTGGCCGCGCGCCCGCGGTCTCGTTTTATGAAGATCCTGAAGATCGTCGGCTGCCTTGTGGGGCTCGCCGTGCTTGCGGCGGGTGGGTACATCGTTTGGATGATCGGTCCCCGGAACATCATTGGGATGCTCCGGTACGACACGCGACGCGAGGGCGAACTAAAAGTGGGAGACGCTGCGCCGGACGTTCCGCTGCTCTCGCTCGACGGCGCCGAGGAGAGGCTCGCTGGCCGGATCGGCGACGTTCCCACAGTTCTTATCTTCGGCAGCTTCACCTGACCGCCGTTCCGGCGCTCGGTCGAGCGCCTCGAGAAAATCGCCGCCGCTCACGCGGAGCGCGCAAGATTCTTGACCATCTATATTCGCGAGGCGCATCCGACGGATGAGTGGCAGATGACGGTGAACGAGAAGGAGGACGTCTGCTACCCCCAGCCGCGGACGACGGACGAGCGCGTCTCGATCGCGAAAGACTTCGTCCGCAGGTTCCACTATTCGATCCCGATGCTCGTCGACCCGATCGAGAATCCCGCCGATCGGATCTACGCGGGGTGGCCTGAGCGGATCTATATCATCGGTGCGGACCGCAGCATCCTCTTCAAGGGTGAAATGGGGCCCTTTGGCTTCGATCTCGACGGCCTCGAGGCGTGGTTCGCAGCTCGCTAGGATTCCCGCGGCGTTCTCAATCGGCGGCCCCGTCGATGAGCCCGTGACAGAAGTCGTCCGAGCTGCGGCCATGGACTTCTCGCGGTCCCATCGTCGGACGGCCCCGCCGTAACTTCTTGTTACGTCTACGGCAATCCTTCTCGATCTCGCGCAAGATCCGCGCGCTCGCAGTGCGCAGCACCGGTGCGAGCACCTGGAGCGATCTTGCCAGGGGCAGCGAACCTCGCGGCAAGCCAGGTGCCGAGCAGGATCGTCGCGCCGCCGGCCAGCATCGTGGGGTGCAGCGGCTCGCCGCGGAAAATTGCACTCCAGAGCACGCCAAAGGCAGGAATCAGATAAGTGACCGTGATAGCGCGCGAAGGCCCGATATTCTTGATGAGCCGAAAGTACAGAACATAAGCGAGCCCCGTGCAAACGATTCCGAGTGCGACGGCGGCAGCCCAAGCGGCGGAGCTCGGGACGGCAGCCGGCGGCATGACAGCGGCAAGAGGCAAGAGAAGCATGGCGGCGGCGATCTGGCTTCCGCCGGCGATCACGATGGGGTTCACACCCGCCAGCCTTCGTCGCGTGTAGTGCGTTGAGACTCCGTAGCAGAGCGCAGCCAGGAGGCCGGCGCCGATCGCTACACGATCTCCCGCGACGCCGAGCTTCTCCCACACGAGAAGTACAACTCCTCCGAAGCCCAACAAAAGCCCGGCGACGCGCGCGATCGGCCAGCGTTCCCCAAGAAAGACCATGGAGATGAGGCCGGCGAAGAGCGGCGCCGTCGCATTGAGCACCGAAGAGTAGCCGGCAGGCAGGCTTAGCGTCGCAAAGGCGAAGAGAGAGAACGGAATCGCGGAATTGAGGGCTCCGAGAAAAAGTAACTTCTTTGGATAGGCGGCCGCCTCGCGCAGCGCTCCCCGAGATGACAGGATCGCCCCGAGGAAGGCCGCGGCGATGAGCACGCGCACTGCAATGAGCGGAACAGGCCCGAACTCGGGACTCGCCGTCTTCATGAGCGGGAACGATCCGCCCCAGATGGCGCCCAGCAGCAGAAACTCTGTGATGTCGGAGCGGCGCATCGAGACGTTACTCCGTCTCGGCGGGAGATGCTTCGATCGGAAGCGCCGCGCTTTCCTTGAGCGTCCTTAGCACAATTGTGGAGCGCGTTCCGCGCACGCTCGAGATCGGGCCGAACCGCTCGCTCAGGACGCGCGCAAGGTCTTCCGTGTCGCGCACCCGGAGCTTCACCAAATAGCAATCGTCCCCGGCGACGAGATGGACCTCTTGAGCCTCGGGGAATTTTGCAAACTCGAGCCCGGCGAGCTTTTTGCCGCCCGGCTCCGCCGTGCTCACAAAAACAAATGCGGTCAGGCCGAGGCCGACGCTCTTTGCGTCGATCCGGCTCTCATAGCCCAGGAGGACTCCGCGCTGCTCAAGCTTGCGGATCCTCTCGAGGATCGCCGAGGGCGCCATCTCGAGTTCACGAGCGATGTCGGCATTGCTGATGCGGGCATTCCGCTGAAGGAGCCCGAGGATGCGCAAATCGATGTTGTCTGCCATGTTTCGAAGTAAATTCGATTAGAGACTTAAATTGCCGTTGATTCGTTTCTGGCATGAATACAGCGCCGAATGAATGGCTGTCAAGGCTCCCGTGCGGCGACTGGCGCTGTCGGCGTCGGCGCACCTCGCTGGCGCATTCCGCTTCGGGGGCGAGGCCTGCCGCGCGGCTCTCCCTTGTCCTGCTGTACCCACCAAAGTGGTATACCGTCCCACTGCCAGACGGCGCCTTAAGCCGCGCGAGATCGCTCGCGTGCATGCGCCGCGAAATCGACCCCCAATCGCCACCTCCCATGGCCACGAAATGCCCCGTCACGCGCGCGGAGTTCCTCGCCAAGGCCGAGCCGGTCAAAATTGAGATCGGTGGCACGATCATCCTCGCGGATAAGAAAGAATTCTCCACTGGCTCCTTCGGCTGGTATGCCAACGGAAAAGCTACCGTGATGGTCGACGGCAAGCCCGTGCCTGTTCAAATATCAGCAAACTTGACTGCGATCGGCAGCAAGGAAGCAGGCGCTTAGGCGCCTTTCATTTTCCATACCCATCGAGATATCAATGTTCTTTGGCGAGTGGTTAGCTTCGCGCAGGGCGGAGCTCGGTCTCACCCTTCGCGACATCGCCGAGACGGCTGGCGTGCCGCCGATCAAAGTTTCCCTTTGGGAGCGCGGATATGAGGATCCGCCCTACGAGGTGCGCGACGCCTGCTGGGATGCCATGAAGCGCGACGGCGAAGTGCCGCCGCTCGACCCGGCGCCCTTCCTGATGAAGCGGGAGGATCCGCTCGCGGCCGTGCAGTTCAAGCCCGCGCGACGCCGCGGCAAAGGGAAGCTCTGGATCGAGGAGTTCGCCGAGCAGAAGGGGACGACGCTCGACGACGTCCTGCGCGCATTCGGAATGAACCCGGCTACCAAGTATCAGTGGCGGACCGGAAAATTGCCTTCTTACCAAACTCGCTGGAAGATCATACAGTTCCTCGAAGTGCCGGAGGCGCTCGTCCGCGAGCACGGCTGGGACAGTCGCGACAGCGACGGGTAGGGAATGGGGCGGGGGGTCGGACTTACCCCGATCGATTTGTAGGGTTGGCGCTTGGAGGACGTTTCAAAAGTCATCCGAGTTGCGCGTGGGCTTCGTCACCCATCGCTGCGTCGCCTCGTCCTCGTCGTAGCTCCTTGGCTACGCCTGCGGCGATGCTTTTTGCGCTGGGCGACGAATCCTCGCGCTCGCTTTGCAGAGCACTTTTGAAACGTCCTCCTTGCGCCGAGCGATGGCGCGGGGCTTGCCCCGCGCGAGGAGCAATGGGCAGCGCGATGCTTTATCCGGACGCGCACGCGCGTCCGAATCGGCGCGGGGGACGCCCGCGCCCCATACGGCTTGGGAAAGGAGTTCCTGGCGCCGCCCTCGGCGTCACGACGCCCGCGTCGTCCGGCGGCGGCCCGTCGGCGACGACTCCACTTTTTGGAACGTGAAGCCGTCTGCCACCGCGTCCACTTTCACATGGTCGCCTTCGACGATCTCGTCGTTTAGTAGCTTCGTCGCGAGTTCGTTCTGAATGCGGCTCTGTATCAGCCGCCGCAGGGGGCGTGCGCCGTACACAGGATCGAACCCTTCCTGCGCCAGCACGCTCTTCGCCTTGTCCGTGAGTTCGATGGTGATTCCACGGGCGCCGAGCTGAGATGCCACTTTTTCGACTTGGATCGACACGATCCGGAGCAGGTCGTCCTTCGACAGCCGCCGGAAGACGATGATCTCATCGATGCGGTTCAGAAACTCGGGGCGGAAGTGCCTGCGCACGGCCTCCATCGAGCGACGCCGCTGCTCCTCGTCCGTCGGAACGCGTTCGTCCTGCGCCGCCGTGCCGAGGTTGCTCGTCATCACCAGCAGCGCGTTCCGGAAATCCACCGTTCTGCCTTGGCCGTCCGTGAGGCGCCCATCA
This sequence comes from Planctomycetota bacterium, assembly GCA_016792805.1. Lineage (GTDB taxonomy): Bacteria > Planctomycetota > UBA1135 > UBA1135 > JACQFD01 > JAEUHX01. The sequence continues at coordinate 157,405 of JAEUHX010000034.1, forward strand.
TCGAGGATCTGTAAGAGCGTGTTGAACACATCGGGGTGTGCCTTCTCGACTTCGTCGAACAGCACCACCGCGTAGGGCTTGCGGCGCACCGCCTCCGTCAGCTGGCCGCCCTCCTCGAAACCAACATATCCCGGAGGAGCGCCCACGAGACGGGAGACCGAGTGCTTCTCTTGATACTCCGACATGTCGAGCCGCACGATCGCTCGCTCGTCGTCGAAGAGGAATTCCGCCAGCGCTTTGGTGAGCTCCGTCTTGCCCACGCCTGTCGGGCCGAGGAACAGGAACGAGCCGATCGGACGGTTCGGGTCCTGGAGCCCCGCGCGGGCGCGGCGCAGCGCATTGGCGACGGCGCCGACGGCTTCCTCTTGGCCGATCACGCGCTTGCCGAGCCGCGACTCCATTTGTACGAGCTTCTGCTTCTCCGTCTCGAGCAGCTTCGAGACGGGGATTCCCGTCCACTTGGAGATCACTTCGGCGACGTCCTCGTCATCGACCTCCTCCTTCAGCATGCGCCGCGTCTTTTGTACGTTCTGCAGCTCGGCGTTGGCCGTCTCAAGCTGTTTTGTAAGGGCGGGAATCTCACCGTAGCGGATCGCCGCCACGCGATCGAACTCGCCGCGCCGCTCGTGCTGCTTCTCGGTTTCCTTGAGATCCTCAATCCGCCGCTTCAGCTCGCGGATCTGTGTGATCTTCGCTTTCTCCGACTGCCAGTGGGCGCGCATCTGTACGGCCTCTTCGCGCGCCAATGCCATCTCTTTCTCGAGCGCTTCGAGCCGCTCGGCGGCCGCCGGGTCGTCTTTCTCGCGCTGAAGCCCCGTGCGCTCGATCTCGAGCTGCCGGATCCGGCGCTCCACCGCGTCAAGCTCCGTCGGCATCGAATCGATCTCGATGCGAAGCCGCGACGCGGCCTCGTCGACGCAGTCGATCGCCTTGTCCGGCAGGAAGCGGTCCGCAATGTAACGTTGCGAAAGCTGCGCCGCCGCCACGAGGGCGGAATCTTGAATTCGGACACCGTGGTGCGTTTCGTAGCGCTCCTTGAGGCCGCGAAGTATGGCGATCGAATCGTTCACCGAAGGTTCGCCGACCATCACCGGCTGGAAGCGCCGCTCCAGCGCCGCGTCTTTCTCGACGTGCTTTCGATACTCATCGAGCGTCGTCGCGCCGACGCACCGCAGCTCGCCTCGGGCGAGCGCAGGCTTCAGGAGATTGGCCGCGTCGACGGCGCCCTCGGCTGCTCCGGCGCCGACCAGCGTGTGAAGCTCATCAATAAACAAAACCACTTCTCCGGCGGATTCTTGCATCTCCTTCAGCACCGCCTTGAGCCTCTCTTCGAACTCGCCTCGGAACTTGGCGCCCGCCAGGAGCGATCCGAGGTCGAGCGCCATGACGCGCTTGCCCTTCAGCCCCTCCGGGACGTCGCCCTCCACGATGCGGCGCGCGAGCCCTTCCGCGATGGCCGTCTTGCCGACGCCGGGCTCGCCGATCAGCACGGGGTTGTTCTTCGTGCGGCGCGAAAGCACCTGGATCACGCGCCGAATCTCCTCGTCGCGGCCGATCACCGGATCGAGCTTTCCCTTGCGCGCGAGATCTGTGAGATCCTTCGCATACTTTTCGAGAGCCTGGAATTTGCCCTCGGATTCTTGGTCGGTCACCCGGTGGGGGCCGCGCAGCTCCTCCACCTGCTTTTGTACGGACGCCTTCGTGAATCCGGAAGACTTCAGCAACTCCGCCACAGCGCCGCGCTTGCGCTCGACCAGCGAAAGGAACAGATGATCGACCGAGACATACTCATCCTTCATCGAGTGGGCGCGATCGAAGGCCGCGTCGAGCGCCTCCTTCAGATCCGCTGAAAGATACACTTGGCCGCCCGCGCCTGTCACCGTCGGCAGCTTCTCGGCGAGCGCCACCGCTTTCTTGCGCAGCTCTTTCGGATCGACGCCGAGCTTGCGCACGAGCGTCGAGACGACTCCGCCCTCGTCCTCGAGGAGGCCGGCGAGGAGATGTTCACATTCGAGCGTCTGTTGATGTTGCCGCTCCGCGAGCCGGCGCGCCGACTCGAGCGCCTGTTGCGCCCGAGTTGTGAGTTTGTCGAGTTGCATTGCGTTCGGCCTCCCGAATTGAGGTGCCGCACGCTTCCCCGCAACCGGAGTGCCAGCGGCTGTGCTACCCCTCCTTCCTATGGGACTCAGCAGCCCTCAAACGCCGCCGCCGCGCCCATCTGCCGGAATGGCGGGCGCGGCGGCGCAGAAGGTGACACCCGGGAGGGACGTTTCAGATGTGCTCCGCAAGGCGAGGGCGACGAGGCCCGCGCGCCGCTCGGATGACTTTTGAAACGTCCTTCCGGGGCGCGCCCCGGCGGGGCGGGTCACGGCGCAAAGAGCTCGCAGGTCGGCTGGAGGGCCGCCACGCCGCCCGTTTCAATGCCCCCGAAGAGGAAGATGCGCTGACCGTCATGGGTCGGCGCGGCGTAGTGGAACGCCCGCTCATGATTCATGTTGCCGAGCACGGTCCACGAGGTGCCGTCGAAGTTCTCGACCGAGGTGAGAACCGTCGGCGCGAGGACGCTCCCGACTCCGCCGCCGCAAACCACAAATGTACCCGTCGGCAGAGAAGTCACGGAATGGCCGCAGCGCGGCGAGTTCATCGGTGCGCCGGCCGCCCACGTATTGGTGGCGGGATTGAACATCGACACGTCGGCGATGGCGTTGAATGAAAACGACGTGATCGAACCCGTGGCGCCGCCCGAAAGAACGATGCGCCCGTCGACCAGCGTCCCGACGCTCGCCAGCGCGCGCGACGTGCCGGGCACGCTGCCGGTCGAACTCCAAGTATTTGTTGCCGGGTTATAGATCGCGGCCGTGTTGAAGAACGACGGGAGCGAGAAAAGACCCGGTCCGGCTCCGGTGGCCGCCAGCACGCGGCCATTTGGCAGCAGAGAGACCGCGAGCCCTGTCCGCTTCCACGGCATCGGAGCCGCATTGCTCCAGGTGCCGGTGGCGGGATTGTAGATCTCCACCGAATCCGTGGCGCTCGAGACGATTGCGAGAGCCGCATTCAGAGGCGTGGTGTTGTCGACTTGCGTCGATCCGCCGAGCACCATCACGCGGCCGTCCTGGAGCTTCACGATCGAGTGGAAATAGCGCTTCTGCGTCATCGGCCCCGTCGGCACGACCGTATTCGTCGCCGGATCATACAGCTCCGCCGAAGTGAGCGTATTATTGAGATCATCGTTGCCGCCGCAGACAAGGATCTTGCCATTATTGAGTGCCGCAGCGCTGGCGAATGCGCGCTCGATCATCATGTCGGGACCCGACGTGACATCCTGCATCTTCCGGTCGTAGCGCTCCGTCGTCTTGAGATAGGTGCCCCCTTGGAGCGCGCCGTCGTTCCCGCCGAACACGATGTGGTCGCCGTTCGGCATCACCGCGCCCGGCATGAACCCGCGCGTCTTGATCGGTACGTCGAGGCAATCGGTCGACGTCCCGTGCGGGCCCGCGACCACGATCACCACATTATTCGAGAGCTTATCGATGAGCGTCGTCGGGCCGGGAAGCGTGAACGCCTGGCCGTAGAGCTTCGCGCTGAGTCCGACGAGCGTCGGGAAGTTATTCAAGATCTGCAGAGCCGGGAACGGCTCCGGCGTCGTGCCGTAGGCACCGCCATAGCTGAACATCGAGATGTCGAGGCTGAAGGCTCGCGTATCTGTGGGATCGATGAACGCGATCGGCAGCGGACCCGTCGTGTCCGCGAGCGCCACCACCCAGAACTGCCCGGGCGGCGTTCCCGTCACGGTGAAGTTCCAGGGCTCGAACAGGATTCCGCCGGAGACGTCGAGGACGAGGTCCTGGGCGACCGCGGGACGGGAGAATCCGGCGGTCAGGAGGGCGGCACCGGCGAGGAGGGCGATGGAGCGAGTCAGATGCTTCGTCATAGGAGCTCGAGTTCGGGGGCGCAGACGAAGAGAGGACTCCTCCAGGGTAGAGTCCGGCGCCCGAAAGCGCACCCTGGCACCCCAGATTGTTCTCCATGCACGAGCCCGCCACGACGCCGCTTCTCCGCCCCGACAGCTTCCGCGATCGCACGGTCATCGTCACGGGCGGAGGGACGGGGCTCGGCCTCGAAACGTCGCGCACCTTCGGGCGCCTCGGCGCGCGCGTGATCGTCCTGAGCCGAAACCCCGAGCACCACGCGCAGATTCGGGAGGACGGCGCGCGGGAGCGCTTCGAAGTGGAGACGGCTGTGCTCGACGTGCGCGAACCCGACCGCGTCGCTGACGTGTTTGACGGGATCGCCAAGCGCCATGGCCGCATCGATGTGCTCATCAATAACGCCGCCGGCAATTTTCTCTGCCCGGCCGAGAAGCTTCGCGCCAAAGGCTGGCGCGCCGTGATCGACATCGCGCTGAGCGGCGCCTTTTATTGTGCACAGGCAGCTGGCCGACATATGTTGCGCCGCGGCTCCGGATCGATTGTGAACGTCATCGCCACCTATTCGTGGTCGGGGATGCCGGGAGTTGTGCATTCTGCCGCTGCGAAAGCCGGCCTCTGGGCCGTGACGCGCACGCTTGCTGCCGAGTGGGGCTCCCGCGGCGTGCGCGTCAATGCCATCGCCCCCGGGGTGTTCGAGTCCCAGGGCGCTGAGCAGAATTTATGGTGGACGCCGGAGCTGAAGCAGTCGGTTCTCGGGGGCGTTCCAGCCGGGCGCTTCGCAACGACTTTTGAAGTCGCGCAGGCCATCGCATTCCTCGCGTCGGAGTACGCTTCTTATATGAACGGGACGTGCCTCACCATCGACGGCGGGCGCGAGCTGCCGAAGGGGCTAGGCGGTACGCCGTTCGACGCCGCGACCTCGATCGGGCGCCGGGCGAGCTCAGGCTGAGGCCGCCTTCTGCACAGTTCGGATTGCCTCCGCAACCCGCGCCACGGTTGCGCGGTCCATCCCAATGTAAGAAGGCACATAGAGGCCGCGTTCCCAGAGACGCCTTGAGACGGGGAACTGTGCGTTTGCCTTTCCCTCGAACATGGACTGCTGGTGCGTCGGGTAGAAGAACGTCCTTGTTTCAACTCCGAGGGAGTCGAGACGGCGTTGGAGTTCCACGCGCGAGAGGCCAAAGTCGTCTTCGACAAGCACTCCGAACACCCAATAAACATTCTGTGCCCAATCGCGCGTCGGCGGAAGAGTAATACCTCGAATTCCGCGAAGCTCTTCCTCGTACCAGCGCGCTATGGCGATCTTGGCGGCGACGGCCTCTTCAGCGTGCTCCATCTGAGCGACTCCGATGGCGGCCTGAAGATTGGTCATTCGATATTGAAAACCCACACCATCGTGCACGAATCGAGTCTCGTTCGACCGGCCGAGGCAAAGATTGCGCAGCGATCGCAGCCGCGCGGCGGTGGTATCGTCGTCGGTGACCACCATTCCACCTTCGCCAGTAGTAATAATCTTGTTGGCGTAGAAGCTGAACGCGGCCGCGATGCCGAAGCTCCCAGCTCGGCGCCCGCGGACCGTGGCCCCGTGGGCCTCCGCAGCGTCCTCGAGAACGGTGAGGTTTCGCCGCCGCGCAATCTCTGCAATCGCGGCCATGTCACACGGATGTCCATAAATGTGAACCGCGAGGATGGCTTTCGTGCGGGGCGTGATGGCCGCCTCGATCTTCTCCACGTCGACCGTCCACGAGTGCTCATCGGCGTCGACGAACACCGGCTTCGCGCCGAGGTAGAGCAGCGCGAAGACCGGCGCCATCATCGTGAAGTCAGGGCAAATGACCTCGTCGCCGGGGCCGATCTCGGCAGCGGCGAAGGCGAGGTGGCACGCCACGGTGCCGTTGGCGCAGGCGATGCCGTAACGAACACCACAAAAATCGGCGAACGAGCGCTCGAATCGGTCGAGATACTCGCCCGCAGAAGAGATCCAGTTCTCCTGGAGAGCCTTTGTGACGTACGGCAGCTCGTTGCCCCACTGATGGGGCCGGCTGACTGGGATTCGCGGCTGAGGCATAACCTTACTTGAAGACCGCGGTCCCTTCGACGAAGTCCTCCCAGCTCCAGCGCTTTCCATGGCTGTTGAACCAGTCCACAGTCCACTTGAGCCCGTCCTCGATGGAGCAGCGCGGCTTGACGGAGATGTACTTCCGGAGAAGCGAATTATCACAACGGAAGCGATCGATATCGAGGCGCCGCAGTCGGCGAGGATCGACCTCAATCTTCAGGTCCTTGACGCCCATGATCTCCGCGATTCTCCGCGTCAGCCACTCCACGGAGTAGCAATTGTCCGAGCCCACTTGGACGGGCAGTCCGAAGGGGGCATCGCTGCGCATGAGGTCGATCAGCCAGCGCGCCGTATCATGCACATAGGTGAAATCTCGCTCCGCCTTGAGATTCCCGAGCCGGACGACGTTCCCGCGCGCGAGCTGGGCGATGATCTCGGGAATCACATAGGGTTCGGTCTCGCGCGGCCCGTAGGCGTTGAAGATTCTCGCCACGAGCACGGGGACGTTGTGCTCCTTGTGATATGTGAAGCAGAGGCGATCCGCGGCAAGCTTGCTGACGGCATAGGTATTGAGCGGCAGCAGCTCGGTATTCTCAGTCACTTTCTCTGTGGGCGCCTCGCCGTACACTTCCGTGGAAGACACATAAAGGTAACGCTTAATGCCGAACTGTTTCGTCGCCTGGAGCAGGCTGAGACATCCCAGCACGTTGATCTGGAAGAACCGCGCAGGCACGTCGTAGGCGGTCGGAACATACGTGTCGCCGACCGTGCTGAGGATGAACTCAACTTTGTTTTCCGTGATCGCTTGCGCCACGCGCCACGGGTCGAGGACGTCGCCCGAAACTACGGTGATCTGCTCTCGCACCTCGGACAGGTTCGCCAGAGTGCCATGCAAGAAATTGTCGTAGACCACGACGCGGGCGCCGTCGTCCAGGAGCTCGCGGACGATGGCGGAGCCGACGAAGCCGGCGCCGCCGGCAACCATCACTGTTTTCCCTCGAATGTCTAAGAGTGCCATGGAGAGGAATCCTCAGCTTGTGCGGAACTGGGACGGGGGTTGAGGTTCGCAAATCGTTAACAAGCTCCGCGAAGCGCTTCCCATCGGAGGCGCGCCACGGTGCCCAAGTATTTCATGCCTTTCGAGATCATTCCGGACTCGGTCTTTGATTCTCCGGACCGGCGAGGAACGCAGACGTACGGAATCTCAACGATCCGAAATCCTCGACGGTGAGCCCGGAAGATCAAGTCGATAAAGTATTCTCCGTAGTCGCCGCGAAGAGAGATTTGCTCGAAGACGCTCCGGCGAGCGGCGATGAACCCGCTCGTGTGATCGCGGAAGTCGCGCACCAGGAGCATGCTGGAGAGCGTTGTGATCACGCTGCTCAGCCAGATGCGCAGACGCGTGCCTGTGCGGGAATCGCTGCCGCCCTGAACATATCGAGATCCCACCGCAATATCACAGCGGCTCTCCACCGCGCTCACGAGCGCCGGGAGCAGCTCGGGAGGCTGTGAGAAGTCACAATCGAGCCAACAGATGATGGAGCCGCGGGATTCACGAATGCCTCGCTGAATCGCGGATGTGAGCCCGCGTTCACCAATGCGCCGGATGACTCGAAGTTCAGGTGTTGTCTTCGACCTGATCTCGGCGATTCGCCACGTCTCGTCCGGCGAATTGTCGTCTACGACGATGAGCTCTAGATCCCAGGCCTTGAGAGCATGGCGAATTGCAATGATGAGATCTTCAATATTACCCGCTTCGTTGTAAGTCGGAAGAATGACCGTCACATGAGGCCGGACAGATCCGGCCCCGGGCGTCGACATCGGCTCGGCGGGGAGACTCATCAGTTCAGCAGGGACCAGGCTCGGACTGTGCGGGGTGCGGTCCGCTCCGTCTCAAAGAAACACTGCCGATCGGCTCTCGTCCACCGGATGCCGGCAGTTTGTGTGTCCTATTCTGCATCCATGGATGAAGAGTGACAAGCCCATGGCCTCCGGTGGATCGTGTTGCCGGTTTTGAGCGAACGCCGCAAAAGGAGGTCTCCCAGCGACGCCGGCGCGCAGCGCTTCGACCTCGGACGTCGCGGGCACGCTTACTTGCGCTCTGGCAGGGGCTTGCGAGTTTTGCAGCGGCGCGGTGAGCCCACGGCGCTCCTCGGCGTGTTGCAGAAATCCGGGCAGCGAAGCCTCTGCGGAACGGCTCGCGCCGATCCTGAGCCAGAAGTCCGCCTCAGGAGCCTTGGGCAAAAGTGCCCAACAATGCGAGCACTAGCTGCCCGTGGCAAAAGTGCTCCGCAGAGCGAGCGCGAGGATTTTTCGCGAGATCGAGAAGGACCGCCGTAGACGTCGCAAGGAGTTACGACGCAGCCGCCATCCTCGAGCTCAATCGGCGGACCCGCCTCTCTTCGCTGTCCATTCCTAGGGAGCGGCGAAAACTGCAGTTGCTCCGAGGTCAAGAAACCAAACAACGGGGTCCTTGGGCGGCACCTTCCGGGGTGCGGCGAGGCCGGAATCCCGCCTTGCGGCATGGGGGCAGCGAGTGAAAGAAACAGGCAGCCCCGGTTCTTGACTTCGCAGATCCCAAGATTCGGACTCGAGAATGCCTTCGGAACCTCTTCGGCGAGGCAGGATTGGCAGAACTGCCAGTGATTTCAGCGCCGACGCGGCCCCTCGCTGCCCGGCGGTCAACGATGCGACGGAGAGGCCGGAGAGGTGCTCGCCGGAGCGAGGTCGGCGCCGCGAAGAAGGAACATGGAAAGCTCGTTCTTCTCCAAGGGAAGCCGGCTCTTCGAGATCTTCATGGGTGTTCCTTCGACGACGAGCGGCGGATGTGAACGGTTGCCCGCATCCCTGGGAATCTGTGGGAGGAGTGCCGCGAGGCGCAGCCGTCTCCTCGGATCAGCACGGAGGGCGGCCACCAAAGTAGCTGCGGGTGTTGCGACGCGGATGCGTCGAGGCGCGTTGCTCGACTCCTGGGGGCTGAGGTTCGCAGCAGGGACCTTTAAGTACTCGCAAACCGTCGTGCCGTTCGACTCCACCACATGCAACAAGAGAACAGGAGTCCATCGGCCGCGGAATCGGCCTCTCAGATCGATCATGAGAGTCTCCCCAAAGCTCCCGCTGCCGAACGCAAACTTCTCAATGACCGCAAAGAGCTCACGATCCGGAGGCGCTCCAGGCACGAGGAGGGTTGCGCAGTCTTCGCTGCCTTCGGCTTCCGCCGAAAGCTCCTCGATCTGAGGACAAAAACGCAACAGCTCAACTCGGCCGCCATCGTCGAGCGGGATCGGGGGCGCGGCTTCAACAAAAATGGGGAACCGCGCACCGTCCGACTCCTCGAGAAGCACCCTTGTTCCGCTCTCGTACGGATCGGCTTTTTGGTTCGGGCTAGGCCGCACGGCCAGGATCAGGTCAAAGCGACAGATCCGGCTTCGAAGCAGCGTTTGATTCGCTTGGATGCTCGCGAGCGGCTGGAGTGGAATTGTTTCAATGTACAGGCCCATCCCGCGGCGACCGCACTCCGCTCGGATATTATAAGGATGGAGCACGGGATGGTTCGCAAGCAGCATGATCCCGGACGAAGCCGGCAGGTGGAGACTGTTGATCGCTCTCAGGATCAGTGGAAGCTTGAAGTCGTTACGAATGTCGAACCCCGTGCCGCGGAGCGAATCCGAGTAGGCCGTGGAATGGATCCAGAGCGGAAGTGTGGTTCGAAAGGGCCCGATGTCCGGAGGGTCCTTGGGATTCGGAGAAACGAGGAATGTAAGCGCAATGATGGGGTGAAGCACTGCGACAGCGAGCGCGACGGAAGCAATGCGTTTCACGGCAATCGCGCCGATCGAGGCGATGCCGCGAACAATTGCGAACGCCACGAACCCCATGAGAGGAATATGAAGCGTCGCCTGGCATCGCTGCGAGACGAATAAGAGCAGGAAGCAGCCCAGCAGGTAGGCCATGAGTGCGCCCGCCACCGGCCAGGACCAGAGAGATCGGAGCTGTGATCGACGCTCAAAGACTTGAATGAGCAGTCCACAGAAGCCGAGCACCAGCATCGGGATTCCCGGTCCCGTGAGAGAGTTCCAGTAAAGTGCGTAGTGAACATTCTCCCAAGAAAGACCCGAGCCGGCTCCTGCGTACACGGACGCACGGCTCCCATAAGTTACACTTGACACATAGTCGAGCAGATCTCTGAGGTTTCGGGCGTACCAAGTTGCGGCGACTGCTCCCGCGATACAAGTTGCTGCGAGCATTCCGGCAAGTGCCCTCATCCTCGTCGGGCGGCGGAGCGCCGCCGCGGCGATCACCGCCGCCGGGCCCACGAGCAGAAGCGGTCCGCCGGCTCGCGTGACCGAGGCGAGTCCCGCCGCGGCTCCCGCCGCGAGCGTCGGAATCCACCGCGTGAATCCCTGGCTCGCGAGCATCGCCCATGTGGTGAGCGCCACTATGGCGGCCAGCGGGAACTCAAACATATAGAAACGTGAGTTCCCGAGGACTGCAGGAAACGACATCCAGGCCAAGGCCGTGGCATAGCCGGTCCAGCGCGCGCCCTTGGCTCGCGGATAGAGCCAGGCGATGGCGCGAGCCGTCGAGACCAATAATACGAAGGTGAACGCGAGCAGCACGCTTTCCGCAACAATTCGGCGCTCGCCGAAGAGAAGCATCAGAATTGCAGAGGACGTCGGCACAAGCGGAGTATTTGTGCCCGAAGTCGACGTCCACGCCTCGAGGAATCCCGCGAGCCCGCGAGCCTTCATGAGCTGCAGGCTGTGGTGAGCCTGCCAGTGATACGTTGCAGCGTCCCACACGGGGAACTGCCGCGCTGAGCCGTCTCTCTCGGCTGCCCACCACCAAAGACCAGCGAATGCAGCGGTTGCCAGGAAAGCGAACAGCCACACCGCGTGGTCGCTGGGCGGAATCTCACTCCGATGTTTCAATTCGATCGGTTCAGGCATGGAGAGACCACGGGAACCAACTTTCTCGACGTGCTCACCCGGAGACTGTAGCAGCAGGTCCATCGGCGCGCAGCTCGGAGTTCCAGCACTGCGATCCGACGTTCGGCAAGGTTCAGGCGGTGGCAAAAGTGCTCCGCAAAGCGAGCACGAGGATTCTTGGCGAGTTCAACGAGGACCGCCGCAGGCGTAGCCAAGGAGTTTCGTTGAGGCGGTACGACGAGATCGCCCAAAAGCCCGCGGGCGCAGCTCGGATGACTTATGCCAGGGGCTGTTGGCCGGGCTTCCGCCCGATTGCTGCCACGGTGGTGCCCCAAGGAAGCCGCACGAACGAGAGGATCCAGGCCTCAATCCTGTAAAGAACTCCCAGGAGTGCATTCGCGAGCGCCGACGGCTCGCTCACATCCGATCGTCCCACCGGGTGGCCGCCGAAGGATCTCTGCAACACGCGCCAAGCCGCCGCGATCGGGAAAAGAAAGAAATTTAGATAGGTGGTTCGTTCGACGGAGAGTCCTGCGCCCTGCAGTAGCCGCCGCAGATCCTGCGCGGAGTATCTCCGAGCTCCGTGCATTGCAACATCGTGTGGCCCGGAGAGCCACCTCAGCGCTGAATCGGTGATGACAACGAGGCCGCCTGGCTTGAGCACTCTGGCTGCCTCTCGGATCGCCGTCGCATCGTCTCCCACATTTCGATGGTAGAGCACGTCGAACAGCGTGATCACGTCGAAGGAACTGTCCGCGAAAGGAAGGTCTGGAAGGGCCGCGCGCCGGAGCTCCGCGAGGCTGCGCCGCCGAGCGAACCCAAGCGCAACTTCGCTGGCATCCACTCCTGTTACTTTCCCGAACTTTGAGAGCACCAAATGCATGCCGCCGGTTCCGCATCCAACATCGAGGATCTGCGGATCCTTCGGGAGAACTGATCTTCCAAGCAGCACCTTGACGAACCGGCGCTTGCCCACGAACCACCAATGGTGGTCCTCGACTCCGAACATTTTTTCGTATTCTTCAATATTCACTGCGCCCCTCGAAGCTGGAAGCCGAGCTTCATCATCGCGGCGTCCATCTCCTTGCGCGTCTTCTCGCCAACCGTGACGAGCGGAAGACGCACTTCGTCCGACGCAAAAATTCCGGCTCGGTGAAGTGCATATTTCACCGGTGCCGGGTTCGTCTCGAGGAAGAGCGCGCGGAAGAAGTCGTCAAGACGATCGTTCATGCGGAGCGCCTCCTGCGCTTCACCCTCCGCCACGGCCGCCACGAGTGCGCACACATCGGCGGGGACGAGATTGGACGCCACCGACACGACGCCCGTGCCGCCGAGCGCCATGATCGGCAGCGTCGACGCGTCGTCGCCCGAAAGTACCGCCAAATCGGTGAGCTGGCGCAGCTTCGTCACGCGCTCGAGCTTCCCGGAGGCCTCCTTGACGGCGACGATATTGTTGTAGACGCAAAGGCGCGCGCACGTCTCGACATCGATCGAGACGGCGGTTCTTCCCGGGATCTCATACAGAATGATCGGGAATCCGGGCACCGCCTTGGCGATCGCCTCGAAATGTCGGAACAGCCCTTCCTGCGTCGGCTTGTTATAGTAAGGAGTAACCACCAGCGCGCCCGTCGCTCCCGCTTCGCGCGCGTGGCGCGTCTTCTCGACGGCCACCGCGGTGGAGTTCGAGCCCGTGCCCGGGAATACGGGCACGCGCCCCGCTGCAACCTCGACCACGCGCTTCACGACGTCGTCGTATTCCTTCGAGGTCAGTGTCGAGGCTTCGCCGGTCGTTCCGCACGGCACAATTCCCGCCACGCCGCCTTCAATCTGATGCTCCACGATTTTCGCCAGCGATTCGAAATCAACATTTCCATTGCGGAACGGCGTCGCGATGGCGGTGAAGCAGCCGGCAAGTCTCACGGGAGAATCCTCAATTCTTAGAACGGTGAAATAAGTGACAGAAAGCGAGTTCAGGTGAACCGGGCTATCGGGCCGGAGCGGCACCGATGGCCGCGCGCATCTCGCGCACTGCGGTGTCGAGTCCTACGAGCACCGCCCGCGCGACGATGGCGAATCCAATATTGAGCTCTTCGACGCCCTCGATGGACGCTACGGCCCCGACGTTTTTGTAATCGAGGCCGTGTCCGGCGTTCACGCGGAGGCCCCGGCGTCGCGCGAAGGCCGCCGCCTTTGCAAGCCGCGCGAGCTCGCGCGCGCGCGCGGCTCCCTTGGCGCGGGCATAGCCGCCGGTGTGGAGTTCCACAAAATCGGCCCCCGCGTCGGCGCTGGCTCGGATCGCGTCGGCGTCGGGATCGACGAACACCGACACCTCGATCCCGCCCTTTCGAAGCTGCGCAACGGCACGGCCGAGCTCCTTGCGCTTGCCGACCGCGTCGAAGCCGCCCTCGGTGGTGACCTCGAGCCGGTTTTCGGGCACCAGGCAGACCTGGTCGGGACGAATCTCGCACGCAAAGTCGAGGATCGCCGGGGCGACCGCCGCCTCGAGGTTCAGCAGCGTCTTCACCGTGCTGCGGAGCAATCGAACGTCGCGCTCCTGGATGTGCCGGCGGTCTTCCCGCAGATGTACGGTGATCCCATCGGCGCCGGCCAGCTCGCAGAGCGCCGCCGCCATCACCGGATCGGGCTCAGCGGCGCGGCGCGCCTGACGGACGGTGGCGACGTGATCGACGTTGACGTGGAGGCGAGGCATGGGATGGGGTCGGCGCGTGGCGAAGCCGCCGATTGTAGTAGCTTGGCTCCCATGCGGATCATCTCGGGCACATTGCGTGGCCGGCCTCTCCTCGCCCCGCGCGACGACCGGACTCGCCCGATGCTTGAGAAGACCCGCGGCGCGATTTTTAGCATTTTGGGGGAGGCGGTCCACGGCGCTCGGGTCCTCGACCTCTACTCGGGTACGGGCTCACTCGGCTTGGAGGCGCTTTCGCGGGGTGCGGCGTCGGCCACCTTCGTGGAGCGCGATCGAACGGCGTTCGGGTTCCTCGAGCGCAACCTCCAGCAGATGGCGGTGGCCGATCGAGCGAAGGCGCTCCGAGCGCCCGTTGAAGCGGCGGCGCGCTCCCAAGCGGCGGCCAGCGCCGATCTGATCTTCCTCGACCCGCCCTATGTCGAGTGCGAGGTCCGGACGCGGCGCCCGGCCTTGGTGGCGTTGCTGACCGACCTGTTCGAGCGCGTTCTCGCGCCCGGCGGCTCTCTGGTGCTTCACTTCCCGGTGGGAGAGTTCGAGCCGAAGGCGCTGGCGCTCCTGGAGGGGGCCGACGTGCGCGAGTACGGTCGTAACGGCGTGGCCCTGCTCTCCAAGGCGTCGTCATGAACGCCCCGCCCTTCGATCTCGTGGTGGCGAGCCGGCGCACGCTGGTGCACGGGCGGCTGCGCCCCGGATGGCTCGCGCTGCGCGATGGGCACGTGGTGCGCTGTGGCGTGGGACCGGCGCCGCGGGCGGCGGCGCGCCACGACGCAGGCGACGCACCGATTGGCCCCGCGCTGGTCGACACGCACGTCCACGGCTTCGGCGGCCACGACGCGAGCTCGCCGGGGGTCGACGGGCTGCGGGCCATGGCGCGGGCGCTGATGGACGCCGGCACGGGAGCGTTCTGTCCGACGCTCTACCCGCTCTCGCCGGAGGCGACGCTGGAGCGGCTCGCGGCGATGGGTGAAGTTCAAAAATCACCTCAACCGGGAGAGGCGGCGATTATCGGCGCCCACCTCGAAGGGCCATTTGTGAGCCCCGATCGTCCGGGCGCGCTTGAGGCCGCGGCGTTGCGGCGGCCCGATGTGAAGCTGCTGGAGCGGTACCTCGACACGGGAATGGTGCGCGTCGTGACGCTCGCGCCCGAGTTGTCGGGCGCCGATCGGCTGATTCGGGCCTGTGTGCGAGCCGGGGTGGTGGTGTCGATGGGACACTCGCTCGCAAGCCTCGAACAATGCCGGCGCGCGGCGAAGCTCGGCGCCAGTTCGGTGACCCATGTGTTCAACGCGATGGGGGCGATTCACCACAGAAATGCCACGCTCGCGAATTTTGCACTCTTGGAGCCGGGATTCCCGACGGAGCTGATCGGCGATCTCCAGCACGTCTCCGCGCCGGCAATCGATTTGTTGCTTCGTTCGCGCGGTGCGGAGGGTATTCGCCTCGTGTCCGACGCGCTGGCGGCAGCTGGAACGCACCTGCGGCGCTTCCGCGCCGGCGGCGCCGAGCTGAAGATCCGGGACGGAATCGCTTACAAAAACGACGGGACCATCGCCGGCTCCGCGCGGTCGCTCGCGTCGAATGTGGCGGGGCTCTGGCGCAGCGGGCTCCTCTCGCTAGAGGAGGCCTGGGCGATGGCCTCCGAGGTGCCCGCCCGGTGCGTCGGCGCCGTCTTGGTTCGCGGCTACGCGAAGATCCCGGCGGACGCCGGAAGAGCAAACCTATGAATGCACAAATTGGAATTGTGATGGGATCCCGCTCCGATTGGGAGACGATGCGCGGCGCCGCCGAGACGCTCGAGGCGCTCGGCGTGCCCCATGAGGTGCGCGTCGTCTCGGCCCATCGGACGCCCGACATGCTCTTCGAGTACGCCTCGACGGCGGAGGCGCGCGGGCTGCGCGTACTCATCGCGGGCGCGGGCGGCGCGGCCCATCTGCCCGGAATGTTGGCGTCGAAGACTGCGCTCCCCGTGCTCGGCGTTCCGGTGCAGTCGAAGGCCTTGAACGGGATGGATTCGCTGCTCTCTATCGTACAAATGCCGGCGGGAATCCCCGTGGGCACGCTGGCGATCGGCCCGGCGGGAGCGGTGAATGCGGCGCTCCTCGCGGCGAGCATTCTTGGGATCTCGAATCCACAGATCCTCGAAGCGGTCAAGCGGTGGCGCGCTGCGCGCACCGCGGAGGTGCTCGCCCACCCCGACCCGCGCAAGGAGCCGGCGTAGCCCGTGCGCGTCGGGGTTCTGGGAGGCGGCCAGCTCGGCAGGATGCTCGCCCTCGCGGGGCATCCGCTGGGCCACAGCTTCACATTTCTCGATCCGACGCCCGATCCGCCGATGGCGGCCGTGGCGCGCGGAATCCGGGCGTCGTTCGACGATCCGGCGGCGCGCGAGGAACTCGCGCGGGCGAGCGATGTGTTGACTTTCGAATTCGAGAACGTGTCGCTCGAGGCGGCCCGCTGGATCTCGCAGCGCGTGCCACTCATGCCTTCGCTGCGGGCGCTGGAGGCAAAGCGGGACCGGCTCACGGAGAAGCAACTCTTCGCATCTTTGGGAATTCCGACGGCGCGCTACGCGACGGCTGGGACGGCCGATGAGTTTGAGCGGGCGGTGGAGGAACTCGGTTTCCCCGTCGTTGTGAAGACGCGCTCCCAGGGCTACGACGGCAAGGGGCAGGCGGTGCTCCGCGATCCGCGGCATCTCCAGCGCGTTTGGGAGGCGCTCCGCGGTGCGCCGCTGCTGCTCGAATCTTTTGTGCCTTTCGACCGCGAGCTTTCGATTCTTGCCGTTCGGGCGCTCGATGGATCAGTGCGATCGTATCCACTCGTGGAGAATCACCACGCGAGCGGAATTCTGCGGAATACGCTTGCTCCCGCCGAGGGCGTCGACGCCGGGCTCCAGGCGCAGGCAGAGCGTTTCGCGGGGGCGCTCCTGGAGCATCTGCGATATGTGGGCGTGCTGGCGCTCGAGCTGTTTCAGGTGGGTGACCGCCTGCTCGCCAACGAGTTCGCGCCGAGGGTGCATAATTCCGGGCACTGGACGATTGAGGGGGCCTGGACGAGCCAATTCTCGAACCACATACGTGCGGTGACGGGGATGCCGCTCGGCGATACGCGCGTCCGGGGGCGATCCCTGATGGTCAATATTCTAGGCGAGCTGCCGGATCTCGTCCGAACGGCGGCGGTACCGCTCAGCTCGCTTCATCTGTACGGAAAGGCGCCGAAGCCGGGGCGCAAGCTCGGCCATGTGACGCTTTGCTGCGCGGGGGAGTCGCCGGCCGATCTGGCGGCCTTCGACGCGTCGCGCCGCGAATTGTTGAGTCTCGTCGACTCCCACCTCGCGGCCCCGCCCCTCGCGCCGCCGCCGACCCTCCCGTTCCCAGTCTGAGGTCGCGCGTGCGCGTTCTCTTCCTCCAGCTCGCGGCTCCCAGCTATGAGCCTGCCGACCAGCGATCGAACGTGCCGCTGGCCGCGGGGAATCTGAGCGCTTACGCGAGCGCAGCCCTAGCGGGCCGCGGCGTGGAGATCGAGACGATGCCGCGGGATCTGTTGGATCGCGCCGGCGACGCGGCGCTGCTGCGCGAGATTCTCCGGCGTCGGCCCGATGCGATCGCAGCGAGCCTCTACTGCTGGAGTTCTCACAGAACGCTCGATCTGCTCTGCCGCGCCCGGGAGGCTCTTCCCGGGCTGCGCGCCATCGTCGGCGGGCCCGAGGTCGACAAGGGAAACGAATTCTTGAGCTCCTACGCGGGGCGGGCCTTCGACTGGGCCGCCTCCGGCGAAGGCGAGGAGCTTTTTGTGCAGTGGATCGAGTTCTCCTTGGCCGGATCCGGCTTTGACGCCATCGACGGTCTCGGTGTCGTCGGACCAGACGGCACCATGGTTTGGGCGCCGCCGAGGGCTCCCGTGCGCGATCTGGCGAAGCTTCCGTCGCCCTACCTCGACGGCTGCCTCGAGCTGCGTCGCGCCGGGATTGCACATTTGGAAACCGCGCGCGGCTGCGTCTTCGAATGTGACTTTTGCTTCTATCACGCCGACTTTCGAAAAGTGAGGACGTTCCCTCGGGAGCGCGTCGCCAAGGAGATCGAAGGGCTCCTCGACGCCGGCGTCCATGATCTGTATTTAATGGATCCGACCTTCAATGGCCACTCGGGCTATCGGGAGACGTTGCGCACGCTCAAGCGCAAGCTCGAAGCGCGCAACGCGCACGTCCACACGGAACTCATCGCCGAGCCGATGAATGCCAAGAATGTGGCGGAGCTCGTCGACTCAGGGATCACGAGCGTCGAGGTGGGGCTCCAGACCACGACGCCGGATGCGCTGGCGGCTGTGGGACGCCACTTCGAGCGCACCCGATTCGCGCGCGGCTGCCGCGAGCTGACGGGGGCGGGGATCGCCGTCGAGATCGGTACGATCGTTGGGCTTCCAAAGGACACGCCCGATGGCATGCGGGCGACATTTTTGTATGCTCGAGATGAGTGCGGTGAGGGCACGGAGACGGTTCCCTTCATTCTCTCGCTGCTGCCGGCGACGGTCCTTCGCTCTCGCGCGAGCACATTCGGCATCGAGTACCGGCGGTTCCCCCCGTATCAGATCGTCCGGACGCCCACCTTCGACGACGCGGGCGTCCGCGAAACGCTCCGCACTTATTCACAAATATTCGAGAGCGACCTCGATCCAGTTCCCACAATACGCCTCGTCGAGTCGGGTGGATTCGAGGATCCGGAGCTCCAGGGCGGGGTGCCGCTGAGGCGAGCCATTCTCACTCCCTCCTCCGCGGCTCAGGATGTGTGGAGCACGAGCGGAGCGAGGCTCGCGGACCGAGTCGAGGCGAACTTTTGTGTGATTGCGCGCAAGGTGGCCTGCCGAGACGACGTGAGAGCGCTCACGGCCTTTCTGCGGCCAATCCGCGCGGCGAATCCCCACGGCCTCGTCGAAGTCGCCCTCGAGATCGAGCGCCCCTTCGACCTGCCGGCGGCGATCGCGGAGCTGCGCGCCGCGCTCCCGCCGATCGAAGGGCACTACCTCAACGAGCATCTTCGGTTCACCGCCCCGCCAGGAGCCGATCTGTCGCTTCGTGCGGCGTTGCTCCTTCCGGTCTCCTCCTTCGGCACATGGGGGCGCGGCCTCGCCGAGTGCCTCCCTGCCATCTGGACCGCACAAGTCGCGAGAGAGACGGATTTGTTGCCTCTACT
Organism: Planctomycetota bacterium; assembly: GCA_016792805.1. Classification (GTDB taxonomy): domain Bacteria; phylum Planctomycetota; class UBA1135; order UBA1135; family JACQFD01; genus JAEUHX01. Next base: position 176,214 of record JAEUHX010000034.1, read on the forward strand.
GGAAGGGCCCATCGAGCTCGGAGCGCTTCTGTTGGATCCCGCCCCCGGGCTCGACATTCGACGCCTGGTCGGGATCGCGGGGGACGATGCTTGCGACCTCCGATTCCGTTGTTCCGCCGATCAGCGGGCGGCCGACGAAGCGCTGGGCCTGCCCCCCCACCCGCCCGAGTCGATTGGGATCCTCGGGGGTGCAGGCGCCCTGCGCACGATTCTCCGCGACGCATAGCGGCTCAAGTCGCGCGCGGGGAGATTCCGAAAGTGCGCGCGTCCCCGGCAACCCACCGCATCCCCGCGGTTCCTGCCCATGAAGCTCCTCATCACAATTGCCCTTGGCGCGCTCGCCGGCGCTGCGGTCGCCCAGCAGCCGCTCCCGGACAAGACCACCGATTCCTTCTCGCGCAATGACCTGCTTTTCAATGCGCTGACGAAGGTGGTTCCTCACTCCCTCAGCGCAGTGCGGAATGCGCCCGAAGCCTACCGAGGCCTTCCCGTCGAGATGGATGTCCAGTTCCACGAGACGCGAAGATCAACGAATCCATTCTTCACTCGATTTACCACAGAAAGCTATCTGTGCTTCGCTGCCTGGGGAGCCGAGCAGGCGCTTTGGCATCGCGAAGAGTACGAGAACGACTTCGCTTTCTTCTTCGTGGATCGCTACTCGCAGTACTTCCGTACGATTCTCGAGGCCAAGCCTTACCAGCGGCTTCGCGTGACGGCGATCGTCCGCGACGTTTTCCGCGGAAGGCCCTACATCGAAGTCACGAAGCTCAAGATCACCGACGATAGCGTCTCGGAAGCCACGATCTTCCATGGTGCGAAGGCACAGAAGGCGATGGCTGCTGGCGAAACCGGCGCCGCGCTCGCCGCCTACGAGGAGGCGCTTCGCGCGAACCTTCCCTCGGATGCCCGCGCGCGCATGCTCGCCGACATGGCCAACGTACATCTGGTTCGCAACGACAAGGTGAACGCGCTGGCCGCGCTCGCCGACGCGAAGCGGCTCGTGCCGGGCGACAAGCGTTACGAGCAGGCGTACAACGAAGTGGAGACGGCTCCCGCAAAGCCGATCACGGACATCGCGAAGATTGAGGTTCCAAAAGTGAAGTCGGCGGACGCGCCTGCTTCGCGGCCTTCCGGCGATGCTCCGGCCGATGCCTCCGCCAAGACGGGCGGCGGAAAGTAGAGTCTCCATGGGCCGCGTTCGAGCGGCCCTCGGAGTCCATGCTCCAGAACAGCGTGGTGCGGATTGATACAGAATTCGAGGCGGTTTCCGTCCTCGACCGATACGGTGTGGTGAAGGGAGGGCAGGGTCCGGACTCTTCGGACCCTGCTTTTTTGCTTTCCATCGTGTGACGGAGAGTTGACGCCGTGGGCGCGCAGCAATACACACATATCCCGGCGCAAATCTGGGGCAGCACGGTCGTCACCCTGCTGAGCGGTATCGCGTGCGCGCTGGTCGTCTGCCTTTTCGAAATGAGCCGGCAGAATCTTATTGTGGATATGGCAGTCGAGCGCCGGGCTGAGGATGCTTTGGCGGAGGTCGGCGGACGCGTGCGAGGGCTTGAGACCGGCATCCGCGCCATGGCGCTGATGCTCGAAGGGCAGCGCTCGCTGGGTCGGCAAGAGATCGAGACAGCGACGGCGCGGGCTCGAGCGGGCACGGAGGGACAGCTCGGCTGTTACGGGTTCATTGCCCGAGTTCCCGCATCCAGATTGCTCCAATTCTATGCTCTCCGGCGGTTCGAGCACGGCGAGCGGTTCTCGATCGATCCCGTTTCGACCGGCGAAGCGCTCTGGATTGTGCAGTCGGCGGAGAAGCCGACGATTGCAGCACTTGAGCTGGGTGCAACGATGGAGCACGATACAGATCTCCTCAGGGCTCTGGAGAAAAGTGTGGAAGATGGGCTTGGGGCCGCCCCTGAGGGCGCGAAGTCCGTTCCCGACGACGGTGTGCTTCTGTTTGCTCCAGTCATGGCGCGCAGCGGCGCGGCCTCCGGCGGGGAGACGCCATCGGAGTGCCTTGGCGTTGCATTCGCCGCCACAAAATTGAGCGAGCTTCTGCCAAGGCCTGGGTCCGCTCTTGCGCAGGATCTTCACATACAGCTCATTTCAGAGAAGGGTGCGGAGGCGGCGGCGAGTGACGACGAGCGTGTGCCTCACTGGATCTCCATCGGCGGACGCCGATGGATGGTCGAGGTAACTGCGAGCGAGCGATTCGCCTCAGCTCACCGATCTCCGACACCGTGGATTCTCTTCGGGATTGCGCTGGCGCTCACCGCCATCAGCGCAGTCTGGTCGATCGGACGCAATCGCAATCATGCGAGCCTCGCACTCACTCTCAGAGAGAGAACCGAGCAACTGCGAGCGAGCCGCCGCGATGTTGCCATGCTCTCCGCGCTCGTCTGCTCGCTCGATACGGCGGCATTGGCGACGGACCGAACAGGAGCGGTGGTATGGGCTAGCCGAGGTGTTGCAGACTTATTGGGGTCAAAAGTTGAGGAACTTCTCGGCACCAACGCGACCGCGCTGCTGCTGGGTGCGGAAACCAATAAAGCGCTCGCGGAGACGATTCGAGCGAGGATTGCCGCCGGTGAGTCCTACCGTTGGATTGCGCCGATGAGTGCAAGAGAGACGCTCTCGGTTCGAGTGGAGGTCGCCATGCAGGCGCTTCGCACCGAAGATGGCGAGATCTCCCACTTCGTATTTTTCCTCACGGACGTTACTTCTCGGCTCCATCGGGAGAGCGAGATTCTTCGGGCGCTGGAGAAGGCGCGCGAAGAGTCCGCGGTGCACTCAATTTATGTATCGAAGCTCACTCAGGAGATGCGAACGCCGCTGAACGGGATCCGCGGGTTGAGCCACCTCCTCGCCGACGCGGGGCTCGAGGCCGAACTTCGCGACGCGGCGGCGACGATCGAGGCGTCGTGCGAATCGCTCGTCGAGACGCTTGACAGCGTGTCGTCACTGTCGTCGATGGCGCGAGGCGAGTTTGCGGTGGAAGAGGGCACCGTGCGTGCAGGGCAGATTCTTGAGGAGATCGCCGCCTCGTTCGCGCAAGAGGCGGCCGACCGCGGAATCGAGCTCTACCTGGATATGGATCTGCGCTTGCCGATGGAACTCCGCGGCGATGCGCTGCACCTGCGCAAGGTCATGAGCGCCCTCGCAGACAATGCGCTGAAGTTTACATGTTCTGGATACGTTGCAATCGGAGCGCAGGTCGTCGAGGACGGAAAGCTCGGTCCTGCGATCGAGCTATTCGTCGAGGACTCGGGGTCAGGCATCTCGAAAAGCGATTGTGCGAGAGTTTTTGAGCCTTTCGAGCGCGGCACGAATCGGCCTGCCCGGCCGGAGCGTGGAAGCGGCCTTGGTCTTTCGCTCGCGAAAGCGCTCGTGGAGAGAATGGGCGGACAGCTTCTGTATGATTCAACGCCAGGGGAGGGCACGCGTGTCGCCGTTCGGCTGCGGCCGCGCAACCTCGAGCCGCAATCATTGAGATTGGATCTCAAGGGGAAGCGAGTTCTGGTTGTCGACGACCACGAGCGTGCGCGCGCGGCGCTCGCGACCGCGCTTCGAGGCGCGGGCGCAGTTGTGGATCATTTCGCAGAAGTGCACTCCGCCCTCGAGAAGCTCCGGGACGAGGATTCGAAGGGCAGCGCATTCCATCTCGTAGTCCTCGACGTCGACCTGCCGGAGCGGACCGGGCTCGAGCTTGTCGAGGCGATGCGAGCCGTGGCGCCACTGCGGCCGATCCCCGTCGTGGCCCTCGTCAAGTATGGGCAGCCGCTCGATCCGTCGACGCTGCGGAGGCTCGGAATCCGCGGCTTCCTCGAGAAACCTTTCGGCTCAGCCGCACTGTTGGATGCGGCGACGGCGGCGCTGCGGGACGGCGCGAGTGCCGATTTGTGGGAGAGCCCGCGCCGCGGAGCGCGGCCGGCCGGCGCATTGTTTCCGGGGCATGCACGCAAGGCTCTCATCGTCGACGACGACGCGGTCTGTGGAAAAGTAGCATCCTCGATGCTGAAGAAGCTGGGCTTTCATACACGTGTCGCCGCGTCGGGGGCGGAAGCGCTGGCGATGCTTGCGACGGAGGCTGCCGATGTCGTCCTCATGGACGTCTCGATGCCGGAGCTCGACGGGTGCGAGGTGACGCGGCGCCTGCGAGCGTCGGAGGGAGACGGACGCCGAACGCCGGTGCTCGCGGTCACGGCGCATACAGAGCCTCGAGAGCTGAAAGAGTGCCGCGAGGCGGGGATGGACGCCGTTCTCACGAAACCGCTCTCCTTCGCAGAGATCCAGGAAGCGATGCAGCGCTGGGCTCCCGAGAAGGCGGAAGCCTCCGCGTCCGACCCTCCCGCTACGGTGGGCGGCAGCCCGCCGCTCGGCACCCAGGCCTCACAAATCGTGGCGCGCCTGCGCGCGCTCGGTCTCCTCGACAACCCGGGCACTTGTGAGGAGGCGATGAGATCGTTCGTGAGCGGCGCCGAAGAAATTGTGGCATCGGCCCAAACTGCAATCGAATCTGGAAGCAAAGAATCGGGGCTCGAGCTGAGCCGAAGGCTGCGGCGCGTGAGTTCACATTTCGGCGCGCAGCCTCTCGCCGCCCTGGCGCATGAGCTCGAGGCGGAGATCGACGCTGGTCGGACCGATGAGGCGCTCGCCGTCCTCGAAAAAGTGGAGAGTGAGTTCGTGCTCGTGCGCCAGGCGGCGCTCGACCTCGTTCAGGACCCCGAGGGACTCCGGCGTTTCCGGGAGCCCGCGGGCGCCTGAAACCGGGCGCGCGGTGCCGGCATCGAAGGCCGGCCATGCTTGCCCTCCTCGCACTTGTAGCTCTCGCTCCCCAGGCGTCCCAGCCGGCCGCGCCGCGCCCCACCGGGCGCCCTCCGATCACGCCTGCCCAGCCCGGCGTTCGCCCCGGGATCGGGCCGCGCCCTGCAGGACCGACCGCTCCGCCCGCGGGGCCCGGGCCGACGGCCCCGGCGCCGGGGCCCCGACCGCTGCTCGGAATCGATACAGGTCCAAATTATGAATTATGGACTTATTGGTGGGAATCGAACCGGGACCGATTTCTCGAGCTCAAGTCTCATGTGGCGCGCCTGGATGGGATCCTCACTCTTCCACAGGACGGCGACGCCGGGGTGCGTGCCTCCCTGCTGCCTACGGCTTCCGAGCTTCGGCGCGACGTCCTGCCGGTTCTCTTTCGCATTCTCCGCGAGAGCGACGATCGCGACCTGCTGATGGCAACGCTCCGGGCGCTCGCCGAGATTCGCGATCAGCCCTCGGAGACTGCTGCGACGATCCTTCCCTTCTTGGGGCACTCCGACGGAACTGTGGGGGATGCCGCGATCCTCGCGCTCGGAATCCTTGGGGCGCCTGAGGGATTGCCCGCGCTGGCAGCCATCTTCGAGGGCGGCGACGCCGGAAAGGCAGCCAGAGGTCAACTATCCATCGCCTGTCCGCAACGATCGTTGGCGGCCCATGCGCTTGGATTGTTGGGATCGCGCACGGCCGACGAGAAAGTTACCGAGCGCGTGCGCGATGTGCTTCTCCGGTCGCTCGACGTGGATGGCATGCGCTGCTGGGAGATTCAGTCGGCCGCGATCGTCGCTCTCGGAAACCTGCCCGATCCCACTCGATCGACCGTTCGCCGTCTCGAGAAGTTTCTAACAGAAAACCGGCGATCCCGGGATGCCGTCGCAGCGCACGTTCCGCCGGCAGTTGCCAAGATTCTGCGAGATGCACCCCAGGCAGAGCGCCGCGTGCGAGCTCAAGAGATGCTCCGCGAGCTCACATCTAGAGGCCAAGGGAACGCGCGATTCCTGCGCGGTTCCTTTGCGATTGCCATGGGCTTGCTCGTGCGTGCGGAAGATCGCGACGCGGGAAAGCTCGCGGATGCACTTGAGGCGGCGGCTGAGCGTTTGACCGGCAGAAACGCCGAGGCCGCTGGCTTTTCCTGGATGGCGCTCGGCGAAATCATGGCAACGGGGCGTCCCGGGAGCCCCGGCGAAAGCGCCCTGCTCGAGCGCGCAGTGCACCAGGGGGGACGCGTCAGCACGCGCATGTGGGCTGCGCTTGCCTTGGGAGTCGGCGGCCATGGCCAGCGGCGGCGCGGCGAGTTGAGCGCACCCGATCCCATCGCGAAGGCGCTGCGGACTCGAATGGTGACGCTCAAAGATCCGCTGCAGCGCGCGGCCTTCTCGATATCACTTGCACTTCGAGGAGATCAAGAATCGGGTCCGCTGATTCTGCGGGCCATGGAGGAAGTCAACGACGAATCGGTGCGCGGCTACTTTGCACAGGCCCTCGGTCTGCTCGGCCACCGAGAGGCTCTCACCGCGGTCACTGCACTTTTCGAAGCCTCGGAGCGAAAGCCGGAATTGTTGCAAGAGGCTGCCATTGCGCTAGCGCTCCTCGGCGACAAAAGGGCCGAGGAGCGGCTGCTGCGTCCGCGCCGCGACGGATCGGCACCCGTCGTGGGCGTGTGGAAGGCCTACGCGGCTGCGCTCGGGAAAATTGGTGACTATCGCGCCCTTCCGGCGCTCCTGGCCGCTGCGCGAGGCGAGTCGGGATTCGACGACTCCATCTCGCGCGCCGCAGCGATTCGTGCCATCGGCCGTATCGGCGATGCCGATCTGCTCCCCTGGAGCGAGCGCCTCGCTGCGCACTTCAACTATGTTGCGTCGGAGGAGCCCCTTCCGAAGTGAGGCGGGCGCGTGCTTCGCGCACGGCGTCTCGCGAGCCGCTCAGCACGACGACGTCGCCGACGCGCAGGCGCTCTCCGGCTGTCGGAGAAGTAATGTCTCCGCTTTCGCGGAGTACGGCGATCGCCGTGGCTCCCGTTGCGCCGCGAAGATTGAGCTCCTTCAGCGACTGACCGACCGAGTCGGCGCCCTCGGCGATCTCGCAGCTCCCAAGTGAGCCGACGCCGGGCAGCGCGTGCTCGATTTCTGTGAGGGTCTCCTCGTCGGTCGCGTGCGCGGCCTGGCTCGCGAGCGCCTGCACCACGACCTCCGCCCCGGCCCGCGCGTGTCCATACATATCTCGGATGGAGCGCCAAAAGGCGACGGCGAGCAGTCCGATCAGCGCGGCGAACACGAAGCCGCCCCGAAACGGCGGAAGGAACGGCTGCGTGGCCGCGAGGACCGGGATTCCAACAATTCCGACGATCAGCAGCTGAAGAGTTGCAATAAATGCGGAACGCGGAGCGCGTCCCAAATCGAGGCCGCCCGCCGAAGGCGGCAGCGCCACCTCGGCGAGCTGCGCGGCGATCGCGCGCGCGAGGCGAAATACACCGAATAGGAACGGCGACAGCAGAAGGACTCCAGCGACGACGGTTCCGCCGCGCACGATGGAATGGGGGAGGCTGAGCCAATCCATGGCTGCGTTCTCGATGCTCTCATATTGGAATGAGCCCGCCACAATGATGGCAATCATCAGCAGCGCATCCACCGCAAGCAGCAGGCCGGATCTTCTCAACCTCTGAAGCGACGAGCCCGAAGCTTGCGATCGCCGAATCTTCTCGATCCATGATGCATACAGAGAGACGAAGACCTGCAGCGGGCGTGGCATTCGCCGATCGATCCAATTGGAGAGTCGTTCCGCGGCGCCGACGTTCACCGGAGTCAAGAAGCTCGTAACCGCGCACACGCCCACTGCAATCGTGTGAAACTTCGAAGGAATTGTGCCCGACCGAGTTCCGATCTCGGCGATGAGGAAAGAAAACTCACCGATCTGGCTGAGGCTCATTCCGACTTGAATAGAAGTCCGGATGTTCTCTCCTCCAAGGAATGCGCCCATCGACCCGCCGAGCAGCTTACCCCCCACAACGACCGCCGACAGCAACGCGATGACCAGTGCTTGGTCGAGCAGCTCCGTTGGCGAAAGGAGCATTCCGATGCTCACAAAAAAGACCGCCGCAAGCACGTCGCGGATCGGATTCACAAGGGTTTCAACACGTTTCGAATAGCCGGCCTCTGCAATCAACGCTCCCACCAGAAACGCGCCGAGTGCTGGCGAGTATCCAAGAGATGCGATGAGCAGCGCGCCACCGAAGCAGAGTCCTACCGCTGAAACTAACAATGTCTCAGAACTCTGGAACTTCGTTACGAAACGGAGCATGCGCGGCACCACAAAGAGCCCGCCCGCTACGAATGCAGCGAGAATGGCACCGAGGCGCATCGCATCCTTTGCCACATCGGCGGTCGAGATCTCGTGTCCCGATGTGAGAGTTGAAAGCACCGCCAACAGAAAGATGCCGACGACGTCCTCAACGATCAGCATTCCGAAGGCAATCTGTGGTATGCGCCCCGTGATCTTCAGCTCCTCGAAGCTCTTGGCAACAATAACAGTGCTGGAGATGCACAGCATCGACCCAAGAAAGAAACTTTCGATTCCCGACCAGCCGAGTGCCTTGCCGATCGCATAGCCGAGCCAGACCATCAACCCGATCTGGAAGACGGACCCGAAGAGCACCGTGGCGCCGAGCCGGAGAAGCCGAGTGAGACTCAGCTCAAGCCCGATGGAGAAGAGAATCACAACGACGCCGAGTTCGGCGAGGTCATGAATCGACTTCTCGTTGACCGTAAAGAAGTACGGGAAGTTCCTCCCGACCAACATGCCCGCGACGAGATAGCCCAGGATCATGGGCTGCCGGAGCTTCCGGAAAACCACGGTGGTCACCGCGGCTGCGCTGAGGGCGATTGCGAGGTCGCGAAGGATCGTGGAGTCGCCGGACATCTGCTCTGGATGAGGACGCGGATTGTGCCCCCGCTGTGCGCGCGAGCGGCCGCCGTCGAATGGGGAGCGCGGATAGCATGCCCGCCGGCCCGCCGCCAATATCGCTCGTGCTGCGCACACTCTCCGTTCGAGGTTTCGCGCTCCTGGAGGACGTCCGCGTGGACTTCGCTCCGGGGCTCAATGTCGTCACAGGCGAAACCGGCGCCGGCAAGTCACTCCTCGTGGGGGCGCTCGCGTTTCTGCTTGGCGAGAAGGCCGATGCGTCGCGAGTGCGCGAGGGAGCCGCGGAGGCGTTCGTGGAAGGAGTCTTCGAGCTCGTCGGTGGCGATGACTCCCATCGCGAATTGCTTACAATTCTGCGGGAGCGGGTTGGCGTGGAGCCCGACGAGGGGCAGCTCGCCGTCTCGCGCTCCCTCGATCGCTCGGGACGTTCGCGTGCGCAGGTGAATCACCGTTTTCTCACGCGCGAGACGCTCCGCGACGTGGCGAGCTGCCTCGTGGCGATCCAAGGACAACGGGAGCATTCGACGCTGCTGAAGCCGGCGGTTCAGCGCGACAAGCTCGACGCCTTCCTCGGGCTCGCCGCTCCGGGGAGCGTGCGTGCGCGATTCATGGCGTTGCGCGCCGAGGCGGCAGCGGCCTGGCGGGAGATCTCCGAGCTTCGGCGCGCCGAGCGCGAGCGGCTCGACCGGCTGGATTTATTGAAGTTCCAATCCAGCGAGATTCGCGCGCTCGAGCTGACGTCGGGCGAGACGGCACGGCTCGAGGAAGAGTATCGAGTTCTTACTCATGTGGAGCGGATCCGCGGCCGGCTGGCTCAGCACCTCGATTCGCTCGTCGAGGCGGAGGGCTCGGCCGTGGAGCGGCTCGCTTCAGCGCGGCGGGCGCTCGAGGAGCTGGCAGCCATCGCGCCGCCGCTCGGTCCCATCGCGGCGCGGCTCGAGGAGGCGCGGCTGCTGGTGGACGACGCCGCCGGCGAGGCGCGCCGATATGTGGATTCCCTCGACGCCGATCCGGCGCGGCTCGACGCCGTGAGCCAGCGGCTCGATCGGATCGGCCGGATTCTCGACCGGTTTCGCGTCGACGAGGCGGGGGCGCTGGATCTCCTGCGAGGCATGGAAGGCGAGATGGAGAAGCTCGAGGGCGCGGCGCAGGCCTGCGGCGAACTCGAGGGAAAAGTGGAATCCTGGTGCCGAGAGATGGAATCGCTCGGCAAGGAAATCACTCAAACGCGCGTGAAGGGGGCGGAGCGGCTCGCGCGCGAAGTGCAGGCGACGCTCGTGCGGCTCGGGATGGAGAAGTCACTCTTTGTCGTGACCGTACGCCCGATCGAGGCGCGGCCGGGTGAGACAGAATCGGACGAGCCGTCGGCATTGGCGCGCAGCGGGCCGGCCGGATTCGACGAAGTGGTGCTTGAGATTGCGCCGAATCCGGGCGAGCCGCTGAAGCCGGTATCACAAATCGCCTCGGGCGGTGAATTGTCGCGCGTGGCACTGGCTGTGGAAGCGGCCTGCGCGGAGACGGCGTCCTTGCCAACGGTGCTGTTCGACGAGATCGACGAGAACGTCGGCGGCCGCCTCAGTTCGGCCCTCGGCGAGCAGCTGCGGCGGACCGCCCGAGGGCGTCAAGTATTGGTGATCACACATCTCGCTGGCGTCGCGGCCCACGCCGACCGGCACCTTCACGTCAGCAAGGAGACGGCCGCGGGACGCACGCGAACAGTGGTGCGCGCGCTGGGCGAGGACGAGCGCGTGGCGGAACTCGCGGCGATGGGCGGTGGCGACGCGCGGCGCCCCACGGCGTTGGCCGACGCGCGCGCGCTGCTGGAGTCGTCGCGGAGGGAGAGCCTCACGCCAGCGCGCCCACAGAAGCGCGGCGAGAATCACACATCCGCTCCGGTGCGAAAGGGCGCCAAGGAGCGGCGGCGGTGAAGGAGCGCTTCGAGCCGCTGCTCTTCGAGCGGCGGCTACTGGAAAAAGTGTGGGGTGCGCAGCGCCTGCGCGGAATCCTTGGTTTCGAGCTGCCCAACGGAAAGCCGATCGGCGAGAGCTGGGAGCTTTCGGATCATCCGTCCGGCGAAAGCAGAATTCGCAACGGGCGGTTTGCGGGGCAGACCCTTCGCGAGGTTATGCAACAGTTTGGTTCTGAGATTCTGGGAGACGCGGCGCCCGCAGCGGGCGGGCGCTTTCCGCTTTTGGTGAAGTTCGTCGATACCTCGGACCGGCTCTCGGTTCAGGTCCATCCCGACGACGCAGCCGCCGCGAGGCTCGGGGAGCGCGATGGCGGAAAGAATGAAGCGTGGCTCGTGGTGCATGCGGAGCCCGACGCGCGCTTGTGGGTTGGGCCTGCGGAGGGCAAGACCCTCGCGGATCTGGAGGCTGCGGCCAATGCTGCACAGGTCGTTGCATGCCTCCGCGAGATTCGGCCGCGGGCCGGAGACGTGGTTCCGATTCCGGCGGGCACGGTCCATGCCATCGGAGCGGGGCTCACGATCTGTGAAATTCAACAAACTTCGGATGTCACCTATCGAGTTTATGATTGGGATCGCCCGGCGAGCCCGGCGCGTCCACTCCACCGCGCCCAGTCCTTCGCCGTGGCCCGATTCGATCGCCCCGCGTCGGTCGTGCGACCGGAGGTAGTGGCTCACGGCGCCGGCTGGCGGCGCTGCGCTTTGCCTTCCCCGGGCTCGTTCTCGTGGGAGCTGTTCGAGTCGCGGGTGCCGCTCGACGTGCCGCTCCGAGGGCGGTGCGCGACGGCCATGGTCCTCGCGGGAGAAGTGAACTTTGGCAGCGGAGCCCGTGCGCGCCCTGGCGAAGCCGTGCTGCTGCCGGCGTCCATGCGCGCCGCGCGCCTCGAACCGGTTCTCGGCCGCGGCTTCACCTCCGTCTGGGCCGTTCCGCATTCTTGAGAGCAACAGATCCATGATCGAACGACCCAAAGCCCATCACGATGACGAAGACGGCCTCGAACTCGGCGACGACGAGCAGATCGAGGGCATGGAGGCGCCGGCCGCATCGGAGAAGACGCCACGACTTGTGAGGCTCAATAAAGTGCTCGCCGAGAGAGGCGTAGGTCCTCGCCGCCGCTGCGACGAGCTGATTTCCTCGGGCGGTGTCGAAGTCGACGGCATTCCGGTGACCGAGCTCGGAACGAAGATCGATCCGGAGCGGGCGCGTGTGACGGTGAACGGCGTGGAAGTGAAGGCACCGCCGCGCGTGGTCTATGCGCTGCACAAGCCGAAGGGAGTCGTGTGCACGAGCGCCACCGAAGAGCGGCGTATTCGCGCCGTCGATCTCGTCCGGGATCCGGCCGCCGCGCGGCTTTTTTGTGTAGGGCGCCTCGATACCGATTCCGAGGGATTGCTACTTCTTACAAATGACGGAGACCTCGCGAACCGTATTTCCCATCCCCGGTACCAGGTCTCGAAGACGTATTTTGTGAAAGTTCACGGACGCGTGAGCGACGAGGCGCTCAGGAAGGCCGGTGAGGGCGTTTGGCTCGCGGAGGGCCGCACTGCGGGCTTGCGCGTCGTGGTGCGAAAGCGGCTATCCAATGCCACGGTGCTGCTGGTCACGGTGCGGGAAGGGATGAACCGCGAGATTCGGCGCGTCTTCGCGAAGCTCGGATTCGCCGTGCAGGCGCTGAAGCGCGTCGCCATCGGACCGGTCTCCCTGCGCGGCCTCCACGAAGGGCGCTATCGCCGTCTCGATCCCTCCGAGGTGCGAACATTACTTGAAGCTTCTGTGGAGACTTCCGCGAAGCCGCTTCCGAAGAAAGGGCGCGTGCGCCGGCCGTTCGGCGGCCGCCCCGGAGGCGAAGCCACAGAAAAGCCTGATCGCAAGCCGCATCGGCCCGGCGGCTTCCCGAAGCGGCCCTCGAACACCTCCAAGTTTTCACCGAAAAGGAAGAATCGTCGTCCATGACCTCCGCCCTCGCCGTCCGCGAGCGTCGACTTTCGAACGGGCTCCTCGTGCTGGCGCTCGAGCGTCGCGCGAACCCCGTCGTGACCTCCATGATCTGGTACCGAGTCGGCTCGCGCGACGAGAAGACCGGCGAGACAGGACTATCACACTTCCTTGAGCACATGATGTTCAAGGGAACGCAACGGCTCGCGAAAGGTGAGGTTGATCTCATCACGGCGAAGCTCGGCGGCTCCAACAACGCATTCACCGACCACGACTACACCGCGTATTACTTTAGCTTCGCGCGCGATCGCTGGGAGACTGCCTTTGCCATCGAGGCGGAGCGCATGCGGGGCTGTGCGCTCGATTCGGCGGAATTCGAGAGTGAGAAAAAAGTGGTGTTGGAGGAACTTCGCATGGGGAAGGACGACCCGTGGCGCGACCTCCACGAGGCCATGGGGCCGACGGCGTTCCACGTCCATCCGTACCGCCATCCGGTGATCGGGTGGCAGAGCGACCTCGAGCGGCTTGACCGCGAGACGATGGTCTCTTTCTATAAGCGTCACTATTCCCCCGACCATGCCGTGATCGTGGTCTGCGGAGATGTGAAGGCGACCGACGTTTTCGAAGCGGCGGAACGTTACTTCGGAAAGATCCCAGCGAGCCGGACGCCGCGGGAAGCCGTGCTTCCGGAGCCGCCCCAGCGCGGCGAGCGGCGAGTGCAGGTAGTCCGAGACACGCCGATGAGGCGCATGCTGGTGGCGTTCCACGGGACGACCTGCGGGACGACGGACGACTACGCGTTGGATGTATTAACTTCAATTCTTTCGTCGGGGCGCGCGAGCCGACTCTATAAGAGCTTGATCAAGAAGCAGCGGCTTGCGACCCACGTTTCCATGGAGAACGAGGCGAGGCTCGATCCCGGAGTTCTGTGGTTCTGGGTCGAGGCACGCGACGGAGTGAAAGAGTTGGATGTCGAGTGCGCACTTTTCGCAGAGATCAAGCGAGTGCGAACGCAGCCGGTGAGCGCGGCGGAGCTGGCTCGAGCGAAGAAGCTCATTGTTGCATCGCAGTCGATTTCGATGGAGTCGGCTTACGAACTCGCGGACCGCATCGGGCGCGCGGAGGTTCTTTGCCGATGGCGGTACGTGCCCGAGTACCTCAAGAAGCTGCAGAAGGTGACTGCTCGAGACGTGCTCGGAGTGGCGCAGCGGCTTCTGGACGAGAAGGGGCGGATCGTGGGCTGGTCGCTGCCGGAAGGCGCGTCATCTGTGAGTTCACAGAAAGCCGCGCCTCCTCCGAAATCGGCGCGCCGCGCAGGGCGCCGGCTTTCGGCGCCATCCGTCGTTATCCGCTCGAGCTTTCCGATCCCGCCTCGGCGCGGACCGGCACCGGCGGTGAAGCTTCCGTTCCTGCGGGAGGTACTCCCGAACGGGCTCGTGGTGCTGGCGACACGCAATTCCGCCGCGCCGACTGTCTCGCTGATGGCGCATGTGGAGGTCGGCCTTTTGTGTGAACCGGAGGCGAAGGCCGGAGTGGAGCATTTCACCGGGAGCCTTCTGGACGAGGGCACGCGGCGCTGGACCGGCGACGAGATCGCTCAGGCGATCGAGGAGGCCGGCGGATTCTTCGGATCCGGCTCGGGCGGCGTGTCGTGCAGCGTGCTGGAGGAGAGCTTCCCGCTGGCGCTGGAGCTGACGGCGAGTGTGCTCCGCGAGCCGACGTTCCCGAAGGAGGCTGTGGGGCGCGTCCGCGACGAGATTCTCTCCGACCTCGTGGCCGACGAGGACGACCTGCGCACGCGCGCATTCCGCGCGCTGCGTGAGGAAGTGTATGGATTGCATCCGTTGCATCGGCCGAGCGAAGGATATGTGAAGACAGTCCGGAAGCTCGGGCGGGAGGACGTGGCTGCGTTCCACAAGAAGTGGTATTCGCCCGGGCGGACGATCCTTTCGATCTCGGGCGATCTCGATCCGCGCGAGGCGGTGAAGCGCGTGGCGAAGGAGTTCGGATCCTGGCGCGCGCCGCTGGTGGGGGCCCCCGCACCGCCGCAGATTCCGCTTCCCGCGCCGAAGCGAATTGTGCAGGTGGTGGACCGCCAGCAAGTGCACCTCGCGATCGGGCATCTCGGGATCCGCCGGCGCGATCCTCGATATATGGCTCTCCTGGTGCTCGATCACGTGCTCGGCACGGGGCCCGGATTCACAGATCGCATCTCGAAGAAGCTGCGCGACGAGGAAGGGCTCGCCTATCACGTGCGCGCCAACGTGACGTCGACGGCCGGGATGGAGCCGGGGATCTTCTCGGCGTACCTCAGCACCGAGCCAAAGAACGCGGAGCATGCGTGCACAGGCCTCCTGCGAGAGATCCGCCGCGCACAGACGGAGCCGCCGACGGAGTCGGAGGTGCGGATGGCAAAAGACTACTTAATTGGATCGTTCCCGTTCAGCGTGGAGCGCAACACGGGGCGCGCCCACACGATGATTCAAATGGAGCGCCACCACCTCGGCGCCGATTATTTGGAACGCTTCCCCGAGCTGATCGAATCGGTCACAAAAGAGGATGTCGCCAAAGTGGCCCGCGAATTCCTGCGGCCGGAGGATTGCGTGATCGTGAGGGTCGGCCCGAAGCGCTAGCCTCCCCTTCAGAAGTGAGTTGGGCGCGCTGCTCCTCCGTGCGCCGACCGGTCTCCCAGGGCCGTGGCCCCGGGGCGGGTCCGAAACGGGCGCCAGTTTCCTTCAGCCGCGCGCAGCGCTACTAGCGCTGGACGCTCGGCGTCACGGACGCGCCCGCGGGGGGCAGCGTCGAATTGGGGCGGCTCTTCACGGCCGCCGCCCAGTCGCGCTGGTGGCCGACGAAGTAGACGACGCCCGCGATCACGATTCCGAGGGCGATCATCGCCCAGGGAGTCGGCTCGAAGGGGGGCACCGGCGTGCGGCGCGGCGAGTCGTCGTGTCCATGGCCGCCACCATGCCCATGCGCGTCCTGCCCGTGGGCGTCGTGACCTTGACCATGGGCGCTGGAGCCGTGGGCGTCGTGACCGTGGGAGCCGTGTGCGTCGGACATGTTCGTGGAAAGGGACGAAACTCGCCGCGGAGGGTACCGGCCGGACCGCCGCGACGGTAGCGCCCGCAGACCGGCGTCGCCTCGCGAACTCCTCCGCGGAGGACGCCGCGACAGGCCGCTACTTCGCCTTCGGCTCCTCGTCGGCTGCGTCTTCCGAGGCCTCCCGCGCCGCGTCCCGCTTAGCCGCAGCGGCTTCGGTGAGGAGCTCGAAATCGACGGACTGGTCCTCCATCCCCATCTCGATGGTCCTCGAGGCCGATCGGAGTTTCTGCGAGCCACCGCTCGAGATGGCTGTAACGACCCATTTTCCCGCTGGAAGTGTGAGCCGGTACTCATCCTTGTCGACGGAGTTCAAACGCCGAGTGGTGGTGAGCCCGAGCAGCCCCTTCTGCTCCGCTCGAACGCTTATCTTCGCGGGAACCTCGAGTCCTGGCGCAACAGTTACCTTGCCCTTCAGGACCGGGTTGCGCTGCAAGAACACTTTTTCAATGCTCGAGTCGCCCTGGATCCCAACGCTCAGATACGCTGTTCTGTATTGATCGTGGCTGAGGCTCAGCACGAGCGGGCCGACCGATTCGGGGACCTTCACCGAGAAGCGGCCGTCGGCGCCAGTTTTGACCTCAGGAATCGAGCCCGGGATCATTTGTGAATTTCCAGGCCGCCGCGAGCTGCGCCGCCGGCTCACTGCGTCATCGCCCACGATCACGCCGGCCACGGGCTCTTTTGTAATGGCGTCAATGGCGGTCCCCTTGACAGTTCCTCCCGCGTACTTCATCTCGATTCGCGGATCGTCCTCATCAAATGCGATCTCGGAGCGCGGGATCTGCTCAACGCCCGGCTCGTCGGCGTTGCGCGCTGTGGTCGACGGCTCGGGCGTCCAAAAGATCGACGCGAGGCCGGTCGCCGCCGAGAAGGCGAGCAATCCGAGCAGCAGGAAGAGGAATGAGAGAAGTGTGGAGCGCTGCATGGCCCGATGGTTCGGCCCTCGGGGAGGATGCGATGATAACATCGCCGAAGCCGCCCGGCACACGCGCGGAGTGCACAAAAAACAGCCCGGCAGAAAAAAAAGGCCGGCAGGGCGAACCCAGCCGGCCTGTCCTTGGACGCGTGCGCCTAACGAGCGCTGGAGCCCTAGTAGCTCGGCGCCGGGCTCGCGCCGCTCTTCTCTTCCTTCGCCTCGCTAATGATGGCGTCGGTCGTGAGGAGCAGCGTCGACACCGACGCGGCGTTCTGGAGCGCCGTGCGCACGACCTTCGCCGGGTCGATCACGCCCGCGGCGACCAGGTCTTCGTACTCGCCCTTGGCGGCATTGAAGCCGTAGCTCTCGCGCTTTTCGCTGCGCACGTTCTGGACGACGATCGCGCCGTCGATCCCCGAGTTCTCGGCGATCTGGCGGAGGGGCGCCTCCAGGGCCCGGCGCACGATCGAAGCGCCGACGGCCTCGTCGCCGTCGAGCTTCAGCCCTTCGACGATCGGAATGCAGCGGAGCAGCGCCACGCCGCCGCCCGGGAGGATGCCCTCCTCAACGGCCGCGCGCGTCGCGTGGAGCGCGTCCTCGACGCGCGCCTTCTTCTCCTTCATCTCGGCCTCGGTCGCGGCACCGACTTTCACCTGCGCAACGCCGCCCGACAGCTTCGCGAGGCGCTCCTGGAGCTTCTCGCGGTCGTAATCGGACGTCGTGCGGTCGAGCTCGGCCTTGATGGCACCGACGCGGCCCTGGATCGCATCGCGCTTTCCGGCGCCTTCGATAATGGTGGTGTTTTCCTTATCGATGATGACCTTCTTGGCGCGGCCGAGATCCTCCATCTTGAGGCTCTCGAGAGTGATGCCCATCTCCTCGAAGACGGCGCGGCCGCCCGTGAGCGTCGCGATGTCCTCGAGCATCGCCTTGCGGCGATCGCCGAAGCCGGGGGCCTTCACCGCAGCGCAGGGGAAGATGCCGCGCAGCTTGTTCACCACGAGCGTTGCGAGCGCCTCGCCCTCGACCTCCTCGGCGATGATCAGCAGCGGGCGCCCCGCCTGTGCAATTTTCTCAAGAATCGGAATGAGGTCCTTAATCGACGAGATCTTCTTCTCGTGGACCAAGATGTAAGGATTCTCGAGCACGCACTGCATCTTCTCCGTGTCGGTGATGAAGTGCGGCGAAAGGTAACCTTTGTCGAACTGCATGCCCTCGACAACGGTAACTTCCGTGGTGAGCGACTTTCCCTCGTCGACGGTGATCACGCCGTCTTTGCCGACCTTATCCATCGCTTGGGCGAGCATCTCGCCGATCTCGGAATCGTTATTGGCTGCGATGGTGCCGACCTGCGCGATCTCCTTGTGATTCTTGACCGGCTTGCTCATCGACTTGAGCTTGTCGGTCACGGCCGCGACAGCCTTCTCGATGCCGCGCTTCAGTCCGACCGGATTCGCACCGGCGGTCACATTGCGGAGCCCCTCCTCGAAGATCGCCTCGGCGAGGACCGTCGCCGTCGTCGTGCCGTCGCCCGCCTGATCGGAGGTCTTGGCAGCCACTTCCTTGACGAGCTGGGCGCCAAGATTCTCGTAGCGATCCTCGAGCTCAATTTCCTTCGCCACCGTCACGCCGTCTTTTGTGACCGTCGGCGAGCCGAAGGATTTCTGGATAATCACATTTCGCCCGCGGGGCCCGAGAGTCACCTTGACGGCCTTCGCGAGCTTCTTCACGCCGGCGCGAATGTGCTCGCGGGCTTCCTGATCGTAAGCAATGTTTTTTGCTGCCATGTTACTTGTTAGTGATGTTGAGAATTGTTCGGGAGGGTCGGATGCGGAGTGCGATTACGCGAACACGCCGAGGATGTCGTCCTCGCCGAGGATGAGGTACTCCTCGCCGTCCCACTTCACCTCGGTGCCGGCGTAGGAGGAGAAGAGGACGCGATCATTGACCTTCACCGAGAACGGCGCACGCTTGCCGTCGTCGAGGAGGCGGCCCTCGCCGAGGGCGAGCACCATGCCCTCGCGCGGCTTCTCCTTCGCGGTGTCGGGCAGGACGATGCCGCCCTTCGTCTTCTCTTCGGCCTCGACGCGCTTCACGAGGATGCGATCGCCGAGCGGCTTGATGTTGATTGCCGACTTCGTCTTGGTGGCCATGCGAGCAAGGGCTCCTTTCGAGCGTTTTGTGACTTTGGTTTGGATGGGAAAAGTTACGTGAGCGGGGAGACGCGAGCACCCTGCGCCGCCCATTCACAACCCAGCTCAAACACAACCGCCCCGACGTTCGCCTGCCATGCAGCAGGCTTACGGCTTCGGGGATTGCTCCGCGCTGTAGCGTTCGCTACGCGATCGGACCACCGGGGTGCCGCCGGAGGACGTTCGCAACGGTCATCCGGAACACTTCGATGGAGAGCGGCTTGGAAAGGCACTCGGCGAAGCCCGCCATGCGGGCCTGCGCGAGCAGAGTCTTCTCGAGCTCAGCCGACATCAGGATGCTCGGCGTGCCGGGCTGGAGCGTTCGAAGCTGACGGATGAGGTCGAGCCCCGTGGTGTCGCCCATGCGGTAGTCGAGAATCGCGAGATCGATGAGCTGCGCGCGTGCCACCGCAATGGCCTCAGCTCCACTGCCTGCAGCGGCGACCCAATAGCCTTGAGCTTCGAGGAGGAGCCGGAGGCTCTCCCGCAGGCCATCGTCGTCGTCGGCGATCAGGAGTCGGAACGAAGGAACCATCGCAGAAAGCTCCTTTCCAAAGTCAAAGCTCGTGCCGTCGACGGCGAATGGTGCCCGTCGGCCTAAGTGGCTTCGGCGAATAGAGCTACGGGATTCAAGCTCGATTCTCGGCGTCTGTCACCCTGGCAGCAGCTCCAGGCCCGATCGGGGGATGGGCGCCTTTTCGGCAGCGGGCATTCCCGTGGCTCTCCCGCCAGGGCCCGCGCCCAAATCACCGCGGGCCTGCCCGCCAGGGCCCGCGCCCAAATCACCGCGGGCCTGCCCGCCAGGGCCCGCGCCCAGATCACCGCGGGCTCCCCTGGGGAGCCCGCTTCGGTCGTCAGTCCAGCTGCGCTCGAGGATCAATCCTCGTCATCGCCGAAATCGAAGTCTTCGTCGTCGTCATCGTCGAAGTCGTCGTCTTCGTCGTCGTCGAAGTCGTCGTCGTCTTCCTCTTCTTCGTCTTCGTCGTCTTCATCCTCGTCGTCGTCCTCGTCCTCCTCTTCGTCGTCGAGGTCGTCTTCCTCGTCGTCTTCGGGGACTTCGTCGACGTCGACATCCTCCTCTTCAAGGTCGTCCTCCTCGTCCTCGAAGTCGTCGTCCTCGTCGCCGCCGACCGGGATCTCGCCCTCGTCGCCGCCGCCTGATTTGCCGCCGCCCTTACCACCTCCGGAAGCGCCTCCGCCGCCGGATGCGCCGCGACCTCCACCTGCCGATTTTCCACCGCCCGCCGACGCACCGGACGAGCCTCGCGAGCTACCCCCGCCCTTCGAGCTGCCGCCGCCCGACTTGGAGGAGCCGCCGCGTGGAGGAGTACCGCCGCCGGAGCTTCCACGGCGAGCGGCCGCTTCCACGAGCAAATCGCAGGGTCCTTCGGCCGACAATCCCATCGCGGCCTCGAAGGCGCCCGCGGCTCTCGGGCCCACTAGCCCATGGCCGGCCCAGACAGGTCCCATCGGCTCAGGACCGGCGGAACGAGGGGGCGCGGAGTTCCACGCCTCAGGGAAGTGGTTTTTGTCGAGGCGGGCACTCTCGGTGCGACGCGCGAGAGGAAGCGTGGCAACCAACGTCATTCGGGGCATCGAGGCGTACGGGGCGAAGGGCGCGGAGGTGTAAGCGCGTGGGGAGATTGCTGTCAAGGTGGCTGCGCGCGGAAGGCGGCCGCCGGGCGGCTCGGTTCCCGCTCGCATTGCGAAGCCCCCAGGCGACCGATAGAACCGAACCGAGCGAACGCCCCGATGGCCACGCGCCGCCTCTCGAGCCTCTCTATTGGCCTCGTCCTCTTGGGCGTTGCGGTTTCGTGCGCGTGGCTGTTCCTGACCGGCGGTGCCGGAGCCGTGCGGCCGCTGCTGCATGCGTCTCCGCTTTTTGTGGTGATTCTGCTCGGTGTGACGACGGTCCACCTCGGCGTGCGATTCGTTCGGTGGCAGTATTTATTGCGTCGCGCCGACGTGCGCGTGCCGGCGCGGCCGAGCCTTTCGATCTTCCTCGCGTCCCTCATGGGGACGGCGACTCCGGCATATGTAGGAGAGGTGCTGCGCTGCGCGCTCGCACGCAAGCGATTCGGCGCGCCGCTTGGCCCGATGCTCGGCGTGCTCGTGCTCGAGCGGCTCCTCGACGTCCTTGCGCTGGGTCTGATCGGGACGCTGTGTGCGAGCACCCTGACCCATCGCCTGTGGATGGCCGGGCTGAGCGTCGGTGCAGCGCTCCTCATTGGAATCGCGGTCGCCGTCGTGCGCCGAGTGGCGCATCCCGATGGGCGGCTCGCCGAGCTTCGCAACCCGGGTTCGCTTTTTGTGGGCATCGGAATGTCGCTCGCGGCTTGGGCCCCTGCGGCCACCTGCGTTTTGTGGTCTGCTCAGGCGCTCGGGAAGTCGCTGCCGGTGGTGGAGAGCCTGCGCATCTTCAGCCACGCCACGCTCTTCGGCGCCGTCACACTGATGCCGGCCGGCCTCGGCACGACCGGCTCCGCCGCCGTTTTCCAGCTCCAGGAGATCGGTTTCTCTGCGGCCGACGCCCTGCCGATCGTTGCGCTGTTCCGACTCACGACGACTGGGCTCGCTCTCTCTGTTGGATTCGTATTCTTTGTCTTGGAGCTGCGTTCGATCGGGAAGCCGGCAGCTCCTGCGACGGCTGCGGAGCATTTCGATGAGATCGCGATGCAGTATCAGCATGAGTACGCACCCCATGTGTGGAAACTGCTGCTGGACAGAAAAGTATCTTTGATCTGCTCGCCGCTGCCGACTCCGCCGGCTGCGGCCGGCCTTGGGCTCGACTTCGGCTGCGGCCTCGGGCACCAGTGCCTTGAAATGCGCGCCCGCGGATATGAGGTGATTGGGATCGACCCGTCGCGCGGATTATTGAGGAATGCGAAGCGGGCCGGAGCGCCGGTCGTCGCTGCCGACGGCCTGCGCCTGCCGTTTCCCGACGGCACCTTCGACTTCGCATATGCAGTCGGCGTGCTCCACCACCTACCGGATGCATCGGCCCAGGCGGCCGCGTGCCGCGAGATCGCCCGCGTGCTCAAGCCAGGGGGACGCCTCGTCGTCCACGAGACGAACACGCGCAATCCACTGTTTCGCTTCTACATGGGGTACGTCTTCCCCGTGCTGAAGACGATCGACGAGGGGACGGAACATTGGATCGAGCCGATGCGCTGGGAGCGCAACCCCGATCTCGAGTGGGTCGAGACCCGCTACTTCACCTTCCTCCCCGACACCATTCCGAGGCCGTTGCTCCCCACATTCCTTGCATTGGAGCGGCGGCTGGAGCGAAGCTCTCTGCGGCCCTACGCCGTCCATTACATGGCCGTCCTTCGCAAGCCGCATCGCCCGGGAGGGGCTTCCTCGTGAAGCGAATCTGGGTCGTTCCCACGATGCTGACGCTCGCGAACGGATTCTTTGGATTCCTCGCGCTGGCGAAATGTGCAGACGCGGCGCGCATCGGCGGAGCAAGCCCGCTCTTCGGAGACACGCTCGAGTACGCGGCTTATTGTGTGCTTGCCGCGATGGTGTGCGACTCCCTCGACGGCTGGGTCGCTCGTCGCCTCGGAACATCGACGGAGCTCGGCGCGCAGCTCGACTCTCTCTGCGACGCGGTGACCTTCGGAATTGTGCCCGGCGTACTGTTCAAGACGTTCGTCGAGGGAGTCGGCGATCCTCCGTCGGTTACCGAGTCGCGCTACTTTCTCGCTGCCGGCGCGTGCTACGCGCTGTGTGCAATCCTGCGCCTCGCGCGCTTCAACGTGGAGAATCTCCAGGGTCGCGAGGATCACAAAGTATTTCGCGGCCTCCCGAGCCCAGGTGCCGCAATCGTTGTCGTGGCTTGCGTTCTGTTCTATTTCGACGAACGCTGGTCCTCGTGGTCGTGGACCCGATCGGCGGCCCCCACGGTTCGCTCCGTCATCGGCTTCGGATTTCCATTTCTGATGTGTGCGCTCGGGATCCTCATGGTCTCGAGAATTGCATATCCACATTTCGCCTCGGCGCTCTTCGGTCGCCGCCGCTCCTTCCGCTCCTTCGCACAGCTCGTCGTCGGCATCGCTCTCGCTGCCTCGGAGCCCCGCGTCTTCCTATTTCTCGGAAGCCTCATGTTCGGCGCGTTCGGGCCGGCGATGTCGCTGCTGAAGCGCGTGGCGGGACGAGGCCAGCCCCAATCCGACGCGGTCCAATCGAAGCCGCCAGCTCCGCGACCTTAAGAGATCGGCGATCCACCATGGCGATTCTTTACGTTGCACTCGGAAGCAACCTGGGCGACCGCGCCGCACATCTGTTGGCGGGGGTGGCGGGGTGCTCGGCCCATGGCATCGCTCTGCGCCGGCTGTCGTCGATCTACGAGACGGCCCCGGTGGGCGGCCCGGCGGGACAGAACTGGTATCTCAATGCCGTCGGCGAGTTTCAGTCGGGGCTCGATGCGCGCGTGGTGTTGCAGATCTTGCGGAATATTGAGGAGAGGAACGGCCGAGTCCGCGGCGCCAAGGACGCCCCGCGCACGCTCGACCTCGACATTCTTTCGGTCGGATCAGAGATTCGATCGGGAGAGGATCTGACTCTTCCGCATCCGAGGCTGCACCTTCGGCGATTCGTGCTGGAGCCGTTTGTGGAGATTGCGCCGGCCTACCGGGTGCCGGGGCTCGATCGCACGGCCGCGGAACTCCTTGCGGATCTGTTGCTTCGCGAACCGGGCTGCGGCTCCATTCGGCTCTATCACGCGCAAAGGCCTTGAAGCTCGTGACCTCCCTGGAGTCGATGGCCCGACTCCGCGACGAACTGCGCCGCGTCGGCAAGCGAGTGGGATTCGTTCCCACCATGGGCGCACTCCACCCCGGCCACCAGAGCCTCGTCGAGCGCGCTCGCGCCGAGAGCGACGTCGTGGTGTCGAGCATCTTTGTCAATCCATTACAGTTTGGACCCTCAGAGGATTTCGAGCGCTATCCGCGCGACCTCGACGGCGACCGCGCGAAGCTCGAGGCGGCCGGCTGCGATGTGCTCTTCACGACGTCTCCGTCGGCGATGTATCCCCACGGATTCCAGACCTACGTCGTCCCCGAAGGATCTCTGGCCGCGCGATTCGAGGCGGCGGTCCGGCCGGGCCATTTTCGCGGCGTCGCGACGATCGTTCTGAAATTATTGAATATCGTCGGCCCGACGCGCGCCTACTTCGGCCGCAAGGACGCCCAGCAGCTCGCCATTGTGAAGCGCATGGTTTCCGATCTGAATGTTCCCGTGCAGATCGTGCCCTGCCCCACCGTTCGCGAGCCCGATGGGCTCGCCATGTCCTCGCGCAATGCATACCTCTCGGCGGAGCAGCGCGCCGCGGCGCCCGCCATCTATCGCGCGCTGCGCGCCGCGCGAGCAAGAATCTGTAAGGGAGAGCGAAGCGCAGCGGCCCTTCGAACCGAGCTGACCTCCGACCTGCGCTCCGCGTTCGGCGTCGATCCGGACTACGCCGAGCTCGTCGATCCCGCGAGCTTCGAGCCTCTCGGCGAGGCGATCCCTGAGCAGCGAAATGTGCTCGCTCCGATTCTTGCAATCGTGGCGCAACGTGTCGGGACGACTCGGCTGCTCGACAATGCGCGTCTCGACGAGGATGGCCTGTGATTGTCGACGAGCGCGGGCCCCATCGCCTCTCCGTTCGAAGCACCGCCAAGCTCAATCTTTTTCTCGAGGTGCTGGGGAAGCGTCCCGACGGATTCCACGAGATCGAGACGGTGATGCAGGAGGTGGCGCTCTTTGATCGGCTCGAGTTCGAGGCAGTTCCGGGGGAGACCCGGGGGACGATTGAGTTCTCCTGTAATGTTCCCGGGCTCGCGCCGCAGGGCGCCAACCTTGTCGAGCGGGCGGCCGCACTATTCGCGAAGGAACACCCGATTCCCTCGACGCTGCGAATCCGCCTGACGAAGTCCACTCCCGCTGGAACCGGGATGGGAGCGGGGTCCGCCAATGCGGCAGCAACATTGGCTGCTCTCAATGAATTGTTTCAAACTCGGATTCAAAGTCAGGCGCTCGAGTCGTTGGCTTCGAGAATCGGATCGGACTGTGCGTTTTTCGTGAGGGGCGGCGCCGCCATCGCCCGCGGACGGGGCGAAGTTCTCGAGCCAATCGAACTTCCCTCACGGTGGTTCCTCATCGCGATTCCGAAGATTTCCGTTGCGACGGGTGCCGTGTACGGCGCGATCGCTGCGCGCTTGCCGGAGCCATCCGGGATTCGCACAATCCCCAGGGCAGCGCTCGCGTCCCCGAGCGCAGCACTGTGCGCAAATGCTCTCTTCAATCGCCTCGAGCAAGCCGCCTACTTGCTGCATCCGCAGCTCCCCCGGCTTGCAGACGCGATCGAGCGCTCCGCGGCCACGCCCGTGCGGCTCACCGGCAGCGGAGGTGCACTTTTCGCCGTGTTCGACGACGCGAGGTCGGCGCAGGCCGCGGCCGAGCGTGCGTTTTGTGATATCTCCGATCCCTCGCTCGACCGACTCCTCGTGGCTTCCTCCATCGCTTCTCATGGAGGGCCGATGCCGATTGCCGCTTCTCCCGCTGCTCCTCTGTAGCACCCGTGGAAATTACTGAAGTTCGAATTCGGCTTCTGGACGGGCGCCGCGACCGGCTCCGTGCCTACGCCACGATCACGCTTCGTGGAGTGTTCGTCGTGCGCGACCTTCGGATTATTGAGGGTCAACGGGGCATCTTTGTCGCGATGCCGAGCCGGCGCCTCGCGGACCGGTGCCCCCGATGCAGCGGCAAGAACCACCTGCGAGCAAATTTTTGTAATGAATGCGGCGCGAAGCTCCAGGCGGGCCGAGCGCTCCGAGATCAGACGGGCCGGCTCCGGCTCCACTGCGACGTGGCGCACCCCGTGAATCGAGAGGCGCGCACGAAGCTCGAAGAGTGTGTATTGGCGCGCTACTACGAAGAGCTCGAACTCAAGCGGCGGGGACAGTACATGCCGCCTGAGGACGATGCCTTCGAGTTCGAGGAAGGGGACTACGAGTACGAGTAAGATTGGTTTCCTCGGCGCGGGCGCGGCGGCGACGGCGCTCGCGCTGGCGGCGCGTCGGCGCGGCTTGGCGGTGGCGGCGATCTGGAGCCCGTCGGGAATATCCGCCCGCGCGCTCGCGCGCCGTTGCGGCAAGGGCACCCGGGCGGTTTCGAGCCCCGATGAGGCGGCCGCCGCCTCCGATCTCCTCATCCTTGCCGTCCCCGATCGCGCGATCGTGGAGACGGCTCGCCGAGCGGCCGCCGGCGTGCGCCGCGGGGCGCTCGTCGTGCATCTGAGCGGCGCGGCGCCGCTTTCTGATCTCGCGCCGCTTCGCCGCGCCGGGGCGCGGATTGGCGGATTTCATCCCATTCAAACGTTTCCCGACCGCAAGGGCGGCGCCGAGAAAATTGAGGACTCAACTGTGGGGATTCGCGGCGATGCCAGGGCGGCGGCCGAGCTTCGGCGCCTTGCCGCCAAGCTCCGCATGCGCGCGCTTCGCTTTCCGGAGCGAGGACGCATCCGCTACCACGCGGCGGCTGTGATGGCCTCCAACCTCGTGGTCGCGCTGATGGACTTGGCCGTCGAGGAGCTGCGCGCCTCGAGCGGCGCCTCGCGGGCCGAGGCGCTCCGCGCGCTGCTTCCGCTCCTGCGGGGCACGGTTGCGAACCTCGCGCGCGTCGGTCTGCCGGGGGCGCTGTCGGGGCCGATCGCCCGCGGAGACGGGGCGACCGTGGCCGGGCACCTGAGCGCTCTCTCGCGGCGGCCGTCGACCGACCGTGTCTATCGCGAACTCTCGGCGCGCGCGGTGGCGATGGCTCTCCAACGCCGGACCGTCGCGCCGGCCGTCGCGCGGTCGCTGCGGCGGCTGCTCGCCTCGCCGATCGAGGGTATGCACGGGCGAGGGCGCCGTGGCGGCGCGCCCTCCCCCGATCGATAAAGGGCCCATGGCGCTCGTGGCATCGATTCTCGAGCCGCACGTCGAGGCGGCCCGCTCCGTCGCAGATCGCGTCGAGACGGCCGCCGATCTCGTCGAGTTTCGAATCGACGGCATGGAGCGCGTCGATTCGCAGGCGCTTCTGGCGGGCCGACGCAAAGCGGTCGTCGTTGCCTGTCCATCGGTTGACGAGGGCGGTCGCTACACCGGCTCCATCGATGGGCGCCTCGCGCGCCTGCGCGCAGCCGCGGAGGCGGGAGCCAGCTACGTCGACTTGGATTGGCGCGTCGCCGACCGGCTGACGGACCTGCCTGGCCGCTGCCGGCGAATTGTGTCGATGCACTTGCCGGGCGGCATGCCGGCCGACTTGCCGGGAGCTGTAAGGTTTCTTCAATCCTTGGCCGGCCCCTCAGACCTCATCAAGCTGGTGCCCCACAGCGACAGGCTCGAGGACGCGCTCGACCTCGCGCGGCTCGTGCAGGATGGCGGCGGAAAAGTGATCGCCTTCGCGACGGGGCGTGCAGCCATGGTTTCGCGCCTTCTTGCGACGGCCGCAGGAAGTCCACTCATCTACGCGGCGCCGCAGGCGGGATCGGAGACGGCGCCCGGGCAGCCGACGCTTGCCGAGCTGCGCGCCGTGCTGCCGCCACGCGCCGGTAGCGGGACGACGGCCGTCTTCGCCGTCGTGGGGAAGCCCGTGGGCCACTCGCTCTCTCCGGCGACCCATTCGATCGCGCTTCGAATGTTACAGCTCGATGCGATGTTTCTCGCGTTCGAGCCGGACGATTTCTTACAGTTTCTGGATAAGGTCACACCGCTGAATTGTATCCGTGGACTCGCCGTGACCGCGCCGTTCAAGGAAGACGCGCTGCGCCGGAGCGACCGCGCCGACGAGACCGCCAAAGGAATTGTTGCAGCCAATACGCTGATTCGCACGGAGCAGGGGTGGCGCGCGGCGAACACCGACGACGACGGCGCCGCCGATGCCATCGAGCTCGGCCTCGAGGGGAAGCTGCTGGGCCGGCGAGTCCTGGTGCTCGGCAGCGGAGGAGCGGCGCGCGCAGCGGCAGCCGGCGTCCGCCGCCGAGGTGCACAATTGATTCTGGCGAGCCGCAAGCGCGCCGCCGCTGAGAAGCTCGCGCAGCATTTCGGCGGCACGGCCGTCGATTGGAGTGCGGTCGGAGAAGTGGATTATGACGTGCTGGTGAATGCAACGCCTGTCGGTCAATGGCCGAATGCCACAGAATCACCCATACCTGAGTCGGCCGTTCGGCCCGGCGCACTTGTGATCGACGCCGTCGTGCGCCCGCCGGAGACGGGGCTTGCGCGCATGGCGAAAGCGCGCGGCGCCAAGTTCGTCCCCGGGGTTCAGTGGTTTCTTTTTCAAGCGATCCGCCAATTCCGGCTTTTCACGGGTCAGGAGCCGCCCATCGGTGCGATGCGTGCGACGGCCATCGATGCGCTGAAGCGCGAGCCCAAGCTCCTGCCGGGGCTCATCGCGCCGGCCGTTCTGTGATCTCTCTGCATGGGCCGCGGGGAGCCGGCAAGTCCACGCTCGGCCGCGCATTGGCGGCGCGGCTTCACCGTCCTTTTCATGATCTCGACGCCGAGATCGAGCGGCGCGCCGGACGCCCGCTGGCGGTTTTGTTGACGGAGTCGGAGCCAAGGTTCCGCGACCTCGAGGAGCGCTGCTTGATGGAGCTTCTTGCGTCGGGACCTGCCGACCTCGTGCTCGCGCTCGGCGGCGGCGCCGTGCTCCGCGAGCGCGCCCGGATCGCTCTCCAGAAAACTGTACGAATCTACTTATTTGCTTCGCCTGAAGCTCTTCGGAAGCGACTCCGGCAAGCTGGAGAGGCGCGGCCGTCGCTCACGGGAGCCGACCCGGTGCTCGAGGTCGAGTCGGTGCTCGCGCAGCGAGATCCGGTCTACCGCGCCGCGAGCGATGCCGCCCTCGACACCTCCGCCTCGACTCCCTCGGAATCGGTCGAAGCCTTGGCTGCACTTGTGGTTGGTCTGCTCTCATTGGAGCAGGAGCGGCGCGCGAGCTGATCCTTCAGAACACCCCTTCGGGTAGCCGATCCAACGGCCTTCCATGGGATGGAGCGATTCCAATGCGGCGATGCCGCCGACGAGCGCGGCCGACATCTCCCTTCTCGAATTCGTGGCGGAGGACCTGCTCGATCGAGTTCGCGCGCTCCGAACGGCGCTGGCATCGTCCGAAGGACCCGCTGCGGAGCTCCCGGCGACCTACCGCAAGGCCAGCGAAGAGGTGGCCCTGCTCGAGGATCTCGCCCTGAGCCTCGCGGAGCTGGGCCGCCAGGACCACACGGCCGATCCGGGGAGTTCGGTCGACCTTGTTGACGCCCTGCGCCGCGCCCATCGTCGGTACGAGGAGCGCCGTGGCGTGCGGCGCGTGCTCCGCGTCAAGGCGCCGGCTGCGAGCACTCGGGTTCTCGGCTCGGCCCACGCCGTGTCGCGTCTGCTGACCCATTGCCTCGAAGCGACTTCGGTGGGAGCCGTCGAGAGCTCGCCGCTGCTGCTGGACGTGACCCTCGACGGTCCACGTGTCGCGTTGGCTTTCGAGCCGCAAACGCCGATCGACTCCTCGCTTCCGTCGGAGCGCGCGCGCTTGGCCTGCTTGCTGGCGCTGGCACGTCGGCTCGCGGAGGGGCTGCACGGCTCCGTTGAACTCCGCCGCACTAGCGGTGCACTCGTGGCTCCGCACCTGTTCCTGCACGCGGCGCTCGGCAGCTAGCAGCCCCACCGGAGCGATCGCCTCCTTCGGCGCCGACTCGGGCGGAGGTAGCCTGCGCTTTCCACACTTCACAAAGCGCCGGAGCAATTCATGTCTTCGATCGATCGCCGCAGCTTCCTTGTCGCCTCGGCTGGCACCATCGCCTCGGCTGGCGCGGCCGCCTCGGTAAGCACTGTCGCCGGGATGTCGCTCGCTTCTGCCGCATGCGCCGCTCCCACCGGCCAGCGCGAAGGCGTCTCGAATCTACAAATTCCCAGCTACAAGCCGATTGCCCTGGATCACTTGAAGGGCGGGCTGGAGGGCATCTCGGCGAACCAGCTCGAGCAGCATGCCAAGCTTTACAACGGATATGTGGCACGCACGAATGCGCTCATCGAGAAGACGACGCGCATGGTGGCTGAGGGGAAGCACCTCAATGATCAAAAGGCACCCGTTCCGGAGTACGCGGAGCTGAAACGGCGGATGGGTTGGGAGTTCAACGGAATGGTGCTTCACGAATATTATTTCCAGAACCTTAAGAAAGGCTCCGGAGACATCCCCGCGGGGAGCCCGCTCGCGAAAGTCGCCGAGCGCGAGTTCGGCAGTGTTCAGAATTGGTGGGGCGAGCTGATGGCGACGGCGAAGATGCCGGGCGTCGGCTGGGTGATCTGTTGCCAGGACCCCAATTCGGGGCGTCTTTTCAATCAGTGGGTCAGCATGCACGAGGAAGGGCACGTGGGCGGATTCAGGGTGATCCTGGCGCTGGATCTGTGGGAGCACGCCTTTATTGGTGACTACCAGCCGACCGAGCGAGGCAAGTATTTGGCCGCGTTCGAGAAGAACGTCGACTGGGAGGCGGCCGGGAAGCGTCTTTTGTAGACGCTTCTGATCCCCGCCGGCCATGGCTCGCATCTCCGTCGAGCCTCGGCGTTTCTCTCTCGCCAGGCGCGCGCTGTTTCGCACCGTTGAATCGGCGTGCCGCCTGGCCGGCGGTCGCGCGTTCTATCGGTCGCGCTATCTCTCGGCCGGACGGTTTTGGATTCGCCGGGAAGAAGTGTTGATTCCCGGGCTTGCGGCGCAGCTCGACGGATACACGCTCGCGCAGCTCTCCGATTTTCACGGCGGCCCGTTTCTGCGCGCGAGCGATCTCACGGATGCACTCGACCGCGTCGCCGCGCTCGCGCCGCAGGCGATCGTCCTCACGGGCGACTTTGCGACCCACCGGCCCGAGGAAGCGCTCGAGATCGCTCCAGCATTTGTGCGCTTACGGGCTCCGGGGGGCGTCTACGCAGTTTTTGGGAATCATGACTACAAATGGAGACGCGAAGCGGAGATCGCGCTCGCGTTGGAGCGGGCGGGAGTGCGCATGCTCCGAAATGCACACTTCAGCCCCGCGCCGGGACTCGTGATCGCGGGCATCGAGGATCTCGAAGAAGGGAAGCCCTCGGATCTCGACGCGGCACTCGCGGGCGCACCCGCGGATGCTACAAAAGTGTTGCTTTCTCATCACCCCGATGGACTCACGCACGCCGCAGAGCGCGGAATCGCTTTGGTGCTCTCGGGGCACACACACGGCGGTCAAGTGTTGCTTCCGATTTTGCGAAGCCTGGGTCCACGCCACCCCGGTGACCGAGTGCAGCACGGCGCGACTACGCTGTTGGTTTCGCACGGTGTCGGCGCGATCGGGCTCCCGCTTCGCGTCGGCACGCGCGCCGAAGCGCTGTTGGTGACACTGCGGCGCGGGTAGAGAGTGGGCTGGGATTTGTGGGTTTGGGAAGAATGGGGCGTGGTCGGTCTTGGCGCGGCGGCGGACAGTTCGAGGGACGGGTCCAGGCTTCGTCCGGATTGTGCGCGAACCCTCATTAGCGGATAGGTTGGTTCGGCGCGTGCGCTCGAACCCTCAATGCGGATAAGTGGTGTCGGCGCGTGCACGCTACAACCCATTCGAAAAGTGGGGTCGGCGCGTGCGCCGACCGGTGAGCGCGCGCGTGCGCGCGCGACTTTCGACTTGCGACTCGGGAAGAATGGGGCGTGGTCGGTCTT
>JAEUHX010000060.1 GCA_016792805.1 Planctomycetota bacterium
GCCATGGCCTCGCGTCTGCGGAACTCGCCGCGCCAAGACCGACCCACGCCCCATTCCAAGCCGTCCCGCATCTGTGAAGTCGTAGGGCGCGGGCATCGCCCGCGACGATTCGGCGGCGCTTGCGCCGCCGGATGAAGAACCCGGCCACGGCTTCAAGACCCACAACCCGATCGCCACCGCGCGGGGCGCGCGCCGCGGAGACCGGTCGGCGCACGCGCCGACCCCACTTCAACAAATAGGATTGAACGTATGCGCACTGACCCCACTTCGACAAATAAGCGCGAACGTACGCGCGCAGACCTCACGAAAGAGACTTGTCCGATTGCGATTTCTCTCTGGCCGATGATTGCGTTCCCCTGCCGTAGGGCGCGGGCTTGCCCGCGACGATTCCGCGGCGCTTGCGCCGCCGGATGATGGGGCGCGCTGCCGACTCCCTACCACTCGGGGCAGCGCCACGCGGCTGACCTGCGGAAGCGGCGCGCCATCGGTAGACCGCACAGTTCGCCCGAATCTCTGTTGCCAGATCTCATCCCCGCTCTCGCTCGGCAGAAAGGTCACTCGGTGGGCACCCATTCGGAGAGCTTGAACCCTGCTTCGAGGATCACCTAAACCGCTGCACCTTCCCTCTGCCGGATGTCTGACCGGGAACCGGTGGGCCGTTCAACGCCTCGTCTCAGCGCGAGCCATGGGGCCACCCAAGCAAATCGGGAAGCTTCTTATAGAACGCATCCAGTTGCCCTGGTCGCGACCACGCAACAGACCTTCCCCGCCCGGCCCGGAACCTCGGCGAGCTCGAGGCGGCGCCGGGGGAGCGGCGTGCCGGCGGGAGGCAGAAGCGCATCCATGGAGGTTAGGCGTCCGCCGAGCGCTTTCAGGCTCTTACAGAAACCGTCGAACCATGGCGCGTAAATCCGTCCTTCGGCTTCGGCATGAATCGTGAGCACGGCAGTGTCGCGGCCGGCGGCAGAAAGCCACACATCGGCGACGCGCTCGAGGGTCCAGCCGTCGCGGCCGAGCAGCTCATCGAGCGTCGGCAGGCCTGCGGCGATTTGTGGAGTCTTGAACGCCTTGCCGCCGTACTCCGGCAGAAACGCGCCTTCGAGCTCATTGCCGGGGTCGCCGTCGGCGCCGAAGGGGAGCCGGCAGTCGGTTGAGTAACGCAGACCGTGGCGCTCCTGCGCTTCGAGCGAATGGGGGAGCGCATACCAGGCCGGCGCCGCCGAGCAGTGGGGCTTGCACCTGAACACTTCTTCGAATGCGCTGACGGCGCGATCGAATTGTTGCACCGTCTTCTCGAGGCTCCACCCGTGCAGCCGATCCTGCCAGGCGACGTGATCCCACGCATGCACGCCGACCTCGTGACCGGCGCTCGTGCACTCCCGCGCGATCTGTGGAAACTTCACGGCGATCGGCCGCGACGGCAGCAGCGTCCCCGAGAGCGCCGTGCGCACGCCGTACATCGACGTCGCCTTCGTGCGCATCATCTTGCTCACAAATCCGGGCTTCGTGAACGCCCGCAACACCGCGAGCCCCGAGCGGTCGGGGCCGAAGCTGAAGAAGAACGTTCCCACAAAACCGTGCCGGTCGAGGATCCGGCGGATCTCGGGCACACCGTCGCGCATCCCGTCATGGGTGTCGACGTCGATGCGCAGCGCGAGCTTCATCGCGGGAAGCCCGTCGACCTAGCAGCTCTGCGGCCCGCTCACAAAATGGGCGCTCAGCGCCCTTTCTCGAGCGCCGCCGCCGCGAGCGGCTCGCGGAAATTCTCCGTCTTCTTGAACCACTCGCAGGTCTTCCGCACGCCCTCTTCGAGCGACACCTGCGGGAGCACCTTCAGAATCGTCTTCATGCGCGTCACGTCGGGTACGCGCCGGTCGATGTCTTGGTAGCTCTTGCCGTAGACGTCTTCCTGCCTCTTGAAGATGAGATTCTTCGGATCCTCCGGATCGCGTCCGAATTCCTTGAGCATCACTTTTGCAAGCTCAAGAATCGTCGTCTCCCGGTCGGTGCCGATATTGAAGATCCCGCCGACGGCCTCATCGACGAGGCCGCAGGCCATCGTCGCACGCACCGCGTCGTCGATATAGGTGAACGCGCGCGTCTGCCGCCCGTCATTCACAATCGTGAGCGGCTCGCCGCGCAGCAGCTGCCCCATGAAGATCGTCATGACGCGCCCGCGGTCGATCTTGTCGAGCTTCGGACCATACACATTGAAATAGCGCAGGATCACGACCGGCAGGCCGAACTTTCCGTAGGCGAAGCAGAAGTGCTCTCCGGCGGCCTTCGAGGTCGAGTAGCACCAGCGGTCGATGGCCGTCGGCCCGAGCAGGCGGTCGCCGTACTCTTTGAACGGCACATCCTTGCTCTTGCCATAAATCTCCGACGTGGAGCTGAACACCACGCGCGTGTCGTTATGAAACGCCGCGCGCAGCACGTTCTGCGTGCCGTTGATATTCACATCCAGCACGCCAAAGGGGTCGTCGACGTAGTGCTCGACGCCGACCACAGCCGCCAGGTGATAGCACAGATCGGCCTTGCGCATGAGGCCGTCGAGCAGCGTGTAGTCCAGGACGGAGCCCTTCACATATTGGAAGCGCCCCTCGTAGGCCGGGTTGCTCTTGATGTCGAGCACCTTCGCCGTGCTGGCCGTGTCGAGCACGAGGACCGAATCGCCGCGGTCGAGAAAGCCCTGGGCCAAGTGGGATCCGACGAAGCCTGTTCCACCGGTAATCAGAATGCGCATGGCAACACCTGGAGTTTGTTCTTAGAAGAGTACGAAGTATTTTTGGTCTCTCGCCGGAGGCTCAGTCTTCAGCGTCCGGCAAAGAACTGCATTCCCTCGGGAATGAGCCCGCGCGCCGCGGCCGTCTTTCCATCGATGCCGCGCTGCGCCGTCGGATCCTTCGGGGCGGGGTCGTCGTCGAGACCGGCCGGCGTCACGCGCTCGAGCTTCAAGAATCCCTGCCCGCACGCGACATGGGGCACGCCGTCCTCCAGCAGCACCGTGCCGGGGCTCGCCGTGCGGCCGCTCCTCAGCGCCGACACCGGTTTCGCCCACCAGACGAGATGCTTGTGCTGGCCTGCCTGCGCGTAGGCCCCGGGCCACGGATGGGTCACCGCGCGGACGAGATCGAAGCATCGCCTCGCCGGCCACGAGAAATCAATTCTTCCCATCTCCGGCGTGCGCACGCCGCGATAGCTGCCTTTCTCAATTTCATTGGGCAGCCGCACCACTTTGCCGCGCTCGAAGTACTGTAAGGTACGGTCGAAGACATTCACCGTTGCCTCCAGCATCTTCAACATGAGCGTATAGGCCGTCTCGTCGTCTTCGATCGGCACCCACTCTTGATCGACGATGTCGCCCGCATCGGGCTTCTCGACCATCTCGTGGAGCGTAACGCCAGTTTCGATCTCGCCTTCCACCAGCACCCAATTGAGCGGTGCTCGGCCGCGATACTTCGGCAGAAGCGATCCGTGCAGATTCCAGCCGCCCATCGGGAAGAGCTTCAGCACCTGCGGCTTCACCATCGCCCGATAATACGAACTAAATAGATAGTCGGGCTCGAGCCCGGCGATGCGTTCCGCCTGCGCCGGATCATTGATATCTCCCGTCTCGACTGGAATTCCCTGCGCCGCCGCCATCTCGGCCAGGCTGCGCCACCAGCAGTTCTCGCCGGGACGGTCCTCGTGGGTGTACACGAGTGCCACCTCCCAGCCGTGGCGAAGGACGGTCTCGAGTGCAACACAACCGAATTCGCCGTAGCCGGCGAACACGACGCGCTTACCTCCGGTGCTCATGCGGGTGCTGTAGGGTCAGGCGGGGGCGAGGGTGGGTGGCCTTGAGGCGCCGCTCCGGGCTGAGATCCGCGTCGCGCGGAGCCGCCCGCCGGGTCGGCGCCGGCGCTTGAGGGGCGAACAGAATAGCGCGCCGGGTAGACCGTGGCGCCTGCGCTCTGGGGTGCGCCGTCGCCGACCACCCCATCGCCCACATGCGCGCCATCGGTATGGAACCGTCTCACGACGAAGCGGGGTCGGCGGCGCACTTCGCTATAGATGCGCCCGACGTATTCGCCGAGGAGCCCCATTCCGATGAGCTGCACCCCGACGAAAATATACAAAACCGCGAAGAGCGTGAAGACGCCCCCCTGACCCCAGGCTTCCCACTGATCGCGCGTCATCACGAACCGTGTCGTGAGGATTCCAAGGGAGAGCATAAATCCAAGGACGCCGATGCCGAGCCCCACGGTCAGCATGGCCCGCAGCGGAGCCACGCTGAAGCTCGTCACCAGATCCATGTGGAGCCGCATCAGCTTGAAGATCGAATACTTGGATTCTCCGCGCGTGCGCTCCTCGTGGCGCACGTCGAGCACGGCCGTACTCCCCGAGTAGATCTCCGCCAGCGCCGGGATGAACGTCGACAGCTCCTTGCTCGAGTTCATCGCCTCGACGATCTCGCGGCGATAGGCACGCAGCATGCAGCCGAAATCGCCCGAGTCGACCCCAATCATCTTTTTTGTGGTTTTATTGACAATCGACGAGGCGAACCTGCGGAACCCGCTGTCCTGGCGGTTCAGGCGCCGCGTGGCCACCACATCGTAACCTTCGTCGATCTTCTCGAGGAGCTTGGGAATCTCCTCCGGCGGATTCTGCAGGTCGGCGTCAAGGGTAATGATCACTTCTCCCGTGGAGTGATCGAACCCCGCAAATACAGCGGCGTGCTGCCCATAGTTGCGATTGAATTCCACGACGCGAACGCGCGCATCGCGCCCCTGCTGATCGAGCAGGCGGGTGAGCGAGTCGTCTCGTGAGCCGTCGTCGACGAGCACGCACTCCACGGGGCGCGTGCGCTCGATCTCATCCATCACCGGCCGCAGCCGCGCGAAGAGCGCGTCGACGTTCTCTCCTTCGTTGAACACAGGAATGACGAGGGACACCGTGCGCGGCGGCTTCAAGCGGCGCAGCCGCGAGCCCGCCCCGGAAGCCGATGGGAAGCCGGGGGCCGAAGGGGAGCCGGAAGTCGTCATTCGGTGCGCGTCACGTTCCAGATTCGACGACGACAAGTGTACGGCTGCCCACGGAGGCCTGAAATCGACGCGCAAAACGGCTGCGAAGCTCGGGGGGCATGCGGTCGAAATGGGTCGCGCGCAACACCAGCACGAGCGGTCCGCCGCCGTCGGAAAGCGCCTTCCGAAGCGCCTGCGAACCGTGCAGCACAAGCGGCGCGCGCCAGCGCCCCGTTGCAAAATATACAAATGGCGCGCTGTCGGTCCACGACTCCACGTCTTTGTCGGAGCGCAGGTCGACATGCCACACGGCGTATCGGGGCGCCGCGCCCGCCTGCTCCAGCTCGGACAAGCGCGCCATCGCCCGCTCGACCACGGGCCGCGCCGATTTCGTCCCATTGACGGCTGGAAAGAGTTTCGCCGCCACGAAGGCTTGCGCCACGCAGAGACCCACGGCGAGCCATCCAAGCCGGAACGAGGCACGCGTGTGGATTCCGACTGCCAGCACCGCAAAGCCCGCGACGCCGAGCGCGAGGAGTGCCGGCAGCACGGCTCCGACCGGGAGCGCGCGCGCCGGCATCTCGACGAAGCCGCTGGCGAGCGACGCCAGCGCTTCGTCGGCGCGCGGACCGAAGAAGGAGGCCGCCGTCGCCAGCAGCGCCACAATCACCGCCGCCAGCGCAACGGCCGACAGCACGGCCGTCGTCCAGTGCCGCTCCCACGCCTTCCCAAATTCGCCGACGCCTCGGGCGAAGTCGGTGAGGCCGACGGCAAAAAAAGGAATAAGAGGCAACAGATACTTTCCCTGCTTTGCCGAAGCCGCCGATAGCAACAAAAGGCCGGCAAGAAAGGCTCCCCAGCACCAGCGGACGAGCTCCGCGTCGCGCGTGTGCAGGGGCTTAGCGCCCTCGGTCCCCGTCGTCCGCCACGCGTAGGCGAGCGCCGGCGGCAGCAGCGCGGCGTACGGCGCGAGCGAACCCCACAAAGCGCCGCTCAGGTAATAGTGGACGGGTCGCGCATGGTCTTGGGAGCCGGCGAAGCGTTTCAAATTCTCATGGATAAGCGCGCGCCAGAGCCCGCCCGGGTCTTCCGCAGCGAGCGCCACATACCAGGGAAGCGCCAGCGCGACCGCAAGGCAGAGCCCAGCGAGGAGCCAGCCCCCGGCACGGCCGAGCCATGCGCGACGGCAGCTCGGCACCAGCGCGAATCCGGCAAGAACTGTAGTGACCAATAATGCGCCGGCGAGCGGGCCTTTTGTGAGGATCGCCGCGCCGAGCGCCGCGCCAAGGGCAAGCGCCACGGTCGCACGCGGCCGGTGCGCGAGTTCGAACGCCGCAACAGCGCTCCACGCGAAGAGCCCCGCGAAGAGGCCGTCGACCTGGCACCATCGCGCGCGCAGGAAGACTTCCGCGGTCGATGCCGTCACGAGCGCTGCTACAAGCCCGAAGGCCGGTCCTCCGGCGCGCCGACCGATTGCGAGCGTCGCGAGCACCAGCAGCGCACCGCCGATCGCGCTCGGCAACCGCGCGTCGAAAGAATCGACGTCGGTGCCGCGCACCTTCGCCGACAGCACGATGATCCACGCCTGGAGCGGCGGCTTCTCGGCGTAGGTTTCGCCCGCGATCGTCGGCACGATCCAGCGCTGCTCCACCAGCAGCTCGCGCGCGGCCGTGGCGTGGTCCGCCTCGTCGGGATTCCACAGATCGCGCGCCCCGAGTCCAAAGAACGGGGAGAGGGCCGCGAATGCGACGAGCAGAGCGGCGAGGAGGCGTTTCGTTCTCAGAGCGCACAGCTTGGTCCCGCCGAGCCGGGCGCTCAAGAGCGCCGCTCGCGATCGCCGAACCGGAATCGTCCGAGGAGGGCATCGCGTGTCGGGATTCTGGCGCTTCGCAGGTGGCTGTCTTTCAATCGTGCTCCCCGTCGTGGGGCTTCTGGAGATGCTCCAGCCATCGGTGGTTCGCGGCGCCTCCATGCTGCCGGCGCTTCACGACGGAGATCGCATCGTCGTGGAGCGCTTCACGCCGCTTTTCGGTGCCCTCTCGCGCGGCGACATTGTGGTGCTCCGCCCGCCCTCCCAGGACGACGAGCGCTATGTGAAGCGCATCGCGGCGCTGCCGGGCGACGTCGTGCGCATGGAGAAGGGGGCGCTCTGGATCGGAGGCGACCGAGTGCTGTTCTGTGAGGCCGACCGAAACCTTACTCATACTTGGGTGATCCCCGAGGGACACTGCTTCGTGCTCGGCGACAACACGGAGCGGAGCTTCGACAGCCGGCTCTTCGGCCCAGTTCCGATGTCGCGCGTGATTGGGCGCGTGCTGGGCAGCTAGCGGAGCCGGGCGCCATACTGGCGCCGTGCCGAAACGAAACCCGCGGGCGCAGCCCGCCGATGGCCGCCGAGCGTGGCTCGTGGGAGCGACGGGCGGACTCGGCCCCGCCCTCGCCCACCGGCTCGCCCGGGATGGCTACGACCTGTTGCTCACGGCGCGTCGGCGTCGGCGCCAATGCACCGCGCTCGCCCGCGAACTCCTCGCAGCCCATCCGCAGCGCTCGGTGGAGGTGCTCTGCGGAGACATCGGGGACCCCAAGTTCGCGGCCGAGGCGGCTGCGACCGCCGCGCAGCGCGGAGCGCTGGATGCGGTCGTGCTTGCCTCCGGCGACCTCTTCCTCGGCCGGCCCTCGCGCACCTCGGCGAAGGCGCTCCGCGCTCAGCTCGAGTCGAACCTGCTGGCTCCCTGGACCGCAGCACTGGCGGCGCTCCCCGCGCTGCGCCGCTCGCGGTCGGGTGGGCGCATCGTGTTCTTCGGGATGGCGGGCGCGGGGCTTCCGACGGCGAAGCGCGCGGTAGCTGCCCACGCAGCGTCCAAGCTGGCGCTGCTCTCCATGGCGCGATCTCTCGCGGTCGAGGTGGCGCGCGATGGAGTGGCGGTCTGGACCGTCTCCCCCGGCGTCGTCCGCACTGCGCGCTCGACTCCCGAATCCGTGGAGCCGTTCCTGGAGCATGTGCCGGGCGGGCGCGCGCTCGCGCCCGAAGAGGTGGCCGACGCCGTTGCCTGGTGCCTGAGTCCCGGGGGCGCCACCGGCACGGGGGGCGAGCTCCCGGTCGCGCTCGGGTTTGGACTCTGACGGAGGAGCCGGCGACTACCCGCGCCCTTCGCAGCGCGTGGCAGAAGTCCTCCGATCTGCGCACGCGGGCTTTTTGACGATCTCATCGTCGGACAGCCTCGCCGTAACACCTTGGCTACGACTACGGCGGTCCTCCTCGATCTCGCCAAAAATCCTCGTGCTCGCTTTGCGGAGCACTTCTGCCACAGGCTGTTCGGCGAATCGCTATCCTGAGGTGGTCGATCTCATTCGCCCGTGGCTCTCCAACGACTTGTGGAGTCTTTCCAATGACCACGCCCCTGGATGTCCTGCTGATTAGCGAGGAGGACGGCACGGCCGAGCCCTGGCTCGAGGAGCTGAGAAAGAGCGGCTACTCGGTGCGGATCCTGCGCGCCCGAGACGCGACGACGGTTGCCGAGTGGATGGAAAAGCCCTGGGAGGTCGCGCTCGCGCTCGAACCGCTCGCCTCCGCCATCGTTCCGCTGCTGGCGGAGATCGCTCACCGGCGTATTGTGGTGGTTGCCGGGGATCACTTTTCGACGGAGGACGAGCTTACGTATCTTGAGGCGGGGGCCAGCGACGTGCTCACGCCGAAGTCGCGCGGGAGGATCGGGCCCGTGATCCGAAGGGAGCTCGACGAGCGCGTCGACACGGTCGACGTGCGGGAGATTCGTCTGCGCCGCGCTCACGATGCCCTGCTGCTGCTCGCCAAGGTGCGCGCGTTCCAGGGAGATCACCTCGAGGACGACCTGCGGCTCATCGCCGAGGTGGCCGCCCACGCGCTCCATGTGCGGCGCGCGAGCGTGTGGCTCTACGATCGAGAGCACACGCGGATTCGTTGCGTAGAACTCTTCGACATGGAGTCCGGAGAGCATACAAAAGGTGCGGAGCTTTTTTATAAAGAGCACAAAGCGTATTTCGACGCGCTCGAGAAGGACCGCCTCATCGCGGCCCACGACGCGCACACAGATCCCGCGACGATGGAGTTCAGTGCGGGCTATTTGAAGCCTCTTGGGATCACCTCGATGCTGGATGCCGCGGCGCGCCTGCGGGGCGAGCTGGTCGGCGTGCTCTGTCTCGAACACGTCGGGCGCGCGCGCCGATGGTCGGAGGGAGAAATGGTATTTGCGTGTGCGCTGGCCGATCTCGTCTCGCTCGCCCTCGAGTCGGCCGAGCGCGAGTCGGCGGAAAGCGCGCTAAGGAACAGCGAGCAGCGCTTCCGCGAGATTTTCATGAACTCGAGCGACGCCATCGTGCTGCTCGGCGTCACGGCGGATGGAAGGTTCGTGTGCGAAGGGATCAATCCTGCATGTGAGCGTGCGACGGGGCTGCGCAACGAGATGATTCTGGGCAAGACGCCGGAGCAGGCTCTGCCCGCCGCCGTCGCGCAAGTGTTGCTTTCTCGATACCGCGGCTGCCTCGAATCGGGGCGGCCGGTTACCTATGAGCACCAACTGCCGCTCCCGGCGGGGCTGCGGTGGTTCAATACGACGCTGTTCCCGATGCGGGACGAAGAGGGCAGGATTCATCGGCTCGCCGCAATTGCGCGAGACATTACTGACCGCGTTCGGATGCAGGACGAGCGGGAGCGTCTCCAGCGCCGGCTCGCCAACGCGCAGAAGATGGAGGCGCTCGGCACGCTGGCCGGAGGAGTCGCCCACGATTTTAATAATCTACTCGCCGGAATTCTTGGCAATGCCGATCTGCTGCGGCGCGACCTCGAGCATCGCCCCGAGTCGCGGGAAAGGCTGGACCAGATCGTCGAAATTACTCTTCGATCAAGGGATCTCGTGCGCCAGGTGCTTACGTTCAGCCGCAGCGAGAAGCCCAAGCGGGAGCCGATTCGGCTGAGCCCCGTGATTGCGGCCGTGGTGAAGTATGTGCGTGTCACCGCGGCACCGGGCATCCGAGTGTCGGCGCAAGTGGCCGAGGACGAGCCGCTTGTGATGGCTGACGCCACGCAGATGCACCAGGTTTTTGTGAACTTGGCTACGAATGCGGCGCAGGCCATGGCGGAGACCGGGGGGGATCTGGAGATCGGTCTCCGGCGCGTGACAGTCGCTCCGGAGGAGGCGCAAGACGGCAGCGGACTGCAACCGGGAGAATATGTGAGCCTGCGTGTCAAAGACACCGGCGCCGGCATGGACGCCGAGACCCTCGAGCACATCTTCGAGCCGTTTTTTACCACAAAAACTTCGGGGCAGGGCACGGGGCTTGGCCTCGCCGTCGTGCACGGAATCGTGCAGGAGCATGACGGCGTGATCCGCGTCGTGAGCCGGCCCGGCGAGGGAACGACCTTCGAGGTGCTGCTTCCGGCGACTCACCTGCCGCCTGCAATCACACCCATTCCAGCGATGCTGCAGGCGCTCGGCGCTGGCGAGCGCATTCTCGTGATCGACGACCAATCGTTTCTGGTGGACGTCGCGGGAGCGATGCTGCGCCGCCTCGGCTACCGGCCGGAACTCTTTACAGATCCGCGGCGAGCGCTGGCAGCCTTTCGGTCGGCACCCGATTCATTCCAACTCGTGATGACCGACTACTCGATGCCCGCCATGACCGGGCTCGAACTCGCAGGGGCGATTCGCGACGCACGACGCGATGTGCCGATCGTGCTGATGAGCGGCTTCGATGCGACGCTCGACGAGAGCCGGGCCGCGCTGCAGGGGGTGCGCGAAGTGTTGCGAAAGCCGTTTACACCGGACCAAGTCGGAGTCTTGCTGCATAAGATCCTGAACGCACAGGCGCCCGAGACCGGGGCGCTGGCGCCCTGAGCTGTACGATGACGATCGATGCACACATATCTGGATCCGTGCGCGTGCTGCTTTTCGCCGGGCTGCGCGACCGCGCGGGGCGCGGCGAGCTCACTTTTCGCGCGGACGAGGCTCCAACGGTCGATGCGCTCGCGGCGGCGCTTGAGCGCCAGATGCCGGGGCTCCTCTCCGGGATCAAGGTGGCCGTGGCAGTGAACGGCCGGTACGAGCGCAATGGAGCTCGCGAGCTGGCGGCGGGAGACGAGGTGGCATTTCTCCCGCCTGTGAGCGGCGGCTGATCGGGGCGTCGATCGATGAACTTCACTTTTCTGTTGACCGGAGCGCCGATTGACCCCGGCGCGGTGGCGGCGGCCGTCCCCGAGGCGGCCG
The DNA here is from genome assembly GCA_016792805.1 of Planctomycetota bacterium. Classification (GTDB taxonomy): domain Bacteria; phylum Planctomycetota; class UBA1135; order UBA1135; family JACQFD01; genus JAEUHX01. The sequence goes on from JAEUHX010000060.1 coordinate 11,246, forward strand.
ACGGAGCCGTGGTGCTTTTTGTGGGGGTCGTTCGCGACAACGCGCGCGGCAAGCGCGTCGTACGTCTCGAGTATGAAGCCTACGGCTCCATGGCGGAGACGGAGATGCAACAGATTTTCTCGGAGATGCGCAGCCGATTCGGCGTCGAGCGGGCGCGCGTCGAGCACCGCACCGGAACGTGCGCCGTCGGCGAGCCCTCCGTGGCGATCGCCGTGGCCGCGCCGCATCGCGCAGCCGCCTTCGACGCCTGCCGTTATTGTATCGATACGCTCAAGCAGACCGTCCCGATCTGGAAGCGCGAGGTCTATGCCGACGGCGCGGAGTGGATCGGCGATCGGTCCTGATTCGAGGAGTTCGAGGGGATCGTCCGTCTCTGGCCGCCTGCCCTGCGGACGCTCCGCCGGGAGGGAAACGGCGCCCGTGGCGCGCGGGCTTCCGGCCGCCGTTCGTTAGAGTCGGCGCCCTATGGATCGCGACACCCTCGAAGTCGACGTCCTCTACGTCGGCGCGGGCGCTGCCACGCTCACGAGCGCCATCTCCCTCAAGCGCAAGCTCAAGGCGGCCGGCAAGGAAGCCACCATCCTCGTCCTCGAGAAGGGCGAGGAGGTGGGGCACCATCAGCTCTCCGGGGCGGTGATGGACCTGCGCGCGCTGCGCGAGCTGGAGCCGAACTTCGATGCGCTCGGCTTCCCGCACGACGGCGAGGTGACCGACGATGAGCTGCGATTCCTCACAAAAGGCGGCTCCCACGCCCTGCGCGGCGCGCTCCTGCCGAAGCCGTTTCACAACCACGGCAATCGCATCGTTTCGCTCTATCGCGTCGTGCGTTGGCTGAAGGATCTGGCGGAGAAGGAGGGCGTCGATGTGTATGCGGGCTTCGCGGCCGATTCGCGCCTGGAGGAGAACGGCCGCGTCGTCGGCGTCCGCATGAAGGACATGGGCGTCGACAAGCACGGGCAGCCGAAGTCTACATTTACGCCCGGCATGGATGTGAAGGCGAAGGTGACCGTGTTCGGCGAAGGGCCGCGCGGCTCGCTCGCCAAGAAGCTCATTGCGGAGCGCAAGCTCGACTCCGGCAAGAATCCGGCGACCTACGGCACCGGCTTCAAAGAAATCTGGGAGGTGAAGCAGGGGATTCCCGGAAAAGTGATTCATACAGCCGGCTTTCCGCTGCTGGAGGGCGGGCAATATGGCGGCGGCTGGATCTACGGGCTGAAGGAGAACAAGGTCTCGATCGGATTTGTGGTGGGTCTCAACTATGGGGATCCGCGATTCGATCCGCACGCGGCGTTCTCCCGGTGGAAGACGCACCCGTTCCTGAAGGCGATCCTCGAGGGCGGCACGCTGGTGCGGTACGGAGCGAAGACGCTTCCCTACGGCGGCTATTTCGCGATGCCGAAGATGTGGGGTGATGGATTCTTGATCGTCGGCGATTCGGCAGGATTCTTGAACTCGGCGCGGCTGAAGGGGATTCACCTTGCCATGAAGTCGGGGCTGCTGGCCGCCGACGCGCTCTATGCCGCAATCCAGAAAGAAGACTATTCGGACGGCACCCTCGCGGAGTATCACCGGCTGTTCGAGGCGTCGTGGGCGAAGGAAGAGCTGTACGAAGTTCGCAATTTTCACCAGTGCTTCGAGGGCTCAGGGTTCTGGACCGGCTCGCTGCGGGCCGGGCTCATCGTGCTCTCCGGCGGCAAGCTGCTGGGCGCGCGGCGCGGAGCGCACCCCGACCACACGCAGATCCGCCGGCTTCGCTCGGGCGAGGATGGACAGAAGGCGAGCAACGCAGCGGCTTTCGACGAGAAGCTCACTTTTGACAAGCTCAAGGGAGCTTACTTCTCGGGCACGATGCACGACGAGGACCAGCCGGCGCACCTGAAGGTTCTGGATCCCAATATCTGTGCAACCCGCTGCCGCGAGGAGTACGGGAATCCCTGCCAGCGCTTCTGCCCGGCCTATGTGTATGAATGGGACGACACGTCGCGCCAGCTCCGCATCAATGCGAGCAATTGTGTGCATTGCAAGACGTGCGACATCGCCGATCCCTACCAGGTGATTGATTGGACCGTCCCGGAGGGGACGGGCGGCCCGAAGTACGTGGACATGTAGGCTGGGCGGCAGGGAGGAAGCCGCGTGGCCGGACCGATCTGTATTATCGGCGGCGGGGTCATCGGCCTCGCGGCGGCGCGGGCGCTCGCGCTGCGCGGCCGCGAGGTCGTCGTGCTCGACCGCGAGCGCGAGCCGGCCGTTGGCTGCTCGGCGGGAAACGCCGGTATGGTGGTGCCGAGCCATTTTGTGCCTTTGGCGGCGCCGGGCATGGTCGGAAAGGGGCTGCGCTGGTGGCTCACCGATCCGGAAGGGCCCTTCGCGCTCCCGCTGCGGCTCGATTTGGATCTGTTGCGTTGGGGTGTTCAATTCTGGCGGAGCTGCTCGAAGGCGCATGTGGCGCGCTCCAAGGGAACGCTGGTGCGGCTCAACCTCGAGAGCCGAAAACTATATGAAATGTGGTCGCGCGAGAGCGGCGGCGCGTTTCACCTCGAAGGCAAGGGGATGCTGATGCTTTGCGCGACGCAGACGGCGCTCGATGAGGAAGCCCACATGGCGGAGGAGGGGCGGGCGCTGGGGCTCACGACGAGGGTGCTGGATGCCGATGGCGCGCAGGCCGCGGATCCGAGCTGGCCGACGCGCGTGGCGGGAGCTGTATGGATTGGTGAAGATGCACACCTTTCGCCGACGCATCTGTTGGCGTGGCTCGAAGCGGAGTGCCGGCGCCTTCGCGTGGCGGTTCGCCGCGGCGCGGAGGTGGTTGTTCTGGAGCGCGACCGATCGCGCATTGTCGGCGCGAAGGGGACGGAGCAGGGCGCTCCGGCTCGATTCGACGCGGAAGAATATGTGGTCGCAGGCGGCGCTGCGAGCAGCGCGCTGCTGCGGACGGCGGGGATGCGCGTGCCTTTGCAGGCCGGGAAAGGATATAGTTTCACAATCGCGGAGCCGGAGCGGGCTCCCACAACCTGTTCGATTCTGGTGGAGGCGCGAGTGGCGGTGACGCCGATGGCCGGCGCGCTTCGCGTGGGCGGCACGATGGAACTCGGCGCACGCGATATTTCTGTGAACATGGCGCGGCTGCGGGGAATTGTGAAGTCGATCCCTCGGTACTTCCCGGCGTTCGACCCGTCGTGGGTCGAAACGGTGAAGCCGTGGGCGGGGCTGCGCCCCTGCTCACCCGACGGGCTGCCCTACGTCGGCCGCTGGCCCGGCGTATCGAATCTCATCATTGCCACGGGGCACGCGATGATGGGGCTCAGCCTGGCTCCGGTGACGGCGGAGCTGGTAGCCGCGGTGTTGGAGGGGGAGGGCGGAGCAGTTGCTCTCGATTTGTTGCGCCCAGAGCGATTCGCGTAGGGGAGAGGGCGATTGTCGGAAGCGCGGGATGGAGTTTTCGGGAGTCTTGGAAGCTGCGCGTGGGCCACAGCGATGGAGCTGATGGCCGATGGGTCAGTGGGGTCGGTGCGTGCTTTCTTTGCTTCTTAACTGGGGTCGGCGTGGGAACTGTCTGCTTCCTGAGTTGTGTCGGGTCGTGCTTTCTTTGCCTCTTAAGTGAGGCCAGCTCGTGCTCTCTATGCTCTTTTGAGTGGGGTCAGGTCGTACTCTCTTTGCTTCTGAAGTGGGGCTGGCGCGGGGACTTTCTGCTTCTGAAGTGGGGTCGGCGCGCGCGCCGACCGGCTCTCGCGCGCGTGCGCGCGAGGTTGTCGAGTTGTGACTTGTGAAGAATGGGGCGTGGTCGGTCTTGGCTCGGCAGTGTACAGTCCAAGAGGCCATTCCAGGATTCCTCCGAGCTGCGCGCGGGCCTCGGCGCCCAGCGCGGCGTTGCGCGTCCTCGGCGTAGCTTCTCGCTACGCCTGCGGCGCGCGCCTTGCGCTGAGCGCCGATTCCTCGCGCTCGCTCTGCGGAGGAATCCTGTCATGGCCTCCCGATGCTCGGCGGCCCAATGGCTGCGCAGAATCCGACCGGCGCATCGCGCCAGTCGGATTCTGCGCGCGCCATGGCCTCGCGTCTGCGGAACTCGCCGCGCCAAGACCGACCCACGCCCCATTCCAAGCCGTCACTTATTTGTGAATGCGTGGACGCGCTCGAACCTGCAGATGATCCCGTGGCGCGGGGTTACTTGCAGCTATCAAGGATGCCGTAGGGCGCGGGCATCGCGCGCGACGGTTTCGGCGGCGCATGCGCCGCCGGATGAAGAACCCAGCCACGGCTTCAAGACCAACAATCCGACCGCCACCGCGCGGGGCGCGCCCCGCGGAGACCGGTCGGCGCGCGCGCCGACCCCACTTCTCAATTATCGCTTGGCAATGGCGCGCCGACCCCATTTCTCAATGAAGGAGTGGCGGGCGCTCGCGCAGATTTCGAGCTTTCGTGCACTGCTCCATCGCGAGGGCTTTCCCTTGAATTAGTGCAGTCGATCGAGGTGCAGGTCGTCGAGAGACTTGAGCTGCCAGGTGGCGCCGGAGAGGTCGTGGTGGCGAGTCCAATCATTGGGAATGGCAACCACTGGGATTTGTGCAGTGACCGCGGCGCGCACGCCCCATTCGGCGTCCTCGATGACGAGACAGCGGCGCGCATCGACGCCGAGCCGCGCGGCGGCAACCAGAAACACATCGGGGTGCGGCTTGCTGCGCGGCACCTCGGGGTCGAGCGACGAGACGAGGTGCTGGAAGTAATGTCCCAGGCCGACGGCGCTCACTGCCGCCGCGATGGCGCGCGGCGAGGAGCCTGACGCGATGGCCATGGGGAGCCCGCTGGCGCGGAATCGTTGAAGGGCTCCAACCGCCCCGCGCATGGTGCGCAGCTCGAGGCGAACGATCTCCTCGTATCGTTGATCTTTCTGGCTCACGAGGTCGTGAACCTCCAGCGCGAGCCCGAATTTCTCGCGGGCGAAAGCCCAAAAATCCTTCTCGCCGCGCCCGACGAAATCGCGCGGCTCGAGCCGTCCCGACTCCACGCCGTGATCCTCGAGCGTCTCGTGGATCGCGCGCCGATGCAGCGGCTCGCTGTCGATGAGCGTGCCGTCGAGGTCCCACAGAATGGCGTCGAATCGTTGCGTTTTCATGGGGCGAGCGTCGACTCGGATTCTGTGGCATGGGACCTCGGCGCGCGAGCCCGCTCCTCTCGACCATTGGCGCCGCCCCGGACTCGCTCGAGGGCGTCGATGAGCTGGAGGAGAGGCGTCGTGGCGAACGTCGTCACGATCGCCATCACGACGAGCACGGTGAAAAGGCGCGGAGAGAGGACGCGCAGGTCAAGGCCGAGGTTCAAGACGACGAGCTCCATGAGCCCACGCGTGTTCATGAGCACGCCGAGGCGCGTGGCGTCTGCGGTCGGCACTCCCGAAAGCTTCGCCGCAGCGAAGCTGCCGCCGAGCTTGCCGGCGAAGGCCACGAGCAGCACGAGGCCGCACAGAACCCACGATTCGGCGTCAGCCAGCAGCCCGATCTCGGTGCGCATGCCGGTAAACGCAAAAAACGCCGGAAGCAACAAAACGAGCACGAGGTCTTCGACGCGCGAGCGGATGGCGCGCACCGCTGGCGCCTCGGCGGGCACGACGGCCCCTGCGAGGAATGCACCGAAGATGGCATGGATGCCAATCGCCTCTGTGATCACCGCGGAAACCAATAAAAAAGCCATAGCCACAGCGAGCGTCGCCTGCCTCTCCGCATAGGAGGACCATCGGCATGCGAGCCACTTCACGGCTGGCCGCACGAGCAGGAGCATTCCGAGGACGTAAGCCACCGCAAGCCCCGCCGGAATCCACGCGCCTTCGCCCTGGTTCCGAATCAAGCTCACAATCAAAGCAAGAAGGCACCACGCGGTGACGTCGTCGACGGCGGCGCTCGTAAGCGCGAGCACCCCAAGCGGCGTGTGCGTCATCCCGCGATCATTGAGAATGCGCGCGAGCACGGGGAACGCCGTCACCGACAGCGAGACCCCCATGAACAATGCAAAAATCGAAAACGGCACGTCGCTCGTCGAGGCCCGCGGATAAGCGTACAGCGCCAGGACGGCGCCCAGCACGAAGGGCAGCACGATGCTGGCGTGGGAGACCGCGATCGATGAGTGAACTTTTGAGCGGAGCCTCGCGGGATCGAGCTCGAGCCCGACGAGAAACATGAACAGAACGACGCCCACCTGGGAGAGAAGCGCGAGGTAGGGGGCGACCTGCTGGGGAAGAATCCAATGCATCGCCGCTGGCGAGAGCGCCCCGAGAGCCGACGGGCCGAGGAGCAGCCCTGCGGCGATCTCGCCGACGACTCTCGGCTGCCCGAACTTCAGGAAGATGCGCCCCAGAATTCGTGAAGCCACTAATATGCATGCGAGCGCCAACAGAACTCGCGCGAGCGTATGCGTATCTTTTGCGATTTGTCCGGAGCCGAACCGCTCGATTCCGATGGGCTCCGGCGCCTGGAGCGGCGCTCCGAGGTGCAGAATCCAAGCCAGCCCGGCGCCCGCGAGAACGAGCGCCAAGGCATAGAAGACAATCGTGCGGAGCATAGGTCGAACGCTTTCGAGGTGGGGCCGCGGGCAGGAGCGAGCGGCGTGCCAGCCTCAGACATCGGCCATCGTCGCAAGCGATCGGCGCCAGTTCACCCACGCTTCGCGCAGCTCGGTGGCTCACGGACCTGTCGCGGAGGGCTCAGCATTGACCTTCGCCGAGGGGCTCCCTTCAATGCTCCGGCGCTGCTCAGCCGTCCGCCCGAGGCAGCCGTTCCTTTCCCCGGAGATTCCATGTTCGCTCGAACCGCCCTCCTTTCGCTCTCCGCTCCCCTGCTGCTCGTCGGCGTCGGCGCCGCCCTTTTCGCTCGCCAAGACAAGAAGGCCGACCGGCCGGCCGCCCAGGACTCCAAGCCTTCTGCAGAGGGCAGCGGCATGCCGGCAATGCCGGAGCCGACAAAGGAACACGCATTCCTTACAAAGCGAGTCGGCACGTTCGACTGCGTGCTCCATGTGGGCGGACAGGCATCCAAGGGGGTCGAAACGGTGCGCGCGATCGGCGGATTCTGGGTCGTGGCCGACTTCGAATGCAACTTCAATGGGAGGCCCTTCAAAGGTCACAATATCATGGGGTACGACCAAGAAAAGAAAGTGTATACATCCCATTGGGTGGATGCGTGGAACCCGATCATGTCGGTCAGTGTCGGGAATCTCGAGGGGAAGAACCTCGTGATGGAAGGCGACGAGTTCAACCCTGCCGGCGAAAAAGTGCGCATGATGCACATCACCGAGATCATCGATGACGACAACTCCATCCACTGGATGTATGAAAAGTCGAAGGGGAAAGAGGACCCGATGCTGATGAAGATCGAATACAAGCGGCGGAAGTAACGGCTGTGAAGCTGCGCGGCGGCGGGCGCGATCGCCTGGTTGGCGGGCTCGATCGTCGGCGCCCGTCTCGATTTTTTTGCATCGCTGGAGCGGCGGTCGCCGTCACACCGCGTGCTGCCGGATTCCCCCATTCGCAGTACACTCTCAACACGATCTCTCTGCGCATTCCACCCTTCTGCGCTTGGGCTGCCGCATGAAACCGCTCGCCGCGCTGCTGCTCGCCACCCCGTTCTCTGCTGCCCTTCCCGCCCTCGGCCGAAGCGGGAATTCGGCGCCGGTTCGAGTCGACCTCGAGCCGAAGCTCTGGAAGCTCGGCGATGTCACCCTTCCAGCGGCTCGATGGGAAACGGTCGCGGGAGGATTCCCGGTGCGGCATTCCGGCGGGGCTCGGTTCGCGACGGTGCTCGAAGGCGACGTGCTGCGGGCCGATCTCGACGGCGATGGCCATCCCGACGCCCGAGTGGAGGGCGAGGAGGCGTCGCTAACGCTCACGGGGAAGAGCCCCGAGGGCAATGCAATTCGCTACCCGGTGCGGCTTGCCCGATTCAACGGCGGCCCCTGGATGTTCTCGGCCGGCGGCTCCATGACCGGAAAAGTGGGCGAGACCCCGATTCAGATTATTGATCAGAATCTGAATGGTTCGTTCAATGATGTCGGCGAAGACGCCGTCGTGGTCGGGCGCGACGCGGCGGCCAGCTTTCTGTCGAAAGTGATTTCCGTCGAAGGGAAGCTCTGGAGCCTCGAGGTCGCGCGCGACGGCTCCTCGATGGCAGTTGAACCGTACAGCGGACCGGCCGGGCTCCTCGACCTCACGACGCTCTTCGAATCAAAGGCCAAGCTCCGCGCCGCTATCGTGCGCAGCCGGGACGGCAAGCACTCCTTCAGCATGGCCAAGGCAAAGCGCGGCCTTTCGATTCCCGCGGGCGAGTATGAGCTCGTCTCCGGCGAGATCGTGCTCGGCGACAGCAAGGCGAAGATCGCGCGTGGACGCTCGAAGCCGATCGTTGTGCCGGACGACGGGTCGCAAGTGATCACCTGGGGTGGGCCCGTCTCGGCGGAGTTTCAATATTCGCGCGAAGGCGGAATGGTTACATTTACTCCATGGGATCTTTGGGTGTATGGACGCCTCGGCGAGGAGTATTCGAGCTTCCTGCCGCTCGGAAAGTCACCCGAGTTTTTTGTGAAGAACAAGGCCACGGGAGAATCGCTGATTCACACACAGCTCCCGGGGAATTGTTGAGGTTTCGGCTTCGTTCCGGTCGCCGTGAGCGTGCCGGTCGGGGTTGAGATCACAGTGACCATGAAAATGGACAATTGGGCTTTCGGCGAGATCCAGGGCACGCCGCGCGACGCCGCGTCCGCTGCGAGCGACCGCCCGCTCGGCACCGACAAGGTGGGCGGGCGATAGCCGAGATGCAGCGAATCCCCGGCTCAACGGCCGCCCGCCGCGGTATCGGAATGGGAGCGCGCCGGGCAGGGCTGCGGTCCCGGTGAGACTTCGAGCGCTTCGTCCGAGATTCGTACACATGCTGGCACTGGCACGGCTGCTACTCGCCGCAAGGGTCCTCGCACTGGGAGTTCCGCCGGTGCAGCCAACGCAAGGCGCGCAGGGGGCTCCTGCGACGCAAGACGGCGCGGCGGTTGCCCTCGCGCCGATCCCCGTACAGATCGTGCAGGGAAAGCTCGTGGTCGCGTGCCAGCTCTCGGCGAACAAGCGCATCTCTGCCAACCTCTTCTTGGACCTCGAGGCGCCGGTCGGACTAGTCCTCCACAATCAGGCGGTGCGCGGCATCGAGGCGATCGCCGAAGACGGCACGCCGAGCACGGTGACCGTGCACCTGCCCGACCTGCAGATCCCCGTGGAGCGCATCGAGCTCGGCGAGCTGGAGCCCTACGAGAAGTTTACAAAATGGTATTCGAAGGAGCTCGGCGAGAACGCTGTCGTCGGTACACTCGGGGCGAAGGTGTTGCGCGGCTTCAGCCTCACGCTCGACGTGGGAGCGGGGATTCTTGAGATCGGAGCGCCGAAGGCGAGGACCGACGACGAGCTGCCGACTCCGCGAGGATCCTTCCGCACTCCGATTTCGGAGTTCAATCAAGTCTGCTGGGCTCGAGTGCAAATCGGAGAACGCACGGGAGTGCTCGGCCTCGGAACTATCGCCTACGACACCATCATCGACCGCGATTTATGTGAGGAGCTCGCCAAGCCCGCGGGTGACGTGGGGCCGCTCACGCTCGGCGAGGTCGACATCGCGAAATATGTGGCATTGCGCCCCGAAGAGATTCGGCACCGTCATCCCGAAGGGGTGGTCGGGATCACGGGGCTCAATCTGCTGAAGCACTTCAAGGTCGAGATCGACCGCACGAATCGCTCGGCGCTCTGGACGCCGACGGCTCCGCCTTCGTTTCCGACGGCCGATTGGGAGTTCTTTCGCGCTCGAACGGAGGAGAGGGCCGAGGCTCTCGAGTTGTGGCTCGCGCACTATCCCAAGGAGCGGCTCGCACCCGAGGCGGCCGAGCGCGTACTCGACCTACAGATTGAGAAGGGCGCCGCCCCCGAGAAGATTCACGCTTCGATGAAGGTGCTGCTCTCGACGCGTCCCGAGGATCTTCAATCGACGGCCGCGCTCGATCTGTTGCAGCGAATGTCGGCGACGGCAAGGCCCGATCTCGCGCTCCTCGCAGGGGAGCTCGGGCTTGTCGACGGGCGCAAGGATCGCTACCCCGACGCGGTTCACAAAATCCACGGGCGCATGGGGCGCATCCTGCTGGATCGCGGCCGCGGCAAGGATGCCTGGAAGCATCTGCTCTCCGCAGCGTTTGGTTTGCCGGACGACGGTCCGATCAATCTTGACCTCGGGCGCTATTACGAACAGGAGCAGCGGTTCACACGCGCATTCTCAAGATACTTGCAAGCGCTCCTCTCAGCAGAGAGTAGCGCCGCCGCCGCCGAGGGACTTGAGCGCGTTCAGCCGAAGCTGCAGGAAGTGGAATCGTTCTCCGTCGATCGGATCGAGAAGCGCATCGAAGGGAAAATTGAGGGCTTCGGGGTTGCGTCAAAATACAAGATTCCTGAGGGCGAGGAGCCGCCGACGCGCACCGTGCTGGCCGAGCTTTACACCAACGCCCACTTCAAACCGCAGATCGGAGCGGCGCTCGCAGCCGACGGCCTTCGAGATCACTTTTCCCGCAAGCAGCTGATCCTACTCACATATCACATCGCGGAGCCGCGGCTCGAGCCGCTCGTGAATGAGCTCTCGGCGGCGATGGGAAGCCGCTTCTCGGCAGGACAGCCGTCTCACTGGCTGGACGGCGCCTCGCAAGTACCGAGAGGCGGTCTCTCGCGGTTCAAGCAGCAGATCTTTGATGTGTGCGCTTCGCGGACGGCGGCACGGCTCGAGGTCCCCGCAGACCACGATCTCACGCTCGAGGCGAAGCTCGAGGGCCGGCGCATCTCGGGCAAGCTCACGCTCTTTGGAAATGAGGCCGAGAACGGTCTCGTGCAGATTTTTCTCGTCGAGCGCGGCGTGCTCTTTTGTGGTAAAAGCGGAGTAGTCATTCAGCGGTGGGTTGTCCGGGGATCGTTGACGAAGAGCCTGCTCGGTGAGCCGTACCGGCCCGAGCGCGCATTCGCCGAGGTCGATTTCGGCGGCGACCTCGGGGAGATCGAGAAGCGGAATGGGCGCTGGCTCGACGCCCAGATGGAAGCCGGATTGGCGCAGGTGCCGAAGGGGCCGGTGCGGATCGACGACCGGCAGGTCTCCATTGTGGCTGTTCTGCGCAACGGTGAAACGGGAGAAGTATATCAATGCACTTTTCTCGACCTGGCCGCCGAGGAGGCCGTCCGATGACGGCCATCTCGCGCGCGGAGATTGAGCGCGAAGGGACGCGCGTGGATGCGATCGTGCGCGGTCGCGAGAGCCGTCGCGCGGCGGCGTCGGCCTGGGTCGCAGCAGCCCCGTTTTCTTGGCTTGCTCCGCTCACGATTGCGGCGGCTTGGGGCGCGCATTCGCTCGCGGAACGACCGTACTCTTCGCCTGGAATTGTGTGGGCGGCCGCAGCGCCGTGGGCGCTCCTCTTGGGTGCCAGCGCCGTGGCCTGCGGGCGCGCGCGGATTCGTGAGCTTCGCTCACGGTCGGGATTAGTGATAATCGATCGGGAGCTCCACTCCGGCGACCGATTGCTGACCGCCGACGAGCTGCTCGAGGCGGGCGTGCGCACTCCCTTCGAGCAGGCCGCTGTGGAAGACGCGCGCGCCGTGCTCGAGAGGGCGGCACAGCACGCGCCGGCGGCAGAGCCGAGCGCGCCCTTCCCGCGTCGCGCCCTCTGGATGCCGGCGGCCGCGAGCGTGGCCGCGGCGCTTGCCGCCTGCTTGCCGGCGATCGTGAGTCCACAGATCCAACTGGAGGACTCGAAGACCGTCGCCGCGTTGCCGGCGCCGGGATCGCGTCCGGCGAAAAGTAACACTGGAGCGGAGCCGCAGACGCCGCCTCCGCCGGAGCCGAAGCCGCGCCGGCCACAGGATCTCCTCGCGGCGAAGCGCCCCGAGGAGCGGCGCGCCAGCGACCCCGGAGAGGCGCGGGCGCGCGAGAGCGCCGGCAAGAGCGGTGAGGGTCGATCGGCCGACGCCTCGCCGTCGCGGCATCCGAGCGATTCGCTTGGCGTGCCCTCCTCGCAAGCTCAGCCGTCGACGCAAGCGCCGCCTCCCAAGCCGAATGCCAAGAAACCAAAGCCGCGCACCCCGAAGCCGGAGACAGAATCGACAAAACGCAAACCCATGCAAGAATCGGGAGCGACGGCAGGGCGCGGCGTGGGCTCGGGCTCGAGCAAGAACCCGGGGGCTACCGACTGGGCCAGCAAGGATCAAGTAACACAAGACGAGGAGCCGCCGCTCTCCGAGGACGCCGATATCGACGACGAGGAGAGCGAGCAGGAAGCGCGCGGGGGCCTGCAGCCGAGCTTGCGTGACCGGCGGCCGGCGGTGAACCGGGATCTACAGATCGGATTCGGCAATCAGCCGAGCCCCGACGCCAACGGACGCGGCGGTCCGAGCGAGCAGAAAAAATCACGGGGTGTGGCTTCGCTCGTTCTCGGCGTTCCGATTCCCGACCATGTGAAGGGGCAGCCGAATCCCGGGCGAACAAAGATCACACAAGAGCGCGTCGAGCCCCATGCGGAGGAGGCGGCGCCGATCGTTGCTACGGAGCGTGCAGTCCGAACGGCGCCCATCGGAAAGGTGGCGCGCTTCGAGACGGAGCAGTGGCTGCACGAGGTCATCCGCAGCTTTTTTCTGAGAATTACGGATCCATCTCCACAAAAACCATGAGCCAGACCCAAGCAACCGCCGATGCGGCCACAGCCCGCGCCCAAGCGGAGCGATTTCGAGCCGTTTACTCCAAGATCCAGCGCGAGCTCGGAAAAGTGATGGTGGGGCAGGACGAAGTCGTCGAGGGCGTGCTGAGCGCACTGTTCGCCGGAGGCCACGTTCTGCTCGAAGGCGTGCCAGGGCTCGGCAAGACGCTGCTCGTCCGGACGCTCGGGCGCGCCGTCGATCTGGCGTTCTCGCGCATCCAGTTCACGCCCGACATGATGCCCGCCGACATCCAAGGCACGATGGTGCTCGTGGAAGGGCCGGGTGGCACCCATCGCCTCGAGTTCCAGGAGGGGCCGCTGGTGGCGAATCTCGTGCTTGCCGACGAGATCAATCGCGCCACTCCGAAGACGCAGTCGGCGCTGCTCGAGGCGATGCAAGAAAAGCAGATCACCGTCGGGCGGCGCACGATCGCGCTCAAGGAGCCTTATTGTGTGATGGCCACACAAAATCCGGTGGAGCAGGAAGGCACCTATCCGCTCCCGGAGGCGCAGCTCGACCGATTCCTTTTCAAGCTGCTGGTGGGGTATCCGAAGGAGCAGGAGTACGCGGCGATCCTCGAGCGCACGACCGGCACCGCTGACGCCGAGGTGGCGAAGGTCTCGAACGGGGCGGAAATTCTTGAGCTTCGCCCGGTGGTTCGGGCGGTGGCTGTGCCTGAGCACGCGCAGCGATTTGCGATCCGCCTCGTGATGGCGACCCAACCGGGCGGCGAGTACTCGACGAAGCGAGTCAATGACCTCGTAGCGCTTGGATCGTCGCCGCGCGGAGCGCAGGCGCTCCTGCTGGGCGCTAAAGTGAGAGCACTTCTCGCCGGGCGATTCGCCATTGCGGAGGAGGATTTGCGCGCCGTCGCACCGGCCGTGCTGCGCCATCGCGTACAAGTAAACTTCCGCGCCCACTCCGAGGGAGTGAACGCCGAGCAGATCGTTCGTGAAGTTCTCTCGAAGGCGGCTCCGGCGGCGTGAGCCCCCGACTCGACCGACGCACGCTGTGCGACGAGCGATTCTTGGCATCGCTCGAGGCCTTGCGCATCACGGCACGGCGCGTGGCGCCCCGTGGTCGATTTGCCGAGCAGCGCTCGCGCGAGCTCGGCGCCGGCATCGAGTTCCGCGACTACAGGCCGTACTCGCCGGGCGATGATTTGCGTCGCGTTGATTGGAACATTCATCGCCGACTCGGGAGGCTCGTCGTACGGCTGAGCGAGGAGTTGGAGGACCTTCCGCTCTATTTGTTGCCTGACATCTCCGAAAGTGCTTGGCTCGAAGAGCCCCCGAGGGCGCGGGCGGGGCTTCAGTGTGCACTTGCTCTCGCCGCTGTGAGCCTTGGACAGCTCGATCGCGTCGGCCTTTTTCCTTGGGCTGAGGATTTGCGGATTCTGCAGCGTCCGGCATCCGGGAAAGGCCGAGTTCACCAAATGGCAGAGCTGCTGGCGGGGCTCGAGCCGGCCGGCCGCACGAATCTCACGGGCGCGCTCGAGTCGCTCCGCGCGCTTGGGCTGCGGGAAGGACTCGTCTGCATCATTTCTGACTTCTTCGATCCCGCGGGTATTGAGGCACAGATCGAGGCGATGCGCAAGCTGCGCCACCGACTGCTTCTCGTGCAGCTCGTTCGATCGACGGACCGGGAGCCGGCTCTCTCGGGCGATTGGCGGATTCTTGATTGTGAGGGAGGCGAGCCGACGGAGGTGTCGTTGACGCCCTCAGTGATCGCACGCTATCGGGATGCCTATGATCGATTTGTTGAGTCCCTGACGGAATTCGCCCGCTCGCGCGGCGCCGGGCTCGTCTCCGTCGATGCCGACGCCGAGGTGTTGCCCCAGCTGGCCGCCCTCTTCGAGGCGGGGGTGCTGCGAGTGTGAGCTTCGCCTGGCTCTCCCCGTGGATGGTCGCCGCCGGAGCGCTTGCGCTCGCGGCCTCGCTCTATCTATTGCATCGCCTGCGCGTTCGGTACCGAACGGTGCGCGTGGTGACGTCGATGTTCTGGCGCCAGGCTGTGGAGGAGTCCCGAGCACGCGTGCTCGTGAAGCGCTTTCGCCACCCCTGGACCTATGCGCTTTTGTTGGGGCTGACGCTGCTCCTGTGGCTCGCGGCGGCGGGTCCCCACCTTGGGGCAGGAGGGAGCCGGCGGGCTGTATTTATTCTTGACGGCTCCGCGGCGGCGCTCGAGGGAGATCTCTTCGAATCCTCGGTGCGCGCATTGAAGGATGCTGCGGCACGCTCCCCACGTGCGCGCACGAGAGTTCTTTGGTCCGGCGCTCGAACTCGGACCTTACTGATGGAGGGCGAGGATCTCGCCCTCCTCGAGAGCCGTCTCTCGGGATTGACGCCGGAACTGTGTCCTCCCACCGTGGAGAGGACCCTTGAGACGCTCCTGCAGGAGCGGGGCGGGGCGCTCGGTCTCGACATCGAGATTTTTGGCGTAGCGCCGATTCGTAAGGATCGGGCAGCGCTGCTGCCTGAAGGGGTCGCATTGTGGCGCAGCGACGGCGTGCCTCGAGGTGCCAACCGCGGCATCACGGCGCTCGGCGTGCGGGAGGCCGCTTCCGGCGCGTGGGATCGCATCGATGCACAATTTGAGGCGGCGACGGCCGGCGGCGCGGTGCTGCGGCCAGAGGAGTTGACAGTCACTCTGGAAGGCAAGCCGCTTGAGGGGTGGTCAGCGCTGGCCGGGCCGGCCGGGCTCCGCGTGTCGCTGCACGATCTGGCGGCGAACGGAGATTTGCTGGAAGTGAAGATCGCCGCCAGCGACGTATGGCCCGCCGATGATCAGGCAGCCGTGCGGCTCCCGCGCCGCGATCGGATTCGCGTGGCGGTCGGAGCGCGCGTTGCGCCCGTCGTTGCCGCCGTGCTGCGTGCCGACCCCGGGGTGGTTCTTACAGAAGATTCCCCTCAGGTATTCGTGAGATCGTCTTCGGAGAGCGGGCGAGCCGCGCTTCCGGAGATGGTGCTTTCGGAGGACGCCGAAGGCGCCGCTTTCGAGGTCGGATCTCCGGCGGACGAGGAGGCTGAGCGCGCGCTGCGGTCTGCATTCGAGGAGCTCGGACTTGATGAGATCGACGGCACCGAGCTGGCCGATGCGGCGGGGCGCGCCATGGAGGTTCGGCTCCGGACGGCCCCCGTGCGTTTCTTGAGGATCTGGAACGAGTTGCTCAGCAGTCGTTACAATTTTGTTCTGGGGCGCGCCTTCCCGGCCTTCGTGGCGCGCGGCATTCGTTGGCTTGCGTCGATTCCGCCGATAGAGCCCTCCCTCGGAGCCGGAAGAATCTTGCGGGACCCGAGCGCAGAGATTGCCGCGCCAAAGCGGCCGCGGCTCGCGGCGATCGGCGGCGCCCTGCGAGTGCCTCGCGCAGGAGTGTGGGCTGCCAAGGATGAGAGCCCACAGATCTCGTCGTTATTGAGCCGCGAAGCCTCCGTGGGGCTTTCGGAGAGCGAGGCGGCGGAGCTGAAACCGCTGCCCTCTGGGGCAGCCTTCGATCCGGCTCCCTGGCTCGCGCTGGCGGCGCTCGCCCTGCTTTGTGTGGAATGGCAGCTTCTGCGCCGGGAGCGGATCCCGTGAGCGCGCTGTTCCAATCGCCCCTGTGGCTCCTTTTGTTGCCACTGGCTGTATTGCCGTGGGTCGTGCGCAGCGCGCGATTCGACGCACTCCATGCGCTGCTCCGCTCGCTCTGCGTGGCGCTCATCGTTCTCGGGCTCGCCCGGCCGAGGCTCGAGCTCGAGGATCGCGGCGAGATTGCAGTTTTTGTGGTGGATGACAGCGAGAGCGTCGACGCGGCCGACCGCGCGCGGGCCCAGGATGCCGCGCGCGCGGCGATGGACGCGCTCCCTGCGCACGTGGAGCGGTCGGTCGTCGTCATGGGCGGCAGCGAAGCCTTCCGAGGTGAGCGCACAAAACGCGTGCAGGGCTCCTCGCTCTCCGCGGCCCTTGAGTGGGCGGCTTTGGAGATCCCGGAGGGTCGGCGTGGATCTATTACGATTCTCAGCGATGGCGCCTCGACGGATCGGCATTTCGACGATGCTTGCTCCGATTTGCAGGAGCGCGGCATACCTGTTCATATTGTGAAGCTTTCGCGCGCGCGGATGCCTGCGACCCCGGCATCGATCACATGCGCGCAGGATCTGCGGGCGGGCCATTCGGCGTCGATCCAAATCGAGCTTGTGGGCTTTGGCAAGAATGTGCGCGTTCTCCTCGAAGGGCCAACCGGCGAGCTTGCTTCGGCGGAGGGCATTCGCTGCGATGGGCACACCGTCGTTTCTCTTGAGATCGAGCCGCCGACGCCCGGATTTTTGAAGCTCAAGGCGCGCGCGTCGAGCGCGACTGAAACGGTCGAAGCAACTTTTGGTGTTTATTCGCCCTTTGAAGTGTTGTATCTCGGCGGGCGCTCCGCGGGCGGCGCGGCCCGCGTCGCCGCGGCCCTCGGCGCGGGGTTCCATCTCCAGGAGCGCTCGGCGACGGACGGACCGGAGCCGCTGCCGATTCAACAATTCGACCTCGTAATGCTCGACGATGCGCCGGCCTCGGCGCTGCCCGATGAGCTGGAGTCGGCGCTCGTTGCGGCGGTGCGAGACGGCGGCGTGGGGCTTTTCGCGAGCGGCGGCGAGGCCGCCTTCGGGCCGGGCGGCTGGGCGGAGTCACCGATCGCGGCCGCACTTCCTGTGGAGTGCATCCAGAAGGAGGAGAAGCGCGATCCGAGCACGACGCTCGTCGTGATTATTGATACATCCGGCTCCATGGGCGGCGAGCGGATCCAGCTCGCCAAGGAGGTGGCGCGGCTTGCCATGGGGCGGCTCCTGCCCCATGACAAGGTTGGAATTGTGGAGTTCTATGGCGCGAAGCGCTGGGCCGCACCGATACAGCCGGCTTCCAACACCATCGATCTCCAGCGCGCCATCAACCGGATGGATGCCGGCGGCGGCACAGTGATCCTGCCGGCGATCGAAGAGTCGTTCTATGGATTGCAGAACGTACAGACACGGTATAAGCACGTCCTGATTCTGACCGACGGAGGAGTGGAGAACGGTGCCTTCGAGCCGCTCCTACGGCGGATGGCCGAGGAGGGAATCGCCGTGTCGACAGTGCTCGTCGGTGCGGAGGCCCACAGTGAGTTTCTTGTGAACTTGGCGAACTGGGGGAAGGGGCGCTTTTACTCCGTCCCCGATCGGTTCAATCTTCCCGAGATCCTCCTGAAGCAGCCGAGCAGCTCGCGACTTCCCGCCTACAAGCCGGGGAAGTTCAACATTACGGCGCGGGGCGGACGCGGCTGGTGGGGCGCCATCGACCGCACCAAGCTCGCCGAGGTGGCCGGATATGTGGAAACTATTCCAGTTCCCGGAGCGGAGGTCTTGCTCGAAGTCGCCACGACCCGCGATCCGCTCCTCGCGACCCGCATGTTCGGGGCCGGCCGTTCGACGGCACTTATGACCGAGCCGGCGGGCCCGGGCACGGAGCCCTGGCGGTCGACACCCGAGTATTCACAAATGCTCGCTCGCATACTCGCTCGAACGGCTGGAGAAGGGCGCGCTCCCTTCGCGCTCGAAGTCGAGCGTCGCCGCGGAGATGTGATACTGCGCGCCGTGCGCCGAAAGGCGGGTGCGGAGCGGCCGCTCGCGAAGCTCCTTCGCAACGGCCCGCAGCCACAGTCGGAGTTCCCGATGGAGGAGATCGCCCCCGGCATATTTGAGGGAAGAGTTTTTGTGGGTGAGACAACCGACGCATTGTTTGAGGTCTCCGCGGCGGGGGATGGGCGACGCGGAATTCAGCGAGCGGGCTGCGCGGCACGCGCTGATCAGTTGGCGGAACTCGCGGTCCCGGAGGATCTCGGGCTCGATCTCGATCGGTTGGCGGCCGCAACGAAAGGTGACATTTTGCAGATCGAGGGCGTTCCGGTCCGCGCACCGCGGGCCGGAGGTCCGCAGCAGCCGCGCACCGTGCTCCAGCTCGCCTCGGTTGTATGGATTCTTGCCATTCTTGTCTTCCTCGCGGAAGTGTTCTATCGGCGCCGGGATGTCCTGGACGCGGGGGCTTCGCTGTGATCGCTCTTTTGTGGTTTGTCGTCGCCGGCTTGAGTGGGGCGCCGTCCTTCGCAGCTCCATCGCTGTCGCCGGCTGCTCCGACTGTGAGGCAAGAGGGAGCGGCGGAGCTCTCTGCGCCGATCACCGCGGAGCTTCGAAAGCACCTCGAGACTCCGCCCGCGCCTGCTGCGTGGATCGATCTTCTGCGGGAGGCTCTCGCGGCGGAGGGTGATTCCGATGCCTTCCTTGCGGCGCTGAGACGAGCGTCCACCGACCCAGCGGCCTCCGACACGGCGAAGCGCGCGGCGCTCGAAGGGCTCGCCTGGTGCTACCACGCGGAGGGCAGGCTCCCGGAGGCGCTCACCAGCACCGATGGCGTGCTCGCTCTCGGCAAGCGGGCGGACCTTCTGTTGCATCGGGCGCACCTGCTGGACGCCCTCGCGCGCGTTGAGGACGCGATCGCCGCGTACGAAGAGGCCGGTCGAGAAGCCATCGATCGAGAGGCGAGAGCTCACTGCCAAATTCGCAAAGCCCTGCTCGAGTCTCAGAAATCGGAACGGAAAGGGTTTGTCGCGCCTGCATCGAAGCCGGCGGGGGCGGCCGCGAGCCAGCCGGCGGCGCTCGACTCGGCGCTCTATCGATGGTGTTTCGAGCCAGATGTGGACGCCGAGGTTCGCAATCGCGCTGCGGTGGTGCTCGCCATGCTTGGGCGCCACCGGGAGGCGATTCGTCTGTATGCATCGACGGGAGAAGGCACCGATCGATTCAAGCAGGAGATCCGGCTCGCGGAGTGGGCGCTCTCCGCGCAGGCTCCGGCGGAAGCGCAGGAGCATGCCTGGAGAGCGCGCGGGGAGGCGGCGCTCAAGCGCGATCGGCTCTATGCGCTGACGGTGCTCGTGGAGGCCCATCGGGCGGACGATTCCATTCCGAAGCTAATCGAGCGATTTGCTGCAGAGCAATCGCTCGACGCTGAGTCGAGAAAAGTATGGATCGATCTGTTGCGGGAGACCTCGCGCGTCGACGAGGCGATGGCGCTCTTCGAAGGCGGCGGGCGCTCGGAATTCACTGTGGAGCAGCGCCGCGAACTGCTGGAGATGTGTCGGGAGGCGGGCCGTCTCGAGGACCTCGAAGCCACTTATCAAAAGATGATTGAGGCCGAGCCCGACCGCGTCGAATGGCGCGAGGGTTTGAGCCGACATTATTTGGAACGCGGGAAGCGGGACGAGGCGCTCGCAGTGTGGCGCGGAGTGGAGGAGAGCAAGGCCGTGCTGCCGATCCTCGAAATGGCGCGGGCGGCGGCGAGCCTTGGGCTCGATGAGCGCGCGCGCGAGCTGGCCGAGCGGTGCACCACTGTGACGGATGGGATGATCCCGGCGCGTCTCTTTCTGTTTGATCTCGATCTGCGACGCGGACGCGCCGAGCAGGCGCTTGCACAATTAGAGCGGATCGACAAGGAGGCGGATCCGAAGTCACCGGCGCGCATTCAGCTCTCGGAGGCGTTCGAGCGCGTCGGCGCGAAGCGGCGCGCTGCCGATGTCCTGTTGGCCGTGCGGGACGCGCGGGGCGGGGCTGAGGCGGAAGAGGACTTGGAGATGCGGCTCGCGTGGCTTCTGTCGGAGGTCGGCGAGGAGAAGCGCGCCCTGGAGATGTGGCAACATCTGTGGCGCCGCGTGAGCACGATACCCCGGCGCAGGCAGGCGGAGGACCGCCTCATGGCCGTTGCGTCGCGGCTCGGGGTCCTCGCCGAGATCGCCGTCGACCTCGAGGAGCGGCTGCTCGAAGGCAAAGCCGATGACCGCGAGGCGGGGCTCCTCACTCGTCTGTATACAAAAGTGGGCGATCCTGCGAGCGCCGCGGAGATCATCGAGGAGCACCTGAAGCAGAAGGGGAGCGCCGAGATTCCCATGCTGGAGGAAAAGGCGCGCATCTACCTCGGCGGCAAAGATTATTATAACTTCGAGCGTATCGTCCGAAAGCTCGTGGAGATCGATCCGGAGAGCAAGCCGGACCGGCTCCGGCAGCTCGCCATGAGTCAGCTCGAGCGCGGCCGCCCGCAGGAGGCGCGGGAGGTGCTGCGGCAGCTTGCACAAATTGAGAATCCGTCGGACACCGCTGAATTCGAGGCCGGCGTGCTCGCGCTGGCAAATCTGCACGCGGAAGCGGCCAAGGCTTACCGTCGAGGCCTTGCCCGGCACCCCGAGAGAATTGATGTCTACCTGCTGTTGGCCAATACGCTCAAGGCTCTCGGCAAGACGGATCGCGCCGTCGGGATCTTCCAATATCTCGCAGAGACGGCGGACAAGGATGACCTCTTCACGATTGCGATTGACGGAATATTGAATATGAACGCGAAGGAGGGCGTGCTCCGCTGGGCTCGGCGGGTCGCCTTCGAACGCATCGCGCGGCGCCACGATAAGATGTATCTTTATCACCTTGTGTCGGATCTCTCGGAGGATCTCGAGGACCGGCCAGGGATGCTTCGCGCGCTCGAAGCCTCGCTCGCGATCGCCGGCGAGCAGCGCGGCTCCGTGCTGCGGGAGCTCATGGATATCTCCCGGGGCAAAGATGACGGCGCGTACATGATTATCAATGGCGTCGTCCAGAGGCAGCGGCGCGGCGGAGACGACGGCCGTCGGCTCGCCTATGGGCGGAGGCTGATCGGTCTTGGGGATCTCGTGCCGCCTCAAGTGTATCTGGAGCTCGGAGAGGGATTTCTTGCAACAGGCGACGTGGCGAGCGCGTCGCGCGCGTTCTCCATGGCGCGGGATGTCCCCGACTATGCTGCATTCCAGCGGCAGGTCGGTCGTTCGTTCGAATCGCAATCGTTCGCCGTGAGCGCGCTTGAAGTGTATGAACGCGCGATCGCGAGCCAGGGGCTTGATCCGAGCCTGATGCTGAAAGTGGGGGAACTCCACGAGCAGCTTGGGCGCGATGGGCGCGCGTGGGAATTGTACTCTCATGCCGCAGAGATCCTGCTTGCACAGCACGCGCTCTCGGGCGCCCAGGCGAAGAAAGAGCGCGCGCCCGGTGAGGAGTTTGAGTGGATTCCAAAGAATGAGAATGAGTACGACCGGATCTTCCCCGGCGTCTTTGCGGGATTGCTCGCGGTGGCGCAGGAGGATCAGGCCCGCGCGCTCTTCGATCGGCAGAGGGCTCTGCTCCTCGGGGATCTAAAGGCCCTGCCGCCGCTCAAGGAAGGGGAGGGCGGGCGCAGGCTGGACACGCTCCCGCGCGTTCGCGAGCGTGCTGGATTCTTGAGGAAGCTCGCGCTTCGCATGGGCTGGGTCGCGCTTGCCGAGGAGGCCGATCTCGCCCTGCTCGCGGAGATGCCCGAGGACGGCGATCTCCTCGATGCGGCTGTCGATTCGCGTGTTCTTCGGGGCTTCGAGGCGGCGGCCGTTGCTTTGTTGGAAAAGTGCACCGTTCCCGAGGAGAAGAAGAGCAAGGTTCTTGCGCGCCTCGGCCGTGCTCAGGGCGAGCCCACGCGCGGCCTGCTTCCGCTGCGCGATGTGGTGGCGCGGCTGACTCCGCTGCTCGCAGAGGGCGACGATTCGAGAGTCAAGATTCTGCTCCGCAGCGCTAGGCTCACGGAGAGCAGTCCGGAAGATTTACCTTTCCTGCAGCTGCTCGTCTCCGCCGCGATTTTCGTGCGCGACGAGGCGTCGGTTTCCGCGCTGACGAGCTTCGCGATTCGCGCAACGGTGCTTCACTCAAAGAGCTGGGAGGATCGGTCGCGGATACGCGCGCTTCTCTCACGCGCCAAGAAGGCGGTGAGCGCGGAAGCCTACGGCGTTCTCCTTGACACATTTGTGAATCTTGTCGCCGAGAAGGAAGCACGGTTCCAGGAGTATCAATGGGATCTGTTGGAACTTCAGGAGGAGGCGGGTCGCCCCCTGCTCGGCGCCGATGTCGTGCGAAAGCGTATGGAGGAATGCGCGGCGAAGACCCCCTGGGCCGTCGCGACGCTGGTTCGCCTGATGCCGGGAGGCGCGCGTGCGGCGGCGCTTCGGTCGGCCTGGGGCAAGGTGCCTGCGGCGGAGAGGGCTTCGATCGTCGTCGACATGCTGGCCGGCTGCGACCGCTACGATACGGAGGCGTTCAAAGACGTTCTTTGTGAACTCTTCGCGGATTCACTGAAGTCGGTCGACAGCATCGATTCGATTGGCTACTCGCTCGACGGGATCGCCGAGAACGAGCACGCCGGGCGGCCCGTCATTTCGGCGGTGCTCCGCGAGATCGAGAAGAAGTGGCCCGACGAAGTGATTGTCGCCTGCTATCGCGGCAAGCTCCAGTGCAAGGCCAAGGATTTCGACGGAGCGCTGGTTACATTGCGCGCGCTGGCGCCGAAAGTCCCGACGGAGCCCAATGCATACGCATTCCGCACGGCTTTCAGTGCATTTCTGGAATCTTTCGAGGAGAAGTATCTGCCCGCCGTCGGCGAGGCACTCGAAGCTCTTCCAGATTTGCCCGACGATAGCCCCCTTCTGTATCCCGTCCAGCGAGTTCAATACAGAATGGGAAAGGAATCCGAGCTTCGGCGGAGGCTGGAAGAGAAGTCCCTCGCGAATCCCGAGAATAAGAAGATCCTAAAAAACTTGCTCAGCGTCCTCCAGCGTTCGGGCTCCATGCGAGAGCAGCTGAGCGTCCTGGAGCGGTTGCGCTCTCTGGAGCCCGAGAATGACAATCTCTCAGAGCAGATCCAAGGGCTTTGGACTCGAATGCAACATCCGGTGCGTGCGTTGACGGAGAAGCGGCTGCGAGAGCAGCGAAAAGTGACATTGCCGAAGCCGTCGACGCCGGGCAAGAAGCTCGCGCCGGCTTCCATTCCAGAGGTAGCCAAGGCTGTAAAGGAGGCGCGCTTCGACGATGCGCGTGCGATTTATCGCCGCACGTGGCGTCGCTACCAGCAGGAGGACTCCAATCGATATGTGATCTACGGCTGGAGCGGCGTGGCTCCGATGTGGCCGGAGGAGTCTCTGGATCCGGATCCGAAGGCGGAGCTTCGCGCGCGCGGCGGCCTTCTGGGACTCGACTTCTCGGAGCGAAGGCTGGACGAGGCGCCCAAGAGGCGGCGTCGTTCGGTGCATGAGGCGCTTGCGGATCTTGAGTTCGGCGGTGACGAGCTGTGGCGTCAGGCGCGTTCGCTCGAGGACACGGCGCTGCAGCACGCGCGCTCGATTCTGGTGGGCTTACAGAAAGCTCAATCGCGAACGCAGGGACTCGAGGCTGCGCGCAATCGGTGGGCGGCCGCGGTTCGCTCCGGGGCCGCCAGCCTGATCGACCGCGCATTGTTGCTTTCCTATCTTGAGGATCACGCGGAAGGTCTCACGCAGGAGGACCGCACCGTGCTCGCCGATCTCGCGCTCTCGATTCATCCGATGGACAGCCAGCGCATGCGCGGTTTGGCTCGGCTCTATGCGAAGCTTGGCGACCGTCCGAGGGCGAAGGCGCTGCTTCGATGGTGCAGCACTCTCTCGACGGGCCGCCGCTGGTTTTATGGTGAAGAGCAGAGCGAGGAGGACTCGACGACGCTCGAATCATTGGTGAGAGAGGTCCTCCGGCTTCTGGATCGGCCGAGTGCCCTGGAGGCGCTGGACGCGATCCTCGGTACACCCGGTGAGGAGTCCGAGCAGGATTTCTACTTCGGTGAGGACGACGGATCCGATGTCCTTGCGATTCGAGTGTGGACCGAGCTTCTCGCGCCCAGGGATGCGCTGGCGAAGTGTGGTGATCGCGTTCAGCGCGTGTTGGACCCGAAGCAGGGGCTCCGCCGATCGGCGGCGGCTTGGGCAGCTAGGTTACTCATCCGAAATGGTGATTTTGACCGAGCGACCCGAGCCATCGAAATCGCCCTGTGCAAGCTCGAAGCCGATCAGGTGAAGCTCGATCCGCGCTTTGCGCGCTCCGCGAGCTACCTGCTGGAAGCACGCAATATGGACCTTGTGACGCTCGCGGAGCTGGTTCCGCTGGATCTGGCGCCCGGAGTCGACGGCGGCGCGTGGCGTCGGAAGTGGCTGGAGCAGCTCGGACAATGGGCTGAGAAGAAACGGATTCTGGAAGATACTTATCTCGACGGGCTCGTCACGCTCGCAGTTCGCGGGCGGCTGGCGGGTGACGTCGAGACGGCGCGTGAAGCTATCGCGCGCTACGAGAAGAAGTGTGGCAACTCGAGCTGGCGACGCCTCATGCTTGCGGATCTGTTGCGTGAGGACGGCCGCGAAGCGCAGGCGCAGTCGATTGAGGAGGCGCTTCTGGCGGAGGGCGTGCTTCCGAAAGGACGGCTCACAGATGTTCTCGATCGTATTGCCAAGGCGCGCGGAGACGGCGCCGCGGCGGAGGTTGCGGCGCTCGCAGCAGAGTGGACCGCCGCGCCGGAGCTTCTCGAGTGGCTGCGCGACACCTGCCGCCGGCTTGGCCGCACGGAGGACGAGGCGCGCTGGGAGCAGGCGCGCCTCGACGCCGCCGCTGCGGCGAAGGAGCTGGGGCTCGAGAAGTGGGGAGTGCGCCCCGGATCCGCCAAGCCGGCTTCGGCGCCAGCGTCTCAGCCGGCGCGGTGAAACAGTTCGTCGAGATCTGCGGAACTCGCCGCGCCAAGACTGACCCACGCCCTATTCGTTGCCATCGCACATCCATGAAGGCACGGACATGTAAGAACGTTCAAATACCCGCGCGGCGCTTAGGATCGCGCAAAACTGTAAACTGTGCGGTAGGGCGGGCATCGCCCGCGATGATCCGGCGGCGCATGCGCCGCCGGATGAAGAGCCCTGGCACGGCTTCAAGACCCGCAACCCAACCGCCACCGCGCGGGGCAAGCCCCGCGGAGATTGTTCGGCGCGAGCGCTGACCTTACGGCACGGAATTGTGTGAGTGCGTTCTGAATTCGCACCGACGATTGCGTTCCCAGTCCGTAGGGCGCGGGCATCGCCCGCGACGATCTCGTGCGCGCATGCGCGCGCGGATGAAGGGAGGCGTATGGGAAATTGTGCATAAATGGGAACTCTGTATCGCTCCCCGCCGCGTCTGGGGGGAGTCTCTTCGGAGCGGGCGTGCACAGCTCGGCTGAATGACGCAGCCGACCACTTATGTCCCGATTCGACGGCGTCTTCTAGGCCGCCTCGATGCAAGAAATGCTTCGTGCGAAGCGCTGCGACTTCTGAAAGGAACCCATGAAACTGGATACTCGCTAGCCGCTCTTCCGCTTCATCCCGATGAGCCCCGAGACGCTTTTCTCGGGGATCATGAGGCACGCTTCGTTGAGCTCTACGCCGATGCGCGACTTGGGATCGAGGATGCCAAAAATATCGCGTTGCTCCTCGAGGGGCCAGTCGCCGTAGCCGACTGAGAGCTTGCGCGCCACCGAGCCGTCCGCTCCGCCCAGCAGCCGCGCGCGCTCGACGTGCAGCGTCAGGTCGAGTGCCACAATATCGGCGACAGAGGAGCCGATCGCGTCGAGGAGCAGAGCACGATAGGCCTCCTTGCGCTCCCCGGCTTCGCGCGCACGCTCTTCGCACTCATCGCCGGCGGTCACACAATAGACGGCGATGCGCATCGAGTAGGGAGCCTGCACGTCGACTTCGACGTCATATTCCTCGTCGGGGTTGGCTTTCGCCGCCGCCGCGAAGAACTTCACAATATTCGCGCCGTGGAAGGTTCTCCCTTCGCTCGGCATGCGCACCTCGCCGCCGGACAGCTCCGCGTCGACAATCCCGATCACCCCGCGTGGCTTCAGGTGAGGTGTCACTTCTGCAAGGAGCTCCACGAGCGCGTCGAGCAGCACGGCATCGGGAGAGATCCCTTTCCAGCCCGTCCTCGAGCGAAGCTCATTAAAGAACGGCCGGTGGGCCTTCACCGCCAGCGACGCCGCCACGGCGTCCTCGAGCCAGAGCCGGAAGCCCTCTGCCCCGAGCCCGATCGGATTGGGGTGATCGAGCGGCGGCGCTCCCGCCACACGCTCGCGCGCAAGCGACGCCAGCAGCGGAAGAAACGGCTTCAGCGCGTTCGCCGCCATGATGCGCCCCGACATCGTCGTGGCCATCGCCGGGAATTGTGGAACTCGCATCAAGTCGGCCCAGAGAGTGGGCCGGTCGCGCCACGCGCGCAGAATCGGCAAGTAGTTCTCCGGGACGATCGTGTCCCGGAGCGGGTCGAAAACGCGGATGTCCGCCAAGGGTGATTCCGGCTCGAGCAGCTACTCCAGGACGGGAAGCCCGCCGGCGGGTGTTGCATTTCGAACTGCAACAATCTGCCCGAGCTTTCCTGCGATCTCCCGGAACGCAGCCGCCTGCGGCGACGAAGGATCGGCCACCACGATCGGCGCGCCGCGGTCGCCGCCCACGCGCACCTTCGGATCGAGCGGCACCTTGCCGAGCACCGGAACGTTATATTTCACGGCGAGCTTCTCGGCGCCGCCCTCGCCGAAGATCGGCTCGAGATGTCCGCAGTGGGAGCAGGTATAGCCCGACATGTTCTCGACGATTCCGAGCACGCCGACCTTCACTTGCCCAAACATGGCGATCGCTTTCTTGACATCGACGAGCGCCACGTCCTGCGGAGTGGTAACGATCACAGCTCCCGTCAGCGGGACGAGCTGCGAGAGCGAAAGCTGCGCGTCGCCCGTGCCCGGCGGCATGTCGACCAACAGATAATCAATCTCGCCCCAGTCGACGTCCTTCAGGAATTGCTCGATCACTTTGTGCAGCATCGGCCCGCGCCACACGATCGGCGCGTCTTCCTCCACGAGGTAGCCGATCGACATCGACTTCACGCCGTAGCGCTCGAGCGGCTTGAATTTTCGGTCGGCCGTGCCCTCCGGTTTGTCCTTGAGCCCGAGCATCGTCGGGATGTCCGGACCATACACATCGCAGTCGAGCAGCCCGACACGCGCACCCATCTGTGCGAGCGCCACCGCGAGGTTGACTGTACAAGTGGATTTTCCAACGCCGCCTTTGCCGCTCGTGATGGCGAGCACATTCTTGAGCCCCTTCAGCGCCGGGCGGTCGACTCCCATACGGGACGTCACGTTCGCCGTGAACTCGACATTCACTTCTTTCATTCCCGGCACCGCCATCACGGCCGACCGCGTGTCATCCTCAATCTTCTTTTTGAGGGGGCACGCCGGCGTCGTGAGTTCGATCGTGATGCGCGCGACGCCTCCGCAGGCGGCCACATTCTTGACCATGTTCAACGTCACGAGGTCCTTGTGCAGGTCGGGCTCGATCACGTTGCGGAGCGCTTCGATCACCTGCTCCTTGGTGGGCTCGGTGGCGGGAGGCTCCGGCTTGCTGCCGAAAAGTCGCATGCGATTGCGGTCGTTGGGTGGGGTTGCGGGTGAAGGGCGCGGCGGGCCGCGGGCCCCGGGGCGACTCCGGCGCGTCCTGGTGAGGAGCGCCGCTTGTACCACGGGCTTGCTATCATTCGGCCGAACCGACTGCTCCAGCAACTCGACAGGCGCCACCGTGGGACTTCTCGACAAGCTCTTTGGCGGATCTTCCAAGCCCCAGCATCCAGCGCCTGCATCGGCGCAACCCGCGAAGGCGCCCGAGCCGCCCGCGCAGGAGATCCGCTGGACTGAGCTCACGCCGGAGCAGTGCCGCCAGCGCATCGAGGCGGGGGGCGTCGTGGTGCTCGACGTTCGAACGCGCCACGAGCATGAAAACCGGCGGATTCCGGGCTCGCTGTTGATGCCCGTGCAGGTGCTGGCGTCGCGCTACGAGGAGCTCGATCCGAAAGCTGAGTACATCGTCCATTGCGAGCACGGCATGCGCTCGACCGACGCGTCGTATTTCCTGGTGATGAAGGGGTTCGCGCGCGTGTCGGAGATGGCCGGCGGCCTTGCCATGTATCAAGGACCGACGGAGCGCGGTCCGGTGAAGCCGGCGGGCGCGTGAACCGCGCGGTTGCGCTTCTCTCGGGCGGCCTCGATTCGGCGACGGCCGCAGCGATCGTTCGCTCGGAGGGGAGCGAAGTCTTCCCGCTCGCGGTCGCATACGGCCAGCGCCACGCCGTGGAGCTGGAGGCTGCGCGAAATGTGGCAAAGGCGCTTTTGCTCCCGGAGCTTCGTATTGTGCAAATCGACCTCCGCGCCATCGGCGGGTCGGCGCTGACTGCTCCCATCGAGGTGCCCAAGGGGCGAAGCGCCGCCGCAATCGCTTCCGATGTGCTCGGCGCTGCGGTCCCGATCACTTATGTTCCGGCGAGAAATACCATTTTTCTTTCCGTCGCGCTCAGCTACGCCGAGACGCTCGGTGCGTTCGACCTCGTGATCGGTGCCAACGCACTCGACTACTCGGGCTATCCCGACTGCCGCAGCGAATATTTGGAATCTTTCGAGCGGATGGCGCAGCTCGCGACGCGGGCGGGACTCGAAGGGCGGGGGCGCTATCGCGTGCGCGCGCCGCTGATCGCGATGACGAAGGCAGAGATCATTCGGCGCGCCATGGAGCTCGGCGTGCCGCTCGAGCTGACGCAATCCTGCTACGACCCCGCGCCCGATGGCGCGGCGTGCGGTGCCTGCGATGCGTGCGTGCTGCGGAGGAAAGGGTTCGAGGAGGCCGGAGTGCTGGATCCTACGAGGTATCAGACGGGAGTCGCCGTCAGCCCACGCCACTCCCAGAACCGCTAGAAGCTTCTCAGAGAGCTGTTACATCGCGTTCGTCGGCGGGGTTTCTTTCGCCGCCCGCGCTGCGCGAGCATACACATAGGCGCCGGCCATCAGAAGGGCGCCCAAGCCGAGAAAGCTCAGCATGCGCCATTCGAGGGCGACGTCAGACATATCGACTAAGACCACTTTTCCGGCAGCGATGAGCAGGCCGGCTAGGCCGTAGAAGCGGTGGATCTTGGACCGTCGGAAGCCGATCGCGAGTGCGAGCGCTGGAAGCAGAGCAATCGAGATCGACAGCGCCACCTGGACGCGGCTCAGCGTGAACGCCGCCCAGTCGTGGGTCACCATGATTCCGACGCGGCTGTCGGCGATTCCCATGGCCTCCATGGAGACCGCCGCCAACAGAATGAGGTGCGCCGCGATCGTACAGAAACCGGCGATCGCGTCGCGAAGCGCTCCTCCGAGAATCTTGACCTTGGTCGCGAGAGCGATGCCGCCCGCGAGCGCCGCCAACGCCACAAATCGACCGTTCCAAAACGGCTGGTACGCTGCGTCGCCAAGCCCGAATTCGAGCCACATCCAGCGCGGCTCGGAGCCGTAGCGCCGCGAGACGAGGAACGACAGCTCCGTCGCGACGCCCACCGAAAGGACGACGGCTGCGAGGCGCCGGACCAGGCTCTCGGAATGCACATTTCCGAGCTTCGCCGATCCGTCGGCCCACGCGAGCGCGAGCCATGCCGCCGAAGCGACGCCAAAAATCGCCGCACGCAGGTTGAGGAACGGAATGGCCTCCATGCCGAGGACGTACTCGCTCCGGGCAAGGAAGCGCATCGACGCAAGCGCGATCAAGAATACGAAAACGACGGCGTACTCCGGCATCCTTGTGCGCGCGAGCAAGAACGCAATTCCGACCGATTGCGCAAACCAAGCCAGCGTCACACGGTCCGCCGGGAGCATGTCATAGAGGATGTAGGCGATGAACGCCTGTGCCACGACGAGCGACAGACGAGCCGCCATCCCGCGCACGCCGCTTTCACCGCGCAACGCCCAGGAGAAACAATACAGAGAGCCGAGTTCGACGCCGTAGAGGACGAGCCGCTCAGACCACAAATAGGTCGTGCTCTCGAGCCCGGTGCCGACGGCGAATACCTTGGTCGCCACAAGCCCGTGGGCGGCCATGGCGCCTACCATGGGCACAAACGCCTTCGTGCGGCGCTCCATCCATGCGAGTGCCGCCGCTTCGAGTGCCCAGGCGATCCCGAGCGGTGTTCGCTCCAGGAAGCAGGGGAGCATCCCGGTGAATGCGGCGATGGAGAAGACGAGCGCCGCCCCTCGGACGGCCACCGACTCGGGACGCCCAAGCCACGCGATGGCGCCGAGGCCGGCGCTGTATCCGGCCAGGTAGATTCCGAGCAGCCGCGGCTGGTGGTCGGCCAAACTCACCAGCAAACAAAGCGTCGCGAAGAGTCCCGTCCAGACGGTCATCGCCGCCTCGATCCTCCGCGCCGTGCCAGCGCGCCAAGCACGCCAGCCGATTTCACCGAGGAGCGCGGCCGCCAGCAGCGTCGCGGCGCCCGCAAAGGCCTGCTGTCCCTCCGCAGTACGAGTAACGTTCCGCGGAGCGTCGCCGATCCATGCCACCATCAAGATCACACTAGCGACCGCGGCAACCACCGCCGGAGATCGCCAGGCGCGCCTCTGTGCGAGGAGTGCCGTCGCCATGCTCAGGAACGTGACATACACCGAGAGCCCCCACGGGCTCGACGTGCGTTGGCTGATCAATACTGGTGTCAAGAATCCACCGAGCTCGGCCAGGAGCATGGCCGGAAGCAGCGCACGCCAGACGCTCCACGCGTAGCCGACGAAAGTGATGGCGCACGCAATTCCGAAGGCCGTCCCGAACTCAAAAAAACCGTACCATCGGAAGGCCGCATAATTTGTGAGCGTCAATATACCTAGCCCGCCGCCGGCAAGGGCACCAGCCAACGGAACCAGCTTGCGGCGCAGCACCACGTCAGCGCCCACGAAGAGCACCAAGCCGGCAATCGCTCCCGCCGCGATGCGGAGTTCCGGTGTGAAGTGGGGGGCGAAGACCTTCACCCCAATTCCCGCGGCGATCAGTAAGAAGATGGCAGCAATCCACCCGATCAACTTTCCGCCGACGAATTGCTCGAACGACCCGAGTCCCGCCCGCGACTTCTCCGGAGCGGCGCCGACAAGGACCGGGGGCGGCTCATTCACCGGCTTTTCAGGCTCCGCCGGGAGCACCGGCAGTAAAGGCGCGGCAGCCGCGGTCATCGCAGCCGCTGGTGCCTCGACCGGCTTGCGCTCCCGCAGGAAGCTCTGACGCGGCGGCTGACCCGAGGTGTGCACGGGGACTGCGGCTGGTTCTGCGGCGCGATCACCCGCGCGGCGGGCCAGCTCGAGAGCGGCAATGCGCGACTCGAGAGCGGCGAGCCGCGTCAGGAGCTCGACCATCTGGGGGTCGCCCGGAGTCTCACTCATGGCCGCATCATCGGGCGCGTGTGGGAGCGATCCCACACAAAACCTGCGTGCTCTCGCGCTACGCTCCCGCCATGCCTGACGATGCTCAATCGCGCATCGAGCGCGATCTCGCCGCGATTCGAAAGCTGCTCGAGGTTCTGTATCGCTTGCGCGCCCCGGATGGCTGCCCGTGGGACCGCGAGCAGACCGTGCGGTCGCTGGCGCCGTACGTTCTAGAGGAGGCGTTTGAAGCGGCCGACGCCATCGGCGCTGGTCGAGCCGACGCCGCGCGTGAGGAGCTTGGCGACTGTTTGATGAATGTGCTCTTGGCGGCGATGGCCGGCGAATCGGAGGCGTCATTCACTCCCGCTGAAGTTGCCGAGGGCATCGCTGCGAAGCTCGTTCGAAGACACCCACATGTCTTTGGGGATCGCTCCGCCCAGGACTCGGAGGAGGCCTGGGCCAACTGGGAGCGCATCAAGGCAGAAGAGAAAGCGTCGAAGCAGGAGGACCACTCGGCGATCTCGGGAGTTCCCGCGGCGCTGCCGGCTTGCCTGCGGGCGCTGCGCGTCGTGGAAAAAGCCGGACGCGCGGGATTCCGCTACTCCGACCTCGCAGGTCCTGAAAGCAAGGTGGAAGAGGAGTGGGGAGAGTTGCGGCAAGCCGTGCAAGAAAAGAACGCGGAGCGCATCGAAGAGGAACTTGGGGATCTGCTGCTCGCGGTTGTGGTGTACGGCAGCTTCGTGAAAGCGAATCCCGAGATGGCTTTGCGCGGAGCGATCGAGCGCTTCTCGCAACGATTTCGCATTGTAGAAATGACACTCGGAACCGCGATGAAGGAGGCTTCCTTGGAGCAGCTCCTCGCGATCTGGAAACAGGCCAAGGAGCAGACAAGCCGATAGCGGGCGGGCGCTGCCCTACCCGAGAGCGGGGTCTCACACTCTTGCCCTCGACATAGGAAATTGGCGCTTGCTCTTGCCGTCTATGGGGATACTCTCCGCGTGTCACGTTAAGAAACCAAGCCAAGGGTTTCCCCCCACGGGGTGTAAAAAACGTGACTCTCCTTCTTCCCCTTTTCCCGAAGTTTTCCCCTTGGCTTTTTTGTAATCACGGCGCCGTATGGCGCCGTTTTTTTTATGGGACTGCTTTTTTATGGGACTGCTTTTTTATGGGACTGCTTTCTTATTGGACTGCTGCGGAACGAGTCGCTTAATCGACAAGTGAATCTCGCTCGACGAAATCCGGCCCGCCGGGAATTCGCGCGGAAAGTATCCGATGTGAAAGTATCCGAAGAAAAAGCATCCGAAGTGAAAGTATCCGCGGGGAGAGCATCAGAGGTGCGATAGCACCGCGTCTACTTCGTCGGCGCTTCCCATCACGACGCTCGTACGCTGGTGGAGCTTGCTCGGAATCACATCGAGGAGCCGCTGCTTCCCGGCAAAAGCCCTTCCGCCCGCCTGCTCGAGAATCATGGCCATCGGATTCGCTTCGTACATGAGGCGGAGCTTTCCGTCCGGCGCCTTCTTCGTTGGCGGATAGAGGAAGACGCCGCCCTGGAGCAGCGTGCGGTGCACATCGGCCACCATGGCTCCGACGTAGCGGCTCGAGTAGCCATTCTCCTGCGCCCAGGATAGATAGCGCTGGTAGCCGTCGGGGAACGTGAGGCGATTCCCCTCGTTGCACGAGTAGACCTTATTCTTCCGCGGCATCTGTAGGTTCTCCGCGACTCGAAGAAACGCGCCGATGGTGGGATCGAGAACGAACATATGCACGCCGTTGCCCGACGTGAGCACGAAGACCGTCGAGGAGCCGTAGAGCACATATCCGGCAGCCACTTGGCGGTGCCCTGGCTGCAAGGTCTCGCCGACGTCGCTGCTCGAGGGATCGTGCCGGAGGATGCTGAAGATCGTGCCGACGCCGCCGGCACAATCGATATTGCTGGAGCCGTCGAGCGGATCAAAAAGCACGGCGTATCCGCCGGAGTCCCGGCCTCTCTCGAGGAAAATCGGGTCGTCATTTTCCTCTGAACCGACAACCGACACCCCTTCGCGGCTGCCGAGACAGCGCAGCAGCGTTTCGTTCGCGATCACGTCGAGTTTCTGTTGTGTCTCTCCCTGGACATTCTCGCTTCCGAGGCTCCCGAGCACATCGTTGATGCGCGCGCGCCGGATTTTTGAGGAGATCACTTTCGCCGAGAGCGAAAGCGCCGAGAGAATCCAAGAGAAGGTTCCCGTGGCGCCCGGGATCTTCGCCTGCTCGGCCAGAACATGGCTCTGGAGGGTCAACAGGTTGTCGCGGCGCGTGAGGTGCGAGTGATCGGAGTCGGGGCTGGTCATGGGGGTGGTTCAGGGAGTGGAGGGAGGATACGGCGGCGGCCGCGCCCTCGGAACCGGCCGGCGGGCCGACTGCTAGGCTGCCCGGACGTGACCCTGCTCGACCTCGCCCTCGTCGCCGCCTACCTCGCCTCGGTTGTGGCGGCGGGAGCCTGGTTCTCGCGTCGGCAGAAGACCACAAAGCAATACTTCACTGGGGGCGGCCATGTGCCATGGTGGGCGGTTGCGGCCTCGATCGTGGCGACGGAGACCTCCGCCATCTCCTTCATCTCGGTCCCGGGGGCGGCCTACGCGCGCGGCGGGAATCTCGCGTTCTTACAGCTGGTGATCGGCTACCTGCTTGGACGCCTCGTGGTCTCGTGGCTCTTCATCCCGAGCTATTTTCGCGGCGAGCTTCTGACCGTCTATCAGCTTCTCGAGTCGCGGTTCGGCTCCGGCGTGAAGGGGGCGCTGGCGGCACTTTTTGTTGGAATGCGATGTATTGCTGACGGCGTGAGGCTTCTGCTCACGGCCACCGTTTTGTTTGCAGTCTGGGACGCATTCTTCCCGGGGAGCGACC
Source organism: Planctomycetota bacterium (assembly GCA_016792805.1). Lineage (GTDB taxonomy): Bacteria > Planctomycetota > UBA1135 > UBA1135 > JACQFD01 > JAEUHX01. The sequence continues at coordinate 45,984 of JAEUHX010000060.1, forward strand.
GAGCCATCGCGATCCCATGCTGCGCCGCCGGGCTCGGCGCCGTGATGATCCTGTTCACACTGTGGGGCGGCATGGAGGCCGTCATTTGGATCGAGGTGGTCCAGCTCGGGGTGTACTTGGCGGGCGCTCTCGCCGCGGCCGCCGTGCTGATTACCAAGATTCCGGGTGGGTTCGAGGGAGCGATCGAGATCGGGAGCCGATTTGAAAAGTGGTCTTGGCTGCAGACAGCCTGGACGCTCGACCGCTCTGCCGGACACACACTGTGGGCTGGCCTCATCGGCGGCTGTTTCCTCACAATGTCGACCCACGGCACCGATCAATACCTCGTACAGCGGTATTTGTGTGTTGAGGGACCGCGCCGAGCGACGGCCGCACTGCTGGCTTCGGGAGTCGTGGTCTTTCTGCAGTTCGCCATGTTTCTTGGGATCGGCGTGCTGCTCTTTGCACATTTCCGTCCCTTTGAGCAGCCAAGCTACGGAACCGGGGCTGCGGCGGCGCCCTTCGCGCGCACCGATGAGGTCTTCCCCGCATTCATCACTCGAGAGCTGCCGCCGGGCATCGGCGGCCTCGTCGTGGCAGCGATTCTTGCCGCCGCGCTCTCGTCGTCGCTCAATTCCATCGCTGCGACGACGGTGAACGATCTCATTCGCCCTTTGACGGGAATCCGCGACGATCGACATGGCCTCCGCCTCTCCAAGGGTATCACCGTTGCCGCTGGGATCGTACAGATCGCCGTCGCCGCGGCGATGTTTCATTCTCAACAATCGGCGCTCGATAGCGCCTTGACAGTGGCGTCGATTCTCAATGGCCCCGTCCTCGGCGTCTTTCTCCTCGGAACCTGGACCAAGCGCCCTGGGGCGCTCGCCGCCATCGGTGGAATCGCCGTGGGCACCGCGGTCGTGTGCCTGGTCTGGCTGCGTCCCGCCTGGTGGCGCGCGGCGTTTGGCGAGCTCGACCTCTTTTGGCCTTGGTATACCGCCGTCGGCGCCCTCACGACGCTCGGCGCGGGGACGCTACTCGGGCGCTTCCACCGTTGAACTCCGACGCCGGAGCGCACAATGGGGCCATGCAACGAACTGCCTGGACCCTTCCATGGCTCGCCGCGTGCGCGGTCGCCTTCGCCACGCCCCAAGAGCCCGCCGCGCCGACGGGCGACATCGATGTGGATGAGCTGCTCGCATCGATGTCGCTGGAAGAGAAAGTCGGCCAGCTATTTGTGATCGGCGCCAACGCGCCCTATTTGCACGAATCGACGCCGGAGCATCGGCGGCTCGTCCATCTGGTGTCGGATCGCAGAGTCGGCGGGGTGATCTGGTACCGCTCGAAAGTCATGGAGACAGCCGTGTTGGCGGCGAAGCTTCAGGCGATGTCAAAAATACCGCTCCTCTTCGCGTGCGACCTCGAGGCCGGCATGGGGATGCGGTTCGACGACACGAGCTGGGCTCCGAGCGCGATGGCCGTCGCCGCGACGGGCGAGCCGAGCCTCGCGGAGAGGCTCGGGCGCGCCACGGCGGAGGAGGCGCGGGCGCTCGGAATCCAACAAATCTACGCTCCCGTGGCGGACGTGAATATCAATGCCGAGAATCCGGTCATCAATACTCGAAGCTTCGGGGAGGACCCCAAGCAAGTCGCGCGATTTGTGATCGCGTTCTCTCGCGGAATCGAGCAGGGGGGCGGTCTCGCGACGCTCAAGCATTTCCCGGGGCATGGCGACACGGCCGTTGACTCGCACCGCGCGCTTCCGGTTCTGCGCGTCGACCGAACTCGGCTCGACGCCGTGGAACTCGCGCCGTTCCGCGAGGCGTTCCTCTCGGGCTGGGGGCGTTCTGTGATGGTCGCCCATCTTGCGGTGCCGGTGCTCGACGATACTCCGGCGCCGCTGCGGGCCGACGGCAAGAAAATGCAATATCAAGATTCGGAGCACTCGAGTGAGATCTCCGAAGCGGAGCGAGAGAAGCGCGGCACGCTTCCCGCGACGGTCTCTCCGAAGATCACTACCGATCTGCTTCGAAAGCAGATGCTTTTCGATGGGCTCGTCGTCACCGATGCGCTCGACATGGGCGGGCTCGCCGACCATTTCGATCCGGCGGAAGGGGCGATTCATGCACTTCTCGCGGGCGCCGACATTCTCCTCAAATCCGATGATCCCGACGCATCCATCGACGGAATTGTGAACGCCGTCAAGTCGGGCCGCGTGGCGCAGGCAGCGCTCGACGCCTCGGTGAGGCGCATTCTCCGAGAGAAAGCGCGGCTCGAGCTGTTCAATCCTGAGAAGGCGATGCCGGATTTGTTGAACATTTCGAAGCAGGTCGGGCGCCCAGAGACGGACGCGCTCTACGGCGAGATCGCGCGGCGATCCCTCACGCTGGTTCGCGAGGCTCCGGGTTCGATCCCGCTCGATCCAGCGGCGCGCCTTCTCCATGTGACGGCGTGCGACGACACGACGAGCACGGCGTCAGTGCTGCAGGCTGCCCTCGCGAAGCGCTCCAAAGGGGGCGCCCGCGCGCTGCGTCTCGATCCGCGCACAGGCGAAGAAGAGGCGGCCCGAGCCGTGGGGCTCGCCAAGAGCTCCGACATCATTGTGCTTTCGCTCACGATGCGCACGCGCTCGGGCTCCGGGAAAATTGAAGTTCCGAAGGCGGTGCAATCGGCGCTCGACGGGATTCTCGCCTGCGGGAAGCCGGTCGTGGCGGTGTCGCTCGGCAGCCCTTACCTCATTCGTGATCTCAAGAATCTTCCTACATATCTTGCGTCGTACTCAGGCTGCGACGCCTCGCAGCGCGCCGTGGCCGCAGCGCTCTATGGTGAGGCTGCGATCCAGGGCACGCTCCCCGTCACCATTCCTGGGATTGCAAAGATCGGGGAAGGGATCCGTAGGGAGCGCCAGCGTTGAATCTCACCGCGGTTTTTTTTGTCATCTCCACCCTGCAGGCGCAGGATCTGCGGGACGCGACGGCGCCGGAGGCGCAACGGGCCGCCGGGTTCGATCCGCAGCGGCTCGCGCGCGTCTCCGACGCGGTGCGCGCGGCCGTCGAGTCCGGGGCAGCTCCCGGCGCGGTGGTGATGGCGGGCCGCGGTCGAGATGTGGTCTTGCAGGCGGCCTTCGGGCTCCGCTCGATCGAACCGCGTGAGGTGATGACAGCCGACACGATCTTTGATCTTGCGTCCCTTACCAAGGTGGTCTGCACCGCTCCCCTCGTGATGTCGTTCGTCGACGAGGGGAGGCTTCGGGTGCAGGACAAGGTGGCACGCCACTGGCCCGAGTTCGCGCGAGCTGGCGGGGGCCGCGAGTCGATTACCCTCGAGCAGTGCTTGACGCATCGCGCGGGATTCGCGGCGGACGACCCGCTGGATCTGTATCGCGGCGGCAAGGAGACCATCTTCGATGCGAAGAATGCACAGAAACTCGCGCGGGTGCCAGGCTCGGAGTTCACCTATTCCGACGTCGGATTCGAGGTGCTCGGCGAGGTGCTCGAGCGGATCGGTGGCAAGCCGCTCGAGCGGCTCTTTGCCGAGCGCATCGCCGAGCCGCTCGGTCTTCGATCGTTGAGCTTTCGCCGGCTCTCGCAGCCGGCCCCGTTTGACCTCGGCCGAGTTGCTCCAAGCGAGGTGATCGGCGGAGCGCCGCGCCGCGGAGAAGTGCACGATCCGCGCGCGCACGCGCTCGATGGAGTCGCTGGCCACGCGGGGCTCTTCGGCACGGCCGGCGACCTGGCGCGGTTCGTCAGCTGCCTTATGTACGGCGGCGCCCCGCTTCTCTCTCCGGCCAGCACGGCGGCCATGGCAAAGCCCATATATCAGGGCGACGCCGTGCTTCGCGGCCTCGGGTGGGATCTTACTTCTCCGTTTTCGATCCGCGGGGATCTGTTCCCTCTCGGCTCGTTCGGGCACACGGGATTCACCGGCACTTCGATCTGGATCGAGCCCGAGACGAAGACATTTGTGATCCTGCTTGCGAATCCGCTGCTTCTCGAGAAAGGGACAGTGGTGCCGCTGCGGCCGCGCATCTCGAACTTGGTGGCTGCGGCGCTCGCCGACGTCGACCTTTCGCGCTGGCGCGCGCTCGAGGAGCCGATATTACAGATGTTGGCTCTCGCGCGCGGTGCGGCGGCTCGAGCCTCCGAGGCCACTTCGAGGCCGACCTCGAAGCCTGCCGTGGCTCTCGCCGAAGTGCGAGCGGGCGTCGATGTGCTGGAGAAAAGTGGGTTCGCCGCCGTCGCCGGCAAGCGCATCGCTCTGCTCACCAATCCCACGGGCACCGCGGCCGATGGCCGATCGACGATCGACCTGCTCTGCTCGCCAGCCGCGCGCGCCGCAGGCGTCACGCTGGTACGGCTTTTCTCCCCGGAGCACGGCATCCGCGCTGACGCCGATGACACCGTCGCAGACTCGGTGGACGCGAAGTCCGGGCTTCCCGTCCGCTCCCTTTATGGCGAGAGCCGCCGGCCCTCGCCGAGCGATCTCGAGGGGCTCGATGCCGTCGTCGTAGATCTGCAGGACGTCGGCTGCCGCTTCTACACCTACCTCGCGGCAGTCGGATATGTGATGGAGGAGTGCGCGAAGGCGAAAGTTGCAGTTGTCGTGCTGGACCGGCCGAATCCGATCCGAGCCGATCGCGCCGAGGGGCCGATTGTGGAAGCGGCGGAGAATGAATATGTGGCTTACCACAGGGTCCCGATTCGGACGGGTCTCACCATGGGGGAGCACGCGAAGCTCGTGCGCGCCGAGCGCGGGATCGACGTCGACCTGCGGGTTGTTCCGCTCGAAGGCTACCGGCGCTCCCAATGGTTTGATGAGACGGGGTTTTTATGGATTTCTCCTTCGCCCAACCTTCGAACGCTCCAGGCCGCCACGCTCTACCCCGGAGTCTGCCTCCTCGAGATGACGAATGTGTCAGTCGGGCGCGGCACCGAGACGCCGTTTGAGATCCTCGGCGCTCCATGGATCGACGGACGCGCCCTCGCCGAGACGCTTCGAAGGCGCAGGCTTCCCGGGATCGGATTCGTACCGGTGAAGTTTACTCCTTCGGCTTCGGCCTTCGCGGGACAGACTTGCGGCGGAGTTCGGTTGATGATCACGGATCGAGATGCGCTGCGCCCCGTTGAGCTCGGATTCGAGATCGCCTGCGCACTTCGAGACCGCTATCCCGATTTGTGGAAGTTCGACAAGATGAGCACGCTTCTCGCTCACCCGACGCTGCTCGCGAAGTTCCGCGCGGGCGCATCGGTGGCGGACCTCGCCCGAAGCTGGAGCGCCGACTTGGCGGACTTTGAGTCGCGGGCGCGCGCCTTCCGAATCTATCCGTAATTTTCCCGGGGAGCCCCTGCGGCGCCGCTACGCAGCGGCCTCGCCGCCGAGCGACGCCGGAAGCGACTCCCGCAGGCGCCGAAGGCCGTTGCGCGTGCGCCCCTTGACCGTTCCCAACGGCCAGCCGGTTTTTATTGCAATCTCCGTCTGTGAGAGCCCCTCAAAATAGGCGAGCTCCAGCACGCGCCGCTCGTCGGGCGGAAGCGTCGAGAGCGCGCTTGCGATGCGCGCGCGCGCGTCCTCCGACGTGGCGAAATCGATGGGAGGCGCGTGCTCGATGGCCAATCCGCCAGCGTCCTCCTCCGTCGGCGCGGCTGGCCGCGCGCGGTGGTAGCGGAGCCGATCGATCGACGCAGTGCGCGCAAGAGTCAACAAATAGCCTATCAGCGAGCCTCGCTCCGGATCGAACTGCGCCGCCCGCTTCCAGAGCGAAAGAAACACTTCCTGCATCACCTCCTCCGCCTCCGCGACATTTCCCACAATTCGCTGGGCGAGGCCGAAGACCATGCGCCCATATTCGTCGTAGGCGCGCCCAAAGGCGTCCTCGTCGCCCGCTGCAATGGCGGCTACAAGGGCGGCATCGGCCTCACGGCGTTGGGACTGCATCGGCTGTAGCTGGGCGATCCTTTGGAGGAGCGACCGCACTTTGCCGGGTGCAGCTTTCGAAAGAAACACGTGGAGCGAATTCAGGGGGACGCAGCGAGCGATCGAAGCGCGATGGGATTCGAGGCCGTTCTCGGAGCACTTCGAGCGCAGACCGTCGAAGTTCAGCCGGTGCGCCGAAGCCGCGCGTCGAGCGCCACCGCGCGCGCGAGGTCGGTCGGCGGCAGCGCGGCTCTTCTCTCGAGCGCCGCCCGGAGCTGTTCTCTGGCGACCGCGGGATTGCCGCAGGCCGCTTCGATCTCCGCCGAATGGACGAGAAGTCGCGGATCGCGCGAGCCCGTGCGCAACGCCTGCGCCATCGAGATTCGAGCCTCTTCCGCGCGCCCCGCGAAGAATTGTGCACGAGCGAGCCGATCGAGCGTTTGAATGTCGCGGCGCCGGTTCGCGTCGCGCTCCGCCAGCGCGAGAGCCTCGGTCGTCGCGCCGGGGACCATGAGCAGCAGCTCCACCAGGTGGTGCAGTTCGTTGCCACCGGCGTCGAGCTCGGCCTGCTCCAATCGGCGTGCGGCTTCGAGCCGCGGACGGGCTTCATCGAGTTTGCCCTCGGCCAGGGACATCGCGCCAAGGAGGGCCAGCGCGTCGGGATCGCCCGCACCGTCGGCGAGCGGCGCGAGCTCGCGCTGGGCCGCAGCCTGGTCGCCGGCGGCCCAATGAATGCGAGCCGACAGGATCCGAGCCGGCTTGGCGTTCGGCGCAAGGGCGAGGGCATGGTCGACGCTGGCGCGCGCCTCGGCGAGCTCCCCGATGCCGAGCTGCTCCGTGGCAAGTTGTGTAAGGAACCATGCGCGCTCGTCGCCGCGGGCTGTACCTGCCGATGCATCGCGCAGCAGCTCCGCGGCGCCCTCCCCATCTCCGTGGAGTGAATGGAGGTAGGCGGCCCGGGCGAGCGCTCCGGGGCTCGGTCGCACATCGAGCATCGCCTGGCACGAAGCGAGAGCCTCCTCGTAGCGGCCGAGTTCGACAAACGCGTCAGTCAGCACGCCATGGGGCAAGGCCGAGTCAGGAGAGATCGCCAGCGCCCGCTTTGCTTCCTCGATCGCCTCTTCGAAGCGATGCTCTCCTGCGAGGATGACGCTCAAGTAGGCGCGCGCTTCATAACTTTGCGGATCGAGCTGGAGGGCGGCGCGCGCGGCGGCCTCGGCGTCGACGTACGCCGCGTGGTCCTGGTCGAGCCGGCCGCGCTCCATGAGTGCACGCGCTTGAGACAGAAGCGCGCGCCCGCTGGCCGCCGGCTGCCGTGCCGACCCGGCATCGGTGCGCAGCGAGAACTGGGCCGCCAAAGATATAGAAATTGCCAGAGCGGCGGCAGCGATCGACCCGTGGGATGCTCTCATGCTGTTAAGCTACTTATCGAGCGCTGTGGAGATTGGCGAACCCCTCGTGGGGCACCGCGAGGAACGGGAACGTCTGCGGGATCGGCTTGTCGTTGGCGTCGACTCCGTCTCCCAAAATATTGTTAGGAGAAATATTGAATGGCGTCGCGCCGGTGCCGTCCTTGAAAAGCACTCCCGCCACGGCGCGAAGCTCGATGTCGACCACGTCGTCGGTGATGCGCCGCCCGTTGGGGAAGCCGGAGAGGTCGTTCCCGAGCACTCCAAAGCGGCTGTAGCCGGCGTCTCCTTCCTTCACGGGCGGAATAGTGACATTGAGCCGAATCATCTCTGCGGGCTTCACGCCTGCCGGCTGATTCAACCCCTGCACGCCCGTGAGGAACACTGCCACGAGATCCGCGCGGTCGGTCACCGGCGCGGTCAGCGCCGGACCGTAGAGCGCCGTGAGCAGTGAGGCCACTTCGTTGGTGGTGACGTACTGTAAGAACTGCGCGTCGTCCTTCGGATGCGAGCCGTTGAACTTGTCTTTGTCCTTAAGGGGGATCACGACCTCGTTCACGAGCGGCATGCCAAGCCGCGAGACCTGCACGCGCGCTCCTGTCTCTTTCTTGAGATTCTTCCCCTTCGACGCGAGGACGCGGACCTTCGGCCGCGAGTTCGACGCCCAGCAGCCGAGCACCGGCTCCGCCGTTTCCAGCTTCGTCTTCCCGTCTTTTGTGAGTCTCGCAATTGGAATCTCCATGGCGCATGCGTGGGTGTTGTAACCAAACACGCCGTCCTTCCCGCCGCCCATGTTGCCGAAGCCGCTTCGGATCGTGAGGCGATCGAAGATCGCGCCGAGGTCGACATAGAATGGGTCGTCGACCGGGCCGGCGAAAACGCGATATTGATTGGGAAGCGTGGTGATCGCCGCCTGCATCAGATTCGCATAATTGGGCGTTGACGTGGGTCCAATGTTCGGCGGCGCAACGGGAATGGGCTCAGTATTGAGTTTCGTCTCCTTCTTGCCCGCAAGCTTCTCGAAGACGTCGTAGCTCTGACGCACGTTGTAATCGGAGTCGATCAGGCTCGAGATGGGGCCCGTGGCAACGAGGAACGTGTTGGGGTTCACGACCGTGGTTCTGAACCGGAACGAATAGGTAATATCTTCGAGCGAGTCGCCGTCGTTGTCGAAGTGGATGTCGTAGCGGACGTTCTCGTCGAACTTATTGAAATTGGGTCCGCCCGCGGGCTCCTCCAGGGGGATCGAGTTCCAGACGACGACCACGCGGTCGGGATTCTCCGGGCTCACAAAAAAGTAGGTATCTGTGTTGTCCGCCGCCGGGTCGTCGGAGATGAGCGGCGCTTCCCGGTGGCTTGAGAAGTACGCATATCCGGCAGTACCTGCCGCGGCGACAACAATTCCACTCACGAAGGCTGCAGTGCGCATGGAGGAAGCTCTCGGCATCGAGGCGCGAGCGATGGAATTCGGAAGCAGAGCGAGCCTCGGCAAGGCGCGAGGCGAGCGACGGAGGACTCTTCGAATCCCCGACTCCTCCGGATGTCCGCGCGCGGATTCCCCACCTTGCAGCAACCGCAGCCGTGGGGGATCCTCAAGACACCTCCTCCTCTCTTCTGCCAGTGGTACTCCCGTCGATGGCTCGCGCCTCTCTCGGGATGGTTTCGATTCTGAGCCTCCTCGGAAGCTTGGGTTCCGCATCGGCCCAAGGCTTTCCAGGTCGCCTCGTGCCCACAGACGCCGGACCCGAGTCGCTTGGGCTCGTCGATCTCAACCTCGATGGCCGACAGGACCTCGTTGCGGCCTGCCGCACTTCGGGGACTGTTACGGTATCGCTTGGGATCCCCGGCGGCGGCTTTGGGACGCGGGCAAGCCATCCCATCGGCTCCCAGCCGCGGGCGCTCGCCCTCGGAGATGTGACGGGAGATGGGCTGCTCGATGCTGTCGCCGCGACCAGCTCTGGAGGGGCTCTCGCCGTGCTCGCTGGGGACGGGGCGGGCGGATTCAGCGGACTCTCCACATGGGGCGCCGGAGCGGGGATCGGGCTTGCCTTGGCGGATCTGAATCTGGATGGGCGCCTTGACGCGGCCGTGCTCACGGCTGGAAGCAACGACGTTTCCGTATTCCTGGGCGGTCCGTTCGGGGGATTCACGGGGCCGACGCCGTTTTTCGGCGGGAACTCTCCACAATTCGTCGCAACAGGAGACGTGACGGGAGACGGCAAGCAGGATGTGATTACAGTTCTGAATGCAAGTAATCAAATCTCCGTGCTCGTTGGCGACGGCGCCGGAAACCTCGGCTCGCGAACGGCCGCTGCCGTCGGAGCCGGCCCGGTCTCTTGCCTGGCACGAGATTTCAACTCCGACGGGTTGTCGGACGTGGTGAGCTCCAATGCGTCGGCCCACAGCGTCACGATGCTCCGCAGCGTCTTCGGCGGGGGATTTCAGGCACCCTTGTCGTTCGGGGTGGGGTTGAGCCCGGCCGTAGCCGACGCCGCAGACCTCGACGGCGACGGCAAGCTCGATCTCGTCGTGCCCGCACGCTTTGCATCGTCGCTTTCCGTACTTTTCGGCGACGGGCTGGGGGCGTTCCGCGGTGCGACCACTTCGTTCGTTGGAGCTTCGCCGGCCTACGTCGTGCTCGGCGACCTGGACGCCGACTCCGTTCCCGATGCTTTGGTGGGAAACGGCGCGTTTTCGACGGTCACGATGCTCCATGGCGGAGCCGGAGCCTTCGAGTCAGCTGCCAGCGTCAGCGTGGGATCGAACCTGACGGCCCTCGCGGCCGGCGACCTCGACCGAGATGGTGAGCTCGATGTAGCTGTTACAGATCTATTTGCGGATACCATTACATCTTTGCTCGGAACGAGCGGCAGCTTCGTCTTGGGGGGTCCGGCGCCGGTCGGTATCGATCCCCTCGATTGCATTCTGGCGGAGTTGAACGGCGACGGCCTCCTTGACGTCGCCGCCGTGAGTTCGACTTCTGCCGATGCATCGGTGTACTTCGCCACGATAGGAGGCGGGTTCCAGCCGCTCATCTCCGCGCGGACAGCGATCGACCCAAGGTCGATTCGGGTCGCTGATGTGGATTTGAATGGGAGGCCCGACCTTGTGGTCGCATGTCGAGCCGGAGTCGCGGTGTCGGTCGTTCCCGGAACGGTCGGAGGATTCGGACCTTCTGTGAACTCGGCGCTGACCGGTCCGAGCAACGGGTGTGATGTCGGAGACCTCAATTCCGACGGATGGATGGATATCGTCTGCTCCATCGCCCAGGCGAATCTTCTTGAGGCGCGGTACGGGAGCGGATCGTTGGCCTACCCAATCGCCGGGAGTTCCGTCTCGACCTCCTCCGAGCCGTTGCGAGTCGCGCTCGGCGACATGAATCTCGACGGCTCTCTCGATGCATGCGCGACGCTCGACGGCTCGGCCGGGAATTGTGTGATCGCGCTCGGGAGCCCGACGGGGGTGCTTCAGCCTCCGGCTCAATTCTCCGCGGGTGAGCAGGTGCGCCGGCTCTGCCTCGGAGATTTGAACTTGGACGGCAAGCCCGACCTCGCGACCGCCAGCGCCTTCGGGCTTGTGAATGTCTTTTTTGGGGATGGCGCAGGTGGGCTCGCGCCGCCGATCAAGTTCGTAAGCGGCGTCTCCCAGGATTCCATCGTCGTCGGAGATTTCGAGGCCGATGGCACCGCCGACCTCGCGACGGTTTCAAAGGTGCCGTCGGCGGTCTTTCTGTTGCGGAATCGGATTCCGGCGAGCGGCGCGACCGTGGGCAATGGCACATGGGGCTGTCGTTCCCGGCTCGGTTTTCGCCTGACAGCGCCGCCGACGATCCCGTCCCCACAATTCGGGTTCCACGCGACCAATGCTCCGCCCGGCGCGCTTGGGCTCGTGATCGCGACCGATGTGGTCCATGTTCCCGGAGTGGACGCATTCCTCGTTGGCGTGCTCTTCCACGTCGATGTCTTTCAATCGACGCTCGTCGAGGCATTCGACATGAGCAGTGATGCCTCGGGCTCCGGATATTTTGCATTGCCGATTCCCAATCTTCCGAGCCTCTCGGGACTGACGGTCGGCGTGCAGTCCTTCTGGGTGGAGGCCGGGAACTTCGGCGGCTCCTGCTCGGCCTCTCCCTTCGGATTTGTTTCGTCCCGAGCAGTTCAGCTCACGCTGCAGTAGGTGCGGCTGCGCGCCGCTTCGAGAGCACGGACGGAGCGAACGCCAGCACAATCAATGCTACTGCCGCGGTCGCCAGGGAGTGGCCTGAGCCGATGCCGGCCACGAGGCCCGTGCCCAGGCAGATCCACAAAAGCAGCTCATCGGCGCGGGCGACCGCAGGCGCGAGACGCCCGTACGCGCCGAGGGTGAGAATCGCCGCCAGCATCGCGCCCGAGGTGAGTCCCATCAGAAGCAGCATTCCCTGGGAAACGACCGCGACACCCAGCAGGAAGCGCTTGCGCTCGATGAGATCGTCAAATCGCAATAAATAACCGAGGCCGAGGACTGGGATTGCCAGGACCGGCGAGAGCCATCCCCCCGAGCCGAGCAATCCGCAGAGCGCAACGATTCCGCCGCATACCCAGACCGTCCGCTCCGAGACGCCTCCTTCGGGGTTGTTCACCATCACGTTGACGTTGGAGCCCGGGCGCAGGAGCGTGCCGCTTTCGGAAGGTCTCGGCGGGGATCCGGCAGCGCTCGGCGCCTCAGGAGCGGTCGCCTGGGCCGCGGCTACGACGGGCGGCGATTCGGGAATTGTGGTGACATGGGAGAGCCGTTCCACTTCAGTCTTGAGTTCACTGGCCTTCTGAAAGCGTCGCTCGGGAACCTTGTCGAGGCTTCGAAGCACGATCTCGTCAATCCGCACGTCGATCGCCACGTTCTTTCGAGAAGGTGGATCGAATCGGCCGATCGGCAGCTCCCCTGTGAGCATCTCGTAGATCACAACTCCCAATGAGTATAAATCGCTTCTGTGGTCGACGCTCCGCGACCCTTCGCGCTGCTCCGGCGCCATGTACTCGAAGGTCCCGAGCACCTGGGTCGGGCGGGTGACGAGGCTCGGCGCATCCTGCTGCACGAGCCGCGAGAGCCCGAAGTCGAGCAGCCGCACGCGGCCGCTTCGGTCGATCAATATGTTCTCGGGCTTGATGTCGCGATGAATGACGCCGCGGCTGTGGGCGTACTCGAGCGCATCGCAGATCTGTGGGATGATCCGGAGCGTCTCCGGCGGCTTCAGACCGCCATGAGTAAAGACGTGGCGCAGGGAGATCCCATCGACGAGTTCCATGACGAAGTAGGCGCCGAGCTCACAAACGCCTCCGTCGACGATCCCCACAATATTTGGGTGATGCAGGTGCGCGAGAATGGCGATCTCGCGGCGGAATCGTTCTTCGATTTGTGGGTCGTTTCGCGATTCCTCGGGAAGGAGCTTGACTGCAACTTGCCGACCGAGAGACAGCTGCGTTGCTTTGTAAACGACGCCCATCCCGCCCGCTCCGAGCCGCTCGACCAGCTCGAAGCCGGCGACCTTCTTGCCGATCAACGGGTCGGTCGGCGTCGAGGAGATCGCAGTCTTTGTTTCTGTAGCGACGGAGACCGCGCCGCAGGCGGCGCACTCCACTCGGCCCTCGACGAGAGCGGCGGCGGCGGAGCAGCGGGGGCAGAGAGTTGTCACGTTTCGAGGAAGACCGGCCTGGGTTTTCCGCCCCGCTCAGCGGAATGCCCCGCCCGCAGGAAGGAGCAGGGTGATACAGAAAAAGATGAACATCGCAAATCCCACGGCTCCGATACCGAGAGCCAAGACGGCCCGGCCCATGCCGCTCCGCGTGGATCCCGACACGGCGACGCGGATGATGGCAAGAAATCCGGCGATCGCCGCGAGCCCCAGTAAGAACAGGCAGAGAATGGCGAAGAACCCGGCGATCTCCGCGATGTCGCCTCCGTGGCGGCCGTCGGTTGCCGCCACAAAAGCGGCGATGAGCGGCAGAGCAGTGCTCAGGATTCCGAGCCCCGCGAGCCAAAGCGCTCCCGTCGCGAGCCGTGACACTGGGACTGGGGCTTCGCCTTTTTGTGGTGTCTCCGGGATGGGCGCCGAGGGGATCAGGGGAACCGGCGGAAGGGAGGAAGCTGCGCCCGGCGCAGCCGCGGACGCCATGGGGATCGCCGAAGGCGCGGCGGGCGAGCTTGCCAACGGCGGGATCGCCGATGCGGCAGGCGCAGCGACGACCGGCGGCGGCGCCGTCGTGGAGAGCCGCTCGACCTCAGTTTTGATGTCGCCGGCGCGCTGATACCGGCGATCGGGCGACTTTTCCAGCACGCGGAGAACGATCTCGTCGAGCCGAATATCAATGGTGATGTTCTTCTTCGACGGCGCATCGAAGCGTCCGATCGGAAGCTCGCCCGTCAGCAGTTCATACAGAACGACGCCGAGCGAATACAGATCCGCGCGATGGTCCACGAGCTTGGAGGCCTCGCGCTGCTCGGGCGCCATGTACTCGAACGTGCCCAGCACCTGCGTCGCGCGCGTCAACGCCTCCGGCGACTCCTGACCGGTGATTCGTGACAGCCCGAAATCGAGGAGCCGCACGCGGCCGTCGCGATCGATGAGTATGTTCTCTGGCTTGATGTCGCGGTGGACGATCCCGCGCGTATGTGCGTACTCGAGCGCATCACAAATCTGCGGAATCAGCTTGAGAGCCTCGGCGCCGCTCAGCCCTCCCGTGGTGAGCACTTGGCGCAGAGAGGTGCCGTCGACGAACTCCATCACGAAGTAGAGGCCGAACTCCCCGAGCCCCCCGTCGAGAATCCCAACAATATTCGGATGATTGAGCTTTGCGAGAATGGAGATCTCGCGCTGGAAGCGATCTTCGATCCCGGGCTCGCCGCGCAGCGAGTCGGGGAGAATCTTGACCGCAACAATTCTTCCAAGCGAGACCTGACGCGCCTTGTAGACCACCCCCATGCCGCCAGCGCCGATGCGTTCGAGCAACTCGCATCCGCCGACGCGCCGCCCGATCCAGGGATCGGCGGGCGCGCTGTCCGTGGCCTGAGTCTTGATCTCGCCTACGGCGAACGTCGAACCGCATGCCGCGCAATGGGCCGTGCTCTCCGTCGTCTCGACGAGAGTTGCGCAATGGGGGCAGGTGACGTTCATGGAGGCCCCTTCGATTCTATCGGTACACTCTTCGGGCCGAAGGGCGCGAGGGCGCCGACGGGTCTTCGGCTTCGGCTTGGTGCGACGTGGGCGGCTTCGGGTCGCGAACGCCGATCTCTCTCACGGCTCCTCGGAGGAGCAGTCCGTTCGACTCCAGGTCGGAGATCGTGTGGCGTAGCGCGTCTTCGAGTCCGTCTTCGTCCCAGCCAGCAGCGTCAGACGCGGCTCCCAACTGGACGCGCCACTCCCGGCGTTCAGGGTCGAACTGCGTGTAGCTCATGATCGTGAGTCCACTGTTCTGGTCCTTCAGCTGGCGCAGGATCGTTCCCACGGCCGTGCTGCCCGCTTCCGATCCGACCGTGAACTCGATCGACGGGAAGATCGCTGGGGGCATGCCTGGGGCAAGCTGTGCGACCGACACGGCGCATGCGGAGAAGAAAAGTGCAAGTACAAGAAAAAATGCCAAGAATCCCGCGATCACCGCAGCGGCGCAGCCGAGAGGAATGGCAAGGCAAGATTTCAGAAGGCTCATGGGGCACGAAGTTCTGAGGAGTGCCTTCCCTGCATTCACATCCCGTGCCGTTGGCGCTTCCCAGGGGACTGCACTCGACGGACCCGCCGTCGGCGAAAGTTCCTTTCGTATTCTCGAAAGGAGCTTTCACTGCCGGCGGAGGAAGGCGCGCGCGCCGCTCGGCGGATTTCCGCCAACGGAAACTCAGCCCTTGGCCTCGTCGAGGCCGTACAACCGGACCTTCTTCCTCAACGTCGGTTCCGAGATGCCGAGCAGCCGTGCGGCCGCAGAGCGAACTCCGCCGGTGCGCGCGAGCGCCGCCTCGATGGCCGCCCGCTCCGCCTCCTCGATGGAGACGGGCTGGGGGCGCTCTGTTTCTCCCGTGGAAGCTGCGAGCGTCGCGCAAGGGAGAGGAAGGTGCTCCTCCGCGAGATCCTCGCCTTCGCAAAGCAACATGGCGCGCTCGAGCGCGTGGAGCAGCTCGCGCACATTGCCCGGCCATGGACGCCGCCGCAGGGCCTCGAGGAAGCTCGCGTCGGCGCGCTTACCCGAAGCGGAGGTCCAGCGCGTCACAAAAAGCGGAATGTCGTCGAGGCGGTCGCGCAGCGGCGGCAGGGCGATCTCGAAGGCATTCAGCCGAAAAAGCAAATCCGAGCGGAACTGTCCGGCCCGGACGGCGGCTTCGAGATCGCGATTTGTTGCAGCCACGAGGCGGAAATCCGACCGGCGCGCGGCGGCGCCGCCGACAGGGCGGTACTCGCCCGACTCGAGCACGCGCAGGAGCTTTACTTGAGACTCGAGCGGAAGCTCTCCCACCTCGTCGAGAAAGAGTGTTCCGCTGGCGGCGCGCGCAATCAGACCCTCTCGGCCTCGGTCTGCGCCGGTGAATGCGCCGCGCTCGTGGCCGAAGAGCTCCCCTTCGAACAATCCGGGGGCTATGGCCGCCGCGTGGAGTGCAATAAAAGGCCCCGCGGCGCGCGCGCTTCGCGAATGAATGAAATGTGCAAATACCTCTTTTCCGGTGCCGGTCTCACCGCGCAGCAGCACGGGCAATGTTGATTGCGCAGCACGCTCCGCGAGGGCGCGGGCTTTCAGAAATTGTACACTGCGGCCGATGGGGGGCTCGGCGGGCTGGGGACGCGAGCCTGAGGTCGCGGGACCGCCCGAGCCGACCACAAAGGTGGCGCCCGGCGTGGAAGCGCGAAAGCGAAGCCGAATGCCTCCGATGGCGACTTCGTCTCCGTCCTGGAGGGCGACGGACTGAATCCTCCGGCCGTTCACAAATGTGCCGTTCGTCGAACCGAGGTCGCGCAGCAGAATACGGGTGCCGTCCGGCTCGATCTGCACATGCCGGCGCGAGGCGGCGGAATCAAACAGAACGAGATCGTTCCCATCGCCGCGGCCGACCACTCGAGGCCGGTCGAGGGTGAGCTCGCGAATGCTCGCGTCTCCCTGAACGACCAGCAGGCGCGCGACGAACGGGGAAGAAGCCACGGCGAGAGAATAGCGGGCGGTGGGGCCGGAGCTTCGGGGACGGACGTGGGAAGGACGCTTCAAGAGTCATCCGACCTGTGCGCGGGCCCCGTCGCCCATCGCTGCGTCTCCGCGTCCCCGCTGGAACTCCCGGGCTACGCCTGCGACGAGGTTCCTTGCGCTCGGCGACAAGTCCTCGCGCTCGCTTGGGGAGCACTTTCTCAGAGTTCTCTGGGCCCCCGACCGGGGTCTGCATCCGCGGTGCGTGGGGCATCGCAGAGGTGGAGCTCGCTTGACAGCTTGTTGTCTAGATTTAGATCTAGACATCGAGCGGGCAAACCCCCATTCTCCTGACCCTTGAGGTTCCTATGATTTCGATGCCGATTTCTCTGTTTGTGGCCGCCGGCGCTCTGGCGCTTGCTTCCACAGGGTTCTCCCCAATGGCTTCCGAAGGCGCCCCGGCGCGGTCGGTCGTCGCCGGCGATCAGAAGGACGTCGTGGACACGGCGGTGGCCGCTGGATCCTTTCAGACGCTCGTCGCCGCGGTGAAGGCAGCCGGACTGGTGGAAACGTTGAAAGGGGCGGGTCCCTTCACCGTCTTCGCGCCCTCGGATGAAGCGTTCGCCAAGCTGCCGAAGGAGACGCTGGAGTCGCTGCTGAAGCCCGAGAACAAGGGCGCCCTCACGTCCATTCTTACCTATCACGTGGTGCCCGGAAAAGTGATGGCGTCTGCCGTCACCAAGATCGACTTTGCGCCGACCGTGCAGGGCGGAGCGCTCCGAGTCGAGACAAGCGACGCGGGGGTGACGATCGACGGCGCTCGCGTGGTGAAGGCCGATATCGAGTGCGCCAATGGCGTGATCCATGTGATCGATCGGGTTGTGATGCCGCGCACAAATATTGTGGAAACGGCCAAGGCGGCTTCGAGCTTCACCACACTTCTTCGCACGGCTGTCGCCGCTGAGCTGGCCGAGACGCTGGCGACGGGCGGACCCTTCACGGTCTTCGCACCGACCGATGAAGCATTCGCGAAGCTTCCGAAAGCGACGCTGGAGTCGCTGCTGAAGCCCGAGAGCAAGGGCAAGCTCGCGGAAATTTTGAAGTTCCACGTCGTCGCCGGGCGCGTGCTTGCGAAAGACGTGGTGAAGATGTCCGCCGCACCGACGCTGCTCGGCCGCGAGGCTCGAATTGTGACAAAGGACGGCGCCGTGATGGTCGGAGATGCGAAGGTCCTCAAGACCGACATCCTCGCCGGCAACGGCGTGATCCATGTCATTGACACCGTGTTGATCCCGTAACGGCTGTCTGTGAGCGGTCCCGGAGGCATGCGCCGCGGCCGCGATTCGACGATTCGATCAGTCGCTTCGCGCGGAATAGACCTTCCGCGCAGGTGAGGGCTCGCACTCCGAGGAACGGCGGAGTGCTAGGGTGCCGGTCAAGCGTTTCACGACGCGAGACCGGCGCCCTTTTTTATTGCATCAGGCGATCGCGAGTTCCAGGACGCCGCGTCTGCTCTCGATGGCTGAGCGATAGGCCGCCGTCGTCGCATGAGCGGCCTTCTCCCAAGTGTAGTCACTCATGAATCGCTCGCGCAGGCGCTGCCGGCGTCCTGCATCGGCCTCGCGGTTCCTCCATGCCGAAAGCACGCCGTGGCGAATCGAGTCGATGCTCGCCGGATCGACATAGTAGGCGCAATCGCCGAAGTACTCCGGCTCAGAGGTTCGGTCGCTGACGACAAGCGAGCAGCCCGCGAGTGCCGCCTCAATGCAGGCGAAGGAGGCGCACTCCATCCAGGAGGGGAGAGCGAACACGCGGGCCGCCTTCATGGCCGAAGCGAGCTCCTCGTGGGGCAGATGGTCGAGGAAAAGGGTTCTCTCGCCGGCGAACTGCTGGCAAAGACGCCAGTAGTGAATATCATAATTTCGTCCGACAATCACCGCCGGGATGCCCGTACCCTGGAGCGCCATCAGCAGCAGGAGCTGATTCTTGCGATTCTCCACGAGACCCACTGAGAGAACAAAGTCACGAATCCCGTAGCGCTCGACGAATTGCTCAGGACTCGCGCGATCAAACAGATCGGGCTCCGCCGCGTTGCGAATGACGGTGTAGGGGAGCGTGACGCCAAGGGTCTGCTCGAGGTTGCGCATCTCGCGCTCGCTCTGCGGGAGCAGGTGATCCACATGTTCCAGGACTCGGCGCTGGTACTCCTCGAAACCCTCAAAATTCGCCTCCATGTGCTCGCCGCGGCGGCGGCCGTTGCAGAGCAGGGAGCCGTCACTCAGCATAGCGAGGCGCGTCCGAAGCTCTTCGGGGGTGCGCGACTGCGCGAAGATCTGCGGAATCGCCAGGTCGGCCCACCACTTTTCCGATTGATCCCAATAGATCGGGCTCATCACGATCGGGACGTCAGGACGCCGAGTCCGGATCCCTTTGATCTGTGGGAGAGTCTGATCGGGGAACCAGAGGTTGAAGACATGGACGACGTCGTATCCGGTCGGGTCGGGCGCGGGCGAATACTGAACATCCACATGATGGCCGACGCGGCGCAGATGTTCCTGGAGTTTGCGGATCTGCCCCATGTCGCCGCCGGGAGTTCGCCGCTCGAAGGTATTGACGATGAGAACACGCAGGCCGCTCTCCTTGGCCGTCGCGGCAGCGCGCTGGCAACCTTCGCCGATCTCGTGCGACCGATCGGCGCCGACTGGGGCCGCGGGACGCAGCGAGTCGGCAGACCACAGATTCGCAAGCTCGGCGAGACGCGGCGACTCGGGCGCCAGAGTGCGCGCCCGTGCAAGCAGCGTCCGCGCCTTTTCGGGCTGCCCCAAGAGCCCGTAGGTGTCGGCAAGCTCTCCGAGCGCCTCCCAGCACTGTGGAGCGCAGTCCACAATAGAGTGAAGCAGCCGCGCCGCATCGGAAAAGTGTCCATCTCGGCGCAAAGACGCCGAATACCGGAGGGCGTCGTTCCAGTAGGGCTGCAGCGCGCCGTCGCGTTTGAGTGCAATCTCACGAAAACGAAGAGCAACGCGCTGCGCCTCGCGGCGCTCCGCGTCGACGCTTGCGGTCGGACGAGGGAAGTCGCTGGCGCTCGGGAGATTGCGGGTGAGCGACTCCGTGTTCCCGTCCGGCGGCAGGTAGCGCCCTTCGACGGAGAAGTCGAGCGATCGATCGATCACACCCCAAATATCCGTGCCCCACTTTCCGAGGAGCTTGCTCTGATTCGCCACCATGTTGGAAGTGGCGGAATAGGTGCGCGACGCGCCGTTGGTCTGTGCATGCACGACGGAGACGCGTCCGTCATAGAGAACCTCGAGCCCAGCGAGGTTGAAACACACATGATGATCGGGGTCGTCGAACTGGCTCGGGGAGAACCGGACGTCGAACAGACCATACTTTTCGAGCGCATCTCTGCGATACAGGTTGCAGCAGCCGCGAACGTGCGCCGCTCGCGCGAAGTAGTCTGCCTGGCCGCCGTCCGGCTCGTTGTCGTGGCCGTAGATATGTGGGAAAAGCCGGAATGGGCCGCACTGGATGTCGCGCGACCGATTGTCGTTGAGGATCTTCGGGCCCACACAGCCCGCGAAGGGCCTGTGTTTGAAATCCTCGACGAGCTTCGCGAGCCAGTCCGGAGGAAGAACCACATCGTCATCGATGCGGGCGACGATCTCACCTTTCCCCTGCACGATGGCCCAATTGAACCCAACCGGAACGCCCGTGTTCACATCCATGAGGTGGATGTGGAGCGGGAAGGGAAACTTCTCCTTCAGAGCGCTCAGATAGGGGCGCGTGTCGTCCGTGCTCCCGTTGTCGACGACGAAGACTTCAACTCTTTCGTATTGTGTCTTCGCGAGACTCTCGAGACAGCGCTGCAGAACGGGGCGGTTGTTCCACGTGATGAGCACGACGTCCACTGACGGCGGCCACTGCTTAGGCCGAAACCGCATGGCTTCGCCGATCCGCCAGCAGACCTCCGTATCTCCATAGATACGCCGGATCTCGGAAAGATCGGGGTGAAGCGGGCTCCAGCCCCACTTGTTCTCCCAAAGCCTCGCGTGCGTTTCGCAGATCACCCTTCTCGAGTCATCGATCCGCTTCACGTAATTGTTGGGATCGTGCAGCGGCACATGGGTGGCCGGACCCCACGTCGATGTATAATGAATGACCTTGACCGCTGGCGCAACGTAGACCTTGAACCCCTTGGCGCGCGCATGGAAGCAGAGATCATCGTCGTCCGTGTACTGCGGCCAGAAGCTCTCGTCGAGTCCTCCGGTGGCCTCCAGCACTTCCCGCTTGATGTAACAGAACGAGCCGAGGACGCCATCGACTTCCTGGGGTTTCCCCGAGGTCCGAGGCGAGTCGGGCTCGTGTGCTTTGATGTTGACATGCCTCGGATGGAACCCGGAGCCGCAGACGAAGCTCCTCCCAAGGGACTCGATGCGGTCGTCGGCAAAAGTGAGTTTCGCGCCGACGATGCCCGCCTTCGGCAGAGAATTCGCCGCTCCTGCGAGAGCATCCAGCCAACCGTTCGTCTCCACGACTGCGTCGGCGTGGACGCGGACAATGTCACAATCGGGCGCGGCTCGCATTCCGGCGTTGACGGCGGCAGCCACGCCGCGGCGCGGCTCCTTCAGGACGCGAACTCCCTCCTGATTCGAAAGCCACTCCAACGTGCCGTCGGTCGATCCGTTGTCGGCGACGATGAGCTCGAAGGGCGTGGCGCCGGCGAGCTTTCGAAGAGCGGCGATGCAGGCGGGGAGCGTTCCGAGGGAATTCATCGCGGGGATCACCACCGCGATGGGCCGAGAGGTCGTCGAGCTCATCGGACGCAAGCCGTCTCAAGCCGGCCCTCGCGAGACATCACTGATTCGGCATTGAAGAGTTCTGTCCAGGCGATCATTGCCATGGCGAGCTTCTGAAGATACGGCTGGGCGCCGGAGTGGCGTTCGAGCGATCGAGCGATCTGCCGGTAGCATCCGCCAAAAGTGGTTTCTGTGAGCACGGTGGAATCGACCGTGGCCCAGAGTGCTTCATTCACCTCGAGGCCCGGCGCTTCTTTCTTGAGATTCGCCCAAACGTTTGATGCGCGCTGATGGTCTACGGCAGGGTCGCCGCTGTGGACGGCGTAGCCGAGATGATCGCAGATCTTCTTCACGAAGATTCCCGCCCAGATATCACCAAAACGGTCGAACTCATAGTTCTTGCCCATCAGCAGGAAGTAGAACGCGGGCACCACCTCGGGGCGGAACGCCACGTTCATGCCGCACATCGGAAAGAACTTTCCAGCCGGTATTGTGATATTCGAGAACGAGAATGTGTGTGGATAGCGAGCCTCCAGCATCTGCGTCGGTGCGTCGTAATCGGGCACGCGAAGCCACATTCCGTGGTTCAAGGCGACGGGCCACTTTCGGTGAGTCTGGTAATAGGGGATCCCGCGCGTACGAACGCCCTGGCCGCTTTCAACCCACGCGTCGTCGTTGCCGCTCGCGTTGAGCCGCTCCCAGTGCTTGGCCAGGAAGCCGCGGCCGCCCGGCGTCGTCGGATAGCAGTCGTCATCGAGGGTGACGATCATGTCGGGCTGCATCTGCCAGGCCTTGTAGTAGCCATAGGAGCGCACGCAGTCGGTCCGGCGCGGAATGAGCCAGGACGCGTCGCCGAGCTCGCCGTCGATATCTTCCCAGCAGTAATGAGTCAACTGTCCAAATCCGGTCAGATCGAACGTCTTGCGAGGATTGTCCTCGACGACGATCAGGTGCGCGTTCTGAAACTCCTCTTTCCACTGCGCGAGGAAGTCTCGCATGCAGTTTTCACGAATTGTGGGGACGACGATGACGGTCTTGGGCTGCACGTTTAGGACTCCTTCTCCAAGAGGAAGCACCATTCTGTAGAGTTTGGCTCGAGGCGGCCGTCCAGCTCGGCGGCGACTCGGAAGCGCGCGCGAGTGAAGAGCTTCCTCCACATCGGCTTGGAAAGTACACTGTAATGATTGGGCCAATCGATCCAAATCTGCTCGTCGCAGGGGACCACGACGAGCGCATAGCGCCGCGAGAGGCGCGCCATCTCGAAGAGCATCAGGAG
This sequence comes from Planctomycetota bacterium, assembly GCA_016792805.1. Lineage (GTDB taxonomy): Bacteria > Planctomycetota > UBA1135 > UBA1135 > JACQFD01 > JAEUHX01. The sequence goes on from JAEUHX010000060.1 coordinate 68,488, forward strand.
CGGCATCGGCGAGTGCTCGAGCGTGTGCCGGGCGATCACAAGATCGGCCGACGACGTCGGTAGGCCGCTGAAGTGCATGTCGGCGTGGATGAGGGAGTGGACGCACGGCTCCGAACCGAGGGAGACTCCGAGAGTCTTCACTCCCCGCGCCTTGAGCCAGTCGAGAGTCGGCGCGCTGCCGCAGCCGAGCTCAAGGGCTTCTGTAATCTGCAGGCCTGAGAGAAGCGTCTCCGCGGTCTTGTGTGACGCCGCCGTGTGATGCTCCGTCGGAACCTCATTGTAGACATCGGCAGCGAGCGCATCGAGGGAACGCTCGATCTGTGTGAAATCGCGGGTCGTCGGACCGGTTGGCCGACCTGAGAGGACTTCCGGCTTGCCCGACGTCACCACGAGGATTGAGTCGCGTCCGACGTACTGGTTGCGCACGACCGTGAGACCCGCGCGCTCCGCCAGCATCGCCATCGTAGAATTGGTGAACTCGCAGAAACGTCCGCGGGTTCCCCATTCGGAGATCCATCGGGCTCGGTTCTCGAGGAAATACTTCCAGCCCTCGGGGTTGGAGAAGTCGGCGTAGTGGATCGCTGCGTGGCCGCCGTCGGTCAAAACGCGCCTTAGCTCACAGAAGTACCCGTAGACGTCCTCGGCCTCGAGCTGTACGAAGACGTTGAACGCGCAAGCGAAATCGATCGAACGGTCCGCAATGCCGCGCAGGTCATGCCCGGAGCCCTGAAGAAACTGCGCATTCGTCTGGTTCTGGAAGCGCCGCAGGAGCCGGCGCACCATCTTCACCGAGACATCGACGCCGATCAGCTCGGCGCACCGTGACAGGAGGTGATTTGTGTAACGTCCTCCACCGGGGCCGATCTCGAGCACTCGGCTCGAGGGCGTGATGTAGGGTGCGGCGTAGTTCTCGATGACATGCAGGACGTAGTCCTCGGGCCCCCAATCGTCGCCCAAGTATTGGTACCTTCGAAACTGAGGTTCGCGATCCCACAGATCGCTGTAGTCGTCCCACCAGGGGGCATAGCGGGAGCGAAAGACGGGGAGAGCAGGCGCGACGGTTCGCGCTCCGCACGCGGGAGCCGGGAATGCCATAGGAAGGGGGCCGCGGGGAAACGGCGCCCTCGTATCGGCCCCCGCGGAGGCGGCGCTGAAGCGAGGGATGGGTCGCTACCATCGCGCCATGGCCGCCGGCTCCCTCACGCTCGCACTCTTCACCTTCGTTCAGCAGCCTGGGCCTGTGGCTGTGCCCGTGCGCAGGGTCACCGCGAACCTCACGCTCTCCGGGGGATCGCTGCGCGAGTCGCTCCTCGTCGAGGCCGACGGGATCACCATCGACGGAGGGGGCGCCGAGCTCGTCGGACCCGGCGAGACGGGGAGCCCGGAGACATTTCAGGGGGTCGGGCTTGCGGCCGAGGGGCGGAGCCGTGTCGAGGTTCGCAACCTCAAGATTCGAGGATTCAGAAACGCAATCGTCGTGCGCGGCGGCTTGGGCTGGAAAATTGAGGACTGCGATCTTTCCGGCAACCATCACGACCCCGGCTTTGGATGGGGCGACGGCGACCACACAGGCGGGATCCTCTTCGAGCGCGTGACCGACTCCATCGTGCGGCGCACGAAAGCGACTCAGAATTGGAACGCCTGCGAGCTGCGGCGGTCGGATCGCAACCAATTTCTACACTGTGATTTCTCGCATGCTTCGAACACATGCTTCAAGCTTGAGACCTCCTCGGAGAACCGCGTGCTTGACTGCAACCTCAGCTACGGGCTGCGCATCGCCCCAGGTGAGGTTCACGCCCGAGATTCGACCGGAGTGCTGATCGAGAGCGGTTCCAACGACAATGTGTTCGAGCGCAATGATGTGACTCACGGCGGCGACGGAGTCTTCATCCGCGTGCTGAATGGCTGGATCTCGACAGGAAATCGATTCGAGGACAACGACTGCTCTTACGCCAATAATAATGGCTTCGAGTCATGGAGTCCGGGCAATGTGTTCCTACGCAACAGAGCAAACCATTGCAGCTACGGCTTCTGGCTCGGGGGCTCGGATCGCTCTGTCGTCGAGGGGAACGAGGCCGCCTTCAACGGCGACCCGAGGGGCTTCCACAATGCGCCGGAGCCCGACTTCGGCCATGGTGGAATTGTGATTGTGCATGGAACCGGGACGCACTCTCGGATCGAAGGCAACGATTGCCACGACAACTTCGGCGGAGGAATCGTGCTCCGCGGCGATCTCTCCACACGGGGAGGCGCATGGAAGCTGCACCACGTGCTGGTCCAACGAAACCGGCTCTCGCGCAATCGTGTCGGCATTTTTGTGATGTTTGCAGATGCGATCCACCTCATCGCGAATGAGCTTTCGGAGAACAATCGTGACGAGCAGATCGAGGACGTGACCAGCCTCGAACGGGAGACGCGCCGCCCCATCGAAGGGCCGGCACCCAGGCTTCTCATCGAGGGACCGGCGGTTGTTCGAAGCGGCGATGTAGCTACTTATGCGGCTCGCGCAGCGTCCGAGCGCAAAGGCCGACAGCTAGCCGTTCATTGGGTTCTGAGCGGGCGAGACTGGCGCCCGGCAAGCTACCGATCCGAGGGCGTAGTGTTCGAGCTTCCGGTGCTCGCTCCGGGGATCTATCGGCTCGGTGCCATGGTCAGCGATGGGGAGCTGCGGAACCTTACAGGTCTCGCCGTGCGCGTTCTGTCGGCCGCGCCTGAGCTTGCGACGGAGGATCCGGCGAGGTGGTCCGCAGGGGCGGCGAGCGTTCGGAGCGCCGAGCCGCTTGTTGGGTCTCGATCGGTGAGCTTCACTCAGGAGACCGCCGCGGAGCCGTTGGAGGTCTCACTCTCGGCCGCGAACCTTGATCTCTCAAAAGCGAGAGCACTCTCCTTCTGGCTGGCCGTCGAGAGCGAAGCCACTTTTGGACTCGCGGCGCCGGCACCTGTCGTCGAACTCCGAGCCGGCAAGGGGCGGCGAACCTACTCGCCGACCCGAGGCGGTGCGCCCGCGAATGCACTCTTAGACCCCGCTGTGCCGGAGGCGCGCGGCTCCTGGGCATTTGTGAGAGTGCCGCTGAATGGAGGCGCAGATTGGTCTGTGCAGGAATCCATCGAGGGGACCGCGCCGACGCGGTATGACGGCGGGCTTGAGATCACCACACGCTCTGCGGATCTTCACACATCGGAGCGCGGTGCCATGTTCGCGCTCGCAGGCAAGCTCCACCTGCTCGGTGCTGGTGGGTCTGCGATCCTCACCAGTGAGGACGGATCGGCTTGGACCACCCTCACACCGCCCTTCGAGGATCTTGGGTGCGAGCCCGACCCGAGCGCCGGATTCTTGGCATCTTCGGAGGAGCGGGGCGAGGCCGGAACGCTGATCCTTAGGGCGCGGGATCGCGGCCCCGGAAAGGCCGCGAGGCTCCTTCTGTTCGATCGCAAGAAGGGCCAATGGTCGAGGCTTGAGACTGCCGTCTCCGTGGCCACGAGTGGGATAGTGCACCGGGGATCACTCTTCGGCATCGCGCCAGCGCGGCTTGCCAATTTTGGTGGAGCGCTCTGCCGGATCTCGCTCGAGGGCGCGGAGCTCGTCGAGTCGCGCACCATGCTGAGTGGGCTGTTGGGAGCGGATCCCCACTGGATTGGCCACAATTCTCCGTTGACCGCGCTCGGAGATCAGCTCTACGGGATCAAGAATGATTGGGTATCGCCGCAGCCGGAGATTCCGGGCGATCGGCTCTTCCGGATCGATCCCCAACGATTTGTGCGATCGGAGCTGCGTCAGCCGCCATCGCAGTTCGACGTGCCGGGGGCGTGGATTGCGCGCGAGACGGCCGCGACGGATCTCGGACCGCTTCCTTTCGAGACGGGACGCGGGGCTTCGCTTGTGTCGCTCCCGCCCCACTGGACGTCGGCGATCGGACGGGAGGGAGGGCTCTTTCTCATCGCCGGCTGTTCTCCGTCGAACCAGGACGGATTGGGTATGCCCTCCTCGCGCGCCGCACTCTGGGACAAGGCGAGCGGACGATGGACGATGCTGGATCTGCCGGGCGACACGGGAGCTGGCACCGCGGCTGCGCTCCTCGGGAATAGTATTTATGTGAAACGCGCCGGAGGGAGCTCCCCGGGCTCGAACCGCGATCTGTGGGTGATTCGGCCAATGCCGCCCGCGGAGTACGAGGCAGCCAAGGCGAGCCAAGCCGCTGCCCGATTCGACGCGTCCAGGATTGATCACATCATATTTCAATTCCGCTCCTCGGCTCCGAGCCCGCTGCGCGTCCGCATCGACGGGCTCACTGTCGAGTGACACTTCTTCAACACGCATTCATCCCGTGAATCGGAAGCCTCTTTTCGTCCCTCATTCCGACCGGTTCGATCCCGGACGCCCGCCTGAAGCGGCGGCTCGGGACTTTGCACAGATCCTGGCGAAGCGGCGGAGCATTCGCCACTTCTCCGATCGGCCCGTCGCACGCGAGACCGTCGAGTGGATTCTCCGCGCCGCCATGACGGCGCCGAGCGGCGCCAACAAGCAGCCGTGGCGATTTGTTGCGGTGAGCGATCCGGCGACGAAGAGAGCGATCCGCGAAGGAGCCGAAGCCGAGGAGCGGGCGTTCTACGCGGGGCGCGCCGGAGAGCGCTGGCTCGCCGATCTCGAACCGTTTGGGACCGACGCCAACAAGGAGTTCCTCGAGGTGGCCCCGTGGCTCATTGTGGTGTTCAAGCGCCTCGAGGGAGATGACGGTGACGCCGTCTACTATGTGAACGAATCGGTCGGCATCGCCTGCGGGATGCTGCTTGCGGCGGCACAGATGGCAGGGCTCGCGACGCTGACGCACACGCCGAACCCGATGAAGTTCCTCTCGGAAGTATTGGGACGCCCGAAGTCGGAGCGGCCCTTCTTACTCATCCCGCTCGGCTATGCGGCTGAAGACTGCATGGTTCCCGCTGCCGCCCTCGAACGCCGACCTCTGCGCGAGGCCGTCGAGTTCCGCTGACGCCCCGCCTGAGCGTTGTCTCGCGTTGGCTCGCAGCGCGGTTAGGCGCCAGGCGGATCGTTCAGTGGTGTCGGCGCGCGGCCTCCATCTCACTGGAAACGTGGGGTGAGCGCGTGGAGGACGTTTCAAAAGTCAGCCGTGCCCATGGCGATTCGGCGCCGCATGCGCCGACGAAGGAAGCACCTCGGCGCCGATTCCTCATCGCGCGGGGCAAGCCCCGCGCAATGGTTCGGCGCGTGCGCCGACCCTACGGATCAACATCAGTGCACATCAAGATTGCCTTACGCCCTTTTTCCACGCCATCCCGCATCTGTGCAGGCATAGGTTCTGCCGTAGGGCTCGGGCTTGCCCGAGACGATCTCGCGCGCGCACGCGCCGACCCCACTTCAGCAGAATTGTTCGGCGCGAGCGCCGACCCTACAGATCGATATCTGTGCACGCAAGACCGACCCACGCCTCATTCTTCGAGCCACTCAACTTGCAACTCAAACGCAAGAGCCTGAAGCTATTTCGACGCTGCGACAGCCTTTGCGAGCTCGACAATCATGGCGCCGAGCGGTTTGGGGAGTGTCCTCGCGTCACTTGTATTGATCTGCATGGAGACGGCGAAGCGGTGCTCCGGAAAATAGCGCACTTCGGTCATGTATCCCGGAAAGTACCCGCTGTGGCCGCGCGCCTCGCCAAGCGGAGTTTGCCACAGAATGGCGCATAGCCCGTACTTCGTGTTGCGACCGAGCATCGGCGCGGGAATGCCATCGATGACCTGCGGCAGCAGCGCGATCCCATAGAGTTGACCTTCAAAATAGAGTCGGCTGAGCCGCGCCAGGTCGACGGCCGTGCAGGCAAACCCGCCTCCTGCCCACTCGAATTGCGGATTGATGACAAACTTCCCATCGCGCAGCGTCTTGTCTTCGCCGAGGATCGGGTCCGATGCGCCGGCGTAGCCGGGCACGAGTCCAGGCGTCAGCGGAGAGTCAAACCGTACGAATCCTGTGAGTCCGTTCGGCTTCAGAACGTTCTCGTCGATCTCCTCGTAGGCGGGGCGCTTCGCCATTCGCTCCAGGATGGCTCCCAGAACAATATAATTGGTATCGGAGTAGTCCCATCCTTGTCCCGCTGCGAAGGGTGCCTTTCGATCCAACAGATACTCGAGACGCTGTTCGACGGTCCAACTCCGGAGCGGATTCTTGCGGAGATCCTCGAGGAACCGCCCATCCAGCTCGTAGCGCACAAGGCCGCTCGAGTGATTCATGAGCTGGCGCACGGTCATGTCCTCGGCATTCGGCAGCCGGCGAAACCAGGGGTCGCTAGAAAAGTACGATGCGACTTTTCCATCGAGCGCGATCTCGCCCGCCTGAACGCGCTTCAGCAGCGCGGCGGCGAAGCAGAGCTTCCCGGCGCTCCCCGCGGCGAGCCGATCCGTTGCTGCCATGGCGCGCCCGCTCTCGCGGTCGGCGACCCCGGTGGCGAGCGCGATGCTCTCGCCCTTCTGGAACGCAACTCCCACAGTCGCGCCCGGGAACCGCCCCGCCGATCGGAATCCGTCGAGCTTTTGTTGGAGAGTCTCCGCGAGGGCCGGCGCCGCGGGCGCCGACGCCGGCTGCGCCGGACGCGTCTGCTGCGGGAGAATCAGGATCGCGAGTACCAGAAATCGCACGGGAAGATCCTCCCTCCCTCCGGCGCCCATCGCTTTCGGAATCCTCACCGCGTTTCTGTGATCTTTGAGATCCCGCGCGGGCGATCCGGATCAAGGCCGCGCGCGCGCGCCGCGTGCAGCGCAATCCACTGTCCCGGCACCACAGCCGCGATCGGCGAGATCCATTCGGGGAGCTCCGGTACGGGCACGGCGCCGACGCCGGCTCCGATCATCCGCACTCTGCTTCCACGGGCGCGCAGCTCCTTCACGAGGGCGCGCAGCTCGAGCGTGGCTGCGCACCGCGGCGGCATCACAACGAGTGCATGGAGGAGGCTGCCCGCCATCGCGATCGGTCCGTGTTGGAAGTCTGCGGCGCTGTAAGGTTCCGCCGGCACGAGTGCGAGCTCCTTCAGCTTGAGCGCGATTTCGTGCGCGGTCGCGTGATGGAATCCGCGGGCGATGACTATGGCACGCTCGACGCTGCTGTAGTCTTTTGCGGCGGCGCGCGCCGAGTCCTCGGACTCGAGTGCCTTCGCAAGCGCGCGGGGCAGCAGATCGAGCTCGCCGAGAGCCGCGCGGTTCCGAGCGATCGAGGCCGCGAGGAGCGCCACGGCTGTGAGCTGCGCTGTGTAAGTTTTTGTTGCAGCAATACTTTTCTCGACGCCCGCATGCAGCGGAATCAGCTCTGCGGCAGTGCGCGCCAGCGGGCTTTCTGTGTCGTTCACGATGGCCAGCGTGCGCGCCCCGTCGCGGCGCGCGCGGGCGATCGTCTCTACGACGTCGGGCGAGCGCCCCGACTGGGAGATGCCGATCACAAGCGCTCCGCGTAAGCGCGGCGGCCGGCCGTAGACCGTGGTTAACGATGGCGCAGCGAGCGCGACCGGCAGCCGGCAGCTCCACCCGAAGGCGTATTGTGCATATCGCGCCGCGTTGTCGGAACTGCCTCGGGCGGCGATGGCCACAAAGGCCGGACGCCCTTTGGCAAGCGCGCGCCCGAGCTTGGCAATGCGGTCGCGTTCCCTCTCGAGGAGGCGCGCCACGACGTCGGGCTGCTCACCGATCTCGCCCCGCAGCACGGAAGGCGCCGACCGAACGGGAGGGCTCGTAACCATAGAGCGCGCATCGTACGGTTTGCCCCATGGCTTCTCTCCTCGTCGGCGTGGATGGCGGCGGCACGAAGGCGCGCGCCGCGGTGGCGCGCACGGCGGCCGCAGTGCTGGCGCGCGCGGAGGGCGGCGCCGCCAACGCGAGCACCTACTCGACGGCGAAGGTCGTGCGCTCCGTGTGCGAGGCCATTGACGGCGCGCTCGCCCAATGCTCGGCCTCGCGGGGTGACCTTCGCGGCGTGGTGGCGGGGCTCGCGGGTGCCGCCGACCCGGCGGTGCGCGCGGCCATTGCCGGCGCATTGCGCGAAGCCCTCGGGATCGATGGGGTTTCCGTCGAGACCGATGCGCGCGTCGCCCTCGCCGGCGCGCATGCAACGGATCCCGACGCTGCAGGAGTCTTACTCATCGCCGGGACGGGCTCCATTGCCTATGGGCGCAACGGGGCGGGATCGGAGGCGCGCGCGGGCGGCCTCGGGTGGATTCTCGGCGACGAGGGTTCGGGCTTTTGGATCGCGCGGCGTGGGCTCGCTGCCGCCGGCCGCGCCTGGGACGGCCGCGGGCCGGCTACACAGATCTGTGATCTTCTCGAGGCGCGCGGCGTGCGCGATGCTTCCGCACTTGTGGCATTTACACACTCATCGGGGATTCTGCCGAGCGGCGTGGCGGCCCATTTCCCGATTGTGCTGGAAGCCGCGCGCTCCGGCGATGCCGTCGCGCTCGACATTCTGCGTGAGGCGGCGGAGCAGCTCGCGCGCCTTGCGGAGCTCGTCGTGCGAAAACTCACGCTCCCGATGCGCGAGGAGATTTCTGTAACGATTACGGGCGGCGTCTTCGGGAGCGCGGGCGCGCTTCTCGTCGAGCCGCTCCTCGCGGTGTTTGGGCGGCTCGCCATGCGCGCGCGCGTCGCGCCGCCGGCCGTATCGCCCGAGGAGGGCGCGCTCCGGCTCGCAGAGAGAAGAAGCTGATGAATTGTATGAATACACGACAATTATTGCAGGAGCTTCTCGAGGCCGAGCGAACGGTCGCCGGTTGCGTTGCCGCTGTGATGCCACAGATCGAGCGCGCCGTCGAGTTGATCGCGGCGCGTCTCGAGCAGGGAGGCCGCTGGTTCAACGTCGGGGCTGGCACGAGCGGGCGCATCGGTGCACTCGATGCGGCGGAGCTGCCGCCGACCTTTGGCGTTGAGCGCCAGCTGGTGACGGCCATTCTCGCAGGAGGGCGCGACGCCATGTTCGACGCGCGCGAAGGAGCCGAAGATGATGCGGCGGCAGGCGCACGTGATCTGACGGCCGCGGGTCTTTGCGCCGCCGATGTGGTGGTGGGGCTCGCCGCAAGCGGAACGACGCCTTATGTAATCGGCGCCCTTGAGCACGCTCGTCGCGCTGGCGCCCTCACCGTATCTGTGATCTGCACGCCGAATTCGCCGCTCGCCTCGATTCCAGAGATCGCCATTGTGGCGGCGACCGGTCCGGAGGTCCTCTCCGGCTCCACGCGGCTCAAGGCGGGGTCTGCACAGAAACTCGTCATGAACCTGCTGTCGACTGCGGTGATGGCTCGGCGCGGCCTCATCGTGCGCGGCGAAATGGTGGCCATGCGTTCGACGAACGCGAAGCTCCGGCTCCGCGCTGTGCGGATCGTGACGGATCTCTTACAAATCGACGGCGATCGAGCGCGCCAGCTGCTCGAAGCGGCGGCCTGGGATCTGCCCGTGGCGCTTGTCTCCGGGCGGCATCGGGAGAGCCCGGCTCAGGCGCGTGAGCGGCTCGCGCTCGTTCGCGGCAACGTTGCGCGCGCTCTCGGAGATCTATAAGAATTGAGTTCGCCGACCAGCACTCCCCGCGCTCCGGTGAGCGCATGGCGTCCGGCCGCATTGGTGCTGTTCGCGCTCGTCTGCGGCGCCATCGTTTGGCTCTCTCCTCTGCGCGATCATTTGGATCTCACGAAAGCGCAGAATGGAATTGAGCGCGTGCGCGCCGCCGGCTGGAAGGGGATCACACTTTTCTTGGGAATGAACGCTCTCGGCGTGATGGTCGGTGTGCCGCGTATCCTGTTCGCCACGGCTGGCGGCGCCATCTGGGGCGTGCTCGGCGGGACGGCGATTTCCATCGCCGGATCTCTCGCAGGCTCTTCGGTGACCTTCACATTGGCCCGCACCGTGGGGCGGCCCTGGGTGGAATCGCGTCTTCGCGCACGCTACCGGCGCATCGACCAGGCGCTCGCCCTCATCGGGGAGCACGCTTTCATGACGTGCGTCCTCCTCCGCGCCGCTCCCATTGTGAACAGCTTTTCTGTGAATATGGTTCTAGGTGTCAGCTCGGCGCGCTGGGCTCCATTCCTCGCCGGAAGCGCCGTCGGATTCATTCCCCAGGCCGCCATCTACGCATGGCTCGGCACCGCCGCCCAGAGCGACCCATGGGCAAAGGGAATCTCGGCTGTGGCATTTCTTGTGGCTTTGGCCCTCGCCGGCGCGCTTGTCGTGCTGCGCGTTCGCAAGGCGCGCGAGCTCGCATCGAGCTTCGCTTCCTCCGATCGCGCAAGCGACAGCAGCTCGAAGTCTACATCTTGAGGCCTGGCTGCCGGGCTTTGGGGGAGGATTAGAAGTTCCCACCGATGTACTTTCGCGGCGCATCGATCACAACGCTTTGATCCGATACGTATTTGTACATCCTTCCGAGCGACGCTTCAGTTCTTCGACCGCGCGCAAGTTCGTCGCGGGCGATGCCCGCGTCCTACAGCGGCAGCTCAAGAATCTGGTGAGAAGTTGTCGCACCAGGTTCCATCCCGCTTCACAGATGAGGGACGGCTTCGAATGGGGCGTGGGTCGGTCTTGGCGCGGCGAGTTCCGCAGACGCGAGGCCATGGCGCGCGCAGAATCGGACCGGCGCGAAGCGCCGGTCCGATTCTGCGCAGCCGATGAGCCGCCGAGCGTTGGGAGGCCATGACAGCATTCCTCGCGCTCGCTCTGCGGAGGAATCCTGTCATGGCCACTTGGATTGTTCGCTGCCGCGCCAAGACTGACCACGCCCCATTCTTCCCGAGTCACAAATCGACAGCCTCGCGCGCACGCGCGCGAGAGCCGGTCGGCGCACGCGCCGACCCCACGACTCAATGAAGGAGTGGCGCACCCGCCGATCTCACCTCTCAATAAATGAGAGGCGCACGCGCCGAGCCTACGGATCAAGCGAGGAGAATCGCACGCGCCGAGTTTTGAGCCGTCCCCCCGGGGCAGCTCCTTACACTTTCCAGTACCACCCGCGCCACTCCATCCCTCGGAGAATCGCAAACATCAACAATACGAACATCGCTGCGTAGCCGTGCGATCGCAGCACCGGGTCGTCGATGAATGAGAGTAGCCCCAAACCCCAAGCGTGAATCGTCGGAGCGCCTTCCAACGGAAGAGTCACCATCGTCGACAGGATCGCCAGTGCACCTGAGATCACAAAAGCAGCCAGCGGATTCCTTCCAAATACGATCAGCGGAGCGAATGGGCGGCTCCATCGGCGCTCGTCAATGAGATACGTCGCGGCGCCGAGCGCGCAGGCCGTGAGGCCGGCCGTCAGCAGCACGAACGACCCAGTCCAGAGCTTCTTATTGATTGGAAGCCACAGATGTCCAAGCTGCCCCGCAATCGCCGCGGCCACCCCTGCGAGCAGGAGCGTCCGGGCGCGGCTGCGACCGCAGCCGTCGGCGCGAAGCGCGCCTCCGGCGAGAGCGCCGCTGAGCAAACTCGCCACCGCCGTCAGCGTCGACAGCAACCCTTCCGGGTCGGTCGGTTCCGATCGATACAGATGATTCTGGCCGATCACCGCGAGATCGAGCGTCCGTTGAAAATTGTCCGCGGGCTCAAGAGCGCCAAGCGACAGAAGCAGCGCCGTGTGCGCGCCGAGCAGTGCGATGATCGCCAGCGTCACTGCAGTGCGCGTCCGAAGCCCCATCAGCGCCGCTGCCCCGAGCGCATAGGCGAGCCCGATGCGCGGCAGCACGCCGGGCAGGCGAAGGTGCTCGATTCGATCCCACAGATAGGGCCACCAGGCGCCAAACCCGTCGCGGACGATTTTGTGAAGGCCGAACGGAAAGAGCGCGAGCGCCCAGCCGATGATACAGATCACCAGCCCGCGCTTCGCAACGTGTCCGAGAAGGCGGGGCACCGTCGCTCCTTCCTCGCGGCGGCGGCTCAGCGAGAAAACCGCCGAAGTTCCCACAAGAAAGAGGAACGCCGGGAATACCAGGTCGGTCGGCGTCCAGCCATTCCATGCGGCGTGAGCAAAGGGCGGGGCGAGGTGCCGCCAATCGCCGGGGTTATTTACAAAAATCATCCCGGCGACGGCGAGCCCGCGGACAGCGTCGACCGCGAACGAGCGTTGTGCGCCCGAGCCCGCCTGCTCGGTGCACGAGTTCGCATTGCGGCAAAAGGCCGCGCAGGCCGGCGCTGTCGAAGTGGCCATCGAGTCGGCAGAGCATCGCAAGCCCAGCGCCCTCGGCAAAGCGCGTCGCGCCGAACGGAACAACTTCTGGCCCTCGGATCGTCCGCGGAGCTACGCTCCAGCTGCTCGGTCGGATGGTCCGTCCGAGCAGCCAGCACCCCACCGGACGCCGCTTCGGATCGTCCCTGCTCTCCTCCCACGAAGGCCGTGCGAGTGCCGTCGTGGAAGAAGGGCAGTCCCGTTCAATGCGGCGCCGAATTTCGAGGAGTCCCATGCGTTCGCATCCTCTTCATGTGGTCGCCGCTCTCGTGGCGACGTGGACGCTCGCCCCGGCGAGCTTCTCCCAGGTGTCCCATGGCGGCACGCCCCCGAGCCGCCAAGGTCTTCTTCAGCACGCCCTCCAGCGGCTCGATCTTCCCTCGGTAAACGCGGCGGAAGCGCGCCAGCAGGATCTGAATCCGCAGCCGGGGCAGCCGCTTCGCTACGGCCTCGTCGTCCCGCTCGACTTCTCGGCGGAGGAGGCGGGGATTTGGGAGTTTCTCGACAATGGTGACCTTTCGTGGCGCTTGGCGCTCCGGTCGCAGGATGCGCAGTCTCTCTCGCTCGTGCTGAGCGAATTTGTGGTGCCTCCGGGAGCGCAGCTTTTTGTGCACGGCCCCGGCGACGCGCGCGTGCTCGGCTCGTACACCTCCGAAGAAGCGAACCTCGACGGCAGCTTCTCCTTCGAGCCGGTGCTGGGCGACGAGCTCGTCCTGGAGTATGTCGAGCCGGCCGACGCCCCGTTCCACGGCAGAATCCGCCTTGAGTCGGCGATCCACGACTATCGCGGACTGTATGGATTGATGAAGGCCACGGGCCTCGGCGCGTCGGGAGCCTGCGAAGTGGATGTCAATTGTCCGGCCGGCTCGGGCTACCAAAACCAGAAGCGCGCCGTCGTGCGCCTCATCTCGAACGGCTTCCTCTGCACTGGGGCCATGATCAATAATACGGCCAATAATGGCCGGCGACTCATGATGACCGCTCACCACTGCGGCACCATGAATAACGCCGTCCTCTACTTCAACTTCGACCGGCCGAGCTGCGGCAGCGGCACGCCGCCGACCCAGACGGTTTCGGGCACGTCACAGAAGGCGGGCAACAAGAACCTCGATTACCGGCTCGTGGAAGTCACTCCGGTGATCCCCGCGACGTACAACCACTACTTCCTCGGCTGGGATCGCAGCGGCGCGACGCCTTCGAGCACTGTCTGCATTCACCACCCGGCGGGCGACGCGAAGAAGATCAGCTTCGACAACCATGCGCCGACGAAGACCAGCAATAGCTGGCAGATCAATCAGTGGGATCTCGGAGTCACCGAAGGCGGCTCCTCCGGCAGTCCGCTCATGACTCCGGCCGGCCTCTTTATCGGACAGCTCTGGGGCGGGCAATCTTACTGTGGCTTCCCGTACAACGATTACTATCGCCGCTTCGACCTCGCCTGGAGCGGTGTGCGATCCTATCTCGATCCGACCGGATCGAATGCGACCTCGATCGGCGGCTTCGATCCTCCGTAGCCGCCTCTGACGATCTGCATCGTGCAAGGCGGGCGGCCGAGAGTTCCTCGGCCGCTTTTTTATGCACTCTTCGGGAAGATCGCGAAGCTGAGGGCAAGGCTCGGCGTGTTGCCGATTCCGAACACGGAGTGCCACGCGACGTCGTGCTCCGTCGGCGAGGGGAGATGGATCGCGTCGCCTGCGCGCAGCCGATAGCACCAGCCCCCGGCGACGAGCTCACCGACGAGCTGCGGCGATTCATTGAGGGCGCGCTCGAGGCGCCGGTCGCCGTGGCCGTCGAGGTCGTGCAGGATTTGTGTGGGTTCCCGACCGAGCTTGGGTGCGAGGATTTGTGCAAGCCGCCGCTTGGGGAGCGCGAGCCAGAGCGTCTCCCCGGCGAGCTGCCCATAGATCACACCCACTTGGTGCGGCTCCGCGTCGTGATGAAAAACGGCTCCACCGCCTGGCGCATTCGAGTACACAATTCGCTCCGAAAGGCGGAAGCCTCCCCCGATGCGCCGCCGGAGCCAGCGCAGGAGCGGCCGGTTCTCCGCGAGCACGGCGCACTCGGGGAAGACCGCCTGGGCGTACCGGTCGGCCCAGACCGCGCGGCGCGGGTTTTTCATCCAATCGCGAAGCCGCTCCGACCCAAACGAGAATCGAATGCGAAGGGACGGGTCGCGGCGATCGGTGGAGACCCAGCTGAGCTTTGCATACAGATCGCCGACGAGCCGGCGCCGGCACTGCGAAGTGAGCGCGTCGGCATGCACTTTTTCGATCTCGCGCGGCTCGCCAAGGTCGACGCTCGTGCCCGCCGCCTGGAATCGCCGTTGGATCTGAAGGCGGCGGTGGATGTGGGGTGCGAGCGTGGCGCCGCGCCGAATCTCCTCCAGAAGGCCGAGGGTTCGCCTCACATCGGCGCGGTGGGTCTCGAGCCTCTCATTCAGAATTCCCGGCAGATGCGTTGGCGCGCCGGGGTCGGCGAACGACGGGGACTGCTCGAGGATCTGCTCCGGGGCAATCACAAATCCATAGCGGAATCCGCGCCGAAGGAGCCGGATCACAGATGACCCCGGCCCCGCCGCGAGCCGCCGATCGCGCGCGCTTGTCCCCGGCGCGAGCCAGCGGAAGCCCGTCCAGCCCGGATCCCGGCGCGGAGGTTTTTGTTGGATCTTGGACGCCGGCAAGAAGCTTACAAACCTGCGAACGACTCGCGGACGATCGCTCGCTGCTCCTCAGCGTGGGCGCGGGTCGAGCCGGTGGCTGGGCTCGCGCTCTCGGGACGCGCAATACACAGAAGCCGGCGCTGATTGCCCACGAGACCGCGCAGCTTCGGCAGGATGTAGCGCGCGGCGCCCATGTTCTCGGGCTCCTCTTGGACCCAGAACAGCTCGGCCGAACCGAAGGCCTCGAGTGCCTCCCGCAGCTCCGCCGCCGGAAGCGGATAGAGCCGCTCGACGCGCAGAATCGCCACATCCAGCGATCCTCGGCGCTTGCGCTCCTCGAGGAGGTCGTAGGCCACTTTTCCGGTGCAGAGCAGCACGCGGCGCACCGCTTCGCGGCCGTTCACGTCGAGATAGCTCACTTCCGGATCATCCAGGACCGGATGGAATCGGCCATCGATGAGCTCGGTGTAGTGAGACGATGCGGCCGGATCGCGCAGCAGGCTCTTCGGCGTCATCACGACGAGCGGCTTCAGCGGGCGGCGATAGGCCTGGTCGCGCAGAAGGTGGAAATGTTGCGCCGCCGTGCTTGGGTAGGCGACGCGAATATTGTCATTCGCCGCGAGCTGTAGGAATCGCTCAAGGCGCGCGCTCGAGTGCTCCGGGCCCTGGCCGTCGTAGCCGTGGGGGAGAAGCAGCACGAGCCCGCAGGGCTGCTGCCACTTCGCCTCGCCGGCCGCGATGAACTGATCGATCTGCACCTGTGCGCCGTTGGCGAAGTCGCCGAATTGTGCTTCCCACAAAACGAGCGCCTGGGGATTCGACGTGGAGTAGCCGTATTCGAAGCCAAGGACGGCTTCCTCACTAAGGAGGCTGTCGATGACTTGGAATCGCGCCTGCACGTCGGCCGCCTTGCCGCCGCCCGCAAGATGATTGAGCGGAATATACTTTTCGCCCGTGCGCACATCGAGCAGCACGGCGTGGCGCTGGCTGAAGGTGCCGCGGCCGCAATCCTCGCCGCTCAGCCTGACCGTCACGCCCTCGCGCAGAAGCCCGGCGTAGGCGAGGTTCTCGGCGAAGCCGAAATCGACGCCGGGGTTGCCCTCCTCCACCATGGCGCGCCGCCGCTTCATGAGGCGGTCAATTTTCGGATGCGGCGTGAAGCTCTCGGGCCACGAGCAGAGGGCGTTGCACAAATCGCGCAGCGACTCCTCGGGGATGCCCGTCGCCGGCTCGACGAGGTCGGAATCGGCGCGGCGCCGCACCGGCGGCGGGCGATAGCCATCTGTGCGCACGGTGTCGCGCGCCGTCGCGAGGCGTTGTGTGAAATCGGCTTCGAAAGCCGCGGCCTCCTCTGCCTGGAGATCCTTGGCGCGAACGAGCTCTTCTGCGAACACCGAGCGCACCGACGGGTGCTTCTCGATGGCTTGATACAAAAGCGGCTGCGTGAAGCTCGGCTCGTCGCCTTCGTTGTGGCCGTGGCGGCGGTAGCCCACGATGTCGAGCACCACGTCGCGCTGGAACTTTCGCTGGTAGTCGAACGCGAGCTTCGCCATGCGCACGGCCGCGAGCGGATCATCGCCGTTCACATGGAAGATCGGCGCCTGGATCATCTTGGCGACGTCCGTGCAATAGGGCGACGAGCGCGCGTCGCTCGGGAGCGTCGTGTAGCCGATCTGATTATTGACGATCAAATGAATCGTGCCGCCAGTTCTGTAACCATGGAGCTGCGACAGATTCAGCGTCTCCGCGACGACGCCCTGGCCGGCGAACGCGCCGTCGCCGTGGATCAGGATCGGAAGAACGCGCGTGCGGTCCTTGTCTCCGAGCAGGTCTTGCTTCGCACGCGCGATGCCTTCGACCACCGGATTCACTGCCTCCAGGTGGCTCGGGTTCGGCGCCAGCGTGACGGCCACGGCCTTCTCGCCCTCGCGCGTGAGGGCCACGTGAGTGCCTTCGGCGCCGAGGTGATACTTGACATCTCCCGAGCCGTGGAACGACTCGGGATCTTTGACTCCCTCGAACTCACTAAAAATCTTTTCGTGGGACATTCCCACAGTATTCGCGAGCACGTTGAGGCGCCCTCGGTGCGCCATGCCGATCACGGTCTCCTCCACGCTCTCCTCCGCGCAGCGCTGCAGCACGGCGTCGAGCACGGGGATCAGCGTCTCGAGCCCTTCGAGCGAGAATCGCTTCTGCCCGACATAGCGCGTGTGGAGGAATCGCTCGAAAAGCTCCGCTTCGGAGAGCTTGCGCAGGATCCGCAGCTTCTCCTCGCGCACGACGGGCGCCTCATTGCGCACCGACTCCATGCGCTCCTGAAGCCACTTTTTCTGCTCGGGATCGGCGATGTGCATGTACTCGACGCCGACGTTCCGACAGTAGGTATCTTGTAACGTCTCAAGAATGTCCCGAAGCGGCGCGATCGGCTTTCCGCCGACGCCTGCCGCGTAGAACTCGCGGTCGAGATCCCAAATTGTGAGACCGTAATATTCGAGCTCAAGCTCCTTGTGGCGGTGAATCCGGAACTCGAGCGGATCGAGATTCGCCAGCAGGTAGCCGCGCACTCGATACATATTCACGAGCTGCATGACTCGGGCGGCGCGCTCGAGCATGTTCACTTCGTGGTAGGGCGAACTCGCGGGAAGCTGGCGGTCGCGCGAGAAGGACGCCGGCCGATGCGGAATGCGCATCGACGCGAAGATCTCCTCAAAGAAGCCATGCTCGCCGAGGAGCAGCTCGTGCACGAGTGCCAGGAAGGCGCCCGACTCGGCGCCTTGGATCACGCGGTGGTCGTAAGTGCTCGTCAGCGTCAGCACGCGCGAGATGCCGAGCGCGTTGCGCATCACTTCCGACATGCCCTGCGTGCCGGCGGGATACTCAATGGCGCCGGTGGCGATGATGGCGCCCTGCCCCTTCATGAGGCGCGGCGTCGACGAGACGGTGCCAATTGTGCCGGGATTCGTAAGCGTGAGCGTAGTGCCCTGGAAATCGGCCGCCGTGAGCTTGCCGTTGCGCCCGCGCCGGATCACATCGTCGACGGCGGCGAGGAACTCTGCGAAGGTCATCGCCTGCGCATTCTTGACATTGGGAACGACAAGCGAGCGCGTGCCGTCGGGCTTCGGCAGATCGATGGCAATGCCAAGATTCACGCCCTCGGGCACGCGCCGGTGCGGCGCGCCGTCGCGATCCTCAAAGGCACAATTCAGCGACGGGTGCTGTCCAAGCGCCTTTACGAGCGCCCAGCCGATCAGGTGCGTGAACGACGCCTTCCCGCGGTGCTGCTTCTCGAGCTGATGATTGAGAATGCGCCGGTTCTCCTCCAGCACGCGCACGGGCACAGCGCGGAGCGTCGTGGCCGTTGGGACCTCGAGGCTCGCCGCCATGTTCTCCACGATCTTGGAGGCGACGCCGCGCAGCGGCTCAAAGCGCGCTCCCGCGGCCGGCGCGGAAGAAGCCCGCGGCGCGCTCGCCGGTGCCGCTCCGTTCGCCTTAGGCTCGGGCGGCGCAGCCGGCGCGGGCGCCGCGTGGGCCGCGGCGCCGTTGAGCTCCGGGGTCGACGCGGCCGATTCGGCGGTGTCTGCGCGCTCGACGGTCTCGGCCGTGAGCGCCGTTGGGAGCGCGTTTTCCTCTTCCCGGGGATGGCGCGCCGCGGCGAGCGCGAGGGCGTCACGCACTTCCGGGGCGAGTGCCGTGAAATAGCGCTTCCACTCCTCGCCCACCGACTCGGGGTCGGCCTGGTAGTCGGCGAAGAGTGATTCGATGTAGCCGGCGTTGATTCCGAACAGCTCGTGGAGGTCAGTCAAAGGAGGGCGCCTCGTCGGTCCGCTCAAGAGCGGATTAGCGCCGCATTATGGAAGGGCGCGCGCAAGTTCGGGAGTTGCCGCCCGGGGGCGGCGCATCTAGAAGGGGAAGAGGCTCCTTGAGCGACTTCCTATCCCCCCAAGAGCGAGAGCAGCGGGTCCGCGAAGGGCTTGTGGAGCTGCTGGAGTTGCTGCGTCGATTCCGCGAGGAGCGCGGGAAGCTGCTGGAGCCCGATCACCCGTTCTTGCGCCTCGTGGAGACGTTCTCGCGGTTTCTCGAGACGGCGCTCGCGTCGGACCTGACGCTCCCTCGGCGCGCGCGCGGTGCGGTCGGAAACGCCCTCGACCAGCTCGGCGCCTTGGCAACGGGAGAGGTCGAGACCGAAGACGCGGTCGAGCGGCTTGAAGCGGCGCGCCGGATTCTCGCGGAGTGGGTCGTCGACGCATGAGCCTCTGGCGCGTTTGCGAGCGTCGACGGATGCGAGCCGATCGCTGAGTCTCGGAGGCGCTGGTCCCTTGCGCGAGTTTGCGCTCGGAGGCAGCCTTGAAGGGCGAAGCTCGGGACCGCTCCGTGGAGGTCCGTGTTGGATCTCCCGTCCGAGCCGCGCGTGGTACCGAAGGAGGTCGCAGTGTCTCACCATTCTTTGCAGCAATCGCGAGCAGCTCTCTCGCTCTCTCGCTCTCTCGCTCGTAGCCTCTTTATAGTTGTCACGGCTGGTGTTTTGTGTAATGTAAATTTTGGCCAAGGAACGCCCGCCACCCACGGGCAGTGGAACGGGCCCTACGCGAATATTCCGCCGCTCGGTCATACGCCGGGGCATCTGGAGACTCCCTTTAGCGACGGCGGGCAGACGGGAGTGCTTCACCATGAAGAGATTGGCCATGCGTGTCTCATTCCGCCGCAGAGCACTTCTGGACCTCCCCATCCCTACGAAGGCAAAGTGCTTGTGTGGAATCGACAAGTGTTTCAATACGCGACGTCACCCACGACCGTTCAAAGCTACCCCGTGACGCGAAAGGTCTGGGTGATCGACCCGGCGACCACTCCGCCCGGGGTCACAGAAATTCCAGTTCCCGACGGCGCGGTGCCCACCTCGATCTTCTGTTATGGCCATACATGGACTCCTGACGGCAAGCTCGTCCTTGCAGGTGCCGATCTCACCGCCACCACAAATAGCAGCTTTCTCTTCGATCCCTCTGGGCCAAGCGGAACCACGGGCATCGACGGTCAGTTCATCAATGGGCCTTCGAGCCATCGCGCGCGGTTCTATCCCACGCTGACGCTCCTCCCCACGGGGCGCGTTGCCATGTTCGGCGGGCGTGAGATCCCGTCAACAAATAATAAATGGCCTGAGGTTGAATTCTTTACAGTCACCGGCAGCACGCTCGCAGTCTCGTCGATTGTGACGCCAACGCTCGCCGATCATCTGTGGCAACCGATCGCGCAGACCTACGAATTTGACTACTACCCGAGGATGTACTCGATGAATGCCCCAGCGGGGTCGTCGGGAGACATGCTCTTCATCGCCAACGATGTGATCGGAGCTCTCTCACCGGCGCCGAAGCTCGCCTCGTATACCTATCGAGACTCGGACGCCCTGGCGCGCATCCATGACAATCTCTGGTCAACAGATCCGGCCCCGAGCGCCGATCGCCGCTATGGGAGCGCGGCGATGATTTGTCAGCTTTCTTCTGCAGTTTCCGACACGCTACTTATCGAACGCGTTTTCACCCTCTGTGGCTCCGACCAGCTTCGAGTGGCTACCTCCGGGTATCCCGCACTCAATACAGTAGACGAGTTTACCAACCTGCAGGATGGAACTTCGGTTCAGCATCTTCCTACTCCCTCCTTGTCTCCCAAGGCGCGCATCTGGCAGAACGCCACGATTCTGCCCGATGAGAGCATCTTCCTGAGCGGCGGCAGCGCGATCGATTCGGAGTACGCGAAGCTCATCAACTGCACTCCAAATAATCTATGCGGATGGTTTGCGACTCCACAGAAAGAAGCCGAGATCTTCTATCCACCGAACAGCCCAGTCGCGTCCGGTGGATCTCCGCAGCTCCGAGGAGTAGCGTCGGCAAGCCTGAATCGCCTGTACCACTCGACCACAATTCTTCTCCCCGACGGTCGAGTTCTCAGCATCGGCGGAAGCGATTCACCCGAATCCGAGTCGCCTGTAGCGAGTGGAACAGAAAGCGACCCTTGGCCGGGCAATTCCGTAGAGATTTTTTCACCTCCGTACAAATTTCAGGGAGTGGGTGGCAGAATCCTCGCCTGCCCGACGACGGCTGCCTATGGATCGACGTTCACTGTGGACGTGGGATTGACGGGGACGACCGAGGATCTCCTCAGCGAGGCCACGCGGGTGGTCCTCCTCCGGTGCGGAGCCGTCACCCACCACCACGACTACGACGGACGGCTCGTTGAGCTGCGGATCAATTCTTCACAATCGACGCTCCTCAGCCCCAACAATTGGCGCCTTTCCGTTCTGGCGCCGAGCGCGCTCAACCTCGGAGCGGCGCCCAAGGGCTGGTATATGCTCTTCGTCCTCACGCCCACCAGCCGCGTTCCGATTGGTAGCAAGTTCATCAAGATCCAATAGGCCTGCCATGAGAATTCACTTTTTAGCGGCGGCTCCGAAGGCGGCTCTCCTCTTCTTGATGTTCGCAAGCCCATGTCTTGATGCACAAAGCGCGGTAGAGCCGAAGACCCCGCCCGAGTATCGAAAGCAGCTCTCAGATTTTTGTGCGTTCGAGCGCGAAGAGAGCTCCGTCGGACGGGATCGCGGCGGCGAGGGTCCATCGAAGGAGGCCTGGGTGGCGCGGAGCATCGCAACCCACTGCCGCGTGACACCCGTCGGCTTCTCGATCGCGCGGAGCTTACCAGGCGGCGACGCGGAGTCTCGTGGATTTGAGACTCTACAATTCTGCCTTGAGGGCTCGAACTCTGCGGCGAGGATCGTACCGATGGAGCAGCTTCCTGGTGAGTCCCATCGTCTGGGCGGTATCAACCCAGAAGGCTGGGTGCCAAGCATCGCGCGCCATGGGCGGATTCGTATTGTGGAAGCCTATCCGGGAGTGGACTTCGAGTTCTACTTTCGCGGCAGCCAGATGGAATACGACGTGATTGCCCAGAGCGCGGAGTCTCTCCAGCAAGTGCGCATACGGATGGAGGGCGCCGTCTCGGCTCGCCTCCTCGAGGATGGAGGAATGGAGATCCAGGGCGCACTGGGCTGGGTACGCCAGCGAAGCCCAGCCACCGCCCTGGTGCGAGATCCTCAACGGGCCGTGCCCTGTGGCTTTCGCCTCCTCGCTCCCCACGTCTTCGGATTCGAGTGTTCGGCCCCGGTGGACGGTCCCATTTGTGTCGACCCGCAGCTTGAGTTTGGAACATACCTTGGGACTCTCGACCATGAGTTTACATATGCTATCGCTGCAGACTCCAGCGGCTCAAGCTATGTTGCTGGAAGCTCCAACTCCCTGCAGTTTCCAACGACCCCTGGATGTTTCAAGCCGACCATTACAGCTGGAGGATCCACCTTCATTACAAAGCTCTCCAGTGATGGCTCCTCTCTTGTCTACTCCACCTATCTTGGCCTGGGAGATCCGCGAGCATTGGCCCTTGCTCCCGGAAACCGGGTTGCCGTAGGCGGCCGTGGGATCTACAACGGGATCACCTCCGAGAGCTTCTCGACGACCCCGAATGCGATTTATCCAATCATCAATAGTAGCGTTGGGCCTGCTTTTTGTGTGCTCAACTCCACGGGCAGCGCATTGATCTACGGAACATTCCTCAGCGCCTCCAGCACCTATCTCCATGACCTAGCGGCCACCAACGAGCCCTCTCTCTTTGCCTGCGGCTCCGCGCTATTTACCACGACGTTTAAGTTCCCATTGACTCCCGGGCCATTCGGCACCATCCAGGGTATCGGCGATCTCTTCTTACTGAAATTCTCGTTGACCTCGTTCACGCTCCAATACTCTGCTGCTGTTGGCGGTTCTAGCGGCGACGATGCGTTTGGCCTTTCGGTCCGTGGGGACGGTGCCTTAGGATTCGTCGGGGCCACCTCCTCCGCCAATTTTCCCGTCACCCCCGGTGCGGTCCAGACGGTGAATAACAGTCCATTCAATACGAAGCTGGTGGTAGGCGTTCTGAGCCCAAATGCCACATCGCTCGAATGGTGCAGCTATTGGGGTTCCAATCATCCCGGCTCCTCGGGGGCGATCGGGCTACTTGCCTGTTCCTTCGATCCGACCGCGGCGCTGACAGTTGCTGGAACCACCACAAATACTGACTTTCCGACCACTCCTGGAGCCTGGAAAGAGAATCCTCCGGGCTCACCAGTTGTCTCGTCGGACGGTTTTGTGAGCCGCTTTTCGCCGGACGGATCCAGCATTGAGTTCTCGACGCTCATTACCAATGCATTTTTGGTGTATTTCACCGACGTCGTGTTGGACGTCGACGGCTCGGTGCTCGTTACCGGGATTACCAATCAACACCTGTACCCCGTGACTCCTGGCGCCTTCAAGCTCTCCGAGGGGGGCGGAGTCGTCGACCCGATCGTTACGAGGTTGAGCTGCGACGGATCTGTAGCTCTTTACGGATCGTTCCTAGGCGGC
>JAEUHX010000065.1 GCA_016792805.1 Planctomycetota bacterium
GCGGCCGCAGGCGTAGCGAAAAGCTACGCCGAGGACGCGCAACGCCGCGCTGGGCGCCGAGGCCCGCGCGCAGCTCGGAGGAATCCTGGAATGGCCTCTTGGACTGTTCGCTGCCGCGCCAAGACTGACCACGCCCCATTCATCCCGAGGCACAACCCGAAAGCCTCGCGCGCACGCGCGCGAAAACCGGTCGGCACGCGCGCCGACCCCACTTCTCGATTGGTGAGGAGAGCGCACGCGCCGAACCCACTCATCCATTGAGACAACTGCGCACGCGCCGAGCCCACTCATCCAATCATTCATTGCGCACGCCCCAACCGCACTTCTCCGTTGTGAACCATCTCGCACGCGGAACTTCCCTGATCTAACCCATCACAACTCAGCCGCCAAGCCCCGCACCCCGTCTGCGAAACTCCCGCCCCCCCCAGCCTACGTCATGCTCTCCGCGTCGCGATCGCCGTCCAGCGCGTACCAATTCTTCGGGTCGAGAGCCAGCTCCGCCGCTTTCCCAGGTGTAAACACGCGTACAATAAATGGCAGCGGGTCGGGATCCCGAGGAGGCTCGAAGCCGAGCCATCGGACGTGCGCGTCGAGGAAAGACCCCTCCACCACAGTGGTCTGGATCGCTTGCGCCCCCACCGCCCTTAGCCGTTCCACGGCGGCCGCCAGCGCGGCGCGCGTGCAACCCTCATCGGCCCCGCGCACATCCAACAGATAGCCGCGGAACCGGTCGCTGCATTCGACGTCGTAGTAACCGACGACTTCACCTTTCCGTATCAGTAAGAATGGTGCATGTGTGCGCCTCGGCGTGAAGAGCGTTCTCCAAGAAAGCCACCCCACGTCCCGCACCGCCACCACCGAATGCGCCGGCGGCGGAATCTTCTCCACCGCTCGCGGATACGAGGTCTCCACGGCGCGATCCTCGAATCCCTCCAGCGCCGCGCGAATCGCGGCGTCGGTAGACCTCGCCCTCAGCCACTCCAGCGGAAGAGTGAACTTTCGCCAGCGGCCGTCGGAGCGCCGCGCCTCGAAGGCGGCCGAGCCGAGCGCAAGCACGCGCGTCCACGTTCGGTAGGGCGCGATCGGCTTCCAGCCGTTGTCAAGGAACCCCTTGCGGGAGCGCCGTCCACAGAACGCGAAGCCAAAGGGAATCCCGGCCTCCGCTGCGCGAGATGCCAACAGATCATCGAGCTTCCGGAAAATCCCCTTTCTCTGCCACTGCGGGAAGACCATGGCATCGGAGGCCTGCATCACAGTGCACAGTTCGCCCCCGATTGTGAACGATCTCGGAACATAGGAATACGCGCCGGCGACCTCGTCGCGCGCGTCGTCGGCCGCCACGACGGTCCATGCCTTCCCATGGGGATTGCGGTCGTAGCGCCACTCCAGCAGCGCGGGCGTATCGCTTCGGTGGAAGGCCTCGTTGAACACGGCCACCAGCGCCGGCCGATCGGCGGCTCGCGCATCACGCGCATGCCATCCGGGAGCGGCGGTCGTCGTGGTCATGGCGGGAGTGAACCGCTGACCAGCGCCCTTTGCAACGAGCTGCGCGGAAAAAGCAAGAAGCCCGGTCGACCCGGGCTTCTTCCACGCGAGCGGCCGTGCGGCCGCGCCGAAGGCGTGCTGCGAAGGAACTAATCCTTCCGGAACTGATCGGCCTTCACCATCTTCGCCTGGGGACGCAGCCCGACAGCGCGCTTCAGACGATTCGAACCCTGCGTCGGATTCTCAAGGTAGAAGCGGACGCGATCGACGTAGCGCGCAATCTTCTGGTTCGTCGAATTGTACCATCGCTCGTACGAACGCACCAAATCGCGCTTGATCTCCTCGAGCTCCTCTTGCGAGAAGTGCTCGTGGGTGTAGGCCGATCGGTTCGACGAAACGTAGTTTTCCGACAGGTCATCAATATTGATGCGCGCCTGCAGGAGGTCCCAGGAGGGCGTGCCCACCAGCGGATTGAACACCGAGACGCGAATCAGGTCGGGCGACGCGAGGCGCAGCACGCGCTCGGTCTCAATGATGTCTTCCTTCGTCTCGCCGGGGGAACCAACGATCAGGAAGACCTTCGCCCAAATGCCCGCGCGGCGGGTCATGTGTGCAGCCTCAATAATCTGCGTCGGCGTGAGGTCTTTCTTCAGCACGTCGAGCATGCGCTGGCTGCCCGACTCCCAGCCGTAGTAGATGCGCCGGCAGCCGGCCTTGTACATCGTCTTCAGCAGCGGGAAATCGACGCAGTCTGCGCGCGTGTTGCAGACCCACTCGAACTTAAGGCCGCGACGGATGATCTCTTCGCAAAGCTCATGAATGCGCTTCTTGCGCAGCGAGAAGATCTCATCAATAAAGAGCACCGACCCGGGGTGGTACGTCTTGATGAGCTGCTCGAGCTCCGCGACGATGTTCTCCGTCGAGCGAACGCGGTATCCGCGGCCCGTCAGCTCCTTCTGGCAGAAGATGCACTTATACGGGCAGCCGCGCGTCGTGAAAATGTATGCAAGCCGCTCGGGGTTGAGCTGGAAGTAGCGCTCCTGGGGGAGCAGATGACGAGCCGGGAACGGAATCTCGTCGAGCTTTTTGATGAGAGGGGGCGACGGATTGTCCACGCGATCGCCATCTCGGTTGAACGCGATGCCGGACACCGCGGCGATCTCGTTTTCATTGCCGCCGTCGAGGGCTTTCAGGAACTGCGGCAGCGTGTACTCGGCCTCGCCCTTCAGCACGTAATCGAAGAAGCCCGAGTCGAGGAAGAGCCCCGGGTCGACGGACGCGTGCGGTCCGCCCATCAACGTGATCTTGCCGCGCTCCTTGGCGTACTTCGCCCAGGCGATGGCGCGCCGAATGTTCGGCGTGAGCGACGAGCAACCGATGATGTCGTTGCGCTCGATTGCCGCTTTCACGTAGGCGTCGTCGACGATGCGTTCGTCGCAAAGCTCCACTGGGATCCCCTCCTTCTCGAGGCACGCCCCGAGGTAGGTGAGCCCAAGGACCATAGCCAACGGGTCCTCTTGGACGTGCGGCTTGACGTAGAGGAGCAGGATCTTGCGCATCGGTGCGAGGTGCCGGGAAGGACGGGGCCTTCGTGGTGGTGAGAGACTTTAAGGCCGGGAAGTATAGGAACGCCCAAAAGGGACTGCCAACCGGCCAGGAAAAAGAGGGCCGGCTGAAGCCGCCCTAGCGCCTCGCGGTGAGGGCTTCGCGGTAGATCGCGAGCGTCTCGGATGCAAGGCGCGGCATGGTGAACCGCTCAAGAAGGCGGCGAAAGCCCGCCTCCCCCATCGCCTGGCGCCGCTGCGGCTCGAGAAGCAGCTCCGAGAGCCTCGAGGCAAAGGACTCGAGGTCGAAAGGATTCTCGACGTATCCCGTGACGCCATGCTCGACGACCTCCGGCGTTCCGCCGAAGACGGTGCCCACGACGGGCTTGCGGTAGCTCATGGCCTCGACATTGACGAGGCCGAAGGTGTCGAGGCAGGTCGAGGGCGTCGCCAGCACATCGACGGTGGCATAGGCCGCCCTCAGTTCCTCCCCCGAGAGCCAATCCGTCACGACGATGGCATCGAGGACGCCGAGCTGCTTCGCCAAATCCCGAACATACAGATCGAAATGCTCGCGCTTGCCGAGCACCACAAGCTTCGCGTTGGGAACGCGCCGACGCACATGCGGCAGCATCTTCACAATCTGGAGATGTCCTTTCTGCTCGTGAATGCGCCCGGCAACGGCGATCGTTGGGGTATTGTGAAGTGCAAATTTCGACCGGAAATGCTCGATGGCGGCGGGATCGACTGGGCGATCCTCGAGCTCGATGGCGTTGTAGACCGTCCGGAAAGGACCGAGCCGATTGGCTTCGATCGCCCGGCGCAGCGCGTCGCTGACCGCGATGCGCACATCGACCGACTCGGAGAGGACCCTACGAATCATTGCATTCCGCCAAGGAACATATCGAAACCGCTGGCACGGAATGCACTTCTGCCAGCGTGCTTCGTAATCGCGCAGCAGCCCGCCGAGCGCTTCTCCTCCATGGAAGCAGGTGAGCTTCTGGTAGCAGAAGGTCATCACGTCATGGGCGGAGAAGACCACAGCCGCTCCCGCGCGCTTGCTCTCCGCGAGCGACGCATAGGAGAGATGGGTGTGAATCAGGTGCGAGTGCACCACGTCGGGCCGGAATCGCGATAGCAGCTCCCTCAGCGGCCCGAGAACGCGGCGGTTGCGCAAGCTCACCATTCCGCGCCATCGGATCGGATACGAACTCAGGAATCGGTGGACGCGGAACCCGAGAATCTCAGTGGTCCCGACCAAAGCGGGATCCTGCGTCACCGTCGCCACTTCGGTCTCGACGCCTTCCGCGCGCTGGCGCGATGCCATCTGATACATCTGGCGGATCGACGACCCGATGGCAGGATCGTATAGATCGATCAGATGAAGGACGCGCATGGGAGAATGCGAAAGGTGCGGCCGGGCTCTGGCGCGAGCGGCAAGGCGAATCCGCCCGCGGCTTGCGCGAAGCGCCTCAGCGGCGCGGCTTTTCCGCGAGGAAAATCATACAGTTCTCGCCGCCGAGCGCGTTCGAGATCGAACGCAGCCCCGGCATGCGGATCACGGCATCGCGCGCCGGCGCCGACAGGTACGGGAAGGTCTCGCTCTTCACCACGGAGAACCCAATTTTCTGCAGCCGTGCATCCAGGGTGTGGATATCGAAGGTCTCAACGTGCAACGAGCTCGAGGGCACTTCGGCGCGAATCTTGGCCAGGCGCTGATACACCGGCGTGCGCGACTCAAACCAATGATTGATGCGCCGGAAGCCGCGCTTCGTGAACCAGGTCGCATCATTGTCGGTCTCAATAATGGCGCGGCCTCCGGGCTTGAGCACACGGAGCACCTCCTCGAGCATCCGGTCGGGATGATACAGATGCTCGATCACATCGATCGCCATCGCGAAATCGAATGTGCCGTCGGGGAATGGCAGCTCCTCGACGCTGCCCGCCAACAGCCGACGCGGATCTTTGGCCCTCTCCTTACGCTCCGCGCGGGCGCGGTAGACCCGCAGCGCGCTCGGCGAGAAGTCGAGGGAAACCACCTTGGCCCCAAGCTCCAGCGCAATCTCGCTGAAGAACCCCATGCCGCAGCCCGCGTCGAGCAGAAGCCCGCCGGACATGCCCTCGAGGTATTTCGAGATGAAGCGCACGCGGTTCGCGTAGACGCCCTCCTCGTAGCGGCGGATGTGCCCGACGTAGTACTGCTCGTCGTAGTCCTCCGCCGTGAAGGTCTTGTCGTGGTGGCGCTCGTGCATGGAGGGGCTGAAAGGATACGCGCTCGGCGCCCTCCGACGAGCGCGCGAGAGCGACCGAGAAAAGGTTTATCGCTCCGGCGGGAGACCTTCCGGTTCCGGCGGCGCCTCCGCGGGCGCCGAGGCGCCGCTCCGATAGAGGAACCAAAGGACGTACGCGATGCTGGTGGCGGCGGAACCGTGCACGAGCGCGATGTAGGCCGCGGCGCCGTCGGCGTGGTAGCGATGGATCATCCAGAGCCCCGGCACGACCGAGAGGGCCACGAAGATGAGGCTGATGCGAATCGCGATGTGGAGGCGGTCCAACACGATGAAGAACGCCTCCACGCCGACCGCGAACCCCGCGATCGCCATGGCGATCCAGAGCCACGGCAGAAGCGGCAGCGCCGGACGCGAGGCGTCGCCATAGAAGAGCGGCATGAACCAGGTGAGGAAGAGCCACCATGCCGCAGAGCCGATCGAAACGACTCCTCCGGAGATGAGCATCATCTTGCGCAGGAAGCTGCGCAGACGGTCGATCTGCCCCGCGCCACGCAGCTGACCGAGGGTCGGCATGAGCGTGCGCGAAACCCCTTGCAGCCCGATCAGCGGCAGCTTCATTAAGTTTTGTGCAAGAGTCAAATATCCCACTTCGCGCGGAGAGGCGAAATGCCCGAGGATCAGGCGCGGCAGCACAGTGGGAATCAGTGCTTGGAAGTTCTTATTGATCGAGAGAACGGCGCCCTTGCGCGCATGCTGAAGCACTTCGCCCCAGCCGATCGTCTGGGTTGCAGCAAGGATCTGCCGGACGGATGGCAGCGCCATGCCGGGATCGCGCCGCGCCTTGGCGTACGCGTGAAACGCAAAAATCGCCGACGCCAGGTTCCCAATCACCTCGGCGATCACGGCACCGCGCAGATCGACTGTGGCGATCGTTGCGCAGATGATGAGCTGGGCTCGTGTGATCTCCTTGAGATTCTCCATCTCGGCGAGAAGGCGCATGCGGCGCGTCGACTGCAGCGCGCACTGGGCCGCATAGAAGGGCACCGTGAGAGGCCCTGAGAGCCCGAGCACGGCGGCCCACAGCCCCGTCTCCGCATCCCTGAGAATCAGCAGGCCGAGAAGCGGCCCGAGCACAAATCCGAGGAGACACAGTATCGCCGAGAACGCGCCGAAGGCCTTGACGAAGAACGCGATCCAGCGAGCGACACCAGCCTCGTCGAGCCGCCCCATGGCTTCCGATGCGCGCGCGACGACGAGCTGCGCGAATCCCACATTTCCAAGGAACAAGAGGAGGTCACGGAGATTCAGCGCCTCGACGTATTGGCCGTAGCCGAACACTCCGAGCACGCGGAAGAGCACCCACGAGGTGAAGAGCCCCGTGCCGAGGTTCACAAATGCTGCGATTTGTAGGAACACGGCGTCGCGCGCGAACCGCGAGCCGGCGCCCCGCTTAACGGAGCCCACGAGATTACGCACGGCGCGTCAGCTCCTCGTACACCGCAAGAACGCGCCGGGCATTTTGCTCCCAAGTCTGGGCGCGGGCGTGCTCTCGGGCGCGCGCGCCCATCCGGGACCGCAGCGGCTCGTCAGCGAGCAGCCGTCCCAGGGAGGCGGCCGCCGCGTCAGCCGTGGGATCACACAAAAAGCCGGTCTCCCCGTCGAGGACGGCGTCTTCGGCGCCGCTGCCGCGTGCCGCGATCGCCGGCACGCCGCAGGCGGCCGCTTCGAGATAGACGATGCCGAAGCCCTCAAATCCGCCGTCGGCGGCGGTGACGGGAGTGTGGACGAAGGCTTGGGCCCCCGAGAGAAGATCAATTTTCTCTTCCTCGGTGACATTGCCGAGGAATCGAACGCGCCCGGCATAGCCGGCTGCCTCGACGCGTGCGGCAATCCTCCGAAAGTAGGAATCCTCGGGCTGATAGGCCCCGACAATGAAATGGTGCAAATCGGGAAATCGCTGCGCAATCTGTAAGAACGCATCCACGGCGATGTGATGCCCCTTGCGCTCCTTGAGCGCCCCCATTCCCAGAGTGTAGGGAACGCCGCTCCAGGGGCGCCGCTCGAGACGCGGCCGCGGAGCGTAATGGGAGGCGTCGACGGCGTTGCGAATGACCTCTAGGTTCTGAAGCGGCAACAGCTCCTCGATGCGCTTTTTTGTGTATTCGCTGACACAGAGAATGCGGCCGAATTTCGGGTAAGCAGCGCGCGCCCTCTCGGCATGCCTCCGATCGGTGAGAGGCACCACGGCATAGGTGCCGTGGGCCGTCATGACGCAGGGCTTGCCGGCGAGTTGCGCGGCCACGAGCCCCACGTAGCAATGGGGATAGTCCTTGATCGCGTGCACGAGGTCGGCGCGCCGCACCATCGGAAGCACGCGGGCCACGGACCACGCGAGAAACGCGTGGAACCGGAGCGCGCTCATGTAGAAGAAGTAGTCGGGGGGCAGCGCGATCCGGATCGGCCAATGGGAAGGCACGTCGGCCGAGAGCCCCGGATGCTTCCGCGCAAGCGCGACTTCCACTTGCGTTCCCGGTGCTGCCGCCTCGATCGCCCGCATGAGCCGGATCGTGTATCGCCCAACGCCGTCGGTGTCGGCGAGCGAGTCGGTCAGGACGGCGATGCGCATCGGGCGCGGTGATCCTTGCGAAACGACAGCTCAAGGTCCAACGTGCGCCTCCAGGGTGGGCGGAACCGTCGGGGGAAGCCGGGCGATCCGCGTCGCGGGACACCACTGAGATTTCCTCGCCGCAGGAAGGCGAGCGGCCTCAACGCAGTGTTCGGGCCGCGTACGGAGAGTGGGAGCCTGAAGGCCGTGTCCAAAGTCAATCGGACTGCGCGCGGGCCTCGGCTTCCACCGTTGTGTCGCCTCGTCCTCGTCGTAACTCCTTGGCTACGCCTGCAGCGAAGCTTCTTGCGCTGGGCGACGATTCCTCGCGCTCGCTTTGCGGAGCACTTTTGAAACGTCCTCCCTGGCGAGGTCGACTCACACGCCTCGTTCGGGAGCCGGTCGACCTCTCCGCCGTGGGGTCCTCACTGCGGGCATGTCCAAGATCGGGAGCGGCACCGGCTAGAAGTGAATCTTCCGATTCGGGCGGGTTTCATTGAGTGAGATTTTTATGCTTCTCAGCGCCGTAGGCTCGGTTCACGATTGATGCCAAGGTTCGGATGCGATCGCACACGATGACGTTCTTTTTCCAGTCCGCTCGGATCTGCACAGCTCTGATGAGTAATCTTCTGTGTATTTCTGTGAGCTCTGGATGGCTCGCCATCGTTCGCTGCCGGACGTTCCTGCCGTCACAACCACCAGCACCACAAATAGGTGACCCATGGCACCCTCTCGAAGGATTCATTCTGGGACAGCAGCCGCCGCATTCGGATTCGCCGCGTTCGCCACAGCGCAGGGCTTTCAGGCGCCTGTCTCCTACACGCTAGGAGCATCGCCGAGGTCGATCCACGCGAGCGACTTCAACTCCGACGGTTATTGTGATCTATTCGCCACAACAGACCTCGACGGCAGAATGCTGCTCGGTCAGCCCGGCGGCGGATTCGCCGCAGGCCCCACCTCCACCAATCCGAACCCCAACGGGGATACAGCGATCGCTGACTTCAATGGCGATGGCAATCTCGACCTCGTCCGAACGAGCCCCGGCTTCATCGGCAATGTCCTGCTTCAGCTTGGCGATGGTCTGGGTGGATTCGCGCCGGCCATCACTCTCGGAAATGCGCAGGGTTCATCGGAGTCGGAACCTCATGTCGCCGATGCGAACGGCGACGGAGTTCCCGACGTCCTCGTCGCGACAGTCGCTTCCGCGACGAGCCTACGAGTGAGCTGCATGCTGGGGGTGGGTGGCGGAGGCGTTCAAGCGCCGCTGACAAGCCTCTGGGGTGCTGTGCTTGGGGGTGCACGCCTCCAGTCCATGGCGCTCGCCGATCTGAATGATGATGGTGCGATCGACCTGGTGCTCGAGGGTGGCCAGCTTTTCTTTGGAGGATTCCTTGCGCCCATGCAAGGCGCGGGAGATGGGACCTTCAGCGTCTCCCCCGGGATCTCTTTCTGTACGGAGGCATTCGGATCGATCGCTGTCGGAGACCTGAATGGCGATCTTCGCGAGGATTTTCTGTTCGGCGGTCAGACGCCCCCGCCCCCGGGGTCTCCATTTATTCCGGGGGTCGCTCCGGTGGGCTTCATTCCATCGCTGGCTACGGGTGTACTCGGAACTTATGTGCCACTCCAGATCTTCAATGCGATCGGACAGTTCTCCTATTTGGGGGGACTGAAGATCGGTGACGCGACGGCGGACGGGAAGGCCGATGCGTTTTATGTGGAGGCGAATACTGGAACGAAAACTCCTACGCTTTGGGTCGCAGCTGCCTCGCCTGGAGGCCAGTTTCTGACACCTCCCGTTCCGACGTCGTTTGGAGCTTCAAATGCATTTGCAGCAGGGTTCGAAGCCGCCGATTTCGATCTCGACGGGCGTCTCGACGTAGCCGCCGGAATGTCAACCGGCGAGATCGTGGTGCTGCGAGGAGCGGCACCGACCGCCACGGGAGTTGCCATGTATGGCGCCGGCACCCCCGGCTGCCATGGAACGCTGGCCGTTTCCACCAATAGCACGCCTCAGGTCGGCAATGCCGCCTATGGTTACTTCTTCACCAACGGACCTGCCAACAGCCTCGGACTCTTCCTCGCGACGGACTCCCAGGATCTTGCGGGCTCCGATCCGTTTGGATTGAACATCACTCTTCACGTCGACTTCTTCAGCGCCATCGAGATCTACGCCGCAGACATTCTGTTCGATGCCTCGGGTCAAGGATTTGTGGCTTCCCCGATCCCGCCGCTCTCGGGCTTCGCGGGTTTGCAATATTACGTGCAGGCGCTCGGGCTCGAGCGCGCACGAGATGGCTGGAATTGTAATGCATCCAGCTTCGGCCTTTCCGCTTCTCGCGGCCTGAGCATCGTCGTCGCCCCATAACACATGATCCGAACACGATTTTCCCAGATCACTCGAGGAGGCTCCGATGTGGTATCGCACCAATCGAACCCGACTCTTATCACTCTTGTCGTCTTCCATGACAGGAGCCGCGGCAGCTCAGGGATTTCAGCCCCCCCTGCCTTCTCCGGTCGGCACAGCTCCGATCTATCTGCACGCAGCAGACCTCAATGGCGACGGCATCTGTGACGTCTTTCTGACAGCGAGTGCGGATTGCCGAACGATGACGGGTCTCGCGGGCGGCGGCTTCTCGCTCGGAATGATCTCTCCGCTGAACACCGCCGGAGGCCGCACAGCCTTGGCCGACGTCGATGGCGACGGGGCCCTGGATCTCGTTCGCAACTCAAACCTCGTTGGAACTCAGGTCGCGATTCACAAAGGAGACGGATCGGGAGGTTTCGCCGCATCCGCTTACCAATTATTAGGATCGACGGCTTTCACCCATGGCACGAACCCAGCCGTCGCAGACATCAATGCGGACGGGATACCTGACATTGTCCACGGCTTCTTGAACTCAGCGTCCGCCACTCAGGTCGTATCCGCTTGGCTCGGAGTCGGCGGCGGACTCTTCGACGGCGGATACGCTTCCACGATTCAGTTTGCGTTCCTGCAGCCGAATCCGCGATCCCTAGCCCTCGGAGATTTCAATGATGACGGAGTCGTCGATGCCGCCCTCCAGGGGACTCAACTTTTCTTGGGCGGCTTCATCGTCCACCTGCCGGGCCAATCCGACGGCAACTTTGCGTCTCCCATCTCCTTCCTGCCCTGTCCCGACGGCTTTGGGCACCTCGAGGTCGCCGATCTCTCGGGGGATCTTCGAGAGGACCTTCTGTTCGGAGGCAATGCTCCTTCGGGCCTCTTGCCTAGCACCGTAGGCATCGCCCTCGGGAGCGTTGCGGGGCCCTTCAGCTCCCACCTCGCAGTGGCGAGCTTCCCAGCTGGAGCCCTCGTCGGAACATGGATCGGCGGATTAGCGATCGGGGATGTAACCGCCGACGGACGCCCCGACGCAGTTTTTACCGCCACGTCACTGCAGAACTTGCAACCTCAGCTGCACGTCGCTGCGGGCTCTGCGGGTGGAATTGTGATCCCCTCAACGCCCACCCCGCTCCTCGCCCCAGGATTCTTAGCATCCGATCTCGTGATTGGAGACTTTGACCTTGACGGCCGCAACGACGTGATCGTTGGGATGCCCAATGCAACCCTCATCGAGCTTCGAGGTACAGCTCCGACGGCGAGCAGCGTGTCGATCTATGGAGCAGGAACACCCGGCTGCCGCGGAATGCTCTCCGTTTCGGCCGCCAGCACGCCTCAGGTGGGGAATGCCCAATACGGACACTTCTTCACAAATGCGCCACCGTCGAGCCTGGGGCTCTTCATGGCAACCGACTCCCAGGATCTTGCCGGTTCGGATCCCTTCGGTCTGAACATCCTCCTTCACATCGACTTCTTCGGAGCCGCCGAGATCGTCGCCGCGGATATCGTATTTGACGGTTCGGGGCAAGGATTTGTAGCAACACCCATTCCGTCCATGCTGAGCTTGGCCGGCATGCAGTATTTTGTGCAGGTTCTCGCGCTGGAAAAATCCGCCGATGGGTTCACTTGCAATAATCCCTCGTTCGGACTCTCGACCTCTCGTGCGCTGCACGTGACGGTCGCGCCGTAGCCAGGGCCGGACAATTCACCGCACGAGCCCCGCAGCGCCAATGCGCTGCGGGGCTCCGTTGTTTTTCGCAGGCTCTCAGGACCGCGATCGCCGGGCCATCTCGCGCTCTCGGGCGAAAGCCAATAATGCGTCGGCTCTCGCATCAAAGGTGTACTTGGCAGAGTCCGCACGCGCAGCCGTTGCAATCCGCAAGCTCAACTCTGAGTCAAACGCGACGGTCTTCAGTGCGGCAGCCAACGCTTGAGCATCATCGGGAGCACACAGGAGCGAGTTTCGGCCATCGACGAGAATCTCGCGAAGGCTCGCGAGATCCGACGCGATGAGCGCACGCCCGGCGGCCATCGCCTCGAAAAGCTTGAGAGGCGATGTATGACGCGCCGAGATCGCTTGCTTCGCCGAATTGGGCACAACGATCAGATCGGCCGCCGCGAGTTGCATCGGGATCTCTCCCGGAGGCCGATGCCCCAGGATCTCAATATTCGTGAGCCCTGCCGCCAGGCTTCGCACGCGCGCAACGTCCTCAGGAAGACCGCCCACGAGCCGAAACCGCAGCTCGGGCAAGAGCTTTGCCGCAGCCACCAGCGTGTCGACTCCCTTCCAAGTAAACAGATGACCAGCGTAGACCACGAGCGGAGCGCCCTCAGGAATCCTGAGCTTCGCTCTCGCCTCCGCCGCCGCTGGGAGCGACGCAAACGCATCCGGCTCGAAGGCATCCGGCACTACAAGAATCTCACTCTTGCGAATCCCAAAGGCCGCCTCCAGATCCGCGGCGAGCCCGTGGGTGATCGCGGCGACGCCGAGCGCTCCGCGCAGCGCGCGGCGCATCCATCGCTCCTTCAACGGATTCTTGGGAATCGAGTGCGCTTCAAAAATCCACCGAGGATGGCGCGCCGTTGCGAGCATCGCTCCCACCTCGATCTCGCGGCAGTGCACGAGTGCCTGCGGGTCGCGCCGCAATCGAGCGAAGGCGTTCCGGCCGAACGTCCATTCTTCAAGCCGCGCCGGCAGATACTGTAAGGATCGCGGCACCCGCTCGATGAAGTCGATGCAGGGGATCGCCTCGAGGGTGAGTCGCTCGCGAGCTGCGCCGTCGATGCCGTAGTAGGAGAGCGGATCAGCCGGATCGGCACCCTCCGGCAGGCGGCGCACAAATCGCCGTGCATACAAAAGCACGACATCGCAGCCCGCCCGCGCAAAAGCCGCCGCCGTCCGCACCGTCTGAATCGACTGCGCCCGCTCGCCCGGGATGCGCGCGTTCGCCACGACGAAAACCTTCGAGTAGGCCGGCGCCAAGCTCACAGGTCCTCCTTCGCTGACAACCGGTAACGAATGGCCACCGTGCTCCCCGCGGGGAGCGTTCCGAAATCGACGATGCCCGCCTTCACACGGGCGCTCGCGCCCTCGAAAGCCGCTTGGTCGGCCCCGCGAGGAAGCCGATACCGGCAGCTGCGCAGCCGCCGTTGCGCCGTGAGCGCGTCGCCGACGCGCACACATCCGCGCTCGAACACATATCGCCGAATCGTGGAAATCCCGTCGAGCGGATCGCCGAATGCGTCGGCCACCGTGCCTCGAAAGGCGAGGCTGTTGGCCGCGAGCGCACCGTCAGCTTGCGACGCGGTTCCGGAGGTCGCTGTCGAGGACGCAGCGTCGATCAACCCTCGGCGGACGCGGCTCAGAAACCACGTAAACGCTCCGAGCCGATCGCCCGAGCGGGCACGCACACGCGCGATCCAGGTGGAGAATCGCAACTCCTCCCGATTCTCCTTCCAAGCCTTCGCGAAGCGACGCCTGAACCCGGCGCCGTTCGCGGGAACCACCGACCACTCCCCTGCGAGCAGCCGGTCGCCATCGCGCTTGCCCACCAAGTCCACTCCTGGATCTGCCTTGGACGCAGCATACAAAAGCCCGCCGCCGCCCCACGCGCTGCCATGATTGAGATTCGCCCGCGGCTTGCGCCCGCGAATGAGCACCACCATGCGGTCGTCCTCTGCGCGCGCGAGCCCCGCATCGGCGAACCAGGAGAGCTCGGCAGCCGAGCGCGGCTCTGGTGACGCCGCGAGCGCTCGCTCGAGCGCGATCCGCTCCCGCGCAATCCATGCGCAGTGTGCATTCCAGAAGGTGCGGCACTGAAAGTTCCAGCCGGCTCCGCGGTGAGAAGTGACTCCTCCATCGGGTTCCCGGTGAGAGAGCAACACTTCCAGCAAACGCGCCGCCGCGGCAGTGTATCTCGGCTCTCCCAACGCCTCTCCGCAGGCCGCCAGCGCCGGCGCATCGAAAGGGTGACTCGCCACTTCGTATGCCGACCCCCAGTACCAAGGCTTCGCTTCGACAGCCAGGCACTTCGTCCCGCCAGCTCCAATGAGTGAACTTAAGAAATCACTCGCCCTTCTTAGCACTCCCGCGTGCGGCTCCTGCGCGGGATCGATGCCGAAGCAGCGAAGCGTATGCAATAGAAACAGCGCATGCCTCGAGTG
Source organism: Planctomycetota bacterium (assembly GCA_016792805.1). Taxonomy (GTDB): domain Bacteria; phylum Planctomycetota; class UBA1135; order UBA1135; family JACQFD01; genus JAEUHX01. The sequence continues at coordinate 14,392 of JAEUHX010000065.1, forward strand.
GTAGAACGAGCTGACGTCGGCCGACCCTTCATGGGACCTTGGCGTTCCGATCGGAGTGTAAGGAAACGACCCGTCAGGATGCTGCTGCCTGTAGGTGCGCTCGATGGCGGCCATCCCGGCCTCCCGCCACTTCGGTTCGCCGAGCCAGGCGTAAGCGGAACCCATCGCCGCAAGCGACCAGAGCCGTTGCGCGAGGATCTCCTTGGGCATCGCATGCGGCGCAATGTAGCTATTCGTCACTTTGCGGACGGCCTCCTCCATCCGGTCGCGCGCCGCCGCGGGAAGGTTGCGCCCATGCAGCCGGCCGAGCGTCGCGAGCGCGTCGATGCCACAGCCCGCGTCGATCGCATTATTGGCGTGATTGTGGGGATCGCGGCTTCCCGGCAGAACGATCCACGCGCCATAGGCCTCCGCGGGATCTTCACGAATCCGATCGCACGCGCGCAACGCGACGCGCAGCGCGCGCGCGAGCGCCTGCTCTCCCGCCCAAGGCACCCTCAGCGCGTCGAGGAGCGCGAGATAGAACGTGGTCCCATGCTCGATGCGGTGCTTGCGGCAGAGCAACACCCCGGGCTCCCTCTCCAGGCCACCGAGGTAGGTCGCGATGCCGTCGAGAAACGGGCGGAGATCGCTCACCGCGGCTTCTCGAACCTGAAAAATTGTAGTCTTCCCCGGGAGCGCCGGAGCCAACCCCAACGATCCAGCAGCGACGCCGCGCCGCCGAGCGGTCGCGCCAGCGCGCGCGCAAGCCCACGCCGATTCCGCGTGCGCCATTCGATCTCGGCCGCTGGAGGCAGAACATGAAATGCAGCAGATGCCGTGCTCACAAATCCTGCCTTGCGCGCCTCCTCCATCACTTGGTCTGGCGCGAGCGGCTCGAAAGGCCCAATCGACGGGTCGGGCGCCAGGATGTACTCCACACCCTTCGGACCGCGCCCCCGAAGGCGCACCGCCTCCATGGTGCCTTGGTACGACCGCGAGTTCACCGAGCCGAGAATCAGCACTCCGCCCGGCTTCAGCGCGCGGAAAGCCGTCTGAAGCAGCCGGGGCCGCAGATCCGGCGGCAGGTTTTCGAGTCGGAAGAGCGCCATGGCCAGATCGAACTCCGCGACCGGCTCGCGGGCTGGGAACGGCGCTCCCTCCTGAGCGAATCGTTGAGCTTCCGGAAAAGGCCACAGAATGCCGCGCGCGGCCTCCGCAGTGCGCACCGTCGAAAATTCCAACACTTCCGGGGATAGATCCGCGATGGTCCAGCGCAGGTCGCGGTGGTGCGCCGAGAGGATCTCTGTGTAAAGCCCGTGCGTCGGCAACAGATCGAGCGCCTCTAGCACCGCTCCTGGGCTCGCCGGCGGCCGCAGCTGTCCGAAGGCTGCGAGCACGGCGTCGCGCTCCCACTCCTTCGGCTTATTGTGGCGATTCCCGTTGCGCACGCGCGCGCGCTGGTAGATTCGCAACAAATCGAGATCCCAGTCTTTCGGCGCTCGCGACGACGGCACGGGGCGCCCCGCATAGTGATTCCAGTGGGCCACCTCCGAAGCCGGCCGGCGCTTAGGAGCACGCTTGGGCACCACCGCCGGATACCCGATGGCCAGCACGGCGACGACCATCCGTTCGAAGGGAAGCCCAACGAGCTCGCGCACCGTCTCCGGATTCCCCGTTTGTGTGATCCAGAACGACCCGAGCCCAAGCGCATGGGCCGCAAGCGACATGTTCTCGATGGCAGCCGAAGCGCTCTGAATATTGGCCCACGCCTCCTCGCTGTAATCGCGGCCGTAGGAAACCACAATATTGACCGGCGCGTTGGCCATCTGCGTGGAGAGCTTTCCGAGCTTCTCATTGAGCGCCGGATCGTCCACTACCACAAAATCCCACATCTGATAATTACAAGAAGACGGCGCCCAGATGGCGGCATCCAGGATCTTCTCGATGAGCTCGCGCGGGACCGGCTTGCTCTTGTCGAACTTGCGGATGCTGCGGCGCCCGTAGAGAACGTCCCAGAATTCGCTCATCGCGCGCCGGCTCCCGCTTCCATCTCGCGCACGAGGCGTGCCATCAAGGGCCCAACGGCGTGGTCGCGCTCGACAATCCCGCGCAGCTCGGCGCCGCGCTGCGCACGCTCCGCCTCGCTGCACAAAAGCAGCGATTTCGCTTTCGCCGCGAGTTCGTCGATTCCGCGGTCCGAGAATCGGTACTCCTCCCCGAGAATTCTCACAAAAGAATCATTCGACGTCAGCACCGGCACACCGCAGGCCATCGCCTCGAGCACCGCCTTGTCGACCGACCCCGTTCGGCTCGCCGAGAGGAAGACCCACGCGCGCCGATAGACCGGAGGAATCTCCCGGTAGGGAATGGCGCCGCGAAACTGTACGAACTCACGAATCGACAGCTTGTCGACGAGGGCCTCCATCTGACGGCGATACTCGGCATCGCTCGGGACGAGGCCGTCGCCCACTACTTCCAGAGTCGCCGGCACACCGGCCTCGCGCAGCGCCGCGAGGCCGCGCACCATCGTCTCAACATCCTTGCTCGGAGTGAAGCGACCGATCGTCAACAGCTTCCCCGGCACGGCGGCCCCCGCCTCCGGCCGCAAAAAGCTCGTGTCAATCCCGTGGCCGGTCACGACGCGTTTTGTGGTCTCAATCCGAAGCGACTCGGGCGATGCGGTGAAAATCTTTCGCACGAGCGGCTCGCTCCAGCGAAGCCACCGGTTCACCCCCGCGTGCGTGTACCACAAAAACTGCGGAATCTCCTCCGGCACGGCAAGCCGGCGGGCCAGCACCGCGTACTTCGGCACCATATGAGTGAGCACGGCGTCGCAGCCGCGCTCGCGCACCGCGCGCCGAAGCTCGCGCCGCAAACACCACAGAATCTTCGCCGCCCCGTGCCCCTTCTCGCGCCCGAGCGAGCGCACCTCGACGTTCGGCGGAAGCTGCGGCAGCACGCCGGCCTGAAAGGTCAGAACCGTGAGTTGCTCCACCCGTGCCGCGAGCTCGCGAAGCCAGGTCGGCAGAAATCCGAGCACAGCGTCCCGATCGTCGACCACTTGTGTAATGAAAAGCAGCCTCACGTCCCCGTCCTCGCGAATGCAACCTTCTCGTGCGCCGCCACGGGCTCTCGGCGCGCCACCGACTGCAGCGCCCTCGCGTAGCGCTCGATCATGCGCTCCTTCTCGAACGGCTCCACGGCCGCGCGACAGCGCGCCGCCGCCTTCGCGTACCGCGCGCCGTCGCAGAGCGCCTCCTCCAGCGCACGCGCCAATGCCGGCGCGTCGAACTCAAAAAGCCAACCATTCTCCCCATGCTGCACGAGGTCGGGCATCACGCCGATCGGCGTCGAAACCACGGGCGTGCCGCAGGCCATCGCCTCGCAGGTGAATCGCGGCCCCCCTTCGTTGTAGGACGCGCACACCACAATTTTGCTCTCTCGATAGAGCTGCGCCACGTCGTCTTTTGTGGCAAGCCAATCGATCCAAGTCACATGCTCAGCGAGACCGAGGCTCTTTGCGCGCGCCTCGAGCTCCGGACGAAGCGGCCCCTTCCCCACAAAAACCGCCCGCACCGCCGGCAGCTTCCCTTTCACCATGCCAAGCGCCTCGAGCACATTCGCCACACCTTTGTTCGGCACCATCCGTCCGACGAAGGCGACGTCATAGCGCTTCTCCACGCCGGCCTTCGGCGAGAACGTCACAAGGTCGAGATACAGTGCAGAGACGTAACGAATCTTTTCCTCGGGCACGCCGCAGCTCTGCAAGAAAGCCGGCATCTCCCGGTGATTCATCACGCGAAACGCGCTCACGCCGCGGCCCAGCGCGAAACGCACAAATCTCCGCGTGATCCAGGGGTCGAAGCGCTCGCGCAGATCCGCCGCGCGCGGCACCCCCGGCACATGGAACAGCTCCGACATCCAGGGTGTGCCGGTCGCTTGCGCGAGCTTCGCCGCTGCGCGCCCATTGCTATAGATCCCGTAATCGTGGCTGACGATCACGTCATGCCGATGCTCGGCCAGCAGCGCCAGCCCGCGCTGCTTCAGATAGCCGACTTGCCCGAGGCGGCCTCCCTCGGAAGGCCAGAAGTGCACTCGCCCATGGATCGTGCGAACCGAAACCGGCTTGTCCGGGTTCGGGCAGAGCACGTCGACGCGATCCCAATATTGCGAGAACGATTCTTGAAGGTAATAAAAAGGACCTTTCTCGCCGACCGTCGTGGCGCGATCGCCGCTCAGCATCAAGAGCTTCATCGTCGGAGGCGAATCGTGCGCCGCCCGCGAAAGCTATGCGCTTTCCGCCGGAGGCGGCACGAGCGGCCCTCGCGCCTCGCGCACCTTTATGAGTTCGCCGCGCACACGCTTCAGCGCCTCCTGCAGCGAGGCGTCTTGAGGAGCGAGCGCCGCCGCCTGGGTGTAACAAACCTCCGCTTCGTCCCACTTTCCGAGCTGGGCCGCAAAGTAACCGAGATAAGTCCACGACACGCTGCGCCGCGGGTCGTGCTTCACCGCGCGCCGGAATGCGGCCGCCGCCTGGGAAATCTCTTTTGTAGCTTCGTAGGCGCGCCCGAGCAGCTCCTCGCCGATGGCTGCCTCGCGCGGCTCGGCAAGGCGCGCCACGGGCGTCGCCAGCTCGATGGCGCCCGGCGCGTCGCCCGCCCGCAACGCCAGCTCGGCAGCGGCGGCGCGTCCGCGCGGCAGATCGGGAGCCGATTGCAATAGATCGGCCACCGCCTGCCGGCACAAATCGAGCGGCAGCGCACCCGCAAGCGCGCCGCGGAGCGCCGCTTCGAGCTCGAGCCGCCCGAGCGGCCCATGGGCAGGCTGCGCGCCCCGTGCGAGCCGGAAGACCTCGAGCGCCTTCTTCGGGTCGACGAGGCGCACCCCCTTGGTGATCGAATCGAGGACGTCGAGTCCCTCCAGCATGGCCACGGCGCGTTCATCGGTCGGCCGCGCCTCGCCCATCAGATTGGCGAAGAGCGCATCGATCTCGGCCTGACCGAGGCTGTCCTCGCCGACCACCGCCTTCCAGATGGGCGGCAGGATCGAATGGATGAGGCTGCGAACCGCGCTCCCTTCTGCCGCGTCTTCGCCGCGGAACCAGGCATAGGCGAGCTGGACGCCGCGTTGCCGGTCGGCGACCCACAGCTCCACGCGCCATGCCGACGGCTGCGGCGCACTCAGATCGGCGCGCCCCCAGGCCACAAATCGGCAGCCGGGAACCTCGGGGGCCTTCAGCGCCTGGTCCAGCGCCCAGGCCGAGCCGCTCGCCACCCAAACCGTCCCCTGCTGCGTCTTGAGCGTCGGCAGCACCGGCACCGTGCGCTTCCCGCGGGCGTTCAGCGCAATCGCGATGAGCCGCGCCAGGGATCGCTCCCGAGGCCCCGCATCGAGGCGCACGGGCGAGCCGTCTTGGCGAATGGGGATCGAGGGTGCCCAGAACGCGAGTCCGTCGGGCGTCGGCTTGGCGGTGGTCGAGTCAGTCACGGGGATTCGAGGAGTTCAGAGTACATCTGAGCGTGCCGCGCGAGCCCACGCTCGAGGCCGAACTTTTCGCGGGCCCTCACCCGCGCGACGCCGCTCATGGTGCGCACTTGATCGGCCGGCAGCTCCGACACGCGCTGGAGCGTCCGGGCGAGGTCGGCGCCGGTGGTGGCGAGGGTCAGCACGCCGCTGCGCTCATCGGCGACGAGCTCCGGCGTGCCGCCAACCGGAGTCGCCACAGCAGGAACACCCGCGGCCGCCGCTTCGAGCAGCGCGACCGGCATGCCCTCCTTCGCCGAGGTCGAGACGATCCAGTCGAGGTCGGAGTAGACGCTCGCCATGTCGCTGCGGAATCCGAGCATGTGCACTTTTCCACGCAGCGACGAGGCTTCGAGCAAAGCCCGCAGCTCCCCTTCGAGCGGCCCGGCTCCCACAATCACAAATCGCGCCTTGGGATGGGAGGCCACAAGAATGGCTGCCGCGTCCAGAAGCATCTGTGGCCTTTTGATCGGCACGAGGCGCCCCACCCAGCCGAAGAGCACCTCGTCGGCGGCGATGCCGAGCTCGCGGCGAAGCGCACCCTTGCGCCGAGGAGTCGACAAATACTCCGAGAGGTCGACCACAGGCTCGATCACGCGAAGGATCGCCGGATCGATGCCCGCCTGCTCAAGCTCGTCGGCGACGGCGTGGGAGACCGCCACGATGCGCTGCGTGCGGCGAGCCAGCATTCGCTCGACGCGCACGATCCAACGCGAGCGCGCGGGGGAAAAGTAACCTTCGAACACGGTGCCGTGAAAAGTATGAACACGCGTGGCAATCCTGGCCGCCTGCGCCGCAAGCCTCCCGAGCACGCCCGCTTTCGCCGTATGCGTATGAACCAGGCTCGGGCGCTCGTGGCGCAGAAGCTTCGTGAGCCCTGCGAGCGCCTGGAGATCGCGAAGCGAGCGCACGGGAGCCGCGAGCCCCGGCACGGTGACAACGCGCACCCCGGCCGCCTCCGCCTGCGAGCGCAGATCTCCCTCCCAGCCGGCCGGTTCGCCGGTTGCCACCACCGTCTCGAATCCGCGATTCGCGAGCCCGCGCGAGAGCTCGATCACCTGGCGCGCCGGCCCGCCGACGTTCATGCGCGCGATGATGCGCACAATTTTGTGACGATCACTCATCGATGATGAGTCACTTCTTACAGTGCTCCCGAGCCGATCTCGGGGAGCACGCGCCGGAAGATCTCGACCGCAACAGCGCGAGCCAGAATCACAGAATGATCGCGTGCACCGGATCGGTGCTCGCGCACGAGGCGCTCCACTGCGGCGCGATCGAGCGGCGGCGCGCAGGCCCCCGACTCCAATAGAATCGTGGAGAGGAACCCCGTCTCCCGAAACCACCGCGCGAGCGGCGGGCCGAATCCGCGCTTTCGGCCGTCGACGACCGCCGCCGGAGCGCGCCCGCGCAGCGCGCGCCGCACGACGCGTTTTCCCTGGGTCCACCCCTGGCGCGCCGCCGGGGGGAGCGAGGAGCCGAAGTCGGCCACGTCGGGGTCGAGGAACGGCGCGCGCGGCTCGAGCGATGCCGCCATCGCCGCAGCGTCGAGCCGAAACAACAGATCATTCGGAAGATAAGCGTACAGATCCGACTCGCGCGCGAGCGCCGCCGCCTCGCGCAGCTCCTCAGCGGCGCGTGGCAACCCTTCTTCGCTCGGTCGGTCGCCGCGGCGAAACTCCGGGCAGAGCAGCTCCTCGGCCTCGAGCACGCGGTCGCGCAGCTCCTGATAGCGTCCGGCTCCGGGCGCGCGGGAGAGCGCCGCGCCGACGCGCCCCGCTTCGCCGGGAAGCCGGCGCAGCGCCGCGGCGACGGCCCCCGGCACCGGGAGGTCGCGCATGGCGCTGAAGACCCGCTCGCGGCGATAGCCGCCGAAGAGTTCATCGCCTCCCTCGCCGGTCAGCACGACGCCAACCTCCTGGCGCGCGAGCCGCGCGAGAGCATACAGATTGAGGGCGGAGGCGTCGGCGAGCGGCTCGCCGATTTGTTGAGTAAGAGGAATCCACTCTTCCAACAGATCGGCGCCGAGCTCCACCGGCTGCCAAGGGAGGCCGGCCGCTTTCGCAGTCTGCTGAGCCCATTCGCGCTCGTCGGCCCCTTCGGCGAAGCCCGCCGTGAAGGCCTTTGCACCGATTCCCTCGTCGGCCAACGCCAGGGCGATCGCCGCCGAATCGAGACCGCCCGAAAGGAAGAGCCCGAGACCGACATGACTCTGCGCGCGGCGGCGCACCCCCTGCCGGAGCACATTCCAGAAGCGCTTCGCAAGCTCGTCGAGCGGGAGACCGTCGAGCCGCTCGACGCGCCGCTCGGCGAATGGGAGCACCGAGGCGGCTCCCTTCGAAATGCACAATGCGGTGCCCGGGCGCACGCGGTGCACGCCGCGCAAGCACGTCTCACCCCGCGGCAGAAATCCGTGGCGCACGACGGTGGCGAGCGCGTCGCCGTCTTCCTCGAGTGATGGAAGCCATGGCGCGAGCGAAGCGGCCGTCGAGCCGAAGACGATCGCGTCGCCGACGCGGGCCATCAGAAGCGGCTTCTCTCCGAATCGGTCGCGCGCCAGCAGGAGCCGCGGCGTCCCCTCTTCGCGCTCGTGCCTGCGGTCCACGATCGCAAGCGCAAACATTCCGTCGAGCTCATAAAGGAACTTCGGTCCGTACTCGAGGTAGGCGGCGAGCACGACCTCCCCGTCTCCCTCGGTACGGAACCGTTGGCCGCGCGTCGCGAGCTCTTGGCGCAGCGCGGCCGCCTCATACAGCTCGCCGTTGTAGAGGAGGCAGACCTGCCCCGATGGGTCGAGGATCGGCGGGTTGCTGGCCGGCGATCGGTCGACGATGGCGAGCCGCGTCGACACGAGCAGGCTCGCGCCGTGCTGCCCCACCCACCGCGCGTCGGGGCCGCGCCGCAGGAGACAATCGGCGGAGCGCTCCGCGCGCCCGTGGGAGTCCGGCGCCGCCTTCGCGTGCGGAGAGAGCGGGACCCAGCCGGCAATGCCGCACATGCCTCCACGCTACCCCATCGGCTCGCGCGGCGTGCGAAGGCACTTTGCGCCGCGAGACAAGGAAATCGCGCGCGCTCCCGAGCCTTCCCCTTCGGCTCGGCGAGGGATCGGCGGGCGGGGTTGCTACTGTGGTGCCGTGCCCCCGCAACCGCGCGCGCTCCCACAGCCCCATGAGCTTCCGCAATCGCTCGGCCGCTTTCGGCTCCTTCGGGAGCTGGGGCGAGGCGGGATGGGCGTCGTCTACGAGGCGGAGGACGCGACATCCGGACGTCTCGTCGCGCTGAAGCTTCTGCCGCTCGATCCCGACCTGCCGCCCGAGGCTTTCACGCGCTTTGAGCAGGAGGGTCGGCTCGCGGCTGCGATCTCACACCCACGCTGCGTATTTGTGTACGGCACCTACGACCTCGATGGGATCCCCGCGATCGCCATGGAACTCCAGACTGGAGGGACGCTGGAGGAGTCGGTGCGCGAGGGCGCGCGCGTGCCGATCGAGCAGGCGATTCGCTGGGCCGTGGAAATCCTCGAGGGGCTTGAAGCGGCCCATGCGGCCGGCGTGCTGCACCGCGACGTGAAGCCGTCGAATTGTTTCCTCTCGTCCGACGGGAAAGTGAAGATTGGGGATTTCGGTCTGTCGCGCACGCTCCATGCGGATGTGCGGTTGACGCAGTCGGGCTCGTTCCTCGGCTCGCCATTGTATGCATCGCCCGAGCAGGTGCGCGGTCGAGAGGTCGACGAGCGCTCCGATGTGTATTCGGCCGCAGCCACGCTCTATGCGCTTCTCGCCGGGCGCTCGCCTTTCGCCGGACAATCCTTCGGCGACATCCTGGGGAAGATCCTTACAGAAGATCCGCCTCCCGTGCGCGCGCGGCGGCCGGAAGTGCCGAAATCGCTGGAGGCCATCCTTCGAAAGGCTCTCTCCAAGGATCCGGCCAAGCGTTTCGCCTCCGCCGCAGCGCTGCGCGAGACGCTCTCCACCTTCCTGCCGGGGCGACTCGACGTGGCTGGTGTCGGCAAGCGATTCGCTGCCTATCTGCTGGACAGCATGGCGATCGCGGCGCTCGCGAAATGCGCCGAATGGAGTCTCCAGCTTGCCGGATTCGCGGGAGCCGAGCCCAATCCTCGAATCCCCGGGCTCCTTGCGTCGCCGCTTCTACAGTTCTCGGTGAGCACCTCCGTCGGTGTCGGATACTACACAATTCTCGAGGGAATGCTCGGGTGGAGCCCCGGCAAGTGGCTGCTTGGACTTCGCGTTCTCGGCGTGCGCACTTCCAAGCCGGAGCTTCTGCCCGCGCTTCTCCGCGCCATTGTGTTTCTGATTCCCCTCTACGCCTGCTCAATCTGGCTTGTAGAGGCCGTGGAGAAGATGGGAAGCGATAGGCAGGGCCTCGTCTTCATAGCCATGGGGCTCTGGACGGCGATCATTTGCATTCCGATGCGCCGCAGAAATGGATACCGAGGAGTACACGAGTGGGTCAGCGGCACAAGGACCTCTCAAATCGCACTGCCCTTTGCAACCTTACTCAAGCCGAAGCAGAGGGCGACGGAGCGAGCCAGACGCGCCGAGGGGCTTCCGCAATCGTTGGGGAGCTATCCCGTGGTGGATCTAATTGCTCACACGGGAGCGGGAAAGCTCTGGCTTGCAAAAGATCCCAAGCTCTCCAGAACGGTATGGATTCACTCTTCTCCCAAACCCATCGATCTGCGGGATTCCGAGGGTGACACTCGCGGCGCTCGGGTGCGATGGCTCGAGCGTGAGCAGGCAGGCGATGAGGTGCTCGACATTTTTGAGGGTGTGGAGGGCGTCGCCCTGCGCGAGCACCTGCGGCGACAATCGCCGAGAGATTGGTCCGAGATGGCAGCGAGCTTGGCGGCCGTCGCCCATGCAATCGCCGGCGAGGCCGCACTCTCCCTCGATCGGCTCTGGGTCGACGACCGCGGAAGAGTAAGGATCGCGCCGGTCGATCTCACGCCGGCCCCCGAAGCAGCGCGCGCTCCCGCAGAGCTTCTGCGCCAGTGTGCACAGATCGTGATCGACGCGCGCGGCGGTGAGAAAGGAATTGCCTCTGCCCCGACCGGCATCGCCCAGGCACTTCGCCAAGCCGCCACGGCAACCCATGACGTCCTCGAGGATGTGGTGGCGGCCCTCGATCGCGTCGGCAGGCAGCGGGTCGTCTCCGCCAAGCTCCGACTATTGCAGCTTCTGATGATTGCACTTCCGCTGATGGGGGTCGTAGGAACATTTGCAATCTCCCTGCAGTTCCTTTTTCCCATGGTAGACGGCATGGAGGCGATGGTCGCTGTCAGCCGCGCCGATCAATTCGCAAAGGAGAATCCGGAGAGCCGCCCCGAGGCAAGTGAAGCCCGCCGCCGTCTCCGCGATGCACGGCTCGTCGTCATCGCGTCCGCGACTCACAATGTCATGTGGCAGCAACAACAGTCCAGAGTGAAGATTTCGGACAAGTCTATTATTCATGAAGCCGTACAGCGCTTCCCAGCTCCCACAGAAGCGGATGTCGCCGAAGCGCGAAAGGTCTTGTGGGAGCTGCATTCCGGGACTGGCTCCCCTGCGGGCGCTGCACGGCCGATGGTCCGATGGCTGCTCATCACATCTGTTGCGTTGAACGCGACCCAGGCGCTCTGTTTGGCTGCGGCGCTGCTCGGCGCGCTCCTTCTGAGGGGCGGATTCAGCCTTGGCGCACTTGGGCTCGAGCTGGTGCGTGCGGATGGCACGCGCGCGAGTCGACTCCGGTGTGCTTGGCGCGCGGTCGTCGCAGGCGCGCCTCTATTCGTTGTCTTCCTGATGTCAACCATTCAGTTGACCGACGACGGCAAGGGGATCGCCTCACTCGCGTGGCTCGTGGGCGGAACGGCGGCCTGTCTCGCGACCGCACTTCTCGCTCTCCGGATTCCGGAGCGAGGCGTCAGCGACCTCCTCGCGGGGACGCGAATGTCGCAGAAGTAACGTCTTCCAGTCGCAGAGCGCCGTGCGCAGCCATCTCCCGAGCTGGCTGAAGTCTCTCATTTCATCGAGGATCGCAATCGATTGCGTCTCGGAGGAAGCCTCTTGGGCTCGGCCACCAACATCGAGAATTCAGCTGAGGCTATACAAAAGACCTCAACAGGTTCTGGCTCGACCCCAACCACGAACATGAATAAAGGGGTTTGGCCTGGCCTATTGCCACTCCAGGGCCAGAACCCCATCGGGGCGGCGGAAAACTCGGAACATCGATTCTGAGCGATTGCGGCGCACAAATGCTCCAAGTCTCGATACGTCGAGTCACACAAATGCAAGCTCGACACACTCAACCACAATTGAGCCGCGGAGGAGCACTATGAGATACGCGCAGTCGTCGTGTGTTTGTGCGAAGAAGAGGTTGGGCCAGACCGCCCCTATTGCGTTCCAAGCGGCGAGTTCGTCGACGTAAGGGGGTAACACGATCAGGGAATCCCACTCATTTGGGGACACATCGTACATACGCAGGATTGGAGCTGCTTCGTCGCACTGCTCGGCGGCTTCAAGTAGCCGCCTTCCGGCGCTCTCCGCGCTTGCGACCGAGAAGCATGTCCATCGCAGCGAGCACGCGGACGCGATGATCGCGAGACCGACAATCGCACACGCCACACGCCGAGCGCCTCTGGTCTTCAATTTCGAGAACGCGGACATCAATGGAGGATCTCTTACAGTTTTCTGTTTCTCTAACTTCGTATAAACGTTTCAACTCGGTACTGGACGAACCATTCGCAGACAACAAGTTCTAAAACGCCTGTCATAGACGTTCTCCAGTACGTGCGTTACCTGGTCTTCGGTCTGCAGGAGCTGCGATGGGGTGTTGTATGCGCAGTGCACGTAGCCGCGGCCGACAAAGCTCTCCCTGGCCCTGCGGAGATCCGCCCGCGCAGCCGTTGACCGCCGCCATGTCGAGGCATGGCGAAGCTCCGGACGACGCGAACCCTCCGAGGCCGGAACTCGATCGCGCCGTTGGTGCGACCGAACACGCACGAACGACAACGCCCAAGAAGGTCTATCGAAGTGCAGCTTCCTTCGGTCCCACCGAATCATAGCGATGCGAAGGGGCCGAGTTCCTGCCTGCGATCCAATAGTCGATGGTGCTACTACAAGTCTTCCCTGAGCTCCGATCCATCGGTCGAGAGACGCAGCTGCACGCAACCATGCCCATTAAGAAGATGCATGATTACTTCATCTGTCCCATCCCCATCGACGTCGAAACACGCCATGGAATCTGCAGCGTACCCGCTGCCAGGAAGCTCGGATGTCTGCCATCTCGAATCCACCAAATGCACCAATCGAATTGCACTTGTGGGATCCTCTTTGACTAGCAGACTGTCGCGCTTTCCCTTTTGCGAAAACTTTGCCGCAGTAGCAATAATATCCTCCGACTCATAGATCACGTCTTGCACTTCTTCGATTTTGCTTGTGTCGAGCTTAGAAGGAACTCGGCGCCACCAACTGATACCTGCCTTGAGGCCGGGCAGCGAGTGATACTCCGAGAAGATGAGCATTGTGCGCGACGTCTCCAAACCGAAGTTCCCAACAACGAAATCTCGAGGGCGACCCTCGTAACGGTGGAACGTGGTTGATTGCTCCGCCGTGCCAACTCGAGTAACAATATAATATCGACCTGACAACCCATGCTGACGAGCTATCAGGTCATCATTTCCGTCACCATCCAAATCTGAAGCTCTGACGAGATCACAGAAATTGGGATCATCGCCACCTACCGGCCACGAAGATCGAGAGGCTGTTGGGTTCAGCTGTCCCGCCTTGTCTTCGTCAGAAGCTGGAAATCGAAACAATTCCTCTCGATCACCCAACAGCAGAATCTCATTGCGAAACATATATGGAACTATTAAGCGCGACGCACCGCGGATTGTTGCCGACTCGATCCACGCATGGATCCCAGAGAGCGCAAAGGATGACACATCCGGCTTATTGAGATCGGATCCAAACTCGAAGCTCTGAATCTGAGTCGGGACTCCGATCTCGCGCGGAGACTTTTCGACTAAGCAAAGGAGCTTCGGTGTCTTCCATCCCTTAACGGTTCCCAGCGCTAAGGACGTTGCGCGATTCGCGAACGTGAATACCAAATGTGGCTTCCTTCCCTTTTCGAGCACATAGATCTCTAGGCCAGAGCGCGTCGCAAAAGCAACCTCGCGCCTCCCATCCCCATTCAAGTCCGCAATGATCACGGGAAGTCCGCTAGCAGGGCGATCGTATTCGGAGTCCTGCTGAGTAGTGATCGAGTCAAGAGGCCGGTCATTACCCAGTGCCGAGTGAAGACTCATAAGAACTGAGAGAATACGATTCGCGATCAGAATGCCATTCATAGTGATGCCTCGTGAGATCGAAAGTAAGCGTTCGGCCGCACCCGTTGCCCCGCCGAATCACAGACGAGCTCCAGGACGATTGTTGCCTGGTCTTCGGTCCGCAGGAGCTGCGATGGGGCGTTGTAGGGGTGCTTCACGTGGCCGCGGTCTCCTCCTGCATCATCGGGTAGGTCACGTATTGCGGCAAGTGTTGGGGATGCGGCGGGTGTCAAGGGACGCGAAGTCTTGCGCACTTAGGGGACGTCTAGTTTTACGCACTGGGAATGGATGGGGAGGTCCAGTGGCCTGGGGATTCGGGGAGATTGGTGTTCTCCGGAGCGTGGGGCAGCCGCAGGCGCCCCCATGGGGGCGCCTGCGGCTGCGGGCGCGTCATCCGGAGCTTGCGCGCTCCAGATCGCGGAGCC
>JAEUHX010000008.1 GCA_016792805.1 Planctomycetota bacterium
TTTCAAGGGCGAAGCATGTTCTGGCCTTCGCGAGACCTCTCGAGCCTCCGTCTTGTACTGCCCCAAGGCCGCGGAACGATTTCTATATTGGCGAGCCGTACGGGGTCGAGTGAGGTTCCCATTCATGTGAAGCCGTCCGACTCGGCTGAACCTCAACGGATCCGGCTTCTTGTGCAACCGTCGGCCCACTGAAGACGAGCTCTGCTCTGCTACAACTGCATTGCTCCGGCGCACACTTGGCGGGAATGGGCGGGACCCCGTGGATGGAATGTTCTCCGATTGGCCGGGATGTACTCGGAGGGGTTATTCAGGGGGGGGGTACGGGTCTGCTCGACCGTTGTGGCTCCAGGGACACCCGATACCGTCCATTTGCTTCAGGGTCCTGACGGGCTCACGCTGGATCCCAGCCGGATTTCCAGACAGTCGCGTCCTCAGCAACGTGGTCACACTTCTTTTCGGATCGGAGGTTCGCAATGTTAGGATTCTCCACGAAGGGCATCTCGATCGCGCTTCTGTGCTTCTTTCTGGGCGCGGCAGCTCTTGGAGCTTCTCGGCTACCCGTTCGTTTTGTTGACCGATGTACCATGAAGTGGCGCATCATTCCTGGGACGAATAATGATGTTGAGATTAGTTGTTCGGGGGATTGTACGATAGGCGAATGCCATATAGATGTCGAACCCGGTGGCGGGTATGTGTGCTTATGCGATTCGAGTTTTCCGAACACCCCATGCCGTGGAGTGGTCACTCCTCTTGGTGGGGAATTCTATCACATTCAATGTACGACAAATACATGCCCAAGCTCATGCTACGTTGGCACCGCGACATCTGAGTGGACCTCTTTGTGTATCTGCCCAAGCTAAGGGTTGTTTCGTGAGTCGTACGTGACGCTCATCGTGAATGTGATCTCGCCGGTGAGGACCTGGTCGAGTTCGAATAAGCCCTCTCCGCCGGATTGCGTTGCCGCGTCATCAACCATTCACATTTGCTAGCGCGGCGGCAACTCGTGCGTTGAACCTGGAGCTGCGTCGCAATATCCTACTCAATCAGGCTGTGCTCACTGCCACTCGCGGTCCCCATGATGAAACATTTCGAAGGATTCATCCAAAAGCTCAGCTCTAGGTGGATTGTTGCATTCGCTCTCCTTGCTGCGCTTACCACGGGGTTCGCCCTTTGGAACTCGCTTGATTCGAGCTTGAGTCCGCGAGAGCCGCCTTCCCAAGCTCAACTCAACGACCTGCAGCTGATTGGGGCAGCTGATGGGGGTGGTAACAATTCGACGGCCGCGGCCGCAAGCAGCCCTAGCCAGGTACCGGGCCGATCGGAGCTGCAGCACTCTTGCCTCGTTGTCAATGAGGAGGGCAGTCCGATCGCCACTGCAAAATTACTGGCATTGGCAACCAAAGATCGGACTCTGCCCGAATCAAGCGTGCTGCCGATTGCCATGGCGGACTCGAACGGCAGTTTGGTCCTTCCAGAGAATTGGCGCCGTCCCATAGCTGGAAAGCGAGTAGTGCTATTTGCTCCCGGATACCGCATGCTGGAGCAGTCGGAGATCTCTGGAGGCGAATTTCCTGCGCGGGTCGTGATGATTCGGTCGACTCATCTCATAATTCGGTGCGTCGACCAGCATGGGCAACCGGTAAGGGACGCCCGCGCGGCCGTCACGCGGACGACGTTCGATGCACAGACAGTGTTTCAGTCGCTCTCGAGTGATCGTCAGATCCCTGGACCAATTGCGGATACTGCAGTTCATCTCGGTCGGGCGGATTCGAACGGGATCATCTTCATTGAAGGTCTTCAGGCATTGGTGTACTCCGTTGCCGTGAGCAGTGAGTCTATGGTGCGCGAGACGATCGGAGATCCTCTCGACCTCACAAGTTCACAAGAGATCGTTGTGACGTTCTGCCCGATCTGGGCTGTGGGTGTCGAAGTCGCCTCCGATCGAGTTCTGGCCCATCGCTTTTCGCGGAAGCCCGATTCTCGCGTCATTCGTGCGCAAGGGGAGCTCGAGAGGCACAGGCAATCGATTGAGAAGCGATGGCCCAATGCAGTGTTTGAGGTGGGTGTTCAATGGGGCGACTCATCTTCCGAGATTCCCTATGAGCTGCTCTCGGAGGCGTCGGGATTCCATTCTGGTACATTGAGGCCCGTGCTGTTGAGTGATTTCACGGGACCTGTTTCTCTTACGACACATGGACGAGACGCTACCCGAAGTCCAACACGATTGATTCACTTTCGGCTGCGGGATACGGCGGGCGTCTCGTGGCCGATCGACTTATCAATGCAGTTGACAATCGGAACCCCTAGTGGAGGAACGATACCATTGTCTTTGGATTCGTCCGGTCAAGCCCGTGTTCCGCACGGTACAGTCGCATTACAAGTTCGGAATCCATTTCTGCAGGGACTCGTGGCGCCACCTCTGGTTGCAATTGATGAGTCGACTCCGGCCGAAGTCGAGTTTGCAGTGGATGCGCGACTTCGAGAGTGCCGTTTTGAGGTAAGCTCGACGGAGGGATGGAACGTGACAGGTGGAGTGATGACATTGGCGATTGGAGAAAGATCGATGACACTGTCCGCGGGCAGCCTGAAGAAAATGAAGTTACTACTTCCCGTTGGTCGCGGCACGATCTCGTTCTCGGCATATAATGTCGCAGCGAAGAGCATTCCTTTCACTGTGGAGGCTTCTAAGGATTCCAGCCCGCAGACGATTCGACTAGAGATCCAAACGTCGGCGAATTAGCCGATTCGGTGATCAGCAATTCCGATGACGATTCAAAATTCGAAGCTGATTTCTATTGGGCTGCGGGTTCTGCTGACGGAAGTGCTCGTTTTCGCGGCGATCACCAAATTCTGGGCTGGACACCACAAGGATTTTGTTCTGCCGCCATCATTATTCTACGGAAACATCGTGGCGGAGCTTCTCCTGGCGATCTCCCCTTTGGAGCAGGTATAGATCCGCAGCGATCTTGGGCTGTATTGTGATGTTCGGCATCGGAAGTGGAATTGGCATCTTCTCTGGCAAGCCCTGCGGATGCCTTCCCCTTCAGGGTGTGTGGGGATCGCCTGCGTTTCATCTTGTGCTGGCTGGAGGCTGCGGCGCCATTGCGACGCTCCTCTTCTGGATCTGCCAATCACAAAAAGATCTTGCGCAGACGAGGGGCCAGGCAGTCTGAGCAGAACCAATTGTGACTTCTACGGCTTCCCACCCGCGAGCTTGCGGTGCTTGCTCGCGGTGTTCTGCCAGCGGTCGCCGTGCTGGGCGGCGTAGACCTGGTAGTCGCCCTCCACGAAGGACCAGCGGCCGTCGCCTTCGAAAGCAAGAATATGCGTGGCCACGCGGTCGAGGAAGTAGCGGTCGTGGGTCACGACGATGGCGCAGCCGGCATAATTGGCAATGGCCTCCTCGAGGACGCGCAGCGTCTGCAGGTCGAGGTCGTTCGTCGGCTCGTCGAGCATGAGCACATTTCCGCCGCGCCGCAGCATCTTTGCCATCTGCACGCGGTTGCGCTGTCCGCCAGAGATCTCGCCGACTTTCGCCTGCTGATCGGCTCCCTTGAAATTGAATCGCGCCACATAGGCGCGCGGATTGATGGTCTTCTTGCCGAAGGGAATCTCGTGCAGCCCGCCGGTGATTTCCTCAAATACCGTTTTGTCGGGATCGAGCGTGTCGCGCAGCTGGTCGACATAGCACAATTGCACCGTCGACCCGATTTCCACAGTTCCCGTGTCGGGCTTCTCCGTCCCGAGGATCATCCGTAGAAAGGTGGTCTTTCCGGCGCCATTGGGGCCGATCACGCCGAGGATCGCGCCCGCCGGAATCTCAAAGGTGAGACCCTGGATCAGCACGCGGTCGCCGTAGCCCTTCGTGACGCCCTTGAAATGCACCACTTTGTCGCCAAGGCGCGGCGGCTGCGGAATCTGCAGATCGATCGCCTCCTCGCGCACTTCCTGATCCTGCGCGAGCAGCTTCTCGTATTGGGAGATGCGCGCCTTGCTCTTGGCCGTGCGCGCCTTCGGCGACTGCCGAATCCACTCCAGCTCGCGCGCCAGGATCTTCTGCCGTGCTTTCTCCTGCTGCTCTTCCACCTGGGCAATCTGACCGCGCGCCTCGAGGTAGGCCGAATAGTTGCCTTTGTACGGCGTCGCGCGCCCGCGCTCGATCTCGAGCATCCATTCCACGACGTTGTCCAAAAAGTAACGATCGTGGGTGATAACGATCACCGTCCCCTTGTATTCTTGTAAATGATGCTCGAGCCACGCGACGCTCTCCGCGTCGAGGTGGTTCGTCGGCTCGTCCAAAAGTAAAATATCGGGGTGCGCGAGCAGCGTGCGGCAGAGCGCCACGCGCCGCTTCTCGCCGCCCGATAGGCGGCTCACCTCGGCGTCGGCCGGCGGGCAGCGCAACGCCTCCATCGCCACCTCGAGATGCCGGTCGAGCTCCCAGGCGTCGCGATGTTCAATCTCCTCCTGGAGCCGCGAGAGCTGCTCCAGAGCCTTCTCCATGTCGTCGGGCGAGAGGTCGGTCGCGAGCTTCTCGTTCAGCTCGTCGTGCTTCTTTAGCAGCGCGCGAATCGGCGCCACCGCGATCTCCAGGTTCCCGAGAACCGTCTTCGTCTCGTCGAGCTGCGGCTCCTGCGGCACATAGCCGACGGCCAGCCCCGGCGCGCGCCAGACCTCTCCCAGCACGTCGGTGTCGACGCCCGCCAGCACGCGCAGGAACGTCGATTTGCCGCTGCCGTTGCCGCCGATGACGCCGATTTTGGCGCCATCGAGGAACGCAAGCGTAATGCCCTTCAGAACTTCGGTACGGTCGTAGAACTTCCGCAGGTCGCGGACAGACGCGATGATCGTCTCAGCCATGGAGTCTCGAGGGGAGCGACGCGTTGTAGCACGGTCCTCGCACGGCGGCGCGGGCGCCGTTTGGTAGCTTCGGCGTCGCGGGGGTCGATTCGCGCTGCGTCCGCAGCCGAAAACGAACCGCGCTGCCGATGCCGACCGCCACAGCCCCCGACCCGAGCACTCTCCCTGCCCGCGCCGCCTCGGCGCTCCGTGGGCGCGCCACGCGCGTCGCATTTGTCGGCGCCGGCTACATCGCCGATGTCCACGTGGCGGCGCTCCGCGCGGTGGCGCGCGAGCTGGCCGCGGGCGGTTCGCCCGCGATCGATCTCTTTGCTGCCTGCGACGTTGATCGCGCGAAGGCGGAGCGCTTTGCGCGCAAGCATGGGATCGGCACTGCGTTCGGCTCGGTCGACCAGCTCCTGGCGGAAGGGCGCCCCGATGCGGTCCACGTGATCGTGCCGCCGCATCTGCACGCGCGCGTCGCCGAGCCGATTCTGCGGGCCGGCGTGCATGTGCTGCTGGAGAAGCCGATGGCACTCTCCACAGAAGAGAGCCAGCGGCTGCTGGCGGCGGCGGCCGAAGGGGGCGCGCGCCTCGGCGTCAATCATAACTTTACCTATCATCCACAGTTTGCGCGGCTGCTGCGCGACGTGGAGGCGGGAAAGATCGGCCGCGTGCAGCACGTCGTGTCGGTGCAAAACAACCCGCTGCGCCAGCTCGCGGCGGGCGACGTGGGGCATTGGATGTTTGAACATCCGCGCAACATCGTGTTCGAGCAGGGGCCGCATCCGATTTCGCAGCTCGTGCGGCTGCTCGGGCCTGTGCGCACGGCGCGCGTTGCCACCGATGGAAAGTATCATTTCCCCGGCGGGCGCGTTTTTCTGGATTCGTGGTTTGCGACGCTCGGCTTCGAGAACGCCACGGCCCAGCTATTTCTTGCTTTCGGGCGCGACTTTCCCGAGAGCTGGGTTTATGTCGTCGGCACCGACGGCGCCATTCGCGCCGATTTGTTGCACGGCGGCTATTCGCTCCACGAGAAGACGCGCTGGCCCGATTTTTATGAATCGACTCTCACGAATTGGCGAGACGGGAAGGGGGCGCTGCGCGCCGCTTTTGGCGCCTTCGGCGGCTATGTCTTCCCGCTGCTGAAGCTCGCTTCGCGCCGCGATCCGTTTTTTGTGGGAATGAAGGGAAGCCTCGCGGGTTTCCATCAATCGCTGCGCGACGGCTCACGCCTGCCAGTGAGCGGTGAGGATGGTCTCGCCGTTGTGCAGGCCTGTGAGCGCGTGACGGCTCCGGCCGTCGAGACGCTCGCGCGGAGCGCGGCGCCGACGTCGCCCGCGATTCTCGAGTACAGCGAGCCGCGAACGGGAGAAGTGACTGTGCTCGGCGCGACCGGATTCATCGGCGGCCACGTGGTGGAGCGGCTGATTGCAGCGGGGCGCCCGGTGCGCATCCTCGCCCGCAACCCGAGCGTCATCGGCGCGCATTTGCGGCATCCGAAAGTGCGTTTCGTCAAAGGCAACTCTTCCGACGAGGCGGCGCTATCGCGCGCGATCGAAGGGGCGGAGCAGGTCGTGCATCTGGCGTGGGGAGGCGGCGATTCGTTTGCCGACTTCCAGCGCAATATTGTGGAGGCCGACGAGCGCGTTGCGCAGATGTGCCTTCGCCACGGCGTGAAGCGCTTTCATTACACGAGCACGATCGCGGTTCTGTATCTTGGCCCGGGGGCAGGCTATGCCTCCGTCGAGGAGCAGACGCCCGTCGATCGCAATCCCGAGAAGCGAAGCCATTACGCGCGCGCCAAGATCGAGAGCGAGCGACGACTGCAGGAGCTTGCGAAAAGTAAGGGTCTGCCGCTCGTGCTCTTCCGCCCGGCGGTCGTCGTCGGCGAGCGCGGCAGGCCGTTCCACTCCGCCGTCGGCACCTTCCCGCGCGATGCCCACTGCCTTGGGTGGGGCTCGGGAACGAATCCGCTGCCCTTCGTGCTGGCGGAGGACGTGGCCGACGCCATCGTGCGCGCGCTGGACGCGCCGACGGCAGTCGGCGGAGTCTTTAACTTGGTGGGAGATGTGCGCCTCACCGCGCGTGAGTACATGGCGGAGATGGCCAAGCACACGCAGCGCCCGCTTGTGTATCATCCGACTCCGCTGTGGCTGACGCAGATCTGTGATCTGTTTAAGTGGGGAGTGAAGGTGGTGATCCGTAAGCCGGAGAATGCCTTCCCGAGCTGGCGCGACCTCGCGACGCGAAGCATGGTGGTGCCGATCGATTGCTCGGCGGCGAAGCGCAAGCTCGGCTGGGCGCCGTGCGCCGATCGCGCGCGATTCATCGAACGCGGCATTGCTGCTGCGCTCGCGCCCACGATGCGGAGCCGCGGCGGTGACCTCTGAGAGTCGCCACCTGGTGCACGTCTTCTCGACGTTTGCGCCGGGTGGCCCGCAGATGCGCGCGGTCGAAGTCCTCGGCTCGCTGCCGTCGCGATTCCGCCACACGGTACTTGCCACAAATAATGTTCTGACGGCGAGAGAGAAGCTGCGGCCGGGGCTGCCCGTCGAGTTCGCGGAAGTGCCGCGTCCGGCGGGGGGCGGCGTGCGCCGCGGGGAGCTCGGTGCGCTGCTGCGCAAGCTCTCGCCCGATTTGTTGCTCACATATAATTGGGGCGCGACAGACGTGCTCTGGCTCGCCGCCATGGGCAGGCGCATCGCACACATTGTGCACGCCGAGGACGGCTTCGGCCCCGACGAGATCCGAGGGCAGCTTCCGCGCCGCGTCTGGACACGCCGGCTTCTGTTGCGTTTTGCCGAGGTGGTCGTCGTCCCCTCACGCACGCTTGAGGAGATTGCGGTGAAGACGTGGTGGATGCCGCGTCGGCGCGTGCTGTATGTTCCGAATGGGATCGATCTCGGGAGATTCACATCCGGCAATGGCGCGGCGTTCCGCGAAAAATTTGGAATTCCCGACGATGCGTTCGTTGTGGGGCAAGTGGCACATCTGCGGGGTGAGAAGCGCCCATCGAGGCTGCTGGAGGCCTTCGCTCACGCGTCGATTCCGGGGGCGCACCTCGTGTTCGTCGGCGACGGGCCGGAGAGGGCGCTGCTCGACGAGATTATTCGCCAGCGCTCCCTCGATGGAAGAGTGCATTTTGCCGGGTTCTTACAGAATCCCGTCGATGCCTATCGGGCGTTCGACGTGTTTGCGCTCTCGTCGGACACCGAGCAGATGCCCATCTCCGTACTGGAAGCCATGGGGTGCGGCCTTCCCGTCGTGTCGACCGACGTCGGAGACGTGAAAGAGATGCTCGCACCGGCGAACGCTCCTTTTGTGACCAGGCTCGGCGATGAGGCCGCTTATGCGCAGGCGCTCGTGCAACTTTTTCAGAGCGCCGAGCAGCGCCGCCGCGTCGGCCACGCCAATCGCGCGCGCTGCGCAGCCCACTTTTCCCTCGAGCAGCAGAACAACGCCTACCGCGACCTGTACGATCGGTTCGCCGCCGGCTCGAAGCTCGCCTGGCGCTCGGAGCACTTCCGGTCGTAGCCAACGAGGGAGTGGGCCCGCACGCCTCCCATCGGGCGCTCAATCTCGCTCCGGGGATCTGCCGAAGGGGGAGGCGACCATGTCCCTCGTGTCGGTCGTCATCCCGGTCTTCAACCAGGCCGATTACACGCGCCGCTGCCTCGAATCGCTGGCGCGCGTGCGTGCGAGCGATCCCGACCGCGAGATTCTCGTGGTCGACAATGGGAGCACCGATTCGACACAGGAATTGTTGCGCGGCGAGTGCGAGCGCGACCGCGAGCTGCGCGTCCTTCGCTCGGAGAAGAATGAGGGATTCTCGCGCGGCTGTAATCTCGGCGCCGCGCAGGCGCGCGGACCGTGGATTCTCTTTTTAAATAACGACACCGAGGTCGTTCCGGGCTGGCTCACTCCGCTCGTGGAAGTGTTGCAAGAGGATCCGGAAGTCGTCGCGGTCGGCAGCCGCCTTCTCTTCCCCGACGGGAAGCTCCAGCACGCCGGTGTATTGATTGCCAACGTCGAAGGGCGCGACCCGCTGTTCGCGTTTCATCCCTTCGAGCGCGAGCGCGCCGATCATCCGGTAGCCATGCAGCGGCGCACATATCAGGCGCTCACCGCGGCGTGCCTCCTCGTGCGCCGGGATGCGTTCGACGCCGTCGGCGGCTTCGACGAAGGCTATTGGAACGGCTACGAAGATGTGGATCTCTGCTTCAAGCTGCGCGAGCGCGGCGGGATTCTCGTCTACGAGCCGAGAAGTGTGGTCATTCACCACACTTCCAAGAGCGGCCCGGAGCGCTGGAAAGCGAAAAGTGAGAACATCCGCCGCCTCCATTCGCGGTGGCTCGGAAAAGTGATGCCGGACCTGACGGTCGATCGCGCCGGCAACGCCCGCGACAACCAGGCGGGGGCCGTGGCGCCTTACCGCGTCGCAGCGGCTCGCTGACTGTCGCGAACCGCGAGAGCCTCCCGAGCGATTGCGGCCGCTTCGGCATCGGTCAGCAGAGCCGCCTGCGGCAGCAACGGGCGGTTGTGTGCGATTCGATCGGTGTGCTTCGCGGACCACTCTTGGAACTGCTGAAGCCACAGGTCGAGCGCCGCTACAACTGCGGACTCGCCTGGACCGGTGAGACCATGGAGCGTACGGTCCGTGGCCACGGCGAGGGCCGCTCGCGGAGAGGTGGAGCCAGCAACCGTCGCGAGCCATGCGTCGCGCTCCGCGCAAAAGAGCATTGTCTCGGCGATGCTGGGGGCAGCGGTCCAGCGGAGGATCGCCGCCGGCCGCGGAACCCGGCGTTGTTTGATCTTCTGAAGCTCCGATGCTCTGGCGAAGTGCAGCCGCGCGAGGATCTCCGTTGCGACGGCGGGCGCCCGCTGCGGCTCAATCCCTTGCAACAATCGCCACTCGACTTCAAAGCGTGTACGCTGGTCGCGTTGCTCCTCGGCTGGGACCGCCGGGAGGAGGCGCGCATCGAATGGGCTCGGCGGGATCCTCGAAAGCGCCTTCGCCCGGCGCTCGAGAGCATCGGCGAGCCGTTCGAGCTGCTGGACATCCAAGGACCCACGGCCTCCTTGGAATGCCATCGGATCCGGGACTCGATGGACGCCCCATCCGGGAATCGGCTCCCAATGGGAGATCATCACATTTCCGAGTCCAACAATCTCCACCGCGGAAAGCTCGTTAGTAACAAAAGCCGATGGGTCATGCAGGGCTCTCGAACCGGCCACGACGGACAGAGTCGGCCCGAGGGATGCCCGAAGCGTCCAGCCGAGCCAGCCGTCACTCTGCACCGAGATCTCGGCGGCGCCGTCCACCGCTCGAATCGCCGCGCGGAGCTTCGCTCTCGAGGGCTTTCGCGTGCCCGCTTGGGGGCGGCTAGCGCGACTTTCTGCCGCAGAGTGGCCGAGGCGTGACGCGAGCAGTTCGGGGGAGATGATGCGATTTGCAAAGAGGGGCAACCGAAGGTCGCCCCGTACCGCGGCGCGCGCCGCGAGTTCCAGAGCCTCCTCATGCCAGCCAGCCGAGAGCGCGAGCTCAGCCGCAATTTGTGCATTCTCCGCGATGGGACGCGCTTGCTCCTCAGCGAACGCTGCCGCCAAGGCGCCCAGCGGATTTGGAAGATTCGCAGGCTCTCCCCAGCGCGAAGCCCACTCGTGGTGTACCGCGATCGCGCGCGCTCCATCGCCTGTTCGCAACGCCGCACGCCGCAGCGCCGCGACCACCCGCATGCTGCGCGCGCCGAGCCTCCACGCCTCCTCGAGGTCGAGCCGCTCCATGTGGGGCTCATTTCGAACGCAATGGAGCGTCGCCGACAGCAGCACGTGGGCGACCCGCAGATCCCGTTTGCCCTCGCTCGGAAGAGGCAACTTATGAAGTTCGCGCTCGAGCGCGAGCCGCTGCCGCTCACGCATCCCGCTGTGCACGGCCGCCTCCAGCGCATGAATGCCCTCGGGAATCTGAAGCATCTCGCCGAAGAGCGGCTGCAGCTGCGCCGTGAGATCGGCGAGCGCTTGTGACCCGAGCCCACGAGAGAGGTCCTCCTGCGCTTCGAGGAGCCAAGCAGCCCGCAGCGCGGAAGGGGGCTCGCCGAGGAACTCCGAGACGGCTGCGGCATCGAATTGTGCACGGATGGCAGCCAGCGACGCTCGATGTCGGCGCGCGCTTCGATCCCACCATTCGCGGATCCGAGGCTCCTCGCTCGGAGCTGCGCGCCACGATGCCGAGGCGCCCGACATGTCCCGGTCCTCCATTCTCACAAATTCGATCCAAGGTGCGAGCGTGCTATCCCGAGGGAGCGCCGCGGCGACGCGATCCCGCGCGGAGCCTTGCTGAGCGCGCAGCTCCAGCAGCATGGCGACCGGGTCGCTCGGAGTGCGCGCTCGGAGCGCCTTCGCCTCCTCCAGCGCTTCCATTCGGCGCAGCATAGAAAATTGAAGATCCTGAAGGGCGAATCGCGCTTCGATCCACTGGGGGTCGAGTGCAATCGCCTCACGCAGCTCCCGCTCCGCCGTGGAGAAATCACTTTTCTCTCGCGCAGCTCGAGCGGCCTCCGCGTGATCGACCGCTCGCCAATCGGGGCGGTGGGCCGGCGCCGGACGAGGTGTGCGGCAGCCGGCCAGCGCAGACAGGGCGAGGAGCGCCCATGTACCCGGAGCAAAATGGTTTCTTCTACGCATGGGAGCCTCGCGGCTTAGGGCGCCGCTGCGGAAGCGCGGCCAGGGGATCCTCGGGCCAGGCGTGGCGCGGATATCGCGCCCGAAGCTCCTTGCGCACGACGGGGTACCCGTTGCGCCAGAAGCTCGCGAGATCCTGGGTGATCTGCTGAGGCCGATCGTTGGGAGCTAACAGATGGAGCTTCACGGCGACTCGGCCGCGGGCGACGCGCGGCGTCTCCGCGAGCCCGAAGAGCTCCTGAATCTTCACAGCCAGCACGGGCGGATGCGGAGGATCATACAGAAGCCGAAGAGTGCTGCCGCTCGGGACCGTCAGCGCCGCCGGGGCCTCCTGCTCAAGCAACCGGAGGTGGGCGGGCAACAATGCACCGCGGAGAGCGTCCATCCACGGAGCCTCGTGCAGATCCGCGAAGCTTCGCCGTCCCAAGCACATCGGCTCCAACAGATCCGCGAGCCGCAGCTCCGGAAGCCCGGCCTCGGGCAGCCAAAGCCGCAAACTGTTGAGTCTTGCAAGAAATCCGGCAATGACCGGGTCATCGGCGGGGATCGCCCGCTCCGGCCGTTTTTGTGCAGCTGCGAGCAGAAGGGGGGCCGCAGCGGCAGAGTCCTCGGCAGGGGCCTCGTGCCTCTCGATGGGAAGCCCGAAGGCCTCCAGAGTCCGAAGCTCCACCACGCGCTCCGAGGTGTCATCGAACCGAAGCTCGCGCCGGGTGGAGAGTCGATCTGTGGGAATCCACGCCCGATCCACCGCGGAGGCGAGTCGGACGCGGGAGTCGGGCTCGGCGGCCTCCACGTCCAATGCTACAAAAAGATCGGCGCGCGTGACGGCGCTTTCGTCGGCCAGCACGAGTCCTCGACCGCCGGCCATCCGAGCGCGCGCAGATCCCCGCTCGCGCCGCCGCGCGAGTCGGTCGGGAAACGCCGCGAGAAGCGCCCGCCCGACGGCCTCTTCCTCGGCGAGCATGGCGGCTCTGGACGAGCCGGCGGCGTCCCGCGCCGCGCGCTCCAATTGCTCGGCGGCGTGCAGCACCGCCAGGGCTCCGCCGGGGTGGAGCGTGCCGAGCTCGCTTCGAGCAGCGCCGCGCTCTGCGAACTCCCGCAGAACCTGAATGCGATCCCACAAATCGGAGCCCGACTCATGCGTAGCTTTTCGCCGGCCGGCTTCGCGCACCCAAGCGTCGCGTTCCGAGAGGAGCGCCGCACCGAGGCAGCCGGCTTCCAGCGCGCCATAGGAGTGAGCTTCGAGCAGGAGTCTCCCAATCCGCGGGTGGGCTGGAATTCTCGAAATGTTTCTTCCGAGCGCCGTGAGTGCTCCCGACTCCGTTGCGCCGAGAAGATCCAAGAGCTCGATCGCGCGGCCGAGCGACTCCGCTGGCGGCTTCTCAACCCACGGGAAGTGCAATACATCGCGCTCGCCCCAGGCCAGCAGCGCAAGCACGGCACCGGCTAGGTCGACGCGGGCGATCTCCGGGGTCTCCCGCTCGGCGAGGGCCCGGTGGTCGAGCTCGCTCCAGAGACGGATACACAAACCGGGCGCCGTTCGGCCGGCGCGCCCGGCCCGCTGCTCCGCCGACGCGCGAGAGATCCTGCACAACTCGAGCCGGTCGAGGGCGGTCGCGGGATCGAAGCGCATGCGGCGCTGGAGCCCGCTGTCGACCACAAGAGTCACTCCCTCGACGGTGATCGAGGTCTCGGCCACATTGGTGGCCAAGATCACTTTTCTTCGCGGCCGCGGCTTCAGTGCCTCATCCTGCTCCTCCGGCGGGAGATCGCCGTAAAGTTCCAACAGATCGAAAGCCAGTCTGCGCGCGTCGTCCTCCAGCGCTTGCCGGCAGCGGCGGATCTCACCGACGCCCGGCAGGAACACGAGGGCATCGCCGGCGGTGCGCGGCCACGCGTGGCGCAATGCGGCGACGACCGCGCTCGGCAGAGGGTCGTCGGAGCGCCTCGGCGCATACTCGATCGCAACCGGATGGAGCCGGCCGCTCGACTCGACGACAGGGCAATCGCCAAGCGCCGAAGAGAGCGCACTCGTGTCGAGTGTCGCCGACATGACGAGCAGCCTCAGATCAGGGCGCACGTCGCGCTGGACGAGCCGCGCGAGCGCAAGTCCGAGATCTCCATCGAGATTGCGCTCGTGGAATTCATCGAAGACCACGCAGCCGACCGCCTCCAGCATCGGATCCTCCTGGAGAAGCCGCAGGAAGATCCCCTCGGTCACGAAAAGGACCCGCGTCTGTTTGCCGGCGCGGCGATCGAAGCGCACGTGGTAGCCGACGGTGCGCCCGAGCTCGTCGCCGAGTTCGCGGGCCACGCGCCTTGCCGCGGCGCGGGCCGCAATGCGTCGCGGCTCGAGCACGATCACCGTCCGCGACCCCGCGAGGCCGCCCGCCAGCAGGGCGCTCGGCACCCGCGTGGTCTTCCCGGCGCCAGCCGGCGCGCGCAGGAGCACCGTCGGCGCGCTCCGCAACGTCTCGAGAAGCCGCGGAACGGCCTCGTCGATGGGCAGAGGAGCGAGGGGCACGTCCCCAGTATGGCAGCCGACGCAAGGGGCTTCTCTGCTCGGGCGGCACGCATCGCTACGCTCACCGCGCATGAAGATCGCCACCTGGAACGTGAACTCCATCCGCGCGCGTCTGCCGCGCGTGCTCGCCTGGCTGGAGCGCGCCAAGCCCGATGTCGCCTGCATCCAAGAGACCAAAGTGGAGGACGAGGCCTTTCCGCGCGCAGAGATCTTGGCCGCGGGCTACCGGGCGGCGATCTTCGGGCAAAAGACCTACAACGGCGTCGCCCTTCTTTCGCGCGAGGAGCCGGCCGACGTGGTGCGCGGCTTGCCGGGGGACGGGCCCGAGGATCAGAAGCGGCTCATTGCGGCGACGTTCGGAGGCGTGCGCATCGTAAATGTGTATGTTCCGAACGGCGAGTCCACCGATTCGGATAAGTTTTCTTTCAAGCTTCGCTGGCTTGAGAAGCTCCGGGACTTTCTCGCGACGGGCTGTAATGTCTCAAAGCCCCTCGTTCTCTGCGGAGACTTTAATATTGCGCCCGAGGACCGAGATGTCCACGATCCGGAAAAGTGGAGAGATCAGGTGCTCTGCCACCCCAAGGAGCGGGCAGCGCTCGCGGAAATCTGTAATGTTGGCCTGAAGGATGCGCAGCGGCTTCTCTCGCAGGAGGGAAAGCTCTACACGTGGTGGGACTACCGCGGCGGCGCCTTCCCGCGCGGCTTCGGACTCCGCATCGACCTGCACCTCGTGAGCCGCCCGCTCGAGCCCAAGGTGGAGGCGGTCGAGATCGACGTGACCGAGCGCAAGGGAGCACAGCCGTCGGACCACGCTCCGGTGATTCTGCGCCTGCGATAGCCGCGGCTGTTCCCAATCGGCGCCGGAGGTATCCTGAGTTCTCCGACGGCTCCATCGATCCGTTCCGGTGCGGCCCTCGGAAGTCCCACAGTCCCCTAGAACCCACATGCGCGGTTTGTTACTTCTCGGCGCGCCTGCCGCCGCTGCGTGCGCCGCCCTCGCTTGCCCGGCCGGCGCCCAATCGTTCTCCAGCTCCCCGTACGGCCTTGGCGCGGGCGTCGTGTCGCCTCGAGGCGTTGCTCTCGGAGATGTCAATGCCGACGGCGTGCCCGATGTGCTTGTGAACAGCGGCGCCTCGGCGGGCGCGGGAAAATTGAGCGTGCTGACGGGCAAGACCAATGGAACCCTCAATGCGGCGGTCGTTACCAATTTTGGCGCGCCCTTCGGAACGGCCAACGGCGGCACTGCGCTCGGCGATTTCAATTCCGATGGGAAGCTTGATTGGTGTCTTCCCACGACGTCGTCGGGCGGCGCCGTGATTCTCACCGGAAACGGAGCAGGGGGATTCACTCTTCCGCCGCAGGCGCAGATCCAAAGCATCGCCGTCTACTCGGCCTCCTATGCGGCCGACTTCACGGGCGACGGCCGGCTCGACGTGCTCCTGAATAGCTGGGGAGCGAACGTGCTGACGCACTATCCCGCGTCTGGGAATCTCAGCTTCGGCGCTCCGCAGGCGCTTCCTTACAATACTTACGGGACGATGTATGGTGAGCTCGGGATCGCAGACATCGACCGCGACGGAGATCTCGACTTCGTGAATCCGTCTGCCTACCTGCCAGGATTTGTCGTGTATACTTCCCAGGCTGGCGTCTTCAGCGCGCCGACGGCCTACCAGACCGGGAGCGCGACGAAGAGCATCCAGTGCGCCAAGTGCGGAGACCTCGATGAGGATGGTTTTGTTGACGTCGTGATCTCCGACGATTTTCTCAACGAGATCCGCATCTTTACAAATCAGGGAGCTGCTGCGCCCGGTCAGTTCGTGCCCAGCACGGTGCAGCCCGCCCTGAGCGTGGCGGCCGGGTCGTACAATTTGGAGGTGGGCGACGTAAACCGCGACGGACGGCTCGACGTGGCGGTGTGCCAGAAGGTTCCGGATAATCTTGCACTCTTTCTGGGAAGCGGATCGGGGACGCTCACGCAGATCGCAACGCAGCTGACCGGCACCGAGCCGGAGATGGTCCGCATGGGGGATCTCAATGCCGACGGGCAAGCGGACATGGTGACGGCGAATTCGGGAAGTAACAATGTGACGGTCCTTCTGAATCGAACACCGATTCCTGCCGCGGTCAACTCGTTCGGGACCGGCACGCCGGGGTGCGCGGGGAGGCTTGCGCTCTGCGTCAGCGAGGCGCCAGCGATCCCGCAGCCGACGCTGCGCCTGACGGGCACCGGCGCACCACCGCGCGCGCTCGGACTCTTCCTATTGGGCGACGCCGCCGACCTCCCCGGCAGCGATCCGCTCTTCCTGGGAATCAAGCTGCACGTCGATCTGTTCGGATCCTCCGTTCTCATCGGCGGCGACTTCTATGCAGACGGCACGGGAAGCAGCTTCGGCTTCCTTCCGGTCCCCAATAATCCACTGCTTTCCGGACTCACGTTCTATTTCCAGAGCCTCTTTGTAGAGCCCCTGCTGCAAAAATGCTCCGGGTCTTCCTACGGTCTTGTTACTTCTCGAGGTCTCTCGCTCACGTTCTAATCCGCTCGCGCAAGGAGTCTCTGCCATGGCACCCCTGGCAATCCGATCCCTCACTTCCTGCTCGCTCCTCGCACTAGGCGGCGCGCTCGCGTCGGCAATGGCTCCGTCGGCGCGCGCCCAATCATGGACGGGTGTGCCCTATCCGCTCGGAACGACGACGGGTACGGGGCCGCGTGGACTTGCCGTCGGCGACCTCAATCACGACGGCGTGCCTGATGTGGTGACCAATAATAGCGCCTCCACGACGAGCGGATCTGTGGCAGTGTTTCTCGGCCTGCCCGGCGGTGGGCTCGGGCCTTCCACCATCATTCCATGGGGGAGCGGCACACCGGGCACGACCGACGGAAACTCCTTCCTCGCAGACATCAACGGCGATGCGAACCTCGACTTCGTTTTCTGTAATGGATCCTCGTCCTTTGGCTACGGCGCCTCCGCAGCGCTCGGCAGCGGCACTGGGCTGCTCGCGACGCCGGCCTCTATCACGTCGAGCACGGCGAGCGTCACGCACGCCGGCGCCGCGGCGGATTTCACCGGAGAAGGGCTCATCGATTTCGTGATGGTCAGCTTTGGCAGCAATGCCTTCTATCCGCGCTTCGGTACAGGCAGCGGTGCGTTCGCCACACAGCCCGATATCGCATTCCCGAGCCCCGACGGCACGGTGAGCGGCAATCTGGGCGTCGAGGATGTTGACAATGACGGAGACCTCGACTGGTCAAGCGCCCGCTTCTATTCCACGGGCGGCTGCGGATTCTCCATCTTCCTCAATTCGGGCGGCATCTTTACAAAAGTGAACTATCCCGGGACGTCGGCGACGTCGAGCGTGCATGAAGGCATCAGCTTCGGCGACTTCGACGAAGACGGCGACCAAGACGCCGTCCTCGTCAACGACAGCGCCAACCAACTGCTCCTTTTTACAAATTCTGGAGCACCCGCGTTCACTTATTCTGCCAGCACCGTGCAGGCGCCGCTCGCCCTAAGCGGCGGCCCGCGGAACTGTCTCGTTGCCGACATCGACCACGACGGCCACCTCGACCTTACCGTCCAGCAGGAGACGCCGGACAACATCCAGATTTTTCAGGGCAATGGCGATGGGACGTTCGCTCCTTTCGGAACGCTCTCTCCCGCACCGCAGCTCAATCCGCGGCAGATCGCAGCCAGCGACATGAATGCCGATGGCCAGCCCGATCTGGTCGTGGCGTGCTTTGGCACCTCCGGGAACGCGAGCTCCATGGGAGTTGTGGTCTTTTTCTACTCTTCCCTCACGCCTTCCGGCACGGTGCAATTTGGCACCGGATCGGCTGGCTGCGCCGGGACGATCGGCATGAGCGCCAGCGGACCTCCCACGATTGGCGACTCCACCTATCGCGTCACAAGCGTGAACGTGCCTCCGAGCACCCTGGGCCTGCTGCTGATCGGAGATGTGCCTTCCGCTAGCGATTACTTATTCATCGGCATTGTGCTGCACGTAGACCTGCTTGCGTCGTCGGTGCTGCTCGCCGCCGATATGTACAGCGATTCCGGTGGTACTGGCTTCACGCCATTCCCTGTGCCGGCCAACCCGCTCCTCGCAGGACTCACGTTCCATGTGCAGTCGGTCTGGGTTGAGCCGTTGATGCGCACTTGCCGGATCCCTCCCACCTACGGGCTTGTCTCGTCGCCCGGTCTTTCATTGACCTTCTGAGCCCCGCGCGAGCGACTCCACGACGCGGGCGTCCATCCATCGGCGATCGCCCTGGGCATCGGCTCGGGCGACGAAGCCGAGGTGGCCGCCCGCCGCCGTGATGTGGATTTCGACCCAAGGTGACCGCGGGGCCCGTTCCATCGCTCCCACGGCGACGACCGGATCATCTCGGCTCACCCAGATCGACGTCGGGATCGCTATGCGATCGAGGCTGCTCACCGATTCGGAGCTTCTGTAGTATTCGCGGGCGCTCGCGAATCCGGCCATCGGCGCCGTGAACCGTTCGTCGAATTCCACAATGTTGGCTGGCGGCGGCGTGAGGGCAGGGAGCCGCAGGCTCCGATCCGCCCGCACCCTCTCGGCCACATGCCGCACGAGCAGGCGGGCAAAGTAGCGGTCGTAGAGCGCGCCCGCCCCCTCCCGCAACTTCTCGACGGAGCTCTCGAGATCGCAAGGTGGGCTCACGGCGACGGCGCGTTCGATCTCGATCTCGCCAGGTGACTGGCCCAGGGCCCGCAGCAGGAGATGGCCGCCCAGAGAAAAGCCCGCGGCGCGAATCGGCGAGCCAGGGCAAAGCGCGGCCACGGCCTTGAGGGCCGCGCGGACGTCGTCCGAGCGCCCGCTGTGGAAGAACTGCCTGCACCGGGGGGCGCTCGCGCCGAAGCCGCGAAGATCGACGCGCAGGGTGCGCACGCCTCGCCGCCGAAGCTTGGCTCCGATGCGATGAAGGTAAGGACTTTGGGCGTCGCCACCCAAGCCGTGGATCAGCAGCGCCACGGGACCGCCCTGGCGCCAGCCGATCGCCAACTCGTCGTGCAGTACGAGCGCGTCGCCATCAAGGAGCGGCACCTCGTGGTGCACCACCAGACCCGCCGAGCGCGCCTCTTCCCCGGGCAGCCGCATCGTGCCGACCACGGTCTGGAGGTGGGCACTCTTGAGCCAGGGATGGGGTTCAAACGGGATCATCGGGGAAGGGGCTCGCGTCGGCGCGGGTCGGCGCCGCGGTCGTGGACGCAAGTTATTCTCCTTCGCTCGAGTTCCCACAGACCACCACCGAAGCAGCCGCCTCCCGATGCCCCATCCCGATCGGATCGCCCTCACGCCCGGCAAGCGCGTTCTCTTCCTCACCAAAGACCTCGAGCTCATTCGAGCCCAGCTCGCGGGAAAAGTGAACTTGAGGATGCGCGATGTGCGCGTGGAAGAGCTGCTCGATGACATCAATACCGACGTGATGACGCCGGCGTGGGTCTGCTTCCGTCACCGGCCGGAGGACATTGCGCTCGACGCCTACGCCGGGCTGTTGGACGCAAAGGGGGAGCGCGTGATTCCGACGCGCGCGCTGCTCGATGGCAATTTTGAGGTCATCGTTTCGGGATACCGCAAGGGCACTGGCAGCTCCCGCGAGACGGCCGTCCAGTGCGAGAAGTGGAGCGGCATCCGAATTGTGATTGCGGCTTCTTTCGCGCCGATCCACGAGCGCAATAATATTCAGCAGGGCCAGCTCATGGGCGGGCACGACCTGCTGGTGCGGCTCCAGGATGGCGAATCGATTCCGATCGCGGAGTTCCTGAATCCCTACGACCCGATCTCGCGCGAGGTGCTGCGCTCCGGAGGATTATTTGCATTCGCCAAGGATCTCCAGGCCGGCAAAGTGAAGCTGCCACAGCTCTCGACAAGCCCGCGTCCGATGAATATTGCGGAGAAGATTCTTGCGCGCCATCTGCTTCCCGGCCAAGGGTCGACCTACGTGAAGCCCGGCGATTCGGTGCTGGTTCATGTCGATGCGGGCTACAGCCATGAGTTCACGACGGCGCAAGTTCACTATTTCCTCAGCCAGGAATACGGCGCTGGCTACAAGCTCAAGAACCCTGGAAAGTTCGCCGTCTTCGAAGATCACCTGCTCTATGCCACCGGCGTCCCGCGGATGGCGAAGTTCGCCGACCTGATCGAGACGCTGCGCACGCTGCAGCGCGAGTTCCAAAAGCACACCGGCTGCCGCGACTACTCGGCCGTGAACGGCATCTCGCCGGGCATCTGCCACCAGGTGGCGCGCGAGCAGTTCGTCGATCCGGGCGATTTTGTGCAAGCAACCGATAGCCACACCTGCATGGGAGGAGGAAGCAATGCGCTTTCGTGGGGCGTTGGCGCGACGGAGTACGCCGGGCTCGCTTTCGCGGGACACACCTTCGTGCGCGTCCCGGAGTCGATCCGATTCGAGCTGCATGGGAAGCTTCGCCCGGGCGTCATGGCGAAAGATGTGATTCTTGCAATTCTCGACACCTACGCGAAGCGCGAGGATACGCTCGACCGCGTGATGGAGTTCGGCGGGCCCGGCCTGGCGAACCTCTCCATGGACGAGCGCGCCACGCTCACGAATATGGCCACAGAATGCTCGGCAGCGGGAGGCGTCTTCGAGGCCGATGAGCAGACCTTCCAATGGATCGCCCGCATGCGCGGCCTCGATGCGAAGGCGGTCGACGGGTTGCGCGCGCGCGCCGTGGCGCCCGACCCGGGGGCCGTCTACGACGGCGGAGTGCACCGAATCGACCTCGACAAGATCGAGCCGCGCGTCGCCGAGCCGGGCGACCCGACGTACGGCAAGACGATCGCACAGATCGGATCTGTGAAGATTGATATCGCGTACGGAGGCTCTTGCACGGCGGGCAAGTTCGACGACCTCGACGCCTACGCCGCCGTCGTCGCCGAGGCCGAGAAGGCCGGCAAGCGGCTTGCCCCGGGGGTGAGATTCTGGATCCAGTACGCGAGCGAGGCCGTCGAGTCGTACTCGCGGTCCAAGGGCTACGACAAGCTCTTCGAGCGCATGGGCGTCTCGGTGATCCACCCCGGCTGCGGCGCTTGCATCGGCTGCGGCCCCGGTGTGAGCGAGACGCGCGAGCAGGTCACTATTTCTGCCATCAATCGAAATTTCACAGGCCGCTCCGGCCCCGGGAAGCTTTATTTGGCTTCGCCGGCGAGCGTCGCGGCTTCGGCGATTGAAGGGCGGATTGCGGCGTACGTTCCGGGGATGTTTGCGCGGGCGGCGTCGTAGGCGCGGCGTCGGCAACGCCTTGCGGGGCGCTCGCTTTGGCGATCGCTATTTGAAGCGCGCCGAAGGCGGCCATTCGCGCCCTTGGGTCGTCGACGTTGAATTGTAAGAAGAGCTGCCGGTGCTCCCAGTCGAACGGTTCCTTCGAGCCGCCCGCCATGAAGAGCAGCATGGCGGCAGCGTGGACGCGCAGCACGCGCGGGCCGCGCAGCGCGGCCGCGACGAGGGCATTTTTCACCGAGGCTGTGGGCACGACCTGCGCAGCTTCAAGAATCTCGGTGAAGGTGTCGTACTCGCGGCACGCCGCAAGGGCGGCCACGATGGTCCGCTCGAGGAACTCTGGGCGGCCGCGGCGGGCGAGGATTCGGGCGGCGCGCACGCGAACGGCCGGCGACGCGGTGCGTGTGTAGCGCTCCAGCGCGGCGAGGGCTCCGGGGGTTCCGAGTACATCGAGCGTGTCGACGTCCCGCCAATCGGGTCGCTTGAGCTGCGAAAGCTCGGCTTCGATCCTCTGAAGCTGCGGCGCGCTCATCTCACGCAGCGCGTCGAGGTCGTAGGGCACCCCATCGTGCCAGCGCTCGTAGTCGAGCTCGCGGCTCGCCTGGAAGCGTGCCCAGGGAGAGGGTTGGGAGGGCGCGGCCATGGTGTGTATCGCCGCACCCCGCCCGATTCGTTTCGGCACTACCAACGCAGGGTCAGGTCGACGGCGATGCGATGCCCCATGATGTCATCGTCGGCCTTGGACAAGGGGAACTCGAAGGTGGAGCTGAGCGAGATGCCGGGGGTGAGGTCGAAGCGCGCGCCGACGCCGGTCCACACGACGGTTTCGCCGGCCATGTGCATTGACCGGAGAGTGGTGTCGTCGAGACCGCCCGCATTGAAGGGGAGCTGCTCGCCGTCGGTGAGATAAGTGAGCCCGTGGAACTCGACGACGGGAGCGAGGTGCGGAGCATGGAGAATTCGTTGCCTTGCGAAACAGAAGTGGACTCCAACGGGGCCAGCGAGTCCCGTCGCGGCGGCGTCGAACTGTGCTGGAATCGAGAACCGCGGGGTCGCCGTGCGTTGCCCCCGCGCTCGCAACGGTTATTCCGATGACGCAGGGCATGGATGAAGGTCAAGAATCGCCGGCGGACGGCGTATGCAGCGGCGGGCGAGACTCAACGACTTCGATCCGGGGTGGCCGGCGCGTGGCCGCTATCTCGATCGAGAAGTGGGGTTGGCGCGTGGTCGCGATCTCCCCATCGAGAAGTGAGGTCGGCGCGTGGAGGACGTTTCAAAAGTCATCCGAGCTGTGCGCGGGCCTCGTCGCCCATCGCTGCGTCGCCTCGTCCTGGTCGTAACTCCTTGGCTACGCCTGGGCATAGGCTCCTTGCGCTGGACGGCGATTCCTCGCGCTCGCTTCGCGGTGCACTTCTGGAACGTCCTCCGTGCGCCGACCGGTGAGCGCGCGCGACTTTCGACTTGTGCCTTGGGAAGAATGGGGCGTGGTCAGTCTTGGCGCGGCAGCGAACAGTCCTCGACGCTCGGCGGCTCATCGGCTGCGCAGAATCCGACCGGCGCTTCGCGCCAGTCGGATTCTGCGCGCGCCATGGCCTCGCATCTGCGGAACTCGCCGCGCCAAGATCGACCCACGCCCCATTCCAAGCCGTCGCGCATCTGTGAAGGCGAAAGTGTAAGTTCGGCCGGAGGGCGCGGGCATCGCCCGCGACGATTCGGCGGCGCATGCGCCGCCGAATGAAGGCCCCAGCCACGGGCTCAGGCCGGCACACCAATCGCCACCGCGCGGGGCACGCCCCGCGGAGACCGGCCGGCGCACCCGCCGACCCCACTTATGTAATGGAGATTTATGTAATAGAGGGCGCACGCGCCGACGCCACGTCTGCAATGCAGGGCGCACGCGCCGGGCCTACGGCTCAATCAGAGTTCAATGTGCTCGCGCCGCTGCTAGCGGTCGATTTATTGCAGGTGCGTTGTGCCGATCGGCCTCACGGGTCCATGGCCCCGCGGAACTCCGAGTGGGGGGAGGATCTCTTCCTCCGCGTGCGAAGGGAGAGCCGCTGACGAGGCGCCGCGCGCTAGCCGCGCTTGGTGGCGCGCAGCAGCCAGGAGTCGAAACCGGCGGCGTCGTCGGAGTCGTGGGAGGCCGCCTTCTGGTTTCGCGAGAGGAGCCAGCCGCAGCCGAGGCCGCCGAGGTTGTTTGCACAAAAGTGCATGAGCTGGGGCGTCGGGTCGGTGAGCTGGTAGTAGCGGCGAGCGGTGATGGTGTAGCCGAGCCCTTCGAGCAGCGAGATCACTTCTGCCCGCTGGAGTGCATTCATCTCGCGCAGCGGAAGGACCGGGCGCTCCGCCTGGCGCTTGCGCATGCCGCGTGACTGCGGGTTGAGGTCGCCGATGACGAGGCGTCCTCCCGGCGCGACGCAGGCGTCCAGCGCCGCAAGATAGGCCTTCGAATCGGGAGCGAAGGAGACCACACCCGAGTTCAATACCAATGAAAATGGCGCTTCGCCGGCGGGAGGGCCAAACGGCGGCTTCTCCACGAAGCCGGTCCTAAACTCGATTTGTACCTTCTCCGCGCCGGCGTTCTCCGCGACATGCTTGCCCATCTCGGGGCTTGGATCGAAGGAACAGACCTTCGCGCCGAGTTTCGCGGCCTCAATCCCCACCCATCCGGCGCCGCAGCCGGCATCGAGTGCACGCTCGCCCTGCTTCGGTTCGGCCAGCTCCGCCACGAGCCGCCGCATCCAGCGATGGTGGGCATAGAGCGGCGATTTGGGATCGCCGCTCCAGCCGGCCGCATTCTTGTCAAATTTCTTGGCGACGGCGTCAGGCGCGAAGAGCGCGCCGCGGCGCTGGGCCGCGATGGCGCTGCCGCTCCACGTCGAGGGAAACTGTTTATTGAGCTTCTGCCAGCCGTCGGGGTCGAGGCGATCGACGTATTGTTGGTTCTTGAGGCGATAGACGCGGACGACATGGAACGCTGGCCAGAGCGCTCGACGCATCGACGCAATGGCGACTTCGTCGAACGGCGCGTGCGTCGTGAGCAGAAGCCAGCCCTTCTCGGGGAAGCCCGCCTCGGCAGCGCTTCTTAACTGGGTGCCGAGCTCCCCCGTGAATTGTGCATTCTCGAGATCGAGCCGAAGATGGGTGTACTTCTCCGGGATCGCTCCCGGAAAGTGCACAGCGGAGACTGATGCCGCGGGCACGCCCAAGTCTTCGACGAGCGGATCCTTGAGCCGGATCGGATTCACCGGCTTGGGAATCTCGCTCGTCATCATGTAGTTCTTGACGCCGCTGCTCATGGCTATTTATCTCGAATCAGGGAGACTTGCCGCAGAAACATGCCGCAAGAATAGCAGCTCCATCCGGCGAGCGAGGTCGAGATCTTTTTGTGTGATCCCGCCGGAATCGTGAGTCGTAAGCTCTATGGAGACGAGACCATAACAATTACGCCATTCGGGGTGATGCTGCGCGGCCTCCGCGACGAGCGCGGCGCTCGCCATCCAACCGAATGCATCGACGAAGCTCGCAAACCGATACTCGCGGCGGAGCTTTCCGTCGGAGAGCGTCCAGCCGGGAAGATCAGCCAGCGCGCGGTCGATCGCGTCGCGCTTCAGAAGGGGCGGAGCGGTCATCGGATTTCACCATAGCGCGCCGATCCGCGAGAGCTTGGCGCACATAGGCGCGCAGGAGGGGAACGATCTCGCGCTCGAACCACGGGCGTTGGGCGAGCCAGCGGCGGTTGCGCGGCGACGGATGGGGAAGAGCCACGACTCCGCGTCGTAGCAGCTCAGGAGCCGTTGCGACCACATCGGCCAGGGGGCGCTTGGCCTGATCGGGGAGGTGTGCGGCCACCGCATAGGAACCGACCAGCAGCGTGAGGCGCGTGGTGGGGCGCAGAAGCTCGAGAAATCGAGGATGCCACGTTGGTGCGCATCGCGGCATCGGCGGGCGATCGCCCTTTCCTCGATCGGTTCCCGGCCAGCAGAGCCCCGTCGGCAAAATGGCGAGGCGATTGGGGTCGTAGAACTCCTCCGGCGAGAGCTCGAGCCAGCGGCGCAGCGTCTGGCCGCTGAGGTCGTTCCACGGGAGTCCTGTCTCGTGGACTCGCCGCCCCGGCGCCTGCCCGATCAGCAGAATGGGGGCGAAGCGCTCCACGCGAAATACGGGGCGCGGCCGGTGGGGCAGCTCGGCCGCGCAGAGCGTGCACGCAGCCGCCTCTGCGGAGAGCCGGCGGAGCTCCCGCAGCGACGGGCGTCTTTGTGTCATCGATCGCTCGGCGCGCGATTGGGTCGTGACTGCGCAGCCTGCGGCCACTCGACGCTCAGCACGGCCGTCACTGCGCCGCGCGCCACCTTGAGCTGCGTCTTGGACGGAGCGGCCGCCATGGCAGCGCGAAGCTCGTCGAGATTGGTGACTTTCACAGATCCGATCTCAAGAATCTTGTCGCCAACCTGGAGGCCCGCTTTGTGGCCGGCGCCGCCCTCGGTGACGTCGGCAACAGTCAGGCCGTCCTCGCCCGGAGTGAACCCGAGTACCCGTCCACGCCCGCGCCTGGCGCTGGGATTCACAAGCCCTTCGCGCGGCAACGGCTTCTCGAGGTTCGCAACGGCGAGCGCCGCGGCCGCGATCACCACAGCGCTGTGTCGCTGGTACTCGGGGCGCTCCGCCTCCATCGTATCGTATTGTGTATGGTGGGTTCTGTTGTAATCAACGCCGCCGGCCTGGTCCCAGAAGAAGCCGGGGACCGGGTTCTCGATTTGTAAGAACGAGTCGTGGTCGCTTCCGATGCCGACCGGAAGGCCGTCGGGGGTGGGGCGCACCTTGAAAGGCATCTTGGGATCGAGTGTCGCAAGCGGAGCGAAGATCTCCTGGAAGATCGGCTCCATCGCTTTCGTCGCCGCGATACCCGAGACGTAGGCCGTCCCGCCGTCGTGGACGAGGACGGCGGAGATCTTGGGCAACAGGTCACGGTGCTTTTGAATCCAGCCGCGGGAGCCGAGGAGCCCC
This sequence comes from Planctomycetota bacterium, assembly GCA_016792805.1. Lineage (GTDB taxonomy): Bacteria > Planctomycetota > UBA1135 > UBA1135 > JACQFD01 > JAEUHX01. The sequence goes on from JAEUHX010000008.1 coordinate 26,316, forward strand.
TGCTCCTCGCCGCTCCAGAGCATGAATCGGATCGTCCGGCGCGGCACGAGGCCAGCCGCTTTGAGAAGGCGCGCAGCCTCAAGCGTCGTGGCGACGCCGGTGCCGTTATCGGTAGTCCCAAGGGCGCCATCCCAGGAATCGATGTGGCCGCCGACGATCACCATCTCGTCGGGGAATTGTGAGCCACGGAGATCGGCGATCACATTGACGTTGGAGACGGGGCCCGGCCGAAACGTTACTTGTGCATCGAACTCGAGCACGACCGGGACGCCGGCAGCGATCTGGTCGGAGATTTTCTTGTGGTCTTCGCCGCGCAGCTTCATGCGCGGAACCGTCGGGAGCTTGTCGGGCTTGATCTGTGGGTTCCCGGCGGTATGAATCAGATCGCCGCCTTCGGTGGTAACAAATCCGGCGACTCCCGCCTGCTCGAGGGCTGTCTCAATCTCGTTCCTCCGACGCGCGGCCGAGGCGGCATCGGCCGTGGAGGTCGGCTGGCTCGCGGCCCGGGAGGCCGCGCCGTCGCGCCGTGCGCGCGGCGGCGGCGCCGGCACCATCACCCAGGCGCCTTTCCAGCTCCCGTCGGACGCCGCTTCGGGCGTCGCTGGAAGGAGCTTGGCGGGGCCGGCGACGGGGCCGCGGGTCCCCGCGCTCCATGCGTTGAATCCACAGACGAGCGGCGCCGGCTCGGGGCTCACAATTCGCCCGCTCCACGGTCCGCGGTCGAACCCGACCGGAAACGTGCCCCACTCCTCGATCTGAGCGTCGAGCCCGAAGCCGGCGAATTGTTTGCGTGTCCATTCGGATGCCTTTGCGAGCGCCGTTGAGCCCGTGAGGCGCGCGCCGAACTGTGTACACAGCTGGCGCAGATGCTCACTCACACGGTTCTCTTTCTTGGCGGCTTCGACGATGCGGGCGAGCCCTTCCGAGGGCGAGACGGGCATGGCCGGCTGCCGGCGGACAGCCACCGGCTGCGGAAGCTCTTGCGGCGCCGCTGCCGCCTGCTTCTCCCTCCAGTGGAACCGGCACGACGGAGCGGCGAATCCGAGCAGAAGAAGGGTGCTAACCGTCCACAAAGGGAACTGTTTCATTCGCATAGGAGCGGGATGGGTCGTCTTGAGGGGTTATCGGGTGCTCGGCTCGGCCGCCGGCGGGAGGCCGCGATCGGCGACCGCCAGCAACTCGCGGCCGAGCTCATCGACCTCGTCGAGCGTCGAGCAAATATTGGGAGTGATTCGCAGCCCCCGCACCTCTTCGATCACGATCGGTGCGGTGACAATTCTCTTGGTTCTCCACAGATGATCGGCGAGCACAATCGGATCGACGCCGCGGATTCCGACGGTGGCGAGGCCCGAAGCGAGCGCGGGAGATTCCGGAGTATACAGAATTACGTTCTTGTGGCCGCGCAGCGGCGCGAACCACCGCTCGCGAAGTAACAGAAGCCGCGCGAGTTTCCGCGGCACGCCAAGGGCGCGGTGGAAACGCAGCGCTTCGCCGATGGCGAGCTTGGCGCCGATCGGGCCCGTGCCGGCATGCTCGAGCTTGCGCGCGTCGGCCGCGTGCGGCTCGGGGGCGCCGAAGAGCGGCCATAGCTTCCGGAGTTTCTCCTTGCGGACCCAGAGCATGCCGGTGCCAACCGGCGCATAGAGCCATTTGTGAAGACTCGTGGCGTAGTAATCGCAGCCGAGTTCGCCGATCTGGAAGGGGAGATGGGCGTAGGCGTGGGCGCCGTCGACGATCACTTCGATGCCGCGCGCGTGGGCGAAGTCGGCGAGACGGCGCACGGGGAAGAGCTGGCCCGTGAGATTCGTGAGGTGTGAGATATGTAAGACTCTTGTTTTTGCGGTGATCTTCGCCGTGACGGCATCGAAGATCTCGTCGAGCGTCGCCGGCGGCTTGAACGTCGCGTAAGTAACCACAATTCCATGGCGTTGCTTGCGCTGCTCCCAGGTGTTGCGCATCGACGGGTAGTCGTGGGTCGTCGTGACCACCTCGTCGCCCGCCGCGAGATCGAGCCCCCATTGGCAGATTTCGAGCGCCTCCGTCGAGTTGCGAACAATCGCAATTTCGTCGGGGTGTGCTCCGAGGTCCGCCGCGAGTCCTTCGCGCACGGTCTCAAGCTGCGGTGCCAGCACATGATAGATCTGCCGGTGAGGAGCTGTATTGATTTGGTGCTCGAGGCGCTGGAGTTCGGCCAGCACACGTGACGGGCAGGGGCAGGTGCCGCCGTGATTCAGCAGCCGAATCGAGCGGTCGATGGCAAAGGCCTCTTGGTAGCGGCTCCAGAAGAGCTCATCGCGCGCGAGCACCTCGGGCGCCGTCGTTCCAGCCTCCTGGAGGGCGCGTTCGAGCGGATCGAGCGCGGTGACGCCCGCGATCGCAGCCGGCGCCGCGAAGGAGGCGGCGAGAAACTCACGACGGCCGAGCGGCGGTGTTGCCATGTCCCATGGAGGCTACGGCGCAGCGCGGTCGGCGGGAATGGGCTCGATACATAGAAAATGCGCTGTCCGCCGGTGCCGAGGAATGGGATCCGGACTCCGTGGCTGCCGGCGCTTCGCGGTACCAATTCGCATGTGGCTACGGCTGCACGACGAAATCGAGCCCCCAGGCCGTGCTGAGGCCGTAGGTCGACGGGAACGGCGAGCAGCTTGCGGTTGGCCAGACCCAGAGCACTTGAGCGTAATAGTGATTCCCGACGAGGGCTGGATTGGTGGGAATCGGTGCGAGGCAATCGGCGTTTCCCCAAGCGTCGCTTAGAAAGTCGAGGGCGTAGAGTTCGGAGGCGGCGAGATCGAGGTGGAGCGGAATGCTGAGGCCGAGGGGATCGGGAGTGCTGAGATTCTTGGCAGTCGAGACAAGTGCAAGTCCGAGCGCATTCGCCGGAGCACGGGTGCAGAGAAATCGGAACTGTGCATTTCCCGACTTGGGGACGCTGTTCGCAGTGAAGTGGTGTTCGCCCGCGCAGCCGGGGGCTCCACTTCCAAAAGCACTGACGCCAAAAACGTGATCGGGCGCATCGATCTTGGAGCAGACGAGGATCGGTGGGTATGGCCACGCGACCGATGGGAACGTCGTTTGATATGCTCCGGGAGTTGTGGGGAAGTCACTCGAG
>JAEUHX010000005.1 GCA_016792805.1 Planctomycetota bacterium
TAACAGGTAGCTGTTCACCAAGTTACTTATTCGAGATGCTTGAGGGCGATCGGACGAGCCCGCCTTCACGGTTGGACGCCGCGACGACGGAAGCGACCCGGCTCGACCGCGCGGTCCCGATCTGCCGCACGGCATTGGCGCCTCGATCTCATGCCTTCCAGGCTCGTCAAGGCCCGCCAGCTTCCGACCCCACAGATCCCGAGATGCTCGTTCGTAGCTGTTCACCGGCGGCGGGTCGAACGAGAATGGATGTCAATTATCGGCGGCTCGTTTCTGGTGCGATTTCGAGCTCCGGTGAACGCTCACGGCGGCGGGATCGGCGGGAGCGTTCAGCAGCGTCGCGAGCGGAAGGCGTTGCGGGGAAGCGTCTTGCGCGGGCAGCGCCGGGCGCGTCGGGCGGGCGTCGCGGCTGGGGCCGAATCCCGCGCGAGAGCAGTCCATCGCCTCCCCGAGTGCAGGGAGCTTTGCGAGCTTTGCCGGTGAGAGCGGCCGGTCTTTTTGAATCTTTGCGCGCTCCCTTTCCCCATACGGATCTGTGGTTTCCTCGACGCGCGCCGAGAGCCCGCAGAGAGCAGCGGCGAGAGCGCGGGCAGAGCAGCGCCGTCGTGCGGCGGTGAACGGGGGCCGGCCTTGGGCGCGATCGTTCGACGACCCCGCCCAGAGCCGCCAAGGCGACGAACCGAGTGGGCGCGTCGCGTTCGATGGCGTGTGCGACACCGAATGGAGGCATCGCGGATGAAACCTTCAGAGGCGCCCCATCCGCGATCAGTGATCTTCAGCGGCCTACGGCACGAGCACCGTCATCGACAAGCCCTGCGACGAACTCAGGTTGAATGGCGGCAGCGAGCACGTCGTCCACGCCCAGAGCGCCATGGCATAATAGGTATTTCCCACGAGCGTCGGCGCGTTCGGGATCGGCGCGGCCGCAAGCCCGTTGCCCTGGGCGTCGCTGAAGAAGTCGAGCGTGATGACTTCTGTCGAGGCGAAGAGGTCTACGTGAAGGAGCGCGCCGATTCCAAACGGATCGGAGCCGGCCGAGTCCTGTGCGTTGGCAAGAATCCCTAGCCCCAGCGACGACGGAGGCGCATTGTTACAGGTAATGCCAAAGTGTGGCGAGTTGATCATCGGGGCGTGGGTTACACCCAATGTATGTGTGCCTGCACAACCAGATGTGCCGGTGCCGTAGCTGGCAGTGCCAGCATTGTCGTCAAGATCGAAGATGTAGACAGCGCCTGATGACGCCGCGCTATTGTTTGCCTGGTTGCCGTTCACGCCTGTGGCGCTGCTGTCCTCGCCAATCGCGCCTATTACAACTAATCCTCCAGAGATCGCCACTAGAGTGCCAAACAGGTCATCGGCCCCCGTCTGGGACGCTTTTAGGTATGCGGTCTGAGTCCAGCTAGTTCCGTCGCGCTCGAAGATGTAGGCAGCTCCAGAATTAGAGGCGCTGTTGTTCAGCTGATCACCATTGACTCCGGTGGCACTGCTGTCCTCTTGCCAAGCTCCGACAGCAACGATCTCGGAAGAAATGGCGACTGAGACACCGAAGCCGTCAGAATTCCCTGTGTTAGAAGCCTTCAGGTAGGCCTGCTGGCTCCAGATGCCGCCCGAGCGGACGAAGACGTAGGCCGCGCCAGAGCCGACAGCGCTGTTGTTCGCTTGATTACCATTGATGCCAGTCGCGTTGCTATCCTCGGATGGCGCGCCGACTACGATTGTCTCGCCCGAGATCGCGATAGAAGACCCGAAATTATCATGTAAATCCGTGTTGGACGCCTTTAAGTAGGCCTGTTGAGTCCAGGTCGAACCACTTCGCACGAAGACGTAAGCCGCCCCGGAGTTGGTTGCAATGTTGTCACTTTGGTTGCCGTTCACGCCGGTGGCGCTGCTGTGTTCAAACCGAGCACCCACAACAATGGTGTCGTTGGAGATCCCCACGGAGAAACCAAACTCGTCTGCGGCATCTGTGTTGGAGGCCTTCAAATATGCCTGCTGGGTCCATGTTGAGGCGCTCCGAACGAAGACGTAGGCTGCGCCGGCATGCCACGCGTTATTATTGGCTTGGTTGCCATCTACGCCAGTCGCGTCACTGTCCTCATTATAAGCGCCCGCGACGATCGTATCTCCCGAAATAGCGATGGATTTCCCGAAACGGTCTGCGCTTTGCTGGTTTGATGCCTTGAGAGAAGCTTGTTGGATCCATGTTGTGCCAGTACGAAAGAATACATGAATTGAGCCGGACCCACTACCCTCATTCCATGCGCCGACGACAATTGTGTCGCCGGATATTGCTACGGTGGCTCCAAAATACGTGCCTGAAAGGGCGCTCGGCGATCTCTTGAGATACGCCTGCTGAGACCAGTTCGAGCCATCTCGTACAAACACATATGCGGCGCCAGAGTTGGACGCGCTATTGTCTGCCTGGTTGCCGTTTACACCGGATGCATTGCTGTCCTCGAAGGGCGCACCAACGACGACGGTGTTGCCGGATATGGCGACTCCGTTACCAAAGCCGTCGGACGCATCCGTATTTGACGCCTTGAGGTATGCTTGCTGCGCCACTGGGTCTATTGTGAGTGGGTACTGTACCATCGCGTCATCGACTTGCAGACGCAGTTGCGTGCCTCCGATATTGTGCCACCGCGCGGATACTTTATTCCCCTCAGCGTCGAGAACAGTAAGACCGTTGTAGCTTAACGCTGCGCCGCTCTGCTTACTCGCAAACGAGACGTGGCGCCCGTCTTGCGAGACAACGGGTCGCAGGCCGCCACGAATCTCAAATTCAAGTGTCAGCGGATCACATGTACGACTGGGTCTACTGGCGATTGTTAGGCCGTGCTCAAGGCCCCGCGGATCATTTACATACCACTCGGTGACGCGGGTGTCCCACTCACGCGAGAGCCGGCCCCCGTTAGTAGTGGTTGCACGTGAAGCAGTGACCGGGTGTGTCTTACCCCAACCGTAACTTTGTAGGTCCAGTCCCCAGGACCAGCCACCTCCCTCAGGTTTTATAGTAAATCCGCGTTCATCAATGAATGTGATCCACCTCTGACCTGGGTTGCGCGCCTGCCATCCATTCTCGATCGCGAAGAATTTGTGGCGATTCGCTTCGTATGCGTCGCGGATGCTCGACCAGTCGGAGGTGGTCAGTCCGGCGGGCGCCGCAGCCCGTGGAGCCGGGGTAGATCCCAGTGTCTGCCCGGAGCCAGGCCGTGCGTTGTGATCCTGCGGCGGGCAGAAGAGGAGAATCGCGGATGCGAAGAGACTCGTTCCAGACATCGGGGCGTGCTCCGTTGTGGTTGCATAGGGCGGGAAGGGGACCCGCCACCATCGATCAATGAGCGTACTCGATTCTCAACTGCGAACGGCTTTTCGCAAGGGCTGCTTCAGGGTGGTGATCGTCGATACCGGGCTCTGGCCGTCGGCGGCTCCACCACAGCACGGGCCGAGCGCCGGGACGGGTCTTGGCATTGCGCGAGGCACGACGGGGCGTGAGGACGCGCAGGACGGCGACGCAGGCGCGCAGGCAAGATCTCGCGACGCACGACGCTGCCGGAATTGCGGTCAGGTTCCGTCTCGCGGAACCGCTGGCACGCGCACGCACCGCCGGTCGTGCGAAGCGTTCAGGGGCGCCGGACAATCATGCGCATCGTTTCGGCCAGCATCGCGTTGGCGAACAGAAGCGCGATCGCCGTTCCGCACAGAAACGCCAGCACCAAAGCCGCCGGCACGGACACGCCCTCGCGCGCGTCTTCGTCCTCGGGATTGCCTTGGTCTCGCCCGTCAGAATCACTCATGGGAAGTCACAACAAGAAGATCGGCTCGCTTCGACGTCGCAGCGGCCAGAGCGCGAGCGCGAGCGCCACAACGCAATCATCGTGCACGCCGCTCGGCGACGACATCCGCACATTGCCGGCGTCGCTCGTCGAGAATTCATAGCTTTCGAGCTCCTCGATGCCTGCGCTCCAAAGCTCCGGACGCGGAAGCACGACCTCACCTTTCTCGAGCAGCAGCGCCAGATTGTTGATCAAGTCCGTTTTCGACTGCGCGCTCATCACGAACGGTCGCGCACGAATTCCCGCGCTTCGAAGCGACGCCACGATCGGCTCGCCGGGGCCCGTCGAATCCACAAACACGCGCGGGCCGCCGTAGCGCTCACACGCCGCCGCGATTCGAGATACTTGTACGCTCCAGTCGATCCGCGTG
>JAEUHX010000018.1 GCA_016792805.1 Planctomycetota bacterium
CGATTCTGCGCGCCAAGTCCTTGCGTCTGCGGAACTCGCCGCGCCAAGACCGACCCACGCCCCATTCCTAGCCGTCCCTCATCTGTGAAGTCGTAGGGCGCGGGCTTGCCCGCGACGATTCGCGTGCGCTTGCGCGCGCGGATGAAGAATCGCGATGCCCTTTCGTCATCGCGCGGGGCAAGCCCCGCGCAATGGTTCAGTGCGTGCGCCGGACTCCTGAGTATCGGAAAAGTGGGGTCGAGGCGCGCCCCGCGTTGTAAGAAGTCGGTGGCGGGCTTCCTCATCCGCGCGCGCACGCGCGCGCTCACCGGTCGGCGCACGCGCCGACTCCACTTTAGTAAAGAGAGGAGCGATGACGCACGCACCGGCCCTACGAGTCGATTTCTGTGCACACCAAGACCAACCCACGCCCTATCCAAAGCCGTCCCTCATCTATGACACTGAAGAAGGGAGCAACCTGGCGCGACTATCTCCCATCAGATTATTGAACTGCCGCCGTAGGGCGTGGGCATCGCCCGCGACGATTCGGCGGCGCATGCGCCGCCGGATGACGAATGGCGCCGCCCATTCGTCCTCGCGCGCGTTCTCTACTCATTGATAGTAGCTCGCGAGGGCGCTGAAAAAGTTACTTCTGCGTTCGATACGGGGCGAGCGCTTCGCGAAGAGCCGGGGCCGCCGGGTGGTCGGGGCGAATCAGCAGGGCTTGGTCGAGGACGCGGACGGCGTCTTCGAATCGTTGCAGATTCATGTAGCACGATCCCAGCTCCAGCAGGGCGTCGACGTGGGTCGGCTGCACATCAATGCACTTTTGCAGCTCAAGAATCGCGCGCGCGAACTCGTGTCGGCGAAAGAACAGATGTCCGAGGTTGAAGAGCGCCTCCGCATAGGTGGGGCGAATCTCGATGGCCCGCCGGAAATGCCGCTCGGCGGCATCGCTGTTCCCGAGGATTTCGGCCGAGACGCCTGCCAAGTTCGCCGCTTCGCTCGTGAGGGGGTAGACCTCAAGAATCTGCTCCGCCACGCTGAGGGCGGCCTCGGCGCGCCCGCGCGCGAGATGGCAGGCCGCGAGGCCGAGCTGAGCCTGAATGACGTCGTCGCTTGCAACAAAAACGCGATCCCGCAGCTTCTTGTCGATGACCGACTGAAAATGTGCGAATGCGAGGTCGAGATCGACCACGTCCTGCGTTTGCTGATACTTCTCCCACGCAAGCCGGCCGAGCTCGCGCCGCACAGTCGCCGAATCGGGCGCCTCGCGCGCCGACGTCTCGTAGAGTGACTGCTCGGTCATCCACACTTCCACGCGGTCTGACGTTCCAATGCCATAGGCGGCGACTCCGGCGACGCAGGCGCCAGCCGCAACCCATCGGCTCCAGCCGGAAACGGCGGCCAGTAGCCAGCCGAGAAGCCAACAAAAGGCGATGCTCGGCGCATAGAGGAACCGCTCGCCGAATACCACGAATCCGAGGCTGCTCGGCTTGACCACAAATGGCAGCACGGGCAGCGCCGTCGCCAGGAGGAGGGTGGGGGCAAGTCGCGGCAGGCGCCATCTCCAGGACGCCGCGAATCCCGCCGCCAGCAGCACCACGAATCCGGCGGCGCCGACGGCTCCCCAGATCACGGCTGGGTCACCGGGCGCCAAATCGACCCGAACGGTTCGAAAGGAGCACAAATCGAACGGGTTGAGCAGAGTCCATAAATAGGTGGAGAAGAGCTCGAAGGGCAGCGACGCCATGCGCCACTCCGGAAGCCCGAACTGAGTCTGCTGGATTCCAAGCCCTGCCGACGGGCCGAACACGACCATGCGCGCCGCCACGTAGGGCGCGAGCGCGAGCAACGCGGGCACGAAGGCGAGCGCCCGGCGCAGCCGCCAGCCGGGTGTTGCGAGGGCGTCGACGAGGGCCAGTGTGAAGGGGACCGTGACCGCCGTTTCCTTGGCGAAGTAGGCGGACATCGAGACGAGGCCCGTTGCGACCATCCACGGGGCCGTGCGCACAGCCCGCTGCTGTTGCGTGATCCCGTCCGCCGTCCGCAACGCGAGCCAGCTCGCGGAAAGACCCAGCGTGGCGGCGAGTGGCTCCGCCATGCCGCTGATCCAGGCCACGGCCTCCACATGCACGGGCGTTGTCACAAAAAGCAGCGCGGCCGCGCCAGCCGCCGGCGTTCCGAGCCAACGCCGTCCGACCACCAGCACCAGGCTCGACGCCATGAGATGGAGCCCAAGCGCCAGCAGGTGATAGCCGAGCGGGTCCTCTCCGCTCAGCAGATGTCCGAGCGCAAGCGCGCACGTCATGAGCGGCCGGTAGTAGGGAATTCGGTCCGCGTCGGCCGGGTTGTAAACGTCGCGCCAGAACGACCTCGTCAGCCAATTTCCCCAGTGATCGAAATCACGGATCGACGGGTTCTGCAGCACCAGCAGAAGATCGTCGTAGACGAAGCCGGCACGCGTCGTTCCCCAATAAGCAACAATTCCGGCGACCCAGACAGCCGCCAGCCACGGCAAGATCGAGCCGGTGCGGGCGCGGAGGCTGGCGTCTGGCGTCGGGTCCACGATGGGTGCCGGCGAGGTGCGAATATCTTGCCAGAGCCGCCTCTCCGCGAGGCACCTCTCGCGGCAGCCTGTCGCAAAAGTCATCCGAGCTGCTCTCGCGCTGCGGAGCATTCTTGCCACAGGCTGCCTGCCTCAAGCGCAGCCCGACCTTTGAACGCCAGCATCCAGTCGCCCCATCCGGATCCGCGGCGCGAAAGGCGGAGTTCAATAAAAAGAGCCGGACGTCCTTGCGAACATCCAGCCCTGCCAAGAGCCCGTGGGGATCACACGAGCCCCCGTTGATCGGGGGCGTCCTGGCGGCTCGGGGTGCGGAGCCGGCGGGGACTGACTTCAGGGCGGCGCGCGGCCTACCCCGGGAATAAATCCAAGTTTGCAGCAGACGGCCCGTTCATGGAAGCGGCTGCGCTCCCAAGAAGGAATCGCAGCCGTCGAAGATGCTTCTCGTCGACTCGGTTAGAAAACCGCGAGCGAGATCAGGTTGGTCGCAGGAAGCGGGAACGTGGGCGACAGGAGGTTAATCGTCCACGACTGAAGGAACCGTACTCCAGTGTATGCGAGCGGAAGCGGCACGACGGTCGTGCTCACTCCACTCGAGTTCGTCGCCGGAACGATCGGGTCGAAGAACGCCCAATCACCGCAAGCGCCGATCGAGGAGACGAGGTACGGGGACAGATCCACCGTGCCGAAGCAGCCCGCGTGCGAGAGCAGTGGGTTGAGGTTGCCGGCCGGGGCGCCGCACCAGATCGTGATCGTGTCGCCGGGACTCGGCGCCGGATTGTCGACGAGCAGTACGTGCTGAGTGGGAAGAGTGATCGACATGAAAACCTGATTCGTCAGGCCGCTGATCGTCGTGATCTGCACCGACTGAAGCCCCGCGTTGTCCGGCGGAGGATTGAAATCCACCACCACCTGGGAATCACTCACGACGGTGAACTGGCCAGCGCCGTAGACCTTCGTACCGATGCGAACGCTCGACGAGCCGGCCAGATTCGCGCCGTTGATCGTCAGCGACGGCGTCGGGATCGCCATGATCGGCAGGCTCGACGCCGAGAGAGATGTGATGGTCGGTGTCGTCGGGCCCGCGTTGAGGTTGTAGGGGAACGGAGTCGACTTCAGGGCGTGATCCGACGTAGGGCCCGAGCGGTGCACAACGATATCGCCCGAAGCCGTATTTGCCGGAACTGTAACGTTGATCACCGTGCCGCCGCCGCTCGAAGCGAGGCCGGTCACCTTCGTCGGGGTCATCGGCGTTCCCAGAGTCGATCCGTTGGTCTTCTTCGTGAACCAAACTTCATTGCCAGTGGCGCTGAAGTTCTGGCCGTTGATCGTGATCACATTTCCTTGCTGAATCGTTCCAGTGATCGAAGTGATCTTCGGCTTCGTCGCTGACTTGGTCCCGTAGATCGCCTTGACGCCGTTCGAGTCATCTGTGTTGATCGAACGCGCGAGCGAGTAGCTCTGACTTGGGGCAACGGCGGGTGTCATCGTCGCGGAGCCATCGCCGCTGTGCCCGAGGCCGAGCGCGTGGCCGAGTTCGTGGCACGCAATGCCCTGAATATCGACGCGATTAAAGAAGTCGCTCGTCTCGTTCCCGGGGCCGTCCTGCCAATTAAAATTGTTCGTTCCCGAGTTGTCAAAAATCATAGCCCAGCCAAATGGACCTGGCCACGTGGCGGCGTAAACGCCGGAGCCCAGAGTGGACGAGCTGCACCAGATCACGGCGGAGTCGGAACCCGTGTTCGGCGTCGCCGTCGTGATGCCATGATACATGAAGTCAAAATTCGAGCCCCCGCTGCCGAGCCCGCCGGGCTGGTGCGGATCACCGTTGCCGTTGTTGCCGCGCAGGTCTGCAGCCCACTCCACGGCACCTTTCCAGCACGCCAGCTCCGCGCCATCGGCGCCGGGGAAGTTGGCATCGGCAGTCGTGTTATTATTTGCGTTTGGATCAGTGAAGGACGTGGGATTCACTTGGAATCCGCAGCGGTCTGCATTGATCGAGAATCCAAGCGTCGAGAACGCTTGTGTGTCTGAGGGCGCTGCGACGTAGCTTGCTGCGCCGACTACAGCTGCCGCGAGAATTAGCTTCGAGAGTTTCATTGCGGACGATTCTTTGAGTTTTGAGGGTTGGGCGTTTTTTGAACCGGGGCTATCGGCCCCGCGTCTGCGAGGCGCTTCCTCGCAAGACAAGTGAAGAAAGCGCTTACTTGCGGCGAATCGCGGTGAGCTCACGCGACACGTCGGCCCGAAGTTCCGTCATCAGGCGGTTCTCGGACACGGCAAAACCTTGCCCTTTGCCGATCACCACATCTCCCTTCGGGCCGGACTCGATACGGAAGATGCCGCCCTGCGCCGCGATCATCGACCACTGGTCAGCGCGGCCGCCCCAGGTCTCCTGGAGCTTCTTCGAGAAGAACACGCCCTTCGTGCCGACCTTCGTTTCATTGGCCGTCGGCATCTCGCTGCACGGGCGCGTCTCTGAGCCGAGGAAAGTGATCGAGTGGGTCACCTCGCCTCCGCGGACGAGATCCTCCCCTTGCACCTTTATCGTTGTGAACTCAACAATCGTATCCGGGCCGCCGAGCGGGCCGCTCCAAACCGACTTTTCCACGATGGAGCCAACAATTGCGGAGTCTGCTCGCTCCAGCATTCCCCGAAGGTCAAGGGCCACAATTTGAGCAAAAGCGACAGGAGCGCCGAGCAGCGCGGCTCCGACCGCGAGCTGGAAGTAGCGGGAGGTTCTCAAGGGTTGCGCCCTCATATGGGGTTTCGAACGTGACGGGAGAGGAGAGACCGACATGGGCAGCCGGGGTCGGACTGCACAGCCGAAGATCCGTGCGCCGGAGTTAAGAGCCCGCCGGGCGCGGGAATTGTTCCGCGAAGTCTACCGCGCCCATCCGAGCGAGGCGATTGCGGGCAGATAACTTCCGAGTCGTGACAACCCGGAAAGAATTACACGTTTCTTGAAATTACTGGACTGTCACCGAGATGAGGTTTGTTGGCGGCAGCGGAAACGTCGGCTGTGCAAGGTCGATAAACCAAGCCTGGAAGAAGCCGACACCTGTGAATCCAGCCGGCAGCGTGATGGGGTAGGTCGACAGCCCTCGAGCATCGGTCGCGGTCGGAAGCGGCGAGAAGAAGATCCAGTCGCCGCAACCTCCTATTGCGGACACGAGATAGGGCGACAGGTCCACGCTGGAGAAGCAGCTGCTGTAGGACAGCAGCGGCGTGAGCCCAGCCGCAGGAGCCCCGAGGTAGAATTCAATCGTCGAGCCGGGGGCTGGCGACGCATCGCTCACGAGGAGCGCGTGCTGCGCTGGAGGCGTGATGGTCACAAAGAGCGAGTTCGAGGTGCCAAGGGACGTGGTCACCCGCACCGGCAGATTCGCACCAATCTCCACGGCCGGTGGATTGAACGTCACCACCACAGCACTCTCACCGCTCTGCTCAAATTCGCCCGGCAGATAGGTCTTGCTGCCAATCGTGACGCTCGTCGCGTTCGACAGGTCGGTCCCGAAGATCGACAACGAGCCGATCGGGACGCTCATCGCTGCCACCACGGTGGAACTCAGGCTCGTGAGCACCGGAGGCTGCGGCGGCGGCGGCACGAACGGGAAGGGGAACGGTGCCGACTTCAGCGCATGGTCGGAGGAGGGGCCCGAAGAGTGAACAATCACATCTCCTGTCATCACTCCTGCGGGAATTGTAACTGTGATCTTCGTGCCGCCGTTCGTGGAATTGAGGCCCGTCACCTTCACCGGCTTCATCGGCGTCGGAGACACGGCGCCATTGGTTTTCTTGGTGAACCAGACTTCGTTGTCCGTGGAGCTGAAATTCGTGCCATTGATGGTGAGCGTGCCGCCGACGACGAAGCTCCCGGTGACCGACGTGATCTTCGGCTTCGAGCTCGACTTGTTGCCATAAATCGAGCGAACGCCGTTGCCGTCGTCATTATTGATCGACCGGATGCCGATCGATCCCGACTGGCTCACGGAGGGCGTCATCGTGGCGCCCCCGTCGCTGCTGTGGCTCAAGCCGAGAGCGTGCCCTAGCTCGTGGCAGCCGATGCCTTGGATATCGACGCGATTCTGTGAATTCGACGTCTCATCACCGGGGCCGTCCTGCCAGTTCCAATTATTCGTCGTCGAGTCGTCGAAGCGAATGCTCCAGCCGCTGTTGCTCGGCGTCGCGACTGCGTAGACGCCGGCGCCGAGCGTCGAGCTCGAGGAGCGGATGACTCCGCCGCTTCCCGCGCCGGGCTGTGCCGTCACGCCGTGATACATGAAGTCAAAATTCGAGTTTCCGCTTCCGAGACCCGTCGGCTGATGGGGATCGCCCGTGCCCGTGTTGCCCCGGAGCTCCGAATTCCATTCCACCGCAGCTTTCCACAGGGCGAGTGCCGCGCCCGTCGCACCCGGGAAGTTCGCGTCGGTATTGATATTGTTGTTCGCGGTCGCATCGAGAAACGACAGCGCGTTCACTTGGAAGCCGATCTCGTCGGCGTCGAGTGAGGTGCCGATGAGCGTGAAGCTCGAGGCGCGATGCGGCGCGCTCAAAGCGAAGGCACCGAGCGCCAGCACGAGGCCGGCGCTCCAGCGGAGGCAAGGACGTGTCACGGTTGAGGGTTCGCCGGACAGAGAACTGTTTGCGAGCCGGTAAGACTCAGCCCCACCGGTCTCGGGTTCCAGAAAGTGAACCCGAGCTGGGAGTGCTGGGTTCGAACAACCCTTTACTTCCGCAGCTCGGGCCCTTCGACCGGAGGGCGGCTTTCGGCCTGCCGAATCCGCTCGTCGAGCGACTCCAGGAGCGCGTGGGACGCACCGCCGGGCTCGATCGTTACGAGGTGGCTCGCCCAGCTGCGCGCCTCCTTCCAGGCCGATTCGCGCATGAACGCCGTGATGAGCGCGCGGACGAGCCGGGGGTTGGTGGGCTGCCGCTTTTGCTCCTCGCGAAGAAGCGCGAGCGCTTCCGCTCTGCGGTCCAAGGCAGTGAGGCACTCTGCGCGTTCGACCGCCACCTCGGCCCGTGGCCCGGGAGCGTCGGGGCTGGGGGCGCCGTCGAGGAGTTCCAGCGCCATGTCAGGGGCGAGCAGAGCCCGAAGGGCCCCGGACAGGTCGCGCCGCGGTCGCCAGTCGGACGGAGCAATGGCGAGGACGCCGCGCGCGAACGACTCGATCCGCGACGGCGTGCTCTGCGCCTGGAGGAGAGAGGCGCACTGCTCGTAGGCGCGCCACAGCAACGGGTGTTGCGGAGACGCCTTCAGGCCGGCCGTAACCGCATGGAGGAGCGCGTCGCGAACGGGGATCTGCTGTGCGGGCGTATAGGAGGGCAGAGCGCTCCAGGTTTCGGCTCGAAGATGAAGGCACGCGTTGGCCAGCGCGCGACCCGGCTCGGGGAGGCCAGCGGACTCCAGGAGGCGGATCGCGGCTTCGAGCGCGCGGGCTTCTGCCGGCGACCGGGCCGCAGTGACGCCGCCGCGCACCCGGAGCGACTCGATCTCGCGGCCATGGGCGATGGGCGGAAGCATGGAGCGGAGCGCGTTTCCGAGCTTCACGCGGGAGGCGGAGACAACGAGTGCGGCCCACTCGGAGGAATCTCGCGGAAGCGCCAGTGCGAGATCGGTAAGCGCTGCTGCAGGCTTTGTTGTGAAACTCACAGTTTCACGACCGGAGCCGCCCACAAGAACAACGAGCGTCGGTGCCAGCAGTCCGTCCGAGAGGAACCCGATGCTGGCCGCGGGGCGTGCCGCAGCCCAGCCGACCGCCGCCTCGATCTCCTCCACCGCGGCGCTCTCGAGATCGATTGCAACGGCGAGGATCCCTTGTGGCGCAAGCGCATGCTCGAGAGCGGCGAGCCGGGCCGGCGATCGCATTACAGATCCCGGCCTGACGTCGCCCGGAGATGGGGCCACGATCACGAGATCGAAATCGCGTTGGCCGGCAGCGCATCGAATGCCGTCGGAACCGGGTTCGATCGAATCGTCGACCGCGCTTCCGCGCATCACAGATACGAGCGTTGCGGGAGAAGGGGCGAAGAGTGCATTGCCGATGCCCGCGCGATGGCATAAATCCACGAGCCGCTCCGTCGGAGCGCCCACAACGAGCGCGCGCCGCGGCGACCCTTGAAGAAGCGCGGCCAGTGCGATCGATGCGTCGGCAGCGGCTTCGCCATCGACGCGCGGCGAGACGCCCCGGCGGTCGAGCCGGGCGCGCTCATGGCGCACCGGCTCTCCGAGAGATCGGCGGTCGGGCTCCGCAACCCATTGGGCCGTGCCGTCGACGGACTCCCGGATGCACCGAATATTGTGAATCTCCTGGGGGCGCGGCTCTGTGAGGAAGAGGCTCGCAGGGCGGATCTCCGCGGGACGGCAATAATAAAAACTCGCCGCTGCGCTGATCGAAAGTGCACCCGCGCCGGACGTCCACTCCGCCATGCCGCGGGGCTTACGGAGGAGCAGGAGCCCGAGGGCGCCTGCTCCCCAGAGTGCAATGCCGGCGATCCAGGCGGCATTCACAAATGCGTAGGAGTGGGCTTCTCCGTCGGCGCTGGCGGAGCCTCCGGAGCAGATCGCCAATGCGCCGACCAGGCCGGCGGCTGCGCCTAAGAAAGCGGCGGCCGAAGCGCGCCGCGAGCTCGTCTCGACGAGAGCGCGCGCGGACGCTCCCGCGAGGAGCGAGAATGCGGCAAATGTGGTGAGCCACAAAAAGGCAGCCCAAAGGGGGCCGTCGATCGAGTGGGCCGCATCGCCCGCGGCTCCGAAGCGCTGGAGATGCGCGTTGAATGCTGCGGGAAGAGAGATCTCGCTCAGCTTGCGAAGCCCCAGCCAGAGCGCGCCCGCGGCCGCGGCCGAGAGGATCGCGACTGCGCCTGCGCGCATGGGGCGCAGCGCTCCTTCAATTGTGGTGGCTCCCACCGCGGCGGCCGCCAGCATGAGCGCGTCGATCTGTGAGAAATCCCACGGGCTTCCCAGCAGGAAGAGACGCAGCTCGAGGCGCGCGACGACAGCGGCGAGCGCGGCGGCTGCGCCAAACAGTGCATAAACCACAAAAACGGGTCTTGGCTCCCCGGCTGCGGGCGGATCCTCACTTTTCGTGCTCTCGGCGGAGAGCGCCGCTGCGAGAAGCGGTGAAAGCCAGCCCGCGAGTTGCGCCAGCTCAGTCGCAACGAGCGGACTATCGAGAAGCAGCAGGGCAGCCGCTCCGGCGGCGCCAGCGCGGGGCACCGAAATGCCACAGCTCGTCGACGCGGCTCCCGCAGCGAAGGCCGGCAGGCCCGACGCAAGGAGCGCCAGCGCGAAGGTCGCCACATCACCGCGCCACTCCTCGCCGCAGGCGACGACGGCTCCGCAGAGCCACCCTTCGAGGCGCGGCGTCGCGGCGATCACAAATGCCGCCCACACGGCGGGTCCCCAGCGCATCCATCGCGAATCGGTTCCACGAAGCGAACCGAGTCCGAAGGCCACGGCCATGGCGGCTGCCGTGATCACCGCAGCTCTTCCGTCGGCGCCGAGCCCCGTTGCCACCGCGCGATGGAGCGCAAAGGCCGCCATCGCGAGCATCGTTGCGCGCGCCAGGCTCCTCGCACGGGCGGTCATAGGCATCGGGCAGAGCTTGCGCACTGGGCGAACGAATCGCCACACGCTGGTACTCTCCTGAGCCGTGCCGCGCGCCACTCCGGCCCACGAACCGACCGCCAGTCCCGCTGAACGCCGTTCGCGAAGGAGCGCGCTCCTCGCCTGGTACGACGCAAATAAGCGCGACCTGCCGTGGCGGCGCACGCGCGATCCCTACGCCGTCTGGATCTCCGAGATCATGCTCCAGCAGACGCGGGTCGACTCGGCAAAGGAGCACTACCGGCGCTTTCTCGAGCGCTTCCCGACGGTGCGTGCGCTGGCGACGGCCGACCTTGCCGACGTGTTACGCGTATGGGCAGGCCTCGGCTATTACCGGCGCGCCAGGATGCTCCACGCGGCGGCCCAAGCCGTCCTCGAGCGCTACGGTGGGAAGCTCCCCGCGACCGTCGACGAGCTGCGCGCCCTTCCGGGCATTGGCGACTACACCTCGGGCGCCATTGCATCGATCGCCTTTGGCGTTCCGGCGCCTGCCATCGACGGCAACGTCGACCGGGTGCTCTCGCGCTGGCTCGCGTTCCAAGGCGACCCGCGATCGACGGCGGGGCGCGCCCGTATTCGAGCCGAGGCCGCCGCCCTGGTGGAGGGCGTCGATCGCCCCGGGGATTGGACGCAGGCACTGATGGAACTCGGCGCCGTCGTCTGCACGCCGGCCCGGCCGAGCTGCCTCATCTGTCCCGTGGCCTCAAGCTGCCACGCCCGCCTGCGCGGCCTCGAGTCGGAGATTCCACCTCCGAAGGCGCGCCGGGCCGCCGTCGCCGTGGAGCATGCCGCCGCCGTGATCGAGGACCGCGGGCGGTGGCTCCTCGTGAAGCGCCCCGAAGAGAGCGTGAACGCCGGCCTCTACGAGTTCCCGACGGCAGAGCTGACCGAGGGCGGCGACGTGCGTCGCGCCTTGGCCTCGGTCGTACGCGAGTCCGCCGGGCTCGAGATCTCAGTGGGGGAGACGGCCGTCGAGGTTCGACACACGATCACCTACCGGCGTATCCGGGTCTCCGCCTTTCACGCAAAGCCGCGCGATCGGCGCACCGCCGACGGCCACTCCGGCCGCGCGTCGGCGGCGCTCGAAACAATCTGGGTCGTGCCTTCGGATGCTTCCAAAGCCGGCCTGACCGCAGCAGCGCGGAAAATTGCGGGCGCACTCCTCCGAGAATCTGCCTCCGATACATGATACTCACTTTTCCGGCCCTGGCGGCGCTGATGGCGCTGCAAACAGCTGCATCGCAGCCGCAGGATCGCGAGCATCTGCAGGCTCGTTTTTCTATTACAACTGGACCCGCTGTCTACACTTCCGGCGATCGCGTGGTGCTGGATGACTTTCGATTCGGCGGCGCCGAGCTCCGGTGGATGCCCGATGCGGTCGTCGAGCCCATGCCTGCCACTGGAGGGCGGTTTGTCGAAGGGGTGCGCATCGCGGCGACCGCGCTCGATGCAACCGGAAGAGCCGTTCGCATCACGCTCGCTGCCCAGGCCGATTTATTAACCTTCGAGTTCGCCGGGCTGGCGCCCAGCTCCACCCTCGCGCTCGGCGCGCGCCTTCGCGCTGACGGCAGCTCGGTGCGCATGCGATCCGGTCTCGCCATGTCCTACGAGCCGGCGATTCTTCATGTTGCATATGGCGATCCTGATGCGGGATCGAACGTTCTGTACACTCCAGCGTTCGACCGTGCGATTCTTGCACTTCCGCTCGGGCTCGGATCGATCGGGCGGGCGCAGGCCGACGGCTCGCGCCGAGTGGAGTGGCGCGTGCCGACGGGCCCGACGGGCGACCTCGCCGGGCTTTCCCTGGAGCTACGCTCGCACGCATCAGCCAACGAATCGGGCATGCCGAAGGGCTCCATCCGCCAAGTGACGCGCTCCGCCGCGGCCTCGGGCTGGCGAACGGGGCCGATCTACGGAGATCAGATTACAGATATTGCGCTGGCGAAGGAACTGCCGGCGATCGCGAAGAAGCTGGCTCCGTTCGGGCTCGAATATGTGCAGATCGACGGCGGGTGGCAGAATCCGCCGCCGGCGATGGGCTCCAAGCCCGCAAGTGCGCCGAGGCACTGGGAAGCGCCTCCCTCCGCATTCGCTTCGGGCCTCGCTTCACAAATCCGCGCGATTCGTGAGCATGGCCTCAAGGCTGCCGTGGGCCTCGTCCCGCAGACGAGCGGCGAGCCTGCGACGGCGGGCGCGCTCGGCGAGGCCGATCTTCCTGCTTATCTCGGCGCGGTGCTTTGGAATGGTGCGTCGCCGGAGTTTGCGGCGCAGCTCGAGCGATATGTGAAGCCGCTCGCTGCGGCTGGCGCCGACCGATTCGTTCTCGAGTGCCAGCCAGCGATCTATGGCGCTTATGAGAATGCAGCGAAGCAGCGCTCCGACCTTTCCGCGAAGGAATCTTTTGTAGCTTCCCTTGACGCGTTCAGGAAGGCCGCTGGCGCAGCGGCGACACTCGTGTGCGGCTGGTACGGCGCCGCTGAGCCGCAGAATCCGCGGCCCGTCGGTGCCGGCCTCGATCGGTTCGACTCGCTTCGCCTTCGCAAGCCCGCCGATCCGAATCGCACGGGATTCGCCGACGCTGCGGAAACGATTGGGCTCGTCTGCCGATGGAACGGTCTCTCTTTCCACGGTGATCCCGAAGCGATCCGCGTCGGTGGAAAGCTCACTCTTGATCAGGCGCGTGCGTGGGCGAGCCTCGCAAGCCTGTCGGGCGTCGAGCTTTTTATTGGGGATCGTGTCGCCGATCTCCCCGAGGAGCGCATTGAGATTCTCCGGCGCGTTCTCCCCACGATTCCGGCGCGGACGTTCTACTGCCCTCAGGAGATGACGGCACCCCGTGTCGTCAAACTTTGGAAGGACCATGGGGCGGAGACCTCGCTCGTCGCGGGATATTTTGGAATTGACGAGGCCCCAACGACCATTCAGCAAGACCCGCTCGATCCGGTCTACGGGAGCCTGCTCGACGCCGAGAAATATGAATTCTGGAGCGGGCGGTTCATCGGCCGCGCGCCGGCCCACTCCTTCGATGCGCCTCTCGCCGTGCCCCCTGGTGCCTGTGCCGTGGTGGCGTATCGCGAAGCGCGCGAAACCCCATTTGTGATCTCGACCTCCCGCCATGTCTCCCAGGGCGCCGCCGATCTGAAAGCGGAGCGCTGGGACGGCGCCGCATCGGTGCTGAGCGGCGAGAGCGCGGTCGTGGGCGGCGATCCCTATGAGATTCGCGTTGTGCTGCCCCACAGAGGTTGGCGTCTGATCAATGCGGCCGCCAGCGACGTGAAATGTGAGAGCTCACAGGAAGGGCGCCTCGTGAGGATTGGCATTCGAAGCGAACGCACGAGAAGCGTGTTCTGGCGGGTGAAGCTCGAGGAGGGGAAGGCGGACGCCGCCGCACCGCTCACGATTGAGGAGCCGCAATTTGACGTGAAGCCCGGTCCTGTCGTTCGGCTCCGTTGGAAATGTGCGCGTTCGCCCGCAGGCTCGTTCCTCATGAAGCGCGACGGGCAACTGCTCGCATCTTGCGTCGGCACCGAGTTCTACGATGCCGGCATTATGTATAACAGCTCGTATGAGTATGAGATTGCGCCGGTGGATGACGAAGGGCATGAGCACTCTCCCGTGAAGATTCAGGTGAAGACGCATCAGCCGCAGTCGGTCTCGTTGACGACGCTGCCCTACTCGACGAAGCGGATGCATTCGACGGCGGTGCGCATTCACGAGAATTTCCTACAAAAGCCGCTGACCGCGCAAGGAAAAGTGATCGCCTCGGGATTCGGACTCCTCTCCCCGGCTTTTCTTGATTTCTCGCTGCGGGGGCTCCACGGAGTGTTCCGCGCCGATGCCGCCATCGACGACATCGCGGAGAAGCGCGGAAGTGCACAGATCCGCATCGAGGTGGATGACCGCGTCGTGGCGCGCACGCCCGTGTTCCGCGGCGGAGACCCGCCCGTGCCGATCCGCGCTCGCATTCCGCAAGGGGCGAAGCTGCTCTCGGTAATCGTGGAGAGCGCCGAGGACGGCCAGGATTACGACTTTGTCGATCTGTTGAATCCCGAGATCCGTCCACCCCGCCCTGGGGACGCAAGTCAGCCCAAGAAATAGATCGGCCGACGTGGGGGACGGCGGGCCCCCTCGTCTACCGTTGTGTGAGCTTGCGCCCTTCCCAGGCGCCCTTGCCGGCCTACGTCAAGGCGGTGGAGGGCGGACAGGATTTCACTCTGCGAGCTCGGTCGCGGGCATCGACGCGACCGGTACGACCTGCTCCGGGGTGTCCAGGGGCCCTGGCCGCCCTCCCCTCTTTTGCATCCGTGATCTTCACGGATGAGGCGGGAGGCCGAAGAAGCCACCGATCGCCGAGCGAAGCGCAACGATCTTCGATTCCCGCGGGCGCGGCGCGCCCTCGCTGCCGAGCAGTATCGGCCCTCGGCTCTGCTCGCGCGGCAGCAGCCCATGGCTTCCGCGGACGGGCGATGGATCGAGCGGAATGACCTCCATCAGATAGCGGAAGCCGAGCTTTTTCTTGAGGAGCGTCCAGGCGACGCGCGCCGTCGGCGCCGCAAGGGCCGGATCGAGAAAGAGCTCGGCCGGGTCGTAGCCGGGCTTTCTGTGGATATCGACGCTGCGCGCGAAGTCGGGCGCGGCCGCGTCATCGAGCCAGTAGGGATAGGCGAGCCACCGATCGGGCTTCGCCAGCGCGACGAGCTCCCCGGAATTGGGGTGATCGAGCCCCGCGGCCTTGCGGCTCTCGCCCTCGAGCACTTCGCCGACGGCGGGATCCGAAAGCAATAGATCGCGAACGCGGCCGCGGTCGCTGCGGTCCGAAACGTACACATGGGCGATCTGGTGATCACAGACCGCGAACGCGCGCGACGTGCCGAAGAGCGGCAGCTCCCGTGAAAGCGGATCGAACCGAACCCTCAAGTATCCTTCGCGTCGCAGCGCGCGGTTGGGTGCGGAGAAGCCGGCGACATCGGTGATGCCGTACTCGGAAAAGGCCAAGATTTCGTAGCCGCGCTGCTTCGCAGCATCACACAGATCGCCCGCGACGCGATCCAGCTCCGCGATGGCCGCGATCGAGCGTGGCGCATCGGGACCGAACCGCTGGTGGTCGTAATCGAGATGGGGGAGGTAGCCGAAGACGAGGTCGGGCTCATGCTTCTCGAGGACGAAACGCACAGATCGCGCGATCCACTCCGTCGAGCGGATGCCGGCGCGCGGCCCCCAGAATTCGAACAGCGGGAAGGGGCCGAGCTCGCGCTCGAGCGGCTCGCGCAGCTCGAGCGGCTCCGTGTGGATGCCGGGCTCCTTGCGGCCGTCGGCTCCGTAGGAGGGCTTCGGCGTGATCGACCAGTCGGCACCGCAGTTCCAATTGTACCAACCAAACAGATTCGCGGCGCGCTTGCCGGCGCGGCGCAGGTCGTCGAATAGGGTTGAGCCTTCGATCAAATAGCGGCTCTGGCGCCAGAGCCACACTTCGTCGAGGCCGCGGAAATACCACCCATTCGCAACGATCCCGTGCTTCTCGGGGAGCGCCCCCGTCAGGAACGACGCCTGGGCCGTGCAGGTGACGGCCGGCAGCACCGTCTGCATGGGCGCGCGGAACCCGGAGGCGTGGGTTTTCAGCCGGGGCGCCCGCTCGAGGGCGGACGGCGTGAGCCCCACGAGATCGAGCACCAATAATTTGCGTCGAGAACTCATTTCTTTCCGTTGTGTGCACTTCGCTCGCCGGCGGCGAGGCGCGCGCGGAACAAAGTGAGCTCGCCGGGGTGCGCCGCGCGCCAGCGTCCCGTCTCCTGGCGCGCGCGGATCGCCTCGCCCGTGAAACGAACCGACGAGACATGCTTTCCCTCGGGATTGAAAAAGTGAACTCGGGAATTCTTGGCGAGCACGACCACAGTTCCCGTCTTCACGTCGACGAGGAAATCGGAGTCGCTTGCGGCGCGCGCGTCGGGGAATGCCTGCGCCGTCGGACGCACTCCGATCTCGGCGCGCTCGACGGCGTGGCGCGTGCGCCGGCCGCGCACGTGGTATCTGTGAGCGAAGTCGCGGGCGAGGTCGTTGGCGAGCGCAGAAGTAAGGGCGCGCACCGACGGGTCCGGCGCCTCCGAAGCGCGCCCGGCCCCGCGTACGCGCTTTCGCAGCGCGGAGCGGCATGTGGCCAGGATCTCCGCGAGGTCGGGATCGTCGGCGGCAGCGGCGGCGCCGAGGAGCCTTGGATCGGAGATCGGGTGCAGAACGAGACGCCAATGATTCGGCCGGCGCACGGCGAGGAATTGTACGGTGAGCGCCGCCTGCTCCTCGCGCCCCTCGGCGCCGGCCACGCTGAACGGCCCAGCCACTACTTCTGTGAGAATCTCGACGGGCGGACGCTCGCCGCCGAAGGCCTCAATGCGGTTGCGCGTCAGGCTCGGGCCGTCGAGCACGAATGCCACAATTCCACCCGCCCGCTCGGCGACCGCCTGCGCGCGCTCGTCGCGCCGGTCGAGCAGCAGCGACACGAAGTCGGTCCAGATCGGCCGCCCCGTCGGCTCGTAGCCGCTCAGCACCTCGCGCGGATCCGCGGGGCGCGAGTGAGTGCACAAAAACGAATCGCACCGGAAGCAATAGGCGTGATTGGCGACGACGGCGTCTTCCTCGCTCTGCGCCTCGTCGAGCCGCGCGGAGAGCTCATGGAGAAAGCTCTCAGCGAGCGCTTCGGGGCGCGCCGCTTTCCCAATCCGTACGCGCAGCTCGACGGCGTCGAGCTTTCCCTCGAGCCCACGAGCCCGGGCCATGGCGATCGCGCTGCGCTGAAGCGTCGCAAGCGCTTGGCGAACGGCGTCGGCGAGCGGCACGCGTGGCTCGGGCGGCTGCGTGGGGCGCTGCGGCGCGCGTGCGGCGTCGGGCGCCGGCGGCCGCTCGCCCTTCCCGCGGCGGCGCTTGCGCGGGCGCCGCTCCCCGGCCGGCGCCTGGGGCGGAGCCGGCTCGCCCGCGACAGCCTTCGGAGGCTGCGGGGGCTTCGAAGCGTCGAGGTGGTCGTCCATGGCGCCGCGGCGATGCCCGCTCGATTGTATGCCTGCGCTCGTGTCGGCTCGCATCTCCTCAGGCGGTGCCGTAGTCTCGAGGCGCCCTTGGCCCCCGCAGAGACAGCCCCCAACTCGAAGCGCGCGCTCGGAGTGAGCGTTGTCGTGCCGGCCTACAACGAGGAGCGCGGTGTCGCCGAGGTCGTGCGTGAGCTGCGGGAGCTCGCCTCGCGTTCCAAGGAGCCGTTCGAAATTCTCGTCGTGGATGACGGCTCGACCGACGGGACGCCGCGCGAGCTCGCGTCCGTCGAGCGCGAGCCGGGCGCGCCGTTGCGCGTGCTGCGCAATGAGCCGAACCGCGGCTACGGCTATTCGCTGAAGCGCGGGATTCGTGAGGCGACCTACGACGTCGTGGTCATCACCGACGCCGATGGCACTTATCCGAACGGACGCATTCCGGAGCTCGTGGAGCGCGTGCGCGCCGGTGCGGCGATGGCCGTGGGTGCGCGGTCGCTGGCGTCGGCGAGCGTGCCGCTCGTGCGAAAGCCAGCGAAATGGCTTTTGAATACTCTTGCTAATTTTCTCGCTGGGCGAAAGGTGCCGGACCTGAACTCGGGTCTGCGCGCCATGAAGCACAGCCTCGTGGCGAGGTTCGAGCCGATCCTGCCGGACGGTTTCTCGTTCACGACGACGATCACACTTGCCGCGCTGACGAACGCGTTCCGCGTCGATTTCCTGCCCATCGACTATGCGAAGCGGCAGGGGACTTCCAAGATCCGACCGATCTACGACACGGCGAACTTCTTTAACCTCGTCGTCCGGACCGTTCTGTATTTTCGGCCGCTCAAGGTGTTCACGCCTTTAGCGGTGTTCGGATTTGTGGTAGCCGGCGCGATTGCGGTTCGGGACGCAATCGCCGCCTGGAGAGAGGCGACGAGCCTCTCGCTCGATCCAAACGATGGCCGGCGCATGGAGTTCTGGGATGCGCTCATCAAGAGCATTGGAATTGGGGATGTAGCATATCTCACATTCTTTACGTCCCTGCAGGTGTTGCTAACCGGCTACCTGGCCGACCTCGCCTGCGAGTGGCTCAGGCCCGAGCACTTCTCGGGGCGCCAAGGTGCGCGGGCACGTTTCTACCGCCAGCCGCTGTCGTTCTTCGCAACGCTTGCTGTTGTGGCAATGGTAGTAGCCATCTACTTCCACTACCGCGATTCATTCGTGTACTTCCGCCCGCTGCGGCCCAAGACCCTCGTGACCTACGGCGGCGCGCTGCAGGTTTTTTGTGCGGGCTTGCTGGCCGACGTGCTTGTGCGCCGCTCGAAGCTGCGGGACCACGAAGCGCGGTAGTCACGACGCGCGCGCCATCTGGATCCACAATACGTGGGATCGGCGCGTGCGCTTAATTTGCCACAGATCGTGGGGTTGGCGCGTGCGCCAACCGGTTTCGCGGGGCCTGCCCCGCGCCCCGCGCCCCACGACACCGATGAAGGCTTCGACCCACTCCATTACAAATGGGTGACGGCTTGGAATGGGGCGTGGGTCGGTCTTGGCGCGGCGAGTTCCGCAGATGCGAGGCCATGGCGCGCGCAGAATCCGACGGGCGCGAAGCGCCGGTCGATTTCTGCGCAGCCGATGGGCCGCCGAGCATCGGGAGGCCATGACAGGATTCCTCCGCAAAGCGAGCGCGAGGAGTCGGCGCCTAGCGCAAGGCGCGCGTCCGCAGGCGTAGCGAGAAGCTACGCCGAGGACGCGCAACGCCGCGCTGGGCGCCGAGGCCCGCGCGCAGCTCGGAGGGATCCTGGAATGGCCTCTTGGACTGTTCGCTGCCGCGCCAAGACTGACCACGCCCATTCTTCCCAACTCACATATCGTCAGCCGCGCTCAGCTCGGCGAAACCCCGCAAGTCCCTCATGGACTGTCCGCTGCCGCGCCAAGACCGACCGCGCCCCCTTCGTCCTGCGACCTCAGTCACAGGTCTCCAAGTCGCCACGCCAAGCCGTGCCTTCCATGTCGAGCCTCCGGGCTTCCTGTAAGACACGTCACCCCCGGGACAGTAGCTTCACACGCGAATCGGCACCCTCACCGCGCTTTCGCCGCAAACTCACGATGTCCTCCGATCGCTTCCCGGCAGCATGGCTGCCCATGAGCTCCTCGCCTCTCCCTCGCTGGGTCCACGGACTCGTGCCGCTCGGATTTGGGCTCGCGCTCACCACTCTCGGCGCGGCGCGCGCCTGGCTCCGCGAGCCGCTCGAGCCGACACCCACGCAGGCGACCGGCATCGTCTTCCAGGATCGCAATGGCAACCGCGTTCGCGACGCGGGTGAGGATGGGCTCGCCGGCGTGCGCGTGTCGAATCAGCTCGACATCGCTACCACCGACGCTCAAGGGCGATGGACGCTGCCGGTGCGTGGGGAAGAGACCACATTTTTCGTCCTGAAGCCGCGAGGCTGGCGATCCCCCGTCAACAGCCTTCAAATCCCACAATTTTTCTACACCCACAAACCGGCAGGTTCACCGAAGCAGAGATTCCCGGGCGTCGCGCCGACGGGACCGCTTCCCGCTTCCATCGATTTCCCACTCATCGAGAAGCCGGAGCCGGACAAGTTCCAAGCGCTCTTTTTCGGCGACACGCAGCCGCGCAATGTCCAAGAAGTGGACTTCATGCGCCACGATATTCTTGAGGAGCTGGTCAGCACCGAGGCCCTCTTCGGCACGACGCTCGGAGACATCGTTTTCGACGATCTCTCGGTCTTCGAGCCCCACAATCAGGCGATCGCGCTGCTCGGGATTCCGTGGCACAACGTGCTCGGGAACCACGACATGAATTACGATTCGCCCGACGACCGCCACTCCGACGAGACCTTCGAGCGTCAATTCGGACCGAACTATTTCGCCTTCGACTACGGACAAGTGCACTTCCTTGCGCTCGATAATGTGCATTGGGTGGGAGCTTCGCGCGGCAAGGAGGGCGCCTACCACGGCGAGCTCGGCAGCGAGCAGCTCGAGTTCGTGAAGCGCGATCTCGAAGCGGTTCCTCCCGACAAGCTCGTCGTAGCGCTCATGCACATCCCGCTCGCTGAACTGCGCGACCGCGAGGCCTTCTTCCGGCTGCTGGAGCCGCGCCCGCACGCGATCTCCGTCGCGGCCCACATGCACACCCAAACTCACTATTTCTACGGCGACAAGGAAGGCTGGCGCGGCGCGAAGCCGCACCACCATCTCGTGAACGTGACCGTGTGCGGCAGCTGGTGGGGCGGGCTCCCCGACGAGCGCGGCATCCCCCACGCGACCATGGCCGACGGAGCGCCGAACGGCTATTCGATTTTTACATTTGACGGCAACCGCTACTCGATTGAGTTCAAGGCGGCTGGCCGCCCCGCGAGCTATCAAATGGAAATCGGCGCCCCCGAGCAGACCGGAGCCGACGACGGCGCGGAAGTGACTGTCAACGTATTTGCCGGCTCCGAACGATCTGTGGTCGAGATGCGAGTCGGCGCCGGCGATTGGAAGCCGCTCGAGCGCGTCGCCCGCGCCGATCCGTCCTTCCTGCGTCTCAAGCAGCTGGAAGCGGCGATCAAGCCGCCGGTCCCGGGCGTCGCGCTGCCGAAGCCACAGATCTGCCCGCACCTTTGGGCGGGAAAGCTGCCCCCGAAGCTGCCGGAGGGCGACCAGTGGATCGAGGTGCGCACACGCGACGCCTTCGGACAAATCTACTCATCGCGCCGCGCCTTGCGCGTGCGCCGGTAGAAACATCTATTTCTTGGGGCGCTTGCCCGTCATCGTAAAGTCAACGATGCCGTACTCATCCATCGACGACCCGCGGCCGCTCATCGATGTGCCGAGACCCGTCTTCGCGTTGACTGTCACTTTTCCGCTGAGAAATGACTGGGGATCCCCCATGTTCTGAACGAGGAAGAAGCGGTTTCCATAGCGCACGCCTTGGAATGTCCCGACCCCCTGCACGTCGGCGATAATCTTCGAGCTGAAGCTCGAGCTCGGGTCGGAGATGAGAAGCGTAAAGACGTTCTTGTCCTTGAGCGGCTTCGAGCTGGTCGACGGATATTCTGTCAACAGATTCGTCCCCAGCCACTCGCCGTGGAGCGGCCCGGTCACGGGGGCCGACGACGCGGGCGCAGGAATCGGGCTGACGAGAAACGCAACAAACAATGTCGCCGGAAGGAGCAGGTGGTTGCGGAGCAGCATAGGAACCTCCTGAGTCTGCCCAACCCCGATCAACCGCCGTGCCCGCGCGAAGAGTCCTCCGTGCAGCCCTTGCGAAAGCTCAACGAAGCATGTCCCGCTTGCTGAGAGTCACTTCTCTTCAGTCGCGGCATCCGGAGCGCCGCTCGCCAGCGCGCTCGCGCGGCGCTCCGCGATCAGGGCCAGAAGGCCGCGGAGGGGAGCTTCCCAGGGCGTGCCTTTGGCTTTCTCCAATGCGGCCTGTCCCGACTGCTCCGCCAACGCGAGATCGGCACCGGGGGCGCGGAGCGACTTCTGAAGCGCCTTCGCTCGCGCATGATGCTCCCCCGCCTGCTTCAGCGCCGCGGCGTCGAGGACGCGCGCGCTCTCGAGAGTCAGCTCCGCCGATTCTTTTTGTACGTTCTTGGATCCACCCAAATCGGTTGAGCGCGTCCATGCCATGCGCAGCGATCTCACCATTTCGGCCTGCGAATCCAATAGATAGTCGGCACTGTAATGATCGAGCTGCACGGGGATCGGCAGCTCCCCTTGGGCTCCGGCATGCTGGGTACGGGCCGCGATCTCGATCCCGTCCTGGACGGCTCGAGCCGTCCATCGAACCGGTGTCTTGAACCTCAGGCCGCCGGGCAGTGTGAGGGAGGGCGACTCCGAAGTGCCCGTGGCGCTCGTGGGCGCCCCGCCGAAGGGCAGCGGAAGGATGCCGAGTGCCGTCTCCTCCAGGACATTCCCGAGCGACAGGAACGGCTTCTCGATTGCGTGCCGCGCCTCATCAGGCGACGGGTCGTAGCGCGCGGTGACAATGGCGTCGATGGCGCGCTGACCCACGGTTTCGCTGCCGCGCGTGGCGTCGACCGGCGGAATCGACGGCAGCAGGCACCACTCGGCCGTGCCGTCGGCATGGCGCGCCGTGACGATCCCCCGCAGCGTCCAGGGCGACTCGCACCGAATCGAGCCGCCGTCGGCCTGCGTGTCGAGAGCGAGCTTTCCCTTGTAGACGAGCTCGAGCCCGGGCTCGAGTCGGAGCTTCTTGCCCGCGTCATCCCCCATGAGGGCGAGGGTCCAGACGAGGCTCGGACAGCTCAGCAGCGCGAGGCCGAGCGGAGTGCGGTGAACCATGGGGCCAAAGGCTAGCCCGAGACCGAAGGACCACCAGGGCAGTGGCGCAGCGCGGCTGCGCACCGCCCGCTGGACGGCTTCCGGCGCGCTCGTGAACATGGCGAGCCGGGTGGCGCACCGACGGCCCCTCGACGCACTCGACCCCGTCCTCACGTTCCATCAATCTGCACGAAATGGACCCATCGCTGCGGCGCCGCCGGGAGTGGCAATGAACGCTTGGTCGCGCGTGATGGAACAGCCCGCCTCGCTGGCGGCGCGGTATGCACTCCTCGAGCAGTGGAAGGCCGACGCAAACCCGCAGGCGGAGCTGCTGGAAGCCCAGCTCGCCTACCGACTCATTCCACCCTCAGCGCGGAGTTCGGCCGCTGCGTGGGAATTGAAGCGCACCATCAATCGGCTCATCAAAGCCCACGGTGTTGAGTGGGCAGGTCGGGTCGCCGAGCTCGTGACCCGCTATGAGTTCTGCCGTGGCCTCGTGGCGGAAGTCGATCTGCCGGGAGAGAGATTCTTCGAGCTTCTGCCGGAATTATTGACTCTTGCGCCCATTCAACATGTCGACCTGAAGAGCCCATACGGACCCATCGAGGAAATCCTCGCCTCGCCGATGCTTGCGAAGCTGTCGTCGCTGCATCTCGACGGCGCACAATCCGCATGCGGTGATCGTGGCGCCATTGCACTCGCAAGGAATCCGAACGCAACTCATCTCGTCGAAGTCAGCATGTGGGATTGTGACATTACGAGAGCTGGTGTCGAAGCGCTCGGAGCCTCGGCGTACCTTCGGTTCGCCAAGCATGTCGGACTCGAACGCAATCCCTGCAATCCCACTCCGCGCGTGATCGACGATGGAGACGGGAATTGGCACGCATTTCGGCCGCCGCTCGCCGAGGAGCTCGAGGAGAAATATGGACTTCGCCCGTGGCTCGCCATGCCTCAGGGCTACCCCCCGACGTGGCCGCCCCATCGCGATGAGCTGGCGCTCATCCACGACCACGTCTTCGACCATCAGCTTCTCGCGCTCGAGACGCTCGCTCTCGAGGTCGACCGGCTGGCTTCGGGAGACGAAGCCGAGCAGGTTGCTGCACTGGCGAAACGAGCGCGCCTCTTGAACGAGCTCAACACAGCCGGGCTGCTCACGGGCCAGCCTGATGTGAGCCGCCGGGTGGGTGGCCACAAGACCCTGCGCTCCTATCACGACGCATGTCTACAGATGTCGAGCTACCATTGCTCCGCGGCGCGTGCTCGTCTTGTCGGCAGCGACGCTCCACAAAAACCAACCGACGGGCACGTGTCGCTCGATTGGTTTCGCATTCCCTCGAGCTATCAGCCGGCGGGTGTCGCGGCCCACGAATGGCTCGCGTTGTGCGAGCGCAACTTAATCGATCCGATGCCCGAATCGAACGGAGTTCGATTCGTACGCTTGGAGGGCCAGATCTGCATGCTGTTCTATCGAGTCGAAGGCGCGTCTGGGCCCAAGCTTTGGCGGGCGAAGCTGGATCAGGACGGAGAAGTAGCGCCCAACAAGGAGCTCACAGCTCGGGCTCAGCAGTTCGCGAAGGACGTGCTGGAGGAGATGGACATGCCGAAGAGCCTCGAACGTGAAAAGTATGAAACTCAGAAAGAGCGCGAGGATCGGGCGAGCCTCGAGAGATTGTATGTTGCGACAGGTCAGTATGAGCCTGCGCAGATGTTCGCCAAGCTCATCGAGTGGATGATCGAAGCGATCGAGCAGCGGAATCCGCCCGATGGCCCCTTCGAGCCTATTGAGTTTGCGCTTCAATACAAAAGACGCAAAGGGGCGCTGCGTTTTGCGCCGGTGCCGGGAAAGCCTGCCCGCCGCTACGTGGAGCTCTCCATCAAGACCGAGTCGGAGCTCTCCACGTCCTCGGCAATGTTTTACACGGGCACGAATGCAGAAATCGCACAGTACCTGCGCCGACCAACGCTTGCTGCCGAACTCATCGAAATGGCAGACGATGGCATCGTGTCGCTCGCAAGAAATGAGTTGGCCTGACAGAAGCCAACAGTTCTTCAAAGCGCGGTGGCCGATGGAGCGCTAATGAGAACCGGCTTGGCCAGCCTACAGACCTTACTCTTCCCCTCCGCTGACGATCAAGAGTAAGCCGATTGGGAGCATGAGAATTCCGGCTGCTAGTAACACATAAAACCAGAGCTTCGGAGTGGCGATTAGATAGGAGCGAGACGGATCGGCGGGGTCGTAATAGACCGTCGCCCACTCGGGAATCTCGGAGTCGATGAGCCGCCGCATGTCCGCTTCGTCGCCGTCGGCGCCCTGCATCATGAATACCTGGTCGTTTTTATAGGTTTGATTGTTGATGACATATTCGTAGGTCACGCGCGGCTCGCGTCGCCAAGCGCGGCGTCCGGACTCGAGGCGGCGGTCGACGACTTTGCCCAGGACGGAAGGCCAGCCGCTTTTCGTACGAATCTCCGAGGTCGTGGTCCATGCCGCGACGATCGATGCGACTCCAAGCAGCAGGACGAGAGCGCCGTAGATTCGTCTCTTCATGGGAGAATCTGTGCGAGAGACGCGGGAGCCCCAAGGAGCTTCGCGGAAGTTCACAATCGATCTGTCGCCGGCTCGATCGTGACCGGCAGGGGTTCGGCTCGCCCGCGCTGGATGGCCGCGATGGCCGCGTCCGCGAAGGTGCCGTGCGTAAGGCAGGTGAGCTTCTCACCCTCGCGATCATATAGTTCAAATACTGTGAACGAGCTTCTCCTTGAGCGGATGATGTGGCGAGTGACGCGCGCTACATCTCCATGCCGGATGAGACGCAGCCGATGCCCCGCCACTCGAATCGTTGCAAAGCTCGTCACCGCATATCCCCGGCGCTTCCGATTCCTCACGAGAAAGAGCGCGAGCCAGAGCGCGAACCCAAGCGGAAGAAGAAACAAGTGGCGTCGCAGCGCCATCGTGAGCGCGGTTTCGAGCCCAATCTCCCTCCATTCGAATTGAAAGGTTCCGATCGAGCTCCCAAAACCGAAGCTCATCCCGAGCGCGACGGTGCCCGCCACCGCTGCAGGCAGCGCGAGCAGGACGAAGCCGATCCAATCGTTGCTCGGCGCCCAGGCGGCGCCGGCCGCCGGCGAACGGATGAGCTGTTGTAACTCGGCCTGCTCCTCAGCACTGAGGTCGGCCCAACGCAGGGTCTTCATTCTTGAGGAAACCGGCGGCGGAATTGCCAGCTCGTCAGTCTACCTACGATTCTGTAAGAGACGCCAGCGTCCCGTCGCATTCATTTCATTGAAAAGTCCCCGCGCTCCCCGGCGATCAGAATCCGCGATCTCGATCGACTCCCGAGCGCCGAGAGGGACGAGTCGATGGTGCGCGCCTCAGGCGGAGTCGTGGGCGACGCCGCGGGCGCCGAGGCCCGCGCTTAGCTCGGAGGAATCCTGGAAACGCCTCCTCTCCGAAGGATCCGTGACCTCTCACAGGAACGCAATCATCGGGATCTTCCACTCAGGATCGTATTCGAGAATGGCGCCGTGCTTGGACTTTGACGGAAAACGCTCGAGAGCGGCATGGTGATCTCATGCCTTGGCCTCGAAGGACTTTGTCACATTTCGATCGGTGCCGAGAGTGCGCACAAAGCAATCCGGAGCCGAGGCGAGCGACTCGCCTTGGGACGAAATCGAGAAGAGACCGACCTCCCAAAGAATCGGCTCCGCCGTACCGTTGTCAGTATGACCACTCATCGGCTCTCCGGGGCACACTTCGAGGCGCTCATGCTCCTCGAGAACCACGGCACCTTTTCGAACCTCGATCGATAATGAAAGAGCGGTCGAGGCGAGGAGGCGTGCCGCCGCTCCCGAGATCTCGAATACGAGCGTTGTGGGCGTCCTCCCCGGAGCCTCGCGCGAAGCTAGCTCGCGGCACTGCTCCCAGACTATTGCGATCTGGAGAGACGTCGAGATCTGAATCACACATTCCAGGTGGGCGCCCGACACGGGTGGAAGAACGTCCGCCATCGGCGCAACCCTCACAGTTCGGACCTGAGCCGGTCCTCTCCAGATCGGAGCGGGCTCCATGGGCAACTTCTGCGCGACGCCTTGCGACAAACCACTTCTGTTGCTTCCCAAGGTAACATCAAACACCAAGTCGTATTCGCCGACCGGCAGAGTTCCACGAGAACGATGACGATCGCGATCGTCCCCATCCAACAAGTAGATTCTACAGCCGGATATGTACGGTGCTCCGGACTGGGCAGCACGCAGCCCCGCTCTCCTCGGCTCAAGGCGAATCTGTGATGCGTTCAACCATGCCGGAATTCGCATCGACACATAGAATGTGTGATAGGCAGCCCATCGCTCGCGGAAGTGAATCGCGTGGGGCCGCAGCAGCGCGGCTCGCCACTCATCGTCAGAGCGCTGGACGCCGCGCGCGAACCGATCTTCGAACTCCGCGGCGACGGGGTCGAGAGCAGGCGAATCCGTCGCCCTGTCCAGGATCCAGTCGTCCTCCTGGGGTAGATCCTCAATGAGCTGGTTCAGGGAAGGGGACTTCAGATCACCCGGGTTCTCCGCTCCTGCTTGCGGGGGTGATGGTTGTCGCGCGGGATACGCAACAGCGACATCGATGCAGCCGCCGATCGGACGTTCGGCCGTGGTTTCCGACGGTCGACGAGCGCTTGCGCCGCCGGAACAAGCCCGCCGCGGAAGGCTATCTCGCCGGTTGCGACGCAGGAGCCGAGGCGGGCGCGCCGGAGCGCGCAGCGGCACGCGCCCGGGCGACCGACGCGAGCCGCCGTACCTCGGGGGCGAAGGCCGAAGCCGCGAGTTCGCGTTCGAGCCTCACGAGCCGCGATTCCAACAATTCCTCCGACTCATTTTTCGCCTCGATGGCCTTCACCGCGGCGTCGAGGGCGTCGGCCTCGGCCACAAGCGAAGCAAGCTCCGCGGCAGGAAGTACCGCGGCCGATTTCAGCTCGGCATTCAAATCGCCCGACTCGTGCCCGGGCTGCACCTCGCCGGCAAGCTCCACCCGCCAGCTCGCAACAAATCTCCGAATGCGTCGATGAGTAAGATCCACTTCGAAGGCACGCGCCGCGGCGACGAGCTTCGCCCCTTCCACGCCGCCGGCCGCCGCCGCCGGCCGCTTTGAGGGCACCGCCGAAACGATGCGAGACTGCGGGGTCGGCTCCGCACAAGACCACATTTCCTGCGCATCAAACTCGAGGCCGAGCGGCGTACGCACACGATCCCCCGCGACCTTCTCCCCTTTCGACCCCGGCGCCTTTCCGAAAGGCAAAGGCAATACATCGAGGAAGGGTTCCAGCATCCGCTCCTGCGCCGCGGGCGCCATGCGCGTCCCGGCGCGTCTCAGATCCGCATCGAGAGTCCATAAAAACGCAGCCTGGGAGGCCGGCACTTCCGACTCCACCCCCTGCAGCTTCTGCCGATGCAGCCCCACGGTGCGAAACATTGCGACCCGCAATCCGCCGTCGGCGCTCGCCCCGAGGACCACAAATCGCAGCTCAAAGGTTGCGCTCGACTTCGCCTCGATCTCCCCGGAGACCGAAAGCCGCGCCGACCCTTGATAACTGAGTACTGCGCCAGGCTCCAGCGTGATCAGCGAGCGTACCGCAGGCGCCGCCGCCGGCGCGGAGGCCGGCTGCTGCAACGCCACAGTCATCGTTAATAAATAAAGCGCGCCGATCGACATGGCCGCCATCGTCGCACGCGGCAGCCTCCTTTCGCTACTTGAGGCGCGTCACTTCCCCCGACGCGATCCGCACCACGCCCTTGTAGAGCGCCAGATTCCCCTTCCCCACCGCGGCGTGCAGAATCGGGCTCTCTTCGAGGAGCGCCCGCGCGCTCCGTTGCACGTTCGCCTCGACCTGCTTTAACGCGATCTGGTCCTTTCCCGTTGACGCCGGATCGACCGTCGCGAGCGCCGGCCGAATCCGCTTCACGATCGACTCGAGGTTGGGCGTCGGCATCGGCTCCCCCGAGGCCGCCGCCGCCACGATACTACAATTCTCATGGCCGAGCACCACGAGCAGGCTTCCAAGCAGATGCTCGACGGCGTGCTCCAGGCTCCCGAGCGCCACCGCGTCGGCCACATTTCCGGCCGTTCGCACAACGTAGACGTCGCCGATCGCCTGGTCGAACACGAGCTCGGGAGGCACGCGGCTGTCGGAGCAGCAAAGGCAAATGATCTTCGGCCGATCCTCGTGCGCGAGCTGCTCGCGCCGCCCGATCACCGCACGCGTCGTGAGCGCGCCGCGCACAAATCGCCGGTTCCCTTCGAGTAGCTGCGCCCAGAGCTCCGATCCAACCTTGGTGGGTAGCGGCGTCCCCGGACCGTAGATCGCGGACTGACTGGCGCCGTCCCCTTCCGCGGCCACGGCGCGCGCGCCGAAGGAGGCCACAAAAGAGATCGCTGCGGCCGATGCCACGAGCGCCGCCACCGACGAGACGAGCCAATTCCGGCTGCACCGAGCCTCGGTTCCCATAAACAGCTTCCCTCCCAATGCTCCCGGCTGCCTTTCGGCAGAGCCGGGGGCACGACTCAAGCACGACAGAGGCGGATCTCTCGGCCGCAGCCCGTGGCTACCGCGGAGATCGGAACATGTTTCCTCGTCCCACATTCGGCGTTGCGTAGCTCGCGACCTTGGCGCGCTGGCGCAGCTCCGGCAGGCCGATCTTGTTGTCGGCGTACTCGCGCGCGTCGCGAAGCGCGACGCGAATCGTCATCACCGAGGAGCCACCGTACTGTGTGAAGAGGTCACCCACGGTGCCAAACCCGCTTGATTGGACATACGCCGAGCGCTCCCCTGCGCTCGGTTTTCCGTTGAGGATCACGGTAATAAATCCGTCCTCTCCGATCTGTGCGATCTTCGTTCCGTACCGGCCGACGGCGTGCAAGACCTTGTCGCGCAGCTCGTCCACTCGCTTCGGATCAAACTCCTCGGCGGACTCCGGGGTGCGAGCGGCAGCCGGCCGTCCTTCCATCTCGTCCTGCACTTCCTCCCAAAGAGTGCGCTCCTTGGCCGGCTCGTCCTTCGAGCTCTTCGGTGTAGCGCTGCCCACAAGCGTCGCTCCGACTCTCAGGAGAAAGAGCGGGCCATCGCCCGGAAGGTAATAATAAGATCCTGAGCCTGTCCGGAGCAGGTGCCCCGACGTGCTGAACACTCGCACGAAGTCGGACTCCGCCGAGGACGCGCCGTCAAGCTCTCGATACAAAACTCGCTGCATCGTCTCGAGGTCCTTGAGAAGCACGGGATAGTCGATCGACGCCTGCTGCGGCAGCCGAGCAGCCGGCGTGCTCGGAGCGAGCGTTGCCCATGCGGGAATCAAACTGAGAGAAATCGACGCGAGAAGTGCGATTCGGTTCATGATGTTACTTGGGGTTGTAAAGAATGGATGCGTGGCGGGCGACCTGGACCACCGCCGATTGTGTGGCTTGCAAGTCTTCCCGAGTGCGAACGATGGCGTCCTCGAGCCGAGCGGCGTCGTCGAAGCGTGTGCCGTCGAGATAGCGGGCAAGAGTGATCATTTCCTCCTGCCTTCGCTCCTCGGAGAATTGAAGAGAGAGTGCAACGTCCCGCAGCGCGGGAACCAATAAATCGCGAACCTCCTCCCGGACGCGATCCTGGACGCGCGGCTCGATGGCCGCCCAGCGCGCCTCCTCGGACGCATCCCGCCAGCCCTCGGCGGACTCCGAAGGCTCCCCCGCCCAAGGCAAGCGCACCTCGACTCGAAGCGCTCCATCGGAGGCGGCGACGCGCGCGCGCATCACCGCGGCCAATCCCACAAAAGCGAACACAAGTATCGCGGCGCGCGCCATCCGAATCCACGCCGGCTTCGGCGTCGGCGGAACAGCCTTCCGCGCCGCGCCCCCGAGGATGGCGAGCACGTTTGTGGGAGGAGCAGGCACACCGGCATCGGCCTCGCGCCGCATGAGGCCCGCTGCCTCCTCGGCTCTCGCGAGCCGCCGCGCGCACGCCGCGCAGCTGGAAATGTGATCCTGCACCCGCGCTTTCGCATCGGGAGGAAGAATGCCAAGAGCCAGCTCCGGGATCTTGTGCTTGATATGATCACAGGTCGACATGATGGATCGGCTGAGCAGGCATTGCGTGGACTTTAAGAATGTTGAGTATTGAATGATTCCAATGAGTAATATTCTTCAGTGCCGCCGGCAGCGTGCTTGCGGACACAGGCCCGAAGCCGCGCCAGCGCGCGTCCGAGCCGGTAGCGAAGCGTAGAGGAGGGCGTGTCGAGCACTCGCGCCGCCGCGTCGAGCGGCATCGACTCCACCACGCAAAGCCATAAAAGAGCCCGATCGGCTTCGGAGAGCTCGGCGAGCCCAGCGCGCACGGCGCTGCGCTCCTCGGCAGCCTCGGCGCAGTCGCCGAAGGATTCCGGAGAAGGCAACAGCTCGGCGTCGGGGACCGGTCCCACGAGGAGGCGGCGCGAAACCTGCTCTCGGCGGCGCGCGCGCACCGCGCCGCGGAACGCGATGCGAAAGATCCAGACCATGGCGGAGCCGCCCCGGAAGTTGCCCGCTTTCTCGTAGACGCGCAGGAATGTCGACTGCCGCACGTCCTCAGCCAGCCCGTCGGAGCCGGTCACCCGTAGCAGGAATCGATACAGAGGAGTCTCCCATCGGCGCACGAGCTGCTCGAACGCGCGCGCGTCACCGCGGGCAGTCTGTTCAAGAAGCTCGGCGTCGGAGGAGTCGGAAGCCGGAACCATCGAAGGAGGCGCCCCAGAGAGACGTCCCCAGCTCAAGATCCGCGAAACAAAACTCCGCGAGTACCGGTCTCGCGCGCTGAGCCGAATTGACACAGCGGGTGGCGCGGTCGTACTGCAAAATCGGCCCGGCACAGAGATTGACGGCGCGTTCGAACCCTCCCTCGGAGCTTCACAGCTCTTACCCGCTGCCATGCTTGAGATTCGCGACCTGGTGAAGGTCTACCCCGGACCTGTCGCCGCGCTTCAAGGCATTCGCCTCACGATTGCGCCCGGAATGTTTGGACTCCTCGGCCCCAACGGCGCCGGGAAATCGACGCTCATGCGCGTTCTGGCTGGGCTCCTCGAAGCCACGTCGGGGAGCGTGCAGCTCGACGGCGAGGACATCCTCGCCCACCCCGAGCGGGTGCGGGCGCGACTTGGGTATCTGCCGCAGGATTTCGGGTTCTATCCGGCGCTGACCGGCGAGCAGATGTTGCATTATCTATTAACGCTTAAGGGGGTTGAGGCGCCCGGCGGATTGAAGAAGCTTTGCGGCGAACTCCTCGACCGGGTGAATCTGGCCGACGCGGCGAAGCGAAAAGTGAAAACGTACTCGGGGGGCATGCGCCAGCGGCTCGGCATCGCGCAGGCCCTCGCTGGGAACCCGCGGCTCGTGATCGTCGATGAGCCGACTGCGGGGCTCGATCCCGAGGAGCGCCATCGCTTCTACCGGCTGCTGGCGGAGATCGCCGCGGAGCGAATTGTGATTCTCTCGACGCACATCGTGGAGGATGTCGCCGTGCTCTGCTCGCGATTCGCCATCGTTCGGAAAGGGCGAATTGTGGCGAACACGACGCCGACCGCCGCGCGGGCAGATCTCGCGGGGAAGGTTTTCGAGGGTGCCGCCGACGGCGCCGCCCTCGAGCAGCTCACGCGCACCCATTGCGTGCTGCAGGCGGTTTTGTGGGAAGGCAAGAATCGCGTCCGCGTGTATGACGCCGACGGCCGCGCCCCTGAGGGCTTCGAGCCCGCGGCGCCGACGCTGGAAGACGCCTATTTGCTCCGGATGCGCGCGCCCCAGTCGGAGAGCGCTGCCCACCTGGAGGCCGCGCAGTGAGCTTCGCACGGATGGGAGCCGTCTTCCGGCTCGAGCTGCGCGACACGCTGCGGCGCCCGCTCTTCTGGACGCTCGTGGCACTGTTGGTCCTGATGAGCCTCGGCCTTTCGGCGGGCAACGTACAGATCGGCACCGGCGACTCGTCGACCGGCGGCAAGCGCGCCTGGATCACCAACGAATTCGCGATCTCCCAGTGGGTGTCGCTCACGGGGCTCCTTTTGTACTCCTTCTTCGCCTCCGTGGCCGCCGGCATGTCGGTCATCCGAGATGACGAAGCCAAGGTCTCGGATCTATTGCATAGCACGCCGCTCCGCGCGCACGAGTACGTTTGGGGGAAGTTCCTCGGCACATTCACGGCCTTCGCACTTGCGGCGGTCCTGCATCTCGGATCGTTGGCATGTTTCAGCCACCTGCTGCCGCGCTCGGACGCCGCAGAAGTGCGCGGCCCCTTCGTGCTCTGGTCCTACGTGGCGCCGGGGCTCAAGTTCCTGCTCCCTCTCGTGATTTTTGTAGCAGGAACTTCCTTCGCCATCGGCGAGCGCAACCGCAAACCGATCCTCGTGTTTGTGCTGCCGGTCGCACTCCTTCTGACGACGCTCTTTTTCTTATTAACTTGGTCTCCGACGTGGCTCGACCCGCGCTGGAACCGCCTGCTCATGGCTCTGGAACCGAGCGGCTTCCGCTGGCTTAACGAAACCTATCTCCGCGTCGACCGCGGAGTCGATTTCTATAATCACTCCACGGTCGCTGGAGACTGGCTCCTCATCGGCTCCCGCAGCGCCTTCGCGGCTCTCGGGATCGGCAGCGTTCTCTGGAGCGCCGCACGTCTGAAGTCACAGCTGCGCGGTTCTGTACGGATCGCTCCCGGTGCGGCGGCGATCGCCGCGGAAGAAGTTCCCACCGAGCGCCGGCAGCTCGCGCCCCTCGGATCGCTCGTCATGAGCCAACGACCCGTCGGGTGGCTCCGCG
Organism: Planctomycetota bacterium; assembly: GCA_016792805.1. Lineage (GTDB taxonomy): Bacteria > Planctomycetota > UBA1135 > UBA1135 > JACQFD01 > JAEUHX01. Next base: position 33,255 of record JAEUHX010000018.1, read on the forward strand.
CATTCACGCTTGTGTCGCGCGCAGAGCTGCGCGAGCTGGCAGGACAAGCGGGCCTTTATCTCTTCGTCCCGCTGATTCTGTTGCAAACGATCGGCAATGCGGCGTTTGCTGTGGGAGCCTTTGATACACCGCTGCTGCAGACTTCCGGAACCCTCGCGGCGTCTTCGATCAACACGCTCACGACGCTCGTTTGCTTCCTTTTACTTTTCTACACGGTCGAGTCGCTCCAGCGCGAGTCAACCACGGGCATCGCACTTTTGTGGCGATCGACGCCGACGCACACATCCGCGCTCATCGCCGGAAAAGTAATGGCGATCAGCGTCGTGGCTGCGGTGATCGAAGTCGCCGCGCTGCTCGGATGCGGGATCGTGCTGGCCTTTCAAGGGAAGGTCCCTTTCGAAATCCGCCCCTTCCTGCTGCTCTGGGGGCTCGTCCTCACGCCAACCTTCATTTTCTGGGCGTCGCTCACGGCGTTCCTCTACTCGGCGAGCCGCAATCGTTACCTCACCTATGCGCTCGGGCTCGGAGCAATGGCGCTGACGGGCTACTGCCAGCTCCGCGGATGGCTCAACTGGGCGACCAGCTGGAACCTCTGGGATGCCGTGCGCTGGACCGACATCGGATTCGCCGAAATCGATGGCAGCGCCCTTGCGCTCAATCGAGTCACCGTCCTCTCGGCTGCGATCCTCTTTGTAATCCTTGCTGTGCGGCTCTACCCGCGGCGGGAGCTCGATGCGATCCATCTCAGCAAGCGGCTGCAGCCTTGGCCGCTGCTGCGCGCGTCCTTTCCGATACTGCCTTTTGTTGCGTTGCCGAGCATTGGGATCGGAGTCCTCGGCACCTGGGTCCACCGCGGATACCAGGGGGGCGTGATGGAGAAGGCGCAGAAAGATTATTGGCGCCGCAACGTTCGCACTTGGCTCGATGCGCAGGAGCCGGCCCTCACGTCGGTCGACGTGGAGCTCGACCTCGATCCGGGCGCCCACAGCCTTCGATCCAAGGGGACCTACCAGCTCTGGAACGACTGGAAGGATCCGATGGAGCGCCTCGTGTTCACAGGCGGCGCCCATTGGAGGAACGTTCAATGGAAGCTCGAGGGCAAGCCCTTCGAGCCCAAGAATCAGTCGGGTCTGTATGTCTTCACACTTCCGACGCCGCTCCCTCCCGACGGACGCCTTTCTGTGGGCTTCGAGTTCGAGGGAAAATTCCCCGACGGAGTCTCAAAGCTCGGCGGCGGTGCGGGGCAGTTCATTCTCCCTTCGAGCGTCGTCCTGACGAGCTTCGGATCGGAGTTCGCGCCCCTCGTCGGCTTCGTCGACGGCGTTGGAGTCGACGAGGAGAACAGGACCGATTCCAAAGAATACTCCGACAGCTTCTATCTCGGCCGAACGCCGCCAGCCTTTGGCAGCCCGAGCTCGTTCACCACAAAAGTGACTGTGCACGCTCCGGCGGATTACCAGGTTCACTCGGTCGGCGTCTGTACGCGCGACGCGGTCGAAGGGAATCGCCGCACTGTCGTGTGGGAGAGCGACCAGCCGGTTCGTTTCTATAATGTTGTCGCCGGCAAGTGGGTCGTGAAGGAGGGCGCAGACACCAAGATCTATTACCACCCCGAGCACGCGTACAATATCGAGGAGATGTCGCTCGCCCTTGACAGCGCGCGAAAGTGGTACTCCGAGTGGTTCCGCCCGTACCCTTGGAAGGAGCTGAAGCTGAGCGAGTTCGCCGGACACGCCTCCTACGCCCAGGGCTTTGCCACGAATATCACCTTTTCTGAGAACATCGGCTTCCTCGTCGAGGACGACCCGAAGACCCACCTCGCCTTCTTCGTCACCGCCCACGAGGCGGCGCACCAGTGGTGGGGGAACATGCTGACGCCCGCGAAAGGCCCGGGAGGCAACATCCTCTCCGAGGGCATGGCGCACTATTCCACGATGCGTCTTCTGGAGCAGGTGAAAGGTGAGCATGCGCGCCGAGAGTTCTGTAAGCGCATCGAAGAGCGATATGGCGATTCACGCCAAGTCGATTCCGAGCGCCCGCTCGTCAAGATTGACGGTTCGAAGCCGGGCGATACGACCGTGACCTACGACCGCGGAGGCTGGGTTTTCTGGATGACCGAGCGGCTCCTCGGTCGCGACGCCATGCAGCGGGGCCTGCGCGCGTTCATGGATCAGTATTGCAATAATACAGATTTTCCGGTGCTCCAGGATTTCACCGCCGTCATGCGGGAGCAGGCCGCCGATCCCGAGCGCTTTGACCGATTTGTTCGCGACTGGTATCACGGCACGGCGCTTCCGGAGTTCAAAATTTCCGGTGCGGAGCGCAAACAAGCCGCTCTCTCGACAAATCCCGCTGGCGCAGACGACTCGCTCCGCGCCTGGGACGTCGGCTTCGAGATTCGGAATGTGGGAACCGGGCAGGAACCGGTCACCGTGGCGGCCGTGCTCGGCGAGCCGTTCGACGACGCAGGGAAGCCCAATGAGAAGTACCGAGAGGAGCGGACCACGGTCCTTCTTGGACCCGGGGAACAGCGATCTGTAAGACTCCAGTGCGCGTTCCAGCCCGACCGCATCGTCGTCGACCCCGACGTCCATCTCCTCCAGCTCCAACGCAAGCTGGCCCTCCATCGCTTCTAATGCCGCAGCACCGACAAGCCACTCCGCAAATGCGCCCGGTCGGCGTGATAGGGTCGCTGCCATGAGTTCCGATCCCGCTTCTCCCACGGGCCCCTGCCTCCAGGAGCAGTACGCTCCGCACAACGCCTGCTTCGGGTGCGGGCCGGCCAATGACAAAGGTCTTCGGATCCGGAGCTTTGATCGGGGCGATGCCATCGAAGCGCAGTGGACACCGCAGCCCCACCATGAGGCGTTCCCAGGGGTGCTGAACGGCGGCATTGTTGGAGCACTGCTGGATTGCCACAGTAATTGGACGGCTGCGATTCACCTCATGAAGCAGGCGGGCGCCGACTCGCCCCCCTGCACCGTCACGGCCGACTACGCCATCACGCTCAAGCGCCCGACCCCCACGAACGGCCCCGTGCAGCTTCGCGCACGCGTCGTCGAATCGACGGGAGACCGCGCTATCGTCGAGGCGACGCTCGAGTCCGGCGGAAAGATCTGTGCGCTTTGCCGGGGCACATTTGTCGCAGTGAAGCCGGGGCACCCGGCCTATCACCGCTGGTAACGCAGCAATTGCGCCGGCTACCGTGCGAGCCGATTCGCCGCGTCGAGCGCAGCGACCTTGTAACATTCAGCGAGGGTTGGATAATTGAACACGGCCCGAAGAAAATAATCGAGACCGCCGCCCAGCGCGAGCACCGCCTGCCCGATGTGGATCAGTTCCGTCGCACCGGAGCCAATCGCGTGTACGCCGAGCAGCGCCCGCGTCTCGCGGTGGAAGATGAGCTTCACTAATCCCGTATCGTCGCCCAGGATCTTCCCCCGGGCGATCTCGCGATATCGCGCAATCCCAAGCTCGTAGGGAACGCGCCGCGAGGTGAGCGCGCCCTCGGTCTCGCCGACCATCGAGATCTCGGGTATGGAGTAGATACCGTACGGAAATACTGTATCAAATCCACACACATCGACCCCGAAGGCGTTGCACGCGGCGCGCCGTCCCTGTTCGCTCGAGGTCGCCGCGAGGCTCGGAAACCCGATCACGTCGCCGGCCGCGTAGATGTGCGGCACCGCCGTCTCGAACCGCTCGTTCACAGAAAGGCGCCCACGCGCATCGGGAGCGAGCCCCACCTTCTCGAGCCCGAGCCCGTCGGTGGCTCCGACGCGGCCCGCTGAGTAGAGAACGAGGTCGGCCACGATGCGCTTTCCCGATTCGAGCGTGAGCGCGGCCCGCGAACCCGTGCCATGGGCCACGACTTCGACGGACGCGACCGCCTCCCCCATGCGAAATGTCACATTACTATTCCGCATTTGATGCATAAGCTCCACGAGGATCTCCTCGTCGAGAAACTCGAGAGGCTTCTCGCGGCGCTCGACGACAGTCGTCGGGATACCGAGCGACGCGAACATCGAGGCGTACTCCATGCCGATCACTCCGGCTCCGACGACGGCCAGCGTCTTCGGAAGCTGCTTTAGTCCGAGGATCGCATCGCTCGTGACGACCACCCGCGGATCGCTTCCGGCCGGAGGCGGCGCTGCATGGGTGCCGACCGCAATCAGAATCTTCTCAGCGCTGACCACCTGGGAGCCGCGGTCGGCGTCAATCTCGATCGTGTGCGGGTCGAGGAATCGACCGCGCCCCCAATACATGCTCACGTCGTTGCGCCTCAATTGAGCTTCAATGATCTCACATTCCTGGCGCACGACGGCATGGACGCGCGAGAGGAGCTGATCGGCCGTCGGGCGTGCAACGCTCGGCACCCCGTAGACCGTTCCCCATCGATCGGTGCGGGAGAAGGACCGCACGGCCTCGCGAAACGTCTTGCTCGGGATCGTGCCGGTGTCGACGCAGACGCCGCCGAGCGTGCGGGCCTTCTCCACGACAGCGGCGCGCTTTCCGAGCTTAGCGGCCTGGACGGCGGCGCGCTGACCTGCGGGGCCGCTGCCGAGACAGAGGAGGTCGAAGTCGTATGGGGCTGCCACGCGGCGAATGATCTGGCCGGCTCGCAAGCCGCTGACACGGGAAATCCCCGGCGGGAGGCGCGACCGCTCGCCTGTGGGCTGGCGCTCCGCCGCTCGGCGCCCTGGAGCTGCGCGCGAATCACTTTCGCCCTCGGCAGCTAGATTCTCCGCCCATGCTCAGCCGGTCCCTCCGATGGACTTGTCTCTTTCTGCTCACCAGCGCCTGCGGGGCGCGGGGCCTGCACGGCAGCGCGTCCGTGCGCGACGGGGTGCGGCCGTCGCTGGAGGAGATCTTCGGCGAGATGCCGATCGACGGCGCGCGCCCCACCGATGTCAGCGTGAGCGCCGACGGCTCGGCTGTGGCGTATCAATGGCAACCGCGAGCCCGCGACGGCGGCGAGGGCGATTCCACCGAGGCCCCAGCCCGGTTATTTGTGGTTTCGAGCCGTGGCGGAGAACGCGTGGATCTCGGCGAACGGCGCGGAGCGCAATGGTCCCCCGTAGGAGCAAGGCTCCTGTGGTGCGAAGGCAAGAGTGTCGTGGGCTGGGCCGCCGGCTCGCCGACGACGGCGACGGCCCCCTGGAAGACGCTCGATGAGGATGTCACAGAAATCCGCTTTGCGCCGGGGGGCCGGCTGGCGCTGCTCTCCGGAGGTCCGCGCCGATGGATCGTACAGCTCGACCCGTCGGGGCAGGCGGGAAGCGCCGTGGAAATCGAACGGCCAGCCGGTTTCGCCATTGAGCGGGCGACGGTGACCGACGCAGGACTCTTCGTACAATTTCGCAAGGGCGGACGTCCGGGGCGCTTTGCGGCCAGCGGGCCGAGCTCCCGTGAGGGGGAAGCGAGCCGCGCGGCCACGGCACCCGCGAGCCGCCCCCGCGGCGACGGGGAGGTCGAGATCGCCTGGATTGAGCCGTCAGGCGCCGTGTCGTGGCGACGGCCGATCGCGGCTCCGGAGGGGTGGTCGGTCGATCAGATCATTCCCGACACTCTCGGAGCTCTCGCATGGGTCGTGCTGTCGGAGCGGGACGGCGAGATCCGAGGCCAGGGGATGATGCCGGACTTTCTCACGGAGAAGGTCACCACTCGCCCCGTGCGCGGACGGAGCGCGAAAGACACAGAACTGCGCCGCGTGGCGCGGCTCGCGCGCCCGAGCGACGGCGCCGAGCTCATGGCGATCGAAGGGCTCGAGGAGCCGCGCCGAGGCTCGATCGAAATTGTGGCAAGGCCGCCCCGGAACGGGCGTGCACGCGCGGTGGCGGCCGTCACCGCCGAGCACCGATCCGCGCGGATGATCCTTGCCTTGAGTGCGTCAGGCACCGGCGAGCCGGCCACATCGACGCGCGAGCTGCTCTCGATTCCTGGCCCCGTGGGTGGCGTGGAGCAGATCGTGCCAGCGGGCGGCAAGCCTTTCCTTCTGAGCGAGCGCTCGGGCCGCGCGCGCATTTATGATTTCACAGATGACGGCGACGAACTCGCGCCGCAGACTCCGGATACCCTCGACGTCTTGTGGGCTTCCCGCCTGGAAGCCGGTGGCTGGATCGCACAAATACGAGAGCCTGCGGAGCCGTATGCATCGCAATTCGCGCGCGTGGGCCGAGACGGATCGATCACCGGGCTCCCCGGCGGCCCCCTCTGGGCCGAAGGCGCCCGCCTCGCGCGGGACTCAAGCGTTGTGGCATTCCTCGGGGCGGAGCTCGGCCGCACCGAGGATTTGATGGCTCAGCGGGCCGACGGCTCGTCGGCGCCGGTTCGGCTCACCTTCACGGCGCCTGCACCCAGCGATGCGCCAGGCGCGCCGATCGTTCCTGAAATTGTGAGCTACCGCAGCGGCGACGGGACGACGGTGTGGGCCTATCGATACGAGCCTCCTCCGGGCATCCCCCGCAACGGCGGCGCCGTGATCTTTCTCCATGGCGCTGGCTATCTGCAGGAGGTTCGCGCCTCTCTCGGGTTCCCGGGATATGTGGTAAATCACCATTTTCACCGGCGGCTCGCCGCCATGGGATATGTAGTGATGTGTCCCGACTTCCGCGGGAGCGCGGGCTACGGGCGAAAATTCCGAACCGACGTCTTTCAGAATCTCGGCATTCCCGACTCCGACGACATCCTGGCGGCGAAGCGATTCCTCGTGGAGCGTGGGGGCGTCGACGGGAGCCGCATCGGACTGTACGGAGGCAGCTACGGCGGATTCTTGACTTTAATGTGCCTGCTGCGGTACCCGACGGAGTTCGCATGCGGCGCCGCCCTTCGGTCGGTGACCGACTGGCGCACCTATTCGCCGGAGTACACGCGCCCGCTGCTCGGAGGCGGCCCGGACGACGTTCCCCATGTCTATGCGCGCTGCTCCCCCATCGACCTCGCCGAGAGCCTCGCGCGGCCGGTGCTGCTGCTGCACGGCATGAAGGACGACAACGTCTTCGTTCAGGACACCATCCGGCTCGTCGAGAGGTTCCAGAAGCTCCGGAAGACCGAGCTATTCGAGCTGATGCTGTATCCGAGCCAGAATCACACATTTACTTCGCCCCATTCATGGATCGACGAGTATCGAAGAATTGAACTCTTCTTCGAGAAGCACCTGAACCTGCAGAGATCGGAAGGCCGCAATGAGTGAGCTCTTTCCGGAGAACCCGACCCGCCGGCAGCTCGCACGCGGATTCCTGGTGGCGGCCGGCTCGACTGTGATGGCGGCGTGCGCAGGAGGGCGGCCTGCCCCAGCGGCCGCTCGCGACGACGACCGCACGCGCTGGCGAGCCGACGTCGCTTCCCGGCTCAACGACCTCGCGCCTGTCGCGACGGCGTTGCCGCCCCTGGATCGCGCCATCTATGAGGATCGCATCGAGCGGCTGCGGCTCGCCATGCGCCACGAGTCCGTGGCGGCGATGCTGCTCGGCCCCACGGTGAATCTTCAATATTTCATGGGCTTCAGCTGGGGCGCGTCCGAGAGGCTCTTTGGAGTATTGATTTTCCAGAGCGGCGATTTTGCGTGGATCGCCCCCAAATTCGAGGAATCGCGGGCGCGGGAGCTGATCGGCTCGCGCGGCGAAGTTCATACATGGGAAGAGTGGGAAGATCCGCACGTGCTCGCGGCTCGCGTCGTGAGCAAGCGCGCCCGCGGCCAGCTCCTGGCCGTCGACTCCCACCTGCGCGCCACCCACGCCGTGCGCATCGCCAAGGCGCTGGGCGAGAAATATGTGACCGACGGCCTCCCCGTCACGGCCCGCGTTCGATCGATCAAGGGGGCGGGTGAGCTCGCTCGCATCCGTCGAGCCTGCGAGATCACAAAAATTGCCCTCGAGATCGTGCGGGATCGGTTCCTCGTGCCGGGGTGCGAGGAAGCAATCGCGGCCGAAGCGATGAACATCGCACAGCAGCGGCTTGGACTCACAAAAACCTGGTGCCTCGCGCTCTTCGCCGAGAACGCCGCGTTTCCCCATGGGACAAAGCAGCGCCGGCCGCTTCGCGCGAGCGACCTGGCGCTCCTCGACACAGGAGGCGAGCTGGACGGCTATCAGAGCGACATCACGCGCACGTTCTCCGCGGGCGAACCGACGCCGCGCCAGCGGGAAGTGTACCGATGCGTCCGGAATGCACAAAAAGCAGCCCTGGCCGCGGCCAAGCCGGGCGCCTCGTGCGAGTCGGTCGACGCTGCGGCGCGCGCCGTCGTCGCCATGTCCGGCTTCGGTAGCTCGACGGAATACTTCACTCATCGCCTCGGGCACGGCATCGGAATGGAGGGGCATGAAGATCCCTATTTCTGCCCAGGGAATACCACAATTCTCGCACCCGGCATGACGCTCTCCAACGAGCCCGGGATCTATCTGCCCGGGGAACTCGGCGTCCGAATTGAAGACATTGTTGCGATCACCCGGGAAGGGGCAGAGATCTACGGCCCGCCGGCCGACGACGAGCTTCGCTGAACGAAGCGCGCGGGCTCCGCGTGGGGCTGAGCTCGCCCTTCGAGCGGGCTCAAGCTCTCGAGCGCGCGTCGATTCGGGGCACGGTCGAATCGAATCGGCGGCTCGGCCGGCTCGCCGAACTGGAGTTCGAGCCGAAGATCGATCTCGGCCGCGGCCAGCGATCGGATCTCGAGGCGCCCCTGCGCGATGGAAAGCGGCGTCACCTGCATGCCGTCGAGCGTCACGCGGTCGACTTGGAGGTCGATCTCGGCGCTGGGCAGCCGCAGCACCCCTTCCCGCTCCGGATCGAACGCCAGCGTGAGACGGCGGACGCTCTCCGGCGATCGGCCATCCCATTCGCGGAGCACGAGCGTCGCGCGACTCCCTGGCCGCACGAGGTGCCCTTCGAGGAGCGCGCGCGCATGGGCGGAGCCGAGGCGCGCGACGACGCGCGGGCACGCGTCGACGGCGAGGCGCCGCTCCACATCGGAGCTCGGCACGAGAAGAGCCAACCGTGGGGCAGCCTGGCAGCCCGAGAGCGCGGCGAATGCGATGAAGTACCCATGGCGCACTCACCCTTCCTACCACGAGGGCGGCTCTCTCCGAGGCAATGGCCCCTTGGCCCGGGCCGGGTAGGCTCGAGGGGCTCAGTCCCCACGAGTTCCCATGGTTCGAAATCCCGCCTGCCTCCTCGGCGCGTTGCTCGCATGCGCCGCCGGTGCCCTCGCGCAATCACCGCCCGAGCCGAACGCCATCGGCGTCTGGAGATCCGACAACCGCGATTTTCAATACATCCATTTTGCCAACCCGCCCGGTCCCGGCGTGCATGTGTGGCAAGTGCTGCCGGCGGAGCTTCTTACTTATTTCCGGGCGCAGCCGCTTGGCGGCACACGCGAGCTCGACTTCCGAGGCGTGGAATTCAAGGTTTTCTATCCGACCTCTGGGCCTCACACGATTCCACAAGTGGAAATCCGTCGAGCCGTCGAGGCCCCGGCGCCGCAGCAGGGCCGGTGGGTTCCCGATTTATCGACTCCCGCTTATGTGACTTTCCCTGCGACTCCGGTGACGGGCGCGCTGAACGCCATCTCCCATCGGAAGCTCATGCTGCCGGCGGGAAGCGGCGTGGCGGTGCCGGCCAGCAGCTCCGCAGGCGACGCCCTCTGCTTCCGCGTCGTCGACTACGGCGCACAATACGGCGGCGCCAATTCGGTGCGCATGGTATTCACTTCTCGCGAGACGGGAGCCCCCAAGCAGACGCTCAGCGGTGCGACACTCTCGGGCACCGACTTCTGGCTCGACCAGCTCACCTACAATAGCCACGAACTCGTTGTAACGTGGTACTTCGATCAGTCGCTGATGCAGCCGATCAAGAACGCTACTATTTCGAGCGCGGGAAGCCCGATGCCGGGAGGCGGCACGGTCCCCGTAGGACCGATCGCGGTCTATGCCGACGACGGCCGCGGCGCGCTGCGTCCGCAGGCCGGCGAGACGCTCTCGTACTCGGCCAATTCGAACTTCACGGGTGCGCTGCCGAGTCAGGCGGGATCGGTCTGGATCGTTCCCCTTGTGATGTTCGAAGGCGATCTGGCGACCATCGGCACCACCAATCCGCAGCCGGAGAATTGGGTCGACAACAATGGGGCGCCAGACCTGGCATCAATCCATCCCATGCCGCTGCAGCAGTGGATCGATGATCTGTTGCTTTTGTTCGCAGCCCCGGCGCCTGGCACGGGGGCGCTCCTGAATCCGTCGAATTCCACGCTCGGGCTCTGGCTCGGCGTCGATTTCGCCCAGGGATTTGTGAATCCACAGATCCTGATCAACGCGTTCACGTTCGCGTCGGTGAGCGGCGGGCCGGCCTGGGCCGGACCCGAGACGCTCACGTACAACACAACGCAGAATCCCGCGGGCCTGCTCGGCCGCAATTTAGTGAACTTTGGGCCGTGGACGGGCGAGAACCGCTCCTATCTCAAACCCCAGCGCGGCTTCACGCCCGTCGTCGCCGTCTCCGGGAATCAGCTCGGGTTTGCACAGAACCCGGGCGGTCCGGCCGTGCAGGGGCTCGGCTTCTACGTGCAGTCGTGGATTCTCGACGTGGCCGCGCTCGGCGGGCCGCTGAGCGCACAAATCTATGATGTGACGAATGTGATTCGTTACACACTGGGCGGATAGGGACGATGCCGGGCGAAGCTCCCCGTGGGCGCGGCTCCGCCGAGAATCCGAACTCGCGCTTCTCGAAGCTTCGCTACGAGGCGGACGCCGACGCTGCCGCCGATTTGTGGGATGACTCGGAACGCGACGCGCCGAGCCCGCAGACCGTCGTCGAGGAGGACGGGGCCAAGTCGGTGCTGTCGCGCAATGACAGCCCCGATGTCCCCTTCGACTGGAGCCTCAATCCGTACCGCGGATGTGAGCACGGCTGTGCATATTGCTACGCGCGCCCGACGCACGAGTACCTCGGGCTCTCAGCGGGACTCGACTTCGAGACGCGCCTCTTGGCGAAGCCCCAGGCTGCGGAGCTTCTCGCGCAGGAGCTGGCGGCGCCCGGTTGGGAGCGAAAGCCGATCGCTCTCTCCGGAGTGACCGATCCCTACCAGCCGATCGAGCGCGAGAGGCAGCTGACGCGGCGCTGCCTGGAGGTGCTCGTGGCATTTCGAAACCCGGTCTGGATTGTCACAAAAAGCGACCTCGTGCTGCGTGACATCGATCTTCTTTCCAAGCTTGCGGCCGTGAATGCGGTCCATGTGGCGATCTCGGTCACGACGCTCGATCGGGAGCTCGCCCGCACGCTGGAGCCGCGCGCATGCCAGCCGCGGCGCCGGCTCGATGCACTGGCGCGACTTTCCGCCGCCGGCATACCCACGGGCGTGCTGGCGGCGCCGCTGATCCCTGGGCTGAACGACCATGAGCTGCCGTCGATTCTTGAGGAAGCGGCGAAGGCGGGTGCTCGACGAGCCGGCTACGTGCTGCTGCGGCTCCCCCACGGCCTGAAGGAGCTCTTCGCCGGCTGGCTCGACCGCCATCGTCCGCTCGCGAAAGCGCGCGTTCTCGGCGCACTCGAGGAGATGCGCGGTGGAAAGCTCAATGATCCGCGGTTTCGCTCGCGCATGCAGGGCGAGGGCGCCCGCGCCGCGCAGCTGGCGCGCTGGTTCGAGGTGCTCTGCGGACGGCTGCGCCTCGAGCGCAGCGCACCGAAGCTCTCGAGCGACGCCTTTGTCATCCCCGGCGAGCGCCAGCGACTTTTGTTCGAATAGAGGGCTGCGCCGAAGCCCTCCCTGCTCGCGTCCGAGGCGCCGATTGGGTAGACCTTCGCTCCAGGACGCCGCCCCGCCATGCCTTCGACGGTCGATTTCGTGCACCTCCACGTGCACTCGCACTACAGCCTCCTCGACGGCGCCAACCGCATCGAGGACCTTGTGGCCGCTGCACAAAAAGATGGACACAAGGCGATCGCCCTGACGGACCACGGCAATCTGTTCGGCGCCGTCGAGCACTACTCAAAGGCGAAGAAGGCCGGCGTGAAGCCGATCATCGGCTGCGAGAGCTACATCGCGCGGAAGTCGCGCCTCGAGAAGGTCGACAAAGCCACAAATCCATACGACCACCTGACGCTTCTGTGCGCCGATCGCGACGGCTACCAGAACCTCGTGAAGCTGGCGTCGGTGGCGTTCCTCGAGGGCTACCACACGCGGCCGCGCATCGACATGGAGATGCTCTCGCGGCACCGCAAGGGGCTCGTGGCGCTCTCGGGCTGCCTGTCGAGCCAGATGAGCCGGCTTTGCCGCACGGGCGACGAGGACTGCGCCGTGAAGCTCGCCGGCCAGATGAGTGATCTTTTCGGGAAAGGCAACTTCTACCTGGAACTCATGCGCAACGGCATGGAGCTTCAGGCACGCGTCACCGAGTCCCTCGTGCGCATCGGCAAGCGGACAGGGCTGCCGCTCGTGGCCACCAATGATATTCACTATTTGCGCCATGAGGACTGCAAGGCGCAAGACGTGCTCCTCTGTATCAATACCGGGGCGACGGTGAAGGAGGAGAAGCGGTTCAAGATGGACACCGACACGCTCTACTTCCGGACGAAGGAGGAGATGGGGATCGCATTCGCCGACCTGCCGGATTCGCTGCGCAGCACGGTGGAGATCGCGGAAAAGTGCAATCTCGAGCTCGAGCTCGGGAAGTATCGGCTTCCGAAGTTCCATACGGGAACGGAGGAGAGCCCCGAGCAGCTCTTCGACCGGCTCTGCGAGGAGGGATTCGAGCGGCGCTATCCGGCGGAATCGACGGCGCCGGAGAAGCGCGCGTCGGCGCGCCAGCGGCTGTTGGCGGAGATGAACGTCATCCGCTCGATGGGATTTGTTGCATACTTCCTGATTGTGTGGGATCTGATCCGATACGCGCGCGAGAGCGGAATCCCGGTGGGACCGGGGCGCGGCTCGGCGGCCGGCTCGATTGTGGCTTTCGTGCTCTGGATCACGGACGTCGATCCGCTGCGCTACGACCTGCTCTTCGAGCGCTTCCTAAATCCCGAGCGCATCTCGATGCCGGATATCGATATCGATTTCTGCATGGAGAACCGCGGCAGAATGATTGAGTACGCGAAGCGCAAGTACGGGGCTGATTGCGTCTCGCAAATTGTGTCTTTCTCGGCGATGAAGGCGAAGGCGGCGCTGCGCGACGTCGGCCGAGCGATGGACATTCCGCTTCCGGAGGTCGACCGCATCGCGCGCAAGGTTCCCGACGGCCCGAACGTGGTGCTCGAAAAATGCATTTCGGAGGATTCCGACCTGCAGTCTTTCGAGGAGGATCCGCGCTACAGCGATCTGTTCCAAGTGGCTCGGACCGTCGAAGGCCTGAATCGCCACGCGACGGTGCACGCCGCCGGCGTCGTGATCTCCGACGTGCCGCTCGACACAGTCGTGCCGCTTTACAAGGCGGGCGACGACGTGATGACACAGTTCGATATGGAGTCCCTCGAGAAGGTCGGCCTTCTCAAGATGGATTTCCTCGGGCTGCGCACGCTCACGATCCTGGAGAAGGCGCGGGAGCTGGTGCGGAAGCGGACTGGGACGGCGCCCGATTTGGAACATTTGGCGTTCGACGACCCGAAGGCGTACGAGCTGCTGACGGCGGGGCGAACGCTCGGCGTGTTCCAGCTGGAATCGGAGGGCATGCGGCGGCTGTTGGCGAAGATCAAGCCGAACCGATTCGAGGATATTATTGCTGTTCTCGCGCTCTATCGCCCGGGCCCGCTCGGGATGGGCATGCATGATATTTATGCAGAGCGCAAGAATGGGATTCAGCCGATCGAGTACCCTGAGGCGCGCACCGAGCCAATCCTGAACGAGACCTATGGGGTCATCGTGTATCAGGAGCAGGTCATGCGCATCGCGAACCACCTGGCCGGATTCTCGCTGGCCCAAGCGGATACGCTGCGCAAGGCCATGGGAAAGAAGAATCCAGAGCTCATGGCGAAGTTCGAGCAGACTTTCGTCGACGGCTGCGGGAAGAACGGCGTCGCGAAGGACCGGGCGCAGACGATCTGGCAGCTGATTGTGAAGTTCGCCGAGTATGGTTTCAATAAATCCCACACGGCAGCTTATGCAGTGCTCACTTATCGAACGGCGTGGCTCAAGGCCAATCATCCGGTGGAGTTCTTCGCGGCGAACATGACTTGCGAAGCGAACGACACGGACAAAGTGAAGGAGTTCGTCGACGACGCGCGAAAGAGCGGTGTGAAGGTCCTCGGCCCCGACCTCACCCGGTCGGTGCGCGAGTTCGATACCGAAGCTCAGGCCGACGGGAGCTACGCCATTCGCTATGGGCTCGCAGCAATCAAGGGGCTCGGCACACGAGCAGCCGACGCGCTCGTGGACGCACGTCGACGGCAGGGAAAGTTCAAATCGTTCTCGCACGTGGCGGAGTCGGTGGAGGGAGGACAGCTGAATCGTGCGGCGATGGAGGCGCTGATCGCGGCGGGTGCTTTCGACTGGACACAGATCGAGCGTGGGCGCCTCTCGCAGCAGCTCGATGCCGTGTTGGCCGAGGCGGCAGCCGCGCAGGCCGATCGGCGTGCCGGGCAGAAATCACTCTTCGGCGCGGCCGACGACGAAGGCAGCGCGGCGGCCACGGCGCCGAAGGGACCACGCCCTCTGGGCCCCTTGCCGGGAAATCCCGTCTGGACGGTTCAGGAGCGCCTCGCGCGCGAGAAGACAGCGCTTGGCTTCTACCTCTCCGGCCACCCGATGGAACGGCTTGATTCGCTGCTCCGAGGCATGGGAGTGAAGCCGCTTGGCTCTCTTTCCGAACTTGCCCCCGATTCGCCCGTCCTGGTGGCCGGCACAGTCTCCGCGCTCAAGGAGGCGCGGGTGAAGCAAGGTCAAATGGCTGGGCAGAAGATGGCCCGATTCCACCTCGAGGACCTGTCGGGCTCGGTCGCCGTCGTGGTGTTCCCGCGCACCTACGCCGAGGTCGGCGAGCTGCTGGCGACCGATGGCGCGGTCGTCAGCATTCGAGGAAAAGTGGATCGACGCACCGAGGAACCCGCGATCGTTGCGGAGAAGGTGGAGCACGCAGAGAAGGCTTTAGCAGCATTCGACGGAGCCGTGGCGATCCGACTGCACGCGATCGAGATGGGACGGCTTCCCGATTTGTTGCGGATGGCGCGGGAGATTCCAGGACCCACGCTGGTCCTGCTCGACGTCGAAGAGGAGGATGGCTACGTCACGCGCATGCGGCTGAGTGAATCCTTCCGGGTGGCCCCCGGCGAATCGCTGGCCCGCATGGTGGCCGCGATTCTCGGGCCAGGGCGGCTCAATCTTGTAAGGTTCTAGGGCCGGGTACAGAAGGAAGTCACAGAAATCTGGACGGCTGCTCCGCCGTACCGATTCGTCCTGCATCGGGCGGAGCACGCCCCGCGCCAACCCTACAGATCGATTTGAAAGAAGGCGCCCCGCGCCGATCGGATTCTGCGCGCGCCCTGACGAGGCTGTGGGGCGCCAGATGGGAGGACGCTTCAAAAGTCATCCGAGCTGCGCGCGGGCCTCGTTGCCCATCGCTGTGTCGCCTCGTACTCGTCGGAACTCCTTGGCTACGCCTGCGTCGAGGCTTCTTGCGCTGGACGACGATTCCTCGCGCTCGCAGTGCATAGCGCCAGTGCAAGCGCCGGGAGCACTCCTGAAACGTCCTCCAGGCACGGAATATCACGAATCTTGGGCGGGGACTGGGGAGGTCCGACGCCTTGGGGCCGCCGACGGACCGGTGTGGGAGCCCGTGGACATCACCCATGCAGGCCAGTGGGCGTCACAAAAAAAGCCGCATGCGTTCGCATGCGGCTTTTTGGGGGGTTCCCTTTTTTGTGGGTTCTCCCTTGAAGAAGAACCCAGGGAAATCGACGCCCTACTCGGCGGCGGCCTTCGGCTTCTTGGCGGGCTTCTTCGCACCCTTCGGCGCGACCTTCCCCTCACCGGCCGACTCGGCTGCGGGAGCGGCGGACTTTTCGATGCCCACTTCCGGAGCAGCCGTCTCTCGCGCCTTTCGCTCGACCAGCTCGAAGATCGCCCGCGGTGCATTGTCGCCGAGGCGGTGTCGCCCCAGCTTGAGCACGCGCGTGTATCCGCCCTTGCGCGCCGCAAAGCGCTTCGCAATGTCGTCGAACAGTTTGCGAATGACGGCCTTGTCGGGAAGCTCCGACAGCGCGATCTGGCGATGGTGGAGGCCTCCCTTCTTGGCGAGCGTGATCATTCGCTCGGCTGCAGGACGAAATTCCTTGGCCTTCGCGACGGTGGTCACAATTCGCTCATGGGTGAAGAGCGCTGCGAGAAGATTGCGGCGGAGCGCCTTTTTGTGAGCCGACGTGCGGCCCAGCGCGCGTCCACGAACTTGGTGTCTCATGACAGTTGCTTAGAAACGATTCGTTCTCGGATTCGTCTTGGTTGGTTTCTGTGAATTCCGCCGCGCGGCCATTACGTATTGCTGACCGCCATGCCGAGCGAGAGGCCGACTTCGGCGAGCTTCTTCGTGATCTCGGTCAGCGTCGAGCCCTTGAACCCCTTGAGGGCCGCGAGCTCGGGCTCTGAACGGCGAACGAGGTCTCCGATGGTCCGAATCCCCTCCGCGTCGAGCATGCTTGCAGCGCGCGACGAGAGGTGAAGCTCCGCGATCGGCATCTGGAGCTGCACTTCGAGGTTCGTCGACGCAGCTCCGCGAACGGCCAGCTGCTCGGCGACCTTGATTTCGTCAGCGACAAGGCTCGCCTCGCGGTCCTCGAAATACTGCACAAATGGATTCAGGTGCTTGCGGTAGATCTTGCTCGCCTCGACGAGCGCCATCTCCGGCGACACCGTGCCATCGGTCCAGATCTCAAGAATGAGCTTGTCGTAGTTGGTGATTTCACCGACGCGCGTGTTCTCGATGGCGTACTTCACGCGGTAGACCGGGGAGTAGATGGCATCGAGCGGAATGACGCCGGGTTCCGGCTCCCCTTCCTGCCCTTCGTCGGCCGTCACATATCCACGGCCATGGCGGATGAGGAGCTCGGCGTCGAAGTCGGAGTTCTCCGTGAGCGTCGCAATGTGGAGCTCCGGGTTCACGACCTCGGTCTGGTGGTCACACTGGACATCGGCACCCGTGACCTCACCCGGCCCCTTCTTGCGAATCTTGAGGGCGACCGGGCCTTCGCCGTGCAGACGCACGCGCAGGCGCTTCACGTTGATGACGACATCAGTGATGTCCTCGAGCATCCCCGGCAGCGAGGAGAACTCGTGCTGGATGCCATGGATACGAAGGGACGTGACGGCCGACCCTTCGATCGACGAGAGCAGTACGCGACGAAGCCCGTTGCCGATGGTGGCGCCGTAGCCGCGCTGAAACGGTGCAGCGATGAACTTGCCGTATCGCTCGGGATCGGTCCCTTCGACGTGCTCGCGCACGACACGGGTCGGGAGTTCAAAGTTCCGCCAACGGATCCGCATAGAAGGTTCTGCGATTCAGGAGGATTGGGAATGCACAAATGGCCGAAAGACGAGCTCAACGAATCCGTGCTCGGAAGCGCGGCGAAGAACTCGCCCTGGAAACCTCGGCGGTTGCCCGCTGAGGAGTCCGGGGCACGGAAGAGCGCGATCCGCACCGGTCGGAGAGTTCGCTCGTGCGGCCTGGGTGCCGCATCCAACGAACTCGGTCTGACCGGACGAATCGTTACTTCGAAAGCAACTCGACGATGAGCTGCTCTTTGATCGGGTGGAGAACGTCCTCGCGACGCGGGACGGAGTTCACTTTGGCGACGATCGAATCACGATCGACCTCGAGCCATTGGGGAACCGTCTGGCTGCGGTTCACTTCCACTGCATCGCGCACCACTTTCTTTGTCTTTTCGCGATCCTGCGGGGAGATCGCGTCGCCCGCGCGGACCATGAACGATGGGACCGTGACGCGCTTGCCGTTCACCTGGAAATGGCCGTGACCGATCAGCTGGCGCGCCTGGTTGCGCGAAAGCGCGAAGCCCGCGGCGAGGATCACGTTGTCGAGGCGCCGCTCCAGAAGCACCAACATCGCCTCGCCCGTGTTGCCAGGCTGGCGCTCGGCGCGGGAGAAGACGAGGCGGAAGTTGCGCTCGTAGAGCCCGTAGATGCGCTTCAGCTTCTGCTTTTCGCGAAGCTGGAGCCCGTACTCCGAGACCTTGGAGCGGCGGGCCGAGTGCTCGCCGGGCGGGTAGTCGCGCTTCTCAACGGCGCACTTATTCGTGAAGCAGCGCTGCCCCTTGAGGAAGAGCTTCATGCCTTCCCGGCGACAGAGCTTGCAGACGTTACCAGTAAAACGACCCATACGATCTTCGTGGAGTTCTGCGGGAGAGCGAGATGATTTCTGTGGTATCGATTGGTTGGTTTGCGAAATCTGAGATCTGGACAGTCCTCAGATTCGTTGCATTAGACGCGGCGGCGCTTGCGCGGGCGGCAGCCGTTGTGGGGCAACGGAGTGACGTCCTCAATGGTGAGAACGCGGAGCCCCGACGCCTGAAGCGAACGGACGGCACTCTCGCGGCCAGAGCCCGGTCCCTTGACCTTCACGTCGATCTCCTTGACGCCGAACTTCAGCGCTGCCGTCGCCGCCTGCTCCGCGGCGCGCTGCGCTGCGAAGGGCGTGCTCTTGCGCGAGCCCGAGTAGCCGATCGTGCCGGCGCTGCCCCAGCAGAGCACGTCGCCGTTGCCGTCGGTGATCGTCACGATCGTATTGTTGAAGGTCGACTGCACGTGAGCAACCGCCTTAGAAACGCTTCGCTTCAGCTTTTTCTTGGCGGACTTCTCACCGCCCTCGGGCTTGCCAGCCTCCGCGGCCTTTTCAGGCTGCGCGGCTTCGGCTTTCGGAGTCTCTTCTGCCATGTTTGGAGAATTGTTGAGCTTGGTAGTTCTGTGAAAGTTGAATTCGTGAACTTCTGCGGAGGTCTTGCTTTGGGGCGAGTGGGCCGGAACGAGCAGTGAGGGTCGGGTGCAGGAAAGGATCCGTCGGAAAGGGAATCTCTGGACCCGGTTCCCTCAGACCTTACTTCTTGACCGCCGCCTGCTTCTTTCCGGCGACCGTCTTGCGCGGACCCTTACGGGTGCGGGCGTTGGACTTCGTTCGCTGTCCGCGCACGGGGAGGCTGCGGCGATGCCGCGATCCGCGGTAACAGCCGATCTCCTTGAGGCGGTTGATGGCCTGGCTCAGCTGGCGGCGCAGGGCGCCCTCCACCGTCAGGTTCTTCTCAATGAAGACGTTGAGGCGGGCCGCGTCTTCCTCCGTGAGCTCCTTGGCACGCATCGCACCGTTCAGGCGGAGCGCTTCGCAGACCTTCTTCGCGGAGACGGGGCCAATGCCATAGATGTACGTGAGGGCAGTGGCAAGCTGCTTCTCGGCCGGGATATCAACGCCGCAGATGCGGGGCATGAGCTTTGGGAAGGAAAGGGTTCGTGGGATCGAGAATTCGGAATTCGAAGCGGGCCTTCGGCGCTCGACGCGGCGCTACTTGCCCTGCCGCTGCTTATGGCGCGGATTGGAACAAATCACGCGAACGACGCCATGCCGGCGGATGACCTTGCAATTCTCACAAATGCGACGGACGCTGGCTCGGACTTTCATGGAAACAAGAGTGGCAATCGGGCGTGAACAGATGTGGATTGGATCGTTGAGTGGAATCTTGAATTCGGTCGGCGGCTCGGCGGCAGCGAATCGGGGCTCGCGGTTCTCTGCGAGATTCTCGCGCGCCTCGCGCTTCGAGCGGCGCCGCGCGGCGCTGTCGTGCTAGCCGCCGCGGAAGACGATGCGCCCTTTCGTCAGGTCGTAAGGCGACATCTCGATCGTGACCTTGTCTCCGGGAAGGATGCGAATGAAGTGCATCCGCATCTTTCCGGACACGTGCGCGAGCACCGTGTGGCCGTTTTCCAGCTCGCAGCGGAAGCGCGCATTGGGGAGCGCTTCGCGCACGATGGCGGCGACTTGTAGGGGCTCGGTTTTGGCCACGTTGGTTTGGAAAAGTGGGGTGTGGAATTCGGTGGAGGCAGTGGACAGCGGCTTGTTCCCGAGCGGTCCGTATTTCGACGGCCCGCCCCAGAAGCCAGCCAGTGGTGTCACTGGCCAGTTTTGTCACCGGCTACGAGTCGGATCGAGGCTCCCGCGGGAACATGCGATCGAGCTCGCGAGCGATGACCTGAATCGAGCGATCGGCGTCGATCGTCCGAAGCAGCGAGCGCTCCTGGTAGTACGCGATCAGCGGTTGCGTCTGCTCGCGATACACCCGAAGGCGCTCTTTCACGACCTCAGGCCGGTCGTCGTCGCGGCGGTACAGCGGCTGGCTACACCGGTCACAGACGCCGACCTGCTTTGGGGGCGCGGACCGAGTATTGTAGGCAGCGCCGCATCCGCGGCAAATGAGTCTTCCGGACGCTCGGTCGATGAGCACCTCGTCTCCGATCTCGAAGCTGAGGACAGCGTCGAGGCGGATCCCCCTCGCCCCCAGGTTCCGGTCGAGCGCTTCCGCCTGCGGAAGGGTCCTCGGGTAGCCATCGAGGACGAAGGACTCGGAGCAATCGGGCTTCCGGAGCCGCCAATCGACCAGGTCGTTCACCACGTCGTCGGGCACGAGCTGCCCCTTCTGCATGAACTCCTTGGCGCGCTTGCCGAGGTCGGATCCTTCCGCGACGGCCGCTCGAAAGATGTCCCCCGTCGACACGTGGGCACAGCTTCGCTCCGCAGCCAGCCGAGGGGCTTGAGTGCCCTTGCCGGCTCCAGGAGGTCCGAGGAAGACAACGCGCATGCTCGAGAACGGTGAGGTGTCGTGCGAAGTTGTATGAAGTGCGAACTCGGTGCGGTTGCTCGCGAGGAGTGGTCGCGGGCGGACGAGCGCAGGGAACGCGTTGGAGGGGAAATTGTGCGTTGCGGACGAGGGCAGCTTCTGTCGGAAGTTAAAAGTCGCGCTCAGAGAGAGTTATTGGGGCTTGGCCCACGAGGCGAGCCCGCCACTCAGGCCGCCACCCTTGAGGAATCCCTCGTAGTTTCGCATCACGAGCATCGCATTGAGCTTGTCGACGAGGTCGAGCGCCACACCGACGACGATGAGCACACTGGTGCCGCCGAGGAAAGCGCTCACCTGCGAGTCCAGCGTCAGCTCGCTCCTCACAAATCCAGGGATGATCGCAATGACCGCGAGGAAGCCCGCACCGGCGAGTGTGATCCGAACGATGACACCCTCCAGATACTCGGCGGTCTTCTTGCCGGGACGAATTCCTGGGATGAACGAGCCATGCTCCTTCAGCTGATTCGCAATCTCGCTCGGCTGGAACATCAGCGTGGTCCAGAAGAACGAGAAGAAGAAGATCAGCGCCGTGAGAGTCGTGATGTAGACGAAGCCGTCCGAGCGGTAGAACGCCTGGGTCAGTGCGCGCCACCCGAAGCCCTCGCCGATGGTGGTGGGCACCAGGAAGATGGCGGATGCGAAAATGATCGGCATCACGCCGACGTGATTGACTTTGAACGGCAGGTAGTTCTTGCCGCCGAAGACTCGGCCGCCGCGAACCAACTTTCCCTGCTGAATCGGAATGCGCCGCTGCCCTTTGGTAACGTACACAATTCCGAAGACCACCGCGATCCAGATCGCCGCAACCTCGAGAACGGCCGACGTGGCCGCCGCGGGGTCGCCCTTGGTTTGATAGAAATCCAAGAACGACTTCGGCAGCCGAGAGATGATGCCGGTCATGATGAGGATCGAAACGCCGTTGCCGACGCCGTACTCGGTGATTTGTTCACCGATCCACATGACGAACATCGTCCCAGCCGTGAGGGCCAGAATGATCAGGATGGCCGGCCCCGGGGTGATCCCGCCCGGCAGAAGCCGCAGACCCGCATGATCCTTCGCGATCACTCCCACAAGCACAAAAGTGGCTTGAACGAGACAGATCGGGATCGTGGCGTAGCGAGTGTATTGATTGATCTTCTTCTGCCCGACCTGGCCTTCCTTGCTCAGCGCCTCGAGGGCCGGGACGGCCTTCACCAAAATGGAGAAGATGATCGACGCCGAGATGTACGGCATCACGCCGAGCGAGAAGAGATCGAACTGCAGGATGCTCGAGCCGGTGAGCGCCGCCATCATGCCGAAGAACTTGGCGGCGCCTCCCTGCTGCGACTGCACCTCTTTGATGACCGAGAGGTCGAGGCCCGGCAAGGGGATGTGATATCCCAGCCGGTAGACCAGGAGAAACGCACAGGTGATGAGGATCCTGTTGCGCAGCTCCGGGACCTTGAGGAGGTTCAGGGCCGAAACGGTGGGGCTGGCTGCCATGGCGATTGCTCGAGCGAAGCTGCGAGTGCGTTCGGAGTGCGTTCGAGAGAGGGCGGAAGGAGCTCGGTGAAGAAGCTCAAGTCCTAAGGTTGCATTCGGTGCTCACAAGCCCGCGGAGACCGAGGGCGGGGCGCCGACGAGAACCGGACGCGGGACCCGCTTCACGCCGCGAGCCTCGACGCATGCTCCATGGGGAGCACCCTTCGAGGCTCGAACGCTCGACGCATCGGACGACGGCTACTTTCCCTCCGGCTTCTTGGGGGCCTTGGGTGCCGCGCCCTTGGCGTCGCCGCCGCCCTTGGCAGGCTTTGCGCCGCCCTTCCCGGTGCCGGCCTTGGCACTGGAGGGCTTCGGCGCCGACGGAATGCGCTTGCGCGGCTCCAACGGCTTCGCAAAGCGGGGCGGCTCCTTCTCTTCGACGGTGCCGCCGAGCTTGGCGATTTTGTCGCGAGCCGACTGAGAGACGCGATCGGCCACGACCGTCAGCTTCCGCTGGAGTTCACCGTCTCCGAGCACCTTCAAGCGCTCGGTCTCGGCGGTGACGAGCCCGCGCGCCAGGACGGCGGCGAGGTCGACGCGCTCTCCATCGGAGAACGCGTTCAGATCGCGCACGTTGACGATGGTGTAACGATGCCGGAAGTCGGTGTTGGAGAACCCCTTCTTCGGCAGTCGGCGATAAAGCGGCATCTGGCCGCCTTCGTAGCCGGGCTTTGCGGACCAACCCGAGCGCGCTCGCGCACCCTTGTGGCCGCGCGCCGACGTCTTGCCGAGGCCGGAGCCCACGCCGCGGCCCACACGCTTGCGGCCGGGAAAGGCAGTCCCGGTGCTGTTGACCTGATTGAGGTTCATTCGACTTTCACTCCGCGCAGCTCCTCGGTGCGCTCACGAGTCCGAAGCTGGCTCACGGCGTCGACGGCCGCCTTCACAAGATTGACGGCGTTGGTTGAGCCGTACGCTTTTGTGAGAACGTCCTTCACGCCCGCGAGATCGAGAACCGCGCGAACGCAGCTCCCAGCAATAATTCCCGTGCCCGGAGCAGCGGGAATCAGCTTCACGGACGAAGATCCAAAACGGCCCGTGACCTCGTGGGGAATCGTGGTTCCAGACCGGGGAACGCGCAGCAGGTGCTTGCGCGCGTCGCGCCCGGACTTCTCAACGGCCGAAGGAACTTCCTTGGCCTTGGAGAAGCCGAAACCCACAACTCCATCGCGGTTACCCACGACGGTCAGGGCGGAGAAAGAGAATCGCCGGCCGCCTTTCACGACGGCCGCCGAACGATTGACCTTCACGACAACCTCGTCGAGCCGCAGCGCCGAGGCTTCCGTGTGGTCGAGGTATTCAACGTGGAGAGCCAAAGGAAAAACCTACCGATAGAGAGGCGCGACTGGGTTGCGCGTTTCGATGGATGATTGAACTGTAAGAACGATGCTATGAGCTTTCGCGTATCAGAACTGCAGTCCGGCCTTGCGCGCCGCTTCTGCGAGGGCGCGCACGCGGCCGTGATAGCGGAACGAGCCACGGTCGAAAACGACGGCCTTCACGCCCTTCTCAAGAGCGCGCTTGGCAACCGCCTCGCCGACGATGCGCGACAGATCCGACTTGGAGGCCCTCTTTCCCTCGGGCTTTGCGCCCGCGGCTCCGCGGATCGCTTTCTCGAGCGACGAAGCGGAAGCGACGGTGTGCCCCTTAATGTCGTCGATCACCTGGGCGGAAATGTGCTTTGTGGACCGATGAATCGAGAGGCGCGGCCGCTCGGGGTGGTTGCGAATACGCTGGCGCACTGCCAGTTTTCGCCGAACGCTGCCCGCGTGAAGCTTCTTTTGAAGTCGCATGGGAAAAAGTAAGGAGTTCTTCTGTGTGAATTAAGGTCGAACGGATCGCGCCAGAAGGCTGGGTTAGGTCGTGCCGAACGACTTGCCCTGCTTGCGCTTGATGGTCTCGTCGGAGTACTTCACGCCCTTGGCGTTGTAGGGCTCCGGAGGACGCGTGGCGCGGATTTGTGCGGCGAGCTGCCCGACCACCTGCCGGTCGATTCCCTTGATGACGATTCCGTTCGGCGGCGGACACTCAACCGTCACCCCCTGGGGAATCGGGATGCGGACGGGCTGGCAATAGCCAACGGTCATCACCACCGTCTTGCCGTCCACCTTGGCGCCCCAGCCGACGCCGTTTACCTCGAGGCGACGCTCGTAGCCCTCGGTCACGCCGCGCACCATATTGGCGAGCATGGCGCGGGTCATTCCGTGGTGTGCACGGGCCTCGCGCGAATCGGACTTGCGCGAAATGCGCGCGGTCGCCCCCGAAGTCCCCTGGGAGACTGTCTCCAGGGAGAGGTCGGAGTGCATCGGGAACTTCAACGATCCCTTCGGACCCGTGACGGTCAAGCTGGTCGTATCCGCGGCGATCTTGACGCCGGCGGGGACCGAAACGGGAACCTTACCTAAGCGAGACATGAGCTACCTCAGCGAAACCTGGATTCTCGGTTGAGAATCGATGACGCGGGAGATGGTGATCAGAAAAGGGAACTTAGAAGGTGAAAAGTAAACTTGGAGAATCTGCTTCGAAGAGCCGTGGCCGAGAGGCCGCCCATCGGTCAGCCCGCTCGCGTCGCAAGCTCTTCGCATCCGAAAAGCAACTTCGCCGAACGGCTTCCCTCGCAGGAGCCTTTCATCGCCGGACGACTACATCACGGTCGCGAGGATCTCGCCACCGACGCCGAGTTCCTTCGCCTTGCGGCCGCTCACGATCCCCTTCGTGGTCGAGAGGATCGAGATGCCCTGGCCATTGGCAACTTTGGGAATCTCCTGGACGCCGATGTAGCGGCGGCAGCCGGGCTTGCTCATGCGCTTAATCGCGCGGATGACCCGGGAGCCATCCTGGTCATACTTGAGCTTAATCGTGAGCTTGCCGGGCTTGGGCTCCGACTCGAGGGCGTAGTCCGTGATGAAGCCCTCGTCCTTGAGGACGATCGCGAGGGCGGTACGCATCTTCGAAATCGGCATCTCGACAACGTCTCGCCGGATCGCGCTCGCATTGCGGATCCGAGTCAAGAAGTCGGCGACGGGGTCGGTCATCGTCATGGGGTTACCGGCTGCGTGCTACCAGGAGGCCTTGCGGACGCCGGGGATCTCACCCCGAAGCGACATGTCGCGGAAGCAAATGCGGCAGAGACCGAACTTGCGGTAGACCGCGCGAACACGACCACAAATCTGGCACCGCGTGTAGCCGCGAGTGCTGAACTTGGGCGTCCGGCGGGACTTAACAATCAGGCTTTTCTTCGCCACAGGATTCCTCGTGGAGCCGCAGGCCCGTTAGGGCGCTGCGAGTTCGCTGGAGGCAGATGTTGGAAGGATTTGTTGGATGAAAGAGATCGGGAAGGTTTGGAGCCGGCGGCACGGGGCGCGAGCCTCGTCGGCCGATCACCCCATTAGCGGCGGAACGGCATGCCCATGCGCTCGAGAAGCGCTTCGGCAGGGCCATCCTCGCCCGCGGACGTGCAGATCGTAATGTTCATGCCCTGAACGAACTCAACCTTGTCGAGCGGGATCTCAGGGAAAACCGACTGCTCGGAGAGTCCGAAGCTGTAGTTCCCCCGCCCGTCGAGCTTTCGCGGCAGGCCGCGGAAGTCACGAATACGGGGAATCACAACCGAGATGATGCGATCGAGGAATTCATACATCCGCTCGCGCCGCAGGGTCACGGCGAGGCCGATCGGCATCCCTTCGCGCAGACGGAAGCCCGAGATCGAGTTCCGGGCTTTTGTGATCACCGGCTTCTGACCCGTGATCGCTCCTAGGTCGCGAGCCGCATGGTCGATGCGCGCGCGGTTCTCAATCGACTTGCCGACGCCCATGCTGACGACAATCTTCGTCACGCGCGGGATCGCCATCTTGTTCTGGATTCCGAACTGCTTGGCGACCGCCGGCGCGACCTCGTTCCGATACTTGTCGGCGAGGCGCGGGCGCGCGGCAGGTGCGCTCGGATTCGCAGTGCTAGTGGCCATGAAACGTACAGTTAGATTTCGGAGAAGTGTGAGTTGGAGATTTCCAGGTAGCTCGAGCTGCTGGAGCTCGTAGCCGCTAGGAGTTGGACTTCGCGGTAAGGACCGTCCCGGTCTTCACAGAGATGCGGACCTTTTTGCCGTCGCGCATCTCGTGCTTCACGCGGACTCCCTTGCCGGCCTTCTCGTCATAGAGAAGAACGTTCGAGAGATGGATCGGCGCCTCTCGCTGGATGCGGCCGCCCTGTGGGTTCTGCTGGCTCTTGCGGAGGTGGCGCCAGCGAATATTAATGCCCTTCACCGTGACACGGCCGCGGCGCATGTCGACGGAGACCACCTCACCTTTCTTGCCGCGGTCGTTGCCGGAGATCACCTGAACGACATCCCCGCGGCGCACATGGGAGCGGCGGATCGGAGCCTGCTTCTTGGGGAGACGAACCACTTCAGACAACCTCCTGCGCCAACGAAACGATCTTCATGAAGTTGCGGTCGCGGAGCTCGCGAGCCACCGCACCGAAGATGCGGGTGCCCTTCGGATTATTGTCCGCGTCGAGCAGAACCATGGCATTGCGGTCGAACCGCACATAAGAGCCATCGTCGCGGCGCACATTGGCGCGCGTGCGAACGACAACTCCCTTCACCACGGCACCTTCCTTGACGTCGCCGTCCGGAATGGCCTTCTTGACCGAGGCAACAATAATGTCGCCAACGGTCGCATAGCGGCGTCGCGTACCGCCCAAGACCTTGATACACATCACGGTCTTGGCGCCGGTGTTGTCGGCGACGTCGAGGTAAGTTCGCATCTGAATCATGGCAGTTCTCTTCTCGTCGAGTGGCGACTTGGTGGGTGGGTCTACCGCCAGCTCACGAACGGCGCGGCTTCGCAGCCGGCGTCTTGGCCTCGGGATTCTTGCCTTCCGCGGTCGGATTGGAGACGGACGACATCACTTCCGACGAGGCCTCGATGCTCTTCATCGCCTCCTCGGGGAGATCCATCCGCTCCACAACGCGAATGAGCCGCCACCGCTTGAGGCGGCTCATCGGGCGCGATTCCATAATCTCAACGATATCGCCGAGGCGCGCCTCGCCCTTCTCATCGTGGGCGTAAAAGCGGCTGTAACGGCGCATGTACTTGCCGTACTTCGGGTGGCGCACCAAGCGCTCGGCCTGCACCACAATTGTCTTCTGCATCTTGGCGCTGAGGACGCGCCCTTGCACGACCTTGCGGCGATTGCGCTCGGCGGTCTGCGCGGTGGGTTGAGTTTCCGGAGTCATAGTGAAAGTTGAGTTCGTGGGATCCGCTGGGCGTTTGCGGGTTGGGATTTACTTCGAGCCCGTCGTCTTCGGGCTGAGTGTCTTCTGGCTGCGAACGCCGAGCGCGCGCTCACGCAGCAAGGTCTCGCAACGGGCGATGTCCTTGCGGATCTCTCGGAAGCGCGCCGGGTTGGCAACGGCTTCCGTGGCGCCCTTGAGCCGAAGGTCGAAGAACTCCTTGCGGAGCTTCTCGATGTCGGCGCGGAGCTCATGGTCCTGGCGCTCGCGCATCTCTTTCAGGCGGGTACGGGTATTCAGCTTTGCCATGATAGAACGTTACAAATTCGCGGGAGTCAGTTTTCGGGGATCCGTGGCGCGGGGCTTAGGATTTGTGGGCTTGAGCGCCTGGATCCGAGTGAGGAGTCGTTTTCTTGGGTTTCGTTCGGAGCTGGAGATTAGTGCGCACCCAGGACGCGCTTCACGAAGCGGGTCTTGAGGGAGAGCTTGTGCGCCACGCGATTAAACGCTGTGCGTGCCACGTCCTCGGGGACACCGCCGATCTCGTAGAGCATCGTGCCGGGCTTGATGACCGCGGCCCAAAACTCCGGCTCGCCCTTTCCGTGACCCATTCGAGTCTCGAGAGGCTTCTTGGAGATCGGCTTGTGAGGGAAAACGCGAATCCAAACTTTCGCCTCGCCCGCGGCGCGGGCCGCGGCGATACGGCCGGCTTCGATCTCGCGACCCGAAAGCCAGCCCATCTCGAGAGACTGCAGTCCGAAGTCACCGAAGGAGACGCGGTTTCCGCGCGAAGCAACTCCGCGGATCTTGCCGCGCTGCGACTTGCGGAACTTCACGCGCTTGGGCATCAACGCCACGATTTCAACTCCTCAGCTCGCTGGATATTTGGTGATCTTGGATGGTTTGGATTTGTAACTTAGGGGCCGGCTCGCCGGTGTGTATCCCGTGGGAGGCGCCTCGATCGAGTTCGCTAGTGTCCGGACGGAGGATTGTTGGACGCGGGCGGAGCTGCCGGCGCCGCTGCGGAAGCCGACGACGCGGCCGAGGAGCCGACGAGCGGCCGAATCGGACCCGCTTCCTGAGGAGCGTCGAGAATTCGATCGCCTCGATAAATCCACACTTTCACGCCGATCGTGCCGTAGGTCGTCGTCGCCGTTGCGACGCCGTAATCGATCTCGGCGCGCAGCGTGTTGAGCGGGATGCGTCCCTCGCGGGCCTTCTCCGATCGAGCGATTTCGGCACCGCCGAGGCGACCGCCGACCTTCACTTTGACGCCCTTTGCGCCGGCCTGAATTGTGGCCTGGATGGCTTTCTTCATCGCCCGGCGGAACGCGGCGCGCTTTTCCAGTTGCTCGGCGATCGACTCCGCCACAAGGCGCGAATCGAGTTCGGGCCGCTTGATTTCTCGAATAAACAATTCGACCTGGCGGGACTTCCCGACGATCGCCTCGAGAGCCGTCTTCAACTCGTCGACACGAGCGCCCTTACGGCCGACGAGGACGCCCGGGCGCGCGGTGTGGATCGTGATGCGAACGGCTTCGCCCGTGCGCTCGATCTCGACCTTCGGAACGCCGGCCGACTTGTGCTTGTCATGAATCAGGCGACGGATCTGGAAGTCCTCGAGAAGGAGCTTTTTGAAGTCCTTCTTGTTGGCGTACCAGCGGGAACGCCAATTTTCCGAGTATCCGAGCCGGAAGCCGAGCGGGTGAGTCTTCTGTCCCATGGAGTGAGGTTCAGCGTTCCAGTGTGATCGGGATTCTTGAGGTTCAGCTCTGCTTCTTGGATGTGGACTTTCGCGTCGTCGCCTTCGCCTTCGGCGCGGCCTCGGCTGCGGCTGGAGCTGCCGCCACAGCGGTTGCCTTCGCTCCGCGCCGTCCACCGGCCTGCGCCTGGCGCTCGCCGAGCACGACATGGATGTGGCTCGTGCGCTTTCGAATCGGAAGCGCGCGCCCCATCGGTCCGGGCTGGAAGCGGAACCGCCCTTGAAGCAGCGGACCCGCATCGACCTGAATTTCACGGACGAAGAGGCGGTTCGCGTTCACCTGTCCGTCGCGCGTCGCATTGGCAATCGCGGACTTGAGGACGCGCGACACAAAAAAGCTGCCGCGCTTGTGCGTGCCGTCCAGGATCTCAATGGCGCGATTCACATCCTTGCCGCGAACAAGGTCGGCGACGTACCGGGCCTTGCGCGCGGTGATGTGCGCGAATCGGTGGTGGGCTTCGAAGTTCGACATATCAGTTTTTCGCAGATTCGTAAGAAGTTACTTCTTGGCCGGAGCCAGAGCCGCAGCGGGCGCCGCCCCTTCCTTGTCCTTGCGGCTCGTGTGACCACGGAACGTGCGAGTCGGAGCGAACTCGCCGAGTTTGTGGCCCACCATGTCTTCCACCACGTACACCCGGGCGAACTTCCGACCGTCGTGCACCATGAAGGTGTGGCCGACGAAGTCGGGAATGATCGTCGAAGAGCGAGACCAGGTCTTCACCGGCTCGCCACCAGGACGCGTCCTGCTGACCTTCTTCAAGAGATGGTCGGCGACGAACGGTCCTTTCTTACTGCTACGGCTCATGGAATGAGTGGCCTAGGAGATGTGATCGGAAGGATTCGGTTTTGTGGTTTCTTAGTGTCCGATGAGACTTGCTGCGATTCCCGGTGCTGCTGCCACTAGCCCTGTTGATAGTGCGGGCCAGCCGGGCGGCGACGCAGAATGAACCGATCGGACGGGTGATTCGGACGGCGCGTCTTACCGCCCTTCGAAAGCACCGCCCACTTGGAGACCGACTGGCGGCCGCCGGCGGTACGACCCTCACCGCCACCCATCGGGTGCGCGACCGGGTTTTGTGCAGTTCCGCGGACGTGAGGACGGACGCCGCGATGGCGATTGCGGCCGGCCTTGCCGAGGGAGACGTTCTGCCAATCGAGGTTTCCGATGCGGCCGATCGTCGCGCGGCAATTCACATGCACTTTTCGGAGTTCGTTGCTCGGCATGACGAGCAGGGCGTAGTCTCCTTCGCGAGCCGAGAGGCGAGCTGCCATTCCAGCTGAGCGCGCAATCTTGCCGCCGCTGCCGGGGAACTGCTCCACATTGTGCACTTCAAGACCGACGGGGATCTTGGCGAGCGGCATCGCATTGCCGACGTTGGGCTCGACTTCCACCCCAGAGACCACCGTGCTTCCGACGGTCAGGCCAACCGGCGCCAAAATGTAGCGCTTCTCGCCGTCGGCGTAATGCAGCAGAGCGATCAGCGCCGAGCGGTTCGGGTCGTACTCAATATGTGCAACCTTCGCCGGGATCCCGTCCTTGTCGCGGCGGAAATCGATCCGGCGGTACATCTGCTTGTTGCCGCCGCCGATTCGGCGCGTCGCGATGTGACCGTGATTGTTGCGGCCACCCTTCTTCTTGCGCGGCTCGATGAGGCACTCCTCGGGCTTCGAGCGAGTGACCTCCGAGAGGTCGAGCACAGTGCCGTGCCGGCGCGCGGCAGAGGTCGGGCGATAGGACTTGATAGGCATGGAAGTATGGAGTTTCGGTTCGTTCGCGAGTGAGGGGGCCGGCTGGTGGCTCTTGGGATCTCTTCGCCAGACTCGCTCAGGCGTACTCGATCGTCTGACCAGCCTTCAAAGTAACAATCGCCGTCTTGTGATCGGCGCGCTCGCCGGTCGACAGGCCGCGACGAACGGTCTTCCCGCCGGTGCGGATCGTGTTGACCGCCTCGACCTTTACATGAAACAAAGCCTCGATCGCGCGGCGGATCTCGACCTTGTTGGCATCGAGCGCCACATCGAAGTGGTATTTGTTACGACGCTCCTGGTCAAACGTACCCTTCTCCGAGAAGAGCGGGCGCTTGATCACTTCGCGAAAGCGCTTGAGGGCGATGGGATGCATGGTATTTGTAAATATCGAGTAGTCGTGATCTGCGATTCGTGAATGGGACGGAGGTCTCCGCTATTTCGCCGAGGCGCCGACCGCGGACTTGGAGGCCTTCTTGCGAGCCGCGCTCGCTTTGGGGGCGGCGCTCTTCTTGGCCGGCGAGCTCTTCGCAGCCTTCTTCGCATCGTCCCCCGTCGCGCCCTCCGTCCCTCCCTGAAGTGCGATGCCGCGATGGCCCGTCTTGAGGCGGTCCATCGCCTCTTCGGCCATCAGCACGAGGCGATGCCGGAGCACGTCGTCGGCGTTGAAGTCGTCGACGGTCCGCACCGAGACGCGCGGGAAGTTGCGCATCGAAAGCCAGGCCTGGGGGCTCTGGGCGCCGAGCACGACGAGACACGAGGAGCGATCGCCCACCTCTTCGCCGAAGGCGCGGAACATGGCGCGCGCCGCCTTGGAGGAGGGCTCATTGAGGGAGAGCTTCGAAACCAGCGCCAGCTCGCCATCTGTCACCTTTCCGAAAAGCGCGCCGCGCAGGGCGACGCGGAGTTCCGTCTGGGGACGGCGGTAGCTGTAGTCGCGCGGCTGGGGGCCGAAGATCGTGCCGCCGCCTCGCCAGAGAGGCGACTTCTTCGAGCCCGCGCGGGCGCGCCCCGTGTGCTTCTGCTTCCAGGGCTTCTTGGTCGTGCCGGCGATCTCGCTGCGCTCCTTCGTGTCGGCGGTGCCGAGACGCTGGTTCGCCGCGTACATAAGAGAGGCCGCGCGCAGGCAGCGCAGGCGCGTGCGATCGCCGAAGATCGCCTCGTCGAAGGGAACCTCCGACAGGGCCTTCGCCGAGAAGTCGTAGCGCTTGAGAGTCACCATGGATCGAGCCTTTTCGATTCTTTGTGGTTAGTGCGTTGGGCAGCCGGTAATTGCGAAAAGTGATGTCCGAGAAGTTACTTCTTGGCTTTCTCGGGACCGCCCTTCTGCGAGGCCTTCTTCACCGTCGGCGGAGCCTTGCGCGGAGGCGGCGGCGTCTTCGCGCGCTTCACCACCACGAGTCCGCCGGTGGGGCCGGCGACTGCGCCATAGATATAGATAAGGTTACTGTTCGGATCGACGTCGAAGACCTGCAGGTTCTTCGCGGTGTGCTTCTTCGCGCCGAGGTGGAGCGCCATGCGCGTGCCCCGGAAGGTGTGCGAAGGGTCTGCCGAGGAGCCGACCGAGCCTGGCTGGCGGATGTTCATCGAGCCGTGGCTTGCGGGGCCGCGGTTGAAGTGGTGGGCGCGAATCGTGCCCATGAAGCCGCGACCCTTGGAGATGCCCTCCACGTCGATGAGCTCCCCTTTCTCGAACGCGGCGACCGTCGCCACGTCGCCGACGGTGGCCGCCGGCATGTCCTTGATGCGCGCCTCGCGCAGCACGCGCAGGGCCTTACCGGCCTTCGCAGCGCTATCCGCCTTGGCCGATTCGCTCTTCAGGACACCGAGGTGGCCGAGAACGGGGCGAGAAAGGACCTTCGGACGGCACTCCTCGAAGCCGACCTGGATGGCTGCGTAGCCATCCTTCTCGGCGGAGCGAATTTGCGTCACCGTGCAGGGACCGGCTTCGACGACCGTCAACGGAACGACACGCCCGTCTTCCGTGAAGCGCTGCGTCATGCCGCGCTTGCGACCAATCAGAAACTTGAGGGCGACTTGTGCCATGGCGTCAGGATTCGTGGTTTGCAGGATGCGCTGCTTGGAGTAGCTCGTGCGTGTGCGACGGGCGGGGCAGTCGTGCTTGGCTTACCGAGAAGGTCTTGGCGTGCCGGTAGGGATGCTTCGGGACTTCGAGTCAGCGAGGAACCGCGATCAGGCCTTGATGCGGATGTCGACGCCGGCGGGCATATTCAGCTTCGAGAGGGCGTCGACCGTCTTGCTCGTGGGATCCGAGATGTAGACGAGGCGCTTGTGGGTGCGGATCTCGAACTGCTCCCGCGACTTCTTGTCGGTGTGGGGCGAACGAAGAACCGTGTACCTCTCGATACGCGTGGGAAGCGGAATCGGCCCCGATACGCGGGCACCGGTCCGTCGCGCGGTCTCGACGATGTCGGCCGCCGACTGGTCCAGCGTCTCGTGGTCGTAGGCTTCCATGCGGATCTGGATCTTCTCCTTCATGGGTTCGGGCTACCGATCTGCTTCAGGGTTGGAGGAGAGAGAGTTGGGAAAAGTGAGGAAACGTTGAGTGGAGTGCTGAGGCGAGAATCTGGATCGTGGCCGTCGGACGCGCGAATTGTTGGGAGCGGTCTTGCGATGGCGGGCGAATCAGGAGGCGAGTCCTGGAGTTCCCGTCGTCTGGGCCGGTGATCCCCCGCTTTTCGAGCGAGAACCCACAAAACGCTGCTTCTTCTGCGCGCATTCCGATGGAAGCGACCGATGAGCTCATACGGGGTCAATGCCCCGCTGGAACTCCGGATCGCTCGCCGCCGGCTCGACTACGCGTGGAAGCCGCGAGGGCTTCGCGTTGAAAAAGGGGCGAGGACTCTATCGGTGCCCCCCAATGCGGTCAAGCCTCCCAGGGCCGTCGCGGCCGGGAGGTGGAGCCATGTCCCTCGGTCACTCCCCCGTCACCTCGCGGCGAATGCGATCGGGCACCGGCGCATAGCGGCACGGCTCGAGGGCCGCCGACGCGCGCCCCTGGGAGAGCGAGCGTAGGGCGGTGGTGTATCCGAAGGTCTCGCCAGCGGGAACGGTTCCGCGAACCACGCGGATGAGCTCCTCGACTCCGAGGTCCTCGACGATGCCGCGGCGCGACTGAAGGTCGTTCAGGACGCCCGACAAGTACTCGGGAGGCGTTCGAATCTCGAATCGGAGGATCGGCTCCAGCAGCTCGCCGCCCGCATCGCGCATGGCGGACTGCAGCGCTTCGGAGGCCGCCGCCTGATAAGCGACTTCGGCCGACTCCGGCGCAATCGATCCGCCGACAATGGTGACCTTCACATTCACAACCGGATAGGCGAAGTTCGCCCCCGACTCGAGCGCTTCACGCACCGATCGCTCGACGGACGCGTGGAACATCTTCGGGATCGCCGCGAGCGCGGTCGGCTCCATGGAGACGTTACAGCGCGCCTCTTCCTGGGGGAAAACCTCAAGAATCACGTGGCCGAAGAGCTTCTTGCCGCCGAGTTCGCGGTCGAATCGGTGCTCGCCGCGCGCATGGCCACGGATGGTCTCGCGATAGGAGACGAAGGGCTTCCCGGCATTTGTAAGAACGCGGTGCTCGCGTTCGAGGCGGTGCCTGAGCACTTCGAGATGAAGCTCCCCCATGCCGGCGATCAACACTTGTCCCGTCTCGACGTCGGTACGGGCTCGAAACGTGGGATCTTCGCGCTCGAGGCGCTTCAGCGACTCGAGCAGCTTGTCGCGGTCGCTCGAATTCTTGGGCTCGAGCGCCATCGAGATGACCGGCTCAGGAAACTGTGACTTCTCCAGCAGAATGGGGCTGCCTTTGCTGTAAAGCGTGTCGCCCGTGACCGTCTCCTTGAGCCCGGGCAAAGCCACAATATCGCCGACGGATGCCTCCTCGATCGGCTCGCGATGATTGGCATGCATTCGCAGAATGCGATTCGCGCGCTCGGGCTTGCCGGTTCGGGCGTTGTAAACGAGTTCGCCCGCCTTGAGCACGCCCGAGTAGATTCTCGCGTAGGAGAGATCTCCGTGGGCGTCGCCGAAGATCTTGAAGACGAGTGCACAAAGCGGCTCCGAAGGAGCCGGCTTGCGGGAAGCCTCTTTCTCCTTCTCCGGCTCGAATCCCTTGACGGGCGGCAGGTCGAGAGGCGAAGGCAAGAATGCAACAATGGAGTCGAGTAGCGGCTGAATCCCGCGATTCTTGAAGGCCGCGCCCATGAGGGCCGGCACCAGATCGCAGCGAAGCGTGGCCCTGCGAATCGCGGCTTTGAGCGTTGGGCCGTCGACCTCGTCTCCTGCAACAAATCGCTCGAGAAGCTGCTCGTCGACTTCGGCGACCTTCTCGACGAGATGCGCACGGGCGATCTCCGCCTCGTCGGAAAGGTCCGGGCCGAGCGGCCGGATTTGTGGAGTCGCGCCCTGATCGTCGTCGAGGAAGCGAATCTCTCGGCGCTCGATCAGGTCGACGACGCCCTCGAGCTCCTTCTCCTTGCCGATTGGGATCTGGACAGCAACCGCGTTGGCGCCAAGGCGCTTGCGAATGTCCTCGAGGCACTTTGCGGGATCCGCGCCGGGGCGATCCAACTTATTCATGAAAACCAGGCGAGGGACGCGATAGCGATTCGCCTGACGCCAAACTGTTTCGCTCTGCGCTTCGACGCCGTTCAGACAATCGAACACGATGACCGCTCCATCGAGCACGCGCAGGCAGCGCTCCACCTCGGCGGTGAAATCGACGTGGCCCGGCGTGTCGACGAGCTGCAGCCGAAATCCCCCCCAGAAGCAATTTGTTGCAGCGGCCGTAATGGTGATACCGCGCTCCTGCTCCTCCTCCATCCAGTCCATGGTGGCGGTGCCTTCATGCACTTCGCCCATGCGATGCTCGCGCCCCGTGTAATAAAGGATGCGCTCGGAAACTGTGGTCTTTCCTGCGTCAATATGAGCGGCGATTCCGAAGTTACGAATCCGCTCGAGGTCGCTGGTCTTGGGGGGCACGGGCTTTCAGGTCGGAGTGCGAAAAAGTTGCGTTCGTCTCAGCGGCGCGGGTCGGCGAAGGCACGTGCATCGGCTCGGAGCTCGTCGAGCCGGGCAGCGTTTCGAGAGAGGAACTCCGGGGCGAATCGATAGCCATGAAGAAAATCGAGGCGCTCGATGCCCAGCAGCACCGAAGCGACATAGAGTGCCTCGACGCTCGCCAGCCCGGAGGCGGGATCTTCATACAACCGAGACCGCCTCGGGTAGGCCGTGACAAATCCCGGAGGGATGGATCTACGGGGAGGCTCGCCGGTGAGATCTCTCAGCACCTGGGGCAGATGGTGCCATGAGCTGTCGACGAGCAAGATGGGCAACTCCGCGTCCAGCGGTGAGAGCGCGGCGCCATCGGGGTGCAGCAGCGTGCAGGGCGGCAGGGCGATGGGGCGCTCCCGAACCCAGCTGCGAAACTCGACGCCGGCGAGACCACGGAGCGGCGTGAGCGAGCACTTCTTCGTCGACTCGCGAGCGTCACGAACGATCAGCACTCTGAGCGGCGAAGTCATCGTGGGATCTGTGTGATCGCGCCCCGGAAACGAGCGCGGGCCCGTTCCCGGGCCCGCAGCGTTCGACTCTGGAAACCGCGAAGTGCCGCGGGCTTCGGCGAGTTGTGAACTTACCACGCGAAGTGGCTGTAGGCCTTGTTGGCCTCGGCCATTTTGTGGACATTTTCCTTCTGGAGCACCGACGCGCCGGTGTTGTTGTACGCGTCGACGAACTCCTCCGAGAGGCGAACGGACATCGGCTTGCCCTTCTTCTTGCGGGCATTCTCAACAATCCAGCGGATTGCGAGAGACTGCTGGCGATTCTTGCGCACCTCGCGAGGAACCTGGTAGGTGGCACCGCCGACGCGCCGGCTGCGGACTTCGACCTGCGGCTTCACGTTCTCCACAGCCTTGTTAAAGATCTCGATCGTCTCGACGTCGGGGATCTTCTTCTTGGCGCGCTCAAGCGCCTGATACACGATGGCCTGAGCAGTGGTCTTCTTCCCCTCCTGCATGACCTTGTTGACGAGCTTGGAGACAACTTTCGAGCCAAACGCCGGGTCCGGAAGAACCAGCGGATCAGTGCTCTTGTAACGACGCGGCATGTCGAGAACTGTAAGAGGTCAGAATTGTATGGAGTATTTGAGAAGAGCGAATTCGGGAGCGGCTCGGGGTTCTCGCGCTGCGGAGCCCCCTTGCCTCGGAGCTCGCCTTACTTCGGGGCCTTTGCGCCGTACTTGCTGCGGCCTTGACGGCGATCCTCGACGCCGCCCGTATCGAGCACGCCGCGAACGATGTGGTAGCGAACGCCAGGCAGGTCGCGCACGCGACCGCCGCGCACCAGCACGATCGAGTGCTCCTGGAGGTTGTGTTCCTCGCCGGGGATGTACGCCGTGATCTCCTTGCCATTCACGAGGCGCACGCGAGCCACCGACCGAAGCGCGGAATTGGGCTTCTTGGGAGTCTGCTTCTTGACCGCCAAACACACGCCGCGCTTCTGGGGGCAGGACTGAAGCACCGGCGACTTGGTACGGCGGCGCTGGGGAACACGCGGCTTTTTGACGAGCTGATTGATCGTGGGCATGCGAAGCGAGGCGACAGGACGTGGCGATCGATGGCTGAGGAGGCTCGGCTTCTCCATGGACGGAGAGCCCCTCCGAGATTTGGGGCGGAGACTGTAATCACCTCCCCGGGCAGCCGCAAGTTCGCAGCCCCCGGGGGGTTCGACGGGAGCGGGTCCTACGCCGGCAGCGGAACAGGCGGCGGCGAAGCCGGCCCGAAATCGGCCTCCGGCGGAATGATGGGCTGGGACGGAAGCTCCGGGCTCGGCGAGAACGGCCGGTACTTCGTGGCGAGCGTCTCGAGGTCGACGTTCTTTTTCACCAGAGTCCGATAGTGGAGGCGGAAACCCGTACCTGTCGGGAGAACGTGTCCCAGGACAACGTTCTCCTTCAGGCCGATTAGGTTGTCACGCCGACCGGCGATTGCCGCCTCGGTGAGCACCTTCGTCGTCTCCTGGAACGAAGCCGCGGAGAGGAAGGAGTCGGAGCTCAGCGCCGCCTTAGAGATTCCAAGGAGCAGCGGACGAGCGCGCGGCGGCTTGCGCTTCTCCTTTCGGAGCTTCTCGGCTTCGCCGCGGAAGCGGAACTTGTCAATGACCGCTCCGGGCAACAGCGAACTCTCGCCAGGCTCCTCGACCTGCACCTTCCGCATCATCTGGCCGACGATGACTTCAATGTGCTTATCGTCGATCGTCACGCCTTGCGAGCGGTAGACACCCTGGATCTGGCCCAGGAGGTAGCGCTGCACGGCGTCCTCGCCCTGAATGCGGAGGATGTCGTGGGGAACGAGCGGCCCTTCCGTCAGCGTGTCACCGGCGCGCACGCGATCGCCGCGGTGCACGCGCAGATGCTTGCCGACAGGAACGAGGTGCTCGACTTGCTCGGTTCCTTCCTCGTTCTTCACGAGGATCGAACGCTTGCCGCGGGCCTTCCCGCCCAACTCCACAAATCCATCGATCTCGGACATGACCGCGGGATTCTTGGGCTTTCGGGCTTCAAACAATTCCGCGACGCGCGGCAGACCGCCTGTAATGTCCTGCGTTCCGCCGAGCTGGCGCGGCGACTTCGCGACGACCGTTCCTGCAGTAATCTTGGCGCCGTTCTCGACCTCGACGTACGCCTTCTCTGGGATCGGATACAGAGCAATATTCTGACCATCGGCGTCCTGGAGGACGACAGCCGGATGGAGATCGCCCTTGAACTCCATGACCTGGCGACGCTTGTAGCCGGTCTTCGGGTCCTTTTCGACGCGGATCGTCTTGCCCTCTTCGAGGTCCTCGTAGCTGACCTTTCCATCCTTGTCGGCGAGCACCGGAACGAAGTGGGGATCCCAACGGGCAAGCACCTGACGGCCCTGCACGTCGGCTCCTTCCTTCACGAGGATCTCTGCGCCGGCGGGCACCGTCATGCGCTCGAGCTCCCGTTCCTTGGCGTCGAGGAGGATGATCTCGCCGTTTCGATTCAAAACGACGGACTTGCCCTCGGCATTCCTCACAATTCGGAGGTTCTCAAAGCGCACCTTTCCGGAACGCTTCGTCTTGAGCTCCGACTCCTCGATCGCACGGCTCGCCGTTCCGCCGATGTGGAACGTGCGCATCGTGAGCTGAGTGCCGGGCTCGCCAATCGACTGGGCCGCGATCATGCCGACCGCGAGCCCCGCCTCGACGACTTCGCCGCGGGAGAGGTCCATGCCGTAGCACGTGGCGCAGAGGCCAAGGCGTGCTTCGCAAGTGAGCGGGCTGCGGACGAGCACGCGGTCGTAGCCGAGCGCCTCGATCTTGCGCGCTGCATCCTCAACGATGATGTCGTTTTCTTTGACAATCACTTCGTCGGAGATCGGGTCGACAATGGTGCTGCGCGACACGCGTCCGCGGATCGCCTGAGCGAGCGTGACCGCGACGCGGTCGCCGCGATACACAATTCCCTTCGCGATGCCGTTCGGCGTTCCGCAGTCGGTCTCTGTAATGACGACGTTCTGCGCCACGTCGGCGAGCTTGCGCGTCATGTAGCCGGCGTCGGCTGTCTTGAGAGCCGTGTCGGCGAGACCCTTTCGGGCGCCGTGCGTCGAGGAGAAGTACTCGAGCACCTTCAGCCCTTCGCGGAAGTTGGACCGAATGGGCGTCTCAATGATCTTTCCGTTCGGCTTCGCCATGAGTCCGCGCATGCCGGAGAGCTGGCGGATCTGGTCGAGCGAGCCGCGCGCGCCCGAGTGAGCCATACAGAAGATCGGGTTCAGGTACGGCTGGCCGCCGCGAGCATCCTTGCGGAGCTCCTCCATGAGCTCGGAGCCCGTCTGCTCGCGCGCCGCAGTCCAGAGGTCAATGATCTTGTTGTAACGCTCGCCGTCGGTGATCACGCCCTTCGCGTACTGGGCGCGCACCTTCGAAGCCATCTCTTCGGTCGAGGCGATGATCTTGTTCTTGCTCGCCGGGATGCGCATGTCGTCCTTCGAGAACGAAAGGCCGGCGCGTGTCGCCCAGCGGAAACCGGTTTCCTTGAGCTCATCCAGCAGCGCAATCGTGGTCTTGCGCCCGAGGATTTGGTGGCAATCGCTGATGAGGCCCTGGATGCCCTTCTTGTCCAGCTCGTAATTGTAATAGGGCATCCCCTTCGGCAGACCATCGTTGAGGATGGCGCGGCCGAGAGTCGTGACGATGGGCTCGCCGAGCTTCTTCTTGGGGTCGCTCGAAGGCACATATCCGTGCTCGTTGACGATCACCTCGTGACCAGCGCGATCGATTCGAACCCGAGTGCCCGGAGCGAGCTTGACCTTCACTTTTGCGTGGGTCGAAATCTTGCGCTCCGCGTAGGCGAGGAACAGCTCGCCCGACGAGGAGAACGACTTCCCCTCGCCGATCTGCGGTCCGCGGTCCGACGATAGGTAGAAGATCCCGAGGACGATGTCCTGGGAAGGCGCGATAATTGGATTTCCGCTCGCAGGCGAGAAAATGTTGTTCGTCGCGAGCATCAGCGTGCTGGCCTCGATCTGCGCCTCATAGGAGAGCGGCAGGTGGACGGCCATCTGATCGCCGTCGAAGTCAGCGTTGAAGCCCGTGCAGACGAGCGGATGGATCTTGATGGCGTTGCCTTCGATGAGCACCGGCTCGAACGCCTGGATGCCCATGCGGTGCAGCGTAGGCGCACGATTCAACAGAACCGGGTGATCATTGATCACTTCTTCGAGGATGTCGTAAACCTCCTCGTCGCGGCGCTCGAGCATCTTCTTGGCCGACTTGATTGTGTCGGCGAGGCCGAGTTCGCGAAGACGCCGGATGATGAACGGCTGGAAGAGCTCGAGCGCGATCGCCTTGGGCAGACCGCACTGATGCAGCTTCAGATCGGGACCGACGACGATCACAGAACGCGCCGAATAGTCGACGCGCTTGCCGAGCAGGTTCTCGCGGAAGCGACCCTGCTTGCCCTTGATCATGTCGGTCAGCGACTTCAGCGGGCGGTTGCTGGAGCCGAGCACCGGACGCCGGCAGCGGCCGTTGTCGAAGAGCGCATCGACCGACTGCTGCAGCATGCGCTTTTCGTTGCGAATGATGACTTCCGGCGCGT
Organism: Planctomycetota bacterium; assembly: GCA_016792805.1. Taxonomy (GTDB): domain Bacteria; phylum Planctomycetota; class UBA1135; order UBA1135; family JACQFD01; genus JAEUHX01. The sequence continues at coordinate 74,466 of JAEUHX010000018.1, forward strand.
TGAGATCGAGCAGCTTCTTCAATCGGTTGTTTCGATTGATGAGGCGGCGATACAGATCGTTGAGATCACTCGTGGCGAAATTGCCGCTGTCGAGCAGCACGAGCGGGCGCAGATCCGGCGGAATCACCGGGATGACCTCAAGAATCATCCACTCCGGGCGATTGTTGGAATCGCGGAGCATCTCGACGACCTTGAGACGCTTGATGATGTCCTTGAGGCGCTGCTTGCTCTTCGTCGTGGTGAGCTCCTTGCGCAGCCTCACCGACAGCTCATCCAGGTCGAGCTTCCTGAGGAGCTTGCGGACAGCCTCGGCGCCCATGCCCGCCTCGAAGCGGTTGCCGTATTCGGCACGCGCGCGCCGGTACTCCTCCTCGGTGAGGAGCTTGTACTCGCGGTCCTTCTGCTTGGGCTTCAGCGCATCGATGCCGCCGTCGGTGATGACGACGTAGTCCTGGAAGTAGACCACGCGCTCGAGATCGGCCGTCTTCATGTTGAGAAGATTGCCGATCCGCGACGGAGTCGACTTGAAGAACCAGATGTGGGCGACGGGCGCGGCGAGGTTGATGTGCCCCATGCGCTTTCGGCGCACGCGGCTATGAGTAATCATCACTCCGCACTTATCGCAAACGATGCCCTTGTGCTTGATCCCCTTGTACTTTCCGCAGGCGCACTCCCAGTCCTTCTCAGGACCGAAAATGCGCTCGCAGAACAGGCCGTCCTTCTCGGGCCGGTACGTTCGATAGTTGATCGTCTCGGGCTTCTTGACCTCGCCGTACGACCACGACCGGATGTCCTCCGGTGACGCAAGCCGGATCGTCACCGAAGCAAAGTCGTTGATGCGGTCGTAGTTGACGTTGACTTCAGCCATGGGGAGTCGCCCTCGATGTTGCGGGTCGGGTGCTCGTGGAAGCGCGCCGCCCGATTCGTGAGCTGTGGATTTCTGAAAAGTGGATTGTTCGGGAAGGTTCGAAGGTGGATGAGGAGGGCTCGCCGATGGGGCGACCCCTCCCCCGTTCCAACTAGACTGTCTGCTTCTTCACGAGCTCAATATTGAGACCGAGCCCGCGGATTTCGTTGGTGAGCACTTCGAACGACACAGGTGTGCCGGGCTCGAGAATGTTGAGACCCTTCACCATCGATTCGTAAATCTTGGTGCGGCCGTCGACGTCGTCGGACTTCACCGTCAGGAGCTCCTGGAGAATCGACGCCGCGCCATAGGCCTCGAGCGCCCACACCTCCATTTCTCCAAAGCGCTGTCCGCCGAAGCGGGCCTTTCCGCCGAGCGGCTGCTGAGTAATCAGCGAGTACGGACCCGTCGCGCGCGCGTGGATCTTGTCGTCGACCAGGTGGTGGAGCTTCATCATGTAGATGCAGCCCACGGAGACCTCCTGCTCGAAGCGCTCGCCGGTGCGGCCGTCGAACAGCACGGTCTTTCCGTCCGTCGAGTAGCCAGCCTCCTTGAGGGCGAGCTCGATGTCCTCTTCGGTCGCGCCGTCGAATGCTGGAGTCTTCGCGCGCAGCCCGAGCTTGCGCATGGCCCAGCCGAGGTGCGTTTCGAGAATCTGGCCGACGTTCATACGGCTCGGAACGCCAAGCGGATTCAGCACGATGTCGACCGGCGTGCCGTCGGCAAGGAACGGCATGTCCTCGATCGGAACGATCTTGGAGATGACGCCCTTGTTGCCATGGCGGCCAGCCATCTTGTCGCCGACCGACAGGTTGCGTTTCATCGCGACGTAAATCTTCACCATCTCGAGCACGCCCGTCGGCAGCTCATCGCCGCGCGAAAGACGGTTCACGAGCTTGTTCTTCTCCGCCTCTTTCGCGTCGATCTTGTCGCCGAACTCGCGGACCACGAGAAGTGCCTTCTCCTTGGCGGAGCGCTGCGGGAAGGTTTCAGCGAACACACGAATCGAAGCACGCGCGCGGCGCAGCTCTTCGTATTGTGCATTGTCGTCGACCTTGAGGCGCTTCTTGGAGAGGTCGTCGACGACCTTGTCGCCGGTCGCCTCCTCGACGTCGCGCTGCATCGCCTTCACATAGTCGCGGAAGCGGTCGAGGAACTCCTTCTCCGCTTTCTTGATCTCGGCGAGGGCGCGGGCGCGCTCCGTCTCGGTGAGGTTGACGCGCTTCGAGAACTTCTGCGCGTCGATCACAATTCCATCGACGCCGGGCGGCACCTCGAGCGACGCGTTCTTCACGTCTTCACCGGCGCGCCCGAAGATGGCGTGGAGGAGCTTCTCCTCGGGGGTCAGCTCCGACTTGCTCTTCGGGGCCACCTTTCCGACGAGGATGTCGCCGGCGCGCACGCGCGTTCCGATGCGAACGATGCCGTTCTCATCGAGGTTGCGCAGCGCCTTCTCGCCGACGTTGGGGATGTCGCGAGTGAACTCTTCCTTGCCGAGCTTCGTCTCGCGAATCTCGATTTCATACTCATCGATATGAATCGAGGTGAAAATGTCGTCGCGGACCAGCCGCTCGCTCACGAGGATGGCGTCTTCGAAATTGTAACCATCCCAGGGCATGAACGCGACCACGAGGTTCTTGCCGAGGGCGAGCTCCCCATAGTTGGTCGCGGCGCCGTCGGCGATCACATGGCCTTTCTTGATCTTCTGGCCGACCTGGACCGTGGGCTTCTGATTGAGGCAGGTGCGCTCGTTCAGCCCTTTGAACTTCACCAATCGGTACTCGTCCTCATTGATGAGGACGCGCGACGCGTCGACGGCCTTGACGACGCCGTCTTTCTCGGCGCGCACGAGCATGCCCGAGTTACGCGCCACGACGCCCTCGAGGCCCGTCATCACAAAAGGCGGCTCCGTCTGGATGAGCGGCACCGCCTGGCGTTGCATGTTCGAGCCCATGAGCGCGCGGTTGGCGTCGTCGTGCTCGAGGAACGGGATCAGCGCCGCCGAGACGCCGACCATCTGCGTCGGCGACACGTCGATGAACTCCACGTCTTCGACCGGCACGAGCGTGAAGTCGCCCTTCTTTCGGGCCATCACGTTATTGTTGGAATCGGCGATGAGCTTGCCGTTCTTGTCAATGTCCGTGTCGGCCGGAGCGAGGATGCCGTTGTGCTCCTCGTCGGCGCGGAGGAACTTGATGTCGTCGGTAACCTTTCCGTTCTTCACAACTCGGTACGGAGTCGTGAGGAAACCATAATCATCCACCGACGCGAACATCGCGAGCGAGGAGATGAGTCCGATGTTCGTGCCTTCCGGCGTCTCAATCGGGCAGAGGCGGCCGTAGTGGGAAATGTGCACGTCGCGGACTTCGAATCCGGCGCGCTTCCGGTTAAGACCGCCCGGTCCGAGGGCCGAGAGACGGCGCTCGTGGGTGAGCTGCGAGAGCGGGTTGGTTTGGTCGACGACCTGCGAGAGCTCGCCCCGGCCGAAGAAGTACTCGATGGCGCTCGAGAAGGTCTTCGAATTGATGAGGTTTCGCGGGGAACAATTCTCTGGGGCCTCGAGGCTCATGCGCTCGACCGCGGTGCGGCGGAGCTTCAAGAATCCCTTTCGGAACTCATCGCCTGCGAGTTCCATGAGCGTGCGCACGCGGCGGTTGCCGAGGTGGTCGATGTCATCAATTTCGCCGACACCCTGCCGCAGCCGCAGAATGTACTTAATCGCCTCGACGAAGTCCTCTGGAGCAAGCGTCTGCTTGTTCTCGTCGACCGTCGTGCCGAACTTTCGGTTGAGGCGGAATCGCCCGACGCGGCCGAGCCGGTAGCGCTGCTCGTCGAAGAACTTCTCCGCGAAGAGAGCACGGGCCTTCTCGACAACCGGCGGGTTTCCTGGGCGAAGGCGCTGATAGATCTTGAGGAGAGCCACCTCGTGCGACTTGACCTGGTCGTCGTCGCGCAGCGAGTTGAGGATAATTGCATCCTCCATCGCTTCGCGACCGTCGCTCGCGAGCTGATCCGCCGCTTCCTTCGGCAGGACAGGGCGCAACGACTCAAGAATCGTAACTTCCTTGAGGTCGGACTCGGCGATCACTTCGGCGCGGTCATCCGAGATCTCGGCTCCCGAGGCGACGAGGACCTCCCCGGTCTTCATGTCGACGATGTCGCCCACGGCGATCTTGCCGGCGATTTCTTTCGCGAATTTGGTCGACGGTTCGTCCTTGCGACGCTTCACCGTTGTCACCGGATAGAACTCGGCCAGCACCGACTGGTCGGTGCCATAGCGCTCGTGCAACGCTCGCAGCAGCGTGATGGCCGAGAACTTGCCCGACTGGTCGATGCGGACCGTCAGGAGGTCCTTTTTTGTGACGTTGAGCTCGACCCAAGAGCCGCGCTCCGGAATCACCCAGCAGCGGTGGAGCCGCTTATCGCCGGTGTGGAGTTCCTCTTCGAAGTCGACCCCCGGCGAGCGGTGGAGCTGCGACACGATGACGCGCTCCGTGCCATTAATAATGAACTCGCCACCCCCGATCATGATGGGGATCTCGCCGAGGTAGACGTCCTCCTCGATCGGCTCGGCCTTCTTCAGCCGAACGCGGATCTTGAAGGGGTACCCGTACGTCAGGCGGAGCTTGCGGCACTCCTCCGGCGTGTAGCGCGGCTTGCCGAGCTCATAATTCACATATTCGAGCGCCATCGTCCCGTCGTAGGACGGGATCGGGAAGATCTCGCGGAGGATCGCCTCCAGCCCCACCGGCTTGCGCTTGTCGGCGGGGACATCGACCTGCAGAAAGTCGGCGTACGACTGCGTCTGCAGCGCGACCAGATCCGGGATGTCGACAATCGTCGGGTACTTCGAGTAGTCGCGGATCTGCGGGGACGAAGAGTGAGACGTCGCTTCAGTCATCGTGTGGACTCGAGCCCGAGGAGAATCAGTGGCCGCGTCGGGCAGTCCGGGCACGGGAGACATCTCCGTGCACTCGAACGCCAGCTCGTAGCGGCAAGCCGATCCAAAGGGTGCAGAGCGCGTGAGAACTCTGCGCGGAAATCAATTCTGACGGAGAGACGGCCGGCCCAGGCTGGACCGCTGCCGTCGGTCGGGAGCTGAAACGGGAGCGCGAGAGATTCGGCTCAACCAAGGGACGGTCTATCTAGCCGGCCGGCCCACGGTTTGCAAGAAAGGCGAGGAAGCCGGTGAAGGCCAAGACCTCCACCGACTCCCGCGGGGTTCACCCTGAAGCCTTTTGCCATTCCGGGGTCTCAGGCCTTCGACGGCGCCTTGGACATCGGTGCACCAGAGAACTCTGGCGACTCGGAGCCGGACGCCGACGGTGGCGCGAGACAACGCTTTCCGGAGATGCCGTCGCGTAGGACAGAGTCCTACTTGACGGCGACCGTAGCGCCAGCCTTGGTGAGGAGGTCCTTGATCTTCTCGGCCTCCTCCTTCGACACGCCGTTCTTGACGGGCTTGGGGGCGCCGTCGACAAGGTCCTTCGCCTCTTTGAGGCCAAGGCCCGTGACGGTGCGGACTTCCTTGATGACGTTGATCTTGTTCGCACCAGCGTTCTCAAGGATCACGTCAAAGGAGGTCTTCTCCTCTGCCGCTGCGGCGGCGCCGCCACCGCCCGCGCCAGGCGCTGCGGCGACTGCCATCGCGACCGGAGCCGCGGCCGTCACACCAAACTTCGTCTCGAAAGCATCCTTGAACTCCTTGAGCTCAAGCAGGGTCATCTTCTCGAACTTACCAATAAGTTCGTCCACGAGGGCGCTAGCCATGCTGCCTCCAAATGGAGAATTGCGTTGTGGGAAAGGTCAGGGATCAGGGAAGAACGATGGCGGGGCTTCTGGGTGCTCGCGCTCTTGAGAGGAGAGGCGGCGGCCGGAGAGACAGGCTCCGGTGTCCCAGGGTTTCGCCGGCTCAGCCTCTTGGAGTGATCACTCCCGAACAGCACAAGCCGGCCTGGCCCCGATAAGGAGCAACACAGAAATCAGGGGCACTGAATCCAGGGTTCTGAATTCAGGACCACCGCGGGGCGGTGATTACGCAGCCCCCTCCTTCTCCTTCTTGTCGATGAGTGCTGCGACGAGGCGTGCGGGAGTCGCGAGGGCGGACTGCGCGAGCGAAGGCACGTTCGCCGCAGTTCCGGTCACGTTCCCGAGCACCATCGAGAGGAGTTCCTTCTTGCCAGGGAGGCCCGTGAGGGCCTTCACCTGATCGGGCGAGAGGGCTGCACCCTGGAGGTAGCCACCCTTCACCTCGATACCGGGCGCCGACTTCGCCTTGCGGGCGGCATCGAGCACCTTGGCGGCGGCGATCACTCGCTCGACATCGCCGAAGGCGATCGCAGTCGGACCCTTGATGAGCTTGGCCGCATCGGCGCTCATCTTCGACGACAGCGCCAGTCGGGCGATGCGATTGCGCACGACGGAGAGCTCGACACGCTCCTTGCGGAACTGCTTGCGAAGCTCGCGATCTTGCGCCGTCGTGTGCTTTTCAAACTTGAGGAAGATGGCGGCTTCGAGCGACGAGAAGAGCTTCTCGTACTCGCTGTACATCTTCCGATTAATCACATTCGGCATGGGAGGAAGCTACAAAAGTGTTTGGATGTTTGGTGAGTCTGTGCTGCGCGATTTGTGCGCACGCCGGCTTGCTGCGGCTCGCGATCTCGATGGATGCGGAGAACTTATCGCAGGTCGAGCGGGATGCCGGGTCCCATGGTCGAGGACATCACAACCTTACGAATGAAGATTCCCTTCGCGGCTGCCGGACGCATGTGGCGGATGTGGTCCACAAATGCATTCACGTTGGCTTCGAGGTCGTCGTTCTGGAACGAGCGCTTCCCGACGGGAGCCTGGACGGAGCCACCCGGATCGGTGCGGAACTCCACTTTTCCGGCCTTGAACTCGCGAACAGCCTGCGCCACGTCGGAGGTCACTGTGCCCGACTTGGGCGACGGCATCTTGCCCTGCGGGCCGAGGACCTTACCGAGCTTGCCGACGTGCTTCATCATGTCGGGCGCCGCGATCACCACATCAAATTCGGTCCAGCCGTCTCCGATGCGCTTCGCGAGATCCTCCGAACCGACGACATCGGCGCCGGCCGCCTTCGCTTCGTCGGCGCGACCGCCTTCCGCGAACACCACGACGCGCACCGACTTGCCGAGCCCCTTCGGGAGCGACACGGCGCCGCGCACCAGCTGGTCGGACTTCTTCGGGTCGATGCCGAGATGGATCGCGATCTCCACCGTCTCATCGAACTTTGCAGGGGGAAGCGTCTTGAGCAACCCCACTGCATCGCGAACGGAGTAGAGCTTGGCGCGATCGACGCGCTCGGAGGCTTTTCGGTAGCGCTTGCTGGCGACAACCATGGCTTGCGAACTCGGAGAGGATTTCTAGAAGTGATTTTCTAAAGTGAGCGTTGCGGCAGTGCAGATTCCGGCGGCGCCGACTTCGGCCCCGCCAGAAAATTAGCCTTCCACCACAATTCCGCAGGAGCGGGCCGTGCCCTCCACCATGCGCATCGCAGCTTCGACGGTGTCGGCATTCAAGTCGGCCATCTTCGACTGCGCAATTTCGCGGACCTGGCTCTTCGTCACCTTTCCGGACACGGCCTTGCCCGGAGTGCTCGCGGCCGTCGCGATGCCAGCCGCCTTCTTCAGAAGCACCGACGCGGGCGGCGACTTCGTGATGAATGTGAACGAGCGGTCGGTGAAGACGGAAATCTCCACCGGGATCGTGAGGCCAGCCGTCGCCTTGGTGCGATCGTTGAACTGCCGGACAAACTCACCGATGTTCACGCCGTGCGCACCGAGGGCCGGACCGACGGGCGGTGCAGGCGTCGCCTGCCCTCCGGGGCATTGCAGCTTGATCTTGGTCTTGAGCTCTTTCGCCATAACTGTGAAATCAGTCTTGCTTTGAGTTCAGTCGTGCTGTGAGTTCGGTGGGCGGATCCCGCGTCGGGCGGCGGTTTCAGCGCAATTCCGCTCCACCAGGGAGCGGATCGCGATTCGGCTGCTTGAGCCGACGCCCGGGGGGAAAAAGGGCGAGGATGATAGCGACCGCCGACGACCGACGCGAGAGGTCGCACGGCAAATTCAGGCCCGAGCCAGCGAATCGAGGAGGCCGAGTCCCCTCGGAACGAGCGGAACTCCCGCGCGCGCAGCCGCGAATCCCTGGCGCGCGACCGTGATCGTCGCGACCCGTATTAGACCGGCTCCACCTTCCAGTACTCGATATCGACGGGATTCGAGCGCCCGAAGATCGTCACCATCACGCGGACCCGGCCGCGCTCCGGATCGACCTCTTCGACAACACCCTCGAAGCCCTCGAAAGGGCCTTCTTGGATTTTCACATGGTCGTTCTTGGCGAACCCGATCGCCAAGGTCGGGCTCGCTTCAGAGGTCTCCATCTGCCCCAGGATTTTGCGCACTTCTTCGTCGGACATGGGCGTCGCGTGGCTGTGGGTGCCGAGGACGTCTCCGAATCCCGGTGTCTCGCGGATAATCGACCAAACCTCCATCGCGCGAACCTCATCGTTCTCGTCGACGTCGGCTTCGATCATCACATATCCAGGGAGAATCTTCTTTTGGGTCACGCGCTTTCGACCCGCTTTGATCTCATTGACCTTCTCGGTCGGCACGAGAACGCGCGGAATGCGCGCTTCCATGCCGGCGGCTTTCACTCGCTTGAGGAGGCTCTCACGAACGCGGTCCTCCTTGTTGGATTGCACGCGAACGACGTACCAGCGGAGCGTCATGGGAGTGTGGCCTGTGAGAAGATTGTGCGAAAAAGTGAACTGTAAGGATCGGCGGCAGGGGCGAACCGTGGCGGAGGACGAAGACCCCACAGAAGTCTGCCCTGGGTCTCGCCGATCGAGGCGCCCTCCGAGCAGATTCGATCGAGCAGCGTCAATAGAGCAGCTTGTCGATGAGCTGACTCAATCCAAAATCGTAAACTGCCACCAACAAAAAGATCACTAATACTGTAATCAGAACGATGAGGCTCGAGCTCGCCGTATCAGGCATGGTCGGCCAAGTCACTTTCTTGAGCTCGGCCTCGGTCTCGATCAGGAGATCAGCGACGTGGGGCCGGTTAAGCCAGAACTGAAACACCGCCATACCCGCGAGGAACACGAGCCCTGCGATCAGGATCGCCGGTGTCACCGGCCACTCGACCAGCGGCAGCTCCTCCACAATCTTCGTTCGAAGCGAACTCGCCCACTCGTATCGCAGGTCTGCGAGAGTCTCGGCGAGGCGGAAGCAGCCGTAGAACCACAGAACGGTCAGGCCCCAAAACGCGGACAAGCGAACGTATCGCCCTTGCTCGGGCTTGTAGGTTCGCAAGCTGTCCAACAGCGAGGACGAGCTACCGGAGCTCGAGGCCGAGAGAGCTTGGGATTCCGTGGTCACGTCGGCGGGAAGATAGGGAAATGGATCTCGCGATCGAAGGGAGCGGTGTTGGGGTCGAGGAGCGCTGAGCGCTTGGCCGCTTCGGTTCCGAGCCCTGCCGCTGCGATGCGAGATCGAACGGAAGTCCGAAACGTACGGCCCGCCCAAGCGCCTCGGGGGCTCGGAGACCTGCCGGTCGAGGAGCTACCCGCTGGGGTCTCGAGGCCAAAGCGTCTGCAGAGAGGAGCAGACGCAGGAGCCTGTATGTCCCAGTGAGGAGGGACGCTCAGACCTTCTTCTCTTTGTGGATCTGGTGGGATCCGCAGAAGCGGCAGTACTTACGGAGCTCCAGCTTGTAGCCGGCCTTCTGCCGCTTGAAAGTCGTGTAGTTCCGATTGTTACAGACGGAACACTCGAGGAAGACGTAACGCTCTTTGTTTTTCATGGTTGGAGATTGATGCTTGGACGGTTCGCGCGCCGAGCCCCGAGGTCCTGGGTTGGGGTCTGAGGGACTCGATATCCGCGCGTCTCATCACCGCGGCCGGTCCCGCGACGGGTACCGACCCTAAGCGGCCCAACACGATGACTTCGTTTCCCCTCTTCGACTAGGGGGTTGCCCTGTTGGGCCCCGAGAGTTCGGGGGGCCATGCCTCGCCGCCGCATTCGATCGCCGAGGGCCCGTCCCGACCGATGGGGCGGAACGGGCTTGGAGGCGAAGCCACTCGACCCGCAAGGACGGGTCGAGCGGCGCGCGAAGCTCAGATCCTCGCTCTCGCGAAGATCGATTCGACGAGGACCTGCTCGAAGAGGACCTGTTAGACGAGGATCTGTTAGACGAGGATCTTCGTGACGACGCCGGCGCCGACCGTGCGGCCGCCTTCGCGGATGGCGAAGCGGAGCTGCTCCTCCATCGCGATCGGGGCGATCAGCTCGACTTCCATCTTCACATTATCGCCGGGCATGCACATCTCGGCGCCGCCCATCAGCTTGATCATTCCGGTGACGTCCGTCGTCCGGAAGTAGAACTGCGGGCGGTAATTGTTGAAGAATGGCGTGTGGCGGCCGCCCTCATCCTTGGAGAGAACGTACACTTCGCACTCGAACTTCGTATGCGGAGTGATCGAGCCGGGCTTGGCAATCACCATGCCTCGCTCGAGCTGCTCCTTTTCAACGCCGCGGAGAAGGACGCCGAGGTTGTCTCCAGCAATGCCCTCATCGAGCGTCTTCTGGAACATCTCCACGCCCGTGATCGTCGACTTGATCGACTCGCGGTTGAATCCAATGATCTCAACCGGATCGCCGACCCGGCAGCGGCCACGCTCCACGCGGCCCGTGCCGACCGTGCCGCGTCCCTTGATCGAGAAGACGTCCTCGACCGACATCAGGAACGGCTTGTCCTCCTCGCGCTTGGGCTCGGGAATGAACGTGTCGAGCGCCGTCACGAGTTCCGTGATGCACTTCGACGCCTCAGGATCCTTCGGCCCGTTGTAGGCGCGCAGCGCCTGGCCACGAATCACCGGCGTCTTGTCGCCCGGGTACTGATACTTATTGAGAAGATCACGAATCTCGACCTCGACGAGGTCGAGAAGCTCGGGATCGTCGACGAGGTCGACCTTATTGAGGAATACCACAATCGCCGGCACGTTCACCTGGCGCGCGAGCAGCAAGTGTTCGCGCGTCTGGGGCATCGGGCCGTCGGCAGCGCTCACCACCAGGATTGCGCCATCCATCTGGGCGGCGCCGGTGATCATGTTCTTGATGTAGTCGGCGTGGCCCGGGCAATCGATGTGGGCGTAGTGGCGCTTCTCCGACTCGTACTCCACGTGCGACACCGCGATGGTCACGGTCTTGGTCGAGTCACGCTCGATGCCTCCCTTCGCGATGTCCTTGTAATCACGAACCTTTGCCTGCCCCTTCGCGGCCTGCACCGCAGTAAGCGCTGCCGTGAGCGTGGTCTTGCCGTGGTCAATGTGACCGATGGTGCCGACGTTCACGTGGGGCTTTGTCCGCTTAAAGGTATCTTTTGCCATCTTGCTCTGGGTCCTTTCGAACTGCCTCCGCCGCTGCTACCTCACGAATCCGCAAGATTCACAATAATCTTCGGAGTCCGGGATAGCCCGAGAGAGCCGCAGCAATCGAGGATCGATCTGTGGTCGAGAGTGAGTTTGGAGAAGAAAAGAAGAGAAGGTCACACAACGAAGCCGCCGTCGAGGCTTCCGTTGAGCGAGGAGCTCGCCGGAAGACCGCCGGCCGACCCTCGGCCTCGTCATCGAGCACCGAAGGTCACAAAAACTGAAGGCGAAGAATCGAGCGATCGGGATCGAAAGGGATCCCGCCGATCCGTACACGTTCCACTGGGTAGTCATCCCACTGGAGGCATCCCACTGGAGGCGTCCCATCGGACGCATCCCATCGGATCTCTGTTGGAGCTGCAGACGGGAATTGAACCCGTGACCTCTTCCTTACCAAGGAAGTGCTCTACCAACTGAGCTACTGCAGCGCGGATTCATAGATCCTCTGCGAGATGGAGCGGGCGAAGGGAATCGAACCCTCGTGGCCAGCTTGGAAGGCTGGAGCTCTACCATTGAGCTACGCCCGCGACCTTCACGCAGTACTCGAAGGAGGAGCTACCCGTGCAGGGTGTCTCGGAGTCGTTCGAGCTTCGGCGTGAGGCCGCCGAGGCCCGGACACCGCTCAAAAAGTAAAAGAACAATTTATAACAACACTGCCGGCAACTGACGCGAGCGGAACTCTCGCACGGGCCGAGGAGAACCGGACGATTCGGCGAACCAGTTGGGATTGCCAACTGGCCGATCGGTTCGTTCGGCTCCCATCGAGGCAGATCACCGAGAGTCGGTTGGTGGGCAGAGCAGGATTCGAACCTGCGAAGGCTGAGCCACCAGATTTACAGTCTGGCCCCTTTGGCCACTCGGGTATCTGCCCTTCCGGGAGAGGCACCCACTGGGGAATCCCAACGGGACACCACTCCTGGACCTCGCTGCCGAGAGCGGACACAGCACGACGGAGCGAAATGTGCGTTCGACGCAAAGAACCACGGGCGACGGTCTGCGTCGCCCGTGGTCGCGATGCGCCTGAACAGCTTCTCGCTGTCGTCGTACGGCGTTGAGGTCGCTGGTGGTCGGCTCACTGGCAGTGCGGTCGCGCCGCCAACCGCAGGGTCAGCGCTGGCGTCGCGTAAGCACTTAGGACCAGCTCGCGATTGGAGCCGGCGGCGGGAATCGAACCCGCAACCACCTGCTTACAAGGCAGGTGCTCTACCATTGAGCCACACCGGCGACGTCTCGCCCGGCACGAGGCGCGAAGAGGATAGGTAGGTGAGTGGGACCGTCAAGGACTTTCTAAGCCGTCGCCCACGATCTCCTGCGCACGCTTCCTCCAGCGGAGGAAGCTCTGATGCACATCATCCAGGGTGTCCCCGCCATGCTTCTCGAGGAACGCGCGCGCGAGCTCGAATGCGACAACGGCTTCCCCCACGACGGACGCGGCGGGAACAGAGCAGATATCGGAGCGCTGATAGGTCGCCGGCACTGCGCTGCCGCTTCGGAGGTCCACAGAAGGCAGCCCCTTCTTCAGCGTCGGAATCGGTTTCATGGCGGCGCGCACAACAATCGGCTGGCCATTGCTGACACCCCCTTCGAGACCTCCCGCTCGATTCGTCGGACGATGAAGACCGCCCCACGGGGCGCCGGGCAGGACCTCAATGGCGTCGTGCACCTCGGAACCGAGCCGTTCCGCAGCGGCGAAGCCGAGTCCCACTTCGCATCCTTTGACTGCCGGAATCGACATCAGCGACGCCGCGAGCCGGCCGTCAAGGCGCTGGTCGAATTGTGCAAAGGAGCCGAGCCCAGGCGGTACCCCAAGGCCGACGACCTCGAAAAGGCCGCCGAGCGTTTCGCCGGCCGCTGCGGCGCGCTCGATGGCCTGCGCCCAACGGGCGTCCGCCTGCGGATCGAGCGATGCGAAGGGTGAGCTGTCGCGAAGGGTGCACGATTCCAGGGTGACTTCGGCCGCCGCCGCGCGGTCGCCTCCGATGGCGAGAACGTGCCCGACCACCTGAATGTTGAACTCTCGAAGCAGCAATGCGGCGACGGCGCCGGCGGCCGTGCGCGCCGCTGTCTCCCGCGCACTCGCGCGCTCGAGCACGGCGCGAAGGTCGCGGGACGTGTATTTGTAGGCTCCCGCCAGATCGGCGTGGCCCGGGCGCGGAGCGGGCGGATTGGGAAGCGTTTCCATCGACGCGTCGCGGTTGCGGATCGCGAGTGCAAGCGGCGAACCGAGCGTGCGGCCTCCTTTGACGCCGCTCAGCACCTCCACGCGATCCACCTCGATCTGTTGCCTTTTGCTGCGCCCTGGCCCGCGCTGCCGGCGGGCCAGCATGGCATCGATGGCGGCACAATCGAGCGCCAGCCCCGCGGGGAGCCCTTCCACGAGAGCGATCAAGGTGGGTCCGTGGGATTCGCCCGCGGTTCGAACTGTGAGCATACTCACAAAACCTCGTACCAAGTGACCTCGTCGAATCGCACTTCCGTCGGCAGATCGCCCACGAGCACAGTCACGGTGCGCTTCTCGCGGTGCACTTTGCGCACGGGGCACCGTCGCTTGAGCCGCGGCACGAACACGATGTCATCTTTCTTGAGAGCTGCAACAAATCGCTCGCGCCGCTGATCGATCGGATCCTCACGAATCGTGCGCTCCACCTCGTCGGCGAATTCGCGCAGCCTCTGGTCGAGCGGCTTCGGCGCCGCCGAGGCGAGCGCATCGAGCCGCGTGCGCATGAGCAGGCGCAACCTCCCCAGGGAGTCGTCGATTGTTTTTTGTGCCTCCGCGGAGAGCATGCGCTCGCGCTCCCCAAGGACGGCTTCGCGCTGGTCGAGGAGCCGTGACCGGTCGCCGGCGAGGACCTCGGACTCCTCAGCTCGCCTTCGGATCGCATCGGCCTCGATGCGCGCGCTCTGGATCGCTGCAACTGCTTCCTCCGTCTTCTCGTCGCGCCGCTCAAGCCGGCGCTCCGCCTCCTGGAGAATCGCTTCGGGAAGCCCGCAACGACGCGCCACGGCAAGCGCTTGCGAGGTGCCAGGGATCCCAAGAATCAGGCGATACTTGGGCTGTAATGTTTCCGGGTCGAACTCAACCGTTGCATTCTCGACTCGCGGCAGCCGGTAGGCCATTTCCTTGAGCTTTCCGAGATGAGTTGTCGCAATGGTTCGTACATTTCGCGCCCGCAGCGTTTCGAGCACAGCCTCCCCGATGGCGGCGCCCTCGGCCGGGTCGGTGCCGGCCCCCACCTCATCGAGCAGCACCAGCGAGTCGCGCGTCGCGTTTTGTACGGCCCGCACAACGCGCACCATGTGCGAGGAAAATGTAGAAAGTGACTGAGAGATCGCCTGCTCGTCTCCCACGTCGACGAACACGCCGTCGAATCGCGGGATCTCGGCGGCGCGCGCGGGAATGGGGATTCCGGCGAGCGCCATCACCGCCAGCAGGCCGGCGGTCTTGAGGGCCACCGTCTTCCCTCCGGTGTTCGGACCTGTAATGACTAACAAATCGTACTCGTGGCCGATTTCAACATCAAGCGGCACGACCGAGGAGGGCGCTCCGGCGCGCTTCTCCTGAACCGTCTCCACGAGCTTCGGATGGCGTCCGCCCACGATCCGAAGGCGCCGGCCGTCGACCAGCGTCGGCACCGTTGCCCCGAGCGATCGCGCATAGGCCCCCTTGGCGAACTCCAGATCGAGATCGCCGAGGCGCTCCATGGCGAGAGCGATCGCGTCGCGCCTCGCCAGCAGCGCGCGCGCGAGCGCCAGAAGTACGGCAGCCATCTCGCGCGCCACGATCACGGCCGTCTCCGCCAGCGCGTTCCCAAGCTCCACGACCTCCTGCGGCTCGATATACACCGTGGAGCCGGTCGTCGATCGGTCGAGCAGAATCCCCGGGATCCGGTGTCGAAGCTCTGCCCGAATCGCCAGCACCGGGCGATGGCTTCGATAGCTCGGCTTCGGCGCATTCAGCGCACGGCGCACGTCGGGCTTCGCCATCACGGCGCCGAGCACGCGGTCCACTTCCAGCTCGAGCTGCCGGATTCGCGCCCGCGCGGCGGCGAGCCGCTCGCTCGCCTGGTCGAGTACTTCGCCCCGAGCGTCGATCGAGCGATCGATCTCCTCAGCGAGATCGGCAAGCGTCGGAATGGACGATGCCAGCGCCGCGAGCCTCGGCGCGCTCTCGCGCATCTTTCCGAGATTCTCGCGGACATGTTCACTAATGCGGAGCGTCCGAGCGGCGCGCGCGAGAGCGTCGGGCTCGAGAGGCCGGCCTCCCGAACTCAGGCTCTCGAGCGCGGGCCTGAGATCTTCCACGCCGACGAGCGAGGGCGCCGAGTGCAGCTCGTGCAGCCGCATCGCTTCGGCCGCACGCCCGAGGAACTCGCGGCTCTCCTCGAGCGCCGCGCAGGGCGCCACCTGCGCGGCTCGAAGCCGCCCGGCGGAGGTCTGCGCCAGCTCGGCGATGCGCTGGCGAACGCCCGGGAATTCGAGCGCGTCGAGGGAGTAGCGATCCACAGCTGCCATGGTGCGAAGGGCGGGCGGCTCACCATACTCGGCCCCATGACGAAGCACGCCTCGGAGCACGCCTTTGCCACCCGCTGCGTCCATGCGGGGCAAGCCCCCGATCCCGCGACGGGAGCCATCATGACGCCGGTTTACATGACCTCCACCTACGTGCAGGAGGCGCCCGCGCAGCACAAGGGCTTCGACTACTCGCGCACGACGAACCCGACGCGCACGGCTCTCGAAGGCAATCTCGCGGCGCTCGAGGGCGGGACCTACGGGCTCGCGTTCTCAAGCGGCATGGGCGCCATCAATACAGTTCTCAATTTATTACAGTCCGGCGACCACGTCGTCGCGGGGAATGATCTGTATGGCGGCACCTATCGGATTCTGAAGACTCTGTACGAGAAGCTCGGCGTCACGAGCACGTTCGTCGACACGACGAACGTCGCCCACATCGAAGCGGCGATTCGCCCGACGACGAAGCTGCTGATGTTCGAGACGCCGACGAATCCGTTGCTTCGCCTCACGGATCTGGAGGCGGCTTCGGCCGTGGCCCGCAAGCGCGGAATTCTTACTGTTTGCGACAATACTTTTGCGACGCCCGCCCTGCAGAATCCGCTGGCGCTCGGGTGCGATCTCGTCGTCCACTCGACAACCAAGTATCTGGGCGGCCACAGCGATGTCGTGGGCGGCGCGCTGATCGTGAACAATACTGAACTGTATCAAAAGCTCAAGCATTTCCAGAATGCCGTCGGCGCGACGCCCGGGCCGATGGACTGCTTCCTCGTGCTGCGCGGCACGAAGACGCTGCATCTGCGCATGGAGCGACATGTGACCAATGCGCAGCGCATCGCCGAATACTTGGCGGGCCACCGCAGCGTCGACCGCGTCTTCTATCCGGGACTGACCTCGCATCCGCAGCACGCGCTGGCCAAGCGACAGATGCGCGGAGCGGGCGGCATGGTGTCCTTCGAGCTCAAGGGCGGCGTTGAGGAAGGCAAGCGCTTCGCCTCGAAGACGCGATTATTTGCCTTGGCGGAGTCACTCGGCGGCGTCGAGTCGCTGATCGATCACCCCGTCTCGATGACCCACGGCTCGATCCCGAGGGAAGAGCGCATGAAGGCAGGCCTCAACGATGGCCTGCTGCGCCTCTCCGTGGGCGTCGAAGATGTGAACGATCTGATCGCCGACCTGGAGCAGGCCTTCGCGGCGATTCGGTAACGCCGCGATCAATCCTGATCGCCGAAGCGGTGCGGATCGAGCGGCGTGTTCGGCATCTCGCCGGACACGCGGCCACGCATGAGCCGGCCTACTTTGAACTTCACAACTTTCTTCGCCGGCACGTCCACCTTCTCGAGCGTCCGCGGATTCTGAGCGCGACGCGCGGCGCGCGCCTTCACCTCGAAAACTCCAAATTCACGAAACTCGAGGCGGTTCTCATTCCCGAGCTCCTCAATAATCGAGTCGAGGAAGCGCTGGACGATCTCCTTCACGACCACCTTCGTCTGGCCTGTCGCGTCCGCGATGCGGTGAACAAGTTCCTTCTTCGTAATCGTGCGAGAGCGGGGCTGTTCCGTCATCCGCGGGCCTCGGAAAGTCGTCGGGGAGAGAGTGCGCTGGGGGAGCGGGGAAAAGGCGACGTGCGGACGCCGCGAGCGACACGGGGCTTGCTGCGCGTAAGCGGTTGCCTCCGGAGCACAAGCCTAGAGATACCATTCCTTTACGGCGGCGGCGGTTGGAGGTCAACCCTCCGCCTCACGGGGAGCCTGGACTTCGACTTGGACCGGAGCTCCGAGGGCGCTCCAAAATGAAGGTCGCAGGCCCATTGTTGACGAGCTCCACCTCCATGGCGGCGCCAAACCGCCCGGTTTCAACGGAGAGACCGAACGCCCGCAGCCGTTCCACGAGGCGCTCGACTCGAGCGCGCCCAAGTTCAGGGGGCGACGCCGCGTCAAAGCTGGGGCGGCGTCCTTTCTCGCCGTCGGCCGCAAGAGTGAACTGGCTCACCACGAGGAGGGCTGCGCCCGCGTCCCGCGCGGAAAGGTTCATTTTTCCCTGTTCATCCTCAAAAACTCGGTACTCCGCAATCTTCTGAGCGATCGCATCGACATCGGCTTCAGTTTCACTCCGCAGGGAGGCCGCAAGGACAAGGAGACCGTGGCCAATTCGGCCAACACATTCGCCGCCGACGCGCACTTCGGCGCGCGAGACCCGCTGGACAACGACGCGCATGGCTATTTCCCGTCCGGAGCCGGTGCGGACGTGGTCGCCGGAAGCGAGGCTTCGCGAGAGGTGGCGCGGCGGAGCCGCTCCGACTCGAGGTCTTGGATCCACCATTGAACCCGCACACGGAGGTAGACCGGGGCGTCGGTCGCACGCTCCAGGAAACGGCGATAGCACTCGAGCGCGGCCTCGAGGTTGCGCTCATAGATTTCGTAGACAACGCCGAGGTTGAAGTCGATCGACGGGTCTCCCGGCGCTTCCTGGCGCAACCTCTCGTAGATCGCTTTGGCCTCGCGCCAGCCTCCGGGATTGGAGCCCTCCTCCAAGAGCGCGGCAGCGAGCCCCTTCGCGGCATCCACGTGGTCTGGCCGCGCCTCCACGATCCGACGGAACTCCACAAGCGCCCCTCGAGCCTCGGCGCCGCCCAAGCTCAGCCGAAGTGATGCGAGAAAGACGCGGTCCTCGGTGTTGCGAGAGAGGCTGCCCATGGCTCGCTCGATTGCCGCGAGGGCGGCCGCCGGCTGATTCTTCGAGCGGAGCAAGATCGCGTTCGCCCTCAGCACAGGACCGAAGTCGGGCTGAAGCTCGAGGGCCCGATCGAATGCCGCAACCGCCTGGTCGATTCGCTCTCTTTTGTAATCCCACCAGCCGCGCGCATACCAACCCCACACAAATCGGTCATCCTTTTCCACGGCCGATTGAGCGAGCGCCGCGCCTCGGTCGGGGTTCGACTGGAGCCGCGAGAAGAGCGTGTCGTGCAGTGGGCAGGAATGCTGACGATACAGATTTTCATACTCCTCCAATAGCGCCGACTCCTGGCCCGCGGCGATCCTTACATCTTGGTAGAGACGGTGCACGCGCATATTCTCCGGGTAGCGGTCTCGGAGGCGGGCCGTGAGCTCGAGCGCCACCGGCAAGTCGGAGATGGAGTAGGCACGCTCGGCGCGGCGCAGCTCATCGGGCGATTCGAAGCCGCCGTCGAATCCGTCGTGGCGAGCGATCTCCGCCAAGGAGAGCTGCGAGCTGCAGCCCGAGAGAGCCAAAAGTGGGTACAACAAAAGTGGGCGCACAAGCGCACAGAAAGTTCGCGCGCCGACACGGGGATGGAGAGACGCAAGCCCCCGAGTCACGGCGTCGTGCGAACCTCCACTCGATCCCCCTCAAGCACGAGGACCGGAACGCCGCGCCGAGTTTCCGTGCCGCGTTTCCAAAGCTCCACTGCGGTCGCCTTCATGCGGACGGTCGACAGATCGGCTGTGCCGGTGAAGAGCACCTCAATGGCGCCTGTGGCGTAGAGCTTCCACTTGCCGAGGTCGAGGCGCGCCGGCTCGGCAGGGCCCTCGGCGGCACCGGCGATTTTTTGAATCGAAAGCCGGTGTCCCGAGGCGGTCTGGAACTCGCGTTTATTGTAATTCACTCCGGGCTTCGCCACGATGAAGAGGCGGTCGGAGCCATAGAGTCCCGCGGGAAGCAACACTTCTACGCGCCCAGCCAGGAGTTCCACGGGAGCCTCCATAGCGCGAAGAGCCGCCTCCTCCGCCGCTCTTCCGCGCTCGGAGTCTTGCCCCGCAGAAGTGGATTTTCCCGCGCCCGATGAGGTGCAGCCCGCAGCCAGCGCGGCGCAGACGAATCCGCAGGCGGCCGTGAGGAGGAACCCGAGGCCGGAGCGAGAGAGGCAACTCATCGGAGACCCACCCGCTCGCGCACTTCGCCGAGCGTCTTTTGTGCGATCTCATTCGCCTTGACGGCACCTTCCTTGAGGGCGCTCCGAACGATCTCGGGCTGCGCATCGAGTTCTGCGGCGCGAGCTCGAATCGGTCCGGCGATGCGCTCCACCGACGCGCCGAGGATCCCCTTGCATTCGACGCAGCCGATCCCCGCACGCCGGCACTCAGTCTCGATCCGCGCCACCTCGGCGCGATCCGTCACATATTGATGCAGCGAGTAGATATTACAATCATTCGGCTCGCCGGGATCCTGTCGGCGCTTGCGCTTCTCGTCGGTCTTTGCCACCGCAAGCTTCTTCTTCACGCTCTCGGCTGGCTCCAACAATCCGATTTCGTTCCCCCGGCTCTTGGACATCTTAAACTGGCCGTCGAGGCCGAGAATGCGCTTGGCCGGCGAGAGGAGCGCTTGCGGCTCCACAAAGAGCTCGCCGTAGACCGTATGGAACCTCCTCACAACTTCTCGGGCAAGCTCGATATGTTGCACCTGATCCTCGCCTACGGGCACGACAGCCGCCTTGTAGAGGACGATGTCCGCGGTCTGCAGCACGGGATAGCCGAAGAGGCCGGCGCTCACGAATTCGCCCTTCGACTCCGCCTGGTCGCTCTTATCCTTGAATTGTGTCATTCGCGACAGGTCGCCGAAGGACGTGACGCAGGAGAGGATCCAGGCGAGCTCGGTGTGGGCGGGCACGTGAGACTGCACAAAAACCGTGCAGCGCTTGGGTTCGAGCCCGCAGGCGAGGAGCGTGCGCGCCGCCTCGAAGACGTTCGCCCGAAGCTCCTGCGGATCGGGACGAATCGTCAGCGCGTGCTGGTCAACGATACAGTAGATCGCCTCGTAGCCGTCCTGGAGCGCGACGTAGTTCTGAATCGCGCCGAGGTAGTTTCCGAGGTGCAGGGATCCGGTCGGCTGGATCCCGCTGAAGACGCGGCGTTGCATAGGCGTCGGGACCGTAGCTGCCAGCTCGAGTGGGAGCAAGGCGCGCCACCCTTGGGAATCGCCCTCGCGCGATCTCTAGAATCGGGCCTGCCGTGAACGGCGCCGAACGCAGCGACGGTCCCGAGCCTCGCCGCCTCAACGCACGGGCGCTCTGCGCCGGTGCGGAGGCGGCGGCTTGCCATTGGAGCGCGCGAGGAATGCCGCGCTGTAACTTCGTGGGCTTCGAGCGCTGGCTGCGGATTGCCGTCGGGGGCGCGGCGTTGCTGCTGTCGGCGTGTGCCCTTCCGCCGGACGACGTGCACCTGGCGCCGCTTTACTCGCACCATCGGCTCGCGGCCGGCGGCAGCTCCCACGAGGCGCTCGGCGGGATCTTTGAGTGGCGACGCGAAGATCGAGCGCGCGTGCCTCTCGGTTCCACCGGCGGCTATGGCGACCTCGATGCGGACATCTCGCGCCCGCCGGCAGTGGAGTGGGCCGTGAGGCCGATTGTGCGTCGGCGCAGCCAGGGTGGCGCAAGCGAACTCGATGTGGTCTGGCCGCTCGGCCACTTCCTCGACGACTCGGAGGAGAGCTTCCATCGCTTCTTTCCCTTCTGGTGGTGGAAGCGCCACTTGAATGAGGCAGGAGAAAGCGAAGTCGATTGGTCGCTGTTCCCGCCATTGATCTTCGGCGGCCACGGCACTCCCGAGAATACTTACTTTGCGTTCTTCCCTTTCTTCGGAACGCTCCACGATTTCTTCACCTATGATCGGCTTACATTCGTGATGTTTCCGATCTTTGGTAGTTCACAAAAATCGCCGAACGACCGAAAAGCCTATGGGATCCTCATCCCGATCACCGGATGGGGCTCCGGCGACGACGGGTCTTCGTGGTGGCGGCTTTGGCCCTTCTATGGGCAATCGCAATGGCCCCAGCACTACGACCGGACCTTCGCGGTGTGGCCTTTCTGGCATTCGGAGGCCAACTATCTCGACACCTCGGATCCGTCACGCGAATGGCTCGCATGGCCCTTTTACGGCGAGGTCGACCGCGGCGCGTTTCATGCGAGGAGTATTTTGTGGCCTTTCTTCGGTTGGGAGTGGAATGGCGAGACCGGCTACTCGGCATGGGATGGACCCTGGCCCGCGGTGAAAATCATCCGCGGCGGAGCGGGACACCCCTACTCGGAGACGCGCGTGCTCCCCTTCTTCGCTTCCTACCGGAGCGTGGAGATCGATTCGACGACGATCCTGTGGCCCATCCTCTGGTTTCGGGAGGAGAGGACTACCGATGCCGACAAGAGTTCGGTGTATGTGCTCCCATTCTTCGTAGGCTCTCGTGGAGTGAAGCATCGCACGGATCCCACGAGCGGCGAGGCCGTCGACCACCCCGCCTCAACTACCATGGTCTGGCCGCTCTATCGGGGCGACCGCAACCCGGATTGGGGGCGCCGTGATGAGCTTCTGTGGCCTTTGCCTTTGCCGAGGCTCGCCGGATTTCGGGAAAACTGGTTCCCCTTCTTCTCCCTGTATTCGAGGGACGAGAGCCCCGAGGGCGCGGTGTCGCAGCGGCTGTTCCTCGACCTCTTTCGCCGCGAGGCCAACGATCGCGAGGAGCGTTGGTCGGTGCCCGTGCTCGGCGGCCGTCGCTCGACGAACGAGGGGGCGACGGAATGGTCGCTCCTGCTGGGGCTCCTGCGATGGCGCTCCGATGCGACGGGAACGCGCTGGCTCGCGCCGGCGATTCCTGGCCCCGGGTTTGGTCCGCTGGAAACGCCCGCCAGCGCCGCTCCGGCGAAGGAAGTGAGATAGCCGTGCTCGCAGCTGTCGGAAACTCCGCACGCATGCTCTACGGCGAGATCCTCGTCTCTGTCCGCGGAGCGGGCGCGTCCGTCGGATTGCTCATCGATACAGCGCAGCGCCTCGTGAGCGGACGCGTGCGCATCCGCCCCGTGCTCGACCAGATGTTCGCGGGCGGAGTTCTCACCATTCCGATCGTTGTGCTCGTGAGCCTCTTCATGGGCATGGTGCTGGCGCTGCAAACGGGCTTGGAATTATTGAAGTTCGGCCAGCAAGATCTCGTCGGCGTGATCGTTTCGGTGGCGATGTGCCGCGAGATCGGGCCGATTATCACAGGAATCATTCTTTCGGCTGCCGTCGGCTCTGCGATGGCCGCTGAACTCGGCACGATGTCGGTCTCCGACGAGCTCACGGCGCTCGATGTGATGACCGTCGACAAGACGAGATTTCTCGTGCTGCCCCGTGTGCTCGCCCTCGCGGTGATGTGCCCGATCCTTACTCTTTTTGCCGACCTCGTTGGAATCGTCGGGGCGGGGATCGTCGGAGTGAATCGGCTGAACGTCGGGCTTCAGCTTTTTATTACGACGACCGTGGAGGCGCTGCGCGGCACGGCGCTCTTCTCGCTCCCCAAGGACCTTTATGTGGGGCTCTTCAAGGCCATCATCTTTGGAATTGTGATTGCAGTCGTCGGATGCGCAGCCGGCATGCGCGCCACGAACGGCGCCCAGGGCGTCGGCGACGCGACACGCCGGGCGGTGCGCATCTCGATTCTGCTCATCGTGGTCTTGAACTACATCCTGACCGGCCTGTTCTTCGGGGTGGTGTCGCGGTGAGCGATTGGATGATTGAGTTCCGTGACGTCCACAAGTCGTTCGGCGACCGCCCGGTGCTGCAAGGACTCTCGTTCCATGTGCGCAAGGGCGAGAGCTATGTGATCATGGGACCTTCGGGATCGGGGAAAAGCACGACGCTGCTTCACATGGTCGGTGTGCACCGAGCCGATCGGGGGCGCGTGCTGGTGCAGGGAATCGACGTCGCCGACGCCGGGATCGAGGAACTCACGGCGCTGCGCCAGCGGATCGGCATGGTCTTTCAGGGCGGTGCACTTCTGAACTGGCTCAATGTGTACGATAATGTCGCTCTTCCGCTGCGCGAGACACGCAGCCTTCCCGAGGCGGAAGTCAAGGAGCGAGTCGAAGAAGCAATCAAGCTTGTGTGGCTTTGGAGTGACCGCGAGAAGCTCCCCTCCGAGCTCTCGGGAGGCATGCGAAAGCGCGTCGGTCTTGCTCGAGCCATCGTGACTCGCCCTGAGATCATCCTCTATGACGAGCCGACGGCCGGACTCGACCCCGCAATGTCCTTACAAATCGATCACCTCATACTCGACATGAAACGCCGCTTGGGAGTGACCTCTGTGGTTGTGACGCACGACATCCCCTGCGCTACGCGCGTCGGGGATCGTATTGGTATCATCTCGGGAGGACGCATCGACGTCGAGGGTGATCCCGGCATCCTCGACAGCCGAGATCCTTGCGTTCTCCGGTTCCTTGGACACGGCTCGATCCCTGGAGACGTGCGATGAGATCCTCGCGAGACACGGTCCTTGGTATTGTGTTCTTCGGCGGCATCGCGTTTCTGGTCGCCACGACGATCTTTCTCTCCGAGCGCGTCTATGGCCGAACGCGCGACGTCGCCATCGAGTTCGAGCAAGCCCTCGGGCTGAAGACGGGCGACCCGGTGCATGTGTCCGGGGTGAAGGTGGGATACGTCCGCGAGATTCGATTCAGCGAGCCCCAGAACAGCAGCAGCGGACAGGTCCGAAAGGTCCTCGTGACGGCTGCGATCCGCGAAGAGGATCAGATCGAGATTGGGAGAGATTACAAAGTACAGATCGAATACGCATCCGTGCTCGGCGGACGCATTGTTGCCATCGAGCCGGGCTTCCCGGACCAAGGGCGGGTTCAGACGGGTCCGGGCGCGCCGCCGCTCGTGGGCAGCACGCGCAAGGATCCGCTCGCTTCGTTGGGCGATCTCATCGAGGAGAATCGGCCCGGAGTGAAGGCCGCGATCACGGAGTTTACAAAAACTTTTGAGGCGGCAAACTCGGGCCAGGGCACGCTCGCGATGCTCCTGAACGATGCCAAGACCCGAGACGACTTGAAGGCCGCCGTGGATAATGTGGCAAAAGTCACTGCGCGCCTCGAGCGCGGAGAAGGCACACTCGGGAAGCTCTTGACGGATCCCAAGATCGCCGACGACATCGCTCTTTTCGTCGACAAGCTCAACCGCGGGGAAGGCGTGATTCCCGCATTGGTGAACAACAAGGAATGGGTCTCTCGGCTCGACTCCGTTCTCAAAGATGTGAAGGAGTTCGCGGAGAAGATCAACAGCGGTGACGGCACGATCTCAAAGCTCGTGAATTCGAGCGAAATCCACGACCGATTTGTCAAGCTGGAGACATCCGTGCAGGAGTTCCTCGACAAAGTCAATCGAGGTGACGGCTGGCTCGTGCGCGCCTTCACGGATAAGCAGCTCGGCGATGATGTGGCTCAGGCCGTGCGCGACGTGAAGGAGATCTTCGCGACCATCAACCGAGGTGAGGGAACCCTTGGCCGACTCGTCAAGGACGACACCCTCATCCGCAATATTGATCGGCTCGTCCGGCAGCTGAGCCGCTCCGTGGAGGACGCCCGCGAAGCAGCACCGATCGCGACCTTCTCTTCTGTACTCTTCGGCTCGTTCTAGTGTCCCGAGTCGAAGGCGTCTTGCAGGAGTCTTGACACACCGCACCGACGGGCATGGTTCGCAGCTTTGTTACGTAGGGCGCGGGCATCGTCCGCAACAAATCTGCTTCAATGGCCCGAGCAGCTCGGATCCAGATCTCTCGATCGACTCACCGTGCGGAGCTTGCCTTCACCATGGGGCGAAGACCCTGTGCGAGCGCCGCGGCGATTACCTCCATTCCGCGCTCCGCGAAATGCCCGAGATCGTTGCGATCGTCGACTTGATACAAATCTTTTCCGTGAGCTTCGCCAGCATTGCGATAGATCGCGCCGGATTCGGATGGCGACGCGGCACGGAGCTTCTCGCGCAGAGGCGTGAGAGCTTCCTGAATCGGCCGGATCGCATCGACATAGTGCGCGCCGTCTTTTCCCGTCAGCGCCTTGCGCACCACCAGCTCCGGGCCAACAAACTGTGGATTTAGCGCTTGTGGACGCTGCGGAAGCACGGTGACCACGAACGAAGCGCCATCGGCACGGACCGCCTCGCGGAATCGTTCGAGCTGTCGAGCGGCCTCCTCCCAAAGCGGCATGAGATCCGGCGCGAACGGATTATTTGCAAGCAGATCGTTGGTCTTCAGCAGCTTCTCCGTCTGCTGCGCCGCGAGCCACCCGGGCTTCGGATTCTCGGGGGCCGCTTTTTTGAGCTTGTCCTGCCATTCGTACTGCGTGCGGCGGTAGAACTCGGTCCGCGTGATCCAAGGACGCAGGTCACCCCGCGGAGGAACGCCGTGGGACTCGGCAAACTTCACATCCTGGTCCGCCAACGCGTAGACGACGATGTGCGGCCTAAGCGCGCGGACCTTCAGCTCATAACATTTCACGGCCTGCGAAATCGTGTATCCCTGCACTCCACAATTGAGGACCTCAACGCGCTCCCCCGCTGCTGAGAGCAGCGACTCGACACGCGATGTATAAAGGTCCTCGAACTGCACGGAGCTGCCGTAGGTCATGGAGCTCCCCAAGATCGCGATCCGCGTCACTCCCGCGGCGGGCTCCGGAGCCCACTCCTTCCCTCGAAAACCCCACTGATTAATCACCTCGGGAACCTTCAGGTGGCGGTCGAAGTGGCTCTGGCTCGGAAGGATCACCCATCCGAGTTCTCGGTCGAGTTCCTGGATCACCGTCCGAGGCGGCCGAGTCGCCTCGAGCCATCCGAAAAGACCGCCCAGGACGAGCGCCGCTCCGGCCGTCCGCGAAAGCAATAGATCGATTGCTCGAGCCATGGGTGGTGCGTTTCAGAAGTTCGTATAGATGAATGGTGACGCCGTCGGACGAAGGACGTAAAGCGCCAAGGCCGATGCGGCGAGCACCGCCCCTTGCACGACCCTCGGCGCGGCGGCCCAGCTCTGTGCAAGCCGCAGCTTCCACCTCCCCGGGAAGAAGTGCGATGCGGCGGCCAGCACGAGCGCCGCCACGGTGAGGGGCGTCACAAAAAAAAGACCCTCTTGCTTCGGCACCGAAACGAGCTCGCGGGCCATCTGTGAGAACCGACCCCAGGCCTCAGCGGCCGTTGCAACCCCCTGCATGGCCGGATCCCCGCCGCGGACGAGCCAGAGGCCGAGGCAGCAGAAGTGAAACGTCAAAAGCCCCGCCGCGAAGCGCGCGACCTTCGACTGGTCGAGCTTTTTCTTGAGCGCGAAGCGCTTTCTCATGGCGCCGAGGAAAGATTGGTGAACGGCGAGACCAACGCCGTGAAGTGCGCCCCAGCCAATCCATGCGAAGCTCGCTCCGTGCCAGAGCCCGCAGAGAGTCATCGACAGAACAGCCGCCGCCCGCGTGCGCGCGGGGCTCGGCGCCCGACCCGCCAACGGCAGAAACGTATAGTCGCGAATCCATGTCGAAAGCGAAATGTGCCATCGCTGCCAGAACTCGGAGAGATTCCGCGACCGGTAAGGACCGTCGAAGTTCGGTCCGAGCCTCACGCCGAGACACCGTGCGCTCCCGATCGCCATCTCGCTGTAGCCGGCGAAATCTCCATAGAGCTGAAAGGCAAATCCATAAATCCCGAGCAGCGTCCCTACCCAGCCGATTCCCGTCGGATAGGTGAATGCCGGATTCACGAGCCGCGTCCCCAGGAAATCCCCGATGAGAATCTTCTTGAGGGCGCCAGAGAGAATCAGAAAAGTGCCGTCGGCGACGAGCCGGTCGTCATAGCCTGGAAGATTGCGCCACTGCGGGATCAGCGCGCTCGACCGTCCGATCGGCCCCGCGAGAATCTGTGGGAAGAAACCGACGAAGAGCGCGAGCACGAGCGGATCGCGCTCCGGCTCGATCTCCCCCCGATACACGTCGACGAGGTATCCGACAGCCTGAAAAGTGTAGAACGAAACGCCTGCCACCGTGGCGACCTGCAGCAGAGGCGGCGCAGCCGTCGATTGCAATAGATCGGAAAATGCCTGCGCGGCGAAATCCCAATATTTCAGAATCGCGAGCGGTGCCAGCGCGAGCGCCACAATCGCCGCCAGCACGCCGCCTCGACCGCGGCCGCCGCGGCGCGCGACGGCTGGCGCTCCGAAATAAGCGACTGCCGTGACCCCGGCAAGGACTGCCAGGTATCGAACGTCGACCCAAGCGTAGAAAAAGTAGCTCGCGGCGAGCAGGATGATCTGCCGCGCGCGGGAACTCGCGCGAGCCGCCCAGGAGAGGGCGAACACGCCGAGCAACAAAAGCGGATATCCGAGGCGGTGAAACTCCAAGGGAGTGCGCGGTTGCGGGATCTCGAAGACTACCCGGCGATCGGCCCCCGGACATGCGGCTCCGCCATGCGTGCCACATATTTCGCGATCACGTCGGCCTCGAGGTGCACACCGTCGCCCGGCCGCCGATCGCCGAGCGTCGTCCGATCGAGCGTGTGCGGCACAAGGGCGATCGTAACAATACTCGTTCGATCCGGCAGGTCGACAAGCGCCGCAATGGTAAGGCTCACGCCGTCGACGGCGATCGACCCCTTCTCGACTAAGAATCGTGTCAGAGCCGGCGGGACGTCGACATCGAGCTCGGCCCATTCGCCGAGGCGCTCCAGCCTTCGGACGCGCCCGAGACCGTCGACGTGTCCCTGAACGAGATGGCCACCGAGCCGATGCCCGAGCGCCATGGCGCGCTCGACATTCATCCGCTCACCCACCTTCACGGCGCCGAAGCGAGTCCGCGAAAGCGTCTCCGGCGAGAGCTCAAATTTCGCCCGTGCGCCCTCGAGGGCCGCAACGGTGAGGCAGACGCCGCTGACGGCGATCGAGTCTCCGAGGGCGACGCCCTCGGAAAGTGGACCGAGATCCACCACTATGTCGAGCCCTCCGTCTGCTCGCGTTTCGACGCGAGAGACGGTCCGGGCCTGCTCAACGATGCCGGTGAACATGGCCCGATGGTAGCGGACCGCGGCAGCCGCCAACGCGCCGCTTGTCCTGCGACACCGCCCCGCGACGCGGCCCACAGGCTCCGACCCGGTTCTCCCATGGGAGTCCGCCGCCGTAGTCTCTCGCCGTGAAGCGCAAGACCTTACCGAGCGTTTGTCCTCTCGACTGTCCCGACCGCTGCGCACTCGACGTCACCGTGGAGGGCGACCAAGTCCTGAAACTCGACGGATCGAAGCGCTCGCCCCTCACCGCCGGATACATTTGCGCAAAAGTAAGAAACTTCAAGACGCGCCTCGACGCACCGAATCGCGTCTTGACGCCGATGCGGCGCACCGGCCCGAAGGGAAGCGGGCTGTATGAACCGGCCGGATGGGACGAAGCGATCTCCGCGATCTCCGCCAGGCTCCGCGCCATCGCAGCCGAGCACGGCCCCGAAGCCGTTCTCCCCTATTCGTACAGCGGTTCCAACGGCCTGCTCACGAGCCAGGCGATGGACGAGCGGTTCTGGAATCGCTTTGGCTCCTCACAAATCCAGCGGACTTTCTGCGCCGCGAATACGGGAGCGGGATGGACCTCCGTCTTCGGTGATCTGCCGGGCTCCGATCCCGCCGACCTCGTGAATTCCGATGCCATCGTATTGTGGGGTGTGAATCCGTCCGTGAGCGGCATTCACCTCGTGCCGCTCGTGCGCGAAGCGAAAAGGCGCGGCGCATTCTTGGCGGTGATTGACCCGCGGCGAACGCCGCTCGCGCGCCAGGCCGACCTTCACATCTCCCTTCACCCGGGCTCCGACGTCGCCATCGCGCTCGCGATGGTGGGTGTTGCCATTCGGGAGAATCTGTGGGATCGCGAGTTCGTACAGAAATTCTGCCGCGGCTTCGACGCGCTGGCCACCACGGCCGAAGAGTGGACTCTCGAGCGTGCTTCCGCTTTGGCGCGCGTTCCGGCGGAGTCGATCGCGGCGCTGCCTCGCGCCCTCGCACGGGCGCGGGCGCCGTACTTCCGGGTCGGCTGGGGACTCGAGCGCAATCGCAACGGCACGGACGCCGTGCGCTCGGTCCTCATGTTCCGCGCCATCGTCGGGAAATTTGGAACTCTCGGCGCGGGAGCCGCGCTGTCGACGACGCGCGGCTATCGATTCGCTCTCGACAAGGCGCAGGGGACGCAGCTTCGCAAGCGCCCTGCGCGCAGCTTCAACATGAGTGAGATCGGCCGCATTCTCGACGAAGCCCGCGGTCCCGCGATCCACGCTCTTTTTGTGTACAATTGCAATCCGCTCGCGACGGCACCGGCCCAGACTCGGTTCGAACGGGCGCTGCGCCGCGAATCGCTCTTCACCGTCGTGCACGAGCAGCTCTGGACCGACACCTGCGACTACGCCGACTGGGTTCTGCCCGCCACGACGTTCCTCGAACATCGCGAGCTCTCCCGCAGCTATGGCGGCTACGCAGTCCAGTGGGCAGATCCGGTCGTCGCGCCGCGCGGCGATGCCCGCTCGAACCATGCCCTCTTCACCGCGCTGGCGAAGGCGATGGGATTCATGGAGCCCGAACTCGCCGTGACCGAGGAGGCTCTCGCATCTGAGGTCCTCGCAGGCCTCGGAAGGCGCCAAGTTTCGCTCCCGGAGCTGCAGCGCGACCGATTCGTACCTCTTGAGCCAATGCGCCCCTTCGTCGACGTACTCCCGAGCAGGGGCTACGTCGACCTCGCAGGGGCGTCGCCGCCTCGATATCGCCCGTTCCCAGCCGATCCACAGCTTCCCCTCGTTCTCATCACGCCAGCCTCCGACGAGGCGATCTCCTCGACGCTCTTCGAGCGCCTTCCGCCGGGAACCGGCAGGCTTTCGCTCGCGCCGTCGGACGCCCAAGCCCGAGGCTTAAATGCCGGCGATCGGGTCCGCGCCTGGAACTCACTCGGCGAGGTGTGCGCCCTGCTCGAAATCGACAAAGACCTTTCGCCCGGCACCGCCTCCATGCCCAAGGGTCTCTGGCGCTCAGCAACGCTCAACCGTTGGACCGCCAACGCCTTGATTCCCGACCACGTCGACGAGCTTGGAGGCGGCGCCTGCTACAACGACGCGCGCATTGAGGTGGAGCTCGCTGGCGACGCCGGGTAGCGCCCCCTCCGTTCGGTTGACCGTCCTACTCGCCGTCGCTAGTCTTCTCGCCCTTTCTTGCGACCTATCGCCTCGGCGAGTGGCCGTGCTCGTTTACATCCTTTCACTTTTCCCCGAAGCGCTCGAAGCCTACCTCGCCAATGGGGTGCTTCGAATCGCGCGCGAGAGCGGGAAGCTGGATGTGCGGCTGCTGAACTTCCGTGATTTCACGAAAGATAAGCATCGCAGCGTAGACGACCGGCCGTTCGGCGGCGGCCCCGGCATGGTGCTCCGACCGGAGCCCATTTTCGAGGCCATCGAATGGGTCGAGTCAAGAGAAGGAACCTTCCACAAGGTCCTGCTGACTCCCGAGGGCCGCCCCTTTCGCCAATCCAAAGCGGAGGAGCTCTCGGGCAAGGAAAAGTTGCTCTTTCTCTGCGGCCGCTACGAGGGCTTCGACCAGCGCGTGCTCGACGGATTCCCCTGGGAATTCGTCTCTCTCGGCGATTTTGTATTGTCGGGAGGCGAGCTCCCTGCTCTCGTCGTCCTCGAAGCGACGGTGCGACTGCTCCCGGGCGTTTTGGGAGATGAAGAGTCGATCGTGCACGAGTCCTTCACCACGGGGCTGCTCGATCATCCCCACTACACCCGGCCTCGCGACTTCCGCGGATCCAAAGTCCCGGAGGTGCTCGCGAGCGGAGACCACGAGGCGATTCGGAAATGGCGCGCTCAGCAATCTCTCGAGCGCACCCGCCGGCTTCGCCCCGATCTCCTCGAATCGCGTGAGCCCCGCTGAACGGAAACGTTCGCCGGAACGCGCGCGACCGTTGCCGTGGCGCCGCTTCAAAAGGGGCTCTCCCCAAATTCAACGTTCCAGCTTATTCCGACGACCCACTCCGACCACGGTTTCCTCCCATGCAATTCGTCACACGCATTGAGCGGTCCTTTCAGAAGGAGAACGCTCCGTCGTTCCGAGTCGGCGACTCTGTAGACGTCCACTACCGCATCAAGGAAGGCGACCGCGAGCGCATTCAGCTCTTCTCCGGTGTCGTCATCGCCATCAAGGGTGGCGGGATGCGCAAGTCGTTCATCGTTCGACGCATCGTTCAGGGCGAAGGAGTCGAGCGCCAGTTCCCGCTGCACTCGCCTCGCGTCGCGGAAGTCGCCGTGAAGCGCCATGGCCGCGTTCGCCGCGCCAAGCTCTTCTACCTGCGTCACCGCGTTGGCAAGGCGACGCGCCTCGAGGAGAGCTTCCAGCGCACCGATGCCAAGTCGGAATCCAAGTCTGGCGGCCAGGCCAAGAAGTAACGATTCGCCGCTGGAGTCTCCCGAGGTCGGCTCGGGCGTCTCTGGGCAGCCCCTCCGCGAGTGCGCTCAGAATCTTCCCCATGGGCCCTGGCATCCGCGCGGCGCTTGCGCCGCGCCGTGCTTTTGGCCCCGCGGCAAGCGCCGATCCTTCGGCCGTTCGGTCTGCGCTCGCGCGATGCGCTGGCTCGCTCCTTCTGGCAGGTCGTTGAGAAACCCATGCCGGCGCTGATAAGCCGCACGCGTTTTTCCTCCATCTCGCGAAAAGTGAACTTCGAATTGCTCGAAAGCAGTTTTTCAACAACCTGCTAGGCCATCAGGCCCTCTCGAGCACTCACGCTGAGTCCCGATCCTTCGAGCTCTCCACCCACTGCTCCTTCAAAGCTATGGTTCAGAATCCCGGCCGCTGGCTACTCCTAAGCATCGGCCTGATTGGGCTCTCCCTGCTCCTGGTCTTCACCAAGGGCATCTCTTTCGGATCCGACCTGAAGGGCGGCACGCGGCTCGTCTACAGCATTCCCTTTGACGAAGCGCGCTCGTCGGGTCAGCTGCCTTCCGAGGAGTCGAAGGACCAGCTCCTCGCCAAGACGATCGACGTGATGAACAAGCGCGTCGACGGCCTCGGCCTTCGAGAGATCAATCTTTCTGGCCAAGGCGACGAGCAGATCGTCATGGAACTGCCGGGGCTGAGCGAGGCCGAGATTGAGAATATTAAGGAAACGGTCACGTCGCTCGGAAAGCTCGAGTTCCGAATTGTTGCCAACGATAGCGATGGCATCGATCTCACGCGCGAGCGCAAGAAGCTCAACGACTACTTCGAGACGGCCGAGGTCAAGCGCCGCCTCGATGCGTGGAAAGAGAAGGAAGCGGCAAAGGCGCTGACGGCGCCCCGCGATCTGTCGGTTTGGGTGGAGACGCTTCGGGCGTTCCAATCTGTGACAGGCAGCACCGGGCCGGTGAAGGGGGTCCGTTGGTTCGCCGTCGAGGAGCCGAAGGAGCGAACCTTCGCAACGGCCGATGCCCGCAAGGAGAATCCCAATTTTCTCCCGATGCGGGTCGAGGAGGCGCTCGATCCGAAGGAGGGCGCCCGATTTGTGTTCCGCGGCGAAGACCTGAACCTAGTGGCGCCGCAGAAAGACCGAAAGGGCAACAACGCGGTGTTCTTCCGGTTCGCCGGCGACAAGCGCACGGCGTTCACGGATTTCACGGAGAAGTTCACCGGTCGGTCCATGGCGATCGTCCTGAACGAACTCGTGAACACCTATCCGACGATCAATGATGTGCTCCCCGGAGAGGGCATTATTGAAAGCAACAAGCTCGGTGGCTTCACCCCGGAGGAAACGCGCAGCTTGATCACCGTCCTGCAGACGGGCTCGCTGCGCGTGAAGCCGCGCCTGGAATCGGAGTCGCGCATCGGATCGGCGATCGGTGAGGACTCAATCCGACTCGGAATTCTCTCCTCGGGCCTCGCGCTCCTCGTCACGTTCCTATTCATGCTGGTCTACTACCGGCTGGCGGGGACGATCGCAGCGGTATCGCTCGTCGTGAACGGTATGCTCCTGCTGGGAGTCCTTTCGCTCTACAACGCGACGCTCACGCTGCCCGGCATCGCTGGATTCATCCTGACGCTCGCGATGGCGGTTGACTCAAACATTCTGATCTATGAGCGCATCCGCGAGGAGTTCGACCGCGGGCGCGGTCTCGAGCAGGCGGTGCGACTCGGATTCGAGCGCGCATTTGTGACGATCATCGACTCCAACCTGACGACGCTTGTCACGAGCCTTGTGCTCTACAAGATCGGAACGGGACCCATCAAGGGACTCGGCATCACGCTGTCGATTGGCATTCTCACCACGCTCTTCGCGGCCCTCGTGTTCACCAAGGCGGTTTTTGCCATCCTTCTGGAGCGCAAGGCGCTGCCGGAGGTTCGGATGATGCGCCTCTTCAAGCAGACGCCGAATCTGAACTTCATCTCCATTTGGAAGTGGACCGTGGCGATCTCGGTGATCACGTCGATTGCCGGATTAGTGGTCTTCTTTGCGGCGCCGGAGAAGGTCTTTGGAATCGACTTCGTCGGAGGTGCGACGGCGCGCGTGCGCCTAGAGCGCCCGGTCGAGCTGCAGGAGATGCGCGCGCTGGTGAACGGGAAGGTTTCTGGATTCGACTCGGTTGACCCGACGCCGGCGCGCAACGACTTCAGCGAAGTGTCGGGGCAGCCCGGCTACCGCGAGTATCTTGTGAAAGGCAAACTTTCGAGGGAGCAACGCCGCGGAGCGAACTCGGAAGGCGAGGCCCTTGCCAATGATGTGGAGCGCTTCCGTTCGGGACTGCGCACCGCATTGGCAGGCCGCGTAATCCCCGACGGTGTGGCCGACCTGAAACTCGAGCAGAACGCGGCCGGTGGCGCCCAGGCAACGAGTTTCCAGCTTCACTTTTCGAAGTCGGTGCCGCTCGATCGCGTGAAAGAGGCTCTGGCAACCGGAGCTGCGGGCCTCACGGGCCTGGAAGTAGCGCCCGCCGCGCCCGGCGCGACGGAAGGGACGTCCTTCCAAGTAAAGTGCGCGGCCCCCGCGACGAGCGACGCCGATGCGGTGCGCGATGCCGTAGTGAAAGCGTTCAGCCCGGTGCGCGATGTGCTGCCTCTCTCAGATCCATTCCCCGAGGCAAATACCATTCTTCCGCGCGTGGCCAAGTCGCTTCGGAATAGTGCGATTCTTTCGCTGATTGTCGCGTTCATCCTGATCGTCCTTTATGTGCGGTTTCGATTCCAGGAGTACCGCTACGGCATCGGAGGCGTCGTTGGAGTCATCCACGACCTGATCGTGACCCTGGGAGTCGTGGCGCTGGCCAACATGTCGGGGCTCGTCGATGTCGAGATCGACATGACGATGATCGCCGTCTTCCTCACGATCGCAGGCTACTCGATTAACGATACGATCGTGATCTATGACCGTATTCGTGAGAATCTGCAGGCTCCCGATTCCGAACGCATGTCGATGGAGAAGGTCGTCGATGAGTCGTGCAATCAGACGCTCTCGCGTACGCTGCTCACGTCGACGGCCGCATTCCTGAGCTCGTTACTGATGTTTGCGCTCAATTATGGGAAACACAATCCGCTCGAAGGATTCGGCTTCACCATGATGGTGGGCATCGCGTCGGGCACCTATTCCTCGATCTGGGTAGCGAGCCTCTTCGTCGTCGGCGTCGAACGCTGGGTGCAGCGCAACCAAAAGGGCGGCGGCGGAAGCGCTCCGGCGAAGCCGGCGGAGCTCGTTCCCGCCTGATCCTGGCCTCGCGACGCGTTGGACGGCCCGGGGTGAAGTCTCGGGCCGCCAAATCGAAGCCCCGCGGAGTTCGCGGCGGAGTCCCCTGCCGCCACAAAACGCTGCGATCTTCGCCGGCGGATCGGTAGCTTCTCGGCCGCGAGGGCGTCCCCCACTTGGCGCGATCGGGCGCCGGGTGTTCGGTCTCTCTCCGCGCAGCCATGCGAGCGCTGATTCTCTTCGCCATTCTGCTTCTCGCGGTGTCGGGTGCCTATCTGTTTCATCAGGCGCGCTTTGGCCCGCTTCAGGCGGCGTCGCGCCAAGGGTCAACGCTTGGAGGCAAGGAGCTGCCTGGGCTTCCGGGCGACCTGGTGATCGAAATTGGAGGAGGTGAGCCGCCGCTTCTGCCCGCCTCGGGGCAGCCGGAAGCGGAGCCGGCCGCCGAAGAACCCGTTCCCCTTCGTCCTTCCGCGCAGCCAACCCAGCCGGAGGCCGAGCCGCGGCCCTCCGTGCCTCCGGGAGAGGTCACACCGGAGGCCGCGCCCAAGGATTCCAAAAAGGAGCCGGAAAAGCGGCTTGACCCAGGAAAAGTACCCTTCCGCAAGGGCTCATCGCTCTACGCGCTTGCCAAGAAACACTACGGTTCCGGAGATGCAAAAGTGATCCGTGACATCGCATCGGCCAACAAGATCGCTGATGTCACAAAAATTAAGGAGGGAGCCGTGCTGACTCTTCCTCCTGTTGCCGGCGGCAGGAAGCGAAAAGAGTAAAGCTACAGCTCGTCGTCGGGATCGTCGGCGATCCCGTCGAATTGCGCTGCGATCGAGCCATGGGCTCGAAGCTGAAGCAGGCGCCCATACAGCGCGCGGCGGAATCGCATGCGCGCGCGCCACCACTCCCCTTCGAATCGCTCCTCGAGCACGACTCCGCTTCGCCGCAGCTCGGCAAGCGTGCGCCCATCGGAGCTTGCGGCGGACACCGAACCAACGAGCGTCTCTTCATCGAGCTTCGAACAGACGGCTGCGTCGAGCCCGTCGAGCCCTTCGCGCGTATGCGCGGAGACAGCGACGCAGGTGCGGCCGCCCTGCTCGTGGGCTCGCAGCGACAGACGATCTTGAACGCGGTCGAGCTGATTCAATACATAAAGACGCGGAGCTGTGGCGCCGATCTCCTCGAGGGTCGACTCGACCGCTGCAATGCACTCGCTCGCGTCGTCGCGGGACGCATCCGCGACGACCAGTAATAAGTCCGCAAAAATCGACTCCGCGAGCGTCGCGTGGAAGCTCGCCACGAGGTCGTGGGGAAGGCGGCGAACGAATCCCACAGTATCTGAGAGCAGCACTCGGCGCCGGTCGGCGAGCTGCCAAAGCCGCGTTCGCGTGTCGAGCGTCGCGAAGAGCCGATCCGCCACGAGGGTTTGAGCCCCCGTAAGCGCATTCATCAGGCTCGACTTTCCGGCATTGGTGTACCCGACCAGCGACACGCGGAAGAAGTCCTCGTGGGACGTCGCCTCACGCTCACGGCGCGCCTCAATCGTGCGCAGGTCGTCTTTCAGCCTCTCGATTCGCCGACGGATGAGCCGGCGGTCGGTTTCAAGCTGCGTTTCACCGGGGCCGCGTGTTCCGATGGCGCCCTCCGTTCGCTCGAGATGGGACCACCGACGCTTGAGGCGGGGCAACAGATACTCCAGCTGGGCGAGTTCGACCTGCACCTTGGCGGCGCGTGTGCGGGCGCGCCGCGCGAAGATATCAAGAATCAGCTCGGTGCGGTCCACAACGCGCACCGCCAGTTCCTCCTCCAGGTGCTGCTTCTGGCTGGGCGAAAGATCACAATCAAATACGGCCAGATCCGCCTTCGCGAGCACAGCGCGTTCCCTCACCTCGAGCACCTTGCCCTTCCCGATGAAGGTCCTCGGATCCGGCGCGTGGCGGCTCTGCGTGAGCGACTCAAGAACGATCCCATTCGCCGCCTCGACGAGGCGCTCCATCTCGGCGAGAGAGACCTCGACCGCTTCCTGACCGGGGAGCGCAATGCCGACGACGATCGCGCGCTCCGGCGGACGGTCAGTATAAGTAAACTCCTTCAAGGCGCAATGGGCGCGTGCGGTGGCTGAATGGGGCTGGGAGCCCGCAGCGGAACGGCTTCGAGGAGCGCCTGCGATCCTCGGCGCACGATGCGCGTATGCACGCGCCATCGCGCGTCGTCGCGCTCGGGATGATCCGTTCTGTAATGTGTGCCGCGGCTCTCCTCTCGGAATGCCGCCGACTCGGCCACCAGGCGCGCCACCGTGACGAGATTCGCCACTTCGAACTCGCGGGCGGATGTGAACCGGAATTTAAATAGATAACGCGCCCAAGCATCGAGCCTCTCGATCGCGAGATCGAGATCGGGGCGCACACGTTCGACTCCGACCATACGCCCCATCAGCGAGCGCACGGAGTAGGCGACGTCCTCCAC
This sequence comes from Planctomycetota bacterium, assembly GCA_016792805.1. GTDB lineage: Bacteria > Planctomycetota > UBA1135 > UBA1135 > JACQFD01 > JAEUHX01. Next base: position 112,244 of record JAEUHX010000018.1, read on the forward strand.
GTCGAGGCGGACGTTCGACACCTCGCGCGTCTCCTCGCGACGGAGCGGGCCGCGCGGCAAAGTCACTTTTCCTCCGGCGTCGCGCGCCGCGTGCGATCCAACGATTCTTCCGAGTACGAGACCCTCCAGCAGCGAGTTGGAACCGATGCGGTTCGCACCGTGCAGCCCCGAGCTCGCTACCTCGCCGACGGCGAGAAGTCCTGGAATGCTGGTCCTCCCTTCGGCGTCCACCTCGACGCCGCCCACGAAATAGTGAGCTGCGGGACGAACCGGAATGCGGTCGTGGGCGATGTCAATATCAAAGAATCCGCACACTTGTGCCACGTGCGGGAACAACTGGCGCACGTCGCCGGGGATTCTGGAGAGGTCGAGATAAGCGCTCGTATCGTTGACCTTCACCATTTGCCGAACGATGGAGCGGGAAACGACGTCGCGCGGCGCGAGCTCCCCATCCGGGTGGTAATCGGGCATGAACCGATGCCCGTGGCGGTCGACCAGAATGCCCCCTTTCCCCCGCACGATCTCCGACACGAGGAGGCGGGCGGCGCCGGCGATGTAGAGCGTCGTCGGATGAAACTGAAAGAACTCGAGATCGCGAACGGCGGCGCCAGCCCGAAACGCGATTGCCACGCCGTCGCCGGTCGCCACCGGAGGATTTGTAGTTTCTCGGTAAACGCAGCCCGCGCCTCCCGTCGCGAGGATTGTGCGGGCGGCGCCGAGCACGAGCGGCCGGCCTTCAGGGCCGATCGCCAGCGCGCCAAGGCAGCTCCCTGCGTCATCGAGAAGCAGATCCACGACGTGGGTCCGCTCATAGGCCTCGATGCGCGGGTGGGATCGCACGCGCGCCACGAGCGCCTGCTCAATCGCCTTGCCCGTGGAGTCGCCTTGGGCGTGAACCACGCGTTCGTGGCTGTGGCCACCCTCGAGGAGCAGCTCGAGGCTGCCATTGGGTCGCCGATCGAAGCGGACGCCAAGTTCGGAAAGTGACTCGATCGCGCTTCGGCCACCCCCAGTGACCTCGTCCACCACGTCCTGTTCGCACAGCCCCTGACCCACCTCCATGGTGTCGCGGCGATGGCTCTCGAGGGAGTCGTCGACGCCGAGCACAGCGGCCACGCCTCCCTGCGCCCAAAGTGTGTTGCTCTCCTCGAGTGGCGCCTTTGCGACGAGCGCGACATCTCGGGACTCCGCGGCCTCAAGCGCCGCCGAGAGACCCGCCACGCCGGAGCCGATGACCAGCACTTCCGTGAAGTAGACGGGGGTGCGTCGAAGGTCGTAATCCGCCAGTAGGGCAGGAGTTCGGACGACGCATCGGCGCGTCGCGTGGGAGGAAGGCGCCGTCATCGGCCGAGCGGAGGAAATCCTTTGGACTTAGTGTTCGTGTTTTGTTCTACTAACAAACGTCGATCAGATCGATCGGCCGTCGGACCCGTCAGCCCTTCTGCGAACCGACGACCCAAGAACCCGCCCCTCTCCGACTTCGACCAGTGGCCCAGCTCTGCGCGTCTCACAGCCCGATCGCCTCGAACGGAGCGCCGCCTGCCAGGAGCGATCGGCACCGTGCGTTTGAAGCGGGCAGCCCAGCCGACCGCTCCGCCGAGCGTTCGCCGCACGCGGGTCACTGCACTGCACTCCGCTCGACACTCATCGGCGCTCCTGATGGAACCGAGTGTCATAGCGGGACCGAGATCTTGCGGGTGCGGCATGTTGCGGGAGCGGCATGTTGCGGGAGCGGTTTGTTGCGGGAGCGGTACTGCCCCGTGGTACCGGTCTGGCGAGGTGGGAGGCGATCGAAGAGGCAGCCGCACTGGAAGAGTGCTGCGGCGGGAGTTCATGCGAAGGGAACATGCTGGAGTCGCCTTCCGCAAAGTCGGAGCTCCGCAGAGGCTCCCACGGGCGCAAGCCCACTGCCAGTCCCCAGTTTGCGGACTTCACTCGGCCGAGCCGAGCCCCGTCGATGCAGAAGCCGGTCCAAGCAGAGCCGTGCCTGCCGAGAAGGGCCTTCCGAGTTTCGGCGCCTCTCGGGCAGCTCTTGGGAGGACGTTTCAAAAGTCCTCCAAGGTGCGCGGGCCCGTGTCGAGCGGCCGTGCGCCGTGCCGCACTCCGCCGTGCCGCACTCCGCCGGGAAGCACTCCGCCGTAGCCGCCACCCAGAAGCGACGGTGCTCCGAGCAATCCACGAATTCGGTTCTTTTCTTCCTTCCGACCCACAGGAGTCCTGCCATGGTGTTCATTCTCCGACATCGGCAACAGCTTTCGATGGGAGTTTTTGTGATCTTTCTGATGTCGATTGCGCTCTTCTTGTAAGAATGCCGCGGGAGGTCAATGCCGGCACGACCCTGGAGTACGTCTCGAAAGTCCTCCGAGCTGCGAACAGGCCTCGTCGCCGATCACGGCATCGCTTCGTCCTCGACGGATCTCCTTGACTACACTTGCGGCAAGGATCGTGATGCGGGGCGGCGATTCCTCTCGCACACCCGTGGAGCACTTTTGAAAGGTCTCCGTCGTTCACACCGTGCGGTGCACCTGTAAGACTTGCTTGAGCCGCGCTTTCCTATCCTCCACACTCAGGCTGTTCACTCCGCGACCGACCACTCCGCTGACTTCTGTCTCGGGCTGCCAAGAATCGAATTGGGGCACGAGGATGGATAGGATCGCAAGCCGCGCAGTGTGGCCCGCAAGATCTCGACCAGCCAGGGTCTCAAACACTCAACATCGCGAAGAACAATTCCGAGCACGAACATCACAGCCGACCGCGAAGCGCGCGGTAAGCCACAAAACACACAGCCCCTTGCGATCGACGAAGTCGCCCTCGAAGCGACCGAGATGAGACTCCCCATGTTGCCGCCCCTCACCTCCACACAGAAACAGGTTCTTGATTTCATTCGCGAGTATCGCGGCAAGCATGGCGTGTCGCCGACACTCCAGGAGATCGGCGACCGATTCGACACGCACCGTGTCACGGTGCATTCGCATGTGACGAATCTCATTCAGAAGGGATACCTGATTCGCTACTCGCGAAAGGCCTCTCGATCACTGGTGCCGGCCGAGGAGGCGGAGGGCGATGGCAGTTCTGAGGTCCCTTCGGACGCGGTTCCGCCCGCGGCCTCCATCCAGGGCGCTGTGTCTTCGCCGGCAGACGTCCGTGCATCGGCGCAGCGCCTCCCAGCGGAGTCCATCTCTGCGACGCTTCGCTTCCCTCTCGCAGGGCGTATCGCCGCAGGGCAACCGATCGAGGCTGTCTACGAGAATGAGTCGCTCGACCTCGCCGATCTCTTCCCCGCCGAACGCCAGCTCTTTGTGTTGGAAGTCCGCGGCGATTCGATGATTGAAGATCAAATCTGCAACGGCGACTATGTCATCGTGGAGCAACGCCCGACGGCGCAGAACGGAGAGATCGTCGTCGCGGTACTTCCGAGCGAACATGGCGGCGCCGGCGAAGCGACTCTGAAACGCTACTACCGCCAGGGCTCCAAAGTGCGACTCCAGCCTGCCAACTCTGCGATGGAGCCGATCGAGATCGATCTCGCGAAAGCCGGCAATACGTTACAGATACGCGGAGTGGTTGTGGGCGTCGTGCGAAGCTATCGCTAGCAGGTTGTTGAGAAGCCACTTTTAACAGCCTGTGGCAAAAATGCTCCGGGTGCTTCCACTGGTGCTGCGCACTGCGAGCGCGAGGGTTTTTGGCGAGATCGAAGAGGGCCGACGCCGGGAGGACGATTCAGAAGTCATCCGAGCTGCGCGCGGGCCTCGCTTTGCGGAGCACTTTTGAAGCGTTCTCCAGGCGTAGCCAAGGAGCTACGGCGAGGCGGCCCAACGATGAGCTCGCCCAAAAGCCCGCGTGCGCAGCTCGGATGAGTCGGGATGGGGTCCCTTTTCAGCGTGCCGAAAGGTCCCTATTCAGAGTGCCGTTACCATCTGCGTGCGGACTCCCACGAGCGCACCGACGAGCGCCGAGAGCACGCCAATGGCTTCAAGAGCAAGGTCCTGGCCACGCGTGTCGGAAAGCTCACGCCTGCGATCCCGCAGGTCCGCGGGCTTCCGGGGGGCTCCGAGCCCTTCTATCCCAAGGCGCTCGTGCGCAGCGAGCGCGCCCTCGCCGCTGCGGTGGCCCAGAGCTACCTCCAGGGCGTCTCCACTCGGAGAATGCTCAAGATCGAGGAGAACGTCGCTCAAGGACTCACAGTTTTCAGCCTTCCCGCCGAGCACCGCCAGCGCCTGCGAGCCAAGAACGTCAATGAGCGCGTCAATCTTGAGATGCGTCGACGAACCCGAGTTGCTACATTTTTCCCCAATGAGGCGTCTCTCTTACGGCTCGTCTCTGCCCTCCTCAGCGAGATGAGCGATGACTGGGAGTTCGGACGCGGCTACCTAACCATGGAGGCGCGCTGACTCCCGCTTCCCAGTCGCATTTAAGAAAATGTGTTGCACCTTGGAGCGGTGCTGTAGAGGCGCTGCGAACTGAACATGAGCAGTAGGCAAGCCGTGCGCCTACGTCTGTGGCAGAGCCTCAGGCGCACCTGCTCCATCGGAAGACTGCAAGGGAGCGAACGCCCCAAGAAGTCCATTGATTGCTCCAACAATTACGCCGGACATCAATCCGAATAGTAAGTTCGCTGGACCAAAAGTGATGAACGCGCTCGAATCCTCCATGGCCCAAGCTGCCACGCCGACGATTAGGCCGATGGTTGGCGTCGTGTACAGGAAGGCCCGCCAGAATCGTCCTTTTCGCGAAGGGGACTGGTGGCGCTGCGAGAGCCATAACATCAAGAACGAAATGCCGAGAAAGCAGGAGGTTGTTAGGCCCTCAACGAAGGGACGAGGGCCTGGAATCTGAATCCTCGAAGTAGGCTTCAGCGAATAGGAGCTGCGACCCTTCGTGAATCTCAATTTGCTCGAATCGATATCCGCGACCTGTAGCGCAAGGGAACCTTCGCTACGGCGGGAGGAGGTAAGAACCAGCGCCTTGTCTTCGAGACGCCAAGACCAAGAGTCTGGAGTAGTAAACAGACCCTTTGCATAGGTGTTCGCACCTTTATCAACGATGACGTGCTTGCCGGCTAACATCCTCCCATCGGGCAGAAACGTCCAATACGACTCCGTGCTAAACGTTTGCTCAAACATTCCACTAAAATCTAAGTCCAATGATCCGTTGGAACGTGGACTAGGGGTAGGGCGGGGAGCGATGACTTCAATAGCCGATAGGCGCCAAGATCCTGCCGTGAGGACCTTGCTCCGGGCATCTGCTGCACGATTACTAGCGCTCGCCTTGATGACATCGAGAACAGCAGGCGCTACACCCAGCAATAGGAACAGCCCAAGATAGGTGATCCAGGTCCATTTTCCCAAACCTGCCCTTACGCCCGTCCTCTGTTTGTATGCTTCTCGTCCTAGCGAGTCAGGCTCTCGAACCCTTTCCTGAGGGGCTGTTACCAACTCAGTTCTGATGTGCGCAGTAGGGCAGCCGCAGCCTGGGCAAGAACTAGCCCGGTCGGAAACGCGGTGACCGCATTCTTTGCAACTAATCAGCATATCAGTGCAGCCCACGACTGCGAAGCGGAGGATCGCCGAATCGTGCGTCTCCGTCAACGGGCTCACTGGGCCATGCGCTATCAGTGAATGGGAGATCAGAGCGCATTGCCTGTGGCATTGGTGCTCCCCAAAGCGAGCGCGAGGATTTTTGGCGAGATCGAGGAGGACCACCGCAGGCGTAGCCAAGCAGTTACGTCGACGCGGTCCGACGATGACATCACCAAGAAGGTCGCGTGCGCAGCTTGGATGACTTTTGCCACAGGCTTCGATGAGAACGCCACCTCCGGCAAGCACGTTCTCGCTCTCGCTCCTTCCTAGCCTTCTCGCTCCTCGCTCTCTCTCGATCGACCGCCAGGCTTCCAGTCGCGCTATGTATGCCCCTGAAGGTGGGCTCTATGCATGATGGGGTCCGACCAGCCAAGGCGATACTCTCTGCTAGCCGGTTTCGCCTCTCGGCCGTGAGGGTCGAGAAGGCGCCAAGCGGGTGGCTCGCATTCTGCTGGACGGGGCGGTTGAGGATGGAAAGAAGGAGGTTCACAAAAAGACGGGAGCGCGGGTGCGATGGGCGCGTCGGGGAGTTGCGAAGTACGCCATGGTTTCGGCAGAAAGCGGAGTAGCGGGTGCTGGGGTGGAGCGCGCCGCGGTGCGTAGCGGCTCACAGGGCGCGGCGATCACCCAGAGCCGGTGCATGGTGAACGTTCGATCGCACCCAGCTTGACAGGGCGGCGGCGAGAGCGCTGAGCCGATCAGGCTCGGCCGCGCGCTTCCAACCAGCCGCGCGGGGTCAGTTCCCAGAGCTTCGAGCGCGGATGCGTGGCGACGAGGACGAGCACGTCGCGCATGTACTCGAGTGGGTTGAGGCCCAGGCGCTTACATGTGTAGATCACGGAGTACAGCGTTGCGGCGCACGCGCCGCCCGCCTCGCTCCCAGCGAGAAGCCAATTCTTGCGGCCGATGGCCACCAGCTTGACCGCTCGCTCAGCAGGATTGTTATCAATCGCGAGCCCTCCATCTCGAGCGTAGCGCTCCAGCGCTTGCCACTGATTGCACGCATACGTGACTGCGTCGCCCTACGCCAAGCTTGGAATCACATGGGGCTTCTCCTGCGCCAGCCATGCGCCGAGCTGCGCAAGAATCAGAACGGCGCGCTCGCGCCGCAGCGCCTCGCGCTCCTCGAAGGAGAGCCTGCGCTCGACCGCCTCGGCCTCGATGCGGTAGAGCGACTGGATCGCGGACGGCGCGCGGGCCGCCTTCGGCTCGTGCGCTTCGTGCGCTGCAACAAATCGCCTGCGCGCATGAGCCCAGCATGCGACTTCGACGCGCGTTTCGCTCTCGAAGAGCGCGTCATATCCGGAGAATGCGTGGGCTTGGATGTATCCTGCGTATTTCTGTAAGAAAGTGAGTGGAGCGTCACGACGGCGGCTCATCGTGAAATCGAAGATCGCCTCGCCCTCGTCCCCAAGGTAGACCCACAGGCGTCCGGTACGGCTCCCATTTTTGTGATGGGGATCGATGACGGTGACCGGCGTGTCGTCGGTATGCAGCACATAGCTCGTCAGCACGCGAGTGTTCATCTCTTCGACGATCGGCGTAAGCGCCTGTGCGACGTCTCGAATCCAGCCAGACATCGTCGAGCGGGCGATCTCGACGCCGTCGCGCGCATCGATTTGCTCGAGGCAGTAGAGAGGCAAGTGGCTGGCGTATTTTGAAACCACCAGATGAGCAAGCAGGCCCGGTCCCGGAAAGCCGCCCTCCACGATCGATTTTGTGGCAAGCGCCGAGTGCACCCCTTGGTGGCACTTCGGGCAGGCGTATCGGGGCCGCGCGGACTCCACAATTTTCCAGGACGCCGACACATACTCGAGCCGCTCGCTGCGGTCTTCGCCGATCCGGCTCATCTCCACTTGGCATGCACCGCAGCGCCGCTCGCTCTCTTCGAGATCGATGAGTTGTGTTTCGCGGGGAAGATTCTGTGGCAGTCGGCCGACTCCGCGACGGCGGCGCAGCTCCTCCAGCTCGGCGAGCTGCCTGGCGATGGCGAGATCGGGATTCGCGAGCGCTCGCTTCACCTGGGCCAGCTCTTCGGCGAGGTCGAGCACTTGCTGCTCGAGACGTGCGGGGTCGTCAGGAAGCTCGTCGATGCACACGAGAGCTTCGACGGAGTGCACATCGTATTTGTTTCACTTATTTATGACGCGCCCGTGCGCCGCTCGGACCATTTTCGACGCTGCGTCGTCGCGAGGTCGAGCCCCGAGAGAAGCAGCGCAAGCTCGCGAGCATCCTCCTCCTCGACGCTAGCGCGTGAGCAGCCCTCGGGAGGCCACGAGAAGCTGCCGCGCTCAAGGCGTTTGTGGATCTTACAAAGGCCTGTGGTGTCCCAGTAGAGGACCTTCGCGCGATTGAGCCCGCGATTGCAGAATGCGAATAAGTGTCCAGAGAGCGGGTTAGCGCCCACCACCGAGCGCGCGAGTCCGCGAAGGCCGTCAAACGACTTTCGAAGGTCGGTAGAGCCTGCGGCGAGGTAGATCCGCACCGCCGGCGGCAGGCTTAGCATCGGGCGCGAAGGGCGAGCACGAGGCGGCTCAGTTTGTCCGGATCTGTGTGTGCAGCGGCGCGAATCGTGATCTCCGCGCCGATGGCGATCTCAACAATTGTCGGCGAGGCCGTTTTAGTCGCATGGTGCGCTTCTACGAAGCGGACAGCCGCGCGGATAGGACCTATGGCACAGCTTGCGCGACGGCTCCAGTACCGCAGCGTGGCGTACGGGATGCGGTGGCTGCGTGCGAAGGCGCAGAGCGAAAGATTACTTCTTTGGAGATCGTCGGGGATCGATGCGATCTCCTCGGCCGACTTGCGGGACCGGGGCATGGGAAAGCTCTAAAAGCCGAGAGCCTCCCATGCGTCGATCCCGAGCCCGGTACGGGTACGACCGAACGCTCACCTTCAAAGATTGATGAGACCAGCTCGAAGGCACAAGGCTCTCGACGCACTGCCGCTTCACAAATCGCTAGCGTCCCGGCCGTGAGGCGCTCCCTTCCTGGGAGGACGGGAGCGAGTCGGGAACAGGAACCGTCCCCGGATCGTCGATCTCCGCCCCTGCAGGTGCTGGGGGCAGCACCGATGCAGCAATTCCCTGGATCTCTCCTGCGCGAAGATCGGCAATAATCACAAATCGACGGGCGGTGAGGGTGGGCGGGTAGCGCAAGAGCGCCGAGGCCGATCCGCCGTGCAGTTCCACGGTGGTGCGATCCAGAGTCCGATCACTCGACTGAGGAAATCCCGAGCGCAGCGGAGCCGACGCACGCCCCTGCTCGAGAGCCACGATAACCGAGGCGCCCTCCAGCGACGCCGCACGGTCGCTCGGAATCGTGATTTTCACTTCGATTTCCTCGCCCCCCTTCGGCTCCGCGCCTCTCGCCACTTCCAGCTTGAGGTCCAGCTCAGGCCGCTGAAGCACAAGAGCTGGATCCCCCATCAAGTTGTAGAGCGCCATCTGGTAATCGACGAGACGCTTCTGATCCGGCTCACTGACTCCGAAGGTCTTTGCGACGCGGTCGGCATTCTCGCGAAACTTCCCGCCGCCGCGATACACCCGCCCCTTCGCTTCGCGAATCAGCTCGCCGACCGGAAGCCTTGGATTCTGGCGAAACAGGCCGCACAGCTCATGCGCCAGCAACAGATCGACATACGGGTGGGAGATCTGTGACGCCCCAAGAGCTGCAACGGCCCCCTGGGGAGCCTCGAGCACGCTCGCAGCGAAGCAACTCGGCAGCCGATCCGCCGTCGACAGCCCTTCGTCCATCGGGTCCTGCGGCTCGCGCCCTGTCGGCCGAAAATCTCCGGTGTGACAAGCGAAGAACACAAGAAATGGCGCTCCGCGGCGAATCTCGAGTTTCGAAGCATCGGCAGTTGTAAAGATCGGGCGCGTGCCCCCCGACTCCTGAGCGGTGTGGAGCCCGTGCCGGGAACCGTGGCCCGCGTACAGGCCGATCAGCGCTCCGGACCCCCACAATTCCAGAATCGACTTTTTCTCGTGGCTCGCCGGCACACCGAAGCTCGACTTCGCGTTGCTCCGAAGCACGCGGAGATCGAGCTCCGGCGGCAGCCCCCGATCAAGAATCCCCGCGACTGCACTTTCGAGCACGGTGTCGAGGGCAGGGCCGAATCCCCCATCGGCCGCGAGGAAGCTCACTCTTCGCCTCCATCCAGCCGGCTTGTCATCGAGCTCATACTCGATCGTTCGCTTCACGATGCGGCGCACCGAATCCGCATCGCTTGTTGGGATCCTGCCGATCGCGCGGTCGGGCAAGGTATCGGCGTCATCACACACAAAGAACTGATCCGTGAAGCAAGGTCGGCCGAAGAAGCTCGGCCCGTTGCGACCTGGAATCGTTCGGCCATCTCCCACGAGCAGCACAAATCGAGCCGCCCCGCGCGCACCCGCTTTCTGTAGGAATCTCTGGAGCGACTCCTCCCGCGATTCAGCGGGATGGTCCGCGAGGACCGCTTCCCATGCGACGACAGCCGCGGTCAATCCTCGTCGGCGTCGGTGTTCCGCGAGCGGCACCACGTCGGTGGCAAGGGCCGCTGGGGCAACGGCCACCCATGCCGCGTCCACCGACTCCGGCGCCATAACCACCGAGTCTGGGCGACTTGCGCTCCCTCGGGCGCCCTCCGCCGTCTGCCCCCGAACGACAGCAGAAGGCATCGCCCACGCCACTCCGCACAAAAGCGCCAGCTCGGGTGCTCGAATCATGTCGGAACATTACCAGAATCCGTTTCTCACGGCGCCCTGCCGACCGGCCCCTCGACGGCGTAGTAGTAGCCCCCTGGACCGCGCGAGATCTCGCCCGCCATCTCCAGCTGTAAGAGCGCGCCGAACAGCGCCTCTTCGTGGCCGGCGCACGCATCGCTCAGCTCTTCCAAAGTCGCGCCGCCGCGCGCACGGTCGAGCAGAAGCCGTTTCACCGACGGCTCCCCAAGCTCCAGCACACCGCCTGCGCTTCCCTGCACTCGCCGGCCGCTTGCGCTCCGAGGCACCACGACAAGACCCAGGTCGCTCAGCACATCCTGCGGCGAATCGACAATCGCAGCCCCTTGCTTCAGCAGGTCGTGACAACCGGCGCTCATGGGAGAATCGACGCGGCCCGGCAGAACCCACAAATCCCGGTCCTGATCGAGAGCCCAGCGGGCGGTCAGGAGAGAACCACTCGCCCGGCCAGCCTCCACCACGAGGACTCCGCGGCTCAGCCCCGAGATCACTCGATTACGTCTTGGGAAGTGCTCCCTGCGGGCCCCCGCACGAAGCGGAAACTCTGAGAGAAGGCAGCCGCGCTCCCGCATCCGCCCGAGCAGTTCGCGATCGTCGACCGGATAGGGCTCAAGAAGCCCGCTGCCGAGCACCCCGAGCGTCTTTCCTTGCACGTCGAGCGCAGCGCGATGGGCCTCTCGGTCAATCCCGCGCGCAAATCCGCTCACCACAGTGACCCCATTCTCCGAAAGGGCCGCCGAGAATCGTCGGGATTGCTGCGCCCCATAGGGCGTCGCCGTGCGCGCTCCCACGATGGCAACTCGCGGCCCTCCTCCGTCGAGCAGCTCCCGTTTCCCTGCGATCGCAAGAACGAGGGGCGGCCCTGCGATCTCATTCAGCTCGGAAGCCGCGCGATCGAGCTTCGGGAAATGCCATTGAAGGCCTTCGCTCCGCGCTACGGCCACCTCTCGTTCCGCCTCCTGCCAGGCCGCTGTTCGGAGCGACTCGGCCACCGCAGCGGGAAGCGAAAGCGCCTCCGGCGCGCGCCGAGCCAGGTCCATCGCTGCGGCTGCGCTGCCAAATGTCGCAATCAGCCTCCAGGCCGCCATGAGCCCGAGACCTCGCGCGCGCGCCAGCGCCAGACGAGCCATGCGTTCGTCGTCCACACAGAAGAGGGCGCCCAGTTCCCCTTCGTCGTCGCACAACCCACAAAAACGAACCCTCTCCTCACTCCCCTCTCGACGATCCTCCCGTCGGCCCGAGCACCTCTGATCCCCCCGCGCGCGATCATCGGACCATGCGCTGGATCCTCCATGCCGCCGCCTCCTTCGTCGCTTCCTTCGTTGGCCCCTGCTTTCAGCTCCGCATCGAAACCGAAGTCCGCGTGGACGAGTCGGGCTCCAGCACCCGACAGGTACTTGTGGAGTCCACAGATACAGGCCTCGTCAGCCTCGCGCTTCCAAGCTCCCCGGCGGCCCCGAGCAAGCTCATCGCCTATCCGCTCGCATCATTCACCGCCGACGGCCCCGGCCCCAAGGGACCACCCAGCGCGCGCTGGAGTTCCTCGCAGCGGCTCGACCCCGGCGAGACGGCGCGCGATCTCGAGATCGGCCGCCCCTCGGGCGGCGCGCGTGCGACGCAGCGCGCCCAGGTACTCACAGAAGACTACGGCGTGTTTCGCCGCGTGCGCTATCGCGAGCAGATTCGAGACAGCGGCAGCGCCGACTCACAAATTGCTTCTGCACAAAAGATCGCCAAGTCCGTGAGTGAGGTCCTTCGATCCGCCGCGCAGGAGCTCCTAGGCAACGCCTATCGGCTTGATGAGCTCGACGGATACCTCCGCGGCCGAGGCATGACTGCTTTCGTCGAATTGTGGCGTCTCGCAAGCCAGCTCGGCGAATCGCCGCGCGAATCCGTCGATGGGATGTTGGCCCTCGCCCAGCGAGAGGGCTTCGCCATCGATGGGCCAAAGGCTCGCGCCCTCCTCGAGAAGACAATGTCCTCCGAGCAGGAGCTCGCCGACCTCGGCCGCAGCCTCCGTGATGCCGCGCTGCGCAAGCTTGCCTCGCTGCTCCGCCGCCACGGCAGCACACCCGAGCACCCGGGCTCGCCGGTTGCCGCCGAGGAACTCTCATTTCTCCACGACGCAGAATTGGTGCTGGGCGCTTTCCGCCGGGCGTCTGAGCGCACTCTCGGCTCACAAAACGGGCTCGACCAGATGCTCCATGCGGGCGGAACCGATCTGTATGGTTGCTTCGGCGGTGCATTCCTCGACCCTGACCTCGGCGACGATAGCGTGCAGTGGCGAACCACTCTTTCCATGCCGGGGATGCTGCTTCGCACGAATGGCGTTCCGCTCCAGGACGGACGCGTTCTATGGCTTCTCCTATCCACGGATTTGAGCCTGCGCACGACCCAGTTCGAGGCCGAGTCGATCGTGCTCGAGACGAATCGCATCGTGTCGCTCGGCGGCCGCAAGACGACCGCCGACCCCGAGGAGATTCTTATACTTCTCTCTGAGCTCGGCGCGGGAAAGGACCGCGCTCCGCGCCGGTCCCTCACCGACGCACTCCGAGCCGCCGCAGAGGGCGATGCCGAGCAGCGGTCGCGCGTCCTCAAGGACCCGAGCCTCGAACTCGTCCGCAAGATCTTCGAGATCCCTAAACAGGAAAAATGAACAGCCGAGACCTCATCGAATTATACGAATACAATCTCTGGGCCACCGGAAGGGCAGTGCCGGCCGTGCTAAGCCTCTCGACAGAGGAACTGCATCGCCGAATCGTGAGCAGCTATCCCTCCGTGCATCAGACGATCTCCCACATGGTGGGCGCAGGAGAATTGTGGCTTCAACGCTGGAAGCGCGGTGAATGGCGTCCCCTCGAGCAGAGCCAGAGCTTCCCGCAGGAGGCGGCGCCCCTCGTGGCCCGCTGGCGCGCCTGCGACGAGGGTCTTCTCGAGTTCGTGCGCAGTGCCTCCGATGTCGAAGAATGGTATGAGTTCAAGAATACCCTTGGGCATACCTATCGCCACCGGCTTCGCGAGATGGCGCTCCATGTGACGAACCACCAGAGCTATCACCGCGGTCAGCTCACGACGCTGCTGCGTCAGCTCGGAAAGCAGCCATTCTCGCAGGATATGATTGCGTTCATCCGCGAGCGGGAATCGGAGAATCGATAGGCAACAGAACGCCCGTCCTCACCCAGCGTGCAATCGCAGCGGCGACTGCGGGCTCTCGATCACATTCCCTTCGAGCTCGATGAGCTGCGCAATCCGCGCCCTGACTCTCGCGGCGGGCGCGAAGTCGCCTGCAAGGTCGATGTACACCTCCTCGTGACGCGCCTCCACCTCCGCGAGCTCGGAGAAAAGTTCGACGAGCTCGCCGTCTGCGATCGCTGGCGCGAGCCGCCGAAATCGCTCCGTCGAACGCGCCTCAATCAGCGCCGCCACCAGCAGCTCGTCGACAATTTGTGGCAATAGATCTTTCTCGGTGCTCCGCGCTCGACGCACATGCCCCACGAGCTGCCCGGCGTAGTCCGAAGGCCGAAGCCGACGGAAAGTCACAGATCGAGCCCGCAAGATCTCCTGGAGCCGCTCGAAATGGAGCAGCTCCTCCCGCGCGAGGCGGCTCGCAGCCAGCACAAGCCGCGCGTTCTCCGGACAGCGGAACACAAATCCGATGGCTGTCGACGCCGCCTTCTTCTCGCAGTGCGCATGGTCGAGTAACAAATCCTCCAAATGGGCGCAGGCGCGCGCCACCCAGCGGTCGGTTGTAGGCCTTAGCGGGATCATCGGCTCGCGCTCGTTACCGCAGCCAGGGCCGGCCGCGCAAGGGCGCGCTCGAGTGCCGCGAGCTGGGCCGCCGCGTCGAGCCGCCGGGAGACGCGCCATCGGCTCTCCGGCGCCGTTCGCACGCGCACACACCCGCGCGCTGTTAGGCACACTTGCGCTGGAGCCAACTCCGCGGCGCGCGGCTCCTCGAGGTCGAGGGCCGGCGGCACGTCCCAGAGGGCAAAGCCGCTCCGCAGCAGCCACCGCGAGCGGCGAAGCCAGCGCCGCGATCCCTCATAGAGATACGCGCCGAGCGCCGACGCCGCACCGATGCGCTCGAGGTCGCGTTGGCCAAGCCTCAGGCCGCAGACGACGTCGAGAGTCCATAGATCCGCCTGAATCCAATGTTCAAAACAAGACTGCGCGGCCGCGAGATCTTTCGTAAGGTTGAACTCGTGGGGCCACCACGGCGGAACCGGTCCTCGGGATGCGGGGCGGCCGCCCACAACCGCAATGCGCCCGATGCGCCGAGACCACTGCGCATCCAGCTTCTGTGCATTCGCCAGATTTGTGAGCGGGCCGAGCGCGAGCACGCGCGTTTCCTCCGGCAACTCGACGAGCCTGCGCGCCACGGACTCCGAACTGCCGCCCGCCCGCTGCGCACCCGCGAGAACCGGCACGCCATCGACGCCCGCCTCCGTCAGGAGCCGCTCAACATGGCGCACCGCACCCGCTGCCGAGCTGTTTCCGAACACGGTGCTGACCCCCAGCAGTTCCACACGCGGATTGCGCACGACAGCGGCGATCGCGAACGCATCGTCCACGTCGCCTCGCTCGGCCCCGAGCGCGCAGTCGGTATCGATCCAGACGCGAACGACGTTCATGGGCCACCGCGCAAAAGCTTCGGGACGCGCTCCGCCCGAAACTCCGGCCGCTCCCCGGGGCGCGCGCGCAGCAGCGGCTCGAAGAGCAGATCCATCGCTTGGTCAAACTCGGCGAGCGCCAGCTGCTGCGACTCCGGCCGGAACGGCGCCAGGATTCGCTTCTGCCCTTCGAACAACTTGCGCGCCCCCTCAAAGTTGCTTCTTCGGAAGTGGTGAATCGCGATCGCCGCCTGCAATAGCCCCTTCAGCAGGTGCGCACGGTCGTCACCCGTCTCCATCCAGAGGTGCTCCCAGACCTCATGGCACTCGAAGAAGCGCCCTTCGTTGAACAGCGCACGCCCTTCTTCGAACGGCGTCTCGAATTCGGGGTCGTCGGAGCGGGTCACTCCCTCAGCGTGAGGCCGCGCCGTGAGCGGGCCAACGGGGCGTCGCAGCTCGAGAGGGTGACGCCGCCCGCGCCGCTTGACGCCTCTCCCACCGGTGTCTAGCTTTCTCGCCCTCCACGTGCGGGCGTAGCTCAGTGGTAGAGCGCAACCTTGCCAAGGTTGATGTCGTGAGTTCAAGTCTCATCGCCCGCTCCAATGGAGTTCTCGATGGGTCTCGAATTCTCGGGGCAACTGGAGCGCTTGGAAAGTGTGGCTCGCACCGGAGGCCCTCCAAGTGTGACCGAACAGTTTGTTGAGCTGACACAGAGAGTGTCGCCGGAGCGCGCCCATGACGTTCTCCGTGCCTCAACTTCGGCCGGCATTTGTGCCCGCGTAAATCGACGGCGTCTCCCATGACCCTTTGAACGGTGCGGGCCATGTCGGCCCCAGGGGATGCAATTTATCGGACCGGGTGGCGGTGCCGAGCTCGCGGCCTGCCTCGGCCAGGCTCCGCGTGAAGGCCTTGAGGCGAGATTGCTCTTCGATGACGCGGTCACCGCTCCGATCCCAACTCTCAGAGAGTCGGCTTCCTTCGTTCTCTCCCCGCGGGCCTCGACGAACGGGTTCGCCGGCAAGACCCACAAGGAAGATTTAGAATCTTGCGCGCGATTACCAACCTCAAGGGCGCGCGTCAGCTCGGAGACGAGATTAGACCCTTCCTCGAAGCGCAACTCTCCGATGTTGAGCCGAGCGTCCATCGGGGTCTTCAATTTGTATTCGAGGAAGTTGCAGCAAATCCAATGCAACACTCGAAGAGCCCGCAGGCGGCCTGCGGGCCCGCGCAAGAATTCCCGATCGCCGGGAGAACCCAGATCGCCTTCGCCAGCTGCGGGCTTCGATTCCGCCGGAGCCTTCAGCGGAATCCCGAACTCCAGGGCAGAGTGAATTCCGGGGCTGATGTGATCCAACTCGCCGTCGAGGAGGGCGGCTCGGGTATGCGCGGACATCGAAAGCGGGGACTTGGCCTTCATGCGCTCAGAAATCCCATCGACCGCCTCAGAGGCGATGTGTGGATTCACTTGGGCGACGTCCTCTGCACCGTCGCCGGGAAGCGTGCTGCGCTGGCGACGCCGACGCCCTCCCGGGTCGGCTGGGGGATCTGTATTGATACGCCTATTGCGCCGCATTCGGCGCAGCTCGGATTCAAGAGTCAGCGTTCGGTGAAAGAGTACAGTTGCGCCAGCGCCAATCTCGAACCGGCGGCCCTCGCAATGGTAGGGCTCTGAAGCCCCAACGGAAGCCGCGAGCCGAGAGTCGTGCCGAGATCCAGCCCTTCCGTGGAGAGCGCCCCCACCTCCACGAAGAGCCCAGAACCCGGAGGAATCCTCGAAGAACGCGCAGCCGGCCGAAGCGGGAGGAAACGCTTTTGTGGAGATCTCGAATGTCGATGAGCCGGTCATTTTCTTGACAGTCAACGAACGCTGCGCGTTGAGGGCGCAATCTGCGGCAGATCCCGTGACTCCTGAGTGCACGTTGGCGCAGGCGCCTTCGTCGAGGTCGGCTGCAGCCATGCTTCTCCGACAGCTCTCGCCCGCGCTCCCTGCGGAGGCGTGGCCGAGCCGCGCGATCGCGGCCGCTTGAAACCGAGCTGAGAACAAGGGGCTTGGGATCAAGGGAGTCGCGAGGGGCGACTTCGTCGCGCTCGTTTTGCGGAGCACTTTTGAAACGTCCTCCTGGGGCGCGCTACCGCGCGCGCGACGTGCGCGAGGCCCGCACTCCCACGGTGGGCGTTGATCGCGGTGAGGTCTCCGGCTCCGCAAATGGGGCGTTCGCCACGGCGATCGGCACGCTTTGTGTAGCAATCGGAAGCCTGGGCTCGGCGCCTGAGACGAGTCCCTCGACGAGCGCTTGACCCCCAACGGGTGTTTCCAATGCTCACACAAGCCTTCCTTTTCGGTGTGCTCTTCGGAGGCGGCGATGCCACGCTCACGGCCGATGCACACACGTCGGCCACAAGCCTCACAAAGAACTTCGGCAAGAACGCAACCCTCCTGCTGGCAGGCACAGGGAGCCGGATTTTCCTGAAATTTGACCTTGGGTCGCTTCCGCCGGGGACAACCGGCGCGCAGATCGAGGTGGCGCGTCTGGTGATCTTCGTCAATAAGGTGTCGAAACCCGGTGCCTTCGATGTCCTGAGCGCCGGCTCTGCGTGGGAGGAGTATGGCGTGACGGGCGGCAACGGCATTCTCGGAGCAACCGTTGCCTCGCCGGTGCCGATCACGAGCGACGACTCGCTCGAATTTGTGAGTGTTGATATCACCGGGCTCGTTCGCAATTGGGTCGACGGCCTCCAGCCGAACTTCGGCATTGTGCTGACTCCCTCGGCAGGCTCGGTGCTCTCGTTTTCTTTGGATAGCAAGGAGAACACAAAAACGGCGCATGAACCCGCGCTACAAATATCCGTGAAGCCCGTGCTGACGACGGGCGCCACGGGCCCGGCAGGGCCGCAAGGTCCTCCCGGACCCCAGGGGGTGCAAGGCCCCGCAGGAGACGTTGGACCGCCGGGATCTCAGGGGGCGACGGGCCCCAAGGGCGACACCGGACCCCAAGGGCCGGTCGGACCGCAGGGCTCCGTAGGCCCGCAGGGTCCTCCCGGACCCCAGGGCGCTCAAGGTCCCCCGGGCGATGTCGGACCGCAGGGAGCACAGGGCGCGCAGGGCGCAACGGGGCCCCAGGGAACCACCGGCGCTGCAGGGCCCCAGGGGCCTCCGGGACCCCAAGGCGCCCAAGGCCCTCCGGGCGATGTCGGGCCCCAGGGAGTCCCCGGCCCGCAGGGAGCCACCGGCGCCCCGGGAGCCACCGGGCCCCAGGGGCTTCCGGGACCGCAAGGCACACAAGGAGCTCCGGGCGACGCCGGGCCACAAGGAATCCAAGGGCCACAGGGCGCGACAGGTCCCCAAGGACCTCCTGGCCCGCAAGGTGCCGTGGGGCCGACGGGCGCGACGGGGCCGCAAGGGCTGCCGGGGGCATCCCCCTTCGGGCTCAATGGTAATAGTGCATTCTACACCGCCGGGAATGTTGGCATCGGCACTTCCACGCCCAGTACGGCGCTCGAGGTTGCGGGCACGCTCACGGCCAGCCCGACAACTGACTTGGCGCTGAACCTCAACACGGGGAGTGTCTACAAGAGCAACTTACTTTTCCTGCACACGAAGGGCGGGTCGTACAATACAGCCCTCGGCACCAACGCAATGTTTAGCATCACAACAGGTGGGTCCAACACGGCAACGGGAAGAAACGCTCTCTACTCGATCACAACAGGCTCCGACAATACGGCCATCGGTAGCAACGCGCTGCTCTCCAACATGACAGGGTCTTACAATACCGCAGCTGGCATGAGCGCGCTTCTCTCGAATACCACAGGAACCGGCAATACGGCCATCGGCAGGGGTGCGCTCAGCGCGAACACAACTGGCGGCTCCAACACGGCCACCGGAACGAGCGCGCTTACTCTCAATACGACAGGCTTCGCCAACACGGCAGACGGCCGAGACGCGCTTTTCTTCAACACTACGGGCTCAGAGAACACTGCCGGCGGGACAAGCGCGCTTTATTCCAACACGACAGGGAGTTTCAATACTGCCACGGGAAGAAGTGCCCTCTACCACAATAGCACGGGTGGATCGAACACGGCCCACGGGGCGAATGCGCTCCACTTCAACACCAGCGGATCAGAGAACACGGCCGCCGGCAAAAATGCGCTCTACTCCAACACCATCGGTGGAGGCAACACAGCCATCGGCGCCAATGCACTGTATCTCGCCAGCATAAGCACCGAGAATACTGCCGTCGGCGCAGCCTCGCTAACCGCCAACACGACGGGATCTTACAATTCGGCTCATGGCGCGAGGGCCCTTACGGCCAATACCACCGGAGGTCTCAATACCGCCATGGGCAAAAGCGCCCTTCAGTCCAACACCACGGGCTATGAGAACACGGCCACGGGCGTGGGCTCGCTGTATCAGAACACCACAGGGTTCAACAACACAGCCAGCGGCACGAGCGCGCTCAACTCCAACACGACAGGATCCAATAATACGGCGAGCGGAACAGGCGCGCTGCAGTCGAATACCACTGGATCCTTCAACATCGGCATCGGATTCCAGGCAGGGCTCAACCTCACGAGCGGCAGCAGTAACATCATGATCGGCAACGCCGGAGTTGCTGCGGAAGACTCAACGATACGGATCGGAGATCTCCAGAACCGCACCTTCATCGCAGGGATCCGGGGAGCGACCACCGGAATCGCCGACGAGGTTCCTGTGGTGATCGATAGCGCAGGTCAGCTCGGCACCGTCCTTTCGTCGCGGAGGTTCAAAGAGAACATCCGCGACATGGGCGCCTCGACCGACCGGCTTCTGGATCTGCGACCTGTGCAGTTCACTTATCGAAAGAAGCCGTCCGCCTCGGACAGCCGATCGTCGGTGCCCGAGTACGGATTCATCGCCGAGGAAGTCGCCGAGCTGTTCCCCGACCTCGTCGTCTACGATGAGGCCGGTCTCCCCCTCACGGTGAAGTACCACATCCTCGCGCCCATGCTGCTGAACGAGGTCCAGAAGCTGAAGGCGCAGCACGAGCGCGAACTCGCGGAGTTCCGCGCGCGGCTCGATCGCCTCGAAGCTGCCCTCGCCGAGCCTTCGGCTCGCCGATAGTGTCGGCGCACGGCTTCAAGCGCCGCTTCGTCCGCCGCTTGCCTGAGCCAATCGAGAACCCCACGGACCCCAAGGAGTATTGGATTGCGGAACGGCGAGCGCAAGCGGCTCAATACAGAAAGAGCGACACGCTGGACCGAGCGAGCGATGGCTCGACAGACCAGCCTAAACCGGGTCGTGTCTTGCCTCGACTCGAATGGGAAGCTATGGTCGGAGCGCGCCCTGAGTCCGCCCATGGAAAACCTCATAACAACATTCGGCGATCCGCCTCGCCGCGTTCGCGGTATTCATGAGGGTCTGCCGATGTACCCGCGGGCTGGGTCCATGGGTGGGAAGTGACAATAATCAGAAAGTACTTATTGTTCTCCGGCGCGTCCGGTGTCTTCTGGGGATGCCTCGCTGCGGTCGCCGCCTTCAACGCGGTTTCACGGGCCGTCTGGGGTGGGTTGATCGTGTCCCCGGTGATCGGCTGTATGATCGGGGCAGCAACGATGCGCTCGTCTGACCCGGGAGGCCGTTTCAACAGTCATCCGAGCTGCGCGCGGGCCTCCTCGCCCATCGCTGCGTCGCCTCGTCCTCGTCGTAACTCCTTGGCTACGCCTGGGCATAGGCTCCTTGCGCCGGACGACGATTCATCGCGCTCGCAGTGCATAGCACCAGTGCAAGCACCGGGAGCACTTTTGAAACGTCCTCTTGGCGCGTCCACTACATATCGCCGCCCCCCTTGTTTCCGTTTACGTTGCGACGGCGCTGTTCGGCCTCGGTTTCGGTCTGTACGACTGGCTCGTCGTCAACACTACGAACTGCATTCCGTCCGCCGTCGTTGTGCAAGCGGTCCTGGCATTTCTGTGGGGTGTTACCTTTACCGGGTGGTTTCTTCTGTTCTGGCCACTCGCGTACTTGAATCATTGGCTGCTGGAACGCATCAGGCCGGCAGGCTAGCCAAAGAGCGCATACGCCCGGCCGATGGACGCGAGGAGGCACGACGGGCGAACGGCGGGTGAGGATGAGGAAAGTGAACGCCAAACGCACAACTTCGAAGCCCCTTTCAGTCGGCACCGGTGGTGATGCCAAGGTGCAGAGAGCCGTCGTGCGGCGGCTCGCCGAGTTCTTCGACCGCAATGGGTATGCGCGCTGGCAATCTCCTAGCCGGCGCGAGAAGGAAGGCTGGCAGCGGTACAAGAAGGGTGACGAGGTTCGTCTTGTTGCGAGCTCCGCTGCGGAGCTCGAGGAGATCCGTGATCTTCTTCGCAGGGCCGGCATCCATCCTGGTCGACCGTTTGTGAAGGGCCGCCAATTTGGCCAACCGATTTACGGTCGGCAGGCTGTGGAACAGTTCTTCACGCTGATTGAGCGCCCACGGGGTGTCGCGAGAGGTTCGCCGCCCAAGAGCGCGCGGCCGAAATCGGTCTCGCCTGCCCCGGACATTGCGAAGGAGCGCAAGGGCCGCGCCACGCGACCCCGCCGGTAAACCGCAGCACGGGCCGACAGCGGACAACTATGCATCGGCTCCAATGGGAGCTTGAGTCATACATTTTCGGATTGCCAGGCGTGCACAAAAATTCTCTGGGCGGCTGCTCAATTTGCGAACTCTGCAGTTCACTGATCGAGAGGAGCAGACCGCCTCAGACAGCCGAGCGCCGCCCAGCACGGAATTCCCCCTGTAGTGCTGAGCGGCTCCGGCGCCCGCTACGCCCCGCGCGATCCCTCGAGGTGCGCCTTCATGGAGAGGAGATCCTTCGTGCACAGGCTTCGGAACATGCCCACAAAAAGGCGCCCGAAGAGCTTCGCGAAGAAGCCGGGCATGGTGATGCTTCCGCGCATGCGGATCTTCGAGCCGCTCCCATCGGGAGTAATCTCATAATCAAATCGATACTCACCTTTCCCGCTCGTGCCCTTGGTGCCGTCGCAGAAAAGTGAAATCCTCCCAGGAGCCTCGAGGGCCGTCACCTCGAATTCCTCCGTCGCCTCGTGCCCCATCATCTTGCGCGTCTCGCGCCAGCGCGCCCCCTGCCGCAGCGGCCCGGCTTGAAGCGGTTCAATCCGCACGAGCCCCTTCATCCAGTGGCGCGCGCCCTCCAGGTCCGTCATGGCCTGAAACACGCGTTCGGGAGAGGCTGCAATCGACACTGTCGACTCGAAGGAGACCGTCATCGTTGGGGCTGTAAGAGGATGCCGAGTCGTACGGCAGCGCGCAGGAACTTCCATCCGGGAATTCCCTGCGACAGAGCTGTCGCTCCGAACATCGGCCGCTGTCGTCGCTCTGGCGGCTCGCTTGCAGAGTATTGACACCCCCGGAAGCGGCTTTGAACATGCGAAGACCCCTGTAGGAACCACCCCGTGGATGGACACCCGTGGAAGCGATGGACCGCCCCGCCATTCGATGAGCCAAGCCGCGCCGCCGATTGATTTCGAGAAGCTCGAGGAGGCCGGAAGGAAGCTCATCGAACTTGAGAGGACGCTCGGCTCCCCGAAGGAAGTCGAAGCGACCGCGAAGGAGCTCCAGCCGCTCCTCATGGCCCTTACCCGCCGACGCCTGGAGCAGGAACGGCTCCCGCTCCCCGAGTACCTGCTCACAGGGTTTGCGCTCGAACAGACGATCCTCGACGCGGTGCGCCAGCCCGACGCGCGCACGTTTCGCGAGCGATTCGAGGCGCAGCTCGGCGTTGCCCTCGAATATGCGCGCCTCGTCGGAATGTTCGTCGACCGCTGGCTGCTTCAACGGCAAGGTGCCTCGCTGCGCGATCAGGCGGCGGCAGCCGCGGCGGTTGAGGCCATCGTCGAGCTCCCAAAGGAGCGCCGGGAGATTCCATATTTATACATACAACAATCGATGGACCCGGGATCGATTGCCCGCGAAACGGCGCGCCCGGTGGGCGACGTCCGCAAGCAGATTGCGCAGATGCTGAAGGATGCGCGCAAGCGCCGCGAAAAGTGGCTTGAGCGCTGGAGCCCCGAGCAATCTGCAGAATCAACAGTTCATAATTCTCGGCGAGGCGGCGGCGGCCGCAAGCGATCATGATTCCCCGATTCAGCGCATCGGATTCCGAGAAAGAGCCCCGCCCCCATGGCGGAGGCCGAAGCCGATTTGTGCGCGCCGCACGGGCGGCGGCCGCCTCCCACAGCGGCGCCGACGACGAGACGCTCGAGCGCGCATTCGACCGCGGCCGCGAGCTTCGCCTCGCCAAGGCGCTGCTCGATTGGTCGCATGCGGCGCAAGCCGGCGATCGGGAGAAGCTGCACAGCCTTCGGCGCGATGTGTATCTGTTGGCGCGAAGGCTCGCGCCGGCTTCCCTCGCGCGCGAGCTTCACGATCTCCCCTGGAGCCTTCCATCTCCGGGCTCCGCAGTTACGGACACCACAGTTCCGTGCACCATAGTTCCGGAAACCACAGTTCTTAGTACCACAGATCCTGAAACCACAGATCTGGACAATACAGAGCCTGCCATTGGCGAAGCCTATGCCACAGATACGACTGCGGCCGCCTTCGCCGAAGCGCTGGCGGCCGCGCTGATCTCCCTCGATCGACTGTAGCTACACGCGCTCGGCCAGCATCTCGCGGACACGGGGGAACAAGATGTTGTTCTCCTTGTGCACATGGAGATGAGTGTCGAACTCAATTCCAGCCAGCGCCTGCAGAAGCGAGCGCCAGGAGCTGCACGCATCGGCGGGAGCCTGGAACCCGTCCGTAAGTTCACGAATCTCGCGGAGCGTTCGGCCGGACTCATCGTGCTCCGATTCCATCATTTGAATCGGCGCCTCCAGCCCGCCCCAGAATCCGGGGCGCCCGCCCGCCAGCTCGCGCAGGCAGGGGAAGAGCACTGCCTCTTCGCGGGCCAGGTGATCCTGCATTTCGTCAACGAAGAGCCGCACAAGTTCCCGCAGCCGCGCCAGCTCGGGGTGCCTCTCTCCATGGGCTACCACTACCTTGTCGGCGAGCCCGACGAGCCGCGGCAGCACCTCGTGGAGATAGCCGTGGTGCGTGCATTCAATATGATCCAAAAGCTCGGGCATGGTCAGCCGAGCGCAATCCGCCTCGTGCGTAAACCGGGCTCCCGCCGATGCGGCAAGCACCCGCAGGGCTGTCTGCGGTTCAAGCCCGCGCTCTCGGAGAGCATCCCCGAGCGTGCGCCGCCCGCCGCAGCAATAGTCGATTTGAAGGTGCTCGAAGATGCGGGCGAGGTCGGGGTGCTCAGCCACCGCCTGCCCGACGGTCGTTTGGAGGTGAATATGCCGCATCGGAGGGAACCAAGTTGGATCTCGGAGAAACAACCGGCGGTCGGTGACGGCCGAAGCTCGCCGGTCCCCCCATCGCTACTCAACTGCCGGGCCAACGGGAGCCCGCGCAGTCGTAGCAGTTACGCTCCCTCCGGTGAGCGCAGGGCACGGGCGCGCCAGCCGGCGCCGAGAGCCGAGTGCGCCGGCGCATAGGATCGAGAGCACACCGTGCCGCCATGCGCCGTCTCGCAGGTCTGTTCCTCCTAGCGCTTACGAGCTGCCCTTCCAATCGCCAAGCGCCAACGCCGGGGCCGAGTTCGGTCCCGACACGGAGCCCCGTGCGCTACGCCGACGTGACGACGCAGTCTGGGATCGCGTTCCAGCATGAGAACGGCGCGCGGGGCCGAAAGCGCCTTCCCGAGACGATGGGCTCGGGAGTCGCGATCCTCGATGCGGACGGCGACGGCCTCTCCGATCTCTTCTTTGTGAATCAACGGACTTGGAGCGACGACACGCCCACTGCAGCGCCGGCCACGACTCGCCTTTACCGCAATCTCGGGAAGCTACAATTCGAAGACGCGAGCGAGCGTATGGACGCCGCCCACTCGGTGGTGGGAATGGGTGCCTACTCGGCCGACCTCGAGGGTGACGGCGACGCCGACCTGCTCGTCACGGCGCTCGGGGATCCGCTGCTGCTGCTCAACGAGGGCGCCCGCTTCCGCGAAGCCGCGCGCGAGCGCGGATTGCGGATGCCGCACTGGACCGACGGGAGCGGCAAGTCCCATCCGTCCTGGAGCACGGCGGCCGTCTTCCTTGATTACGATCTCGACGGCCAGCTCGATGTGTATATTGCCACATATGCGCGGTGGTCTGCGGATACGGACATCTTCGCCACTCTCGACGGAAAGACGAAAGCCTACACAACGCCGGAGCTCTACCCCGGCGACTGCGGTCGTCTCTTCCGAGGCCGTGGAGACGGCCGGTTCGAGGATGTGACCGATGCCAGCGGCGCCGCCGTTCCGAATGCCAAATCTCTCGGGGCCGTCGCCTGCGACCTCGAGAGCGACGGCTGGCCCGACCTCGTGATCGCCAACGACACGCAGCCCAATTTCTTGCTGCACAATCAGAAAGGACACTTTCAAGAAATCGGCGTAGCGGCGGGGATCGCCTACGACGGACATGGCCGCGCGCGCGCCGGCATGGGGATCGACGCGGCTCGGCTCGATGCCGATGGGCCGCAGGCCATCGCGATTGGAAACTTCGCCCGCGAGCCGGTCTCCCTTTTTCTCCAGCGCGGTGCGGCTCGGTTCGAGGATCGCGCCGACGAGCTCGGCGTGGCGCGCGCGACAGAGCTGCCGCTCACCTTCGGTCTCCAGTTCTGTGATGTCGACCTCGACGGCCGGCTCGACCTGCTCCTCTCCAATGGACACATCGAGCCAACGGCCGGCTTCGCCGCGCCCGAAGTTACCTATGCGCAGAATCCGCAGCTGCTGCTCGGCCTCGAGCACTCTCGATTTGTCGACGTTTCAGCGTCTGCTGGCGAGCCGTTCCGGACGCCGCTTGTCGGCCGAGGCCTCGCGGCAGGCGACCTCGACGGCGACGGCGACCCGGAAATTGTGATATCACAAAACGGCCGGGCCGCCGTATTGCTGCGGTGCGACCGCGCCGATGGCGCACCGGCGGCGAAGTGCGTGCGCATCCGGCTCGAAGGAAAGCCCGGGAATCGGGACGCCTTCGGCGCCGTGGTGCGCGCGCGCATCGGAGGGCGCACCGAGGAGCGGTCGGTGCGCTCCGGCGGTTCGTACTTATCCCAAAGTGAGACGACCCTCACTTTTGGCCTCGGCGCCGCTGAGGAGATCGAGCGGCTCGAGGTGCGTTGGCCCACCGGCGAGCGTACCGTCGCCGAACATCTGAAGCCTTCGGCCTCCATTCACCGGATCTCGCCGTGAATCGCCGGCTTGGGCTGCTGGTCGCCGCGCTGCTGGCGGCCCTCTTCCTCGCGGAGCTCATCCTGGGCACGCTGCGGCTCCAGGCCCTCACCGATCGTCAGCGCGCGCGCGCGGTCGCCGAGCTTCAATCTCAAGTATCGCGCGTCGCGGGGCGCCTCGAGGACGATCTCGAGAGCGGCAAACGCCACGCTCGGTTCCTCGCCGGGAGCGACGCGTTCGCGGCCCTCGCGGCCTCGCCGAACGGCGAGTCGCGCGCGGCGGCTGCGCGCTTGGCCTCCGCGCTTCTTGTTACGTTTCCGCGCTTCGGCGCCGTCACGGCGCTCGACGCGGCGGGAAGCGAGCTTCTGCGTGTCGAGCGCATGGGCGGCGGAGTCGCCGTGCTGCCATCGCCTCTGCTGCGCCCGAACCTCGACACGGCGCGGGCCCGTGCAGCTCTCGCGCGCGCCGACGGATCTGTGAACCTCTCCTCGCTCGAGGTCGACGCCTCTCGCGTCGATCTGGCCGAGCGCGACCGGCTCGTGCTGCGCTACGACGTGGCCATCGCGGGAGGCAAGGGCGTATTTGTGCTTTCCCTCTATGCCGCGCCCCTGCTCGATGAGCTTCGCCGAACCGAGCCGCTGCCGGGTGCACGCTACGAACTCCTCGATGAAACGGGCCGCCCGCTGCTCCGCGACGGATCCTCCGAGCGAAGCTCTGCGGCCGGCGGAGATGAGTTCGCAACCGTGGCCACGGCCACCGGGCCGAGGCGCGCCGACGGGGCGCCGACATGGACGCTCCTCGGAATCGCCCCGACCGAAGCGCTCGACCGCGGCACTGCGGAGCTGCGTCAGGAGGCGCTCCTCACGGGAGCAATATTGATCTTCACAGCTGCCGCCCTCGCAACGATCGCCGTCGTCGTCGCGCGGCTCACGGCCGCCCAGCGCCGCCTCGAGTCCGAGCGCGAAGCCGCCGCCGCACTGGCCGAATCCGAGCGGCTCGCCGCCCTTGGCCGTCTCACGGCTGGCGTGGCCCACGAGGTCAATAATCCTCTTGCGGGCATTGCAAATTATCTCGCGCTCCTCGAACGGGAGGACTCCGATCCGCTTCGCAGAAAGGAGTACCTGGATCTCATCCGCCACGGCTTCGCGCGAATCCAAACGATCGTCCGAGACCTGCTCTCCTTTGCACGCCCGCCCAAGCCGCGCCGCGAGGCGATCGAGCTCGCCGGCGTGCTCGACCGCGTCTACCGAGTGACGCGCCATGACCGCGGCTTCCGCGAGATCCGATGGAACTCGACGATCGACGCGGGCTGTCCACAAATCTGGGGCGACCCTTTTGCGCTGGAGCAGGTGCTCCTGAATCTCGCTCTGAACGCTCGCGATGCAATGGCTTCGGGCAGTGGCGACCGTAACGTTCTGCGGGAGATCACCATTCATGCGGGCCCCGAGGGCGACGCCGCCGACCGCGTCCGAATCACCTTCGAAGACACTGGCCCCGGCATCCCGTCGGCCGCACTCCACCGAATCTTCGAGCCGTTCTTCACGACCCGGGAGACGGGCACGGGACTCGGCCTCTCGGTTACGGCGTCGATCCTGATCGCCCACGGAGGATCGATTCGCGCGGAGAATCGCGCGGAAGGTGGCGCCCGATTTGTGATTACACTTCCAGCAGCTTCTCGCCAAGCTCTCGCCCTCGAGTCGAAACCATGAGCGTCCAAACCGAATCCGCTCCCACAGTGTTGCTGGTGGATGACGAGGAGTACGTCCTCGAGTCGCTGCGGCGCCTGCTGGAACTCGATCGCTTTCGTTGCATTGCCGCCTCGAGCGCCGACCGCGCAATGGCGGAACTCACGACGCGCGACGTGGATGTCATGGTTACAGATCTCTCGATGCCCGGAGAGGACGGCCTTTCGCTGCTGCGCAAGGCGCGCGAGCTGCGGCCGCAGCTGCCGGTGATCGTCCTCACGGGCGTCGGCACTGTGCAATCGGCGGTGGCGGCCATGAAGCAGGGCGCCGTGGATTTCTTACAGAAGCCGGTCGACCCCGAGGCACTCGTGCTGCTGCTGCGCAGAGCCGTTGAACACGGCAAGCTCGTCGACGAAGTGCGCTCCCTTCGGGCGCTCGCCGGCGATCGCGTCCGCCCGCAGGCGATGATTGGGGACTCGGCGCCGATGAACGCGCTGCGGCGGGCCATCGCGGCCGTCGCAGCCACGGAGGCGCGCGTGCTGATCCGCGGTGAGAGCGGCACGGGCAAGGAGCTCATCGCCCATGCGATCCACGCCCAAAGCCGGCGGTCGCGCAAGCCGTTTGTGAGAGTCAATTGTGCGGCGATTCCGGAGTCGCTCTTCGAGAGCGAGATGTTTGGCCACAAAAAGGGCGCCTTCACCGGCGCCGTCACCGACCGCGACGGCCGCTTTGCTGAAGCCCACGGCGGAACGCTGGTCCTCGACGAGGTGGGCACGCTGGCCTCCGTTGCGCAGGCGAAGCTGCTGCGCGTGCTCGAGAGCGGCGAATTCGCGCCGGTCGGCGAGCCGCGCCTCCATCGCTGCGACGTGCGCGTGATTTCGATTACCAATGAAGACCTCGCCGAGCGCGTGCGCAGCGGCACCTTCCGCGAGGATCTGTATTTTCGGCTGAACGTCGTGCCGATCGTGGCGCCTGCGCTGCGCGACCGCCTCGAGGACCTGCCGCAGCTCGTGTCCCACTGCCTCGAGCGGCTCTCGAACCGGGACGGAATCCCACAGAAGCGGATCTCCCGCGGCGCGCTCGAAGTGCTCGCGTCGTACGATTGGCCGGGCAACGTCCGCGAGCTCTTCCACGCCGTCGAGCGCGCCGCGCTCCTCGTCCCCGGCGAGGAGATCTACGCCGAGGAGATCCTCCCCGTGGTCGAGAGCGGCATGCTCCGCATACCCCGGCCGCAGTCGAGCCTGGGCCCTGAGCCGAAGCTCGACGAGGAGAGCGACCTCCGGCTCCGCGAACGCACGCAGTCCCTCGAGAAGCAACTCATCCTTGAGGCGCTGCGCCGCTGCGGCGGCCGCAAGCGCGAAGCCTGCGCGCTGCTCGGCATCGCCGCCAGCAACTTCGCCTATTATGCGAAGAAGCATCAAATCGCAGACGGCGCGGCGAGCTAATCTGGCCTTCGGGCACGTCGCTCGGGATTCGCCGCCGGGGAGCCGGACACGGGATCAAGAAGGTACAAAGCAAAAGGGCCGCGATTATCGCGGCCCTGTGTGCCAGGCGCGCGCCGCGCGCCCAGAGAGATCCACTTCCGCGGATCTGTATCGTTGGGGAGCTAGTGCCCGCCGCCCTTGGGCGTCAGGAGGTCCTTGTGCTCGGCTTTATAGGCATCCCAGCCGGCCGTGTCGCCCGCCTTCTTGAGCTCGAAGTACTTGGCGTTGAGCTCCGTGTAGGGCTTCCAGGCCTCCTTGAGGTCGTCCTCCGGGAAGATGGCCGCCACCGGGCACTCGGGCATGCAGGCGCCGCAATCGATGCACTCTTCCGGAGCGATGTACAGCGTGGGCTCCTCGTCGAAGTCGGCATCATCGCGGGTGGGGTGAATGCAATCGACCGGGCACACCTTCACGCACGCGGTGTCCTTGGTGCCGACGCACGGTTCTGCGATCACATAAGTCATGGATGCGAGCCTCTGTCAAATCTGGAAGAGAGACGCTGCGGGAATATAGCCGCAGGGCGTGGCCGTAGTAGCGGTTACGCCCCATCACCCGGCCGAGGTCAACCGCGGGAGCGGGTAGGGACCTTGGGTGCCTGAGGCAGAAGTGCGCCGCAGAGCGAGCGCATGGCTTTTGCGCGAGATCGAAAGGGACCGCCCTGGACGCAGCAAGAAATCACGGCGAGGCGGTCCGCCGATGAGCTTGCCCACGAGCCCGCGTGCGCAGCTCGGGTGACTTCGGCCATTGGCTGCTAGGGCTGGATCGCGATCTCGAGCCCGTGGCTCGCGCTCAGCCCATAGGGCGGTAGCGTGCAGCTGCTCCAGGCCCAGAGCACCTGGAGGAAGTACTTCTTCCCGACGAGCGCCGGATTCGCCGCGAGCGGCGACGCGAACTGTGCGAAGCCCGCAGCATCCGAAACCATGTCGAGGGCGAAGACCTCCGTGGCCGCGAAGAGGTCGACGTAGAGCGCGATGCCGATGCCGAAGGGATCGCTGCCGCTTGGGCTCTTCGAATCGCTCGCCAGCAAGAGGCCGAGGCTCGACGACGGCGCGCGGTTCGCCCCGTAGCGGAAGTTCACATTTCCGATCTCCGGCACCGAGTTGGCGACGAGGCGCTGCGCGCCGACGCACCCCGGCGTGCTGGCGCCGTAGGGCTCCACGCCGATCGGGCGCAGCGAGTAGACGAGCACGCGCCCCGACTCTTCCCCCACGCCGGCGACCCGCGGCGCGCCGACCAGGAGGTCGGGCGTGCCGTCCCCGTTGAGATCGCCGGCGCCCGCCACTGCCGAGCCGAAGGCGTCGGTCAGATTCGTCGCCACGACTTCCAGCATCTTCTGGCCGCTCTTCCCGCTCAGCAGCGCGAAATGGCCGGGGAGCGCCTGCGAGCCCGGATGCACGCCCGTCGCCACGAGGTCGGCCACGCCGTCGAGGTCGGTGTCGCCGACGACGGCGAGGGCGCGCCCCGTCCCCTGGCCAGGAAGCCCCTGGTACTCCCAGAGCTTCGCGCCGGTCACCGAGCTGAAAGCGGCGACGCGCGCGGGCGCAATCGAGAAAAGCTCACAGATCGAGCCGGCGGCAAAATCATTCTTGCCGTCGCCATTCACATCGGGAAGGCCGACCACCGACGTTCCGAGGTGGTGCGTGCTCGAGGTGCCGAAGACCTGGGCGCCGACAGTCATACTATTCGGAAGGGACACCAGGACGACGGCGCGCCCGTTTTGTGAAAACCCCGGCTGCGAATAATCGGGAGCGCCGACCAGCACGTCCTGCTTGCCGTCGCCATTCACATCTCCGATACCCGACACCGAAGCTCCGAACTTCTCGAGCTGCGCAAGACCATACTGAAACGGGAACGGTGGGAAGGCGCCGGCCGTGGTCACGAGATCGATGCGCCCTTTGCCGAGGTCGTAGCCAGGCACTCCCACCACGAAGGTCGGCGCCGTCGTGCCGATGTGGAACGCGCCGCCGAGGGCCGCCACCGACGAACCATACTGTTCGTCGGAGCCCACGCCGCTCACCGTCGCGATGGTCGCGCCAGTGGCGCCGTTGATGAAACGCACATATCCAGGAGACGGGTTCGGCGTGCGCCCCTGGGGAGCACCGGCGATCAGATCCACTTTTCCGTCGCCCGTCAGATCGCCCGCCGCAGCGAGCGCAAAGCCGAGCTCATCGCCTTCGGCGCCGGCGGTAGTCCAGAGCACAGAACCGTCGGCGCCCGAGAAGGCGCGCACCGTCCCGGCGTACTCGAGCAGGATTCCGAATAGCAATTGCGTCCCGAGGCCCCGCGAGGCCCCGGCGGCGAAGTCCGCAATTCCATCGCCGTTGATATCGCCCAACGGCGCCACCGCGCTGCCGAGCCGCGCCCCCATCAGCGGCCCTGCGGCGGTCCAGACCACCGGCGGCGTGCCGACCGCGGCCGACATCACAGAAATCGAGCCCGACGCCGTGCCCGTCGGCACCGCCTCCGGCGAACCTGCCACATAATCGGGCTTGCCGTCGCCCGAGACATCCGCACCACCCGCCACGGCGCGCCCGTAGCTCGTCGGCTCGGGCCCCGTCTGCGCCGCGAGTGTGGAGCCGTTCGCTCCGGAGAATGTATACACAACGCCGCTCACCGGGGGGACGAGCGTCGAGCCGGAAGCGCCCACCAACAGATCAACCTTGCCGTCTCCATTGAGGTCGCCCGCGCGCGCGAGCGCACTCCCGAGGTGGGCTTGGGATTGAACTCCGGTAAATGTAAAGAGTGTGCCGCCCGCTCCGTTGAAGAGGTACGCGGCACCGGCATGGGTGAAGCTCGTGCTGTCATAGAGCGGTGCGCCTCCGGCGAACTCGTCGCGCCCGTCGCCGGTCAGGTCCGGAAGCGACAACACCGAGGTGCCGAGCTCCGCCCCCGCGATGGAGCCGGTGCGGCTCGTGACGACCGCGAACGGGCTCGCCGTCGAGAACACCTGCACGCGCCCCACGCCGATCAGTGCCGAGTCGTAGTCGGGCGAGCCGATGACGACATCAATATTCCCGTCATTATTGACATCGTTCGAGCCCGACACGGCGGAGCCGAATCGCTCGCCGGCCAGGGTTCCGTCGTACCGATGGACGAGCGCGCCCGAGTTCGTGTTGTACAGATAGGCGCTCCCCGCATTGGCGAGCCCGGCGGGGTCCTCTCCCGGGGCGCCGATCAGAATGCGCGCCGGCAGACCGAAGATCCCGCCTCCCGAAACGGCCGCGAGCGACGCGCCGCGCTGTCCACCCGATGTGTTGCCTTCGAAGACGCGAAAATTGACCAGCGAGACCGCCCCGTTCGACGTCGACGATTCATACAGCCGGATTCGCCCGCTGTCGGTGTTTCCCAAGGTGTCCGCGAGCGGTGCGCCGACGGCCGCTTCGGGGTTGCCGTCCAAGTCGCTGTCGGCCAGCGCCACAACCGAGGTGCCGAACGCGTCGCCGGTCTCGGTCCCCGTCACAAACGTGAGAAGCGCACCGTTGGCGCCGGAGTACAGAAATGCCCGCCCTTGATTGATTTGATACAGATCGAACGTCGGCGCGCCGGACAACACCTCGGGGAATCCATCGAGGTTCATGTCGCCGACGATCGCGACCGACGAGCCGCTGTTGCCGCCGACGCCAGGACCCGACGGGGAGTAGAGAAGCTGCTGACCGAACGCAGGTGCGGCGAGCGTGACACTGGCTGCCGCCACGAGGCTCGAGGCGGTGAGTTGGCTCATGGGGTCCGAGATCCGGGCCCCCGCCGAGATGTTTCAGCGCTGCCAGTAGGCCCAGCGCTTCAGTTCCCTCAGCGCAGCGCTCCGCCCCTGGAGCGCCGGCTGCTCCACCTTCAACATTGCGTGGGGCATCTCGTGGTCGACCCAATAGCGATCGACGCGCCCTCCGGAAAAGCGGACTTCATACCGATTGGCTGTAAACTTTCCGGCCGGCACCTCGACGTCCTCCCGCCCTGCGAGCACCACTGTCGCCGGCACCCAGCTCGTCTCGCCAAGGCGCGTCTGAATGCGGCTCGGAAGAAGCTGCACAGCATGCTCCTTCCCCGCCTCGAGCTTGGCGGCGCGCAGCGCGAGCCAGAGGCCATCCTCGAGGAGTGCGTTGGCCGGACGCTCCATCGTGCGCTCGCCATCGCCCTCGCCGTCCCAGTAGCTGTGCCAACGCAACAGAACGCCCGAAGGCGCCGCGAGCACTTCGAGGAACGTATTCCCGCACCACTCCTGCGACCCATTCGTTTCCTTCACAAATCGCCGCACGTCCGCCCGCTCGACAAAAACGGAAGTCAGAAAATGATACGGATAATTCTCCGTCTCGATGCGCTGCGTCAAGTTGAGCTTCAGCGCCTCGAGATTCTCCGCGGCGCCCGGGCGGTCGGATTTCACGAGGAGCTTGCGGTCGAGCTCCTCTTTCACCACGACAGAGACCAGCTCAAATCGGCGCTCCTTGCCGTAGATCGTGCGTGTGGCGTCGTAGCGCGCGACCTCCGCGAGGCCGTCGTCCCAGAGGCGGCTCGTCGACCACTGCGCGTCGACGGGAAGCGGCGCGGGTGCCTTCGACTCGGATTGGCCCGACGCAAGCAGGCCGAACAGCGCGATCGGAGCGGCGGATGCGAGCAGAAGCTTCATGCCGTCAGGATGAGCCGGTGCGGGCTCCCTGGGTAGTGCCGACCAACGCGGCACACCCCGGATCCGTCTTGGAGCCCATCACCCGCCCGCGGCCGAGATTCCCATGCGCCTCCCTTTCGCTCTCCTCGCACTGCTCCCCGGCTCCGTCGCCTCCTGCGCCGCAGGCGGTTCCCACAATTCCGCCGACAAACCGCGGCGCTCGCTCGAGACGTTGATCGTTCTCAACAAAGCGGAAGCGACGGCGTCGCTCGTCGCGCCCGATTCCGGCGAAACGCGCGCGAGCCTGCCCGTCGGCTCGGGCCCCCATGAGGCGATCTGCACCCCCGACGGGAAGCTCGCCATCGTGTGCAACTATGGCGAGCAGAAGCCCGGAAGCACGCTCACAGTGATCGACGTTGTGGCGGGCACCGTTGTGAAGACGATTTCCCTCGGGGAGCACCGCCGTCCCCACGGCATCGCTATGGCGCCCGACGGCAGGAGCGTGCTCGTCACCAGCGAGACCTCACAAAAACTCCTTCGGATCGACCTCGACTCGGGGTCCGTCGCCAGCGAGTGGCCGACCACACAAAAAGGCTCCCACATGGTGGCGACCTCGAAGCGATTCGACCGCGCCTTCACCGCCAATGTCCTCTCCGGAAGCATGAGCGCGCTCGAGCTCCCCAGCGGCTCGCTGCTCGGCGTCGTCGAAACTGGGGCCGGCGCCGAGGGAATCGCGTTCCACGACGAGCGCGGGGAGGTCTGGGTGAGCAACGGCGGCGCTGGCTCGATTTCTGTCGTGGAGTCGGGCCCGCTGCGCGAGATCGCGGAGCTGCCTTGCCCGGGAAGGCCGCTTCGAGTGATCTTCACAAATGACGGTCGCCATGCTCTCGCCCCGTGCGTCGAGGGGGCGGAGATCGCCGTATTTGACGTGGCGACGCGCCAGCTCACCCAGCGCATCGAGGTGGCCGGACCTGCCCCAAGCGCCAGCGGCCCTCCTCCCCTTCCGATTGGCATCCTTCTCGATCCGGCACGCCCGCGCGCCTTCATCTCCCTCATGGGGGCGAACGCCGTCGCCGAACTCGATCTCACCACCTGGAAGGTCGTTCGCCACATTTCCGTCGGAAAGGCACCCGACGGACTGGCGTGGTCTTCCGTTTCTCTCGGCTGAGCAGTCCACAGAAACGCGCTGCGCGCGCCCGGAGCGCGCGCAGCGTCTTCAAACCTCGGCCACCGAATTGTGAGGGTGCGGCCGAGCGACAGATCGGATGCTGCTAATGCGTCGGCTTGACGATCTCCTCGACCGCCAGCTCGTCACAGCCCGACTCGAGTACCTTACACATGCTGATGGCGCGGCGCTTCAGATCGTTGAAGGAGCGCGGCACACCGGACACCGGGTCGGACACCGTGATTCCCGTCAGGAAGCCCGAGAGGAATGTCTCTTGTCCGGCGTTGCGGGGCGAAGAGTGGAAGAAGCCCGTTCCCGTCTCGACGGAGTGGCATGCCACGCAGGTGTTGAGCGAGAAGATGTGACGGGCGTCATTATTGAGAATGCCGGGGGCCTCGTAGAACGCATCGTAGGGCTCGCCGTCCGACACGCCGCCGCGGAACGGATTTCCCTGCCAGCTGAGCGGAACGACATAATTTTCCGCCAGGATATCCGCCTCGTTCAAATTGATGAAGTCGCGCAGCGCCTTTGTATGGTTGAGTGTGATCTCCGGCGTCTGGGCGACAGTGGACATTTCGAGCATGGTCGTCGTCTCGAGGTGGAACTCGCGCCACTGCCAGGGGAACTCGCCGACGAGCTCGTTGGTGCGAAGCTGATTCAGCGCGCTGCCGTTGGGCTTGTGGGGCGCTGCTCCCGCGCCAGCGAATCCCTCGACGATCTTCTCGAGGCGCTCGTTGTACGTCGGACCGAAGTCCAGGGCGCCGAGCTCATGCCACGCATCGGCCCAGGCTTTGACTTGTTCACAGTTCTCCGCAACGAGCTCATACTCAAGAATCAGCGTTCCGATCGTCGCGAACCCGTCCGGCGTGAGGATTGTGAACACGACGCGCCCTTCGCCGGCGCTGAAGCCGCCGCCGCCGTAGGTGGGATTTGAGCGGAGATCGAGCCGATTCACAAATCCGTTGAGACGGAACGGCGCGATCTTGAAATTGAGTTCCTTTCCGCTTGCGTCGATCCAGGGCTGGATGACGGTGCTGTAGAACCCCGGGCGCGGCGGCTCCGTGAAGCCGTTCACAACCATCATGGTATTGAACTGCTTAAACAGATGAAGCACAAAGTCCGTGGGCGAGTTCGGACCACACATATTCTCGATGAATCGCCCAAACGTCCAAATCCCCGCGGAGGGATTCAGGGGATTGAACGGCACATATTTCGTCCGAACCGGATCCTCGACGACCGAGAGGTCACGAATCCATAGTTCCTTGTCGGGATCGATCACGCAGGCCGACGATGCCGGACTCCTGGCTGCCGTGGGAGTAACCGTTGCCGCCCTCAGCTTCATCGTGAGGGCGGCGTTCGTCGCGGCGGCCACGGAGGAACCCTTGGAAATGGCGGCCGCGGGGGCGGGCTGGGCGAGCGAGAAGGCGAGCGACGAAAGCCCGCTGAAGCTCGTAATGGTGAGGGCCGAGAGAAGAAATGTGGAAGACGGCATGGTTACTCTCCGAACGGGAGGTGAGACGATTCCACGGCACGAGCGTGGAGGACGTTTCAAAAGTGCTCCCGGTGCTTGCACTGGTGCTACGCACTGCGAGCGCGAGGATTCGTCGCCCAGCGCAAGAAGCCTCGCCTCAGGCGCAGCCAAGGAGTTCCGCTGAGGACGAGGCGACGCAACGATGGGCGACGAGGCCCATGCGCAGCTCGGATGACTTTTGAAACTTCCTCCGTACACGAGCCGGCTCGGGAGCCGGCGCGAGCGGTCGCAGCCACGGATCAGAGACGGGGGTACCGCTGCCGCATACTTCGGACGGCAGCACGGATTGGGTACTTCGATGACCGCGCGTTCGATCCCGCATCCACACTCCTCGAATGCGAGCTTCAGCGCTGGCCGGATGGACGTGACGCCGGCATGACCATGTTCCCTGCCCTTGCGAAGCGGGCTTCGAGAGGTTCCATTCCCGCCGTGGACGCTCGCCCGCTCGCAGCACTTTCTGCCGCCTACGGCCTCGGCTCCATTCCTTTTGCGTTCTTGGCGGTGCGGATCTTCAAAGGGGTCGACATCCGCACCGTGGGAAGCGGCAACGTCGGCGCGACGAATGCGGGGCGACTGCTCGGGAGGCCCGCCGCGATTGCTATTTATCTGCTGGATGCCGCTAAAGGTGCCGCGGCCGTTTGGATCGGCCGTGCGCTCTCGTCGGGCGATCCGAGCGTGGAGGCGGGCTGCGGGCTCCTCGCGATCGTGGGCCACGTCTTTCCCGTCTGGCTTCGATTCCGCGGCGGCAAAGGGGTTGCCACGACGACCGGTGTATTTGCTGCCCTCGTTCCCACAGCCTTCGCCCTCGCCGGGACCGTTTGGATCGTTGTCGCAGCGGCGACGCGCTATGTCTCACTTGCGTCCATTGCCCTCGCTGTGGCGCTCCCGATCGCGGTGATCGGTCTCGCACCGGATCGCGCGTTCACCACGCATCGGCCGATCACGGCGCTTGCCGCTGCGGCCGGAATATTTGTTGCCATCAAACATCGGGCGAATGTGCGCCGCGTGCTCGAGGGCACGGAGCCGCGCATCGGAGAGCGGCGTGCGTCCCCGCCCCCCGAGGATCGCCCCCATGAGTGAGATCCCCAAAGAATCTGTTGCTGTCTTGGGCGCGGGCGGCTGGGGGCTCGCGCTCAGTTCGCTGCTTCTCACCCATTCCCACAGAGTGCGCATCTGGGGACGCGACCCGGCGCACGTCCTACAAATGCAGCGCGAGCGCCGCAATCGCAGCGCTCTCCCGGGCTACGAGTTCGAGCCCGGGCTGGAGGTCACATCCGACCCTGAAGCCGCCGTGGCCGGTGCGTCGTGGGTCATCGTTACAATTCCTGCACAATTCGTTCGCGCGACGCTCTCCCCCTTCAAGGGTCTCCTCGCCCCTTCCGTACCTGTGGTGACAGGCACAAAAGGGCTTGAGATCGGCACGCTCCTGCGGCCGACGGAGGTTCTGCGGGATGCTCTCGGGCCCCATCCCTATGCGATCCTCTCGGGGCCAAGCCACGCAGAGGAGATCACGGCGGGCCTTCCGGCGAGCGTGACCGCGGCCGCCCCCGAACCGGCCCTCGCGAACGCCGTGCGCGACCTCTTCGCGTCTCCTCGGATTCGAGTCTACACATCCGACGATCTGGTCGGCGTGGAGTTCGCGGGTGCCCTCAAGAACGTGATGGCGATCGCAGCAGGAGTCTGCGACGGGCTCGCGCTGGGCGACAACGCGAAGGCGGCGCTCGTGACGCGGGCGCTCGCGGAAATGTCCCGCTTCGGTGTGGCGCGGGGGGCCAAGCTGGAGACGTTCTCCGGGCTCGCCGGCATCGGCGACCTGATGACGACCTGCTATTCGAAACATGGCCGCAACCGCGCCGTCGGCGAGCGTCTTGGGCGCGGCGAGGCGCCCGCGGCGATCCTCGGAGGTAGTTCACAAATAGCGGAAGGAGTTTGGACAGCGAAGGCGCTCCACGACGCTGGCGCTGCGACGCCGGCCGCGATGCCCATCGCCGCCGAGGTCTACGCGATTCTCTATGAGGGAAAGCCGCCGCGCGCGAGCGTGGCCGACCTCATGAGCCGGCCTCCGCGGAACTAGTCGATCGGCGGTCTCCCCCAGCGCTCGAGTGTGACGGCCACCTCGAGCGCGGAGGGCGGGGCTTCCCGAGCCGGTGCTAGGGTTCCCAGGTCCCCTTTGGCAGGATGCGTCAGCGATGAAAGGCTGCCTCATCTGGGTGGGCGCTCGCTCCTTGGAAGTCGTCCAAGGCAATCTCCTCGAGGAGCGAGTGCACGCCATTGTGAATTCCGCCCCGACAAGCCTGGTCGGCGGCAAGGGGCTGGACAAAGAGGTCAAGTCAGCGGGCGGCCTTCGCCTTCTCGACGCCTGCAGAAAGGTCGGCACCTGCGCGGTGGGCGATGCCGTGTTCACCCCGGGTTTCTCACTGAAAGCGAAGTTTGTGATCCATGCGGTCCCGCCGCTCTATGAAGACGGAACGAAGGGCGAGGCGGAGCTTCTGCGAAAGACGTACCGCCACGTGCTGCAGATCGCGGCGTCGAACAGCCTCGTGAGCCTCTCGTTCCCGGCGCTCGGAGTCGGAAGCAACAACTTCCCCGTGGAGGTGGCGGCGCCGATCGCATTCGAGGAGATCATTGAGCATCTTTTCTCGAAGAGCTCCGTGCGAACGGTTCGGTATCTCCTGCTGCGCCCTGAGCGGCTGAAGCCGCACCTTGACGCGCTGCGGGAAGTTGCACAGAAGCGAAGCCTTCGCGTCATCGATCTATAAGTTCTCGCGGCGGCCATGGAAGCGTTCAGCGCAAACCTCGGGAATCGCCGCATCGAGGTTGTGCGCGGCGATATTGTGAAGGAGCGAGTCGATGCAATCGTGAACGCTGCCAATTCGACGCTGCTCGGCGGCGGCGGCGTCGATGGCGCAATTCACCGGGCAGCGGGTCCCGATCTGCTGGAGGAGTGCCGCGGCTTGGATGGTTGCGGCACGGGCGATGCGAAGATCACGCGCGGGTATCGCCTCTCGGCGCGATTTGTGATCCATGCGGTGGGCCCCATCTATCGCGGCGGCCAAGAGGGCGAAGCTCAGCTGCTCGATGCAACCTATCGGCGGTGCATGGTGATCGCCGCGGAGCATAGGCTCCAGTCTCTGGCGTTTCCTGCGATTTCGACGGGCGCCTATGGCTATCCGCGGCGGGAAGCCGCGGGCATCGCGTTTCGCCGGCTGCTGCAGGAGCTGAGAAGTGAGACCACCGTCGAGCGCGTGCGATATGTGCTCTTCGACGCGAGCGCCTTCGAGACGCACGAGGAAGTCCTTCGGGAGCTCCTCACAAAACGATCATGAGCGGAGCAGGAGAGCAGGACGCGCTGCAGGCGCTCGCGCGCTGCGGAGGGGCGCTCCATGAGCTGCGCCACGAGGAGTCGTCGGCCCGGACATTTGTAGCGCCGGAGCTGGAAGGCCGCGTGATGACGACGGCGATCGGATCGATTGCAAGCGCCGCGTGGATGGATCCGCGGGCGTTCGCCCTGCGCGGGAGCGCATCGCGGTTTCACAATTACGGCGGACAGGATCGGCTCTGGATCGGCCCCGAGGGCGGCGACTTCGGATGGTTCTTTGATCCGGGAGCGCCTTGCGAAGGGTCGCACTGGCGTGTCCCTTCCGAGCTGAATGTCGGGCCGATGGAGGTCGTCGACGCGAGCCACTGGGATGTGCACATGCAGAGATCATTGACCCTCACCAATCGCCGCGGCGATCGGTTCTCCGGCCGGCTCGAGCGCTCGGTGCGCGTCCTCTCGCGCAACTTCGCCCATCGGCTGCTGAAGGCGCCGATTCCCGACGAGGTGACGATGGCGGCGGCGGTGACTACAAACCGGCTCCTTTGCGAATCGCGGAGCGGCGCGCCTCTCGTGCATTTGTGGTCGCTGAGCCAGCTCCCGGCGAGCCCACGCGCCGTTGTTATGGCGCCGCTCGGCCCCGGTGATCCGGCGGCGGGGCGCCCCGAAGTGGAGGACCGCTATTTCGGTAAGATTCCTGAGGAGCGGCTTTGGCGCGAGGGCAGCGTCCTCTGCATGCGCGCCGACGGCCGGAGAACCTCAAAATTCGGGATCGGCGCCCATGCGTCGACGGGCTTCGCGGGAAGCTTCTCTCCGGAGCAAGAGCTGCTGACGATTGCGGCGTTTCCCGTGCAGCGCACCGAGCCGTACGCCAACAATCTCTGGACCGCGACGGCCGCAGCTCCCTTCGGCGGCGATGTGTTCCAGAGCTACAATTCCGACGATGGGCGCTTCTTCGAACTCGAGAGCGTCTCGCCGGCCCGATTCCTTGAACCCGCCCAGGAGCTCTCGCACTGGCACGCCACGCTCTTCGCCGTGGGACCAAGGAGGAAGCTCTCCGACCTGGCGCGAAGCGTGCTCGGAAGCTGCCTCACCGATTTATAATGTCAAAGCATGGAGGAGAGATCACTGTTTCGCGATCCACTCCCGGAACGCCTTCTCGAGCGCATCCAGTGAGTCCCCAAAAATCTTCGTAAAGAGCTCCGCGGCGCGCGCCTCGCGCTCCGCCCCCGAGAACCCCGCCGTCAGGCAGAAGCTCTCCCAACGGCGAAACCGCCCGCCGAGATCCGCGTTCTGTGTGTTTCGCAGAAGCGTGAACAGAGCCCAGGAGAACGCATAGAAGCGGTGGCTCGCGGCACTCCCCTTCGCCAGCTCATCGGCCGCGCGCATCTCCAACAAATCGCGCATCGGCGGCAGGTCCTTCGCAAGCGAATCGAGCGTGTGCGGATGCAGCGGGAGCCCCGTCTCGAGCTTCCCCTGCTCGAACTTCATCGAGCCGGCGAACGAGAAGTAGGTGGCGAACCCCTCCTCGTACCAAGACGGCATCCTCGAGCGAAACGCCAGGTGATGAAACAGATGGGCTCCCTCGTGGACCGCGATCTCCTCGAGTGCGGGCTGCTCGAACGTGACCGCAAATCCTTCGGAGGAATTCGAGAATCCCGCCGACTTCGCGAGCGCGCTCTGCCCCGCAGCCTCCGCGTAGCGCTCGAATCCAGCGCGATCCGCGAACACAAAAAGCCCAAGCGGCTTCTGTACGGATCCGCCCGACACCTTTGCGTACTGCTCGTAGGCCTGATCCAACAGATCGGCGAGCGCCTTCGCCTTCCGAGGTTCGCCCTCGACGCGCACTAGGAACCGCTTCCCCCGCACCTCGCTAACCGAGTCGACCGAGCGGATCGATTTCAACATTCCGTCGCGGAAGTAGAGCTTCCCATTCACCGACACCAGCTCCTCCTTCACGATCTGTGAGGAGTAAGGCTCGGGGATCGCGCCCGCCTTTCCCGCCTTGAGCCGCTTGTCCGGCCCGATCTCGAAGGGTCCGCCCTGCAGCTTCAGCACGCGCACAAAGGTCTCGCGCGCCTTCGCCTTGCACGCGTCGCTAGGCTTCGCCGCCGCGAGTTTCCCCGTCTCCATCAGCAGCTTCGCGCACTCCTCCTCCCAGGCTGCCGCTTCCTTTCGAAATCGCTTCTCCACCGGCTCCGTCGGCGTCTTCCACCCCTTCTCCTTCCACACGGGGTTCTCGTAGTCCTGCAGCAGTTTCACAAAAGACTGGAGCGCACCGTTCTCCGGCACCAGCTCGAGCGTCCGCTGGAAGTACCACGTCGCCTCGCGCCGAAATCCAGATTTATAGTAATCCACGCCTGTATCGTACGAACGATTCACAAATGCTTTTATGAGCAGCCAGCCCTCCCGCTCCACCTGCAACAAATCGGCGTCACGCTCGCCCTTCCCCTGAACCGACGGAATCGCAAGCGCAATCGCGGCCGTAAATGGCAGCGCGCTGTGCCCCAGAGAAGCCCCTGCCCAAGCTCCCACGGCCTAGTCTCCGAGAGCCGCTTCGCCGTCGAGGCTTCGCCAGAGATACCAACACGCGACGCTTCGAAACGGCCGCCATGGCTCCGCGAGACGCTCGAGGCGCCGCGCGTCGGGGAGCTGGCGCAGCCCATAGACCTGCTGCGCCGCCTTTTGAATCCCGAGGTCCGCCACCGGCAGCACGTCGGGGCGCCCGAGGAAGAAGATCAGGTGCATTTGCGCCGTCCAGACGCCGATCCCCTTCACCTGCGTGAGCCGCTCGATCACCTGCTCGTCTGCGAAGTTGCGCAGCGCGCGAAGCTCGAGCGCCCCTTCCTCCACGCAGCGCGTCAGATCGCGCAAGTAGCGCAGCTTCTGTCCGGAGACCCCCAACGAACGCACGGCGCCGTCGTCGAGGCGCGCGAGCGTGCTGGGCGCCACCTCCCCGCCGCAGGCCGCTGCGAGCCGCCCGAAGATCGTTGACGCTGCCTTGGTCGAAAGCTGCTGAAACACGATGGCGCGCGCAAGCGACTCGAATGGCGAACAGTCCTGGAGCTTCAGCCGGAACGGGCCCACTCTGCCGAGGACCTCGGCCATACGGGGATCGCACTGTCGCAGGTGCGCGACGGCTCGCGGGTGGAGGGGCATGGGCGAAATCTACTGCCCGCGTGGTCAAGCGGCTCCCCATTGTGGCACCCTAAAGACCACCGCAGCCCGCACGCCCCGCGGGACGGACCACTCGCACCCTCACCCTCGCTATGCAGGTTCTCGTTCTCGGCGCCGGACTCGCAGGTCTCTCCTGCGCCTATGAGCTCGTCAAGGCGGGCCACAAGGTCACGGTTATCGAGAAGGAGGACTACGCCGGTGGCATGGCGCACTCGTACACAGTCGGCGAGCACGTCGTCGACCACGGGCCCCATCGCTTCCATTCGCGCGACAAGGAGCTTCTGGCCCACGTGCACGAGGTCATGGACAACGACCTCGTCGTTCGCGATCGCCTCTCGCGGATCTACCTGAAGGGTCGCTTCTTCCACTATCCGCTGCAGGCGGGAAACGTGCTGCGCAACCTTCCGCCGCACATTCTCATCAAGGCGTTCTGGGATTATCTGTGGATTCGGTTCAAGGACCGGATGAACCCGATCCCCGACGACAATTTTGAGAATTGGGTCACGAAGCGGTTCGGCAAGACGCTCTATGACATCTTCTTCGGGATGTATACGGAGAAGGCGTGGCACATGCCGTGCTCACAAATCAGCGCGGACTGGGCCTCGCAGCGCATCTCTCAGCTGAACCTCTGGGACGCCGTCAAGAAGACGCTGCGCCCGCCGAAGGGCGGAGAAGTGCGCTCGCTCGTTTCCAAATTCTGGTATCCGCGCGTGGGCGGCATCGGGCAGCTCGGCCGCAACTACGCGAAGAAGATCTGTGAGATGGGCGGTGAGGTGCTGCTGAAGACCCCCGTCGAGAAGCTGATCCGCGACGGCGAGCGCATCACGTCGGTCATCTACACGCGCGACGGGCAGCGCGTCGTCGACCATCCCGATTATGTGGTTTCGACGATCCCGCTCCCGCGGCTGCTCGAAGCCATGGAGCCGCTGCCGCCGGAGGACGTGCTCGCGTCGATCGGCAAGCTGCGCTACCTCTCGATCATTTTTGTGTATCTCGAGGTCAACCGCCCCATTGTCACGCCCGACCACTGGGTCTACCTCCCCGAGAAGCACTTGAAGGTGCATCGCATCTCGGAGTTCAAGAATTTCAGCGAGGAGACGGGGCCCAAGGACCGCACCGTGATTTGTGCGGAGATCACCTGCGTGCCCGGCGACGAGACGTGGAACATGAGCCTCGAGGACGCCTCGGAGATCGCCGCGCGCGACCTCGAGAAGATCGGACTCCTGAAGCAGGGCGAGTCGAAGGGCATCTTCCTAACGCGCGTCCGATACGCCTATCCCGTCTACGATTTAACTTATAAGGAGAATCTCCAGCGGCTGCTGCGATTTGTGAAGCCGTTCGAGAATCTCGACACGACGGGGCGCCAAGGGCTCTATCGTTACAACAACATGGATCACTCTCTGGCCATGGGACGCAAGCTCGCACGCGGGCTGATCCGCGGCGACGACGCCGGCGCCCATGACGTCGCGAC
Source organism: Planctomycetota bacterium (assembly GCA_016792805.1). Lineage (GTDB taxonomy): Bacteria > Planctomycetota > UBA1135 > UBA1135 > JACQFD01 > JAEUHX01. The sequence continues at coordinate 156,829 of JAEUHX010000018.1, forward strand.
GGGCAAGGAGTACTTCGGCTGATGGCCATTCCGGCGGTCGCTGCGCCCGACCCGTCGGTCCTGCGCGAGGTCGCCTGCGGGCTGTGCGGATCGCGCGAGTCGCGGGTTCGCTTCGAAGACCCTCCGTACCGCGTGGTGCAGTGCTCGAGCTGCGGGCTCGTCTATGTGACGCCACGCCGCGACGCGAGCCGTCTGCGGGAGATGTATCAAACGGAATATTGGAAATCGTCGTCGGCCAAGGATTTTGGATATACCGATTACCTGCGCGACGAGCCGCTCTATCTGCGCACCTATCGCCGGCGCTTCGCCGTCCTCGACCGCCACTTTTCTGCGCCGGAGCGCGTCCTCGACGTGGGGTGCGCGGCGGGGTTCTTTCTCTCCGTCGCGAAGGAGCGCGGGTGGCGCTGCCTCGGCGTCGAGGTCTCGCCCCCAATGGGGCAGTTCGCCCGAGAACGGTACGGGCTCGACGTGCGCACGGGCACACTGCTCGAGCAGTCGCTCCCTGCGGCCTCTTTCGATCTCATTACATTTTGGGACGTGGTCGAGCATCTCGATGAGCCGAAGGCCGTGCTCCGCGAAGCCCATCGCCTTCTCGCACCCGGCGGAAAGCTGCTGGTCGAAACGCAAAATGTTGCGTCATGCTTCGCTCGCCTCATGGGCAGGCGCTGGCAGCATTACAAGCACGCCGAGCATATTTATCATTTTGATCCCAAGACGGTGCGCCGCCTGCTGGCTGACTGCGGATTCGAGACGCTCGAGTGCCGCAGCTCGCTCGGGGGCAAATATGTGTCGCTCGAGTTCATCGTCGAGCGCGCTCAGCGGGTGCATCCGATCCTGAGCCGGATCCTGAGCCCGCTCAATCGGCTGGGCCGCGCCGCGGTTTATGTGAATCTTCGCGACGAGATGGTGGTCCTCGCCAGAAGGGCGTAGCGAGGCCGCGTGCGGCCTCGGTGCCGCGGGAGCGTCAGCTCGGAAGGTGCGCGAGCATGCGGTTCATCTCCGCGAGGAGCTCACCCATCCGAAGCGGTTTTGTTAGGAATCCGTCCGCGCCTGCTGAGAGGCATGCCGTTCGATCGCTCTCCTCGGCCTGCGCCGTGATTGCGATCACTCGGATCTTCGGATTCACTCCCTCTTCGCCGGCGCGAATTCTTCGGATCGTCTCGATGCCGTCCATCACCGGCATCTGCAGATCCATCAAGACAAGATCGAAATGTACGGATCGGAGCACCTCGAGGGCTGCCTTCCCGTTGTCCGCGGCTTCGACGCAGTGGCCCGCCCGCTCAAGGATTTTTGAAGCCACAATTCGATTCACGGCGTTGTCGTCGACGACCAGCACGCGCAGCGATCGCTGGGTCTCCTGCGCACCGGGAAGCGCCGCCGCCGGCTCCTCGACGTCGATCATGCGCGCCGTGGAGACGCTGACGGTGCACCGGAAGGTGGCACCCACACCGAGGTCGCTCTGAACTGTGAGCTCGCCACCCATGATCTCCGCGAGCCGCGCACTGATGGCGAGGCCGAGCCCCGTCCCGCCGTAGCTCCTCGAGAAGGAGGTCTCGCCTTGGCTGAAGGCCTCGAAGATTTGGGTCTGCTGCTCCTTGGAGATGCCAATCCCCGTGTCGCTCACTTCGAACTCGATCCAGATCAGGCCCGCGTGCTCGCGGATCTTGCCGACCTGCACGCTCACGGCGCCCCTTTCTGTGAATTTCACCGCATTCCCGATGAGATTCACGAGGATCTGGCGAATGCGCAAGCCGTCGCCCAGCACGGTCACGGGCACTTCGTCGGAGATCGCAAGATTGAGTGTCAATCCTTTGCGCTCCGCGCGCGATCGGAAGAGCTGAACGACCTCGGATACGAGCCCGTGGAGATCGATTTGGCGAATGTCGAGCTGGAGCTTGCGTCCTTCGATCTTTGAGAAGTCAAGAATATCGTTCACAATATCGAGAAGTAGGTTCGCCGAGCTGTGGACGGTCTCAAGGAGCCCGCGCTGCTCGGCGCCGAGGTGTCCCTGCAGGGCCAGCTCGGTCATCCCGAGGACGCCATTCAGCGGAGTGCGAATTTCGTGGCTCATGCGCGCGAGGAACTCCGCCTTGGCGCGCGAGCTGGCGTCGGCGGATTCCTTCGCGACGCGCAGGTCGGCGTTTGCGCTCTCGAGCGCCTGCAGCGCATCGTTGATCGTTCGACCGAGGAGTGCCAGCTCATCGTCGCCCTCGACGCGAACGCGCAGCCCGGAGTCGCGTTGGTTGCCGATCGCCAGCACGTCGGCCCCCATCCGGTGCAGCCGGCGCAGCACGAGCCCCTCGAGGAGCCCCGAGACGACGGCGACCAGCACGGCGCCAAGCACGAGCGCCATGGCGATGCTCCCGACGATGCTTCTCAAGCCGGCCGCGTAGACCGAGCGCGGCTGCACTACTCGAAGCACGCAGGAGACTCTTCCGACCTGGTCGCGAATCACCACAAATCCGGGGACGACGTCGCCCTCGGGCTCGGAGAGCGCCACCGGTTCACCGGAGCTGAGGGTGGAGAGCGCCGAATTGGGGATGCCGGCGTTTCCTGTCCTCAATAATTCGATCGGCAGCTCTGTAAGCTCGGCGAGCCGATCCACTTCGGCGCGATCGAGCAGTCGCCCAAAAGTAACTGTCCCGAGGACGGGCCCGCTTCGGTCCGTTCGCAGGATCGGCGTTGAAGCAAACAAAAGCGTTCCGAGCTCAGTCTCCAGAACTCCACGGATGGCGTGTGCGGGCCCTTCCCTCACGATGCGCTGGTTCACTTCCGAGACCGCCGCAAGCGTTCTCGGGCCGGGGGTGCGCAGCTCGGGCGGCTCTGCGGTCCGCTCTTTGACATAGACGGGATTCCCCGATGCGTCGTGGATCGCGAGGATCGACAGCCGCATCGTCTCGAACGGCGTCATTCCGAGGGTCGAGACCACAAATGTCTCGTTGCGACCCTGAACGAAGCGAGCCATCTCGTCCCAGTAGGACCAGTCAGACGCCTTCTCCTGAAGCGTCGCCAGGATGCCGAGGTAGCCCTTCCAGACGCGGTGCAGGTTCTGCAGGCACAGATCGCGCTCGACGCGACGGAAGCCGCCCAGCAATACGCTCGACGAGGCCAGCTGCAGCACCCCAAGGAGGGCCGCAAGCACGACCGTGAGGAGCAGAAGGGTTCGGCGGCGGAGTGTCATCGCGTTCCCGAGAAAAGGCTTCGGTTTCCCCGGAGCGCGCGACGATGGGTCGCACGACCGCAGCGCGTCTATCGGCCCTACCCCGCGCCCGAGATAAGCTGCGGTCCCCCGAACGGATGCCCTCCCCGATCCTCACTCTCAACTGCCACGAAGCCTGGATCTCCCAGCTCCCCCGGCTCGGCCAGCCTCTCGACATCGTGGTGGGGCTTCGCGGGCGCTACACCGCCGGCTGGGATGCGCGCATGCGGCCGTTCCCGCCGGGGGCGCGGGCGGTCACGATGGAGCAGGTGCGCGCGGAGGCGCGCACCTATGGCTGCTTGATTGCGCACTCGCTGAGCGATCTCGTGGAGCTGCAGGATCTGGCGGGGCCTCGGATTCTTGTACTTCACACATCGCCTCGGCATCGCGCGGCTCAGGAGGGGCGCCAGGAGCTGCCGGCGGGCTTCCTCGAGGCGGCGGCGCGGTATGTGGAGCAGGCCGACGCGGAGGTAGTCGCGATCTCTCCGTTCAAGGGCGAGGCGTGGCGCATGCCGCACACCGTCGTTCGCCCGGGGATCGAGGCGGATCAGTTTGGGCCGGCCACGCGGGAGCGCGCCGCGGGGATCCGCGTGGCGAATCAGATTGCGGCGAAGCGTGCGACGCTTTTGTGGGGTCTCCACGAGCGCGCCTTCCGCAGCGTGCCCGTGAACGTCGTGGGGCACAACCCCGAGATGCCGGGCGTGAAGCCGGCGGCGAGCTGGGAGGAGCTGCGCGGGCTCCTCGCGTGCCATCGCTTTTTTGTGCATACGGCCGACCCCGCACTCGAGGACGGCTACAATTTGGCTTCGCTCGAGGCCATGGCCGCGGGGCTGCCGATTCTTGGGAATCGCCATCCGACTTCCCCCATCGAGCACGGCGTCAGCGGCTTCCTCTCCGACGATCCCGACGAGCTGCGGAGCTACGCGCTGCGCCTCCTCAACGATCGCGCGCTCGCAGCGCGGATGGGCGAAGCAGCGCGATCGGCAGTGATGGAACAATTCCCGCCGGGGCGATTTGTATCCGGCATGCGCGCTGCCATCGACCGCGCGCAACGCCGTTGGGCCGCTCGCGGCGAGCTCCTCTCGCGCGCGCGATAGCCCGCTTGCGGCGCCGGAGCACGCGGATCCTGGATGCGGCATCGGGGGAGACGCGGATCGCTCCGCGTCTCCCGCTGTACAGATGCACGGCTACTCAGGAAGAGTGGGCATCAGAATGTAGAGGGCGACGGCCGCCCCATACACAATTGCGACGATCGTTGCGAGTGCTGCGGGCTTCTGAATCACGCGAGCGGCACTGAAGAGGCAGAGGAGGATTGCGCAAATCCCGCCGATCACTGCAACCATCGGAATCTCGATAAGATTCGCAATGGAGCGAGGTCCAAAAGGCCGGAGCCCATCGAGATGGAACGACCCAATCGTGAGCGGGCCAACGACCTCCATCAGACACAAATAGAAAAGTCCGAGCCCAGGGAAAAGCGCGAGAGCGGAGAGGCAGATCGCAGAACGCATTCGCTGTTTCCCGATCAGACCATCGAATCCTCCGTCGGTCGCCCCAGAAATCTGCGAGCTTCCGCCGCCGCAAACAGCTAGGCGCCCAGAATCTCGTTGAGCCGTTCGATCACCTGAACAAGCTCCTCGGCCGTCGCGCGCCCGAGACGCTTTCCAATGCGTTCTGTAGCAAGCGTTCGGATTTGACTGATCTTCACCCAACACCGCTTCGGCATGCGTGAAGCGACAAGCTCCAAGGTGAGCGGAAACCCCGCTCGCTGCGGCTGAGATGTGATGGCGACCGCGATCACAGTTCCTGAATGCTCATTGAAGATGTCATGGCTGAGAACCAGGACGGGTCTGTGGCCGGTCTGTTCGTTTCCGGGTGTGGGATTGAGGTCTACCCACCGAATCTCTCCCCTCAGAATTCCGGCCATGAGAGCAGATCCTTGCCGAGCCCTTCCTCCGCGAGCGCTCGTTCCGAGGCCTGATCGAGCTTCGCACACTCCTCGGCCAGCCGGCGCGATTCCAAACGCTCGAGCTTGGCGGCCACCGCAGCTTCGATCGCCTGGCTACGATTCGGGAAATGCGCTTCGCGGACCAGCCGATCGACGCGGCGAACCGTCTGGGAGTCCAGAGTGACAGCGACTTTGGTCTTAGCCATGGAGCATCTGGTATGTGGATCTGTCATACCACTCCCGGCATCAAGCGATCGCAGCCGAACGGACTCCTCCGATGGATGGAGAGCAGCGCGTCGAATCGCCAAGCCTCCTCACCCTAGAACATCGCCGTCGACGCACGACTCTCGGGCTCGCACGCGCGAATGGCTAGACGGCGCGCGAGTTCCTACGAATCACAAGGAGCGCAGCAAGATAGGCAGCGGCGACGACGTCGTAGGCGAGGCACCAGCCGGGCCACCAGACGGGGACGCCTGGATTTGTGATCGCCGCGTGATGAAAGAAATCGAAGATTCCGTGCAGAGCCAAGCCGGCGACCACGATCCACAGGCTCTTTCGAAATCCAATCCCGGCCATTGCAATAAATAACAGCGCGGGAACGGCTTCGGCGGCGAGGCTCTCCGTCGAGGCGGCCATCGCCGCAAAAAGTAAGTAGAGGCAAGCAATCACAATCAGCACGACCGGATAGAAGCTGCGGTCTTTGTCAAACCCGATGGCGGTGGCGAAGGCTCCGACTGCAACTGCCGCGGACATGCCGATGGCGAATTCCATGGTGATCTCGAAGTTACGATTCGGCGACTTGGGCAGCGCCTACACCCACCGCCGAACGCGCGTCATGTACTGCGCAAACTCAGGTCCGAACTTGGCCAGCAGCGCACGCTCTTCCGGCTTGATCTGGAACTGTGTCATATACACCAAGAAGCCCGGCAGCAGGAGAGCCGCCCCGAAATTTGACAGATACAGCGCCCAGGCAGCCAACCCCAGGAAGAAGCCGAGGTACATGGGATTGCGCGATAGGCGGTAGATGTCGGTCGACACGACGGACGAGGCGGCGCCCGGCTGGAGCGGGTTGACCGTGGTTCGCCTGCCGCGAAACGTCAGGACTCCGGCCAACGCGACCGCACCGCCGAGAATGGCCAGCAAAAGCGCCCAGGCGGAGCTCGCGGGGAGAGTGTACGCCGCTCCCGGTGCGGCCTGCGCGACGCCGAGCATGGCAGCGGCGAAGACAAGCCACACAAAAAGCGGAGGAGCTTTCAGCTCAAGCCATTGCATTCTGTGGGAACGGCCGGGCGACGAGGTCCCGGTGCAGCAAGCGCGAGGCCATGCGAGGCGACCGGCAGCCGCGTGAAGCCTCTGCATGGATCTTGGGAGCGACGCGAGGCGAGTTGTGTGAGCTTGTCTCGCGCTCGAACCCAATGCAAGCCCCTACCCGGACACGCGAGGTCGTTGTGAATGGCTCCGACAGAACTGGGCTCTCCCATGCCGATGAACTGGGATGGCACAAATGTAAGAAGGGCGTACCCGAAGTTGGTACCCGAAGCCAACGGGCGTCAGAAACTGGCCGACATCACGTTCAGAGCGGACCAACGATGCTGGGCGGGACACCGCCTCAATCGCCCGGGCGCGATTTGGGTTCTTCGCATCGCACACGATCCGATCGACTCGGCGGACCAGCCAATTGCAACTCCAAGGTGACTGCGACCCGATTCCTTTCCATCCATCCGTAGAATGGGTCAGAGCAGGATCCATGCCACAGTAAGGCCCACAGCAACAAGCGAGAGGACAACCGACAGCGCAAACAAGACACGGCGACGTCGATTGCGCTGGTAGTTCTCCCAACCCTCTGCATCAAGAAAATAGAGGCTATTTGCGGTCAGACGCACGGCGCCGCCGTGGACTAGACCCTCGAGGCGACGTCGGTCCATCGACCGCTTGAGCGACAATTGTATCGATGAATCAGCATCGAAAGCGCGAGCGTCCGTAAGTTGTCGATGAATTCGTGCTTCGGCTCTCCTCATCGCGGCAACAACGAAGAGCGGAATCAGACTTGTGATCGTGGCGACTGCGCTCATCTGTTTATTCCTCGAGAACTACTTTCAGAGGCGATCCGAACCCAACGCGAACAAATGTTGCTAGGGCGGCTGCACCCTACCGGCAGGGAGCCCCGCGATTACCCGGGAAAAAACCTGCGGAACGAAACCTCAGCGTTGCGGCGCTGGGCATTCCACCCTGGAATCGCCCAGGGAGCAACAGGCTGGCGTCCACGGCGGCGGATGGAGGTCGCCCGACGGCCTGCGCCGCCCCATCCACCCAGCGGGCTTTCGAGGTGAAACTTCTCTTGCCAGGGCCGATCGTCCCGGAGGACTGCGAATGGACGGCGTGCGGTGATTCTTTGACCTCAGCCGCACACGTTGTAGGCGACCACACTCTTCGTACTCAAGTTGCATTCGAATACGAGCGTCGCTCCCTCGGCGTCGCCGCTACGCCCCCAAAGTGTGAACCCAAGGCCGACGGGCGGAGGCACTAATACCACACATTCCGCCGGCTGCTCCTCGGGCAGGTTGGGTGCGCGCCTTCGGAAGCGCCCCCAATCCTCAGCGTCCACGTGGGAGACGGCCAGAGGATAGTAAGGCAACAACTGTGGGTAGCCTCGGTAGGGCCAGTCGGCGCTCGCCTCCTGCGGCAACAGCTCCTCGATCCGAACGCGGTCGCGCTCGAACGTGTAGAGCAGGCGACAGCCTGAGTAGCGCATCCCATAGAAAAGTGGGATCTCCCACAGTTGGCGTGGCGCGCCAAGCAACAGCACCTCGTTGTGGTGCAGCAGCGCGATGAAGTGGAGCGGCTCCGGCAGCGGCGGCCCGTCGACCTCGATCTCCGCGGGCCCGCCGAAGACCGAGCAGGTGCGCTCCTGCGCCCGCGCGAGCGCGAGCGTGCGACCGGCGTGGTGAACAAAAACAAAAGGATCATTCATTTGCGAACTCCTGTGGTTTCCAGCGTCCCTCGGCACAACGCAATGTTGACGCGAGTGGTCACAGAGGAGCGAGAACGAGCCGGCCGTACGCGATGAACGCCATCAGGAGACCGAGCACCGCGCTCATGATGATGGGAGGGATCTCGCGGTACTGGACGTGCACCCAAATAAACAAAAGACACTCAAGCGCCAGCACGGTGGCGGCCACCACGGTGAGAGACGGCTTCCAATGCAGGGCGGCCGGGACGATCAGCCCGACCACGCACACAAGCTCAATCATTCCGAGGGCCGTCCAAACCGGCCGCGGCAATGCACCGAACGACTGGACGTCCGCGCTAATCTTGTCGAACAGGAAGACCTTCATGACCCCCGACGCTCCGTACACGAGCGCGCCGAAGACCTGAAGGACCCACAATAGGATGTTCATCGTGTGCATCCTAGCGGCTTACAGATGGAATCGTGCCGGGCGATCTGTTTTTGCTGCTTCGGAGAATCACTGTTTCTACGAGACGATCAATTCTGCCTCGCGGTGGCTCACATTGGTCTCGTACAGCTCGTCTTCTTCACCCACCAAGCGACTGGGAAGAAGCCAAAGCTCATTTTTACGACGAGGGCAGCCAGTTGCGCAGCGGCCGCCCACGTATCGACTGGGACGCGCCGCGAGCGCGCCCCAACCACACCGCGCGGTTGCTGAAACGATTACCTCCGCCCCCCACGCGCAGCGCTCTTCGCGCCGCGCCCCTTCCTTGCGGCGCTCGACGCCTTGGCGCGAACCGCCTTCTTGGGCGCATTCTTCACCGCTGCTCGCGGGCGCTTCGTCGCCGCGCGCTGGCGCTTCGTTGGGGCCGGCGCAGCCGCGTCGCTCGCGGCCTTCATCTCCGCCATGAGCTGGCCCATCTCCTCTTCTGTGGTATCGGCCGAAGGGCCGTACACGGGCGGCACCTTCGCCCCCATCGTGCGCAGCGCGGAGGTGAGCTGCGCTCGCGTGTGGATCAGATGATTGAGATGCCACTGAAGATACTCAATCGCCGGGAATGCACACATTCCCATGAAATCGAGGACGCCCATGAGCTGCTTCACGGAGAGCTTCCTCGTGCCCTCCTCGGCCTGCTTCGCCATCGCCTCGCAAGCCGCCAGCAGCGCCGCCTTTTTCGTCGGCGGCGCCGGCTCCTTGCCATCGCCCATGTTCGGGAACACCCCCGCCTCGATCGCCCCGACGAAGAACGGACCCGTCAGGAAGATATGTTGGGCGATCTCGGCAAAAGTACGATTGCGCTCGTGCTGCTTGTAGCCGAGCTGCTCCTCGGGGCAAGCGGCGACGACCCGCAGAGCCGACTTGTGCTCCGAGATCATGCGCTCCACGAGGATGTCGCGGTGAATGGTCACATATTCTTTGGTGAGCTTGGGCGGCATGGGGAGACTCCGGGTATTACTGGATGCACAAACAGTATTCGATTCCAACGCGCATGCGCAAGGGGCTGCCTCGCATCAATCGAGCGGGCCCACCCGCGACGCCTCCTATCCTGACGCTGGACGCGCCTTCGCGCACCCCGCACTCTGCGCCCATGCCCGCCCGCGAGACCACGCTCGAAGTCGCCTCCTTCCTCGAATCGCCCGTCTGCCAGTCGCTGCCGGAAGGCGCGCGCGCCGCCGCCGGCAAGATCCTCGAACGCTTCCTCGGCTGTTGCTTCGACGAGCTTGGCAAAGCGCCGCGCACGCTCGACGGCGAGGACCTCCACGGAATCCTCGGCCATCTCCTCCCAGGGCAGTTTGGTAAGAAGGACCCGCTGGCGGAGCACGTCGGCGAAGTGTTGCGCGCCTATCTGCGCTTCCTCGAAGGGCGCGCGATCCTCTCCCAGGCCTACGAGCTCGGACAGGCGCTCGAAGCCAACCTGCCGCATTTCTACGAAGCTGTGCGCTCGGGGAAGCCCCACGCCCACGGCCACGCGCATGGCGCGCCGCAGCAGCCGATCGTGAACCGCGCGGAGAAGGTGGGACGCAACGATCCCTGCCCGTGCGGCAGCGGCAAGAAGTTCAAGCAGTGCTGCGCGAAGCTCGGCTGACTTCTGCCACGAGCCGCTAAGCGTGCGCCTCGATCGACGGTAGCGCTATGACGCCGTCTCGACGGCGACCGCCGGAACCGGCACCGCGATCGCCGCGACGGGCGCCTTGAGTTCGCTCGCCTTCGGCTTCACATATCCGCCCTCGATCAGCACCTCGCGCGACGGCTTCACGACGTTGCGCACGAGCCGCAGCGCCTCCGCGACCTTCAGCACGTAATACGCAAAATCGATCTGCCACCACACAAATCCCTGGGCGGCGGAGTGCTGATAGTGGTGGTGATTATTGTGCCATCCCTCGCCGCAGGTCACGATCGCGAAGATCAGCGAGTTGCGGCTTTGGTCGGTCGTCTTGTAGCGGCGAACTCCATACAGGTGCGTGATGGAGTTGATCGTGAACGTCCCGTGCCACAAAACCACGGTCGAAATGACATAACCCCAGACGAACGCCACCGGGCCGCCGATCAGATACATGAGCGCGGCCAGCACGAACCCGGGAACGAAATGCCAACGATTGAGCCAGATGAGCTCCGGGAATCGCGCGAAATCCTTGATCTTGTCGAACTTCGTTGGATCGCTCTCGCGGTTCACGATCCAGCCGACATGCGCGTACCAGAACCCCCTCAGGATCGGCGAATGGGGATCGCCCGGCTGATCGCTGAACCGATGGTGCATGCGATGGTGCGCCGCCCACCAGAGCACGCCCTTCTGCATTGTGGTCTGTGCGAGGCAGGCTGCCACGAATTGTGTCACGCGCCCCATCTGATAGGACCGATGGGAAAAGTAACGGTGATACACAAGGCACACCGTCAGCATGCGCGCGTAATACATCCCGACGCACCAGGCGATCCCTTCCCAAGAAAAGCCCACCCACCACGCCAACGGCACCGCAAAGACGTGGAAGATGGCAAAGGGAACCCAGCCCCAATGAAACTCGGCCGGCGGATAGCTGACCCCATCCTCGCGTTGGCGCGCACCCGGCGTGGCGGAATCGAGCTCTTCGAGCGAAGCGGCGGCAGAAACGGCGGCCTGCGCCGCCGGGTGCGAGTTGGGCATCCACGAATTCAAAGCGGCGCGCCCCCACCCTCGCAAACGAAGATTCCGCGAGACCCGCCCTTGGGGAGAAGGCCCCTTGCTGCGCATCAACACTGGAACCGCCACAGGCAATCGTCTCAAGCCCCCATGAGAGACTCAGTGAGCGGAAGTCGAACCGAAGGGCACACGACATCCTCGACGCGGGCCATGGGAACGACGCTGCGCGATCCAGACCCGACAAGGACCAACCGCCCCAGCCGCCAATCGTGGCGCGGTGGTGGGTCCCAGCGGCGGACAACCGCGGGACCCCTCGCGGGTGTCGCCCGACAGTGCTTGGGTCCTCTTCCGACGCTTCCGCGGTTTCGACTTCAGGCCTTCGCACTACGTCGCATGTGGAGCGAACCCCGGACGAACGACACGGCTGCTTGCGCGTCCCGCACTGGCGGGGCCCATCGACCGATGTGCTCGAAGTGGCACTCCCATTGCCACTCACGCCTGCGCCGAGCGGCAGCTGTCGCCAATCGCGCCACATCCTCCGTCCATTTGTAAGACCGTAGCCCAAGCCACCAACATGCCTGCGAATCGAAAGCCGACTGCACCGATTGTTGTGGGTACAGATTTCTCCAGAAATTGTGCACTTGCGACCGACCGAGCTGCCAATATCGCTGCACAATTGCGCGCGCCCCTCGTGCTTGTCCATGTCGTCCCCACGGTAGGTCCCTCCGCCGCCGTTCCGATGATGGAACCGTGGCTCGGACGAGCGGCCGCCACGACGAGCACGCTTTCCGAAACGATCGGCTCCCTCCAGAAGAACGCCCTTCGCATGCTCGACAGGGTTGAGCTTCCTCCCCAAGTTCCTGCCCGCCGAATCACCCGGTCCGGCGATCCGCGCGTTGCATTGAGCGCGGTAGCGAAGAGGAGTGGGGCGCGCCTGCTCGTGCTGGGCTCGCGAACCTCCACGGGCTCCATCGAGAAGATCCTGCTCGGGTCTACCGCTGAGCGCGTGCTTCGAGTCAGCGAGTGTCCTGTCCTCATCGTTAAGTCAAAGGTCACAAGCTACAAAAATATCCTCATCGCAGTCGATTTCTCCCGAATCTCGATCGAGGTCGTCCGAACTGTGCTGCAGCTATTCCCCGAGGCGAGCCTCACGCTCGGAACCGTCGCCTCGATTCCCCGCGAAGCGACGCTCTCGAAAGCTCGCAAAGCGGAGATCGAATTGGCTCTTCGCTCCATCGCGAGAGAGGGCGGCATCAAGGACGACGAGATTCAAGTTGCGACCGCGGTGGGCGACCCCCGCTACGGAATTCGCGATCTGTGTGCCGCGGTCCGACCCGAGCTGATTGCTGTGGGCACTCACGCTCGCAGGGGATTTGTTCGTTTTCTCTTGGGCAGCGTGGCTGAATTCGTCGTGCGGACCTCCCAAGTCGACGTTCTCGCAGTGCCGCCCGCACAGAAACAGTAAGGCACGGCTCGCGGAGCGAGAAAATGACTCGCGCGAGCCACGACCGGCGGGGACGCTTCTCGCCATGGACCCGATGCCCGACGCGTCCCACCGAGGATGGCCCCTCCCGGAGCGGCCGTGGGTGATGCGCCAGCGCTGGTACGACCTGCTCTTCGCCCACGGGCGGGTCGATCCGAGCGCACTGCGGCCGCTTGTGCCGGCGGGGCTCGAGCTCGACCTGTTCGATGGGCAGGCCTACGTCGGCGTCGTCCCGTTTCGCATGAGCGGCATTGCCCTCCGCGGGCTGCCGGCCGTGCCCGGCACCGACGCGTTCCCCGAGCTGAATGTCCGCGCCTATGTCACAAAAAACGGGAAGCCCGGCGTCTGGTTTTTCTCGCTCGACGCGGCCAATGCTCTCGCCGTTTGGATGGCTCGGCATTGGTACCATCTTCCCTATTATCGCGCCGAGATGACGTGCGCATCCGAAGGCGACGGCATTCGTTTTAGCTCGCGGCGCACCCACGGCGGCGCGCCGGCAGCAACGTTCGAGGCGCGCTATGAGCCGATTGAGCCGCCGCGCGCGGCCCGAGCCGGCACCCTCGAGCACTTTCTGACGGAGCGCTATTGCCTCTACACGGCGCGGGGCGACGGGCGCCTCCTGCGCGGCGAGATCCTGCACACGCCATGGCCGATTCAGGCTGCGCGTGCACAGATCTCGACGCAGACGGTGTCCGCCGCCGCCGGGATTTCGCCGCTAGATCTGGAGCTCTTCCATTTCGCGCGCTTCCTCGACGTGTGGATCTGGAGCCTCGAGGAGGCGTAGCGCGGCGCCGAGGTCTTGCAACAGATCTTCGGCCTCCTCGATTCCCACAGAAAGTCGAAGCAGCCCCGGCGCGATGCCGGCGGCGGCGCGCGCCTCCTCGGTCATGGCGGCGTGGGTCATCGTCGCCGGATGCGCCACGAGGCTTTCGACGCCGCCGAGCGACTCCGCGAGCGTGAATAGTTGCAAGCCCGCAACGAAGCGCGCCGCCGCGGCAGCGCCGCCGCGCAGCTCAAAGCTCACGATTCCGCCGAACCCCGACTGCTGCCGCGCCGCGAGCGCGTGGTCGGGATGGGTACAAAGCCCCGGATAGTGAACCTTCGCGACAGCGGGCGAGCGCACGAGGAACGCAGCGATAGCCGCCGCGTTGCGCTCGTGCACCGCCATCCGCGCCGTGAGCGTGCGCAGGCCGCGCAGCGTGAGCCACGCGTCGAAGGGAGCTCCCGTGAGCCCGAGGCAGTTGGCCCACCAGAGAAGATCCTCGTGCTCCGCACGCTCGCGCGCGATCACCGCGCCCGCCACGACGTCGCTGTGCCCTGCCACATATTTGGTGGTGGAGTGCACAACGAGATCGGCGCCGAGCGCGAGCGGATTCTGGCGGGCGGGAGAGAGAAATGTATTGTCGACGGCGACCTGCGCTCCGGCAGCGCGAGCCTCGGTACAGATCGCTTCGATATCTACAATTCTCAGCAGCGGATTCGTGGGCGACTCGAGAAGCACGAGGCTCGGACGCCGCTCGAAGGCGGCGCGCCGCGCGGTCGTGTCGCGAAAGTCCACAAGATCCACCACAATCTTCCCCTGCCGCTCGAGAGCGCGTAGGAGTCGCCATGTGCCGCCGTAGCCGTCGGCCGGCGCAGCCACGCGCGCGCCCGCGGGAAGCCGCGCCAGAACGAGCGTGAGCGCCGCCATCCCCGAGGCCGTCACCACCGCCCCGGCGCCCCCTTCCAGCGACGCCAGCGCGCGCGCGAGCTCGTCGCGCGTGGGATTGCCCGAGCGCGTGTAGTCGTACTCGCGCCGAACACCGAAGCTCTCGAAGGAATAATTGGTAGAGAGATGGAGCGGCGGCACAACGGCACCGAAAGCGCGGTCGCGATCGATGCCGGCGCGCACGGCTTGGGTAGTTCTGTGAAGGCTCATCGCACCGCCTCCCCGCCGAGCGCGCGGCGCAGCAGCGCGCCGACGGAGGCCGTCTCCTTGAGGAATACGTCATGTCCATAGATCGAGTCGAGCTCGACGCACTTGCCGCGCGGAATCCGGCGGGCGCATTCCCACAAATCCTCGATCGGCACCAATTCATCCTGCCGCGCGCCGATGAGCAGCACCTCGGCCTCGATCCGGTTCGGTTCGACGGCATGGAGGTCGAGCGCCTGCGAGAGCACGCGGTACGACTCCGGGTCCATCGCCTGCGCCCAGGCTTCCCCGCGCGCCTCTAAATAGCGCTCGATCGGAAAATGGGCCTCCGCGCCGTCCCAGCTCGGGGTTACCACAAATCGAGCACTCAGCTCGGCTCGCGTTCGATACGTGAGCATGGCGAGCGCCCGCGCCAACGCCATGGCCTCGCGACGCGGCGCTTCCTCTGGAGAGAGCTTCAACATTCGCCGCTGCAGCGAGCGCCACGCAACTGCGCGCGCGTCGGGGCGGTGGGCGGCGCCGATCGCAATCGCGCGCCGCAAGCGATCGGAGAAGCGCTCGGCGAACGCCAGCGCCGTCATGCCGCCATAGGAAGCGCCGACGAAGGCCTCGATGCGCGCCACGCGCAACGAATCGAGCACCGCCGCGATGGCCGCCGCCTGATCGGCGGGCGCGACCGCGGGAAAGGGCGCGCCGTGGCTCCAGGGGCCCGAGGAGGCGCCGCAGCCGCCGAGCCAATCGGTCGAGATCACACAAAACCGAGAAGTATCGATGGGCTTGCCCGGCCCGACGAGCGCGTCCCACCAGCCCGGTCGCGGATCGTCGTCGTGGGAGGCGACGTGGGCATCGGCGGAGATGCCACCCTGCACCACGATGATTGGGCCGTCCTCGGCGCCGAAACGCTCATATCCGATGGTGGCGCGCTCGAGCCGCGATCCCCATAAAAGCTCAAACGGTTGGGAAATGTGAAGAACACGGCGCGCCGAGGAAAGGTGAAGAGTGACGCTCATCGCACACCTCCACCGCACGCAAGCTCCCGGAGATCGGTCAGAATCGCCTGCGCGGTCGCGCGTGCGCCGAGCGCCGTGCCGAGCAGCACGGCCGACCGGCGTCGGCCGAAGTGGAACTGAAAGGCGACGCGGTCGGGCGGGACGGCGAGCGGCGAGCCGGCCGCAAGCTCCTCAAACTGGAGCTTCAGCTCGCCGTCACATGTGGCTCGCCCGACGAGGCGCGTGCATCGGCCGCGCCGCGCGCGCGCACGAATCTCCGCCGCATCGAGGGCGCGGAGATCGGCCCCCGGCCCGGGAGCAAACTCCACATATCCTCCGAACGTGGCGCCATAGGCGATGGCGAGCTTGGTGGCGGCGTCGAATCCACACAGATCGAGGCTTGGGTCGGGCTCACAAATCGAAAGCGCCTTTGCCTGAGCGATCGCTTCCTCGAGCTCGGCCCCCTGCTCGACGGCTTGGAGAATCCACGTCGTCGTGCCGTTGGGGACGCAGGCGAGCTCGATCGACCGGCGCAGATCGCGCACGCGGAGCTGGAGCGCGCGCCCCGCTCCGGCCAACACGGCGCTCGCCGCGACGCGCGGCGCGCTCCCTTCGCCGAGGAGTTCCGCGGGGGCGAGGCGCGCCGCCCCCTTGGAGGCGAGCACGAGCTTCTTGCCGGCGCGCAGCGCAGCGCGAGCGCGCGCAAGCGCGCCGGGCGCCGACTCCGGACTCGAACTCGCAGCGTCGACGATGACTCCGGCGGTGGTAAGGGCGATGCACAATTCGGAGTCGATCGGCGCCGCTCCAGGATGAGCGGCGAGCACGCCGCCCGCTTCCTTGAGACTCACAATTTCCTTCAGCGGCAGCCCCTTGGGCTCCGCGACCCAGGCCGTCGAATCGGCGACGGCCGTCACCAAGAACTCATTGGGGTCGATCTGTGACAGGAGCTCACAACCTACTTTTCCGACTCCGATCACAACGATGCGCGCGGGCGGCGCTTCGAACGTCGGCGCGCCCAGAAGGGGCGTGCGCCGGGGGGCGGGCGGCGAAGTTCCGGAAGAACGGGTGCCAATGGCGGCGGCCGGCGTCGCGTCGGCCGCGGGAATCGGAGAGAGAGGCATGGGTCGGCTCCGTGGGGAGGAAGTGGGAACAAATGCGCCAGCAGCAGGAATCTGGCGCGGAACTCCTCACCCACAAATCCTCTCGGCTCCGCCTTCGGCCCGATCGTGAGCCGGGCGCCGGGTCGGGCCGCGACGCCGTCGACTGGATCGACAAGCGGGCAGCAGCGGAACCGGCACGCGCACGAGGCGCGTCGGCTCATCTTTCGGGGCCCGCAAGCGGGTCCGCAGGACTTGGCACCCGCTCGCGCCGCCGTGCGCATGTGCGCTGCGAAGCGAAGGTTGCCCCGACGTCAGAGGGCCTGATCCCTCGGTCGGTCTGGATGAGGAGCGAGTACGCTGCCCGCGGGCGGCGTCGCCGTCAAGGGCTCGTCGGCGCGGCCGCGCTCGCGAGGGAGGCCCGCGGATGCGCCGAAAGCCACATGTCGAGAATCACCAATTGGCCACGACGTCGAGAAAGTAGGCGAGCGCGAGGGCGCCGCGCTCCAAGTCGTCGCGGTCGACGGCGGCGAGCACGTCGGTCTCCGCGTGGTGATAGTCAAAATAATGCGCACAGTCGGGAATGAGCTCGCCGCAGCTCACCCCGAGACGCTCGAGCGACGTGAGGTCGGCGCCGCCGCCGCCGCGCGCAAGCTGCGCGCAGCCGATCGCGGCGAGAGGCGCGAGCGCGTCGGCGAGTTCCGAGAACTGTGGCTCCGCCCAGTTGGCCTGGAACCGGCGGGGCGCAAATCCGCCGCGATCGCTCTCGACACCGAAAAAGTGGGGTTCCGTGCGGTGCGCCTCGGCGTAGGCCTGGCCGCCGCGGAGCCCGCTCTCTTCATTGGCGAAGAGCACGGCGCGAACGGTGCGCTTGGGGCGAAGCCCCGCTGCCTTGAGTAGCCGCAGCGCCTCGATCGAGTGCACAATTCCGGCGCCGTCGTCGTGGGCGCCGTCGCCCGTGTCCCACGCATCGAGGTGGCCTCCCACGACGACGACCTCCTGCGGCCGCTCGCTCCCGCGGAGCTCGCCCACAATATTGGCCCCCATCCCTTCGCCCTCGGCACGGCACGAAAGGCGCATGCGCACGCGCACGGGTCCTTGCTGGAGGAGTCCGTGCAGGCGCTCCGCTGCGCGCGTGCTGATGGCGGCGGAGGGCGCGACAGGGGAGCCGTCGTCCATCGTGGCGCGCATGGCGCCCGTGTGCGGGTGGTCGTCGACCCGTGTCGTCATGGAGCGCACGAGCGCCCCCACGGCACCGATTTGTTTCGCCACATATCCGCCGCGGCTGCGCTGGTCGACGGCGCCGCCATAGGCCGCAAAAGTATCTTCTAAAGCCGGATTCATCGGGCGATTGTAAAAGATCACTTTTCCGCGCCCGCGCTCGCCAAGCGAAGCCGCCTCCTCGAGGCTTCGCACCTCGATCACTTCACCGAGCACGCCCTCCACCGGCGTCCCGGGGCTGAGCCCGAGTGCGCAGGCGCGAAGCGGCTCCATGGCGCCGTCGGCACCGAGGACCATCACTTCCTCGACGTCGCCGCGGATCCAAACCGGCACGCGCACCGGCTCTGAGCGCACCGCCTCGAAGCCGAGCGACTGCAGCGTGGCAAACCCCCAGGCCTCCGCAGCGGCAGCGCCCGGCGTGCCGGCGAGCCGGCGCGGAGCCGCCCGCAGCAGCCCTTCGAGCATCGCGTACGCCTTCGGATCGCTCTGCGCCACGCGCGCGAGCGCCGCGTAGCGCGCGCTCTCCTCTGCGGTGGCCGCGCGGCGCGGGGTAGCGGGCCCTGCGGGCGCCGCAGCGCATCCTGCGAGGGCGAGCGCCAGTGACGCCGCGCCCAGGAAATAGTGAGTTCGCGAAGAGAGGGCCGTCATGGGGACTGCTTGGATACGAGCCACGGTTGGTGCGGAATCACGCGCAGATTAGCGCACCGAGACGCCGCCCTCGCGTCGGGAAGGCACTCGAGCCAGCTCGATGGCGGCACTCCGCGCTGCCTGCAGCTCCCGCCTTCTCCTTCGATCAACGCGAATTCTCCAGCCCACCACAAGCCTCATCGCGAAATAAGTGAATGCGGTCGTGAATGTGCTGAGCACCGCGCTCGACCCCATCGAGGTGTCCGCGAGAGCCCGATGCGTGGCGCATTCCACAAATATGAATACAAGGAGCGCAATCCAAGGCGCAGTCCGCAATACGTCTCGATAGAGGGCGAACCGGGAGATCGTGGTTCGGCGCGCCATGGGATCACGCTGGCTTGATTGCGATGCTGCATTCAATCGAAACAGGATCCATCTACCCGAGACGGGCGTAATGCCGTGCCGAATCCGTTCTCACTTCTTCTCGCCCGATTTCTGCGGAGCGGTCCAAGCTTCTAAGCGGGCTAGAGAGACGCGCCGTGCACTCTCTTCTGCAATGGCGATCTCCATCACGCCGTCGCCGTCCGTGTCGATTGGTCGAGCCATCATCGGGGTCACAAAAAGACCACATTGCAGACTTGGGCTTGGCGCTGCTTCGCTGAGGTTGAATGACAATGAAACTGTATTCGCAGCTCCCGCGCTTGTCACAATGTCGAGGCGCCCGTCCGCGTCAAGATCTGCCAACGCGGCGTGCGGAGGGATGCCTTCAATATTCAAGAACCTTCGCCCCTTCACCTGTGGCTTCTCATCGAGGAAGAAGAGCTCCGCACCGCAATCCGGGAAGAAGCTCGTTACAGCCACTTGGGACCCTCCCGATCGAGCAGATGCGAAGGAGACACCTGACGCCGGGATTCTCAGGTCTTCTGTAAGGATCATTCTCAGCTTGCCCCCCGACTTGAAATTGGAGTAGACCTCAAGCTGGCGGGAAGTAAGGACGAGCAGCTCGTCGCCCGGATCCGGATCGAGGTCGCAACACAAGAGGAACTGGGGATCACTTTCCAAAGAGATCCCGAGATCTCGACGAAACGCAGCTCCTTGACCGCTGAGCTCGTACAGCGCAACGCCCCGTCGATCGCCGCGCCCGATGAGCAGGTCTGCCTTCCCGTCTCCGTTGACATCTCCGGAAGTGCATGACTCAATTCTCCCCGGAACTTTAGTGCAAACTCTATTACTGTACTTCAGTTCTTGGTCAGCCATCATGACCCAACAATCCACTTCAGTCGCCTCGGCTAGCGATTCCCCGCCCCGGCTGGTCAGATAGACGAGATCTAGGAGCCCATCGCGGTTGGCGTCGACGAGGTGAAACTCATGCACCGCCGGATGGGGCCCGGGAATCCACTGAACGGGGCGAGGATCCTGAACGGACGGGCTCAGGATCAAGGCGATGGGTCCGACGGGCTCCTTGGAGAAGACCCCACGCGCGTTCGCTGCGATCAGATCCGAGCGCCCGTCATGATTGAGATCCCCTACGTACACGTCGGTCGGGCGTATTTCGAGCGGATAGGTTGCAATCGCTGTGCTCCGCACTTTCGCTGGCGCGCTCGAGACCTGAACCGTCCCACAGATCGGGACGCTCGGAAGAGCAAGCATCATCGGGAGCATCATCATGGTTCGTTCCAAAGGACTTTGGCGCGGGCGATGATTCGCATTCGCGGCAGCGGGGCGGGCGCGGATGCCACAGAGCAACTTGAGGTCGCGAACCCAGTACAGCCGCTCGCGCCGACAAGGACAAGAAGCGGGCGATCGTTGGAAGCTGTGGTGGCGTCTCTTCAGAATGGCCGACGATGCGAATGACGCTCGCCATGCTCGCCGCGCTCGTCATGGCGTGCGCAGCCCGCCCGCCGATGAGCCCCGTCGCGCAGTGGATCGCGGCCGACGCGGTGGACGCGGAGCGCGTCGGGCGCGACCTCGGGCCGATCGACGCGCGCTTCGCGGAAGCTCGCGTGGTTGGGCTCGGGGAGGCGACGCACGGGCAGCATGAGGCCTTCGAGCTGAAGCGCCGGCTCACCCTCGACCTGATTCGCCGCCACGGATTTCGACTGGTGGCCTATGAGGCAAGCGCGGCGCGGGCGCTTGCCTGCGAGGAGTTCATCCAAGGGCGGTCCGACAATATCGAGGGCGCCATCGCCGGGCTCGGAATGTTGATTTGGAATGTGGAAGAAAACGAAACGCTGTTGCGCGACCTCCGCCGGTGGAACGAAGAAGCCGCGCCGGCGGAGCGCGTCCATTTTGTGGGAATCGACGTGCAGGATCCGACGGCGGCAGCGCAGCGTCTTCGAGTATTGATGGCATCGCCCGCCGCGGAGCTGGCAGCGCGAGTCGAAGCGCTGCCGGCGCGCATCGAGCCCGCGGTGGCGAAACTCTGGTCGGGAGACGCCGCGGAGTATTTGTCAGTTTCCGCCGAAGCAGCGGCGATTGCGGCGGCTGTTGCAGAGCTTCGCGTGCCGATTGCGCCGGAGGCTGCCCTGCGGGCGACGGAGCTGCGCCACAGTGTCGAGATGTTTCGGAGCCCGGGCGGACGCGACCGCGCCATGGCCGAGATGCTCCTCTGCGCCCTTGATGCCGCCGGAGAGGCGACGAAGGCCGTCGTGTGGGCGCACAATCAGCACGTCACAAAAGCGCCGCTGCGCTATCTCGGATCCGAGGAGCTCGCCATGGGCGGGCATCTCGCGGCGGCCCTCGGCGAACGCTACTATTCGCTCGGGTTTCTTTTCGGTGAAGGTGAATTTCACGCGAATGCATCGGATCCGGCGACGGGCGCGTGGCGCTTTGAGCGCTACCGCTTGGGGCCGCCGCCTGAGGAATCGCTCGAGGCGCCCTTCGCGGAAGCTCGGATGGAGGAGTCGATTCTTGACCTTCGCGCGGCACCGAGGCTCGGGGCTGTCGGCCTTTGGCTCGACGGCGCCCACGGACAGCGCTGGTTCGGAGGCTACAATATTCCGCCGGATTACGCGCAGGCTGCGTCCGATGCCCGCCGGCTGCCTCCTACACATCCGCGCGGGGATTACGACGGATTGGTGTATTTGCCGAGAACGACGGCGGCTCAGCCGAGAGGGCAGAAGTGAGGTGATTTAGGCGGCGAAGGCGAGCGCTCGGGCGTCGAATTCCGCGGGGCACGCCCCGCGGACACCGGTCGGAGCAAGGAAGACGCTTCGAAAATCATCCGGACTGTGTACGGGCCCTCGAAGGCAATTCCGTGCCGATGCACTGGGTAGCGATGAAGAATCCACTTCTGAGCATGATCTCCTACAGGCCTTTCTTCATCCGCGCGCGCATGCGCGCGCGAGATCGTCTCGGGCAAGCCCGAGCCCTACGGCAGAACCTATGCCTGCACAGATGCGGGATGGCGTGGAAAAGGGCGTTAGGCAATCTTGATGTGCACTGATTTTGATCCGTGGGGTTGGCGCGTGCGCCAACCGGGTCGCGGGGCCGTGGCCCCGCGGAGTTCCGAATCGGACTTCGGTTTCTTCACCCGCTCGCGCACGCGCGCGCTTACCGGTCTGCGCACGGAGGACGTTTCAAAATTCATCCGGACTGTGTACGGGCCCTTCAGGGCAACTCCGCGCCGATGCTCTGGATAGCGATGGAGAATCCACTTCTGAGCATGATCTCCTACAGGCTTTTCTTCATCCGCGCGCGCATGCGCGCGCGAGATCGTCTCGGGCAAGCCCGAGCCCTACGGCAGAACCTATGCCTGCACAGATGCGGGATGGCATGGAAAAGGAAGTGAGTCAATTTTGATGTGCACTGATGTTGATCCGTAGGGTCGGCGCTCGCGCCGAACCATGGCGCGGGGCTTGCCCCGCGCGATGAGGAACCGGTACCGAGATATTTCATTCGGCGGCGCATGCGGCGCCGAATCGCCATGGGCACGGCTGACTAATGAAACATCCTCCACGCGCCAACCCAACTGATCAGATAGCCTTGGGTCGCGCGCCAACAGCGTTCACCACAAATCGACGAGACAAGCGCCAACCGCACTTGTCACAGGGCTCTAAGACATGCGCCGAGCCCGAGGCTCAAGATCGGCGCGCTCGCTCGCGACTAGCGCGCCGGGTCGCCGTCCTTCTCGGCGTCATCGCTCTTCGCGATCGCCGGCATCTCGACCTTGAGGGCCTTCATGAGCGCCTCCGTCGAGAGCAGCTCGTGGGTCATCTTGGCGCGCAGCTTGTTCACAATTTCGTCGCGCGAACCGAGATAGTCCGACGGCCCGAGTTCCTCGAGCTTCGGCACCGCTCGCGCAGCACACCGGACGACGTAGGCCACTTTGTTCGCTTCGTCGGTGCTCGGGCCCGCCACGTCACCGGCCTTCATTTCAAACAAATCGGCGCGCTCCCGGGCGCCGCGGCCGCCGAAATTTTGCTGCGCCAGAAAGCGCTCCGGCGCCTTCATGTCGAGCGCCTGGAACTGCGGCTCGCGCGCAAAGAGCTTCGTCATCGGCGCGAAAGTCTTCGCCTCGAGCCCCTTCTCCTTCGCAGCCCTCGCAAGCCGGTCGTCGCCGGTGGCCGCCTTCACGGCGGCCGCAAGGTCGCGAGCCTCATCGCGCACCAGCTCCCACGCCCGCGAATCCAAATAATCGGGCAGGACCTTGTCACGAATCTCAGCCGCCTCGGGAATCCGCGAGGCAATCTTCTTCACCACGCGCGTTACCTCGAGACCGCCCTCGACGGGCTGATGCCCCGTCAGGAACTCGCCCTCTTTGGCGTCGACGAGCGGCGTCACAAGTGCTTGGCCTCCGTGCACGGCGAGCGTGCGGATCCCAGCCGTGTCCTTCGGCTCACCCGAAGTCCAGAGCGTCAATCCATATTTGGCCGCCGTCGCCTTGAGCTCGAAGCCGGGCTTCGACATCTCGGTCTTCACCTCGTCGAGCACCTTCTCGAGCGCCCGCGCCACCTGCGCTTCGCGCGTCGCCTTCTCCTTCACATCCTCGAACTCTACCGGCAGCTCCGCCGGCTGCGTCTGCGGCTGCGAGGCCGCAGGATCATAATTGGGATTCTTCTTCATGCCCTGGAATCGGGCCATGCGCGCCACGCTGAAATACGTCCGCGCATCCTGGTCTTGAACGGCCGACGCCGTCACCAGCGCCTCAAACGCATCCGATTGTTTGTCTTGCGGATTCAGGACGGCGAGCCCCTCCAAAACATACTTTTCGGGCTCGCGATACTTGCCCTTCGAAAACTCATTCAGCCCGTCGAGATAGGCCTTCAGATCGTCGTTCGAGACCGTGGCGGGATCGATCTTTTTCTTGAAATCCTCCGCCGAGAGCGCCACCGCCTCAAAAGTAAACTGCTCGTTGCGCTCGAGAAGCTCCTTCTCGATCTCCGCGCCCGAGGGCATCGGTGTCTGCTGCTGCGCAAGGAACACGACGCGCTTCACCAGCAGCGCCTCCCGCAGCGCAGTCTCAAAATTCTCCGCCGTCAAATTGAGGGCTCCGCAGATCTTTCGGTACTGCTCTGCCGACGACTGAAACGCTTCCGCAAGCCAGCGCTCGACATCTCCCTGGGTCGCAACAATTCCCCGGTCGCGGCCCAGAGCGGCGAGCAGCATGATCTGCTCGGTTGTATCATTCTTCCGCTTGCGGCCGATCGCCGCCTCGCCCTCGAGAATCGAGCGCGTGCCCGCGAACTCAATCCACTTCTGGAAAAGCCCGCTCGCCTGGAATTGTTGCGCCAGCTGAATCAGCACGTCGTCATAAAAGACGGCGTAGGTGAGCTGCGCAAGATTGCGCTCGGCCATCCCCAGAGTGACCTTCTTGCCCGACGGCAGCGTCGCCGTCTCGCTGGCCGCCTCGCGCGGATCGCGCTGAAACGCCAAGTTCACGGCGCCGGTGATGGAGAACGACACGAGTGCGAAGATGCCGATCCCGACCATCACCGGTCGGTTCTGCATCTTCTTGAAGGTCTGGAAAAGCGACATTGCGCGGGAAACGGCGCGGAAGTGGTTTCGTGGCGGGAGTGCGCAAAGCGCGCACTCCGTGGGGGGCGGATTCTACGGAGCGCGGGGCGGCTCCCCTACCGGGCGCCGTGGCGGCCTCCCCGCGCCTCGCCCTTTTACGGTCGGGTGAGTTCCTCGATCGTCGGAAGGTCCTTCAGGGAGCCGAGGTTGAAGCGGTCGAGGAACTCTTTGGTGGTGCCGTATTGGAGTGGGCGCCCGGGGACGGCGGCACGCCCCGTCACCTTCACCAGGCGGCGATCGAGGAGCTGTCGTAGGATCGGCCCGGCCTGGACGCCGCGCATCGCCTCGATCTCCCCCTTCGTGACCGGCTGGCGATAGGCAATGATCGCAAGCGTCTCCAGAGCCGCAGCCGAGAGCCGCTCCTTCTTCTGCTCCCCGCGCAAGCCGGCCACAAATCGGGCCATCGCGGGATCGGTGAGAAAGCGATAGCCGCCGGCGATCTCCACGAGGGCGAACGGCGCGTCGATGGAGGCGAGCTTCTCCGCCATCTGCGCGAGCGCGGAGCGCACCTTGCCCGACGGCTGGCCCAGCAGCTCTGCGAGGCGCGCGGCCGTGAGCGGTCTGTCGGAAGCGAAGATCAGCGCGGAAGCAACGCGAGCGAGCTGCTCAAGCGTGGCCTCCTCGGGCAACTCGGGGACCGAGACGTTCTCGTCGAGCCCACCTTGGGCCGGCGGCTCCACGGCATTGCTCTGGGCCGCAGCTTCCTCGGCGATGGCGGCGGCGACCTCTGCGGCGCTCAGATCCCCGGGCGTAGCTGCTTCGACCTGGGCCTCCCGATCGGTCGCAGGCTCGCCCGGAAGGTCGGCCGACTCGAGCGATTCCAGCGCGAGGGCGCCATCTTCGAGAGCCGCGGCGGCCAGGGGCTTCGCCCCAAGCGATGGATCCATGGCCGCTTCGGGTGCTCGATCCGGCTCCAACTCCACGGCCGCAGACTCGCCGACGACTTCCTCCGCAGGGCCTTCGGCCGGCCCGGGCACAGACGATGCTTCCGCGGTCGGAAGCACCTCAGGCGCTTCCTCCGGCGATGTGCGGCGCGCGTTCGAAGAGCGGGACTTTCGGGACACGGGGGCGGAGAGGTTAGCAGCGGAGCGCGATTACTTCGACGGCGCGCTCACCGCCGCGGGACGCGAAGCCGCCAAGGGCTCCGGCGGGCGTCGGCCAAGGATCTCCGCCGGATAGCGCTTCGACTGCTTGCGCACATAGGCGTCGAACTCGAAGCGGTCGATGGGGCGCTCCTTCAACCCGCGCGCAAGCTCGGCGCGCACCGCCTCGAACGGCTCCTCGCGCGGCGCGAGCCGCTCGAGAACCTGAAAAATGTGAACGACCGGCACAGGCCCCCGAAGGTCCTCGATCGGGCCGCCGAGTTCGCCGACGGCCGCACCGAACGCGGGGGCCACGAGAGGATGAGTAAACTCTCGGTCGAAGGGCGGCAGCTTGCCGCCGTCGGACTTGGACGGGGCCAGCGATTGTTGCTTCGCGAGCACACTAAAATCCGCCCCCGCGCGAAGGTCGGCAAGGATCTGCTCGGCCTTCGCACGATCGGCGACGACGATGTGGCGGGCGACGATTCGCTCGGTGCGCATCTGGTCATAGCGCACGAGGTAGGCCGTCCGGCGGCTCGCCTCGACGAATCGGCGCACGGAGGCCTCGTAATCGGCGCGCGTAGTGAGCAGGTCGCGCTCGAGGAAGTCGTCGAAATTGGTGTCTTTCCCAAACTCGAGCTCGACGCGCTCGCGCAACGCTCCGATCGCCGCTTGGACCCCTTCGTCCACCTCCGCCGCCGGAACGCTCACCTGCAGGCGCTCACACTCGGCACGCGCGATGGCGTCGCCAGCGAGCTTTCGGAGCACCTCGATCGCCGCGTCTCGGTGATGAAACAGAATGGAATCGAAGGCGTCCTCTTTTGTGAAAGTCTGGCCGGCGGCCCGAACGACGACGGGCGCCGGACGACTCGCGGGCGCGTCCTGCGGCGGAGCCGCGAGCAGCGCGCCCCAGAGGGCAGCCGCTGTGATCTTCACAGATGTAGCAATTCCGACCGATGCGGTGTTATCGGAAGCGCAGCTTGCGCTCCACCTGGACGCCGTGGCAGAGCGGGCACTCGACCGTGACCGTGCCGCTGCTCGGCGCCTGCTGGCCGCCGCCGCCGCGCCCGCCGCCGCCGACATTCACGCTCGGCTGTTGCGCGCCCGTGGAGATCGTCTCGATGGCCCCCTTGCCGCCGCAGTTGGAGCAAGGGACGCCGAGCCGCGCCACGATGTCGAATTCACCGCTCTCCTCGACGAACTTCGCCTTCAGGAACTGCCGGCGCTCGAACTCGTGTGCGCGCTCGTACCACCCCTCGGGTGTCGCCTGCTTCTTCTGGCCGCCGCCGGCTGCGCCGCCGCCGCCGCCCTGCCGCTCGAGGAATTTCTTGAGCTTCGCTTCGGCCTCGGCCTCTTCCTTACTTTTCTTCGGCCCGGCGCCGGCCGTCGGGTCGAGCAGGTTGTCGAGCCCTTCCTTGGCCTTGGCCTTGCCAAGGATGAAGGAGCCGGTTCCGTAGCTCACCTCCCGCGGGCGCGGCTGCGTGCGCTTGTCTTTCGTGCGCTCGCTCCAGAGCTGGGCGACGAGCGGCTCTGTAAACTCCTTCGACTGCGGCTGGAGCTTCGCCGCCACCGTCGCGAAGAGTTCCTTCTTGAGCTGTGAGCTCAGGTAGGCGACGGCTGCACCGTAGGGCGTCTTGCGGTCGAGAGATTTGTTGCGAATGAGCCGGTCGCACCAATCGTGCACCGCCTCGCTCACGCGCCGCGTGTAGTCGACACGCTTTGAATCTGTAATATTCGCCTTTCGCTTCTCGACGTCGGCCTTCGTCTTGGCCTCGGCCTTCGGGAACTTCGTCGCGAACTCCTCGCAGAGTGCGATTGCCTTGTCCCACTGCTTTCGGTTGCGCTGAATCTCGATCTCCGCCAGGTGGTCGATCTCGTCCTGCCGAGACTTCTTCTCCGCGAGGCGCGCCCCGCTGGAGGTGAGTTCTTTGGTGAACTGCCCCGAGGTGTCGAGCTTCTTCGCCTCCTCGATGTGGCGCAGCGCGCGGTCGAAATCACGAATCGACTCGAGGTAACGCATCAAGTCGATGTGGCCGCGAGCCGCGCCGAGGTCGTACCCCGAGAGAGCCTCCGCGTAGAGTTCGTCTTTTGTAAAGACGTCGAGCGCAGGCACACGCGTCTTCTGCGGCGCACCGAGGAGCATCGAGCGCTCATAGGTGAGCGTGCTGGCCTTCTCTTTGAGCGTCAGCCCCTTGGAGTCGGACGAGAGAATGCGCCCGACGCGCTTGCTGCCGTCGAGCAGTGTAATCTCGTCAACCTCGACACTCACCTCCTCGATCGCATCGTGCCGGTAGCCGAACTTCTCGCGCAGCGAGTTCTCAATCGGCGGTGCCAGCTGACCCCAGCGCAACTTGACAATTCCGCCGTTGTCGAGACGCTTCACCTCGAGCCCATCCTCCGTGTGCTCGGTGATTTCGCCGACGAGGATCTCCCCATCGCGCAGCGGGATGAACTCGCCGCCCTCCCCTTCCATCGGACGCGCCCACGCGGCGGAGGCTAGGAGAAGCCCAGCCATCGGCAAGCTCACAGCAGGCGGGATCAGGCTCGAAATGTGCGTGGGGAACTTCATGGCCGACTCGGAGTTGAAGATTTTTATTAATTCTTGGGATTCTGCGAGCGTTCGATCGCGTGCTCGACTCGCCGCAGGAACGGGGCCTGCCGCTGGAGAATGGTACGGAACGATTCCGTTCGGCGCTGTCCGCGCTCTTTCCAGCCAATCCGGACCAAGGCGGTGTACTCCCCCGCCAGGGCCGGGTTCTCACGGAGTTCGACGAAGGCCGTGAGGCGCGGGTGGCCGGCAACTTCGCGCGTGATCGAGAGCGTCGACGGCGCGGATACGGAGCCGTCCTTCTGGAGCGAGAAGATCTGCGGATCATTGCGCAGCTCGTCGATGACCTGCGCGGCGGCGAGGGCCGCCTCGTTGCGCGACTCGGCAGTCTGCTGGAGCGTCGCGCCGAAGGAGAGGAGCGCCAAAATCGAACTCACGCCGACCACGAGGATTCCCATCGCGACGATCATCTCGATCAGCGTGAAGCCGCGCTGGCGGCGAAGCGGCGTCATCGGATCGGCACCTCCCGAGCGGCGGCAATCGGAACCTCGAGATGGAAGCGGCGCCCTCGATGCACTTCGAGCCCCTCCGCGTGCTCGCAGGCGACGGTGCGCATCGCGCCGCGCATGGAGATCCGAAGCCTGCGCGGCTCGGCGCCGGCCACCTGCATCCACTCGGTGCCGATCTTCACGAAATCACCAGAGGCAATCGGGAGAGGGCGCGGATCGTCGAGGACGATCTCCTTAGCACGCGCGTCGAGCGCCTTTGCGAGGCTCACCACGCGCTGGTCCCGCTCCTCGCGGCGCAGCATCAAGGTGACGCGCACCGTGCGCGGATAAGTGCGTTCTCGCGGATGAACCCCGCCTTCCACGGAGAGTTGAAACAAATTCGGATCGGGGAGACGCGGCGCGAGGAACGAGCCGCGAGTGGAATCCCACACCATGTGCGGCGCGCCTGGGCCCGACGCCGTCTCCCACGAGGTCGTCTTGGCATTGGCCATGTCGAGGCCGAAGTACAACAATCCGCCGACGACGTCGTGGGAGGCGTCGGCGAATCCCTTCTTCGGGCGATCAAAGAAATCTTCCAGAAAAAACGAGTTCACGGCGTCGTCGGGATCGACGGGACGAACCGCACGGCGCAAAGTCAAAAATGCGGGATCGGCGACGGTGGGGTCGTCGGCGACGGAATAGGCGAACTCGAGGAGGCCGAGCGTCGGCGTCGGGCCGCGGGGCTTCTTCGGCGTTCCGGGGACGGCAGTCGGTGCGGCGGCGGCGGTCTCGCCCACTTCGGCCAGGGAGTCGAGCCCCTGCTTTGCCGCAAGCCACCGCAGCTCCTCGCCGCGGGAGAAGGTGCGCACGCCGCGCACGCGAATCACCGAGAGCGGCTCCTGGACCACGGCCGGCGCGTTTTTTGTTGCCTTCGGCGTCGGCGGCTTCGGCGCATTGCCGTAGCTCACCACAAAAGGTGACGTGGGCGAGCCGTCGAGCGTCGAGAGGTCGCGGCGCAACAAATCGAGCACGGCGCGCGCCCGCTCCTCCTGGTCGCGAGAAGCCTCGGCCGCCTTCCACACCGAGAGGCCGCCCGACATGAGGCGGAACGCCATGTACGAGAACGCCGTGAGGAGCCCCATCACGAGGAGGAGCTCGATGAGCGTGAAGCCGGCGGTGCGGCGCGATGCCCTCATCGGCGCTCCTCCAGGCGGAGCATCCGCGTCTCGAGCACCTGCTCGGAGACGGCGGCGCGAAGGCGCGGCACCTCTTTCCAGCCGTTGGCCCGGCGCGTCTCGTTGGTTGTCACGTCGATCTGTGAGAACGCGTTAGGTGAGAACCTCACGCCGAAGCGGAACTCGAGACGCTGCCCCTGACGCAACAAAAAGTCGGGGCGGCCGTCCTCGGAGGTCGGACGCTTGAAATACCACAATCCGTCGGCCTTCTCGGGATCGGCGCTCCATGCGCTGCGCCCGTCGAGGCGCGCCATGCATTCGATCGTTGCAGCCCCCGTGCGCGTCGGCTCCTCTTTCCAGTAGAGGCTCTTATAGAAAGCCGACTCCGCGTACTCATCGAACTGGAAATAGTGAAGCTCCGGCTGGTCGGAGCCGGCAGCCCATCGATCCCAATAGCGATACGGAAAGCGGATCACGAGGTCTCCCGCAGCGTGGGCAGTGCCGGCGGTGCCGTACCGGCCGCGGAAGAGCCCGGTCCCCTCTTTCTTCGAGGAGGCGCCGGCCGTCGTCGACGGATTCGGCGCCTGCGCCCCATAGGCCGTGGCCGGCGCGCCGCTCTCCGACTCGCGCTCAGGCATGCCGAGGCGCGTGCCCTGGATATAAGTATAATGCAACAGCTCATTCCCGATGAGCACGGTGCCGCGCGGCGGCAGCTCCGCCGAATCCTCCACGTCCATGGCGGAGGAGGTGGCGGTCATGCCGTTGGCGAGCTGCGTCACGCGCGTCGAATCGAGAAAGCTCAACGTTTCCGAGAGTCCATGGGCGCGGGGGACGGTGCCGAGCACACCGCGACCGCCCGGTGCAATGGTGAGGGCGCCGGACCCCGCGTCGTAGCTTTCGTAGGCGATGATCTCATCGCCGATGCGCAGCAATCCGGCGTCCTTAGGGAGCCGGTCAAGAAAATTGGTCACTCCGTCGCCGAGGAGCCCGTGGGGAAACGCGAGGAGCTGCGGCTCCACCTGGAGCGTCGTCTCGCCGACGGTGCACTCGCGTGCGAGCACATATCGGCCGAGGTCGACGACGTCGAAACCCTGCTGATTGAATCGCTGATTGAACTCCACCTCGTCGATCGTGCCCGAGAATTGTTGTCCGACCCCGTCGAAGCGGCCACCGACCGAGACGGTGCCGATCTTGCGCGGCAGCTCGCCCGACGGCGGCTTCAGGATGCGGGCGTAGTCACGCGAGTCGATGGAGGGCGGAGGAGGCTGGAGCGGGTTTGTAACAAGCTGCCCGGGCTGGATCAGGAAGCGCGGCTGCTCGCGCGTAGCGACCCAGTATTGCCACACATTCTGGGCGATGGCGCCCGGCTTGACCGAACCCCACTGAATCGTTCGCCACAGAAGCGCCCCCTGCTGACCAGGCTCCGTGATGGCGATGCGGTCGAGGCGTCCCGGCCGCCCCATGAAGACGTCGCCGACGCGCCGCGTCACAAGGAACGCAGGGATGATTTGTGTCGGCACGCCGTGGCTGTGGGTCCATGTATTATTGGTGCCGCGGAAGGAGAGGCGCGTTCGAATCCGGTTGACGAGCCCCGCCTCCTTGGATCCCTCGGGGTCGCCGAGCAGGCCGAGCTGCCCCGAGAACGCCGTGAGATCGACGGCCGGCGGCACCGTGGTCGTGACCACGGGCGGCTGCCCGGGCCCCGGCGGCGCGGAGGTGACCGAATTCCGGACCTGATTCCACAAATTCGGATTGAGGCGGGCGGCGTGGTTATCGGTCGTGAGCGTGTCGTACTGCACCCACTCCGTTAGCCCGTCGTTGACGGGCTTCCCGTCGTCCCCGTCGAGGAGCTGCAGGCAGGCGTAGTCGTCTTTTTGTGGATTAAAATAATTCGACAGCGCCGAGCCGCCGAGCGGAATCGAGCAGGGCACCACGTAGACCCAAAGCGCAGGAATGCTGTTCCAGGCGGGCACGAGCCACTGGGTCACAAATGCGTGCTTATTCCCTGCGCCGTCGTAGGAGCCGTCCGGGAAGTAAGGATTCATCGCGATGCCGCGCGTGAGCCCCGTAAGGGTCGTCCCCGAGCGACCAGCGAAGCGGATCAGCTCGGCTCCGTAGATCGTGCTTCCCTTGAGCGTCTGTTGCGTGGCGACCGGCTGGGTGAATTGGAACATCACCGCATAGCCGCCGGTGGCGGGAAACGCCTCAATAAAGTTGGGATCGTTTGCCGGGTTGTCCGGATCGAGCGACTCGAGAGGCAGCTCGGTGACATTCCCGTTGCCGAGTCCCACACCCTCAAATCCCCGTCCAAGGTTCAGAACACCGCCACCCCCGCCGCCTCCTCCGCCACCGCCGCCAGGGGCGTTGGGGTCGGTCACCTGAATCACGTCAGGAGGATTGAAAGTGCGCGCAACTTTGGCGGCGCTGAATCTGCCGAGGTTCACCGGCAGCGTGGCGCCGCCCGGCACGATCCAGCTCGTGAGGCGGCTCGAGAATCCATACAGTTCTACCGTGGAGCCGGCGGGGTGAGAATTGAGCTTCACTGCCGTCTCTTGGAGCGGGAACTCGCGGCGGCCGCGGCCGCCGGTCCAGGCCGAAAGCCCCGACGTGGCCCATGTCGTATTGAACGAGTTCGCGGTCTTGCTCGAATACTCGATCAGCTCGTTCCCGATGCGGATGACGCCCCAGAGCGGAAAGCCCTCGGTCGATTCCACGGGGATCGGCGTCGGCTGATCACCGGGCACAAATGGCGGCAAATTCCCCGTCAGCTGCGTCAGCAGGCGGTGCTTGCCGCGCGGAAGCCCGTCGACCTTCAGCGTCAAGTCAGACGGGCTCGAGCTCTTCCACTCGATAGTAAAGTGATACCACAGATTCGGATCGAGATTCCCCTGGAGCGGGAGCCGAATCTCGTTCGGGACGATCTGGAGATTGTCCGGATCGTCTCCCGCCGGGTCCTTCATCCGCGCCACGAGGTCGCCCTCTTCGATGGCGAGCGTGATGCGGTCGCGATAATCGGCATCGGCGCCGACATCCATCAGCACGCCTCCCCATTGCTGGGCGCGGAACCACCCCGAGATGGAGCCAGGATACAGATATCCCGACTGCCCCGAGCCGAGCAGGGCCGGTGCGTCGACAGCATTGCGGATCCACGGCTTGAGGCGGGTGACGTCGTGTCCTTCGAGCGTCATGGCCGCGTCGAAGTGGTCCGCGCGGTTGTCAGGGAAGGCGTCGCGCGACGGGGCCGGCTGGGCGTAGGAAAGGGCCGGATCCTCGGACTGGAAGATCGGCAGCGCGTCGCCGAGCTTCCCAAGCGAGTGAAGAAATGTGAAGACTCGCGAGGGTGGGTCGGTGCCGTCGTACATCGACGTGTTCCACGGCGCCGACATCCAGCCGCGCGCGCGGCGCGAGAGTCGCAGCGCCTCATCGAACTCGGTCTGACGGGCCGCCGCGTGGATTCCCACATCTTCCGCACCGTGATTCTGGCGATGCACGTCGACGATCGCCTCGAGCTCCGCGCGCCCGCGCTCGACGCCCGAGGGCGCCTGCACGGAGGCCCCTGCCGTGATCCGCGCCGGCCCCTTCGCAGAGAAGGTGATCGGAAGCGTCGAGTAGCGGAGAAGTGCATCATTACTATTCTCCGCATTCCGAACGATCGCATCAAGCTGGCGAATGGTGATGACGCGCTCGGCCATCGCCGGCAGCAGGATGCGTTCAAGCCAGTCGCGCCATCCGGTCACGGGGCTCTCGAGCGAGCGGCGCGCAATCTCGCGCGCTGCTTCCCGCGTCACGGGCTCGGGCGTCGCGGCGCGAATCGTGTCGAGTCCGGCAAAAAGTGACTCCAGCAATTTCTCCGAGGCGCTGTTCAGGTGAATGGGGTGGGGCACCAGCACCGACACTTTTGCGGTGAAGGCGGGGTGGGTCGTCTGGAACGGCTCTTCAAGAGTGATCGCACCCTGGAGGTTGCGCACCACGAGTCCGTACTCCACGCCCCCCGGCCCCTCGATCTTGACCGTCGTGCCGACGCCGAAATACCTCAAATCGTCGCACTGGAAGGTGCGCAATTGGCCGTCGGCCTGGATCGCCGTCGTGATGCGCGAGGGCATTCCCCAATCATCGTGGCCATTGCGGTCGCTCCACTGAGTGAGCCAGGGCTCGGCCTGCGCCAGCTCTTCCAGCGTGAGACCCTCTCCGCCCGGAGCCTCGACCTTGGCGCGCGCCACCTCGGCCACGGTTGTGTAATCGCGCTTGTTTCCATTCAGCGCGCGAATGCGGTGCTTGGCGATGGCATGGGCGCGCGCATCGAGCACGGGCGAGCCGGGCGGATGTTCGGCAGGAATCTCGTACGGTCCGGCCGTGGAGCCCATGACGCCGCGCTGGCACTCGGAGAAGAGCCCGCCCTTGCGTTTGTTGTAACGAATCAATTCTCCGCGAATCCACAGATATCCCGACTCCGGAAATCCGTCCGCGCCGTCTACCACAATCTCCGTGGCGTCCTTCTCAATCTTCGAGGAGAGGAAGGTGGTGCCGAGCGCGAGCCCGAGCGCGTAGACGGAGGCCGAATTCACATGAATGCGGGTTTGCTCGCTCTGTACGGCCGCCGAGACGATGGCCGCGCTCGCTCCCGAGGCCGGAGCCGAGGCCGTCCGCGAGCTGTACAGTTCCTTCGACAGGTCGATGGCCGGCTGCACCTCGTCGCGGGAGTCGTAGCTCGGAGTCGGGTCGACCTCGGCGTCGGTGAGCTCGAGTCGGCGCACGATGGCTGCCAAAGCCGCATCGGCCTCGAGTCGAGCCCTCGCATCTCCCACCCGCAGCCCGCTCGTCTTGGCGGAGCTGTTGGCAGACAGCAGAAATGCGGTGGCGATCGCGATCAAGGCCGCGATCAGCACGATGGCGAGCACGAGCGCATAGCCGCGCCGACGCTTCGAAGCCAATTTGTGAATTGTCCGCATCTCAGCGCACCGTTCCATACGGACCTACGGAGATCTCCCGCTTCGTCCCGCCCTCGAAGGCGAGAGGAATCGAGAGGCTGCCGCCGTGGAATGCCGGATCGAGCCGCCCCTCGCCGTCGAAGCGCACAAATGCGCGCGGAGGCGCGAAGCCAAATGTGACATCGCGCGGAAGCACTTGGCCCTCGCGGGACACGATGAGGCCGACCTTCACTCCGTCAAGAAGCCCAAGAATTCCGTTGCGATCGCCCATCTCGAATGCGCCGGGGTCGGCGAGCACCGGCTGGGAGGCCTCCCGAAACCCGCGCGGCACGCCGTCGACCAGCAGAGTGAGGGCGCACCGATCGTAGACCGCCGCCACGCGGGTCCACCTGCCGGGCAACACCACAGAAGGCGGAGTGGTGACAATCAATGTTCCCATCCCCTTTCCGCGCTCTTTCTCGCTCTCGGCGAGCCCCACCTGCATCTCGACGGAGCCGTCGGGCGCCACCGACATCTTGAACTGCTTGCCGCGGCGGAAGATCACCGCCGAGGCGTCCTTCTCCACCTTGAGATCACACTCGACGGAAAAGCCGTCGACGAAATCCCACGGCGAGAGTCCTGCCACAGATACCTCCGCGCGCGCCCCCTGCGTGAGGCAGACGAGGGCGCCGCCGAGGCGGCCCACCGGCTCGACCGTGGCGCCAAGCAGGCGCGCATCGAGCCCGAAAGCGCCGGGCGAGGAGCCGCCGGCCGGCAGCTTCTTGCCGCCCGCTGCCGACGGCGCAGGCGTCGGAACTGCGGCTCCGTCCAGCGACTCGAATTGCCACTGCCCGACGGGACGCACCGCGAGGTCGTAGACGCGCGACTCCGTTTTGTCACAAACCACCGTGACGGGGAGCCCCGAGGCGATCGCCGATTCGCGCGCATTGCGGAGCACGGTCTTCACCTGCCCCACCGCTGCGTACCGAGCAAAGTTCAATTTTTGAAGCTGCCCCACGCCGATCCCCATGAGGATCGCGAGAATCGCCAGCACGACCATGAGCTCGAGCAGCGTAAAGCCGCCGCGCGGAGCGCGTCGCCGAGCCGATCGTGCGCGGAGCAGAGTCATCGTGATGCCACAGAAGCCGAAGCGGCGAGCCGCTCAGAAGCTACTTTTGAAAGTTATATAGATCGTCGTCGGTGCCGAAGAGCCCGTCGAGACCGGCGGAGATGAGCTGGCAGGTGTCGGGGCGATAATAGGCGCCCGTCTTCTCGCTCTTCTTCGCCTCCACCATCTGCTCTTCGAACTCGCCCCGGTCCCGCGGCTTGGCGAGCATCTTCATTTTCTTGCCGTAGGACTTGCAGTGGAGATAGGCGATCGGATTGCCCCAGCGGTCGACCGGCTCGAATGCCTCCAGGCTCTCGAGCTTCGTCACCTTCTTGGGGAATTTGTCACCATCCACATTTCCGAGGTTCTTCTCGTCGATGCCGGGCCATTCGGCGTCAGAAGCCATCAGATGGGCGACGAGGCTCTCGGAGCCCACGTTCAGGTCGTTCGACGGATGCGGGAGCGATCCGAATTGATCCGGCGGCGCATCCCCCTTCGCGACGGAGTAGGCGCCGTCAATGAGGCTCGTGAGCTCCACGAGGAAGCTCTCGACCTGACGCTCCTCGGCCCGCTTCGAATACTTCCCGAAGCCGAAAGCCAGCGCCGAAATCAGCAGCGCCAGAATCGCCATCACGGCGAGCAGCTCGATGAGCGTAAATCCACGGGCTCGGGAGCGGCGAAGGCGGGTCATGGTGCGAAGGCGGAGATCAGGGATGATTGCGAAGCTCAAGTATGATCGCGGAGCTCTAGGTCTACTGATCCCGCTTGCGGACGATGCGGACGTTGTCGAAGGCCACAGAAGCCGACCGTCCCGTGTCCGAGGCCGCACTCACGCCAAGCGTGAACTGGCCCGACGCACCGCGCGGAAACTTGAGGTCGGCGCGCACAACTTCGCCGTTCACCAGGATGCGTCCCATCGGGGCGTTGTCATGGTCATCGCGCTCAATCCGAAGGTGGAGCGTCGTGCCCTCAGGCCACGAGACCGGGAGTTCAATATTTGGAGACGCATCGTCGTTGGCGTCTTTGTAACGAAGCTTCACGGCGCCCGTTCGCTCGCGGAGGATTCCTACCTCGAAGGATGTGATCTGGCGCCCCTGACGCGTCTCCACGCGCTTCACGAAGAAAGAGACGTCGGCCTGGTTTGGCACCTTGCTCGCGCCGCCCACCGGCACGCGGAGATCCACTTCCAGAATGCGGAAGTGGGCCGCCGGCAGGTCGCGCGTCACGCTCGCCTCGCCCGACGACGGATAATCGCCTTCGAGAATCACTTCTCCGCCCTGAACCGTGGCGCGCATGCCCTGCAGCGCAGTGGCATTCCACTCGGCGCGCAGCGACTGCCGCTCGAAGGCGTCGGTCCACTCCTCTTTCTTTTCGTGAGTCTCGATGCGCTCGATGGCGTCGAGCGCGTAGTCCGCCAGCGCCCCCTTGCGGTCGGCCACGTCGCGAAGCCCCTTGCGGGCGCCCATCCCATTGTCTTCGAGATAGTCACAAATCGCGAGGCCGAGCTTGCAGAGCTGGTGGTCCTTGTCGACCTTGAGCCCGCCCGAGAACGACTCCCGAGCGCGCCGCACTTGATTGGCCTGAAGCTGCGCGAGCCCCCGGCGGCCGTGGATCTCGGCCGACGAGCCGTCGCCCTCGACAGCTTTTGTAAAGTAGCGTTCGGCATCCGCCAGCTCGGTCAGCTCCTCCGTCGTGCGCAGCAGGCCGAGTTCGACGAGCGCATCGACGAATCCGAGATCGACCGACGACGCGCGCTGGAGCGACTCCGCCGCAGAAGCCTGGCCGCGGTCGCGCTGAATGCGCCCCATCAAATAGCGCGCGTAGGCATCGCCCGGATCATTGAGGAGCGCCTTCTCGAGGGAGCTGACCGCGTCGTCGACGTGTCCCGTCCGGAGATACAAATACGCCAAGGCCGAGAGCGGGCGCACGTCGCGCACGGGATCAAGGCCAACCGCCGCTTCGAGATCATTTTTCGCTGCGAGGAAATCACCCAGCTCGATCTGTGCCAACCCTCGGGTCACATAAGCAGCAGCCGTCGGCTTGCGCGCGATCTGCTCGCCGGCGAGGGCCACCGCGTCTTTTGCTTTGTGACGCAGCAGCGCCACGGCGGCGAGACCGACGGTGGCGCCGGGGTCGTCGGCGGCGACGGTGCGCGATTTTGTGAACGTCTCCGCCGCGGCGTCGAGCTGCCCGAGCGCGAGCTGAGCCTCGGCAAGGCGGCGCCGGATGCGCGCGCGCATCGGCACCCCTTCGGCCCCTTGCGGCTCGAAACGGATCGCAGCCTCAAGCGTCTCGAGGGCGCGGTCGGGGCGCCCGCCCGATAAGTAGAACTCACCCAGGGCGAGCTTGGGACGGTAATTTTGAGGTTCGAGCGACGCCGCCTTCTCCAGATGGGCTTGGGCGTCGGCCATCAGGTGCAGCCGCGATTCGAGCGAGGCAAGAGCGACCCACGCATCGGCGCTCGCTTTGAAGGCGCCGTCGGTCATGTCGCGATAGAGTTTCCACGCCTCCTCGTACCGGAAGGTCGATTCCAACAATTGCCCGAGCCCGAGCGAATTGGCCGGATCGCTCGGCGCCAGCTCGAGCGCCTTGCGCAGCTGGCGCTCGGCCTCGGCGAAGGCCGCCGGCTCCTCGTTGCCCCACTCGAGGCACTGCATCGCGAATTCGCGGATCTGCCCCTCATTGCCCGCGACCCACTTCACTTTTCGTTTCCGCTGCTCGAGCTGGTTGCGAACGGTCCTGGCGAGCGTGACGCGCAGCAGCTTGGCGCGCTCCACCGTGTAGGGCGCGCCGAAGGGCTTGTCGTTCTTGACGTCGTATTGCTGGAAGAGAATCGCTTCGTCTTCCTTGAGATCATACTTATTCTGATTCTTGACTTTTCCCCACATCTCGAGCCCTTCGCGCGGCACAAGATGGTCGTAGCGGCGCTCGAGCTCTTCGGCGCTCAGACCGGCCTGAGGGGCCGCGGCCGGCGCGCCCGCGGGGGCCGCGGAGTCCGGCCCCACATTCGCCGGAGGCGCCGCGGCTGCGGCCTCTCCTCCGACATTTCCGTCGTCCGCCGGGGCGGCGGCGAAGTCGAACGCCTCCACCTTGGCGGGCGTCCTCAGAAATCGGTGCCACACGGAGGGCACGGGGCCCGGCACCGGCGGAGGCGCAACCCACGGATAGGGCCCGGGCTCCGGCAGCGGCAGCCCCGCGCCGATCTCAAGCTTCGGCAGCGGCCGCGTATCCTTGGGTTCTCCATACAGATCGCGGCGCAGGTCAGGACGCGCCGGAACCGGCATTTTTGTGAGATCAGGAACGCGCAGGTCGGGCACCTCTCCGCCGCCCTTCTTCAGCGTGGGCTTGCGGATCGGGCTCGCGGAATCGCTATAGAGCGACCAGCCGCACCAACCGACGACGGCGGCCGTCAGAAAGAACAAAACGGGCTCGCGGCGCAACTCCACGTTACTGCGCCTCCACTTCGAGAGCCGTGAAGGTCATGGACACTTGGATCAGATTTTCGCCTGAGCTGGCGGCGCGGGTGTTGCCGGTGGCCAGCACCGAGTCGTAGCCTTCGAGGGTGAGCGGCGGCACGGTGGCCTGGGTCGATTCGAGGAACGCCGACAGGGACTGGGAGGTTGCGAGCATCTGAAGCTCCACCCGAATCTCGTCTCGCACGATGGAGTCGCCTCGGCTCCCCGATTTATTGGGAAGAATGCCGACGCGGTCGATGCTTCGAACGCGCGCATCGAGGGCGAAGCCAAGGAGCCGGTCGACGAGGTCAAGCCCGCGGAGCGTGCGGCGGATCTCCTCCACCTGGGTCGGCGCGCGATCGGGGATCCCGACCGAGTCGACCAAGTCGATCTGCCGCGATCGGGCGTCGCCGAGGCGCCGCTCGCGCAGAGTCGCCGAAATATCGAGATATTGGTTCGCCGGCGAAGCACCCCCTTCTTTGAGCTGGAACTCGGGGCGCGTCACAAACGCGAGCCGCTTGCCGAGGCTCGCGACGGCCGCCGTGAGCCCTTCCTGCTGGGCCCTCGCCGCATCGAGGTTCTGCCGGTGAAACACGGCATCCTTCGTCATGCGCTGCGCTGCGCCGACGTCGGCCTGCGCCTGGCGGTAGGTCGAGCCGAACATCGAGTCGATGACGGCGCGCCCCGCGAAGAAAACCGCGAGTCCGACCGCGGAGCCCGCGAGAAACTTGCGGTTCTCCTGGAGGAACGCGTTGAGGTCAAAGGCCATGGGCGAATCGTGCGTTGTTCTTAAAAGTGAATAACTATAGAAAAATCCAAAGAATCTTCGGCGGCGCGCTCAGCGCGCGTTGTCCACGTCTGGCTGGGCGGGCGGCGCGACCGGGAAGAAGTTGAGAGTGATCTCCCACTCAAAGCCTTTTTGGCTCATCTTGGAGGTCTGCACCATTCCGATGCCGGGAAACATCTCCGTCAGCTTCTCGGTCGACGAGCGGAACGACGTGTCGATGCGCTCGGCTCCCTCTCGACCGCGGCCGCTCACGATGAGAAGCGGCCGGCGCAAGTCGCCCGTCTTGAGATCGGGCAGCGGCGATTTGTCAATTTTGAGGGCCGTCTTCACAACCCACAAATCGGGGTGGAGGCCGTGGCGAAGCCCGCGGTCGAGAAGCAGGAGCGACTGCCCGATGGATGCGCGCAGCTCGAGATCTGTGGCCGTCTCGGCGAGAGCCGGGTTCGCGCCGGCCACGTCCGCCCCGCCCACGAGCTTGAGCGTCTTGTCGTGAATATCACGAATCTGCTTGGCTTCGCGCATGGAGTCGGCCGCGACGCGCGCGGCGTCATCGCCGAGCCCTTTGCGGACGACTGCCTCGGCAGCGAGCGAAACGCCAGCGAGCGCGCCTGCCGCAATGAGCCACGACGTGCGCTCCAGGAAGCGGCGCTTCTTGATGAGCGCCTCCGGGAGGATGTCGATGCGGTAGAGCCCGCGGTCGGCAGTGGCGAGCGCGAGCCCGAGCGACACCACGGCCTCGTGGCGCTGCTCCTCAAGGGCGGCGCGCTCCTCGGCGGGAAGGGCGCCGAGGTCGAGCGTCTCCAGGGGGTCGAGGAGCGCCACGTTCCAGCCGGTCGCCGCCGAGAGGTACTCCGGCAGGCCGAGAAGGCGCGAGCCGCCGCCGCAGAGGAACGCGCGCGTGATGCGCAGCTCGGGGAGTTTTAGCTGCTCCTTGGCGAGGAGCGCCGTTGAACGCAGCAGCGAGGCGAACTCGCCGGCCGCGCCGAGGAGCGCATTCGTTACTTTTTCCTCCTGCGGTGTTTTGTAACGTCCCTTGGCGGCGGGAGCCAAGTTCACGAGCGCCCGCTTGGCCTCCTCGGCACGCTCCGCATCGAAACCGAGGCGTTCCTGGATCGCGGCCGTGAGCTTGCGGCCGCCCTGCGAGACACTTCGTGCGAAGGCGAGGTCGGGGCCGACGACGATCGCGACATCGGTGTTCTCTTCACCAATATTCGCGAGCAGCACGCCGTCTTCGCCCACGGAGCCGAGCTTGAGGAACGCATCGTAGAGCGCCACGCCGTTGGGCGTGAAGGCGCCGACCGAACTCGAGGCGCGCGCGACAGCGGATGTCACCGCGTCGAGCGACTCGTTGCGCGCGAGCGCAATGAGAACTGTATCATCTCCGGTGACGCCCGGCGGGATCGGCAACAGGTTGAAATCGGAGGCGAAACTTCCGCCATATTGTTGCGAAAGCTCATCAATCTCAAAACGCATCAGATTCTTGAGCTGCACATCGGTGAGCTTCGGAACCTGGGAATAGCGCAGAATCACGCTCGAGCCGGTGAGCCCGATGCGCGCCGCCGGCGCTTTCACCTTGGAGCTCGACAACAGGTCGGCGAGCGCCTGCTCGGCCGGCTCGCCCTCGGCGCGCTCGCGCGCGAGGAAGCGGGTCGGCACGAAGGCCGTTCCCTTCATGCGCCCTTGGAGAACGCGAACGGTGTGGCTGCCGAGGTCGACGCCCGTGAAGACCGATGCCATCGGCTCAGCCTCCCGAGGCGGACTTCGCCGCCTTCGTAGTAGGGAAATGTTGCTTCAAATAAGTGCGCAGATAGCCGGCGAGATCCTTGGCGCCGCTCGCTTCGAGGGCGCGCGCGATCGTCGCGAGCCGCTCGGCGTCCTTCTCGCCGCGGGCCGCTTCCACATCTCCGAGCGACTCGTCGACGCGGGCGATGGCTGACTTGGCCCGCTCCGCAATGTCGGTGCCGGCATAGCTGACGAGAAGTTTCTCCGCTTCGGTGCGCGCCTTGCGGAAGGCGTCGGGGACTTGGAAGAAACGCGCCTCCTCGATCCTCCGCTCCACGTCAGCGACGAGCTTCTGACCCGCAGAAAGCCGCTCGCTGCGCTTGCTTTCGTTGCGCTCGACGAGCGCCTTCTCGAAAGGAAACTCGTCGAGGATTTGTGCACGAAGCGCAATCTCCTCGCCGAGCGCCCCCGCGGCGGCCTTCGCATCGGCCTGGGCTTCGAGTTCCGTGGCGCGCCTGCGCTCGGCGTCGAAGCTGTATTGAACGGTGGCGGCGAAGGCGCCGCGTGCGGCGATCTCAAGCCGCGTCGAGGCGCCCGCCGGAATTCCCTTCACGGCGACTGCCGGCTCGAACGAGACACGCACACGCTCGCTCTGCTCACCAAAGACGAGCGCCGAGCAGGCGGTTTCTGTGAACTCTCCCCGAGACCAGCGCGTCGTCGCGCCGCGCACGAGCATCTCCGGAGCAAAGGCGCGATCGACATGCCATGCGAGAGCCGCCGCCGGATCGCCGGCGTCGACTTGGAATCGGAAGGTCACTTTTCCTTCGCCCGGCTCGAGCTTGCACGACCCGGTCAGCGCCGGTCCTGCGGGGGTGTAGGCGGTGAAACCGCCGCCTTCCGAAAAGCCCGCGAGCGTCGCGAGCATGCGCGCCTTGTCGGAGCCGACGGCGACACCCATGGAATGCAAGAAATCGCGGTCGAAGCGGCGCACGCGTCCGCTGACGGGGTCGGCCAGGAACTCGATGTCGTTCCGCACGATCATCGGCTCGCTGCCTCCTTCGCCAACCACGGCCTCGGCGTCGTCGAACACCACAGTTCCCGTGCCAAAGCCGACGAGCGAAAGTTGCATCTCGTTACAGCCTGTGGGCACGGTGGCGATGCCGGAAAGTTTCGTGAAGGCTGCCCCCTGGCCATAGCCGATGCCGCCGGTGCGAATCCACTTCGGGCCCCCTTCCTTGGACGATCGGAAGACGGCTTGCACGACGGCTCCGGCGCGCTCCCCGGTGGCGGCGTACGCAGCAAAAGTAATCTTCTGACCTGGGGAGACGGGGATCGGCTTGCTCGTGGCGCGCGCCACGGAGGCCTCCAGCTTGGCTTCGATGGCTCGGGCGCCGGAACGCACCTTTCGCGTCCCCGGCGAGAAACCGGTTCCGGCGGCGCCGTCGGGAAGGTCGGCGTAGCCCGCGGGCAGAGCCAGACTGTCGTTCAGATCCCAGGCCGACCGCGCGCCGCTCGGGGAGTCGCCGTCGGTCTCCGGCTCGAATGCTGGCTGCTCGACGAGATTATTGGCAACCTTGGGAACGGGCTTGGCGCGCGCGCCGCCCGAATCGCCGGAGCCGAAGACCACATAAGCTGCGCCGCCGAGTGCGACGACGGCGACGCCGAGGAGCGCAACAGTTCCGAGACGCCCTTTCTTCGCAGCCTCTTCGGCCGCTTTGCGCGCGCGCTCCACGGTCGCAGCATCGGTGACGAGAGAACTCTCGGCGCCGGCCGAAGCCATCGGCGCATCGACGGGCGCTGTTCGCGCGGTCATGGCCGCACGCGCCGCCGCGGGCGCGATGGTGGTTCGCCCCGGATCGTCCTCCACGAAGTCGAGTTCCGCGGCGGCGGGGCGCGTCGGCGCAGCGGCCGGCTGCTCATCCTCGCCTCCAAGGAGGATCTCGTCGGTGCCCGCGGCCGCAGCCGCTCCTTCGATCTCGAGCTTCAGCAGAACCGATCCGACGGCAAACGTGTCGCCGCTCCGGACCTTCGCTTCGAGGATCTTGGCGCCCGCGTAGAAGGTGCCGTTCGTGCTTCCGAGGTCCTTCAGAGTCCAGCCGTCGGGCGTGCGCCGAAGCTCACAATGGCTCCCCGACACCGATGCGTCGGGGATGACCAGGGAGTTGCCGGGCTTGCGGCCGAGGGTAAATCGGTCACCGGAAACGGGGACGCGCTCGCCAGCGCGTGGACCCCCTTCAAATACGAGGGCGTAGCGCTCGGCCATCCTGGTCGCTGAGGGATTGCGGCAAGATTTCTAGACGTCGGCGGTGGAAGGCGCGGACGCCGAAGGCGCTCGCACCCATGCGGTTACAATCGGGGGCGATGGTAGCGTTCGCTCGAGCCGCGGCAAAGAAGCGCCACCGAGGCGTTCACCGGAATGCCGCTCGTACCGCTCTCCGATCCCATGGTTGACCGCTTTTTCATTGCTGGAAGAACCATCGGCGCTGGCTCGTTGGTGGAACTCGACCGGGACGAGAGCCGTCATGCCGTCGACTCGAGGCGCCTTCGCGTCGGTGCCACGGTGGAGCTCTTGGATGGCAACGGGCTGATCGCGCGGGGAAGTGTGACCTCGGCGTCGCGCCGAGGCGTGGAGGTGCAGGTCACGGAGGCCAACCAGGTACCGCGCACGGGCCGCCGGGTAGCGCTCGTCGTGTCGGTGCCGCGGGGTCCGCGCATGGACACTTTGGTGGACATGGCGACGCAGCTCGGAGCGGCGGCCATCTGCCCGATCGCATTCGAGCGCTCGGTTGCCGCTCGGGATGAGGTCTCGCCGAACAAGGTGGAGCGGTGGGGACGCATCGCGCGGGAGGCGTGCAAGCAGTCGGGCGCCCCCTATCTGCCACAGATCGCTCCGCTCGAAACGATGGAGCAGTGGTGTGCGACGCGTCCCCGCGAGGAGTCGGCCTACCTGCTTCACCCGTCGGCGCCGCC
The DNA here is from genome assembly GCA_016792805.1 of Planctomycetota bacterium. GTDB lineage: Bacteria > Planctomycetota > UBA1135 > UBA1135 > JACQFD01 > JAEUHX01. The sequence goes on from JAEUHX010000018.1 coordinate 201,622, forward strand.
GCCTTCCCTCGGCGCCCGTCTCGCGCTCAGCGTCGCGCCGGTTTCGCTCGTGATCGGGCCGGAGGGCGGCGTGACGGATCGGGAGCTTGCGGTCCTCGAGGCCGCGGGGGTTGTGCCGGCGTCGCTCCCGACGCCGATCCTTCGGATTGAGACGGCTGCGGTCGCGGCGCTGGCGCTCGCGTGCGCGGTGAGTACATAAAAAAACCGGGGCGCTCGCGGCGCCCCGGTTTTTGTAGCTTCGCCGATAGTTACTTCCGCGCGAAGATATCGGAGACGGCGTTGTTGTCGTTGTCGACGAGGTTCGTTGCCTGCGACTCGAACATCACCACGGAGCCGTTGAATCCGACCGTCGGCCGGACGCAATGGAAGTCGGGCTCGCCGCCTTCTTGCCCCATAGAGACGCGCGCGGTCTGCGCCGTCGGGAGGTCCCGCAGGAAGACGTCGGCCGACGACGTCGACTTGCCCTCGGCGAGCATCTTGGAGGCGCTCTGGAACACCACGGAACGGCCATTCGCGGAGATCTCGGCTCCCGAGCAATCCTCGTCGGACTGGGCTCCCGACGTGGAGACGGACGCCCGGCTCAGGACGCCCTGCTGCCGGTCGAAAACGAACACATCAATTTTCCCGTTGGAGTCGCCGTGGAGCAGATTGCTGGCGCCCGACTCGAAGACAATCAATCGACCGTCGTTGGAGATACACCGGGATCCGGGGCCGCTCGTCTTGCTGAGGCCATTGCCTTCGCCGGCCGAGCTTGCGGAGATGCGGCTCACTTTTCCGGTGCGGCGCTCGAATGCGAAGACATCCATCGTGCCGTTGCCGTCCTGTGGGACGAGGTTCGACGCGTTGGAGGAGAAGACGATCACGGAGGCGTGGTCCGACGCCGACGGGCAAATGCTGTCGCCGTTTGCCTCGGAGCCATCGAATCCCATCGTGATGCGCAGCGTCTGAGCCGCCGCGAGGTTGTGCACAAAAATGTCCGACTTCCCGTTCGTATCACCCGGGACGAGATTGGACGCGGCCGACTGGAAGACCACCGTTCTCCCGTCGGGCGTCAGGAACGGCGCGCCGCTCGGGGCGTTCGACTGTTTCCCGTCGTGGGTGATCGATGCGCGGAACGTCTCCTGCGTCGTCAGGTCGCGCACGAAGACGTCGGCGCAGCCATTCGTATCATCGTGCACGAGATTCGTGGCCGTCGACAGGAATGCAACGCGACGCCCGTCGGCAGAGATCGTCGGCTGGAAGCAATCGCCATTGGCGCCGCTTCCATCGAAAGCCACAGAAACTCGCCGTGTCGAGCGCGACTCGAGGTCGAACACGAAGATGTCTGTGCGCTCATTGCCGTCGTGGGGGACGAGATTCGTGGCCTTCGACTCGAAGACCACAAATCGCCCGTTCGCCGAAAGCCGCGGCGCGCAGGACGCTCCATTGGCCTCGACGCGCTGGAGGCCCATCGAGAGCCGAGACGTTGAGCTGCCGAAGTTGTTGCCAGAAGTAGCGGCAGCCAGCACGGCACCCGCCGCCGGAAGGATCCAGTTGCTCATCATCGTGACGACTCCCCAAGTGACCATGGGACTGCTTGATTTCCCGCCTCGATCTGGAGTTGCGCCCATGCGCAGTCCAGGAGACCGCCTTGGCTTTCGGCGTCCGCCCGAGGCGGGCTTGAGCTCGGAGGACGATTCAGAAGTCATTCGAGGTGTGGGCAGGCCTCGTCGCGCTCGCCTTGCGAGGCACCCTTGAAACGTCCTCATCCAGCCGCCCCCCACCGACTCCGCGGCTTCGGAGTCGGGAAAAGCGGCCACTGGATGCCATCCCGTTGCATGGCCAAGGTGATGGCGTCTGCGGCGCCGGGGGCCAGCGTCGCCTTCGCCCGTCGCCTTCGCCTGTCGCCTTCGCCCGTTGCCTTCGCCTGTCGCCTTCGCCCGTTGCCTTCGCCTAGGAGGACGTTCCAAGAGTGCTCCGCAAAGCGAGCGCGAGAAATCGTCGTCCAGCGCAAGGAGCCTATGCCCAGGCGTAGCCAAGGATTTCCGCCGAGGACGAGGCGACGCGTCGATGGGCGATGGGCGGCGGGCGATGCGGCCCGCGCGCAGCTCCGATGGCACTTGGAACGTCCTCCTCTGCCGCAACGGCTCGCGGCGGCCAACCTCCCGCGAAGTTACTTCTCTCGCACGTCGATCGGGACCGAGCCGTGGATCTCTCGGACGCCTGTGGTCCGAACGAGGTCGCGCCAATGGTCGGCGCGCACCTTGCCCCCGGCGACGATCTCGACGCGCCCGCGCGACTGCTCCACGAGTCCACGAATCATCTCCCGCCCTTCCCATGCCGAGGGAGCGCCCCCCGAGGTCAGGATTCGCGAAGCGCCGAGTTCCACGAGCGTCTCCAACGCTGAAAACTTGTCTTTGATCCGATCGAAGGCGCGGTGAAAGGTTACAGGAAGCGGCTTGGCGCACTCGATCAAGCGGCGCATCGCCGGCACATCGATCCGCCCATCTTCGCGCAGCACACCCATGACGACACCGTGGGCCTCGAGCCGAAGCGCCAGGTCGATTTGTGACTCCATGACCAATAACTCCGCCTCGCTCGCCGTGAAGGCGCCCCCGCGCAGGCGAATCATCACAAACACTGGGATTCTCGATTCCGCGAGCACTGTGCGCAGAAGCGAGGGGTCGGGCGTAAGCCCATCGACCTCCAGATGAGAGCAGAGCTCGAGCCGACCGGCACCTGCTGTGAACGCAGCCCTCGCCCGGTCCAGCGAATCCACACATGCTTCGAAGAGAACCACGCGACGAGCCTAGCAAGGCGCTCATGGTGCTTCCACTGCACGGCCGCGCAGCAGTCCGCGCTCCGCGAAGGAGAAATAGCGATCCTCCCCGAGGATCACATGGTCGAGCAGCTCAATTCCCGCCATCTTTCCCACTTCGTGGAGCCGATGGGTCACCGCATGGTCCTCCGCACTCGGTGTCGGATCGCCGCTCGGATGATTGTGCGCCACCACAATCGCCGCCGCGGCGCACCGCAATGCGGGCCCATACACATCCCGCGGATGCACGATGGCTGCATTCAATGTTCCTTCCGAGACGCGCTCCTCCCGCAGTACCCGATGACGCCCATCGAGGCAAAGCGCCACAAAGGTCTCCTTGCGAAGCGACCCCATCCGCCCGCGCAGCCGTTCGAACACATCCGCGCCCGCCCGCAGCACCCGCTGGGGAGCAATCGGAAGGCGCATCGCCCGCCGCCCCATGACGAACGATGCTCGCAGAGCGCACGCCCCAGCCATGCCAAGGGGCCCTTGGTGAATGAGATCCCAAGGATCGGCGAGCGCCAACTCCCGCAACCCACCGAACGACTCCAGCAGCCGCTGCGCCACCGCCGAAGCGGGCCGAGAGCCAACAGATCCCACGACGAGCGCGACGAGTTCGGCATCGCTCAAGTCTTCTTCGCCGAATGCCAGGAGGCGCTCACGAGGCATGCCATGGGCCTGAACCGAGAGGATTGCCGTTGCTTGCTCCACCACACTTGCAAGGCGGCGCCGACGTCGCTGTCGTCGCGGAATCTGTGGGGTTCGGACTCGAGCGGGGGAGATTCGGGGGTGGTCCGCGCGCAAGCAGGAGCTGCAAATTCCGGCGCTGACTCCTTCCTCTTCACAGATGCGGAACGGCTTCGAATGGAGCGTGGGTCGCTCTTCGCGTGCACAGTTTTCGACCGGAGAGTCGGCGCTCGCGCCGAACGATTGCGCGGGGCTTGCCCCGCGCGACCACGAGTCGTCGAAGGCAGGCTTCGTCATCCGCGCGCGCATGCGCGCGCGACATCGTCGCGGGCGATGCCCGCGCCCTACGGCGGAACTGACACTTTCGCCTTCATCGATGAATGACGGCTTCAGCTGAGGCGTGAGTTGGTCTTGGCGTGCACAGATTTCGACTCGTAGGGTCGGCACTCGCGCCGAACCACGGCGCGGGGCTTGCCCCGCGCGATGACGAATGGGCAGCACGATTCTTCATCCGCGCGCGCATGCGCGCGCGACATCGTCGCGGGCGATGCCCGCGCCCTACGGCATCGGTTCAGTGATTGCGGGAGACGTTGGCGCGCCAGATTGCCCCACCTTTACCTCCACCTTCACAGATGCGGGACGGCTTGGAATGGGGCGTGGGTCGGTCTTGGCGCGGCGAGTTCCGCAGATGCGAGGCCATGGCGCGCGCAGAATCGGACTGGCGCGAAGCGCCGGTCCGATTCTGCGCAGCCATTGGGCCGCCGAGCATCGAGGACTGTTCGCTGCCGCGCCAAGACTGACCACGCCCCATTCTTCCCGACTGCTCAAATCGGAGGTATCCCGGAATGGCCTCTTCGACTGTTCGCTGCCGCGCCAAGACTGACCACGCCCCATCCTTCCCAAGTCACAAATCGACAGCCTCGCGCACACGCGCCGACCCCCACTTTTCCAGGAAGCCGTCGTGCGCAGCACGCGGCTTACAAATGCACCTTCACTCCCCCTTTGGGAATCCCATCGACATGCTCCAGCGTTCGAGCAGCTCCGCGAATGTCATCCGGAACGCTGCTTCAAAGGCTTGCGCCTCCGGCACCGCCTTCGCGCCGACTCCCCCGATCGACCTCAGATACGTTGCAATCGGACCGCGCCCGCGCTGCTCGATCAGTAAGCTTGTCATCGAAAGCGCTTGGTCGTAGGCCGCCTGTGCCTGCTCCGAACGCAGCTTGCCGACCCACTGGCCCCGCAGAGTCTGCGCATCGAGAACCGACCGCGGCGCCTTCTTCAGCCGAGCCTCCGCCTCCCGCACGTCGCGCCCCTCCGACATCATCGCCAACCCCTCATTCAGCCAGGTCGGACACGCCGTGCCGGCGAGAGCCGAGACCACCCGATGAGTGTATTCGTGGAAAAGTGTATTCCGCAGCGTGTCCTGCTGCTTTGAAAAGTCACGAATCGGCACGCGAATCTTCCCGTCGAAAAGCGCCCCCGTCCACTCATCGGCGCGCGTCACCGCATTAAAATCCTTCGGCTCATAGAAAACGACCTGCGTGCGCCCTTCGGGATAGAAGTCCAGCTCTCCACCCACGCGATAATAGGCATCTTCGAGAATCCCTGCGACGAGGTCGGCGAGCGCCTGCTGGTCTCGGCGGTTCGGCGGGATCTGGAACTGGAAGTGGCGCGAGTTGGCCGGAGAATAGTTGCCTTCCACTGCCGCCTCCTGCCGAAGCTCCTCGAGCCGCGATTTTACGTCGGCCCGCGAGGGCGCCAGCTCGGCCGCCTTCTCGAGCGCCTCGACGGCCGCTTTCACCTCTCCCTTTTTATAGCGAATCTCCGAGAGAAGCCTCCACCCCTCGACTTCCTTCGGAAACGTCCGAGTGTACTTTTCCGCCTCGCGCTCGCCTGTGTCGAAGTCTTCCTTCGCGTGGAAGAGCGCACATTTCGAGAAGGCTATCTGTGCCTCGTCGGGGGCCAACGCGAGCGCCTGCTCGAAATCAGCCGCGGCTTCGTCGAACCGGCGCTGCTTCATCTTGTCGCGTCCGCGCCGATCCAGCGCGAGCGCGTGGTTACGGCGCAGCGTCCGGTCGTCGGGGATGTGCTTTCCGCCCTGCACGAAGGCCGCTAGCGCCCCCTCCACGTCGCCCTCCTTCTCGAGGAGACGCACGCCCTCGTCGTTCCAGGTGCGCCCGAGGTTGGAGGCGATCGTCGCTTCAGTCGGACAGAGCGCCAGCGCGCGCTCGAACGCCTCGATCGCTTCGCGGAGCTGCCCTGCCGCCTTGCGCTCCACCCCTTTGTCGTTCCAGGCGAGGGCCTGTCGACGGCGCTCGACCGCCTCCTCGTCGCCGATGGAGAGCGCGGGCGGCGCGAGGAGCGCCAGGAGAGCGAGGGCGGCGAGCGGCATGGCAAGCATGTACGTCGGAATCGCCCCCTTCGCTATTCCCGGCCGCGCCGGGCGTCGAGCGACGCGATCGCCGCGCGCCGCTGCGGAACGAGTTCGACGAAGTCGCCATAGCCCTGTGGATACCCAAGGCGGCGCTCCAGCGCGCGCAGCTCCGCAAGCCGCGCCTCGTGCAACTCGGCGAGCGCCGTGCTCGTGAGGGGATCGCAGAAATAGGTACGGCATGCGAGCGGACGAACCTCGCGCCCCATGCAGCGCCGGCCGCGATAGAGCTCGCACCACCCCGGCCCCTCCGCGATCCCGAGCTGCGGCCCTCGCTCGACGACCGAATCGACTTCGAGCCACGTCGCAAAAAGCCGATGCCCCGCCGTCGGAAAGTCGCAACAGCGCCCCGAAATCTCACATTTCGGAGTGAGCGCCGCCACCTCCCCGTCGACGCGCGCATAGAGCGCGTCGAGCTCGCGGTAGGCCGCCACGCGCACGGCGCGCGGAGGCACCTCATGGATACCGGGGCAGATCGCACGGGCGCGAGCGAAGCCCTCGCCGCCGCCGACGATCGCAGGCCAGCGCGGGAACTCACGGCAGTGCCGCGGTCGCGCGCCATAGACCGTGCAATGATTCTTACCTTCGAGGAGCGCGCATCGCCCGCCGCCTGGACGGTCCTCCACGAGCGAAAGCCGACCCCCCGCTTCCCGCACATATCGGCGCGCGAAGGCGTCCTCGGTCATCGACAGCGCCGCAGCCATCGGCGCGATCTCCTCGGGCTCAATCCACACATATCCGCTGCCGTTCGAGCAACAGTTCCCGCAGCGGGTGCACGAAAAGTAAAACTCCGCACCCATGAGCCATCATCGCCGAGGCTTGAAATCGGCGGATTTCTTGCCGGCGGTCGTGCGCTCGATGTCTCGAATCAGCTCCGACGGGCTGCCGTAGCGGATCTCCCGCTCCTTCGCCATCATCTTCTCGATGAAATAGTGAACATGGGGCGAAATGCGCCGCCCTTTGAGGGCCGGCGACGAGAGACCTTCCAGAACATGCTTGCGGATCACTTCGCTCGGCGCCTCGCCCTGGAACGGCAGTTCCCCCACCACGAGATGGAAGAGCGTGACGCCGAGAGAATAGATATCGCTGCGCACGTCGAGATCGCCCTCGCCGCGCGCTTGCTCCGGAGATAAGTAATGAACCGTCCCAACGGTCGTGTCGGCGGGCGCGCTCGCGGCCGTCTCCGCGGCCGACGACTGCGCAAAGCCGAGGTCGATCAGCTTCACGACGCCGCCCTCGCCGATCATCAAGTTTCCGGGCTTGATGTCGCGGTGCACAATTCCGCGCGAACGCAAATAATCAAGACCGCGCGCCGCAGCCAGCACGGCCGCAAGCGCCGTGTCCTCATCGAAGCTCTGCTTCGCGTGCAGATGCTCGAGCAGGGTCTTCCCCTTCACGAGCTCCATCGAGAGCAGATAGACCGGATCTCCGCCCGATCGCGGCGTGAAGTGGGCGACCCGATATCCCTTCACGATCGACGGGTGGTCCAGATCACACAAAAGCCGCCCTTCGGCAATGAATCGCTCGCGCGCCAGCGCATCGAGGGCGAGCTCCGGGTTCAAGATCTTGAGCGCCACCTCGCGGCCACCCGCCTCGCGGCCGCCGAGGTCACGGCTGCTTTGCCGCTCCCTGGCTCGATAGACGCGCGCCGTGCCGCCAATGCCGATACGCTCGATCACGATGTGTCCGGGCACGTCCGGGAGATCCTCGCCGTCGTTCTTCCGCAACTCCTCAAGCTTCTCTCGGGTGAACCAGCCGAGGCGGATCAACGTGGAGTCGAGGCGCGCTTGGGCGCTTTGCGCCTCGCGCATCGCTTCACCGGCCTGCTCATGCGTGAGCTTCCCTCGGTGAACAAGGAGGGCGAGAAACTCGAGCTCTTCGCGGCTGGGCATGCGGGTACGGGAGAATACTCGCCGCCTTGGGCTCCGCGGACGCTTCAAAAGTCATCTGAGCTGGGCATAGGCCTCGTCGCGCTTGCTTTGCGGAGCACTTTCGAAGCCTCCTCTTTGCCCGCAGTGGGAAATCATTTCGCACACCGAGGGCGCCAACGGAGATCCGGCAACCCCCGAACGGCCAGCGAGTTCAACTTGAGCGGCAATGGTTTCCTCCTGCGATCACGTCACGGAGCCGAGAATGGCGCGGGCTGGCGTGAGGCGCGCCGGCAACTGTTCGGTCGAACCGGAGAAGGAGATCCGCTGTGCGCGAGGGAGACAACACCGTCGTCTTCAAGTATTTCGATTTGATGGACGGGTTTATCCGGGTGCGGGTGCTAAGCGAGGAAGAGATCGCGCGCACGCTGGCTTCCAAGCCAGCTCCCAACCGGATCGACTACCGAAAGCGGGTGGTGGAGGGCTGCGTCGTCGACCTCGACACGACGGTCCGCGCGGCCGCCACGCGGGCCTGCGGCAGCGATCCATCGGCGGTGGAGGATCTCCTCTACCAGCTCTGCATCGATGTGAATCCGCGGCTCGAGATCCATCAGGTGGCGCTTCCGGCGTCGGCCGTGGAGAACGGGACGTCGAAGCCCGGCGAGGAACCGATCTCCGAGGCGGCCCGCGAGCTCGCCAAACGGGTGGTGGACCTCGACCGCCGCCTCGGCAAGCTCATCATTGGGCAGAACACGGCGATCTCGACGGTGACGCGCGCGCTGCGCAAAGCAGCCGTCGGCCTCAATGAGCCGCAGCGCCCGCTTGGCTGCTTCCTCTTCGTAGGACGCACCGGCACGGGAAAAACGGCGCTCGCCAAGGCGCTCGCGCGGCAGCTCTACGACGCGCCTCAGCACATGGTGCGCGTCGATTGCACCGAGTATTCACTCCCCCACGAGGTGGCGAAGCTCATCGGCGCGCCCCCGGGATATGTGGGGCACGGCGAGGGCGGCTACCTGACGGAGGCCGTGCGGCGCACTCCCAATTGTGTGGTCCTCTTCGATGAGATCGAGAAGGCCAATGAGAAGGTGCGCAACCTGCTGTTGCAGATCCTCGACGACGGAATCCTGACCGATTCGAAGGGAAAGACGATCCGGTTCGACCGCTCCATCGTGCTGCTGACGTCGAACGTCGGCGTCGAGGAGCTCGAGCGCGCCGGCTCGCGCTGCGGATTCGGCAATGGAAAAATGAAGTCGTTCGACGCGGCTTCGATCCGCGAGATTACTCAAGGCGCGCTCAAGGAAAACTTCCGTCCCGAGTTCCTGAATCGGCTCGATGAAATTGTGGTCTTCCGAGACCTCACCATCGAGGACGCGCGCACCATCGCGGAACTCGCGCTGACCGACGTCGCGGCGCGCATCCGTCGCGTCGGCGTCAAAGTGATCTTCGGCGACGGCGTCGATCAGTGGGTTGCCGATCGCGGATACTCGGTGGAATACGGCGCGCGCGAGATCAAACGCGTCGTGCGTCAGTCGATCGAGGATCCGCTCGCGAACCTTGTGCTCGACGGGCGAATGCGCCGCTCGGCACGCATCCGCGTGGAGCTCGAGAGTGGCGAGCTCCAATTCCGGCAGGAGCGCTCGGCAGAGCGTTCGAGGGCCCAGGGGGCCTGATCGTCAGCGCGCCTCGTGGAGGGCGCGCAGATCGGAGGGAGTGTCGCCGCCGAAGGAATCGCTCGGCGACGGCATGGGCGTGATGACCGGGGTGGACCGTGTGCCTCCTGCCGGCAGGAATTGTGCCGCTTGAGTGCGCACTGCGGCCGGGCGTGCCGGCGCGGAACTCGCCACCGGCTGCTCCTGCGGCTTGCTGCGCATGAGGCACGCTTTTGTAAACACGCCGAACCACACGACGACGGTGAACGCCGTCAGCGCCGCAACTGCCGTCTTCCACCCCGCCGTTACATGTCCCATTTCCATTGCCCTCTGTACCTCCAAACCGTGGGTTCCGACCGAGACTCCAGCTTTCAAAGCTGCGCGGCGCATCGGCGCCGCGCGAGAGTCCGGAAGAGTTTTCCGGGAGCTCACTTCGCCGCGAGGAGCACCTCGGCCATATAGGCCTTCTTGGAGCCCTCAAGCAGATGGGGCGCGGCGGCGAACTCCTCGGCAGCGCCGCGATGGAGTTTCACCAGCTCATCGAAGCAGGACTGAAAGGCCACCAAATTCATGTCGGCGCGCACCATTCGATCGGTGATGCGCGTGAGCGCAATCGGACCGAGGCTCGGTTCACGGTCAGCGGCAGTCACTAATGCCCGAACCGCATTGACTAAGTCCATGTGAGCCGAATCGCCATCCAATGGGCGGGCGAGGATAACTTCTGTAAGAGAGAGAAGGCTCTGGCTGTCGGCGGCACGCCCCATGGTCAGGATGGCATTCGCTCGCAGAAGTGCACTCTCCCCTCCGAGTGCGAGCGTGGAGAGGTCGGGGCCCATGTCGGGAGCCTCGGCGTTCGCCATTCCTACAAGAATGGCGAGCTTCTCGGCGTCGGGGGCAGCGCCGTAGAGCGCACCCCGATGAGCTTCAACTCGATCCATCGACTCGTGCCAGATGGCGCCAAGCACATCTCCTGCGGCGGCAATCGCGATGAGGCCATCCGCCCCTTGCGTTTCCTCGGACGCGAGCGTGAGTACGAGCCGCTCGGCGCGGATCCTGTCGGAGAGCTTCCCGATCGCATACAGAATATCAACTCTCTCCTGCATGGAGTGAGTATCACCGATACGATCTCGGTAGGCTGCCAGGAGTCGAGCCTCGCCGCTCGCATCCAGCGGCTCCAGGTTCGCAAGCCACTCCTGAAGACTTGGAGCTGCGGTCCCGGAAAAAGTTGGCGGTCCAGGCTCTGTGCGGTCGGCCTCGCGGTGCTCTGTTGCACCGAAGGCTGCAGGCTCCGCGATTGTGAACTCGCGATCGGCCGCCGGGGAAGTCGCGGTGCTGGAAGCCGACCGCGAGGAGCCTCTTCGCGAAAAGGGGTCAGCGATCGCCGCGACCGTGACGCCCAAAAGGAGAGCCCCCATCAAAGTCAGCGGAGCTCGGAGAGAGAAGGTGGTTCCTAGAACTGTGGCCATGGGAGCTTCCTGGGGAACTGCCTGAAGTCAACAATCGAGGCGGAGGTGAATGGCGGTGCGTGAGAATGGCCGCAAGGCGCAGGCCCCTTCGGCCTGCGCCTTGCGAAGTGGGAGCTACTTATTTCCGCCAGTGACCGGCGTGCAGGGCACCGTCTTCAGTCCGGCTCCGGTCAGAATCACCGTCTCCGTAGGAATGCACTGTGTATTGTTGGAGTTGCAGCGGTACTCAATCTTGACCTTCAGCTTCGCGGCGGGATCCGCCACGCACTTCGTATTGCTGCCGGGGGTGGAGACGCAGCTCCAGGCCAGCGAGAACGTCTCGAAATAGTTGCAGTTCGCGGCGCCGGACCCCGGGCATGCCTTCGACGGATTCGTCCCCGTCGCAGGGCCGGGCGTCGAGACGGCCGTGTGTCCCGGGCAGGGATCGCCGGGAACCTCGGCATCGCTATCATTGCTCGCGAGAACGAACGACGGGATCACGAAAAGGGCCGCTGCGGCTGCGAAGAGGAGGCTGGAACGCATGGGAGAGCTGCCGTGCTCCACAGAGGAGCAAAGGAAGAGTAGAGAAGTGAACTGTCAACTCTGGGGGAGGCGAACATCTGTGGCTCGACACCACTTTTGTTCGCACACCCGTCGATGTCGCCCCGCGTTCGGCCAGTTTCAGAAATTCTTCGATGGGGCATCGCAGCAGCGATCTCCGGTGCGCCAGGGTTCGGCGGCGAGCCTCGCGCGAGTCGCCCCGCAGAGGAAACACCATCGAGCCGCGCCCGCTCGGCGCGTACCATCCGCGCGCCGGCCGGGCCTGCGCCCGGTTCGGCGCATTGCCACAGCATCGGGCCACCCGTCGATCCCGTGACTCCCCCTCCCAGCTCTGCCGTCCCCGCGAATCCGGTCGAAGTGCCGCAGGCGCGCGTGTCGGCGGCGGCGCCCCGCGTCTCGTGGCTCCAGCGCACGCTGCGCCTCACTGGCGGCAAGATCCGCCGCTTCTATCTTCACAAATTCCGCCGCTCCTATATCGAGGAGCAGTCGCGCAAGCGCGAGGGCACCTGCGGGCGATGCGCCGCCTGCTGCAAGCTCCTCTTCCGGTGCCCCTTCCTCGATGAGTCGAGCGGGCTGCCGACCTGCTCGATCCACGACCGCCGGCCCGACAACTGCCGCTTCTTCCCGATCGACCCGCGCGATCTCGCCGACCGCGATTTGATCGACCCGACGAATCCCTGCGGCTTCTCCTTCCCCAGCCAGCAGCGCCCCGATCCGCGCGCCTCGGCCCACCGCGCCGACGGCCCCCACCACCATCACGCCATGGGCGATTGAAGGCGTGCGCCTGCGGGGTGGGCGGCGAGCCTCCCTTACGGCAGACTCTGCGCCCCATGGGTTCCACCCTCCCGTTGCTGTCTGGGCTGGTCGCGCTTCTCGCTGCGATTGCCCCCGCCGAAGAGCCCGCGGCGCGTTTCGCCGGCGGCTCCGTCTCCATGGCGGAGTTCGAGCGCTACCTCGCGACGCGCTACCAGAAGGACTCTCTCGGGAAAGACGCCCTCGAGTACCTGATCCGCGACCGGATCCTGGAACGCGAGGTCGAGCGGCGCGGAATTGTGATCTCGGCGGAGGAACTCGCGGCGGCACTCGCAGTCGTCGAGAAGCAGATCCTCGAGGCGGAGCGCCACACGCTCGCGGAGGAGCTGGAGTTGAAGGCGATGGATCGGGCGACCTTCGAGGCCTTCTACCGCAAGCATCTCGCCTGCGAGCGGATGGTTCGCGAGGACCTACAGATCCAGAAGCACGAGCCGGTGCGCCCCGAGCAGCAGGAGCTGTGGCTCGCCGACCGCGTGAAGCAGACGAAAGTCGACCGCGAAGGGCAGCCAGCCGGCGTGCTCGCGTCGATCGGCGGCTCGCCCGTGACCCTGGAAGACCTCGGCCGCACGCTGCGACTGAAGCTCGGGCGCGCCGACGTGCGCGAAGCGCTGAAGGCTTTTGTGGGCATGCGCCTCGTGGCGACGAAGGCGGCGGAGGCGGGCGTCGAGCTGTCGGCGGCCGACATCGAGGCTGCGATCACGCGGCGGCGTGAGCGATTTGTAGCCAATAATCCCATCGCCGGAGTCTCCTTTGAGGAGTTTCTGAAAGCCAAGGGGGTCACGCTTGACGACCTGCGCGCTGACGGAGGCGTGCGCGGTGAAGCGCAATTGTGGAAGCTCGGCGAGAAGCTCTATCCCGACGCCGAGGTCGACAAGCAGTACGAAGCGCGCAAGGATTATTGGGATGGCCTCCTCGGCGAATCGCGGCGCGTGTCGTGGATCTTACTTTTCGCGGCGCACACGCCCGGCTTCCCCGTCTCGAAGACGTTCCCCGAAGCGGAGCAGGAGCTGACCGGCATGATGGATCGCTGGAAGGCGAGCCCGCAGCCGGCGAGCGAATTTGCGCGCCTCGCTTCGATCTACTCGAACGACGGCACCTCGAAAAAGCGCAATGGGGAGATCGGCTGGCTCCATCGGCGCGAGCCCGGCTACGACGCGGGGCTTTTGGGAGCGGTGTTCGCGACGGACGCGGCGCCCGGGCGCTTGGTCGGCCCCTTCCGCGTCGAGCAGGGAGCCGGCGTGGCGCTGATCCATGAGGTCAAGCCCGGGCCGGAGCCGGCGGCGCTTCGTCCACAAATTCGCTCGGCGCTCGTGGCAGAGCTGTATCAGCGCATGCGCGACGAAGCGAAGATCACCACATATCTCGATCCCAAGGTTCCCGCCGGCATCAGCCCCAAGAGCGAAGGCTCCCGGGGCGCGACGCGCTGAGCGGCCCCAAACGGATCTCCCCGCACACCCCATCCTCCCGAATCGAACTTATGCTGCTTGGACGCGTGATCGGCTCGGTCGTCTCGACGCAGAAAGACGACAAGATGCGCGATATGAAGCTTCTGCTGGTGCAGCGCCACGATGCCCGCAACCGCGCGCTCGACGATGTGGTGGTCTGCGTCGACGCCGTCGGCGCGGGGCTCCACGAGATGGTGCTCTTCTGCACGGGCTCTTCGGCGCGGCAGACGAAGCTTACCGATGGCAAGCCGTGCGACGCCGTGATCATGGCGATTGTGGATTCGTGGGACGTCGGCGGCGAGCAGGTGTTTCACAAAGAGCGCGAAGCCGGCTGGACGGCGCCCGCCTGAGCCGACGATGGACCTCGCGCGCGTCATCGGACGAGTCGTCGCCACCCGGAGAATTGAGGGTCTCGACGGCGTGGCGCTCCAGTGGATTCAGCCTCTCGATGAGGACGGCAGGGCCTCGGGGCCGCCGCTCGTCGCGTGCGACGCGGCGCAGTCGGGGCCGGGTGATTTGGTGTATTTCATCGATGGCCGCGAGGCCTCGTTCCCGCTGCGGGAGCGATTTGTGCCCGTGGATGCCACAGTGATCGGCCATGTGGAGGAGGTCGATGCCGGAAAGGAATTCCCGCGCTTCGACGACGGTTGGCGCGCAAACCACAAATCGGGAGAGGCGCGATGAAGATCGCCGTCGTGATCGGCACGGTGGTAGCGCCGGTGCAGCAGCCGTTCTATGCGGGGCGCAAGCTACTTTTAGTGAGAACAATCGATCCGGCCACCGGCAAGCCCAAGGGCCGTGCGCAGGTGGCGGTGGATCGCGCGCAGGCGGGCGTCGGCGACCGCGTGCTGGTGCTCGACGAAGGGTCGAGCGCGCGCACGCTCTTCGGCGATCCCTGGGCGCCGGTGAAGACGACGATCGTCGGATTTGTGGACGAGATCGAAGTGAAGGGCGAGATCGCCTACCGCGCGACGGAGCATGAGTTCCCGGTGCGCGGTGCGGCGGGAGGCGCACGGCGATGAGCTGGAGTGATGAGGAGGCGGCGCTGCGCGGGGCGGTGTGCCAAGTGGCGCGCATGGCCTACGACAAGGGCCTTATTACCAATGTCGACGGCAACTTTTCAGTGCGCTTGGGCGACCGCGGGATTCTGATCACGCCGGCGGGCGCGCCGAAAGCGTTCCTGAGCCCGGAGCAGATCGCACATATCGATCTCAACGGAAACGTGGTGTCGGGCGACACGCGGCCGAGCACGGAAGTGACGATGCACGTGACGGCGTACCGCGAGCGGCCCGACATGCGGGCGATCTGCCACGCTCACCCCAAGCACGCCGTGGCGTTCACGCTCGCGGGGCTCTCCCTCGATTTGTGCGTGATCCCCGAAGTGGTGGTGACGCTCGGCACGATCCCGACCGCCCCCTACGGGACGCCGGGGACGCAGGAACTGCCCGATTCGCTGCGGGAGACGATCCGCTGCTCGGATGTGGTGCTGCTGGAGCGCCACGGCGCCCTCACGCTCGGGACGAGCCTGATCGATGCCTTCCGCAAGCTCGAGGTGATCGAGCATACGGCGACGATTCTGTATTACGCGCGCACGCTCGGCGGGGTGAAGGAGCTGTCGCCAGAGCAGGTGCAGAAGCTGCTCGACACGCGCGCGCGGCTCGGTGTGAAGACACAAAACACGCTCTGCTCGAAGTGCGGCGCTGACGTGGACGGCGGGCCGTACGACTGTAAGCCCTGACCGGCCGCGCAAGCGCGGCCGACTCGTCGCGGGCAAGCCCGCGCCCTACGAAGAACTTCACGAACTCCGGCGTTGGGTCGGCGCGGGCGACCCTCCTTTAATTGTGAAGTGGGGTCGGCGCGTGCGCCGACCGGTCTCCGCGGCGCGTGCGCCGCGCACCCCATCCCCTACGGATGATGCTTGTCCGCCTTCAGCTCCTCCATGTCGAATCGATAGATATCATCCATCTTCGCATCGGGCGTGACCATCAGGAGATCCTGCAGCACGCCCGTATCCAGCCCGTACACCCACCCGTGCAGAGACGGCCGGTGCTCTGTGTGCCACGCGTACTGCACAATCGACGTCTTCGCCAAATTGTGCACCTGCTCAATCACATTCAGCTCCACGAGCCGATTCGTGCGCTTGCTCACGTCCTCCTGGATCTCCAGCTCATCGCGATGAAGATGATATAGATCCTTAATCGCTCGCAGCCACTTATTCAGCAGCCCAAGCCGCTGATGCCCCATCGCGGCTTTCACGCCGCCGCACCCGTAGTGGCCGCACACGATGATGTGCTTCACCTTGAGGTGATCCACGGCATACTGCAGAACGCTCAGCAAATTAAAATCGGTATGCACCACCAAGTTCGCAATATTCCGGTGCACGAAGAGCTCGCCCGGCTGCGTGCCTGTGATCTCCTCCGCCGGCACGCGTGAATCGGAGCATCCGATCCAAAGAAACTCCGGCTTCTGCTCCCGAGAGAGCCTCTCAAAGAAATCCGGACGTAGAGTCAGCTTCTCCTGCGTCCAGGCGCGATTGGCCAGCAGCAACTTCTTATAGGTGTCCATTAGCTGATCCGCGTCCGTTGCTTCAGAGGATATTGCTTGCCTTCGATGTCTTTTACCTCGACGTGGATTCCGCGCAGGTGCGCCGTCCGCTGGAACTCGTTCACAAGTTCCTGAATGTCGTGGTCGATGAACATCGCGCGCGAGCCGTCGATCCAGACGCTTGCGCCATCGGGAATCTTCGCCAGCTCGCGCTTCAGGCGAATGTTGTTAATAAAAGAAACGTCCTTGGTGAACAGGATCAAGAAATCCTTCCCTTCCGACGCCGTGTTGATTGCCGAGTAGATGTTCGACTTCAGGACCATGAAAAGCCCGACTCCGAGCCCGATCATCACGCCCTTCAGCAGGTCGGAGAACACAATTGCAATGATCGTGGTCGCAAAGGGAATCCACTGGATTGCTCCTTCCTGAAACATCTGCTTGAAGAGCTTCACCGTCGCGAGCTTGTAGCCCACGAGGATCAGAATCGCTGCGAGACAGGCGAGCGGGATCCGGTTCAGAAGCCACGGCACCGTCGCCACGGCCGCCAGCATCAGAAGCCCGTGCACAAAAGCCGAGGTCCGCGTGCGCGCCCCCGCGTAGATGTTCGCCGAGCTGCGCACGATGACCGACGTCATCGGAATTCCGCCGACGAGCGCGCACGCCATGTTCCCAACGCCCTGCGCGATCAACTCGCGGCTCTTCGACGAGATGCGCCGCAGCGGGTCGAGTTTGTCGGTCGCCTCCAGGCAGAGCAGCGTCTCAAGGCTCGCCACGACGGCGAGCGTGATCGCCATGGTGTGGACGCCGGTATTTGTTAGTTTTGAGAAATCGGGAAATCGCAGCTGCGTCCAGAGATCCCCCAGGCTCGTGAGGATGGGCAGCTCCACGAGATGGTTGTTTTCGACGCGCATCTCGAGGCCCGGCGAGAGCACGGCCAGCGCTTCATTGGTGAACAGCCCAACAAAGACCGCCACAAGCTGCGCCGGCACGAACGAGGCGAGCTTGAATCGTTGCACCTCCGGCCGCGCCCAGAGAATGAGCGCCGCGAACGACAGAACCGTAATGATCACGGCGCCGCCGCTCCAAGTGCGCAGCGCCACGACGATCTCGGAGAAGGTGTTGCCTTTCCCGGCGAATTCAAAAAAGCCGAGGTCGCCCTCGAAATCGTTGTCGCGTCCGAGAGCGTGCGGGATCTGTTTTAAGATGATAATGATCCCGATGCCGGCGAGCATGCCTTTGATCACGCTGGTCGGGAAGAACCCGGCGAAGACGCCCGCGCGAAGGAGCCCAAAGACCACTTGCCACGCGCCGGCCACGAGCGTCGCCGTCAGGATCGCCTCGAAGCCGCCGAGGTTGCGAATGCCCGATGCAACGATCACTGTGAGGCCGGCTGCGGGGCCGCTCACGCTGAGCTCGGAGCCAGAGAGAACCGAGACGAGTAGCCCGGCAACCACTCCGGTGATGATTCCGGAGAGGAGCGGCGCCTCCGACGCAAGCGCGATGCCGAGACAGAGCGGGAGCGCGACGAGGAAGACGACGAGCCCGGCCGGCACGTCGTAGCGCAAATTGGCGCGCACCCCCGGAACGAACTCCGTGACGACGGGGGCGGGTGTCGAGGGTGCTTCGGCAGACATAGCGTCGGGGGCGCTTCCGGAGCGGAGTTCTACGGCCTCGCGACCCCACTTGCGAGCACCCACGCGCGGGCCGCGTCCTTTGCTATTCTCGCGCGCGAGTCACGCCATGGCCGACGCCGCACCCACCCCCGCTCCGCGCGCGAAGCGCGTGTTTGTTGCTTACGACTTTCAGAACCGCAGCTTTCGCTCGGAGCTGAGCCTTCTCACCGACCCCGCCGAGCATCCGCCGGGCGTCTTCATCGACATTCCCGGGCTTGAGGAAGTTGCAAGCGGTCAGCTTTGGAAGGCTCAGGTCGAGCCGCGCATCCGAAACGCAGACGCCGTCCTTGCATTGGTCGACTCGCCCAATGCCAATGTTTGCTTCGAGATCGGATTCGCGCTCGGGCTTGGGCTTCCCGTTCGCCTAATGTGCCACGGAGAGAACTTTCCGGAGTGGGCTTCGCTGGCACCCTTGACGGGACAGCTCATTGCCAACGGCGTCGAGTTCGCGAAGGTCAAAGAGCATGCTGCCCTCGCCGCGAGCGCGAGCGAGCGCCACCTGAAGATCCACCTCACTCCGGTCACTCCACCGAAGATCCCCTTTCGTGTCCTCGCTCTGGGCTGGTCCGAGGGCAGCGCGATGAGCAGCCTCCTTCAGAAAGGTGTCCCTGCCGAGTGCGTGATCCGAGAAAGCCCCGCAACGCTCGAGGATCTCCCGAGCTTCGCCGACGGCATCTCCAAGCTTATTTGGATTCCCACCATGCGTCCGGCAAAGGAAGAGCGACTGCGGCATGGAATCCACAATTCGAGCGCTGCGATCCTCGCCGGCTTCGCCATGGCGCGAAAAGCTGATCTTCAGATATGGCTTGGTGGGAAAGGCATAGATCCCGATGAAGGCCCCTGCTTCGAGGCGTTCATGGACGTGGCGCACCTCTGCCGCGAGTCGGACCGCTGGAGCAACGCGATCGAGCTCAAGCCGAAGCTCGCCGCGCTTGTGGAGGCCCCGGCCCAGAAGTCTTCACAAAAGCCAGAAGCAATCCTCGCGCGCTATCGGAGTTACCTCACAACAAAGCACTCCAAGCTTGTCACGCTCTTTCCCGAAGCCGACCTCGCCCTCCTCCAGGAAAAGCGCGTTGCCATCGAAGAGATGCGCGGCGACGGGCAGGGGCTGCGCGCAGGGCATTTGGGCAGCTTCGAGCGAAGCGTCGTTACCCTCGAAGAGCTGCTTCTCCTCCCCAGAAGCTCTCCTTCCTTCGGCTCCGGTCGTTGGGTGCTGATCGGCGAGCCGGGCGCAGGAAAGTCGACGCTCGCGCGCGATCTGTGCCGCAAGCTCGCCGCGGAGCCCGCGGGCCCGATCCCCATTTTTGTAAGACTCTCGACGCTCGCCGGTGCGCATGGAGGGCTCTTCGATCTCATCCAGAGCCAATGCGTGAAGGATTGCTCGGAATCGGAGATGGGTAGCCTTGCAAAGGAGCTTCAGTCGGCGGCCTCGAGCGACGGCGCGCTCTGGATCCTCCTTGATGGCCTCGACGAAGTGGCTGACTACGAAGGCGCTTTGAGCCGCATCGAGCAGCTCGCGGCCGACTATCCAGCTGCCCGCATCCTCGTCACCACAAGATCCGCTGGATACGACCGAAAGCGCCTCGCCAAGAACGCACAATTTCGCCACGCGACGCTGGAGCGGCTGCGCAGCGACGAATCGCGCAAGCGCCTTCTGCGAAGCTGGGTGCCACAGATCGCCGACTCGGTCTGGAACCAGATCGAATCGCAGCCTGCCCTCTACGGCACACCGGAGATCGCCGGCCTCTCCGAGAATCCACTCATGCTGATGCTGCTCGCCTATGTTGCCTCCGGCGGTGGCGAGGGAGCGCAAGCGCGTGTGCCGCGCACGCGAGTCCAACTGTATGAGCGCACCATCGATCGCCTGCTGCGCAAGTCGTTCGAGAAGCGAAGCGCCGACGGTGTCACTGATCCCGTCGGCTCCGCCCGCGTGCTGGAAGCGCTGAGCCTTGATCTGCACGAAGACAAGCAAGAGACCTGGACGCTCGAGGAGCTCGAGTCAAGGCTCACCAAACTAGTGATTGCCGACCCGGAGACTGGCGAGCGCGTGCGCAGCGCTGGCGGCGCTGGCCCCTTCCTCGAGCACCGCGCGCAGCCTTCGGGAATCTTGGCATCTCTCGATGGATCGAGCGAAAGCTGGGGCTACTTCCACAAATCGCTGCGCGAGTATCTCTCGGCCAAGCGCCTCGATCAGCAGGGCGAGCAGGCATTCGTCAACCGCGCCCGCTCCATCTCAAAGATTGAGAAGGACGACGAGCGCGCAGCCCGCGCTCGGCACTGGGCCGAGGTGCTGGCGCTTTACACGGGTCTCGCCAAGTCGACCGACGAATCGCTCCGCCGTCTGGAAACGTTACAGGCTGCCAGCGAGGAAGTGTTCCTCCGCGTGCTGCCGCAGGTGGAGCAGGTCCCCGCGGAGAAGGCCCTCGATCTCCTCTGGAAAACAGCTCTACGGGAGCAGAAGTACGGCATCGCCGCCTGGGACGGCGACTATCTGTTCTCGCTTGCGCAAGGCTGGATTCGAGAGCTGGGCGCTGAAGCTCGAACAAGCATCTGTGACTTGCTGTGGGCACGGGTCACAACCACCGAGACGCTCGAACGCCTCGCCTATATTGCTTACGTCCTCGAGGAGTTGGGTTCATTTGATCGCGCTCGCTTCTTTGAGTCTGCGGGTCGCTCCCTACTTGAGGCCTCGAATGTGCGCAAAGACCTAGCTCTGCGACGATGTCCACCGACCGGCAAGCATGGAGTTTTTGTGATCGGCACGCCAGAGAAGGACGGTGGATACGAGAGTGAACGTCCCCAGCCCAGCATGACGCTCACTGCATTCTTGATGTCGGCTACGACCATCACGCAAGAGCAATTTCAGCGCATCCTTCGGAGCCCAGAGCAGGAAGCCCATCGAAGCGGCCATGGTGCTCGACTTCCTCAGGCGTTTGTGAGCTGGTTCGAAGCACGCCTCTTCACGCGCTGGATCGGGGAGGGCTGCGATCTTCCCACAGAAGCGCAATGGGAGTTCGCTTGCCGAGCAGGGAGCGAAGGGCCGTGGACCTTTGGAGATCGCGAGTCGGATCTCGAGCAGCACGCTTGGTACGACAAGAATAGTGATGCGTCCACCCACCCTGTCGGGACGAAGACTGCTAGTGGATTTGGTCTTCACGACATGCACGGGAATGTGTGGGAGTGGTGTACCGATCGCATTGCCCCGTACCCGGAGACTGCGAATACAGATCCCCGAGGACCCGCTTCGGCCCGGGAGGCGAAGGCGCTCCTAGAAGCTACAAATTGGGGCGGAAAGGCTGCTGAGCTCGGGGGTGGCGCCGTCCGCGTCCTGCGCGGCGGTTCCTTCTGGGACAGCGCCGACAGGTGTCGTTCCGCCTACCGCTACGGGAGCCTGCCGTCGGTCCGCAGCCTCCTCATTGGGTTCCGCGTCTGCTTCCCCGCGGCCCCAGCCGGGTAGAGCCTCGATCCTCGATCCTCGATCCTTGAGCACGGCTCTCTTGCATACAAACGGCGGCGTACCGGTTGAATCCTGCCGTCGGCCGGCACCGTAAGACGATCCGTCGATACAGAAACCGCCCGTCTGCGCCACCGCATTGCCGCGGCCGCGGCAGCTTCTGCCGCGCCACTGGGCGCGCACGGCAACTCACCTTATGCGACGCCGCAGGTTTGTGCCGCTCTACCCCGATCCAAAGCCACGCCTTGCCGCCCTCATGCGCCAGCGGCCGGTTCACGCGGCAGCGCTGCCGGCTACGGCACGAGAAGACCTCCGATCCGCGACGCCGCGACCTCGGGCCACCTCGGCAGCCGCTCGCCATCCACAGCGCTCCAGCACTCCCGCGCTACCGCCGCCGCCAGTCGCTGGAGACCGCGTGGCAAAGCCTCGATCCCGTCGCGCGTGATCCGCGCGCCGAGCGCATGAAGCGCCCCGCGGCATGAGCGCGGCTGCACATCGGGATGCTTGAGCTTCAAGGAGCGCTTCTCAAGAAGCCACACTTTGAGCGCGTCGCGCCACGCAAGGAGCTCCGCCGCGCAGTTTCCGAATAGATAGAAATCATCCACATATCGCACATATCCTGGCACCTTGAGCTCGCGCTTCACAAGATGGTCCATCTCCGATAGGTACAAATGCGCCGCGAAAGTCTGGCTCGTGAGCGCGCCGATCGGTAGCCCGCGCCCATGCGGCGGCCAATCGGCGTCCATCCGTGCGAATCGACGCACGCGATCGGAGTCGTACAGCCCGCGGCCGGCAGCGAGCACGCTCTCCACAACCTCAAGAAACCGCTCGTCGCGCACGCGCCGCCGAAGAAGCTCCGAGATGACTCCCGGATCGATGCTCGGGAAGTGGTTCCTGTTGCGGTAGGCGGAACGACACCTGTCGGCATTGTTCCAGTAGGAGCCGCCGCGCAGGACGCGGTCGGCGCCACGGGGGCCGGCGCCCCTGTTCGCTTTTGTGCACGCGCTGACTGCACACGTCCTGCTCGTCGCCAGCCGCCGAGCATCCGGCCGACGACGGCGAGCTCGCTCTCCGCGAAGCGCACTTGTCGAGGAGTGAGCGCGCCGATCTCTCGCGCAAGGACAAGTGCAGTGCGGAGCCTCACAATACGCTCATCGGCAGATTGTTGATACTCCGGACGACGCTGCGGAAAGGTGAGCGCGAGCGACACCGCCGCTAACAGCTCCCGCGCCTCGAGAGCGATCTGTGCATGGATCGGCCCGCCTTCCGCGGCACGTGGCTCGCACCATCGCGCCAGATCGAGGGCGCGGACATAGAGCGGTGCAGCGGCGCCCGTCATGAATGGCGGCTCGCGCGCTCGGCCCAGCGAAGGAGTCCGCGGAGCCTCGGAAGCACATGGGTCTCGATTTCTATAGCAAATCGAAGCTGGGGATCGGCCGGCGGATCACCCGCCTCGATCCAGAGCTGCGCAGTCGCAACCGAGAGCGCCGCACGCGCTCGGCGCAGATCCTTCAATTTTGTTGGAGCGTCGTACGCATGGGTCGCACGCGCCATAGAGAGCAATGCACGGCGCAACGAGCGAGCAGAGGCCGCGAGGCTGCCCTCGGCAACATTTGTGGTTTCACGCATGGCACGCAGCACCCGGCTTCCGGCGCGAAAGGCATCGAGATCGAGGACGGTCCGGCGGCGGTCGCCTGCCGAGATCGCAGCGCGTGCGGGGAGCGCTCGCTCGACAGTGTCGCGAATCGCGTTTGCGCGCGCATCGAGAGCAGCGCGCTGCGCGTCCGTGAGAGGGAGGGAGCGGCGCTCAAGAATCCACCGGCCATGCACTTTTCGCCCTTCGAGCTCGCCCCGGGATACCTGTGCTCGAAGAGTACGCTCGCTGCGGCTCAGGAGAACGGCAGCTTCGCGAAGTGTGATTTCCATGGATGCGTGGTCTCTTTGCGTGGAGGAGAAATCACTCCAATTGCAGGGGCTGCAAGAGTTGAAACGTTTTCTGGGCGGCGCGGAATGCAGGGGCGATCGCGCCTAGCCATCCTGGACGTCAGCGGGTGCCGGCAGCGGCATCGAGTGCCCAGGCACGCTCTGCTCGCGGCAGGAAACAGACGTGGATCGATGCCGGAGTTGCCGGGGAGCCAAGAATCGGCGGCTGCGATTGCCGCGCGGCGGCACCTCGGCGGCAGGTCTCGGCTGGGGGAACCGAATGCGGCGGCAAGTCATGCTCCCAAGGGCGGCAGCCGTGGCCGGCTAGCCGCCGGCTGTCCATGAGAGATCCGTGCTCAAGGATCGAGCCTCGAGGCTCTACCCGGCTGGGGCCGCGGGGAAGCAGACGCGGAACCCAACGCCGTTGCCGCGGCTCGACGGCCGGAGCCAGTCGCGGTAGGCGGAACGACACCTGTCGGCATCGAGCCAGTAGGAGCCGCCGCGCAGGACGCGGTCGGCGCCAGCGCGCGGACCTGCGCGCTCCTCGAGCCCATCTTCCGAATAGGGACCGAACCAATCGCAGCACCACTCCAAAACATTCCCGTGCATATCGTACAGATTCCAAAGATTGGGCTTCTTCCTTCTCACGGGCTGGACGCGGCAATCCCAATCTCTTAACGCCTTAGCGAATTCATATTCCGTTGATTCTGGAAGATCGCTTTTTCCTGAATTTCGAAAATACCAACCATAGTTTGGAAGCTCCGATTCGTTGTCTCCGAAAGACCACTTCGACTCCGTGCCTGCTCGGCAGGCGCACTCCCACTGGGCTTCTGTGGGAAGCGCTCCTCCGACCCACACGGCAAAGAGCCAGGCCTCCCACCAGGAGACATGCACAGCGGGGTGATCCTCGCTCGGACCCTTCGCTCGAACTCGGCTTTGGGCGGCAGCTCGCGCGCCTCCGTGCAGGAGCGCCATCTCGGCTTCGGTCACCGGCGTCGCTCCCATCCGAAAGGCGGGAATCGTGAGCTTTCGCCGGGGACGCTCGTCGTCATAGCCCACTCCCTCGGCGCTCCCCATCCAGAAGGTCACTGTGGATTCACCATCCGGAGGAATGGCCACCGTCTCGATCCTTGGCGCTTTCGAGATCGGCCGCCCGATCGCTTTGAAGAACCTCGCTCGATCCAAATGGCCCGTCAGCGTCTGCAGCGAGAATCCATAGAACGCGGCAACCTCGAGGGAGAGCTTCTGGTCGATCCGCTTCCAGATGGCCTCCTCCGCGAGGCTGCGAAGATTGGGATCGAGGCGCCACCCCAGACAGATCTCCCCCAGATGATTGCCGTCCCAATCTTCGGTGAAAGTAAGGATCTCAATCATCGCCTCGGGAGCGACTCCCTCCACTTGGGGCGCCATGCGCTGGAAGAGCGTCGAGCTCGCTTTGGCGAGGTCTCTGAGGATCTGCTCCCGCTGGCCCGAATCAGGAACCAAGCTCGCCACGAGCGCGAAGACCTCGCCCCAATTGCGAAGATTCGACTGCCGAGCATCGTCTGCGGTCTTCACAAAAAGCTTGGTGGCGAGCTGGAGCGCCAGCGTTGCGCCCTGAGCCAACATCTCCTCTGCCGCCAGATACTCCCGCAGCGATTTATGAAGATACTTCCAGCGCGTACGCGGCCCATGGCTCGGCCCCGGCTCCGGCGCCAGGATGCCGCCGGGCCGCACCTCGCGGAGAAAATCCTCCGGCGAGCCAAACTCTTCGTAGTGTTCCAGAAGCACGGCGGCGCGCGCGCCGCCAGGGCCTTTCGCCTTGCGCCAAGCGATCTTGAGCTGGGTGAGAACAGCCACAATTTCCTCCGCCGACCACGACTCTTCCCCCTGCGCTGCCGAGCGGCGATGCAGCTCGAGGCTCAAGGCGGAGAGGAGCGCTCTTGCTGCGATGGGGCGCGCGACGCCGGCGACGCGACCCCCGGCTCCGGCCGTGGGCGCGTGTTCGCGGCGAAGGAGGTCTTCGACGGCCAGATCATACAGCTCAGCTCTCGAACGCGGAAAGCCTCGCGATGTGCCAAGCTCCGCCGACTGTTGATCAACGCGCGCCATGAGAGTCAATAGAAATGGAAGCTCCGCCAGCTTGTGTAAGCTGTAGCTTTGGCGAATCACTTCCCATACTTGAGATGCACGGAAGCCAAGCAGCTTCGAGAGAAGCGCCTGCTTGCGCTCGTCGTCGAGACCGCCGACGGAGGCATGCTGGAACTCGGCACCGAGTGGCGCAATTGCGATCGAGTAGCCATCGTCGCGGCTCGTCACGAGGATGGCAGCATTCTTGTGGTTCGTCGCAAAGGCTCGGACCGCGGCGATGACGCTCTCACGCTTTCGCTCTGCGACCTCATCGAGCCCGTCGAAGAAGCACCACACTGGCGCCCGACTCTCATCCTGGGCGTGCTCGCGCAGCAACTGTGTGATCGCTTCGGCCGGCTTCTCTCCCCACTCGGCCTCGAGGTCCCGCTGCAGGAGACGAAGCGGATCGCCACACTCCTCTGCGAACCGAGCGAGAGAGAGGAACACGGGTATCGGGCCATCGAGCTTTTGTGCGAGATCCCCACAGATCTGACGGCAGAGGGTCGACTTGCCCGAACCAGGCGGGCCGAGCACGACCCAGCGTCCCGTCGAGCCGCGAGGACGTTTTGTGGCGTCCAGCAAGTCGGCCGGTTGGTACGACGCGCGGCCGAGCGCTCGCTTGTCGCCCTCCTGTGTGCACAGATCGGCGTCGGAGCGCTGCCAGTGGAGATGCACCTCGACGTAGACCTCGCGCAGAACTCGATCGGACGCACCCGGAAAGAGATTCACAAGGTGGCGGTGGTGCGACGCCACGAGGGAGCGGTAGTCGGCGAGAAGCTGGGAGTCGGTGGGCGGCGGCGGCGCGGTGGCAGCCTTGGGCACGCGCGTGCGCCCCGTGGGCTTGCTCGATTTTTGTAGGCTCTTCTTGAGGCGAACAATGGCCTTCTTCTCGTCGCCATGGCGCTCGACGTCATCGGTAAGATGTGAGAAATCGACACGCAGTGGCTGATCGGGGTCTCCCGCGACGGCAACGGCCTCGTGAACCGCGAATGCAGCGCCAGCGAGCACGGCCGTCGCCGCATTCCAATGGCCGTGTCGCAGCTCCTTGGCCTGCTCTCGATCAATACTATCAAGAACCCACAATAACCCACGCGAATGGTGCGCCCATTCGTGAACTCGCCGCATGCCGCGCGGAATCTCGGTATCCGAAAGAGGCACGAGCGCCGGCATGGCTTCGCGGCACCACTTCGCGACAGACATGCGAGGCCCGCTGGTCGGGGCGAGAAGCCACGTCTTAGGCTCGCCCAGGAGCGGCGCGGGCGGCGCCGAAGGCGACCGCTGGCGCTCCCGATTGAGATCCAACAAAAGAGACGCGAGGTCTTCGTGGCTCGCACGAGTGCGCGCCAGCTCCTGGTTCACAAATGGCGGCTGCTCAAGCCACTTCGGCAGCGACTCTCCGGCGCATGCAAGTCCCACGGGCTTCCCGAGCCCCCAGGCGTATCCGATCTCGAAGCCGACGTTGGCGTTGTCGCGATCGACGCAGGCGAGAATGACGTGGGCGGCTTTGATCCCGTCGGCGATGCGCTTCCACGCATTCCCTTGGCTCGGGTCGAGGCCGAGGTCGACGATCTCAAACCGTGGGTCACGGCGAAGCTCATCGAGCGGGGCCTTCATGACGCGGACCGAGAAGTCGCGCACGACGAAGACGCGCAGCTTCTTCGGCGCGCGTTCGGGCGCGGGGTTGGCGGGCTTCGGGCGGCGTGGCGTCATGACGGCAGTGCGGGGGTGCCGCTCGAACCTCCCGGAGCAGCTTCCGCAGCGGATCATGCCGCGGCGCGCGCGATGCGCAAGGCCGGCGCGCCCTTGAGCCGCGGGCGTCGCATCGGGCATGCTTCGCCGATGGGCCACGAAGAGACGCAGACGCTGCCGCCGCTCCCGCTGCGGCTGAGAATCGGATTGTGGATCGCACCGGAGGCGCGCGCCGAGGCGATGCCGGCGGTGGCGCGCGGGATTCGTAACTTCTTCGCAGATCGAGCTTCACTCGCCGCGCTCTTTCTCAAGCACGCGTCGAAGAGTGACCCGGTCCAGCAAGCTCTCCATCGGTGGATGTATTGGATTCTCGGCGTGACGTCGCGCGAGGAGCTGGTTCGATCGGCCATGGAGCGTGCCCAAGTCGCCATCACCTGGATTTGTAATCTCGACGCCCCGACTCTCCCGCTCCTCGAGCAGCTCATTCCCGACGCCAACGCCGCCCGGTCTCGAGGAGAGTCATTCGAGTGTCATCAGCCGCTCGATCCGGCAGCAGCGAGTGCATTTCTGAATCCTCATCAATCATCTTTGGCAACCCTGTTCCGAAATCTTGCAGTTCGATGCACTGGCGGAGGCAATATCACACGGAGTAAGCTCTCGACGGATCATGAGGAGCTTGCTCAGGTTGCAACAAAACCGGCTTCGACTGCTGACGGATCTCCGCGCTCGATCGGTCGACGCTGTGATTTATTGATCTTGGTCGGCACGAAAGAGCAGATCGACGCCGCGGTCGGGCCCGGCGCCTCTCACCTTGAGGGAGCGTCGTTGCTCGACGCGGAGATCCCAAGAGAGCGATTCACAGAAGGCGATGTGACGATTCGTCTTCGGGAGGGCGCGGGGCTTAGTCCCGATCTACTCGCGCACCATGCTTCGCTGAACGTGCTTCCGACGAGCGCCTCGGAGAGAGAGCGATGGAAAGTGAATTGTGAAAGGGAGCGCGAGAAGCTTGGTCTTGCCGGAGGTCCACCCAAGGACGGCGAACAGGCCCAAAGGGCATTCGCAAGCGTCGTCGAGCGCATGGTCCCCTACTACGCTGCGTTCGATCTCGCGGCGCAGCGGTTCCAAAAGCAGCGTGAGTACGCTGTCTCCGCTGTGGCGATCCTCGCTCCCCTCGCTGTATTTGTGGTGGCTTGTTCGCTCTTTCTTCCGGCCTGGGTGGCTCCCATCTGCTTCAGCATCGAGATGATCATGCTGCTGACCATCGGCTGGTTTGTCCTGCGGGCAATCCTCGGCGAAGTTCATAAACGGTGGATCGAGCTGCGCCTGTTGGCGGAGTGGATGCGCACCATGATGGCCGTCCTCTTGGCGGGGCATCGCCCGACACACATCGCGCCTCTGCGCTACCTGGCACCGGCGCGCGACCTATCGCGGCTCGCGCGTATTGTGGGATTCGAATTCGATCTT
This sequence comes from Planctomycetota bacterium, assembly GCA_016792805.1. Classification (GTDB taxonomy): domain Bacteria; phylum Planctomycetota; class UBA1135; order UBA1135; family JACQFD01; genus JAEUHX01. The sequence continues at coordinate 230,174 of JAEUHX010000018.1, forward strand.
GCGTGCGAGCGACGGCTTGCGGGCGGAGTCGATGGGCACACCGCGGCTGTGCCCCCACAGGCAATAGCGACATTCATAAATCGCGTCTGGCTCAACGATCAGCGAAGGTACCATAGAAAGACATCAAAAAATATGCGTCGATATGCACGACGGATTCGATTGGGAACTGGCCTGATCTTCGTTATGGCGATTGCGGTGTGCGGTGTGCACCTCTCCATGCTGATCGCCGAGATCGGCACGAAGGGGAGCGGTACCGGCCACAGCCCAATCGAGCACGCGCTTATGACGCTCTCCTTAACAATTCCCGCCGTCGGAGCAGGCCTCGGCAGCTACCGCGGCCATCGAGAGTTCGACCGGCTGGCGTCCCGCTCCGAGGGTATGGCGGCGGCGCTGAGGGAGGTGCAGCGGGAGATCCTCGCGGCCCGGACACCGGAGGCTCTACAGATCGCAGTGCGCCGCGCTGAAGAGCTTACACTTCGCGAAGTGCAAGGATGGGTTTCGCTCATGAACTTCGCGGAGCCGGAGGCTGAGGCGTGATGCGGGTGACGCCGTCGAGTGTGCTGTGGCCCTCGAATACGATGCCGGCGCGATGACGGCAGCGCCTCCGCTCGAGGACGCCCTCACCCCCATGGCTCACACAGATTGCAAGCAGCTGCCGGAATGCTAGGGACGCGAGATCAATCGACCACAATTTCCGCGCGCTGCTCGAGGGGATCGCCCGCGACCTCGAGATCGAGGCGACCGGCCAGGTCGCCGAAGCCTGAGTACTCGATACGGACGGGGCCTGGCGGAATGAGAAGTGGTATTTCGCGGATCGCGGCAAGGGAGAGATCTGTGGACTCCTTGTCGCGCGTGAAGCGCAGCATTCCACTCGTGACGGCAGCGCCATCCGCGCGCCGAACTGTGAGGTGAAGCTGCTGAAGCGGCTCCGCGCACGAGATCGCCAGCTCCTGAGCATCTTGGTCAGCGAGCTGTACCGTGCGCGGACCGAGCCTCGCGAACAGAATCCCCGTCCGGAGGATCAGCCGATATGCCCCCACCGGGACGCGCGCGATCTGGCCCGATTGCAATAGAACGCCCTGCCCCTGGCGCGGGCGATCGGTGGCGCTGAGCTGAGCGGAAGCGCCTGGGATCGCACGACCGGCGCCGTCGCGAGCGAGAAGTGTAAGATCGGTGCAGCGCACTGAGGTGCCCGGCGCTGGGTCTACCTCCGTCAATACGTCCGGCGACTGCCACGGCCTCAGCGGAACGGCGATGCTCACAGTTCCTCCGTCAGCGCAGGTGGCCGAGACGTGCACTGTGTCGGTATCGCTCGCGCGCGATCGGTAGGTTACAAAAATCAGCGCGTCGGAGTAGCGACCACGGAGCTGGCGCTCGACCTCCTCGAGAGTCTTGTGAAAATCACCGCCAACGGTGAGTTCGCGCCGCTGCGCGAAGCTGTGAAGCACCGGTCTGCACCCGCGCAGGCGGACGGCAGCGGCGAGCACCTCGGCGAACATCAGCGTCACGGTCGCCTCTTCCTCGCGCGGCTTCTCATCGAGGAGCAGCGAACGCGGACCGTCGACCTGGATCGCACCTGCGGGCGCACTCACAATTGCATAGTGCCCCGGGGAAAGTTGATCAAAGCGAGCGCATCCATCGGCGCCTGTCACAGCCGCGTGCAGAGCGAGCTTCGGCTGCGCGCCCGGCAGCGCGGCCTTCGGCGGCACAAGGACCACGTCGCCCGCGCGAGAGAGCGCAAGTGTCATGTCCGCCATCGGCGCGCCGTCGAGCGAGACGCAGCGGACCGTGGCGCAAAGTGCGGGCGTGAGAACGAAGCTCACGCGATTTATATGAGCATCCGAGAGGCGGCGCGAATCTGGGCGATAGCCAGCGGCGGAAGCGAGGAGGAAGAGGTCGTCCCTGGGCGCGGGCTTGCGCAGGGTCACCTCGCCGGACGCGTTGGTTGTGGCATGGGACCGGCCGTCGTCAAGGGCGACCGAGCGCTCGGACGCTCCAGCGAAATAGACCTTTGCGCCTGAGATCGGCTGGCCGGACGTCGAGGTGACCATTGCTTGAAGCCAATTCTCCGACGCGTTCGCGTTCGGTGAGCTTGGGCTGGCGATGGGTGCGTCGATCCGGGCGGGCGCGGCCTGAGACGAAGGTGGCGGCGAGAGGGTTGGGGTTTCTATTGCATCTGGGATCTGCGCGAGCTGCGGCTCGGCGGTCCAGCGCGCGAGGATCCATACGAATGCGGCGAGCAGCGCGGCCGCGGTGACCGCGAGAGCGATCGTAGCGCGCCGGCTCAACCGTTCCTCCGCGCGCGCGTGGGGCGCGCTGCGCATTCGGCAACTGGGAATTGTGCAGAGCTCAGGACGGGCGCCTTAGGTGGCCTGTGCCGAGTAGGTTCGCAGCTGTCTTCATACATGTCGAGATGCAGGGTCTTCAATGATGGATGCTTCTCAGCCCGAGAATTCTGGGGCGCGAGCCCCACGAATCGATGCTACGGGGATCGTGAGTCGAGCGCGAGGCCTGCATTCTTCGCGTCTTCGCGGGGATGCGTCGTACGCAGTGGAAGCGCCGCGATCTGGCTGGGGCGCAGGGCGTTCTGTTCCCGAGATTCGCCAGTGCGGAATGACTGAGTCGCTCCGCTCTCGAGGGAGCTCGGAGTCGGGCCGCTCGCGCGACTACTACATTTCAAGGATGAGCTCGCGCCCATGCGAGGACCGTTCTGAGCTTTACGTCCCTGATCGAAGGTCCTGCTTGCTGTCGCGATCGCCGCCGGGATGGATCCGACCACGCGGAATGTCGAACCTTCTGAGCAGCGGTCGAATCTCAGGGAGACGTACGCGCTTGTGCCGATCGCAGGACATAATTCAAAATGGTGAATGGATGTAAAGAACCGATCTCGAGCGAGCGACGAGGTTCGCCGGCCGAGAATAATTGGATTATGTGATCGATCCAGGGAGGAGGAAGCAGCGAGATCATTGTTGCGATCCCGACGTTGTCGATCCCGACATCGACCTGCAGACCGTTGAGTCCGTGCCGACCGACTCCTTCGATTTTCAGTAGACATCTCGAGTTCCGCCTCCGTCGCGGATCCTCTGGAATCGCTTTCACACGACAATCGACATAGAGAAGATGACCCGAGTCAAAGGCGCTCGGCCTGGAGATTGCTGCTTCCCAGCCATCCGAAGTTCGAGTTGGTTTCGCCCGCGCTCCGCAGCGCAAGCGCGATAGCGTGCGCGCCGCTTGAGTGATTCTCGGAACCAGCTCGGGGAGGCACCCATGCGTCCGAATGTTCACTTTTGCGTCCTTGGCTGGCTCCTCGTCGCTGCGCTCCCGAGCGTGGCTGTCGGCCAAACGGTCCGGAAAGTCCCCTCTGGCGGCAGTATTCAAGCGGCAGTCGCCGTGTCGAGGCCCGGGGATGTGATTCTCCTGACTGCAGGAGGCAGCTACGGCGGGTTCACACTCGACAGCAAAGCTGTGTCCGTCGTGTGCGACGGCTCGCCCGCAGATATCTTCAGCGCTGTGATTGTGAAGAATCTGCTTCCGAATCAGAACGTAATTCTTCGCGGACTCCGGGTGAATTGGTACGCAGTGAGCATTCCGCCGCTCCAGCTTTTGTCGAATGCCGGATCCGTTTGGGTGGAGGACTGCGCGGCCTACGGCGACGGCTACGATGTCTACCTCACGGCGGGCGCTGTGATCTCCGCGTGCGCGTCGGTGAATCTTCGCGGGTGCCGCTTCGAGGGCGCTCCCGGTTACTACACCGGCACGCCCTACTCGATCCAAGGCCAGCCGGGCCTTGTCGTGAGTTCCAGTACTGTGAACATTACTGACACGCTCTGCCTCGGCGGCGCCGGCGGACCGATCGGCCTTGGAGGCTGCGGAGTGAGCGGCGGTGGAGGCGGCGCGAGCGTGACCAACAGTTTGCTTTTCGCATCGGGCACGACTTTTCGCGGAGGAAATGGCGGCAAGAAATCCGGCTGCACAAATCAAGGGCACGGCGGCGATGGTTTCACGTCGTCGGGCTCGCAGGTCTTCACAATCGGCTGCGTCTTCCTCGGTGGATCTGTGGACGGCGCGGGAATCAGCGGCGATCCCGTGCTCCAGCGCCCCGGCACGGCCCGCAGCTTCTCGGTGAGTTCTCCGGTGAGAGAGCAGCAGCCGGTGGCTCTCGACTTTGCCGGCATCCCCGGCGAGCAGACCGGATTATTGGCTTCCGGGGCCCCGATTGCACCGCTCTTCTTCGCCGATCTGCGCGGCGCACTCGTGGTCGATCTCGCGTTGGCCGACGCGCTCTTGACGGGCCCGATCGGGAGCGATGGCGTTCTCCACAGTTCGCTGACAGTGCCGACCCTCCCGTCGAGCGTTGAAGGTCTGACCTTCTACCTTCAGTCATTTTTCTTCGACCTTACTGTTCCACACGCTGCATTGGGCCCTGCATCGTCGCTCGTGCTGCTCGACTCATCGCTCTGATTGCGGTGTGCGTGTTGCGTTGCCGAGTACGTGTGCACCATAAGTTTGTCGCTCAATTGCAATCGATTGTCTCCTGATTCGGACTCCTCGCCGGACCTCGGTAAGCGTCCTCATATTTGGGGTGGACCATTCCGTTTCCAAGCGTAGGGATGAAATGTCACAACTCGTCCTAGCCCGAGGATTCCCCGATGCAATGGAGAGCCCCGAGCGGGCGCAAGCCCGACGTCGGGCGGGATCGCTGCGTCACCGTGAGTCTCAGAAGCTCTAAAGACTCGCCAGGTGGCTCCGCCTGGAGTTCGCCTCAAGCCCATCCGCCGTCGAGTGTTCCGCATCGGTAGCTCCTCGAGCTGGCATCGTGGCGTCACTGGCTTCGGTTCCTTGGCGCTCGCCCAAGTCGCGCCGCCGGAAGGACAGAAAACGCGCTTGCGCGGCGAACGCACGCAAGTACGCTCACCTCGGTTTCCCTGTCGAGGAGCGCCGTTGCGCGCATGGAAGCGTTACCCCCGAACGCAACCCCAGAGTCCCTGAAGCCCGTCCCTGGTGACGGGGTCGGGGAGTCACGGGCTGAGCGGGATCGACGCGTGGATGCGCTCGGCCGCGAGCTGCTGGACCAGCTCGCGCGGAACGCACCGCCTGCGCGCACTCGTCTTCTCGAACGAAGGCTCCAAGGCCTCGTGATCGAGATGGCCGCCGAATTCGCTGTCGAGCAAGCCACGCTCTTATCGCCGCCGGTGCTCTCCGGCTGGGCGTACATGGACGCGATGATGACGTGCCAGGAATCGCCTGGGACGCGGTTCTCGCGCGCGTTCCGCGACGCGCTTCCGGAGGCCCGAGCTGACCTCGCATCGGTTGGAGAGTGGGTCGATCGCGATCTCCTCGCGGCCCAGAAGTTCACGCCGGAGGAGCAGGCGGATTTCGCGGCGATTGTCGAGGCCGTGGACGCGCTCCCCGATCGCGAGCGGCGTTGGGCCTATCAGCACTTCGCGGAACAGGCGGAGCCTGCGCAGATCGCCGCGAAAGCGAAGGTCAGCGTCGACGAAGTGGAGCGAGTCCTGCTCGACCTCGACCATCGCGCCCGCTTCCGCTCTCAATTCTGGCTCGCCGAGTTCACTCGCGCGAAGAAGCCCGGGAGGCGCCCATGAAAGGCACACTTCAGCTTCCGCCTCAATCGCTGCATTGGCTCGCGCTCCAGGGAGATCTGGAATTGTGCGAGATGGTGCAGTTTGCGCAGCGGGCGCTGGAGAAGCGAAATCGGGCGCCGAAGGCTGTTGTGGAGAAGGCAGTAGGGAGAGGTGCGACAGCTCGAATTGCTGATGCTCTGTTTGAGCTCGGCAAAGCGCACGCTCTCGCCTTCCGTACAGATTGCTTGACCTACACTACACGCCCGGCACAAGAGCTGGCTCGTGCGGAGAGAACAGCCCAACTCGCTGGTGCATACCTACCCGAGAACCTCCGAGGCAGAGTCGCACAAATCGCTCAACATGCCTCGAAGCAGCGAGCACGCCTCACCATCGCGAGCAAAGCACTTGCGGTGAGCGCAGATCTGGAGGGCCCGTGCGGACGAGCGGCGCTGACGATAATCACACTTCTAGACCTGAGAGGGAAGAAAGAGCAAGCCATTCGGGAGTATCGCCGCTTCATAAGCAGTAACTCACAGTCGGCGATCAGCGGCTGGGCATACGTGAACTTGCAGGCCGCTTCGATCCGCCTTGGTCGATTCGATCTCACGCTCTCGACCTCGCCCTCGAGCAGTGAGGCCACGTGGCCCGAAGCATGCAAGGCCCTACTCGAGCTGAACCGATGTACTGTTGCGGCACTACTTGAGAACGAGAGCTCTCTAAGACGCGCCTTGCAGAATCTTGAGATCGCTCTTCCTCGGGACCCCAAGCTTGCGAGAGCTTTCATACAACCAATTGACCAAACACGAGCGACGCTTCGCCTCCGCGGAAGCCGGACGACGATCGCGTGCGCCGACCTCCTCGACTCGTTTTTATCACAATTAGCTGGCAGCAACTCTCATGAAAGATAATAACCTCAAATCGCTAGAGCCAAGTTCAGCGTTGAGCCGAGGTGCTGGTGGACCGCCGCACATGATCGGAGTGGTTCGGCGCAAGAGGCTGATCTGCTTTCTATGGCTATGCGTTTTTCTACTTTTGGGCCTCGGAAGCTCTGCATCAGCAGCGCTGATGCTCTCCGGAGGTGGCGGCCACGGAGGAGTGATGACGGGAATTCCCAGCTTTGCGCCAGAGGGCCAACGGCCAGGGTCGAGCTCCGGCTTGGGAGGGCCTCCGCCCGGAGGCCCGTGACATCGGTCTGCGGGAGCTGAATAGTGCGATAGCGAGATGGATCCACGTAAACGAGGGAGTTTGCTTCTAGCATTTACCAGCCTGTGCATGCTGCTCGGGCTGGGTTTAATTACAATAAATCATCTCGAACGAGTCAATACCGGCGATAGCCTCGGGCAGATTTCTACTCCCGCAGATGCTGGCGATTTGCTATCGCCCGGCGAGATCGGACTCAAGTCGAGCGAATCCTCTTCGGAGCGTGCCGATAATCGCAAGTGCAGAGGTACGGTCGTGCGCGATTCTGGTGAGCCCGCCTCCGGTGCTCGCATTTATGTTGAGTTCGAGTTCGGGCTGAATTCACAGACTCCAGCAGATGAAGCGACAGTGAATATTGAGCCAAGGCCCGTCGCGATCACAGACCCGTATGGCAATTTCGAACTCCCCTCGGATTTCACTAAGAAGCCACTGCTCGCAGTCCTGGCTGGCGAAGGAGTCGCGTTCACCAAGGATTGGGAGCCGTCCGTGCCCGTCAGGGTCATTCGCCACAAGGGAATCTCCCTTCGCTTGGTCGAACGGAAGCTCGGCGCGCCTCCAGTTGTAGGAGCATCTGTACTCTTTCGCCGACTGCCCCTCTATCAGCACGGCACGTGGCAACTCCTGCCTGAGTCTCGGGATGAGATCCGAGCTCTCACACGGATCGAGCGATACTCAGGCACGACGGATGCCCTGGGGAACATCCAGCTGCCAGGTACCCCCATTGGCGTTTTTGATGTAAGCATAGAGGTCTCCCCCACTAATAGACTTCTCGTTTCACCGCTCGTCTTCGCCTCAGAGGAGCCTGTTGTAGTACCGATCGGCGAACCCGGGCGCATTGCACTTACGGTCCTTCGCCGAGACACACGCGCACCAATCTCATCGGCAACCGCCTGTGTCACGGACCTGGATCCGCCCTACCCGTCAATCACTTCGTGGACGAAGGCGGATGAGCTAGGAGTGATTCTCCTGGAGGGTCCATTTCGAGGATACACACGCACACATGCAATTGTTCGCGCAAAGGGATTTGCGACGGAATCCATCGCAGTTCAAGAAATCGCGACAGAATCGTCCGCCACCAGAAATGTAACCATGGAGCCCGGACGAGAGCTAAGTAGTGTCCTCGTCGATTCGGAAGGAAAGCCAGTTGCAGGCGCGCTTGTGATTGCAGAGGCGCCGGCAAGTCGCGTGATCGAGCGAAAGTGGTCTGACGAGTCGGGCAGATTTGAGATTCCTGGAGCTCCAAGCTCTCGCGAAATGTGGATTACTATCTCCAAGCCAGGGTTCGTCCCCTCGAAGACAACTGCCGAGATCGGAAAGCCACTGCCGAATCCCATCATTCTGCGTAGAGCGGGAAAGATTCTCCTACATATTGAGGGCCTTCCATCAAAGGAAGAGGCGCCGGACCGGTCGGTCGCGATCTGGACGCAACGCTTTGATTCGTCAGGATATCATAGGGTGCCCCACCTCCATGACGTCTCGGACCGTTGCGAGAGCCCTATTGAACTTCCAGGAGACGGACCAGGGCGCTACCTCGTCCGCGTCCAGTGCTCGAAGCGGGCGCCAGTCAACCTTTACGCCAACGTTGAGAACGAAAACGCTACCCATGTTACAGCGGTGTTGGAGTCCGGCACCATACTTCGCGGACGTGTTCTCGCTGGTCGCGATCGGTCGCCAATCGCGAATGCTACAGTGATGGTTCTGCTCCCCCGACCGCCGTCGGGCGTCACGACTCCACCGAGCGGGATCTCAACCTCAACCGATGTCGACGGCCGCTTTGAGATTAGAAATGCAACAGCTGGCGAACTCGAGCTATTTATCCATGACGAGGAGCGCGCCGGTCGATATGTGCAGCTAGTCGTGCCCCCTGCATTGGAGCACGATGCGGGTGTCATCGAGCTCTACCGATACTCGAGAGTCTCGGGCCAGATCGACTCAGAGTCTGAACTCCCAGACGACGTTCATGTCAAGGTGCGGGACGCTGGGAACGCTGTGATCAATACCATTGGTGTCAAGAAGGACCGCACCTTCGCACTTCCTGGAGTCGTGAAAGGAAGCTACAGCTTCTCAATTGGAGTTCACTCCGATTCTACGTTCGAAGCCGGGCGTCGCTTAGTCAAGATAGGTGATGATGAAGACAAGAAAGTCGTGCTCAAGTATGGTCCTGCAAGCCTGCGGTGCCGGCTGACGCCAGCGCTCGACGATCATGCAGAGGGTTGGGAGATCCTTGTCCGCCGAATGGACAACTCAGAGATCGTTGGAGCCCGCGACGGGAATGGGGACCGCCCTCTCGAGATCCACGGACTGCCTGCGGGGGCCGCGCGGCTCATTTTGCGGTCCTGGGGGGCTCGATCTTCCATGCTCGCTCAGAAGGAAACAGACCTACGTCCCGGCTGGAATGATGTCACAATCACCCGATCAAAGTCCGAGCTTCGAATCTCGGCATTTGATCGCAGTGGCGATCCGATCGAAGGGGCAACAATAACAACCTATTATGGTTCCAAGGTCTCGGAATACCTTGCCACTACAACAAATGCGACGGGGAAAGTTATCTCACGTGACCTCACTCCTGGACGATACACCCTTGGAATCATCAAGAATGGCTTCGAGCGCGTACCACGAACCCCGGTAGAGATCCGCGAGGGTGCCACTGAGGAAGTGGAGCTTCGCGTAGCTCGGGAGTCTCCGCTGGCTGTACTCCTATCCACTCCGCGCAGAGAGGCTGTCAGCGGCGCTACGGTTCGCGTCGACTCACTTAGCGGGTTTGCAATGGAACCGTACTTTCAAGACTCCGATGGCCGCGGCGTTTCGCGCTTTCGATCCCTGGGCGCAGGGATGCACAAGATTCGCGTCTTACCGGGTCCCAACCATTTCCCGGTTGAGAAGTCTGTTGAGCTAGCAGCTGAAACTGCACTCGAAGTGCCCATCACCGTGCGCAGGCTCGGCGCCGTTCGCATTCGTGTGATCGACAAGTCAGGGGCGCCGGTCGCGGGCGCCGCCCCCATCGTCCAGGTCGACGGCGTCGATGGCGATAGCAACTCTTGGCTCGCCGATGGAATTTGTGAGAGCGCAACGGGCGCGGCCGAGACCGGCCCCGACGGCGTTCTCGAGATCCGCCGCCTTCCGGAAGGCAAGGCCACCATCGCCGTCGAAGGCGCCGCGCCCTGGCTCAGTGCGATCGAGCCGGACAAGACGACTGAAGTGCTGCTGCGACAGAATTGACGCACCTCTTTCGACTCTCTGCGCAGGAGAAATCGAAACGCCTTGGGAGATTTCGCTGACGAGGGCATCCTCCCCGACCTGGTCTCGGCACCGCCGCACATTGTCATTGTGAGCACCCCTTCCGACTTCCAGGCGTGCCAAGCGATTGACTCCGATGAGTATCAACCGACATTGGATCGCGTTCGCCCTTGGGATTGCGTCTCTCATACTCGTGGCGCTTGCGTGGACAGCCTTCGTTCGAACTAACGAATCGCGTTCCGACTCTTTGCGATCCGCCAGTGAGAGCCCACAATCAGCGAACGCAGCTACTTCTGACTCCGCCAGCCTGGCGACACCTCACCCCGAGAATCGCACCGTAGTAGCCGCGGTCGCGCGCTTCGCGAAGGGAGTCGCCACTCTCGAGTCTGGGAGCGCCGCCGTTGGCGCTGAGATCTTCCTCGCTGAGAGCTCAGTAATCGCTCGTGCGAGCGAGCCGCCGCCCATCGGGCCTCCCGAAGCGATGCCGCATCCAGCTGCGATTTCAGCTGGAGAGGGGAAGTTTGAACTCCCAGGAGTTCATAGAAAGCAGCCGCTCCTCGCGCTGCTCCCAGGCGAAGGGTTCGGATACACACCGGCATGGGAGCCGGAGGTGCCGATTCGCATCACCAAGCACCGCGGCGTCACGTTGAGGCTTGTCGAGCGCAAACTCGGGCCTCCGCCGGTCGTTGGAGCCAAGGTCCATCTGCGTCGGCTTGCGCTTATTCACGATGCGACAAATCAACTTCTTCCAGAAGGCCGTAAAGAGTATCGGGCGCTATCACACATCGAGCGGCTCGCTGGACACACAGACGCTTCGGGCATCGTGACGTTCGCGGGAGTGCCCGAGGGAGTTTTTGAAGCCCACATTGAGGTGTCACCGACTCAGAAGCTCACAATCTCTCCTCTCGTATTCTCAACCGAGGAGATGCTGACGATCCCGATCGGCGAGAGCGGCCGCATCTCCCTCACAGTAATCCGTCGAGACACGAACGCGCCGATTCCCACGGCGAGCGCGCGAGCGATGGACCTCGATCCACCCTTTCCGTCGATCACGCCTTGGATCAAGACGGACGATCAAGGCGTGGTCCAGCTCGATGGGCCTATTCGTGGATTCGACCGCGTCCAGGCGATCGTTCGCGCAAAGGGCTTCGCGACGGAATCTATAATACTTCCGGAGGTTGCAACAGAATCGCACGTCGCTCGAACAGTATCATTGGAACCGGGGCGCGATCTCGGCTCAGTGATTCAGGACTCTGAGGGGAAACCAATCGCGGGAGCCCAGATTCTGGCGCAGTCCCCCGCCGATCGCGTCTTTGAGCGAGTCTGGTCCAACGACGAGGGGAAGTTCGCCATCCCAAGCGCGCCCCAATCGAGGGCGACGAAGCTTGTTATCTCGAAGCCGGGTTTCGTCACTTCGGAGATCGTTGTAGAACCGAGCAAACCAGCGCCCAGCCCAATCCTCCTGCAGCGCGCGGGTCAGATCATTCTTGAGATCGACGGACTGCCCACAAAAACGGAATCTCCTGATCGGAAAGTCTCCGTCTGGCTGCGCTTCGACGACCTCTCGGGAGCCGCTGGCGTCTCGCAACAATTCGATGTTTCCAACCGATGCGATGCTCCGATCGACCTGCCTGTAGACAGCTCCGGTCGCTACCTCGTCCGAGTCCAATGTTCGGAGCGCGCGCCTCAGAATGTGTTCGCCGACGTCCGGGAAGGGATTCCCACTAAAGTCCATGTCAATCTTCGTTCTGGGACAACGGTCCGAGGACGCGTCATCGCAGGGCGCGAACGAACGCCCATCGCGAACGCATTTATCCAAGTGATTCTTCCTCGCCGACTCAACGGCAGCGTCGGTACGCCGAGTGGAGTTTCAATCAACACTGATGCCGACGGGCGGTTCACACTCGAAAACGCGGCACCTGGCGCTCTGGAGCTTCTGTTCATCGACGGCGATCGAGCTGGCCGGCAACTCGAGTTTCTTGTGCCTGAGAAATCAGATCACGACATTGGTGTGATCGAGCTCTACCGCTTTCCGCGACTCAGCGGCCGGATCCTCTCGGAGGGCAATCTTCCGTCCGACGTTTATGTGAAGGTGCGAGACCACGCGTCGGTTGAGAGAGCTGGGATCCCCGTCCAAAGGGACGGCTCCTTCTCCGCAGCGGGCATTCTCAAGGGGAATTATTCACTCTCCGTGGGAGTGCGATCGGACCCGAGCTTCGAGACGGGCCGGCTCTTTCTTGTGATCGGTGACGACGAGGACAAAAAGGTGACGCTGCGCTACGGCCCGGCGAATCTCCGATGCAAAATTGCGCCAACGTTCGACGACCCGAGCCAAGAGTGGGAACTCACAGTACGCAGTTACGGAACGGGGGGAGTCATCGGCAGCCGAGACGGTCGCGGTGATGCGTCTCTTGAAGTGTGTGGAATGCCGACGGGAAAGGTTCAGATTGTCGTTCGGACGTGGGGATCGAAGCGAACGACGCTCCTTCAGCAGCCAGCCGAGCTGCGCTCCGGCTGGAATGACATCGCGCTGCAGCGAAGCGGCTCCGAGTTGAAAGTTACCGTTCGGGATCGCTCGGGCGAGGCGCTTCCCGGAGCATCGGTGACTTCGTATCGAGACTCAAGATCCGGATTCAACGCCGCCGTTCGGACCGACTTGAAGGGCGAAGTGATTCTGCGGGACATGACGGCGGGAAGCTACTTATTGGGGGTTGTTAAGAATGGATTTGAGCGCGTGCCTCGGACACGCGTAGAGCTGCGCGACGGCTCCTCGAGCGACGTCGAAATTCGGGTACTTCGAGAGTCACCTTTGGCAGTGATCCTTCGAGATCCACGAGGTCAGCCCGTAGCGGGAGCCACCGTCCGCGTCGAACGCAACGACACACTTCTTGGGGAATCTTACTTCTATGACTCCGATGGCCAGGGAGCAGCACGATTCGAGTCCCTCGGCGCAGGGCCGCACAAGATTCGAGTGCTGTCCGGACCTAATCTCTTCCCGCTCGAGAAAATGATTGAGCTTGCCGCCGATCAGGCGCTTGAAGTACCCATCACCGTGCGCAGGCTCGGCGCCGTTCGCATTCGTGTGATCGACAAGTCAGGGGCGTCGGTCGCGGGCGCCGCCCCCATCGTCCAGGTCGACGGCGTCGACGGCGATAGCAACTCTTGGCTCGCCGATGGAATTTGTGAAAGTGCGACGGGCGCGGCCGAGACCGGCCCCGACGGCGTTCTCGAGATCCGCCGCCTTCCGGAAGGAAAGGCCACCATCGCCGTCGAAGGCACCGCGCCCTGGCTCACTTCCATCGAGCCGGACAAGACGACAGACGCGCTGCTGCGACAGAATTGACGCACTTCGCTCGCTAGCCCGCCTGGGCACGAGCAGAACTTCTTGGGGGCTGCCGGCACACCGCGACAGGATCACCCCGTCCAATCGCTTCAGCTTCCCCGTGGGACGCGGGAGCGGCCTGATGACTTCTCAAGGCAGTCATTGCCCTTTCTGTCCAGTGCGACCGCATATCCCCGTCGACCCGAAAGTGATCCTTGATGGTCCTCTCTCATTGCACGGAGGCAAGAATGAGTAAGAGTCCACATTGGAGGGTCCTTGCACTTGTCCTCAGCCTCGTCGCGCTGCTCGGACTCGGGTGGCTCGCGTCCCGTCGTCTCAATCAACCCAGTTGGCCTGGGCAGCCCGGTCAGCGCGAAGCCGCTGCCACGTCAGCTCCACCGGAAACTGTTGCAGATGTCGGCGCGACGCCGAAGCAACCGACCTCGGAGCGCATCGACGAGCGCAGAGTCCGAGGGACCGTGCTCCGCGAGTCGGGAGAGCTTGCTCCTGGAGCACGGATCTACGCCGTGCCCGAGCAGACCTTGAGCGAGCGTGAACTCAAGAATCCGGAGTCGACTAAGAGCGAGACAGCGCCCGACGCCATGACCGACTCAACCGGCGAATTCGAGCTCTCCTCAGATCGTATCCAGAAGCCAATTCTGGCTTTGCTTCCGCGGGATGGATTTGTATTCGCCCCGGCCTGGCAGCCCTCCGTTCCGCTCCGAGTCCTCCGTCACAACGGCATTACACTTCGGGTCGTCGAGCGAAAGCTCGGCGCGCCACCGGTGATCGGCGCTTCTGTACTCTTACGCCGGCTGCCGTTGTATCAGCACGGCACGTGGAAACTACTGCCCGAGCACCGGGATGAGTATCGTGCGCTGGCACGCATCGAATGCGTCACGGGAACGACGGATACGGATGGGAACGCCCGCTTCCCTGGAGTCCCGCCGGGTGTCTTCGCTGCCGCCATCGAAATCTCGCCCACTCAGAGGATGGTCATCTCTCCTCTTATCTTGGGATCCGAGGAATCTGTTGTATTGCCAGTCGGCGAGCCTGCACGGATCACCCTCTCGGTCCTCCGTCGCGACACGCGCGAACCCATTCCGCCCGCAACCGCCTGCGTCATGGACCTGGATCCGCCATATCCGTCTGTCACTGCGTGGGCGCAAGCGGACGATCGTGGTGTGATTCTCCTCGAGGGGCCATTCCAAGGATACAGGCGCATCCATTCGATCATTCGCGCGAAGGGATTCGCGACCGAGTCTATTGTGATTCAGGAGATCGTAACAGAATCGAGCGCGGCACGCACTGTCATGTTGGAGCCGGGACGCAACTTGACAAGCCAACTGCTCGACTCTGAGGGAATGCCGGTCGCGGGTGCGCTTGTACTCGCAGAGTCGCCCGCGAATCGCGTGATCGACCGAGACTGGTCTGACGAGTCGGGCAAATTTGAGATTCCCGACGCTCCCACCTCCCGCGAGATGTGGATCACCATCTCGAAGCCAGGGTTTGTCCCCTCGAAGACGACAGCTGAGATCGGAAAGCCCTTGCCAGACCCAATCATCCTGCATCGAGCGGGGAGGATTCTCCTACATATCGAAGGTCTTCCCACAAAAGCCGACACGCCGGACCGGTCGGTCACGGTTTGGACTCAGCGCTATGATCCATCGGGAGGCCATGGAGTGCCGCAATTCCATGACGTTTCCGATCGCTGCGAGAGCCCCGTCGATCTGCCGGGCGACGAGCCAGGACGCTACCTCGTTCGTGTTCAATGCTCGAAGCGAGCGCCGGTCAACCTTTATGCCGACGTGGAGAACGAGAAGGCTGCCCATGTCACAGCGGTGTTGGAGACCGGGACCACACTTCGCGGGCGAGTCCTCGCGGGTCGCGATCGGGCGCCCATTGCGAACGCAACTATCATGGTCCTCGTGCCGCGACCGCCCGCGGGCACTATGACTCCACCGAGCGGGATTTCCACATTCACCGATGTCGACGGCCGCTTTGAGCTTCGAAATGCGGCGGCCGGCGAGCTCGAGCTGTTCATCCACGACGAGGAGCGCGCCGGCCGATATGTACAACTTGTGGTACCCCCGTCCCTGGAGCACGACGCGGGTGTCATCGAGCTCTTCCGATACTCAAGAGTAACGGGGCAGATCGAGTCGGAGATCGAGCTCCCGGACGACGTGCATGTCAAAGTGCGAGACGCAGGGAATCTAGTGATTGATACAATCGGTGTGAAGAAGAGCGGCACATTCTCCCTCCCTGGAATCGTGAAAGGAAGTTACAGCTTCTCGGTGGGTGTGCACTCCGACTTGACCTTCGAAGCCGGGCGGCGCGCCATCAAGATTGGTGACGATGAAGACAAGAAGGTTGTTCTCAAGTATGGCGCAGCGAGCCTGCGATGCCGATTGGCGCCGCCTCTCGAAGATCCGGCCGAGGGTTGGGAGCTGATCGTCCGTCGAAAGGACACGCTGGAGATCGTCGGAGCGCGTGACGGCAACGGAGATCGGCCGCTCGAGCTCCGTGGCATGCCCGCGGGGCTTGTGCAGCTGATTGTGCGATCGTGGGGAGGTCGATCCTCCATTCTCGCTCAGAGAGAAGCGGTGCTGAGTCCCGGCTGGAACGATCTCACTTTCTCTCGATCGAAATCGGAACTCCGCATCTCGGCCCTCGATCGCACCGGCGAGCCAATTGCAGGAGCAACAGTTACTACATTCTATGGCTCGAGAGTCGCCGAGTATGTTGCTCTCACAACAAATGCGAAGGGCCAAGTCATCGCACGCGACCTCACTCCAGGACGTTACACCCTTGGGATCATTAAGCATGGCTTCGAGCGCGTACCTCGAACCCAAGTGGAGATTCGTGACGGAAGCACCGAGGAGGTAGAGCTTCGCGTAGCTCGGGAATCGCCGCTGGCTGTTCTTCTGTCGACGCCTCGCCGAGAGCCCGTGAGCGGCGCAACGGTCCGAGTCGATCCGCTCGGCGGGATCGCGCTGGAAGCGTACTTCCAAGACTCCGATGGCCGCGGCGTTTCGCGCTTTCGGTCGCTGGGAGCCGGAATGCACAAAATTCGCGTGTTGCCAGGTCCCAATCATTTCCCAGCCGAGAGCACTGTTGAACTGCCCGCCGAGAAGGCGCTTGAAGTACCCATCACCGTGCGCAGGCTCGGCGCCGTTCGCATTCGTGTGATCGACAAGTCAGGGGCGTCGGTCGCGGGCGCCGCCCCCATCGTCCAGGTCGACGGCGTCGACGGCGATAGCAACTCTTGGCTTGCCGATGGGATTTGTGAGAGTGCAACAGGCGCGGCCGAGACCGGCAACGACGGCGTCCTCGAGATCCGCCGCCTCCCCGAAGGAAAGGCCACCATCGCCGTTGAAGGCGCGGCACCTTGGCTCGCATCGATCGAGCCGGACAAGACTACTGAGGTGCTGCTGCGACAGAATTAGACTGCATTGAAACCGCGGACTCACGATGGACCGTTGGCGCGAACCTCGCGCGACGTATGAGTGAAGTCTCGGTCAGCCGACGGCTCGAAACCGCCGTGAGAAGCCCCAGCAAGCTCCTGTTCTCCACCGCCGAGCAACAATGCGATCCCAGCCTGAAGTTCAACAGGGGATCCATCGTCTGCACTGGCACAGTGGGTCTCTATCTGCGGTCGAAGTTCAACGCCCAGGGAGCTGGCGCTCCGCATCGTTCTGAATCGGCTGGTGAGATCCTCATCGATGGCTTCGGCTCCGGCGATTCTTGCAGCGGCGCACAGATGATGAAACAGATCTCGTGGCGCCGCCTCACTTCGGGCGGCTAGCGCTGCGCTCGAGGTCGACGATCACCTCGGCGAATCCCGACGCGGGGACGTCGACCACCCGATCGGGAATGGCCATGTAACCTTCCACAGAAGGGAATCGCAGTGTCACTTTTCGATCTCCGGGGAGCAGCAGCCGCCCGCGCTCCCCATCGAAGCGCTGCTCCTCTTCGGGCACGTCGGACGCCACCGGCGGGCGAAGCACCGGGACCCGCGTGCCCCGATCGCGATAGCGAAGGTCGATCCCCGTCGCCGGGCCGAGCGAGAAGCGCTCGGTGTGGGCGCCTTCGGGCAGCTCCACCTGTTTCGATTCCGAACGGAGCGCCCCGAGGCCGTCCTCGACGTGAAGGCACACAAGCCCGCGCGGAACGAGCGCCTTGTGCACTCCCGCCGTTTCTGTGAGCGAGCCGGTCGACTGGGCGCCCACGGGATGCCACCAAGCGCTACCGTGCTCGAGCGCCGCGCCCGAGCGCGCCTCGACGAGCTCCACGGTGAGTTCACAAATCTCCGGGACGACCCAGCGAACGGATGTCGCCCCCGACTTCGGCAGGTCGAGATGCCATTCGAGCCCGGTACCCCACAAAACGGCGTGCACTCCGCCGACGGGAAACCGCCCCGCACTCCATCGCCATTCGCCGCTGCCGGCGCGCTGCGTCATCGTCTCGCGGTCGATGGAGACGCTGCGGTTCGTTGTTTGTGATGAGAGAGAGAGCGGGCCAAAGCTCGCCTCGAGCCGCTCGGGGATGACCACAATTCCCTCGAGCGGCGCCTCCTCAACGGCCTCGAGAACTGCGGCGCGGACTTCGAGCGATGCGCGCTCGAGTGAGTCCGGCGCGACCGACACACGCGCCCGGCCGATCGGCTTGCCGTAGCCCGGCTGGTAGTCGGCTTCAAAAATACAAATAGTGCACTCGCCTGCGGGCACCTCCTCGAGGCGCAGCGTGCGGGCGAGCCCAGGGAGCGGGCGGTCGGATTCCTGGGCCGCGGCGAATCCCTCGGAGTCGCGCTCGATCGCGGGAGCCGCGGGCTTCTGTTGCGTGTCCGCCGAGTCGGTAACGACGGAGATTTGTGCGCCCAAGACGCTCTCTTGCACCCACGGCTGAGCCCACTCATCCAACACAGCCTCACCGCGATAGATGCGCACGACCGCGCCGTGGGGCACCGCGCCGCGCACCTCGACCTCGAGCTTGCCCGCCTGCACGAGCGCAACCGAGCGCCTCCCCTTGGGCTCCGTCGAGAGGAGCACGGGCGTCCAGGCGTAGCCCGGCGCGCCGATCCAGACCCCTTCGCAGGCGCCTGCCTCGACCGGCGAGGAATATTGAAGAGGAGGCGCGGAAACGGTGCGCGCGCGGTAGAGATCGGGTGGGCCGAGCACGGCGCCCGCGCGCGACATCGATGGCGCGAGACGCACCTCGGAGAGCTCGGCCCCCGTGAGCTCGTCGAATGCGCGGATCTCGACGGCGCGCTCGAGATCCACGGGCGCGAGCTCCGGCTCCGTCGAGAAGCGCCACGCGCCCATGCCCTGGAGGAACGCGATGGCCCCCATGGCCCCGATG
Source organism: Planctomycetota bacterium (assembly GCA_016792805.1). Lineage (GTDB taxonomy): Bacteria > Planctomycetota > UBA1135 > UBA1135 > JACQFD01 > JAEUHX01. The sequence goes on from JAEUHX010000018.1 coordinate 248,873, forward strand.
AGAAGCAACACAAGAAGGATTGCCGGCGAGCGCGACCGCATCGCGTCATCGTACTCCGCGGTCGCGCACGCAGCCGCGCACTACGGATTGCTTCCGCGGGCGCCCGCCCGGCAGAAGCAGCTGGCGCGCAGCTCCGTGTCGGCGCGCGCCCACGCTTTGTTGAAGCGCTCCCGCACCGATTCCAAATCGTCGCGGTTCAGCCGCTCGCAACACTCCAGCAGCCCGCGAAGAGCCCAGCCGTTCTCACGGTTGCGCTTCAGGTCCTCGCGATACACCGCCTCCGCCTCCTCCACCTTTCCCGACTCCAACAAAAGCGCGCCGAGCGCGTGGCGAACCGGCATCAGCCACCCCGGCGGCTCGTCATAATTGAGCGCATCCTCCGCAAGCACGCCCTCGCGGAGCTTCGCGAGCCCTTCGTCGGTGCGCCCTTGCCGGAACCGCAGCTCCCCCTCCAGCAGCTTGCGGCCGATTTGTGCGATGTCCCTCGCTTTGTGAATTCCTACTTTTGCATCCTCGGGAATCTGCGCCGCCGCCGCCTCGAATGCGGCCAGCTCCCTCTCCGCCATATCTGTTTTGCCGAGCGCCGCGGCCGCCACTCCTCGAGCCTCGTGCCACATCGCCCGCGAGAGCTTGAGCGGCTCTGCCGGCTGCGGCTCCGCGAGAATCTCCTCGTACCGTCCGAAGCGCAGCTGCACATGCACCGGGAGCAGCGTCAGGTAGTCCACAAATCCAAGCAGCTCTCCCGACGCCTCCGCGGGGAACCCGGCCACCAGCTCCCGCGCCTTCTCCATGGCTCGGCCGTAGCGCCCTTCCACCATCGAGATCCATGCCAAGAAATGTGCATTATGCGCACGGTACACATGGTATTGCGGATCGGGGCCGCGCCGGGCGATGTAGCGCGCGTCCGCCTCGATGGCGCGCTCGTTGGCCACCGCCCCCTTCTCCCACTGCCCGACGCGCACATCGATGTGCGCCGGCATATGCAATAGATGCGCCGTATCCGGCACCAGGCTCCGAAGGCGATCGGCCGCGGCGAGCGCGCGTTCGGGGAATGGAGACGCCTCCAGAATATGAATGTACAAATGATTGGCGCCGGGATGCTGTGGCGTGCGCGCCAGCACGCGGTCGAGCGCCGCGATCACATCCTCCGTGCCAGGGTGAGGAGTGCCGTCCGATTTCCAAAAATCCCACGGCCTCAGATTCATGAGCGACTCGGCGTAGAGCGTCCCCACGTCCGGGTCGTCGGGAAACTTCCCACATGCATCTTTCATCGCGGCGGCATAGGCCTGGTCGAGGGCCTTGCGGTCCTGCGGCGGCGGCGAGACGTGGCGCACGTCCTCGGCGCGCACGATGGCCCGCTCCACCTCGCTCGCGTAGGGCAACGCGGCCAGCGCGCGATCGAGCGCAGCACGCGCCTCTCCGGCGGGCCCAGCCTCAATCGTCGTGAAATTAATATCATTTCCGAGCGCGTGAGCAATGCCCCACCACGCCAGCGCACAATTCGGATCGGCCTTGGCGGCCTGCCGGAACGCCTCCGCCCCCTCATCGCGCTGGAAACCCCACACCAGCGCAAGCCCGCGATGCACCAAATCGCGCGCCTGCGCCGAACGCGTCGAAACCGGGCGCGCATAGGAGCCGAGCTGTAACGTTCGAACGTCGCCGGGCTCGCGAACAGTTGCACACGAGCCGAGCAGAGCCAGGAGCGGTAGGAAGCGTCGCATATCGATTCATGGCCTCGAAGAACGGAAACCGAGGAGATCAACCTACGAGTGCCGCGGGGCTCACGATGCCGGTAATATTGCAGACAACGAACGGTAAGAAGCGCCCGGCGGAAGCTGCCGCCCCCTTGCCCCACCTTCCGCTCCGCCCTCCTCCGCGTGGCTCCCCTTCGGAGGCAGCCTCTCGAGTCCATCGAGCTGCGTGCTCCCCGATCTGCGCGCCGGGCCCTGCGAAGGCCGCGCATGCGCCCCCGGTGCCATCAACCTTCACAGATGCGCGACGGCCTCGAATGGGGCGTGGGTCGGTCTTGGCGCGGCGAGTTCGGCTGATGCGAGGCCATGGTGCCCGCACTCCCCAAAGGTCCTCCTCGACGCCGCGCGCGCCATATCGCACCCTTCCAATCGATGAGCCCCACCGTGATCTCGCACCTCCTCGCGTCCATCGCGGCCCAAGCCGCCTCTGCTCCCGCGCCCGCGCCGCCCCTTCAATTCGCGCAGCCGCGTCTCATCGCGCCCGGCTACTTCCCATCGCCGCGAATCCCACTCATCGCCGATTTCGACGGCGACGGCTCCGGCGATCTCATCGCCGTCAACCAACACGGCGCCCTCGATGTGGCCCTCGGCGTGCGCAACGGCAAGCCGGCAGCCCCCTTCTCGATTCAGCTCCCCGCCGGCACCGCCGCCGAGTCGAGCGTGGCCGACGCCTGGGTCGAGCGCGACAGCACCTCCAAGAGGCTCACGATTCGCATCCGGCGAACCGACGGCGTCGAGCTCCGAGGAACCCTCGAAGGGCCCGGCTCGGGGCGCCTCGAGCGCGCCGAAGGCGGCGCCGTCGGCGAGCGCGTCGGATTTGTGTGCGCGCCAGCCGCGCCGAGCGCCCCGCTTCAAGCCGACTTCGACGGCGACGGCGCGGCCGACACCCTCACCGACGGCCGCCTTGTGTGTACTTCCGCTCCCAACAGCCCCGTCGACGTGCCGCAGCTTCGTACATTTCCGCAGTCGTCACTTTTCTTCGCGGGCGATTTCAACGGCGACGGCCGCGCCGATCTCGGCGTCATCCGCCGCGACGGCGAATGGCGCCGCGGCGCCGACGTCCTCGTGCTGCTCTCCTACCGGCCCGCCGACCCCGACCCCGACGCCGACGGTCTCGACGCCGCGGCCGAGAAGGCGGCAGGCTCCGATCCGCTCGACGCCGACACCGACCATGACGGGCTGCTCGACGGCTGGGAGGTGAAAGGCGAAGGTTCCCTCGACCTGCCCGCGCTCGGTGCTTCGCCGATCCACAAAGATTGCGTCGTATTTGTGCAGCGCTGCTCCGACACCAACGGCGCCCATTGCGGCAGAGAGCTGGAGCGCGTTGTCAAGACCTGGGCCGAGCTTCCCAATAAAAACCCCGACGGCAAGACCGGGATCAATCTCCACGTTTTGTGGCTTCCTACTCTTCCCCCTGCGGAGATGCGCCCGTGGTGGGAGCTCGGCGCCTCGAAAATCCCCGCCGACGCCCGCGGCCTCGCCCACTACATGATTCTTTCGCGCGGAGGCGGCGGCCAGGCGGCCGACCTCGGCGACGCCGGCGGCTGCGGGCAGGACGCCCTATGGGCCTGCTTCCTCCACGAGTTCGGCCACCAGGTAGGCCTCACGCACTCCGGCGGCGCGCTCCCCGGCCTCTGCCCAACGTACACCTCACTCATGAGCTATGCCTACAGCTACGGCTTCGAGGATGACGGCGCGAAGATTCACTATAGCCGCGGCGCTCTGGCCGGGCTCGTTCTGAACGAGCAGCGCCTGCCCGAGCGCGTCGAGCTCCCGGCCGACAAGCTGCAGTTTCTTTCCAAGGGCCCCTACCGTTTCAAGCTTGAACGCGACGGCGATGCCACAAAAATCGACTGGAACCGCGACGGCCAGTTCGCCTCCTCGCCCGTGCGCGCAGATATCACCGATGTTTATGGCGCCAATCCCGGCCACCGACATCCGGTCGGAAAGACTATTTATGCGCCGACTCTCGCATCCCACGGCGGGCGCCTCGTCCTCGCGGGCGTGAACCGCAGCAAGAAGCTTTTTGTGCGCTCCTGCGAGAAGGAAGGTGCGTGGACCGAGGAGCGCGCCGTCGAAGGCATCGCGCCGACGGGCGATCCGTGGCTCCTCGCCCACAAATCCGATCTATGGCTTTTCGTGCCGACGGCCGAAGGCATCCGAGCGCTCCGCGCCGACGCGGCGGACGCGCTCGCCGCCGAGCGCGCCGAGATCCTCCCCGACTCCGCCGGCTGCGCCGTGAGCGCCGTCTCCTTCGCGGGCGCGGCGCATGCGTTTTTGTGGCGCGGCCCGCAGCAGCCGGTGCGCGTCACCGTGCGCCGCGAGGGCAGTTGGTCACCGCCGCGCGATCTCGCCGGCCTCCTGAGCGAGATGCCCCCGGGCGCTGTGGAGTCACTCGACGGCTCGGCCCTCCTCGTCGGCACGGGGCGCGTCCTGCACGCGGGCGGCGTCAAGCGCCAGTGGATCCTCGCCACGCTGAGGCCCACCGCCCATGGCGGATTTGTGGTTTCCGAGGAGCGGGTCGTTGGCGGCGAGAAGGCCGGCTGGCACGGCAACTCGCGGCCGGTCCTCATCCTCGAGCGCGGCACCGACGCCGTCGCCGAGGGGCGGCTCCACTTCATCGCCCGCGGCTGGTGCGACCCCGTCGACGCCAACGGCTGCTACTGGGAAGCGATCACCATCGGCGACCGCGCCCAAGACGACGGCTGGCGGCTGCGGCGCTTCAACGATGAGTGGACCACCACGAAATCGCCCGTCGCCGCCGCGTGGCACGGGGGCGATCTCGTCGTCGCCTACCGCTGGTATGGCAACGTGCATGGCGACGAGGATGACAACCTCCATGTGGCGCACCACGCGCTCGGGATCGATCCCGACGACCTCCGCGACTACGACGACGTGAGCGCCATCGCCGACCTCGGCCTCGAGCGCTCGATCCCCTGGCGCAGCCAAGGACAGCGGTAGCGGCGCCCGCGGGGGGCCGGGAGGGTTGCCGCCGAAGGGAGAGCCCGGCGGCGCGGCCTATCAAAGTGATATCACTTCGATGTCACTCCCAGGAACCTACGACATGACGCAAGAACGAAACTTCGAGCCCTTCTCCGGCGCCCTTTTCGCAATCCTCGGCCTCCTGTGCGTCCCTGCGGTGATCGCGTGCATCGTCGCGGCGAAGCAAATGAACCGGCCGGACATCTTCATCCCGGGAATGTTTGTTTTCGTCCTGATCGGGATGGCCTGCTTCGCCGGGCTCTTCCTTGTGAATCCCAATGAAGCCAAGGTGCTCGTGCTGTTCGGGCGCTACCGCGGAACCGTGAAGTCCAACGGTTTCTATTGGGTCAATCCCTTCACGATGCGCCACCGCGTCTCCCTGCGCGCGCACAACCTCAACGGCGAAAAATTGAAGGTCAACGATAAATCGGGCAACCCGATCGAGATCGCCGCCGTGGTTGTCTGGCAGGTGCACGACACCTTCGCCGCCAAGTTCGACGTGGAGAGCTACGAGGATTTTGTGAAAGTGCAGAGCGAGGCCGCCGTGCGCCACATGGCGAGCGCCTACCACTACGACGGCGAAGACGGTGAGATCACTCTTCGCGGGTCGACCGACGAGGTGAGCCGCGCGCTCCAAGAGGAGCTCGGCGAGCGTCTCGAGCGCGCTGGCGTTGAAGTCACCGAAGCGCGCCTCGCCCACCTCGCTTACGCGCCCGAGATCGCCCAAGCGATGCTCCAGCGCCAGCAGGCCGCCGCCGTCATCGCCGCGCGCACAAAAATCGTCGACGGCGCCGTCGGCATGGTGGAGATGGCGCTCGCGCGCCTCTCGCACTCCGGCGTCGTCAAGCTCGACGAGGAGCGCAAGGCGGCGATGGTCAGCAATCTGCTCGTCGTGCTCTGCGGCGAGCGCACCACCCCGATCGTGAACGCCGGCACGATTTACCAATAATCGGGGTTCTTGGAATCCGCGCTGCGCCGTGAGCGAACGCAAGCCCTTCCTGCTGCGCCTCGACGAGAAGCTCTATGAGGAGCTTCGTCGTTGGGCAGACGACGAGCTGCGGAGCGTGAACGGGCAAATCGAGTTCTTGCTCCGGCGGGCTGTCGAGGAGCGCAGGCGTCGTGCGGACTCGGGCGAGGTGGCTCCGACGCAGGCAGATTTGGGGCGCAAGCGCGGTTCGAGCGGCTCGCCGTCGGATCAGGGCTGAGCGCAGATTCCCGGCTCCCATGGCGCCGCCGGCGAGGTCGTGTGACGCCTCAAAGGACTGAAAAAAACGGACGGAGTCGGGGGCCCGCACTGCCACACCGACTCCGTCCTCTGCGGCGGCACGCGCGAGACCCTCTCTTCCCTTCTCGCTCCGTGCCGTGTTCCGCAGTGTTCGGGGGTCCTTGAAAACTCGCCGGTCCGGGGAGCTGCCTCGCTGGATTCGGCAAGCCGTCCGTGAGGGAAACCACGGACGCGCTTGGGACGCGGCTGCCGCGAAAAAAGGTTCCGCTCGGTTTTAGAATTTCTGCGGCGTTCGCCGTCACGACCCCCGAATGGGGAGCGGGCAGCTCCTACAAGAACTTCAGGGTGACGGCGTCGGTCACCCCAAACCCGTCGAACTGCCCGAATGTCCGGTAGCTCAGAATCGACTGGAGTTCGAATGTCATTCCCACAAGTGTCGGGTCGGTGATGGGAGCGATCGTCTGCTGTGTGCCCGGCGCTTCGAGGGCGTCGATCGGAAGAATGTACAAGAACGCAAAGTCAAAGAAGGGCGGCGTCGGAAGCAGCATCGGCGCGGGGAGCTGTGCCGTCCCGTACAAAAGCCAATGCCGATCGATGAACGTATTGCAACACTGCAGCGCCTGAATTTGTACTCGGAGCCCGCAGACCGTGGCGTCCCAGCCGATCTTCATTACGGGCGGCGGCCCGAAGGCGCCCGTGCCGACTCCATAGTTCTGCGTTTGAATCGATGTGATCGGGCAGACCGTGCCCTGCGCCGATGCGCGCGAAACCGCGAAGCCGAAGAGCGTTACCGAGAGAAGACCAAGCCGAAGCAGCGATCGCATGGGAATCCTCCAAACGCGTGATTGGACGAACACTCGGAAATCGAACCTGGGACGCGGCCTACGGAGTGGAGGTTCCCATGGGGTTGGACTTCGATCAACGAACTCGAGCGCGCGCCTTCGCGTAGCGCGCCACCAGCTCCGCAGTCCGCTCCTTTGTGAGGCGCGCTTCGAGATGGTCGGGCGCCGCGCTCCACTCGCCCCAGACCGCGAGTGCCTGCGCGGCGGCCCACGCCGGGTGCTCCGCGGTCAAATCCACAAACCAAAAAATAGGAACTCCGGCGTCGAGCAGTCGCGCCTGGAGCGCGCGCAGCAGCTCCGGCGAGCCGAGCAGCTCCGCCGGCTCCTTGCCGCGCTCGAGGCAGAATGCCGCAGTGTGCGCCGCCGATTCACCACAATTCCATTCGATCGGATGGAGCCGGTAGGCGCCATTCGTAACATGAGTAACACCCAAACATTTCCCGGCGGCGAGCACATTTCGGACGCGCACCGGCACGAGGGCCCCGAGCGGAATTTGAAACGGCTTCGTCGGAATGCCGAGACCGCCGCGCTCGGCCTCCTCGCCCGCGCAGGAGTGCAGATCGAGGGAGTACCAGCCCAGCCCGACAGTGTCGGAGAAGAGGCGCGCGCGGGCGGTCTCCGGCGTCAGATCCTGTTCAACGATGCGCGTCTTGGCGACGAGACGGCGCCCCTCGCGCACATAGGGGCGCTTCGACAGTCCGTCTTCGGTGCCCATCACGTCGCGACGAAGCCACAATTCCGGATAGCCGCGCCCGCCGTCGTCGCGCGGACACTCCGTCTGCAGCCAATGTAAGAATCCGAGGCTCAGGCGCTTCGCCTCGTCGTGGTCGGCTCGAAGCAGCGGCGTGCCGCGGTAGTCATTGCCCGGCCAGTTGATCATGGCAATTTCGGGCGTCAGCCGGCGATAGGTCCAGAACGGCCCCGGCGTCCCTTCGCGTTTCTCAAAGAAACCAAAGCGCAGCGTCTTGCCGTCCCAAGTGGGCAGATCCAACGAATAGGGCTGCCGATCGCGGAAGCGCTCGTAGCCGCGCGGGCGCGGGTTCTCGTGGCGCTCCCCTTTGCGGAACTCGACGGCGAAGGGATAGGTGAAGCTCTGCGTGCGATCGGGGTCGGCCTTCTCGCCTGCGTGGGGCTCTCCCGTTTCGTCTCGCGCTTCCGTCCCTGTCCGGTGCTCGATGCCGGCGAGCGCCAGCAGCTCACCGGTATCTGTTGCGTCGAGAATCATCTTCGGGAGAAAGCGCGTGAGCGCACCGTCGGCTGCGCGCGCGCAGACCGCCACAACGCGATCGTCTTTCACTTCTGCAGATGTGAGCTTGGAGGAGAGGAGCTTGGGTGTGGCGCGCGTCATCTCCTCGAGCAGACGGAGGCCGACTTTGGGCTCGAAGCAGAGGCGGCTCACCCAGCCGCCGCCGGGATTCTTGACACCGCCGTAGGCGGCCCGAACGGCGTTGCGGAACTGTGTGTAAGTCTGCGTTCCGCCGAACGACTCGATGTATTTGTGCTCGTCGAGGGCGGAGACGCCCTGGGAGGTGACCTGCCCGCCGATCCAATCGCAGTCCTCCACCATCCACACATCACGCCCTTCGAGGGCGACGGCGGCGGCGCAGCCGCCGAAGGACCCTCCCGCGATCAGAATGTCACAAGAAATCTCGCGCTCGGCCGGCGCCGACTGGGGCGCGGACTGGAGCAGGAGCGCAGCGAGCGCGAAGGCAGCGTGCATGGCGCCAGGATTCCTCGCGGGCTGCGCGCGCGCAAGCCCGTGATGGCGCGGGCCGCGCGGCCCCGCCGATTATTTGCGGCTTCGGTTCACGGGGCGCACGCCAGCCCGCGACCAGTCGAGATAGGCGCGCGAAGGTCCCGCTTGGGGCCCGGCCGGCGAGACCGGCTCGATCTCGAAAAGGTGGATCCCCTCCGGCAGGAGCGCCCGCATCCGGCCCGCCTCGTCGGTTCGGAATTCGGAGCGCAGCTCCAGCGAGGCGAATTGTACAATCTTATAGATTGAGCGCTGCGGCAGGAACAGCCGGGTCGTGCGATCGACGGGCTTGAAAACTCCTGCGACGAGGTCGACGTCGATGGAGGCCTCATTCACGGCGCCGGACGCCCCTACAACCTCGGTCGCAACCTCATGGGTCCACGAGCCGTCGGAAGCGAGCACGCGCAGCGCAGCGCCGCGGCCGACAGCGGGCATCGCGATCCACGCACTTCCAAGGCGATCGGTCACGCCGTAGCGCCGCTGCGCGCGGCCGCGCTCGTCGCGGCCTTCGCACTCCACCACACAGCCGGGAGCAGGCACGCCGTCGGTCTGAACCTGCACGCGGAGAAATGCGGTCCCGAGGCTCGAATACGTGGCAGAGCACTCCTCGTCGACGCCGGGGCGCATGTTCACCACTCCGAGCGGAGACTCGCCCCCTTCGAGCTCATCGCGCACGTCGGGGTGCTCGATCCGCACATCGGGCATCCGCAGCGATATGTGAGTCTCACCGGGTCCGAGCGGGCCGAGCTCGAAGCGCCCCTCGGCGCTGACCGGCGCGCGCGCCCGTCTCGCGTTCCGAGAAGTATCTACTGACTCCGCGGAGACCACACATCGATCCAAGGGAAACCCTAGGGGCATCTCGAGCACGCCGCGAAGGGTCGCTGGTTTCGTCGCCTCGAGCGAGAGGTCGAGCAGCCTCTCACCGAGCTGCAGGCGAACCGCGCGCGGCTCGCCGTAGGCGCCCGGGTCGAGCCGCGCCTCGACCTCTCCCTCGAAAAGTTGAAGATCCGAAAAATGAAATCTCCCATCGGCGCCGGTGTGGGTGAGGCGGTGCTCCGGCGTCTTCGACTCCGGGAAGAGATGGAAGCCGCGCAGGCGCACCTCGGCGCCCGCGAGCGGCGCGCGCGAATGGGCGTCGATCACCAGCCCGCCGAGCTCGCCGCAGCGCTGCAGCGCCAGGCGAACCACTCGCCGCTCCCCCGCAGCGATCGCTCGGGCATCGAAGGGCGATCCAACATATCCCGGCGCGCTGACAAACCCAGAATAGTTGCCTTCAAATATCGGAGTCACAGTGCGCACGCTTCCGTCGGGTTCCGCGCCGAGGCGCATGCCGCTGGCCGCTTGATGCCGCTCGTTGCGCCGGTCGCAGGCCAGGGTCGCCGAGAAGTCCGGAATCGACTGCTGCGTCTCGCGGTCGACGACCTCCAGCGTGAGGAGCGCGGAGCCCTGCAGGGTGATCGCCGTCGCCGTTCCGAGCGCAAGCCCCGAGCGGCGGACGCGCGCAAACCGCGGGTCCTCGACCACAAGCTCATAGGTCCCCCTGGGAAGACCACAAAAAAGCATCTCCCCCGGCCCGGTGATGGGCAACGACGGCGCGCGCTCGCGGCCCGATGGGTCGCGCACGACCGCCGCGATGGGCGCCTCCGGCACGAAAAGCGCCGCAGGCTCCAGCGAGAGGTCGATGCGCAGCGCGCTCTCAGGCGCGGGGCCAGGGTCCTCCCACGCAATCCGCCGGCTGGCTCCCGCCTCGGCGACGAATCGCTCCTCGTGGGCGCCGAGCAGATGAGTGAATCTCACGATTCCTCGCATCGCCGGGATCGAAGCCGGCTGCCGCGGCCGCTTCGCGCCGTCGATGCGGCCGCGGAACATCCACATTTGTTGCACGTGACCGCGGTGGGGCGCCGGCCCGAGCGACGACGTGAAGGCATCCAGCGCGCTCTCCGTCGGCGCGAGGAGGAGATCCGCGTGCCACGGGGCCGACATCTCCGAGCCGTCCTCACCGAACGCGATGCAATCGATCTGTGATAACTCGGGAAAAGTGAGTTCCGGCGCCCGCGCGTGAGCCACGCGCGGAGAAAGCACGATCCAGCAGAGCGCCTGCAGGGGCCCGGCACCCTGCGCATGAAGCAGCCACGGGCCCATGCGCGTGACCCGCGGCCGCAGCACAAATTCTCCGCCAGCGCCTGCCAGCGCGCGGCAGGTGGCGCGCTCCCAGCCAAGCCCCAGTTCGTCGGCCGGCCCGAGCCAGACGCGCGGAGGTGAGCTATCGCCGGGGAACGGCAGCGCGCGCCCGGAGAGTTCCACCTCGATCGACTCGGCTTCCGTCTCCACCACGCGCGCGACCGCCGTGCGTTGCTCGGCGGCGAGCGGCGACTCGAGGCGGGCGAATCCCGACGGCGTCGCGTCGATGCGCGGCGCCGACACGTTCGACATGTGCGCAGCGGGGACCTCGGCGGCGGCTCGAGCGCGCGCCGGTCCGAGTCCCAGCTCATCGAGCGATGCCTGCGGCTCCCGCGCGCTCCAGAGTACGAAAAGCGCCACCGCGACTGCGGTAGTAAGAACGAGCGCGAACGAGAGGTCGGTGGTGCGGCGCATCGACAGGCTGCGGGGACGCGAGACGGGGCCCTTCGGTTCTCCTCTACTCTGCGCTCCCTGCTCCGAGCTCGCCAGACGTGACGCTCGCTCGGGTGGCGGGATGCACTCGGAATGCGCCACTGGGTACTCGGTCCGGGGGAATCTGATCGCGGATTCCGGGTTCCCCGAGCTGCCACATGTCCCCGCGGAGGCCTGGCAGGTCGTTGAGAATCTCATTCCGGCGCTTCTTGTCCCCTCTTCGCGATCCCATCGTCGAGCCGCGATCGGCGGCACTCCTTCTCGACGCCACACACGTCTCTCCTCAATCGCGCGAAAAGTGAACTTCGAATCGCTCGAAAGCAGCCTTTCAACAACCTGCGAGCTACGATGCCTCGCCCGTGGTGCGCGCTTCCATACGAAGCAGTCTCCCGATGGCGGCCCTGGCTCTGCCCGGGCTCGCTTTGCTTGGCGCATTCGCGTTCGCGCCGGCTGTGCGCGTTTTGTGGCTTTCGTTCCACGAAGCGAGCGGGCTCTCAAGCGCGCAATTTGTGGGGCTCGAGAGCTACCTCTCGCTGGCGCGCTCCCCGAGCGTCCAGCGCGCGGCCCTTTGCTCGCTCGCCTGCGTCGCCGTGACTCCGGCGCTCGTGGCTCTCTCGCTCGGGCTCGCGCTCCTCGTGGAGCGGGCGACTCTCACAAATCGCATGCTTCGCGCCGCCTACTTCATCCCGGCGGTGACCTCAACAATCGCCGTGGGCGTCGTCTGGAGGATTCTGCTGGAGGACGACGCGGGCTGGGTGAATCGCGCGCTTGGGACCTCGATCCCCTGGCTCACGGGGAGCTTCGCCCTCGGATCGGTGCTTCTGGTGGTGCTCTGGCGCGGGCTCGGGTACTACATGCTTTTGTATCTTGCGGCGCTGGCGCGCGCGCCCGTGAGCCTGCGGGAGGCGGCGGCCCTCGACGGCGCGGGGCCGATTACCACATTTCGCGCGGCCATTTGGCCGACGGTTCGCTCGACGGCCTATCTCGCGGCGGCCCTGTCGGCTTCGGCGGCGCTCAAGGTGTTCGATGAGGTGATGGTGCTCACGGGGGGCGGTCCGCTCGGGCGAACGACGACGCTTGTCTTCCTCGCGTACGAATCGGCGTTTGCGACATTTCCACCGAGGCTCGGCACGGCAAGCGCGATCGGTGTGATTCTCTCGCTGCTCGCCGCGCTGGCGCTCGGCGCGGCGCGCTGGGCCAGCGCCCGGCGTGCGGCCGGCGGAAAGGCGCCATGAGTAGCTTCTTGCGAATGATCGCGGCGCTGCTCTTGCTCGGGCCGTTCGCCGTGGCCGCGTGGCTCGCCGTGACAGCGCCCGACGGCGCGATCACGTCTGTAAACATCCAAAAGGCGCTCCAGCAGGGCGGGCTGCTGCGGGCTCTTGCGACGAGCGCCGCGGTCGCCGCCGCCGTGGCGCTGCTTCAGGTGACGGCTCTCGCGCCGGTCGCCTGGTGGCTCGCGCGGAGTCCGGGGCGTATGGCCGCGGGGCTTCGGATCGCGCTCTGGGCCGCCATTCTGCTTCCGATGGAAGCGGCCTTCGTGCCGCTGTTCGAAATCACTGCGAAGCTTGGTCTTTACAATTCGCTCTTCGGGGTCGTGCTGCCGCAGGCCGCGGCTGCCTTCCAAGTGTTCTTTCTCGAATCGGCCTTTCGGGCCGTCCCCCGCTCGCTCCTCGAGGCAGCGCACCTCGACGGGCTCGGCGAGGCTGAGATCTTCCGGCAGATCGCCGTGCCGCTGGCGAGACCGGCCCTTGCCTCCGCGGCTGTGCTCGGATTCCTCGGCGCATACGGATCGTTTCTGTGGCCTCTCGTCGTGCTGCGCGATGCGGACCTGCACACGGTGCCCGTCGCCCTCGCCCAGCTCACCGGTCAATTTTCCGCCGACCTGCGCGCACTTGCGGCCGGCGCTCTGCTGGCGGTGATTCCCTCGACTATTTTGTATCTTCTCGCGCAATCCTCCGTGCGCGCCGGGATCGGCCAGGGAGCCGTCAAGGGATAGTGATCATTACTTTTTCGGGGGTGCCTCCGCTCCGGCGCCCCGAGGGCGCGTTTCCTCCGAGAACCAGGTCGCGCGCCACGACTGATTTTCCTTCGCCATCGCCTCCTCGCACTGGCGGACCAGATCCTGATCTCCGAGGGCGCCGTCGCCGTGGAGCGCCACGAGCCGCTCGAGCCGCCTGCGCGTCTCCTGGAAGATCGGCGGCAACTCCTCGAGGCGGTGGGCCTGCAGAAAGCTCACAACAGCAGCGCTCGCCGTCGTCAGCACGGCCACCCAAGCCGACGCCGATGCGCCAAGCCAGCTCGCCATCGTGCCGATCGCCACGGTGGCGATTCCAAGCACGAACACTGTCCATCGCCAGAACGCGAGCTTCGACTGCATTTCCAGGGCGCGCTCGGAATAGTACTGAATCTGACCGCGAGCGCGGACCTCGATGTACGATGCAATATCTCCGCCCGGCGGGAACGGACGCGAAGATACATATCCCTCCAGCGTCGCCGTGCGGGCGAAGCCGGTCATGGCGTCGACGCGCTGCTGCAGCTTCGCCAATGCGTCGCCCTCCGCGTAGGGCGGCAGCCGATGCAGCGAAAGCCACACTTCGCGGCGTATGGCCTCGGCGACGAGCCGGCACCGCGCCCACGCAAGCTGGCGCTCCGGGGTCAACAGCTCCCGGGCGAAGAATGCCGACACTGCCACAAAAACGGCGCTCATGTACCCGAGCACCTGCGGTGCGCTCGCCATAGTCTCCTTCGAGATCCAGATCTCTTTTTGTGACGCGGCCGTACCGAGCACTGCACCGAGCGAGCCGAGCCAAAGCCCGAACACCTGGTAACGCGTTTGACGTCGCCTCAGCTCCGCCGACGTCCCCGCCCATTCGTTGGCATGCTTCCAAATGGCCTCGAGTGTCGGGTGCTTTCCAGGCTGCGTTTCCGGAATGGTTTTCACGTCGTCCATGTTGCGCGCGGATGAGCCCTTGGCAAGAGGCTCACCGTACGCCTGTCGGTCCACCGCACGGCCCAAGGCTTCCTTGGATAAGTGCGGCGCGAGTGTTTACCCCTTTTCGAGCCGTGCGGTTGGCGCGCGCGCCAACCGGCCTCGCAGGGCGTGCCCCGCGCGATGAGCAACCGTCGAATGCGGGCTTCGTCATCCGCGCGCGCAAGCGCGCGCGAATCGTCGCGGGCGATGCCCGCGCCCTACGGCCGAGCTTACACTTGCAGCTTCACCGATGCACAACCGCTTCAAATGGCGTG
>JAEUHX010000049.1 GCA_016792805.1 Planctomycetota bacterium
AAATGACTCTGCGAGGAGCCCCGAGGAGATCGTCATGCCCATCCGCGGCCAAATCACGTGGGGCCGAACGAATCCGTTCCGCGATCCGAGGCTCGCGCACTTCGATGATGCCGTTGTGGGCTTCATGCGCGGCAAGCTCCCGCAGGGATGGAAGGGCAACCGGGTGTGGGAGAATCGATGGGGCGACCTCCCCAAGCGCCACTACGGCCATTACCGCGAGTTCTACATGGGAGATTCACAGATGTCCGGGGACCTCCGCGTCGTGATCGGGCGCAACGGCGAGGTCTACCTCTCCGACAACCATCACCGCGACTGGTGGCAGATCGTCGGGAAGTGGTGGAACAGGCCGAATTGGTAGAACGTCGAGCACCGCTACCCAACCCGCCGCCCCTTCCGCGGCTTGAACGCGACCGTCGGCGCCTCGCGCGTTGCGTCGCCAAGTTCGATCCTGTCGAGCCAGGCTGACCTTCTGCGGCGAGAGCGATTGGGCCGGCGATCTCCATCGCCACAGCCAAGTCGAATGATGATCAGGTTCTAGTTCTTCTCGAACCAGTAAGGATCGTCGAGGACAAACAGCGCCCGATCCCAATTCCAGCTCCATTCGGTGTCGTCGCTCGAAACGCCCCCGGTCACCCGGTGTTGGACTGTCGAAGCGCCCTCCTGAATCGTCATCTCGAGGAAGCCGAAGTGGATCCCAATCGAGGTGTACGAAGGCATCTCCACGACGCCTGTCTCTCGAAGCTCCGCCATGAGCTGGACGGCCTTCGCCTGACTCAGGCGAGCGTATTGAATCGCGCTGTTGAGACGCTGACCTGGTCGCGCAAGAACATCACCGTCGGTATCGAGAGAAAAGACGGTCCTCGCCAGCTGGTCCAACGGCTCTCTACCAAGCGTGGAGTACTTGTCCTCGACATACATGAGTAGGATCCTGTCCCTCTTGGCCGCAGCAACCCAAGGACGAGTGTCAGTGGCGACTCGACTCGGTGCGGGTTTTCCTGAGTTGGGATCTTCGGTCAGTTCGCGTTGCGCTCGAGCCGCAGAACCACGCTGGACGTAGTCGAGCGGCGTCCACCCGCGGTGATCCTTGACCTCGGTGGACGCGCCCTTCTCCTTGAGCCAGCTGATCAGAGCGACGTTGCCAGCTTCCGCGGCAAGATGAAGCGCCGTTCGTCCAGCCAATGACGCCTGATCTAGATAGCGCACGCCGTCATTCTCCGACGCGATTGATTGCCCAACTACGAGTGCTCGCGCTACGGCCCAATTGCCGGAAGCAGCTGCGATGTGGAGAGGCGTGAGCTTCTGGTGATCCCCGCGCACACAGTTCTGAGATCGATTGCCTCCCAAGCAGAGGGCAACCTCTCGGTCTGCGCGAATCGCGGCGAGGTGGAGTGGACTGCGGCCAAGACAGTCTTCCTGGGTGATCAGCTCCTGCAATTCTGATCGTCTACGCAGCCACCAGGCAGTGTGACGCGCATTGTGCATCCCCACGTAGTGCGCGAAGTTGCGGCCCTGATCGTCCCGCACCATGAGACTTGCCCCCGACGCCACCATCAGCTCGAGTACCGGCACTCGGTCGCCCACGGCCGCATAGAAGAGGACTGGCATGCTTCCGTACTTCGACGACGCCGAGGCACCGTTACGAAGCAGTACCTCTACCGCTTTGAGGTTCCCGCGACCCAACGCGCTACCAAGCGGCCGCGCAAGGGCCTCCGCGCTCCACGGCTCATGGGCCCCAGTGAGGATCTTCTGAAGCTCAGCAGCTTCGTCCGTGGTGAGAGAAGCCTTTTGACAGAGCTCGGTGACGCGTGAAGGCGCCCTCTGACTCGCTTGTCCCACGAATGGCGCGAGCGATCCGGGCACAGACAGGAGCGGCGCAATGAGAGTTGGGATCGTCCAGTGAATGAACCGCACGGTACTGCTGTCCCTATCAGACTCGCGTGTCCGCATCACCGTCCGGGTGGTTCCACGCTCGAGTTCAAGCGCACTCCTGACGCCGGCCTCCGCCCGCTCCCGCGCTTGCGCTCCAGAACCGCGACCGGCGGCGCCTCGCGCCCGACGTCGGGCCCGCATGTCGAGCACGGAGACTCCCCGCGGCGGGCGCGCGCGACGAGATCCGCGACCCAACGATCCTGCGCCTCGATCTCCGCGCGCTGGTCCGGCACGTCCTCGCGCAGCACGCGGCGCGCGTGGCGGCGCAACACCGCAGCCTGCTCCTCCACCTCGGAGAGAGCAGCGCCGTATGGAAGCCCCAGCACGCAGAAGGGACAAATAGGAGGCGGTGTCGGCTGGTGGCTCACGGCTTTCCGGTGCACCCACCCCGTGCACCTCGCACGATGGCGTCGATCACGCTGGTCGGCATTTGTAGCAGCGCGATGAGCTGCGCGACGCGGGCACGCGAGAGGCGAAGGCGGCAGGCGGCGTCGCTGTAATCTTGGACGAGGCCGTGATCGACGGCGCGCTCGATGGCCAGCGCGAGAGCGAGTTGCGACGCGAGGCGCTCGAGGGCGTCGGCGTCGGGAGGCGGGCTCGCGGCGGGCGCGGTCGCCTCGGCGGGACGTTTTGGGCGAAAGCTCACGCGATAAGTAACAGCGTCGGGGTCGCGGCTCACGGGGTCACCTCCTGGCGCAAGAGCGCGGCGAGCGTTTTTGATTTCGGGCGCAGCGTGACGGTGCCGCCGACGGCGTCGCAGGCGATCTCGTCGAGCAGCTCGCGCAGGACGCTGGCCTTCTCCGCGGGCTCGAGCGCCCCCCACAGCGGCCCGAAGTCGCCCAACGCGCCCCGCACGGCGCCTTCGTCGCCTCGCAGACCCACGAGCGCGTCGCACGCCGCCAGCGCGACCTGTTCGCGCGCGGTGAGGGCCTCAAGCGCGGCAGCCACGTCGGCCTGTTTCGCCCGCGCCGAAGCCGCCCCTTCTCCGCCGTGAGCTACGACCGCGGCCAGCCGCTCCCGCTCGCGCTCCCAACGCGCCAGCTCCCGCGCACACGTCGCCCGCTCCGCCTGCGCCTTGGCCCGACGTTCCGCAAGCGCCGCTTTCACGCCCGCGACGACCTCCGACGCCAGCGCTGGATCGCGTCCCATCGCCGCGACGCGCGACACCACAAATTCCTCGAGGGCTTGCGCCGGCACGCGTGAGCCCGGGCACGCCTTGGCGCCCCGCAGCTGCGCCGTCTTGCACACATAATATCTGTGGCGTTTGCCGCGAGCCGCGGTCGATGACGCCGTCATGGCGGCCCCGCAACGCGCGCAGCGCAACAATTCGCCCAGCAACGACTTCGGCGCCCGGTGTACCTGCGGCGGCCCGTTGCGACGCTTTCCCCGCAGCGCCGCCTGCACGCGATCCCACAGATCGGCATCGACGATCGCCTCGTGCTGCCCCTCGACGAGCTGGCCGTGGGCGTGGACGCGCCCGACGTAGACCGGATTCGCAAGCATGCGCGCAAGTCGAGTCGCGCTGAATTCGCTCACCCGCCGCTTCGCGCCCTGCTTGGGCCGCCAGCCCCGTCGCACGAGCTCCGCCGCCGTGCCCGCGAGCGTGCCGCGCGCCAGGAAGAGTTCAAAGATCTCGACCACGCGTCGCGCCTCCTCCTCGTTTTTGTGCAGCCGCGAATCGCGCAGATCGTACCCGAGCGGCACGTGCCCGCCGGTCCAGCGCCCCTGGCGTCGCGCCGCCCGCATCTTGTCGCGCGTGCGCTCACAAATCGTCTCGCGCTCGAATTCGGCGAAGATCGCGAGCTGCGCCAAGACCATGCGCCCGAGCGCCGTGCTGCTATCGAATTGTTGCGTGACCGACACAAACGCGACCCCGCGCGATTCAAACTCTTTCAGCAGCGTCGTGAAGTCGAGCAGCGAGCGCGACAGGCGGTCGATTTTGTAGACGGCCACGACATCCACAATTCCCGCACGCACGTCGGCCATAAGGCGGCGAAACGCAGGACGCTCGATCGTCGCGCCCGAGTAGCCCCCGTCGTCGTAGCGCGCCACAGACGCGACCCACCCGTCGGACTTGCGCGATGCCACAAAAGCCTCAATCGCCTGGCGCTGCGCGTCGAGTGAGCTAAACGGGCTCTCGGAGTCGGCGACCGATACGCGGCAGTAGGCCGCGACCCGTTTTGTGGCAGGCGTGGTCCGAGCGCGTGCGACGTCGGGTGCATGGGCCTTCGCGATCATGCCTCACCTGCCTTGGGCTCGAGCGTAGGCGCCTTGCGCGTTCGCGTGCGAAGACCAAAAAAGAGCCGCCCATTCCAGTGCTGGCCCGTCACGGCGCGAGCGACGGCGGAGAGCGATGTGTATGTTCCTCCCTTCCAAACGAAGGCGCCCTCGCGCTCGACCACGCGGATGCGCTCGCCGTGCCAGACGCGCTCGTAGACGACGCCCAGCTCGCGCGGCGGTGGTGCCTGCGGCGGCGGCGATGCCTGCGGCGTGATCGGGGGCTGCGACTGCGTGCGCCACGGCAGATCCAACAATTCCATGCGACGCTCGAGTTGCGCCAGCGCCCACGGCGAGAGCCCGCCCAGACGTCGCTCCTCGAGCTTGCGCGCGCACCGACGCAACAGAAACTCCCGATGATGAATCCGCGG
>JAEUHX010000031.1 GCA_016792805.1 Planctomycetota bacterium
GAACGGGCGTGCCCGTTCCGATTCGGCGGCGCGTGCGCCGCCGAATGCAGAACCGCGCTGCCCATGGCTGATCGCGCGGGGCAAGCCCCGCGCAATGGTTCGGCGCGTGCGCCGACCCTACGAGTCGGTTTCTGTGCACACTATGACCGACCCACGCCCCATTCCTAGCCGTGTCCTATTTATAATGGAATAGAGAGGCTCGAAGCTTCAATTGGTGCCGTGGGGCGAGGGCGATCGCGCGCATTTGTAATTGGCGCCGCCAGACACAGGCGTGCGAGCGCATTTATAATGGATGCCGTGGGGCGCGGGCGTTGCCCGTTCCGACTCGGCGGCGCGTGCGCCGCCGGATGAAGAACCGCGCTGCCCATGGCTCATCGCGCGGGGCAAGCCCCGCGCAATGGTTCGGCGCGTGCGCCGACCCTACGAGTCGGTTTCTGTGCACACTAAGACCGACCCACGCCCCATTCCTAGCCGTCTCTTTTTTGTAATGGAGTAGAGAGGCTCGAAGCTTCAATCGGTGCCGTGGAGCGCGGGCGTGTGGGCACACTTATCGTGGATGCCGTGGGGCTCAGGTGTGCGCGCACATTTATAGTGGATGCCGTGGGGCGCGGGCGTTGCCCGCGCCGATTCGCGCGCGCGTGCGCGCGCGGATGACGACGCCCGCCACCTATCCCTCACCGCGCGGGGCGCGCCCCGCGGAGACCGGTCGGCGCACGCGCCGACCCCACTTCAACTAAAGGTAACGTAGGCTCACGCGCCGACCCCACTTTATCGAAAGGTGGCGAACGCTCACGCGCCGACCTCACTTCAACTAAAGGTAGCGAAGGCGCACGCGCCGAACCGATCGATGCCGCGCCAGCGGCTTACGCGCGCTCGAGCAGGATCGCGATGCCCTGGCCGCCGCCGATGCAGGCGGAAGAGAGGCCATAGCGCTGGCCGCTGCGGCGGAGCTCGAGGGCGAGCGAATAGGTAATCCGCGTGCCCGTGGCGCCGAGCGGGTGTCCGAGAGCCACGGCGCCACCATTGACATTCACTTTTGTCCGATCGAGCTCAGCTGCTTTCTCGACTGCGAGGTACTGTGCGGAGAAAGCTTCATTGATTTCGTAACGGCCGATATCGGCGTGCCGCAGGCCAGCGCGCGTCAACGCCTGTGCCATGGCCGGCACGGGGCCGATGCCCATCTCGCTCGGCTCCACGCCGGCGAGGCCCCAGCTTCGCACCTTCGCCAGCACGGGCATCCCCTCCTTCGCCGCGCGAGCTGCCGTCGTCACGATCACGGCGGCGCCACCGTCCACAATTCCCGACGCGTTGCCCGCAGTCACAGTTCCTTCCTTGCCGAAGGCCGCCGGGAGCTTGGCGAGCTTCTCGAGCGTCGTGTCGGGCTTAATGTGATCATCGAGATCAACCTTGACCATCTCCTTCCCGCGCTTCACCTCCACGGCGGCGATCTCCTCGGCGAACCGCCCCGACTGCACAGCCTGCGCGCCGAGCTGGTGGCTCCGCAGAGCGAACTGATCCTGCTCCTCGCGCGAAATGGAGTACTTCTTCGCGAGCTTTTCCGCCGTCTGAGCCATGTAGAGGCCGCAGAAAGGATCCATCAGGGAAGAGAACAAAAGGTCTTCCATGACGGGCTGCGTTCCGAAGCGGATTCCCTCACGAATGCCGCGCACCACAAAAGGCGCCTGCGACATGCTCTCCATGCCGCCGGCGAGGCAGATCTCCGCCTCCCCCAGCAGAATCGCCTGACACGCGGAGACGATCGACTGGAGCCCCGAACCGCAGAGGCGGTTCAGCGTGAGCGCCGGCACCGTGATCGGCACGCCAGCGCGCAGCGCGACGTGGCGCGCTCCATAGATCGCGTCTTGCGAGGTCTGCAGCGCATTGCCCACAAAAACCTGATCGATCCGGTCGGCACTGATCTTCGCCCGCGCGATGGCCGCCTGCGCCGCCGCGGCGGCGAGGGCGATCGCGGACAGATCCTTGAGCTTTCCGAACCCCGGTGTGCCGGAGTACTCGGCCATCGCGGTACGGGCGCCTGCGGACAGAACCAGCTCGGGTTGGGTCGACATGTTTTTTGACTATTTTTAGTAACGAGAATCTTGCGCTGCTGAGAAAGTACAAATCGACGGCGGACGCTGAGGCGGCGCGGCACGCGCCGCGATCTCGCTGCGGCCTACTTGCCGACGAACTTCGACGGACGCTTCTCGAGGAAGGCGTTCATACCCTCGCGCGTGTCTTCCGTCGTCGCGAGGATTCCGAACAGATCGGCTTCGAGCTTCTGCCCGTCGGCCAGATCCGTCTCGAGCCCGCGGCCGATCGCCTCGAGCGCGAACTTCACGGCGATCGGCGCGCGCGAAAGAATTGTGCGCATCATTTTCTCGGTGCCGGGGAGTAGCTCCTCGGGCGAGAAGACGCGGTTCACGACACCGACGCGGTGGGCTTCTTCAGCGGAATAGGGTTCTCCTGTAAGAATCCACTCGCGCGCCACGCCGGCCCCGGCGATGCGCGCGAGCCGCTGCGTGCCGCCGTAGCCGGGGATGATCCCGAGCGTCACTTCGGGGAGCCCGAGCTTCGCGTTGCTCGAAGCCGTGCGCAGCGTGCAGGCGAGCGCCAGCTCGAGCCCGCCGCCGAGGCAATAGCCATTGATCGCCGCAACGACCGGCTTCCCGAGGTTCTCGAGAATGGCCAGCGTGTCCTGCCCGAGGCGCGCGTCAGCGCGGGCGCCGAGGCTGTCGCGCTCGTTGGCAAACTTCGCCAGGCCGCCGATGTCTGCCCCGGCCACGAAGAACTTCTCGCCGGCCCCGGTGAGGATCACTCCGCGCACGGCCTCCGCGTCGCGCAGCTCCGTGAAGCAGCGCCCGATCTCGAGCACCACTTGGCGATTCAGCGCATTGGCCTTGGGACGATCGATCGTGACGCGGGCAAGGCCGTCCTCGACGGCCACCTTGAGGAACTCGTAGGTCATGGGGTTCGAGGTCGTAGTGAGGGCAAAAAGGGTAGCCGTCGGGCGTACGGGCCGCGAGGAGGGCGCGACCCCGATCCCCACGGCTCCAAAAGCCAAGGGCGCGGGCGCCGCAACACCTCGCAGAGCCCGGGTCGGCGGGCGGAGCGTCTTGCGCGCGCTCCGCCGACCGCAATGCGCATTTACTGCGCGATCGACAGGGTCACTTTTGTGATCCCGATGCGCTGCTTGGGCTTGCTGCGCTCGCCGCCCATGGATGCGCCCACCTCGACGTTCGCGATCTTATCGAGCGTCGCGAAGCTCTCGGTGTCGCCATCGGGGATCCGCCCAAAGGCCGTGTAGTTCTTATCAAGAAAACGCGCGTCGCCATGGCAGATAAAAAATTGACATCCGGCCGAGTCGGGATTCTGCGCGCGCGCCATGGAGATCACACCTTTCACATGGGGCGTATCATTGAACTCTGCCTTGATGTTGTAGCCGGGGCCGCCGGTCCCGTCGCCCTTCGGGCAGCCGCCCTGGATCATGAACCCCTTCACAATTCGGTGAAATGCGAGCCCGTCATAGAACCCCTTCCCCGCGAGCTTTGCGAAGTTGCGGACCGTGTTGGGCGCCTTGTCCATGAGGAACTCGAGGTTCATCGAGCCGTGGGTGGTTTCAATCTGGGCGCGGAGCTTGGTGAGGTCGTCTTTTTCAGCGTCGATGGGCATGCGAGTGGATCGGGGGCGAAAGCGATGGGGAGGAAGGCGCGCGAGCATAGCGGGCGCCGCGGCGGGCCGAGACCGCCCGAGAGACCGACCTCCCGCGCGCTGGAACGACGAAAACGACGCTCGAAGCGGTTGCGGGGCACCCCGCGCGCGGTAGGAGTTCCTGTCAGGAGCCGCACTCCATGAAGATCCCTCTCGCTCTTGCACTCCCCCTGCTGGTCGCCGCATCGCCGCAGGATTTCAGCGCGGACAAGGCGCTACGAGCGCTCCGAGCCGAGTCTCCTGAGGCTCGCTCGCGCGCCGTCGCCGATCTCGGGCGTCACCCCGAAGTCGGCTTTGCGGGAAGCTCCGCGCTTTCCGTGCAATTTGCACGCGAGGCGGAGATTCCGGTGCGCCAGCAGATCGTTCGCGCGCTGGCGGCCTACGCCCCGAAGAGCGACGACGCCATGAGGACGCTCGTGGCGGCGCTCGACAAGGACCCGGCGCGCGCCATCCGACTCGAGGCCGCCGAGATTCTGAAGAAGCTCGCCTCGCGGGCGGCACCGCTGACGGAAGGAATTCTTCGCGCGTGGAGCAGCGAAGTGGAGCCGGAAGTGTTGCAACTCACAACCGACATTCTGCTGGAGATGGTTCCCTACGGTGCCTCGCGCGCGTGCCGCACGGCGGCGGCGGAGGCGCTCTCGGCCTCCTCGTCGGTGCGGCGCGCGGAGGCGCTGCGGCTCCTCGGCGCGGCCGGCTCCCTCACATCGCGCGAGATCGGCGCCTTACAGAAAATCGCGCTGGACGACGCAGATCCCGACGTCCGGTTCGCCGCTGAGCTCGCCCTCGCATCGGGATTGAATCAGCCGGAGCGGCGCACCGAGCTGTTGGCTCGCGGGTCGGCGTTGCTCTCGCGAAAAGTACGGTCGCGCAGGCCGGACACGAAGGGAGGCCTGGTGCCCGTTGAGCCGTATCTCCTGCTGATTCGAATGCGCGACACTCTGGCCTCGAAGCGATCGGAGGCGGCGCGCCAGTGCGCCGATCATGTCGCCTATTTGGGAGATTGGCGGGAGGCGCTTTTGTTGGAGTGCGCACAAAAGCTCATCAAAGATGGAGAGCCCCACGTGCGCGCGGCCGCCTCTCGGGCCTCCGCGGTGCTGGCGTACGATGCCTATGAAGATTGCATCGAGCTGCGCGATCTTTTCCGCGATAGCTCACCTCTCGTGCGGGCGGCGGCGGCGAAGTCCTATTCGATCTATGAGGAGGAGATTGCGCTCCCCGCCGTGAACCTGCTCGCGACCCTCTCCGTTGCGGATCCGTTCCATGAATGCCGAGCCGCGGCAGATCGTACTCTTTCGATTTGTGCCAAAGCGAGCCTCACGTCAGCGATGAGAGGTAAACCGCGAACGCGCCGGGAGGCGGAGGAGTTCCTGCGGCGAAGCGCCTTCGAGAATGCGCTCGCGGAGACCTACGCGGGACGCCTGAAATCCACCGATGTGGCCGTTCGCGCGCGCGCGGCGCAGCGCCTCGCCGACCTCGGCCCGGCCGCGGCATCCGCGATTCCCTCCCTCCTCGAAGCCCTCGAGAATCCTGCGGCCACGGTGCGGGTAAGCGCGCTTCGCGCGCTTCTTTCGATTCGTGAGCTTCCCGAGGATCTCGCGGGCAAGCTTGAGCGCTCGCTCCGCGACCGCGATTCCCGCGTGCGGATCCTCGCCGCGAAGGTGCGCGAGCGGATGAGTGAGAAAGTGGCTGCGGCGCGGCAGCCGAACCCCACAGAACCGGAGTCTCGCCCGGCGCCGGAGCTGAAGCCTCGGGCAAGTCCGGACCTCGCGGAAAGGCTCCTTCAAGGAGCCCCCTGGAGAAGCGCCCGCGGCGACGTTCTCATGACGATCGAGGATCTCGAGATCACGATTCTCGTTCGGCTCGCCGCAGCCATGGCGTCCGACGCTCTCGTCCTCGAAGCGCAGGAATTCATCAAACGCGTCTTCGCGACGGCGCCCGAGCTGAAATCACTCATCCTGCGTGTCGAGGAGAAGTCCGGCACGCTGCATCTCGCGACGCGGCTCACTCGAGCCGAAGAAAGCAAGCACGGCGAACTCCTCGCCGCGGCCGCTCGCCAAGCGCGCGAGCTGAACGAGGAGACTCGGCCCAAAGATGCCGCGCCGCCGGAGAAGCCGGCTCCCGCGCTCGAAGTGCTGGCCGCGCGCCTTGCCGGCCTGATCGAGGGCGACGGTGAAGCCACAGATCCATTTGTGAAGGTGGAGAACGGAAAACTGGTGCTCCGTCTCCAGCTCACCGAGCCGTCCTTTGAGCGCGAGATGGCCTACCCGGAGGCGGCCCTTTTGTGCATCAAGCTGTTCGATCGCACGCCGGAGCTCACCTCGCTCCAAGTGCGCATTTACTCGTCCTCACAGGCCGAGCTGCTACGCGCGGAGGTTGCCGCGGAACGCGCACTCGTGTTCCGGCACCTGGTCGGCGACGTGCTCGCCCGGCGCGCGGCGTCTGATTGGTGGCTTCAGATGAGCGGCGCTCCGAAGGCGCCCAGATAGCGCGCGCTACTTCGGCGCGCGCTGGACGCGTACCGACTGGATGCGCACGATTTGCCTCGGCCTTTCGGCGAGGTCCGGCTGATCGGCCTGAGCGCCGAGCAGCTCGAGCGCCTCGAGCTTGTCGAGCACTTCGAATCCGCCGACGACCTTCGCGAAAGCCGCATAGCGCCCCTTGAAGTGCTTTGCTTCAGATGTGCAAATAAAGAATTGTGAGCCTCCGGACTGGAGCGATTTGGCGCTCTCGGCCAAGCCGAGGGCCGTGGGCCACTCTTTCCGGAGCTTCGCGTCGAGTTCTGCATCGTCGCTGGCGCCGAATTGTTGTGCCAAGGCGGCTCGCACCTGTGCATATAGCGGATCGGCAATTCGGGCCAACCCCACAGTTCCGCGGTCGAAGATCGCCGAGGAGCGCTCGAGCGGAATGGGCCTGCCGTCGTAGGTCACGCCGCCGGTGCCGGGGACGCTCGCCAGATCTGCGGCCTTTTTCGTATCGGGATCTCCCGACTGCACGCAGAGCCCCTTCGAGATTCTGTGGAACGCAACGCCGTCGTAGAAACCACGCTCGGCGAGCTTCACAAAATTGCGGCACGCGAGCGGCGATTGCATCGGCGCCAGCTCCAGAATGACATCGCCGAGATCCGTCGCCATGACGACGCGCGCACCTCGCAGATCCTCGACGCGCTCAATCCGCGGCAAACGCCCATCGGGAATCGCGGCACCCGGCGCGTCAAAGAGCACCTCGAAGGCGTCGCCCGGCGGCGGCTGAATGCGGGGCAGCGTGATCGGCACCGTGAGTCGCCCCCCAGCGGGAAGAGTGAGCTTGCGGTCATCGTTGAGCATCTTCACCGCGGCGACGCGCATCGGCTCACCGGGATTCACCGGCGCGCGACCGTAATTCCCCTGGGGCAGCTCGCGGAGATACAACCCCCAACCCTCGGTCCAGCCTGCGGGGATCTGAACTGGCCCATCGGCCGAATTATGAATCGTTACATTGAGGGCCAGGGGCTGCCCTTCGAGCCAGACGGGAACCGGTGCATCCACCGAGATGCGTGGGAGCGCTGGCGGCGCCGCCGGACGCGTCGAGAGCGGACCCTGCGCTGCGGCAAACGCCAAAAAAAGTGCGGTCGAGATACTCAAGGTTTCTCCACGATCGAGACGCGCTGAATCACCGGAGGCTTCACGGGCTTCGACTTTTCGTTGTCGGGGCCGACGAGGACCGGGGCGAGTGCGATGCGGTCCATCACTTCGATGCCCTCGTGGACTTTCCCGAAAACTGCATACTTTCCGTCACAGCTCTCCTTGAGACTTGTGATGCAGAAGAAGAACTGGCAAGTGCCGCTGTTGGGATCCGCAGGCAGCCGCGCCATAGAGATCGCGCCGCGTTCATGTCCGAGATCGGAGGCTTCGAGCGGGATCGATGCGCTCGTCGTTACGGTGCCGTCGGGCTTCACGGCTCCCCCCTGGATGAGCGCGCCGCGCCGAATGCGGTGAAATGTCTTGCCGTCGTAGAAACCATCGGAAACGAGCTTTACAAAATTCTGCACCGTGCGCGGCGCCTTGTCGGGGCGAAGCCCGAGCAAGATCGGTCCCTCATCAGTCTCGAACAGCGCGAGGAGCTTGTTCGCATCCTTTTCGAGACGCGCCGTCGGATTCTTGGCAACTTCATACAATGTGCCGTAGAGGGAGTTCGACTTCCGATCGTCGGTGATTTGATACCACAACTCAAACTTCCCAGGCGGCGGCGTGTCGCTGAGCCCGCCCGCGTCGCAATCGACGTTCCAATAGCCGTCCTCGCGAATCAGCTTCGACTCGTCGGCGGTCGTGCGCACGCGGCGCTCGCGCCCATCGCTGGCCTTGAGCACAAGATGCTTGGCGTGCAGGTCCTTGTGAATCTCTTCGACGGCGGTCTTGACGCGCACCGGGATCGGCCCTCCCACGCGCCACGTCGTTCCCTTCCATTCGATCTGTACGATCTCATCGCGATGCCACAACAGGGAGGCCGCCGACGCGGCCGCGCTCGGCACCATCGCCAAGGCGAGCGCGCTGGCCGCCGCGAGGGCCGCCAGCGCCGGGCAAAGGGAGGGTCGCACCATGGCGGCCATGGTACGAAGCGCGCGCAGCGAGGTTGCGCAGCAGTTGAACTCAGAGGGACTGCCCTCGGCTCAGTGATGGGAGGCGCCCGGGGACGGGATCGAGGTCGGGCCACCGGGGGCCTCCATCGATCCTGCACGGCCGACCCGTCCACCCATGCTCGGTGGGCCCGTTCGAGCGCAGCACTGGCAGCCCGACTGCCGGCGGGTTGTCGCCATCCAATCGGTCGCCGCTAGCTCCGATGGCGCTGACATGGTCGCCGGCGAGCGGACGCCGCGCTAGGGTTGCGATGTATGAGGTACAACATTTCCTCGGCCACGGCGATCCTTGAACGCACTCCGCGGATTCTTGATGTTTGGCTGCGCGGCCTGCCGGCGCCGTGGCTCCACGGGAACGAAGGCCCGAAGACCTTCAGCCCGTTCGACGTCGTCGGCCATCTGATCGATGGCGAACTCGCCGATTGGATCCCGCGGCTCACGATCCTTCTCGAGCAGGGCGAGTCGCGGCCGTTCGATCCCTTCGACCGCTTCGCCCATTGGGAACGCAACCAAGGGCGCTCTCTGGAGTCGCTCCTAGAGGAGTTCACACAATTACGAGCTGAGAGCCTGCGGCAGCTCCATTCGAGAGGGATCACGGAGGCGGATCTCGACAGGCGCGGAACGCACCCCGCACTCGGCTCCGTCACGCTCCGCAATCTGCTCGCCACATGGGTTGTGCACGACCTCAATCACCTCCGCCAAATCTCGCGCGCGATGGCAGTGCAATATTCCGCCGAAGTCGGCCCCTGGAGCGCTTACCTCAAGATTCTCCAGAACGGCGGATAGCCGGCGCGAATCTGACGTCTACCACAAATCGCGATGGAGGGAGCCGATTTGCGGGCGCGAGATGAGAAATCGGTGGCGGGGTTCTTCATCCGCGCGCGCATGCGCGCGCGAGATTGTCGCGGGCGATGCCCGCGCCCTACGGAAGAACTTACACTTGCGCCTTCACCGATGAGGGACGGATACGAATGGGGCCTGGGTAAGTCTTCGTGTGCACAGAAATCGATTCGTAGGGTCGGCGCACGCGCCGAACCACGGCGCGGGGCTTGCCCCGCGCGATGAGGAACCGTCGAAGGCAGGGTTCGTCATCCGCGCGCGCATGCGCGCGCGAAATCGTCGCGGGCGATGCCCGCGCCCTACGGAAGAACTTACACTTGCGCCTTCACCGATGAGGGACGGATACGAATGGGGCCTGGGTAAGTCTTCTTGTGCACAGAAATCGATTTGTAGGGTCGGCGCACGCGCCGAACCACGGCGCGGGGCTTGCCCCGCGCGATGAGGAATCGTTTGCGGGCTTCCTCATCCGCGCGCGCAAGCGCGCGCAAAATCGTCGCGGGCGATGCCCGCGCCCTACGGAAGAACTTACACTTGCGCCTTCACCGATGAGGGACGGATACGAATGGGGCGTGGGTAAGTCTTCGTGTGCACAGAAATCGATTTGTAGGGTCGGCGCACGCGCCGAACCACGGCGCGGGGCTTGCCCCGCGCGATGAGCAATCGTTTGCGGGCTTCCTCAGCCGCGCGCGCATGCGCGCGCGAGATTGTCGCGGGCGATGCCCGCACCCGACGGCAGAACGGACTCGTGCTCCTTCGCCGAGGCGTGTCGGTTACGAATGGGGCCTGGGTAAGTCTTCGTGTGCACAGAAATCGATTCGTAGGGTCGGCGCGCGCGCCGAACCACGGCGCGGGGCTTGCCCCGCGCGATGAGGAATCGTTTGCGGGCTTCCTCATCCGCGCGCGCAAGCGCGCGCGAAATCGTCGCGGGCGATGCCCGCGCCCTACGGAAGAACTTACACTTGCGCCTTCACAGATGCGCGACGGCTTGGAATGGGGCGTGGGTCGGTCTTGGCGCGGCGAGTTCCGCAGACGCGAGGCCATGGTGCGCGCAGAATCCGATTGGCGCGAAGCGCCGATCGGATTCTGCGCAGCCAATGGGCCGCCGAGCGTCGGGAGGCCATGACAGGATT
>JAEUHX010000082.1 GCA_016792805.1 Planctomycetota bacterium
GCGGCCGCAGGCGTAGCGAAAAGCTACGCCGAGGACGCGCAACGCCGCGCTGGGCGCCGAGGCCCGCGCGCAGCTCGGAGGAATCCTGGAATGGCCTCTTGGACTGTTCGCTGCCGCGCCAAGACTGACCACGCCCCATTCTTCCCGAGTCACAAATCGACAGCCTCGCGCGCACGCGCCGACCCCACTTCTCGGTTGGAAAAAGGGCGCGCGCGCCGAGCCCAATTATCCGGCGAGGATTTGCTGGCACGCGCAAAACCCCAAAGCACCGATGCTGAGACCCGCGCGCGGCTCGACGGGAGCCACGCGTGGCCTCTTCGACTAGCGGCCCTTCGCGCTCCAACTCGGGACCGATGCCCCGACGACCACTCGGACTCTACCGCAACAAATTCTGCGAGTAGTCGCAGTAGCGGAGCAGCGAGTCGAAGCCGACGCCGAACCAGACCGTGCCGACCGCGAGCACCAGCAAGAGCGCTGCGAAGGCGGGCGAAGCGTGCACCGTGGCGTACTTCGCTTCCTCCTCCGGGCGCAGCCACATCGCGCGCGCCACGCGGAAGTAATAGAAGAGCGAGATCGCCGAGTTGATACCGGCCACCACCGCGAGCCACAGGAAGCCCTTCTTCACGGCCGCCGTGAAGAGGAACCACTTCCCAATAAAGCCAGCCGTCGGCGGGAGACCGACGAGCGCCACCAGAAACGCCACCATCGTGATCGCCACGAGCGGCGAGCGCCAGCCGAGCCCTTTCAGGTCGTCGATCTGCTCGTCTCCGGTGGTGTTCGCGTAATACATCACCACGCCGAAGGCGCCGAGATTCATGAAGTAATACACCACCAAATAGAACAGCACGGAGCTGAACCCTTCGCGGTTCATCGTCGCGACGCCCATGAGCACATATCCGGCGTGGGCAATCGACGAGTAGGCGAGCATGCGCTTCAGGTTCGTTTGCCCGAGCGCTGCCAGATTTCCAAGCGTCATGGTGAGCGCCGCCAACACGGCCACCAGCGTCCCGAGCTTGTCGGAGTAGCCCATCATCGCCTCGGGGCCGCCGAGGGTCCGATCGGGAATGAAACCGGCCTGCAGGAATCGTAGGAGCGCCGCGAAGCCGGCTCCCTTGGAAGCCACTGCCAGGAAGGTCGTCACTGGCGTCGGCGCGCCCTCATACACATCGGGCGTCCAGAAATGGAACGGCGCCGCCGAGATCTTGTAAGCGAATCCGGCGAGACAGAGCCCCGTCGCCACCGAGATCGGAATCGTGCCGTGATCCAGGGCGAACTGATCGCGCAGCTTCGGACCGATTACCGTGAGATCGATCGAGCCGGTCATGCCATACAGAAGCGTGAATCCGTACAGCATCACGCCCGAAGCCACAGCGCCGAAGATCACATATTTCATCGCCGCTTCGCCAGAGCGTCGATTTCCCTTCGCGTAGCCGGCCAAGATGTACGAGGCGATCGAGAGCAGCTCGAGCCCCAAATACATCAAGAGCAAGTTGTAGGTCGACGCGAGGAAGAAGGCGCCGAGCCCCGCGCAGAGCAGAATAAAATAGAACTCCCCGTATCCGTCGGGGCGCGTCTGCCGGCTCAGCATCGTGAACAGCACCACAAATGCGAGCGCGCCGACGGCGAAAAGCTTGAAGAGCGTCGAGAAGGGATCGACCACCATGCAGCCGAAGACCGGCTGCGCAGGCGGCGTCACCCCGTACTGTCGGTACAGGAAGAAGGCCGTGGCTAACAGCCCCATGAGGCTGAAGAACCCGACCATCACCGACTCGCGCCCCTTCTGTACGAAGAGGTCGACCAGGAGCGCCACGCACGCGAACAGCGTGAGGCAGAGCTCCGGCGTGATCCAGGAGAGCTCTTCGCGCAAAAGGTTCATTGCCGCTCCAAGCTCAGGCGGGGAAGAGCAGCAGGAACTGCTTCACCGCCGGATTCAGGATGTCGAGGATCAGCGTCGGCAGTACACCGAAGAGAACGCACAAAAATGCGAACGGCGCCTGGCAGAACACTTCGCGCCCGGAGATATCCGGCAGCTTGGCGTACTTCGGATTGAGCGGTCCCTGGAAGACCCGCTGGAATGCAAACAGCAGGAAGGCGGCCGTCATCACGACGCCGAGGCAGGAGATCACTGTGAGCGTCGGATAGGTCTTGAAGGAGCCAAGCAGCGTCAGCGCTTCGCTGATGAATCCGGCCAGCCCCGGCAACCCGAGCGCGGCGAAAAAGCCGAGCGTCGTGAGCCCGCCGTAGTACGGCATCTGTGTCACCAGGCCGCCGAAGCCGTTGAGCTCGCGGTGGTGCGCTCGATCGTAGATCACGCCCACGATCAAGAACAGCATTGCCGAGGAGGTGCCGTGATTAAACATCTGGAGCACCGCTCCCTTCACGCCCCAATCGGTCATCGCCGCAGCGCCGAGCAGCACATATCCCATGTGCGAGACCGAGGAGTAGGCGACCAGCTTCTTGAAGTCGGTCTGCCCCATGGCGACGTAGGCGCCGTACACAATATTGATGGTTCCGAGCACCGCGAGCAGCGTGCGGAACTTCTCAAACGACTCCGGCGCGATCGGGAACCCAATGCGGAACATGCCGTAGCCGCCGAGCTTTAGCAGGATGCCGGCGAGGATCACCGAGATGGGCGTCGGCGCCTCGACGTGGGCGTCGGGCAGCCACGTGTGGAACGGGAAGATCGGAACCTTGATGGCGAACGCAATAAAGAAGAACCAGAACATCCAGTCCTGGAAACTCACACCCATCAAAACGCCACCGGCGACGAGGTTTGCCCCTGTGATCTGCTTCGTGCGTGCGAGCTCGAGTAGCCCGGGCATGTTCTGCCCGCCCTCGGTGTAGCTCGCGATCGCGAACGTGCCGGTGATCAGGTAGAGCGCCACGATCGCCACGAGCATCAGCACCGAGCCGGCGAGCGTGTAGAGGAAGAACTTGATGGCGGCGTATTCCTTGCGCGGCCCACCCCAGATCCCGATGAGGAAGTACATCGGGAGAAGCATCACTTCCCAGAACACATAGAAAAGGAAGATGTCCAGGGAGACGAAGGTGCCGTTGATGCCCACCTCCAGGAGCAGCAGCAGCGCAAAGTAACCTTTCATCCCACGCTCAATGTTCCACGACGCGAAGACGCCGATGAACATCAGCAGGCAGGTCAGCGCCACGAGCGGCATCGACAGGCCGTCGACACCGACGAAGTACTGCACGAGGAAGTTTCCAGCTTGGATCCACGGCACGCGCTCGACGTACTGGAGCTGCGCGGAGCCGCCGTTCACGGCACCCCACGTAAGCCACAAGTAGAGCGAGAGGCCGAGCGGGATCGCGGTCGCGACGACCGCGAGACCACGAATCAGGGCCTTCTGCGTGGCGGGCGCAAGGAGGATCGCCAACATCCCGAGCAACGGGATGAAGGTGATCCAGGTCAGCAAGTGGTTCGCAATCATGCTTCGCAGGTTCTCGAGAGGGGTCGCTCGAGCGAGCGTACGGTCGCGTGGGATGTGGCCCGCGCGGCTGGAAACGGTTGAATGGGAATAAGTGCTTTTGTGGGGAGCTCTGGATGCCGCCCGGCGGCGGATCCGCGTGGGTTCAGCGCAGGATCAGCACCGCCAAGAGCAGCACGAGGCCGATCACCGAGAGAGTCACGTATTGCTGGATGCGCCCCGACTGGAGCAGCCGGAGCACGGAGCCGACGGCTTGGGTGCCGAGGCCGGCAAAGTTCACAGCGCCATCGACGACCACGCGATCGAACGCCGCCGATCCGCCGGAGATGCCGCGCATCGTGCGTCCGACGCCGTTGACCACGCCGTCGACAACGTACTTATCGAAGAGGCTCGACACCTTGGACACGAGGAACGTGCCGGCGATGGCAGTCTTCGAGTAGAACTCGTCGACGTAGTATTTGTTCAGCACCAGCGTGTAGACCGGGCCGAAGGTGCGCGCCCAAGCCGCCGCGTCGAGCTTTCGCCACAGATAGAAAGCGCAGGAGAGCAGGATTCCGAGGCCCGCAACCGCGAGGCTTCCCATCATGGCGGAATTGTGCGCCAGGTGCTGCACGTGCTCAACGTGCGCCGCGTCGTGGATATGGGCGCCAGCGAGCTTGTGCGCGATCTCGTGGGGCACGGGGTCTCGCCACAATTCCTGGAACCATCCGCCGTGCTCCGGCCAGACATTCGGGATGCCGTGGTGATATCCGTAACCGCAGATCACGGCGAGGAAGCCGAGGACGATGAGCGGAATCGCCATCGTCGGCCCCGACTCGTGCGCATGGTCGAACTTCTCACGGTCGCGCGGCTCGCCGTGGAAGGTCATGTGCACCAATCGGAACATATAGAAAGCGGTGATTCCGGCGGCCGTGAAGAGGAACCCGACCGGCAGCCAATACCACCAATGCCCGTCGAGCAGCGCACGCTCGACGGCTTTCGCAAGAATTGCGTCCTTCGAATAGAAGCCCGCGAAGAGCGGCACGCCCGCAATGGCGAGCGTGGAGACGAGCATCGTGAGATAGGTGACCGGCATCTTCTTCCGAAGGCCCCCCATCTCGCGCATGTCCTGGGTGTGCACGGCGTGGATCACCGAGCCCGAACCGAGGAAGAGGCACGCCTTAAAGCAGGCGTGCGTGATCATGTGGAACAAGCCCGCCGACACGCCGCCGACGCCGATTCCGGCGACCATGAAGCCAAGCTGCGAGATCGTCGAGTAAGCGAGGACTTTCTTGATGTCGTTCGCACAAATACCGATCGTCGCCGCGAAGATGCCGGTGAACGATCCGACGAGCGCTACCACCAAGCGCGCATCAGGCGACAGGAACGGGAACGCGCGCCCCACGAGATAGACGCCGGCCGCGACCATCGTCGCGGCGTGAATCATCGCGCTCACGGGCGTCGGGCCTTCCATGGCGTCGGGGAGCCACACGTGCAGCGGGAACTGGGCCGACTTGCCGATCGTGCCGCAGAACACGAGAAGCC
Source organism: Planctomycetota bacterium (assembly GCA_016792805.1). Classification (GTDB taxonomy): domain Bacteria; phylum Planctomycetota; class UBA1135; order UBA1135; family JACQFD01; genus JAEUHX01. The sequence goes on from JAEUHX010000082.1 coordinate 4,965, forward strand.
CTGCCACCGTGAGCCAGAGCGGCCAGCCCCCTTCCGCCACCACGAGCTGCTCCACCTTTCCATAGAGCTCCGTGAACGAGAGGGTGCCGAACTGGTTCCAGAGGATGAAAAGACCAATCATGAGAAGCGTGTCGCCGACACGCGTCGTCAAGAAGGCCTTCACGCACGCCTTGCGCGCCGAGTCTTTGTAATAGAAGTGACCGATGAGCAGATAGGAGCAAAGTCCCATCAACTCCCAGAACACAAAGAAAAACACCAGGTTGTCCGAAAGGACCAACCCGAGCATCGCGAATGAGAAGAGCGAGATGTTCGCGAAGAAAACGTTGTAGCGGCTGTCGCCGTGCATGTACCCCATGGAGAAGAGGTGCACGAGCGAACTCACCAGTGTCACCACGACGAGCATGGCCGCCGACAAATTGTCATACAAAATGCCGGCGATCACATTGGGGACGGGCTGGCCGAGCGACGTCTCCGTCGAGGAGAGAAACTTCCAGCCAAGCCCCATAGCGCGGCTCGAGACTTGGAAGTCGGGGCTCCAGGCGCCGAGGCACTTCGCGAATTCATACAGAGCGAGTCCTAGGCCGCAGAACATGGCCCCGGTGAGAAGCCAGTCGCCCTGCCTCGGCAGCTTTCGCCCAATGAAAATCTGAATCAGATAGGCAAAGAGCGGCAGCAGCGGAACCGCCAGCAGCCGCATCATGTCTTGGTCGGTGAATCCCCAATGGGGCCCTGCGGCGGCCGCTGCCGCGGCGTGTCCCGCGTCGGCGTGCTGCACCGCTGTAGCGGCTGCCACGGAGAGGAATCCCGAAAACGAAGCGAGCATCGGCGGCTTACTCCTTCATGAGATCCGGGTCGTCGGGCCGGATCGAGTCGAAGAGGCCGAACACGTTGAGGACGATCGCAAGCGCAACCGCCGCTTCCGCCGCGGCGAGGATGATCGAGAAGATTGCAAAAATCTGCCCGTCGAGCCCGCCGACGAAGCGCGAGAACGCCACGAGATTCAGGTTCGCCGCGTTGAGGATCAGCTCGATCCCCATGAGCACATAAATCACGTTCTTGCGCGCCACGGTGCACGCAATGCCGAGCGCGAAAAGTATCGCCGCGACGATGAGGTAGCCTGCGAGCCCCATTACGCACCCGCCTTTTGTTGAAGTGTTCCGCGCTCCGCGAGGATCGCAGCCGTCGACGAGTCGTCGACGCGCACGGCCTTGCGACGGCGCGCGATGAACACCGAGCCGATGAGCGCCACGAGAAGCACCACAGAAACGAGCTCGAAAGGAATCAAATATCCGTCGGGCCGCAGCAACTCGCGCCCGATGGGAGCCGCCGTCGCCTTCGGCGCCTCGAGGTTCGACTTCTCCGCCCACCGCACGACGCTCCCGATCTGTACGGCCAGGAAGAGCGCGATGGCAACCAGCGACGCGGAGAACCCGATCACCCGCTTCGCGTTGCGCTCCGTGCGGTCGGGCGGCGTGAGCATGATGCCGAAGAGGATCAGCACCAGGATGCCGCCGACGTAGATCAGGATCTGTGTAATCGCGAGGAAGTCGGCGCCGAGCAGGACGTAAAGTCCGGCGACGCCGAGAAACGTCCCCATCAAGGCAAACGCGCTATGGACGACATAGCGCATCCAGACCGTCGCCACGGCGCCCGCGATCGCGAGGCCGGCGAACAGAAGGAAGAACAGAAGCTCCAAGCGGAATGCTCCAGGTACTCGGGGCGGTACGGGTGGCGCGGGAGTTCGGAAAAGTGAGGACTGAGATCGTTGAGAATCTGAAGCGGCTCGAGGATAGGGCGCTAGGAGGCCGGCGGGGCGGCTGCATCTCCCGCACCCGGCGCGGAAGCGGGCTTGGCGGCGGCCGCTGGTTTGGCGGCGGCCGCCGCTTTTGCGGCCTTCGCGGCCTCCTTGGCAGCCTTCTCCTTCTCGGCCTCGGCAAGACGCACCTTCGCTTCGTCACTCAATCCGCGATAGGTGAGCAGGTCGTGGATCAGCTCCTTGCGATCGTAGGTCACGAGCGCGAACTCCTTGCCTTCATGGATGCAATCCTTCGGGCAAGGGTAGGTGCAAAGCTCACAAAACATGCACCGGTTGTAGTCGACCGAGAAGGAGATCCACTCGAGCTCCTTTCCGTGGCGAACCGCCTCCATTGTGATGCAGTCGACGGGGCACGCCCGTGCGCACTGGAAGCAGTAAATGCACTTTTCCTGTTCGAGGTAGTGGATGCCCCGGTAGCGATCCGGAATCGGCATGCGCTCCTCGGGGTACTGCACCGTGACGGGCTTCTTGAAGAAATACTTGAGCGTGATCCGCATGCCGACCAGCGTCGTCCAGAGTCCGAGCCAAACGTCGGACCACCAGCCGCCGGCCTTGGCCTGCGAGTCAGGAGCCGTATTGTCCGCGAAATTCACCATGGGAGACGGTCGCCGGGTGCGTTGAAAGAATGAGGTTCTTGGTGAGTTCGGAACGGGGAAGGATTCGGTCGGGGAGGCAGATCCGCGATTTCGACGGGAAGTCTCGAAGGGGCTGTCTTGGCCTCAGGGGGGTTCGGTTCAGTGGGCTGCCGCATGCGCCCGCGGGGCGATGCGCGAACGCGTCGTCGGCTGCGCCGCCGACTCGATCGCCTGCTTGCGCAACATCGCACCGAGAACCGCACAGACACCGAAGACGAGAACCGGGGTGAAGAGCTGCATCCAGATCGGACGCTCATGGAACGGCACCGCCGCCCACACCTCCCAGACGGAGGCGCCGACAACACAGATGAGCGAAAGCGGCGTCAGATATTTGTATCCCATTACCATGACTTGGTCGACGCGCATGCGAGGCAGCGTCCACCGAATCCAAATCATGAGCAGCACGAGGAACATCGACTTCACCACAAAAACGGCAAGCTGCGCGGCGATGAGCCAGCCGCCCTTCAGCAAGTCGATCCCCGGGAAGTTCCATCCGCCGAGGAAGAGCGCCGTGCCAACCGCCGACATGAGAAACATGGCGGCGTACTCCTCGAGGAAGAAAAAGGAGAAGCGGATGCCGGAGTACTCCGTGTGGAATCCGGCGACGAGTTCCGATTCCGACTCCGGGAGGTCGAATGGGGCGCGCTTGTTCTCCGCAAGCGCCGCAATGAAATAGAGCACGAAAGCGGGCAGCACGAACGGGTTCTGGAAGAGGAACCAGCACGATCCGCCCCAGCCCGACTGCAGGCGCGACGCGGCGCCGAGCTCGAGCGTGCCGCCCACGATCACCGGCACGAGAAGTGAAATGCCGAGCGGCACTTCATAAGAGACGACCTGCGCGGCCTCGCGCATCGCGCCGTACAGCGCCCACTTATTGTTGCTCGACCAGCCCGCCATGATGACACCGATCGTCGCGAGCGCCGAGATTCCCACAATAAACAGGACGCCAAGATTGATGTCGGTGAAGCCGGCTCCGTCGGCCATTGGGACGGCCGCAAACATGGCGAGCGCACTCGCCATTACGAGCGCCGGCGCGAGCACAAAGAGCTTTCGGTCGGCGCCCGACGGAATGATGTCCTCTTTCAACAAAAGCTTCACGCCGTCGGCGAGCGACTGGAGCAGTCCGAACGGACCGACGCGGTTCGGGCCGATGCGCGACTGGATGCGACCCGCCACGCGGCGCTCGAGCCAGATCGAGAACATCGCGACGACCGACACGAAGCCGATCACAATTCCGACGGCAATGCCGGCGCCGATCGCGGCCGCTGCCCAAGTCGGAAGAGCCGGGGCCTGATCCATCCCGGCGAGCCCAGCGAGCTTTGTGGAGAGCCAAGAAGTGCGCACCCACTCAAGAAGATCGAGCGTCCAGTTGGAATCGGGAGCCGTCGTGCTCCCGAGCGCCGCTCCGGTCTGCTGCTGGAGCCGCGCCGATTGCAACCAAAGCGACAAAGCGAGCGAGGCGCTCATCGGTCCACCTCGCCGAGCACAATATCGATCGAGCCGATCAAGGCGACGGAGTCCGCCAGCATCGTGCCGGGGAGCATCTTAGGGAGAATAGAAAGATTACAGAACGACGGACCGCGCACGCGCAGGCGAATCGCCTTCTTGTCGCCGCCGCTGATTACGAAATGGCCGAGTTCGCCGCGCGGATTCTCGATGCCGACGTAGGCATGGCCGGCGGGCACTTTCAGCGCCGCAGCGAGCTTCGCGAGCACCGGCCCTTCCTGGATGCCGGCGAGGCACTGCCGGATGATTCGAACCGACTCGCGCATCTCCTGCATGCGCACGTCGTACCGATCCCAACAATCGCCGAGCTGCCCCTTTTTGCCCTCGCCGACCGGCACGTTGAACTCGAGCTTCGAGTAGAGCTCGTAGGGCTGGTCCTTGCGAAGATCATACTTGACGCCGGAGCCGCGAAGGCACGGCCCCGTGAGGCCATAGGCCAGCGCGTCTTCCTTCGAGATCACGCCGATGTCGGCCGTGCGGCGCACGAAAATCAAATTGTCCGAAAGAAGATCGTTGTACTCTTTCCACTTCTCTTCGAAGTCGTCACAGAACGCCTCAACCTCCTCGAGCCATCCCGGAGGCGCATCGTTGAACACGCCGCCGATGCGGATGAAGCTGTAGGTCAAACGCGCGCCGCAGATCTTTTCGAAGATTGAAAGAATCCACTCACGCTCGCGGAACGAATAGAAGAACGGCGTGAACGCGCCGAGGTCGAGGCCGTAGGTTCCGAAGGCGATCAGGTGCGATCCGATGCGGTTCAGCTCCGCGCAGATCGTGCGGATGTACATCGCGCGCTGCGGAATCTCGACTCCAAGCAGTTTCTCCACGGCCATCGAGTAGCCGAGGTTGTTGTTCATCGCCGCGAGGTAGTCGTAGCGGTCGGTGTACGGCAGATACTGGATCCACTCGACCGACTCCCCAATTTTCTCGGCGCATCGGTGAATGTAACCGATATACGGGACGGCCTGCGTCACCACCTCACCGTCGACTCGCAACAGAACGCGGAGCACGCCATGCGTCGACGGGTGCTGCGGTCCCATGTTCATCTCCATGTCCTGCGTTCGGACATCCATCACAATCTCCCGCTCTCCTTCCGCGAGCGGGCGGCCGAACTTCGGCTTCAGGTTCCCGTCCTCGTCGTATTCGCCCGATCCAGCGGGGCGGAACGGCAACGCCGCGGCGCTCCCGGAGTGCGCTGTGCCACCGGAGTGCGACGTCGTCTGGGGATGCGAGCTGGCCATGGGAGACGGCAATTGCGGATGCGGGATCGAAGTATTTGTGGAGACGGTAGCCCGGGAGCTTGGGGTGGTGCCTTCTCGAGATCTGCTAAACGCAGCTAATCCCGTGGTACTCCTTGGGGAATTCGTAGTTCTTCCGAAGCGGGAATCCGACCCAGTCCTCGGGGCAGAGAATGCGCCGCAGGTCCGAATGGTTGCGGAACACAATTCCGACGAGGTCGTAAGTCTCGCGCTCGTGCCAGTTGGCGGCAGGCCAGATTGACTCCACCGTGTCGAGCGTCGGATCGCTCTTCGGAACCCACGTTCGGATTTGTGCGCGGCGGTTCTTCTCGATCGAGAGCACGTGGTAGATCACCGCGAGCTGCGGGTCGTCATTGCTGTAGTCGACGCCGGAGATACACATCGCGATGTCATACCGGCACTCGGCGTCGTCGCGCAGCGTGCGGCAAACATCAAGAATCTTCGCCGCCGGCACGTCGATGTAGCCCTCAACCTGCTTCGGGCCCCAGGCGACGACCTTGAGCTCGTCGGCGGTGCACGGTCCGTGGGGCTTCGCGAGCCGGCGCGCCAGCGCCTGCAGGTCGTGATCCCAGGGGGCGGGCTCCCAGAACTTGGGATTCGGCGGTGCTGGCTTTTCTTTGTCTTTGGATTCCGCTTCGGCCACGGCGTTCCTCGGTCAGGCTTCCGATCGGGGACTGGGTCGGGGTCTTGGGGGCTCGATACGAACGGTGAGCTTACGAATGGGCGCCGGCAGGTTCTCCGGCGACGGGCTCGGCTGCGAGCACCGGTTTCGGGCGCGGGGCCCGCCGCAGGATGCGGTCGCGGCGAATCTTGTCCTGCAGCTTGAAGAGCCCTTCGAGGAGCGCTTCCGGGCGCGGCGGACAGCCGGCCACATAGACGTCCACCGGGACGACGCGATCGACCCCCTTCACCACGTTGTAGCCGTAGAGGTAGTAGGGGCCGCCGCCGACGGCGCATGCGCCCATCGCGATCACGTACTTCGGCTCGGGCATCTGCTCGTAAAGGCGCTTGATGCGCTCGGCCATTTTGAAGGAGACCGTGCCGGCCACGATCATGAGGTCGGCCTGCCGCGGCGTTGCGCGGAATGCGCCGGCGCCGAATCGATCGATGTCGTGCTTGCACGCCCCCACCGACATCATCTCGATGGCGCAGCAGGCGAGGCCGAAGGTCATGGGCCAGATGGACGACAAGCGCGCCCAGTTCAGGAGCCAATCGACCTTGGTGCAAAGGACGTTGTCGTCGTCAAACTTCTGTGCGAGGAGGGCCATCGAGTTCTAGCGGACGCTCAAGAGGGCGAAGAGGGTGGAGGACGGGGCCGATTCGCGCGGTTCGCTCAGGGCGCCGCGGCAAGAGCCCTGCGGAGCGCGAGCAACCAGGTGCAACACTGCGGATTAGGACCCGTCATGCGGCGCGGCAAATCGGGGGCGCTCTAGCTGTGTCCTTTCTCCCCCTTGGTTTGCTGCTCGGTGATCGTGGGGCCCACGCCAGCGGCCTGGAGAAGCTCCACCGGAAGCGGCCCGCCATGGATGTCGGCCGCCGGCCTGTCCTCGACTTCGGTGCCGCCCTTGACCGAGGCGTTGTAGGTCTTCACCCAATCGAGGTCGCCCTTTACCCAAACGTAGACGAGCCCGAGGAGGAGAATTGCGACGAAGGTGAACCCTTCCACCAACGCCAGCATTCCGATCTCGCGCACAACGAGCGCCCAGGGGAACAGGAAGGCGATCTCGACGGCGAAGATCAGGTAGATCAGCGCCGTCGTGTAGAAGCGGATGTCGAACCGGATCCAGGAATCTCCGATGACGTCTTCGCCGCATTCATACGGTGAGAGCTTCTCGGGCGTCGGCTTCTGCGGCCGGACGAGGCCGCCGACGATCATGTTCGCAAAGACGAACAGGAGGCCGGTCGTGAGGAAGACGAAGACGTTGAAGTAATCGAAGTACATGGAGGCAGGGAGTTCGAGCCGCGGAAGCGGATCGAGGAGCCCGAGCCGGGCAGCCGAAGTCAGGGCGCCCGAGTCGGAGAATTCGAGCCGGATCGCGCGCAACGGCGTCGAGAGCGAAACGCGGGCCGAGCGGCGGGCCGGAAGGGCGGGGAATCTAGACGATCGAGGGCCCCGAGAGAATCGCCCCTTTTCCCGCGGAGGGCGATTGCTCCCAGGTCAACCGTCTCGAGCGTATCCTCCGTAGGTCCACTGCCTCAGGAGGCAACACTCGATGGACGTCGGCAATCACGGCTCGCCGGTTCACCACGATCGAAAGACCCTCGACCAGGTCGTCATTCGATTCGCGGGAGACTCCGGCGACGGCATGCAGATCACGGGCAATGAATTCACCAAAACGAGCGCGATCTTCGGCAACGATCTCGCAACGCTCCCCGATTTTCCCGCGGAGATTCGCGCACCTGCCGGAACGCTCCCCGGCGTCTCGGGATTCCAGATCCGGTTCGCCGCGAAAGACATCCACACGCCGGGAGATGAGCCCGATGTGTTAGTGGCGATGAATCCGGCGGCGCTCAAAGTGAACTTGCCCGACATTCGCGCCGGCCGGACGATCGTGGTCAACACGGCCACCTTCGTCGACAAAGAGCTCGAGAAGGCGCTTTATATGAAGGACGGGAAAGCCTTCAACCCGCTCGACGACCACTCGCTCGATTCGTATCGCGTCATCCGGGTCGACTTGAACAAGCTCGCCATCGAGTCGACGAAGCCGTTCGGGCTCACGCCGAAGGAATCACTGCGATGCAAGAATTTCGTCGCGCTCGGCATGATGTATTGGCTCTACCACCGGCCGATCGAGCACACAGAAAAGTGGCTTCGCGAGTATTTCGGCCCGAAGAAGCAACAGCTGGCGGATGCCAATATTGCGGCACTTCGGGCGGGCTATCACTATGCGGAGACGACCGATCTGTTCCATGAACAGTTCGAGATCCCGCCGGCGCCGATGCGCCGCGGAACGTACCGCAACGTGATGGGCAACCAGGCAGTCGGCCTGGCGCTGGCCGCGGCGGCCAAGCTCAGCAAGACGCCGGTCTTCTTCGCTGGCTACCCGATCACGCCAGCCTCCGACATCCTGCATCAGATCTCTCGTTATAAGAATTACGGGCTGCTAACGTTCCAAGCGGAAGACGAGATCGCGGCCGTGTGCGCGGCGCTCGGGGCGTCGTTCGCCGGCTCGATCGGCGTCACGGCGTCGAGCGGTCCCGGCATCGCGCTGAAGACGGAAGCGATCGGGCTTGCCGTCATGACGGAGCTGCCGCTCCTCGTGATCGACGTGCAGCGCGGCGGACCGTCGACGGGCCTTCCGACGAAGACGGAGCAGGCGGATTTGTTGCAATGCGTGTTCGGGCGCAATAGCGAGGCACCGACGCCGGTCGTCGCCGCGTCTTCCCCCGCCGACTGCTTCGCACGCACGCTCGAGGCGGTCCGCATCGCGGTGAAGTACATGACACCTGTGTACTTGCTGACGGACGGATACCTTGCCAACGGCTCGGAGCCCTGGTGTCTGCCGGAGATCCAGGATCTGCCGAAGATTGATGTTCACTTCCAGTCGAACCCGGAGGGATTCAAGCCCTATGCACGCGACCCGAAGACGTTGGCGCGCGTTTGGGCGAAGCCCGGAACGCCGGGGCTCGAGCACCGGATCGGCGGTATCGAGAAGCGCGACGGCACGGGGAATATCAGCTATGACCCGGACAACCACGACTCGATGGTCCGTCTGCGCACGCGGAAGATTGCGGGCATTGCCCACGATTGCACTCCGCCCCTCGTCGACGGCCCGAGCGAAGGTCCGCTCGTGGTCCTCGGCTGGGGCTCGACGCTCGGATCCATCACCGGAGCGGTCGAATCGGCGCAGGCGAAAGGGCTGAAAGTGGCACGATGCCACCTCCAGCAAGTGTGGCCTTTGCCGGCGACGCTCGGAGGCATTCTCTCGAAGTATGAGCGCATCCTGATTCCCGAGATGAACCTCGGTCAATTGTGGCGTCTCGTGCGCTCGGAGCTCGCGGTCGATGCGTACAGTTTCACCAAGGTGCAGGGACGTCCGTTCACCACCTCGGAACTGCTGCGCAAGATCGAAGAGGTGCTCAAGATGCCGGCCCACGGCAGTGCGCATCCGCTCGAGTCGAAGGCACAAAGCGGACTGCTCCAGGAAACCACCGAAACTGTCGGCGGCTAATTTATCCCACCCATCGAAAATCACAAAAATCCATGACACCTCCGAACGCAACGCTCACCAAGAACGACTTCAAGACCGACCAAGAAGTCCGTTGGTGCCCAGGCTGCGGCGACTACGCGATCCTCAATGCTGTGCAGTCGGTCTTCCCGACGCTCGGCATCCCGAAGGAGAAGTTCGTCGTCGTCTCGGGAATCGGCTGCTCGAGCCGCCTCCCCTACTATGTGAATACGTACGGTTTCCACTCGATCCACGGCCGCGCTCCGGCCTTCGCCACGGGAATCAAGTGTGCGAATCCGGAGCTCAGCGTCTGGATTGGAACGGGCGACGGCGACGCACTGTCGATCGGTGGCAACCACCTGATTCACGCGATGCGCCGCAACCTCGACGTGAAAGTCCTGATGTTCAACAATCGCATCTATGGACTTACGAAGGGGCAGTTCTCGCCGACCTCCGAAGTGGGGAAGATCACGAAGTCGACCCCCTTCGGCGTCGTCGATCAGCCGTTCAACCCGATTCATCTCGCACTCGGCGCCGGCGCCACCTTCGTGGCGCGGTCGGTCGACGTGATGAGCAAGCACCTCACGAGCGTGCTGCAGCGCGCAGCGGCGCACCGCGGATTCGCCTTCGTGGAGATCTACCAGAACTGTAACATCTTCAACGACGGCGCCTTCGACCACCTCGTGGAGAAGGAAATCCGAGACGACCACCTGGTCGAGCTGGAGCACGGCAAGCCGCTCAAGTTCGGCAAGGCGAAGGACAAGGGTGTGCGTCTGCGCGGCTACGCTCCCGAAATTGTAGACCTGAAGACGACCCCGACGGACGACCTGATCGTCTGGGACGAGCACGAGCCGTCCTCGGCGTTGGCGTTCCTGATCGCCAGCATGCCGGAGCGTGCGATGCCGCAGCCGATTGGTGTGTTCCGCGCAGTGGACAAGCCGACGTTCGACGGCGAGCTTCGCAAGCAGGCGAACGAAGTGACTGCGACCCACGGCGACGGCGATCTGAAGGATCTGCTCTACTCGGGCGACCTCTGGAACGTGGAATAGCTGAGGTTCTCGCGGTTCGAACAAAAACGGCGGCCAACTGGCCGCCGTTTTTGTTCACGCCGTCGCTTGGAAACTCGCAAGAAGTGGGTTCGGCGCGTGCACCCTGTTTTTCAACCGGGAAGTGGGGTCGGCGCGTGCGCCCTGTTTTTAGTGGGGTCGGCGCGTGCGCCGACCGGTTCTCGCGCGCGTGCGCGCGAAGCTGTCGATTTGTGCCTCGGGAAGAATGGGGCGTGGTCAGTCTTGGCGCGGCAGCGAACAGTCCAAGAGGCCATTCCAGGATTCCTCCGAGCTGCGCGCGGGCCTCGGCGCCCAGCGCGGCGTTGCGCGTCCTCGGCGTAGCCTCCGACTACGCCT
>JAEUHX010000014.1 GCA_016792805.1 Planctomycetota bacterium
CTCCCGCCCCGCCGTGTCATAGACGTTCTCCAGGACGTTCGTTGCCTGGTCTTCGGTCCAGATCACCTGGCCCTGGGCGTTGTAGGCGTAGAGCACGTAGCCGCGGTCTCCGACTCCATCATCGGGGTAGGTCACCTTCTGCAGCAAGCGTTCGGGCGTCTATGGCGCTGCTGCGATCGACGAAGCGCTCCCAGATCACGCAGAGCCCGTCCGCGCCGCCCACGCGCGAACGTGGCGCAACCAGCAGGCGCAGCACCCGGCCGTGGGTCCGCTCCCGCCGGCATGCCGCCAAGCCGGCGCGCGTCACGCAGCCGTCTCCCGCGCCGGCTGAGATCACGCTGCGGTCGCTGTGCGAACCGAACTCTGCCGACCCAATGAGCCGATGCGGCCCACGCCGTCGTTGTTCACCGCCGCACCACCGGGGCAAGTGGCTAAGCTCCACTAATGAAAGTCCACTCTTCGAGACATGCTCGATCGCGGCGCGCATCTCCTCGAGCGTCTTGCGAGGCTGGGGCATGGTTGCAGCGCGACGAGAACGCCTAGATCATCGGAGAATTTCACGGCGTGGCTAGGGTGCGGCCGAGCGCTCACGGTCGATTCGAGCTACACGGCACATGCAACGCGAGAATCACCTATATTCAATCTGAATGCTCGCACGCGTATCTATAGATGCCAAGGCGTTCATTTCCACGAGCGTGAGCTGCCGAAGCCTGTAGCCAGGATGCTTGCGCAACATCCAGGTCTCCGACTCAGGAAGGCCTCCTATCAAAGTGACTGTGGTTACACTCGAGTTCATGATTGAACTTCGCAGCTCAGTGCAAAACTCTTCAAGTGTCGGAATCAAGCCGTAACCAGGTCCTTCGGACCAGCCAAGCGAGCTGCTCCAGCACGCATACCCCGCGCGGTTATTGGGATCGGCCTCAACGTACCAACAAAACAACTTCTCCTCGGACTTATTAAATCCAGGAAAGTAGACCCTCGTTGCCACATCTTCGTCGGTCTGGCGCGAAACCGGCTGACCATTGAAGGATGAGGCACATGATGCGACGGCGGTCAGAATGACGCATTGAAATAGGCTTCCAGAGCGTTTCCAGGTCTGATTCATGGCAGCGCGGTCTCGGTATTGGTTGTGGTGGCACATGAGTAGTGAGTTAACCTGACTGCACGGCATGCGCGACTCGTGTCGGCTAGCCATCATTTGGTCGACGTACCACTCATCTGGGAAGACTTCTTAGAAGTGGCTGTTTCGATATCGACTCCATTCTTAACACAAAGCTTGCCACAGCGCAGCTACTTCGAATCATAGGTCTCGTCCTTGTACTCCTTCGGGGCCTCTTCCCCGAACTTTTCACCCAGTAGACCTCCTCCGAACTCGCGATAGAAGTGCCAGTAGGCCTTGTATCCGTTCGGTGGTCCAAAGTTGACGTCTTTGCATATCATCTCAATTATATGACATTCAGATGGGCACTGCCCACTCTTGTTGGGAACCGCGGGCGAGCATGCGAATTTCGATTTCTTGATCGCATTATTTACAAGTGTGCAGTTGTCTTGGCAGTCCTTAGTTTCGTCGAACCCAGGGGGCCTAGCGAACTTGTCTTCGGTACCCTCAGCCGGATCACCTATTGCATACCGCCAACAATTCCCTTTTGAGCTGGCGCCGCTTCCCCACTTATCCACGCCTTCGATTGCGGGTTGGCTGGTGGGTCGCGTAGCGGGTCCGCTGCTGGTACCCGACTGAACTGCCTGCATTACTTGACCACTCGGGTCAATCGCGACCACGCTTCGATTCGAACAGTAAGCATATAGATCCAAGCCGGATGGCTGGACCAGCGGATCGCGAGAGAACCAACGCCCCGCGGAGGAGCCGAAGACGCGGCTACGAGCATGCCAAGTCCCCGAGGTAGAACTATCCAGTTCGTGCCCGGTGTAGCCTCTTCGGTTTCCGACTCCGCTCGCGCTCAGCGATTGAGTGCCCAGCGTGATCCCCTGAAAGCTCCCCTGCGCCGTCGACTTATCTGTGGTGTCAACATCTCCATCGAGGTCGAGGTCGCCGCGGACATCGTAGGCGGACCCGTTGATCCAGGTCTGGATTTGTGTGATGTCAGTGGCGTCGCAGTCGGATTCAGTTTCGGCGGCATGCATGAACTCGCCCGGCACGGCAACGCAGCCGAGCGCCGTTCGCGCAACGAGTGCGGGTGCCCACCCGGGTCCAGCGTCGGGTAGCTGTTTCTGAACTGGAAATGGCAACTTGAAGAGGGGCCTCTGCGGAACGCTGAAAAGGGACCCCCTGGGGATGAATAGAGAAGGAGATGCGGAGTGGCCCCCGAGAGGCGAGGGGAGAGTGAGAGGCGGGGTACCCCGCCTTTCGCTCTCCTCTCGCCTCTCGGGGGCAGCGGTCACGAGGAAGCCTCCTCCTTGCGCGGCTTGGCGCCGCGCCGTGCGTTCTGGAGCCGATAGCTTTCGCCCTCGGTCTTCACACTGGTGGAGTGGTGGATGACGCGGTCGATCGCAGCGCGCATCTCCTCGGCCGTCTTGCCAGGCTGGGGCATGGTTGGAGTTCCCCGAAATCGCCTAGCTCCTCCGTGAATTGCACGGCGTGGCAACGGGTGCGACCGATCGCTCATGAAAGATCTCAAGCATCTTAGGAAGCTAACAGAGAAAAACGGATTGCCCCGCGTTCACTTAGATCGGGTCGACCGGAATTCGATACTCGTCCAGATCATAGTAATCACCGACACAATGAGAACGCCGAGCGGCGCAACCGGGCCGAGAAAAAGCGGTAGAACTGCAGAGGCCAGGACAGTGCATCCAAAGACCCATGGGACCGCTTTGACTAGATCCGCAAGGCGAAGGATGAATAAAGAAAAGAGGAGCCCCACCAGCGCTCCTCCTATTGTGAGCACTAACCAGATGTCCCGTACGAATGGATCCCTCAACAACTTGAAGAGCGAATGTCCACTAGCGAGATCCGTTGTTGAAATGGTCATGGAGTATGAAATCAATGCAACCGCACCCGAAACAGCGGCGCAAGCAACTGCAGTCAATGAGAGCAGCGCGATTCTCGAGAGAGAGGAGCGGATACTAGTCATGGGGAACCATTCTCCAAATGCAGCATCGCTGTATTGGTGTCATGCGATCGAGTCTAGGCGCTTCGTGGTCGTCGTAATAGGCCTTGTCACAGAGCGGGCTTCCCGATTCTGGGCCAGCTTGCGACCCCGAGGATTGATGAATCCACCCAGGAATACTACACTTTTCCTGCACAAATGAGCATTCTACGAGGCAGGAAGGCAACGTCCATGTCGGTTTACCGCCAGGGAAGCTCTTGCTATCAGCCGCAGCATAGCATTCGCTATGAGCGGTGCTCACATCTATTCCAGCCTCGCGCATGCATAATAGACAACCTCGAACATACTTAGACCAAGGGCTATCCCCAGCGCATTTACAAAAACAGTTCAGATTCGCCCCCAAGTACTTCTCATACTTCTTATGTTGGTCACACTTCGGGCTCGAGGCTGAAACACCCCACGACGGGCTTGTGCGCTGTGGAGCAGGCGATGGGGCTTGGGGTATCACATCGACTTGGATCGATCCATTTGAGTGAATTCTCACGAGCACATTAACATTAGTAATCGCTCCGCCTGCTTGGACAATTGAATCACCGCTGCTGCCGCCCTGATGCGGATTGAGAGCGAGTAGTCCCTGCGGGTCTGTAGTGGTCACAAAATTGCTTTGCATAGGACGGCACGAGGTCGAACATCGCCGCGGGTCCTTGTGATCAGTAGGAAGGTGTCGAGTGTCGCGAGATACGCCTCGCGCCGGGCCTTGCGACGGTCGGAATGAGTGCCATCGCTCCGCACGGCGCTCGCGCCGTCCCCCGCCCCTCCGTGTCATAGACGCTCTCCAGGGCATTGGTCGCCTGGTCTTGGGTCCACAGGAGCTGCGATTGGGCGCTGTAGGTGACGCCCTCCCCATCTCTGGTCCAGGGGAAGGGAGAACCTCGGGTCTGCGATAGCCATGGGACTGGTAAGGGCATTCTGAATTGTACCAATCGCTTCATTCCGAATCTCGAGGCGACGATCCTCGAATCTCGAGATCTTGCGGATGCGAGCTCCACCGTCAGACGCTTCACAGCTCGCTGACTGTCAGCGGGGATCGGGAGCTCCCCACCACTCGAGGTCCACTGGAACAGACTTCATCCAATCCAAGACATCCTGATCTCCGTTCAGAAAAGAGCCTACGCGGTCCCACTGCTCTTCGCATTGAGGCCACAGATTCTTGTGCAGTAGGAACATCTTCCGGGACCAGCTCGCTTTCACCTGCGTTCCAACCCAGAGACTGGGCACGAGGAAGACCAAAGGCGTACAGGATTCTGTGACTTCATTTTCTTGAAGATCCACAAACGCATACCACAGACTTTCCTGTTTCTGCCCGGGAGCATGAGCGCTTACATCCCACTCGCGCGCCTCGGCGCCATAGCGCTTTGGCCGGAGAGCATTACGGGACGTCTTCACCTGAATAGACAGTAGCCGCGACCCGTTAACAGAGGCCACCAATATGTCGACGTCGGGAACATTTCCCATAGTAATGGCAGCGTGGAAGCCACGAACGCTCAACGAGTAGGCGACATGGTACTGTCCAGCGAGCCCAATAAACTGACTGCGTCCACGCATGAGTAATTTACCTTAGTGATTAAGATGGTCCGACCTCAATTAAAGTTGCGCGGTGTGCGATGCTCCCTGAGGTCAAGCCACGAGAGCAGTTTGTTTCTGGTGATACTCCTTGGGCTGAGTTGGCCTAGGGATTGATAGGACCGATCTGAGTCGTGCTAATCGACGCGTCGTCAAGATCTCGCCGGGCACTCCCGACCTCGTCCCACGGGTGGCCTAGGAACTCAGGGGAGCGCTAGTGAGTTCGCGAGCGAGCGCTGCGCGCTTGCTCGGGGGACGCCCTCGGCCTCCATCAAGGCGGCCATAGGCGGGTCCACACTTAGCTGCTGTGCCCACACATTCTATTTCCTATTTCGGTGTTATGATGTTTAGCCACGCGAGAGCTGCCGCAACGCAAAGCAACGCGGAGCAGGCGCCTGGAATCCAGTAGCCAATCCAACGGCGGCGGCTTGCACCAGCCATAGGCCTGAACAAAACCGGAAGTTGGTTTCTGGAATCGACTGACCATCTCTCAACTTCGAAGACCGGGTGACCGGGCATCTTTGAAGTCATGTGCTCGATGATGAGGTCGAGCTTGAACTGCGCCCTAGCCAGCGGGATGAGAGTCATCGTGCAGATTACTGCCCCTGAGGTCAGCGTGAGCCGCAGGTTCATCTGTGACTCGGTTCCGAACGCCGCCGCCGCGACAAGCGAGTAGACGATGAGAAGATAATTGAATCGCTGACAGAGGATATTCTCTACGAATTGCCGCTCCTCGCTTAGGGTCCACTCAGGCTTGGAAGCCGGATGTCTGCTATCTTGGTCTTGGTCACTCATCGGTCTTGTTCCTAAGGATCAGCAAAGTGTGTGCAAGAATACTGGCACGGAGTGATTTCAAGTATTCTTAGAATTGCTTCGCATCGGGCACCCTGATTTCGACCGTCTCCGCGGGTTCTAATGATCAGTACGAGGGTCTCGAGGCTCGAGAGATGTCCGTCGGGGTAGAGCTCGCGACTCGCCACAGGCGTGCCGCCGCTCCGTCCAACGCCAAGCTCCGCGAGCGTCGCGCTTTTGCCCGAATTGTCAACCCGCTCGGCGTCCGCGGCCAGGAAGCCAGCGTCCGTGACCTGCGCACTGTGGGCACGACGCCGCGCTCGACGGTATGCTCTTGCGGCAAGCCGAACGCCCCCGCCGTCAAGTTTGTCGCGCCTCGCCAGCCAGAGCGGCGTCCGAGCGGCCCGGCTTCCAGCGCAGAGCCTCGATCTCGCGAAAAATCCTCGCGCTCGCTTTGCGGAGCACCTTTGCCACGGGCTCTTAGGCGCGCAGATACCTCGTCCTCTGAAGCAAGGGATGCGTGTTCGCACTCGTTAAGGTCAGGTCCGGCAGCATCTTGGTTCCCTTCGCGACCAAGTCGATCGAGGCCAGCGGGATCAGCTACTCAGCGCCATGGAGTTCATAGAGATCGATCTGCGCCTCCGCCGGGCGGAAGCTTCGCCTCGTCGTTTGCTAGCATTCAACCAACTGGTAGCCCAAGAGTTCACCCCGAGATGCAGCGAAAGCAGGCCCAAACGATTGCTCTGGCGCTTCTGGCAGTCCTCCTTATTGGCATCAGCATATACTTGGTCTGGGAGGACCTAACTCGTGAGGCGCCACAGTGGGAGCGCCTATTCCCAAATAAGACGCCCAAATACTGGAGGCGTCGTCTATCCGCGCTATTCCTGAAGCTGCTTCCGGGCGGATTCGGGGTAAAGATCCTCGTTTCTCGGTGGTCTGACCTCCACCCAAGGCGCGGACACAAAACGAAGTGAGCAGCCCAATGCTTTTCTGTGAGTTCAACCAAGCTGCGAGTTCATTCATCGAGTTCGGCTCAATGAGTAACATGGAGCGATCGGGCGTACTAGGCATCGGATTGACCGGATTGAAACGGGTCCGGGCGCCGCAAGAGGCTCAGCGCCGCCGAGGGTCACCACCTTGAGGTCCCAACGCCGAGCAAGGCTCCCCAGACAGAGCGCCTAGGCAGAGGATCTTGTTTCCCCGAGAGATCATCGATGAAGCAACCCAAGGGGCAAAGCCTACTTCTTTGCGTCCAGCAGCGACATCACTTCTGTTCTTCTATGAATAGCACTCTTCGCTCCCCGTCGATTCGAACCCTCAGGCGACGGTCGGCGCGACGAAATAGGCCCTCTCGGCGTTGTGACACGGGATCGATGTCGATGGGCGCGTAGATCGGGTGGAGTTCTCCGTCAGCGCTCAGAAATATGAGTAGTCCACCTACATCATTAGCCAAAGTCCTCGATTGGAGGTATCGAGTCCACACGCAATCGATTCTCCACCAGAGGGTAAACATATCGGCGTAGGGAAAGGCGATTGAGAGCGAATGCCAGCCGGGAGAAACGCCATCGAGTGCCTTATAAAGTTCACTCGTCGTCGATGCGTTCTTGAAGCGTACATACTGCTCATCACTGATCTCCAATATTGGTGTCCTATCAATCCGAATTGAGGCTACTGCGAAACCGAACGCCGCAAGGCAGCAGGTGGCCAGGAGCATCTTCGCTATGAGGAGACGCCTTCTCGGAATTTGTCTCAGGAACATGCGGCAATCCTTAGATCGGGTACTCGAGCCCACAATCTCGGTCGAAAATGGGGGAACTGGGCATCTTCTCAATCCTTCACTCTCTTTACCTTCAGCTCGAGCGACCGAGCATTAAAGCTCAGGACCTCGACATCTTTTCCGCTGCTCCATCTGAGAATCTGTAGGTTGGGGGCGCGCCCGAAGGAGCGAACTGGATGTTGCTCTGTGATCATGGACCAATGGTACTCATAGACATCGCTGGTGATCGTTTGTTTCGCGAGAACCTTGTTGTTCCTCGGACTCCACAAGACAAGCTGATCTTCGTCCGAAGGCCGTCGGAGAGCGAACACCAGCTCTGGGAAGTGGTCGCTGTCGACGTCCGGAATAGCGATGAGCTCGCGTCTAACTCGACCATCGATCGGCAGCACACTGATCTCGCGCTTCTCGCCCATCCTGCTCGAGATCATGGACACCGTCGATCGGTCACCCAGCGCGCGCCTCGCCGCTGAGATGGCGCAATCGGCATACCCATCGTTGTCGACATCCCCGATCCCTGTGAGACCATAAATCTGCAGCGGCACTCCAGCAGCATTATACAATTCGATCGAGGCCAGGAAGCTCAGCTTCTGAGCTGCATGGAGTTCATAGAGATCGACATGAGCTTCGCTGCACAACGCCAGAACAACTCCGCGGCCATCATGACACTCGCCAACATAGCGAGGCAGGCAACCAGCGCTCCGCCCCCTGCTAGGCAGGAGCGTCGTCTCGTCCTTTGCAAGCGTTCTCCCATCACGGGACGAGATCAACTCCACCGATATGTGTTGGGCCGAGGGCGGATCCTGCTCATCTTGAATATTGCGACTTTTCCACTCTTGGGCGTTTACCAAAGCAAGATCCCCAATTCCGTCCCTATCACAATCATGAACAGACACGCATTGCGGCACTGGAGTGATCAGGCAGTCCTTCGCCCACAGGGGCCGAACCGCTCCATCTACGCGGCTGACTCTGCCGACGATAAATCGCAGTGGCCTGACCAGGTTTGAGAAGAACGTCTGCTGTTCTGTGGTCCAGCAAAGCCAGAAGGGCTCCGCCTCCTCGGGCTCGGCAAGGATGGTCCCAACTTCGCGAAGAAACACAGGCCGCTCGCAGCTGTCATTGAAACGAAGAGAGCGGAGCTTCTTCGCATCGCGACTGCCATAAAGGCCAAGCTGCACGCCCGATAAGTCAGCTCGCGTGTCTCCTTCGGCATTTGCAAATAGTAGGAACGACTCGTGGGGCGTTGCGAGCTGAGCTCCGAGCACAACCGGTGCAGGCGCGTCCCAATCGACTCCACCTCCCCACCAACCAAATGAAAGACGAAGCACCATAAAAAGAGCGTATGCCACAAAAGCGACATTTGCCGCCAGCAGTACCGCGGCCGTCAAGACGCTTTTCAGTGGTTTCCGTAAACGATACATCATCGAGCGGCTTCGGGATCGCGGCACTCCACCGCAGTGAGACCAGACTGTCGCATCGTTGTCCGATCCGGAATAGGGAGCCGAACCGGAGACGCCCCGGACGATGCCGAGTCCAGCGGCGCGCTCCGCACATGGGCTGCCTAGCACCTCTGTACCCGTTGTCCGCACGACGTCTCTGCCGGCCACATCGAGACGATGTCGGAGGCTCGCTCCATCTCGCAGGCTGCCGAGGGCATACGAAGTGGCAAAGTGTCGCAATCGAGCGGGGCCCCCGTCCGGTGAGCCATAGCCGCCGAGGTGCGGGGTGCGTACACCGTGCCCATAGGCCAACTCCCTATGTCCCCCAAGGAAACGATGAAACTCACTGCTCTCGCTGTCGCAATGTCTCTTCTCTCCGGACTCGCCGTCGCGCAGGAGCGCGGGATCGGGCTGCCGCCCGCTAGCCCGCCCGCATCGGTGACGCGGACCGTCGGCACGTGCAAGATCACGGTCGAGTACGCGAGCCCCGCCGCCCGCGGACGCGCCATCTTTGGCGGCCTCGTGCCCTTCGATCAGGTCTGGCGCACGGGCGCCAATGCGGCCACCACCATTGAGCTCAGCGGCGCCGCAAAGATCGGCGGCAAGGAAGTTCCGGCCGGAAAGTATGGTCTCTTTACAATTCCTGGGAAAGACCAATGGACGGTCATCATCAACAATAAGCCGAAGCAGTGGGGCTCCTACGAATACAAGGAATCGCAGGACCTCGCGCGCGTCGAAGTGAAGCCGACGGCGAATGAGCACGTCGAGTGCCTCGACATCCGCCTCTCGCCGAAGAGCCGCACCACGGTCCACCTCGAGATTCTGTGGGAAAAGACCAAGGTTGCGGTGCCGATCGAGGTCGATGTCGACGGCGCCGCCGAGAAGGCGATCGCGGCCGCGCTCGAGAAGAGCCCCGAAGATCCCGACGTCCTTTTCCAGGCGGCGGATTACATGCTGAGCACCGGCAAGAATCTCGAGAAGGCGCTCACGATGATTCAGAAGGCGAATACAGCGAAGCCCCATGCGCTGAAGCAGTGGCGCATGGCGTCGATCGAGATGAAGCTCGGCAAGTTCGAAGCGGCACTCGCGAATGCCGAGACGGCCATCAAGTCGGCCAAGGCGACACCGGGTTGGGACATGGTCGTCCCCGAGATCGAGACGACGATCGCGGAGATCAAGAAGGCCATGGCGCCGAAGCGTCCATAAATCCAGGAGCGCGGCGATCGACGCCGACGTTTTTGTTCGTTGCGGCCGGGACCTCCCGGCCGCAATCGTTACAGGCTCCGCGCCGCCCGCTTTCCGCCCCCGAGCAGCGCTTGAAACAGATACCCGAGAGCCACGACCATCACGGCGCCGATGACATTATACCACAGATAGGAGAACGCGTCCGTCGAGAAGTGGACCGCGAGCACCGTCGCTTCCGTGACGACGGCCGCGATGAAGACGGCGGTGGCGCCCACGGATCGGCAATAAAACGCCGTCAGAAAGATCCCGAGGATTGTGCCGTAGAAGAGCGAGCCCATCACGTTCACCGCTTCTATGAGCGTTCCGAGGCGATTCGCGAATTGTGCGCATGCGATCGAGAAGAGGCCCCAGCCCACGGTAGCAACGCGCGCCGCGCGCACCGTCTGCGCATCGGTGGCCTGCGGCGCGATGAGCCGATGATACACATCGACCATGGTGGTTGTCGCGAGCGCGTTCAGCGCCGCCGAGCTCGCGGACATGGCGGAACAGAACACCACTGCCAGCATGAGCCCGACGAGCCCGGCCGGCAGATGCTCGAGCACGAATCGCAGAAACACATAGTTGACATCGTTTCCGTCGGACCCAGGCACCGACGACCGCACCAGCGCCGCCGCCTCGTTGTGAATCCCATCGAATCGCGCCTCCGCCTCCCCCAGCGCCGACTTCGCCATGGAGAGCGCCGCATCGTCGCCGCGCTCCGCCGCGGATACGAGCTCCAGCGCCGCCCTTCGGCGATCGGCGAACGCCATCTCATGGCGGTCCTGCAGGCTCCTCATTTCGGCGCCGCGCGGTCCCTGCGATGCCAGCTGCGCCTCGACCGGATTGTGATAAAGGGGCGGCAGCACAAAATGATGCGCCGCGAAGACCATCGTTCCGAGGAACAGAATCCCGACCTGCATCGGGATCTTCATGACGCCGTTAAAAATCAGCCCGAGCCGGCTCTCCCGAATCGACGCGCCTGCGAGATAGCGCTGCACCTGCGACTGGTCGGTTCCGAAATAGGCCAGTGCAACAAATCCTCCGCCGAGGAGACCTGACCAGAGGTTGTATCGATCCTTGAGATCAAGATCGAAGGTTACGGCCCTCATGCGCCCGGCAGCGCCAGCCACGAGCGCGGCATCTCCGACTCCCACGCCATCGGGCAGCAGCGCAACCGTCGCTAAGAATGCGACGGCCATGCCTGCGATCGCCACCGAAAATTGTTGCACCTGCGTCCGCCCTACGGCCTCGGCGCCGCCGCTCGTCGTGTACAGAATGATCGCGGCGCCGATCACGAGCGTCGTCACCTGGATGTTCCAACCCATTAATACCGAAAGCACGGCCGCCGGCGCATAGATCCCGAATCCGGCGCCGAGCCCACGTTGCGTCAGAAACAGAAGCGATGTCAGCGTTCGCGTCTTGAGGTCGAAGCGCTGCTCGAGGTATTCGTAAGCTGTGAACACTCCGAGCCGCTGAAAGATCGGCACCGCCGTGGCACATAGCACCACCATCGCAATCGGAAGCCCAAAGTAGAATTGTGAGAATCGCAGCCCATCGGCGTAACCTTGCCCCGGCGTCGAGAGAAATGTGATGGCACTCGCCTGCGTCGCCATCACCGAGATGGCGACGGTGAACCAAGGCATCTCGCGCCCGGCCAGCACATAGCTCTGGGCGCTCGACCCGGCGCGCCGCCCCTTCCACATGCCGTAGATGACGATCGCGCCGATCGTCCCCACGAGCACGAGCCAGTCAAGGGTTCGCACCGCTCAGCGCGCGTACCACTGCGTCCAGAGGATCAGCAGCGCAATCTGTATCACCAGCCACACAACCACGAAAGCATACACCTGCTTCCACGACCGCCCGAGCGGCGGCGGCTCCTCCGTGCTGTGGTCGGAACTCACGGCCGCGTCCGATCTCTAGTTCTTCGGCGCGCGCGCCGACACGAGATTCGCGAAGAGGCGATAGGCGCCGGGAACTCCCGCGGGGAGCTGCCGGAAGAACGCCAGCGAAGTATACACAAAAATGCCTTTCCCATGGCGCGCCGCCACCAGCGCGCCTCGGCTCGGCTTCTCGCCGGGGTCGGCAAACTCGAGCGGAGCTTCATATTCCTCCGGATCGAACCCGTCGACGAAGTAAAGCCCGCGCTCCTGCACCCAACCGTCGAAGTCGGCGGCGGTGATCGGATTAGGCTCCGTGAGCACCGCGTGCTTCGGCAGAACGAATTGTGGCTTCGCCGTCTCGTCCGTAACGCGCGTGCGCACCACTTTGAGCGGATAGGGGCCGAGATTCTCCGGGAGCCCTCCGCGTTCGGTATTGTACTGAACGACCAGCGTGCCGCCGCGCTCGACGTACTCGAGCAGCCTCGGCTGCGCCACCTTGAGCCGCTTGCGCGAATCGTAAGCGCGCACGCCGAGCACGATCGAGTTGAATCGAGACAAATCGCCCGACTCGAGCGCCTCGTCGTCGAGCAGCGTCACGGCGTAGCCCATCTGCTCGAGCGCCTGCGGCGCGTCGTCGCCGGCGCCCATCACATATCCAACTCGCTCGCCGCGGAGCTTCAGGTCAAGCCGAACGCACGGCGCCTGCGCGGGCGGAAACCACGTTTGGATCGGAATGTGGTCATGCTCGATGCGGATCAGTCCGAGAGTGTACAATTGTCCGCCGACTTCGGCCTCGGCTCCAATCTGTGACTTCGTCGGGCCCGCAGCGGGCGTCACCAAAAAAGTGAGCTTCTGCTCATCGCCGCGCTTTTCGAGGCGCAGAGGAGCTTCCGCGGGCTCCGCCTTCCATCCCTCCGGTAGCCGCAGGCGCGCGATCCCCTGGACACCCGGGGAGTGGGCGACGGCGTTCACCACCACCGGGCGCGCCTGCTCACCTCCAAATAGATACGCGCTGCGGTCGAGCTGAACGGTTACTCGCGGCGAAATCACAAATGGCCGGAGCTGCTCACCCTTCACCGGATCCACCCAACGAAACTTTACAGGCATCGGGTACACAATTCGTGGCCCGCCGTTCCAGCTCACGCCGACGCCGAGCGTGATCGCCGCCGGCACATCGGGCTCGTGCACCATGCGCGGATCGTCCACCGTGTAGACGCCCGGCTCGGCCGACGACGCGAGCCAATGGGGCTGCGTGATCGGCGCCTCCTTGGGAATCACCATTTTGAACTTCACAGAAAACGGCTGATTCTCCGTGAGCTTGGTCTTCTGCGGCGGCACCTGCGTCGGCTTCTCGCCGGGGCCGTTCCATGGATGCGGCGCTGGGAACAGCTCCGCCGGCACCGCCCCGCGACTCACCGCATTCATGGTGATCTCCACCTCATCGCCCGGCGACGCCTCGTGCGCCGACGCCATCGCCTCGATCCAGAGCCCGCCGGCGCGCCGCGCCAGCTCCGCAATCTCCAGCTGTTTCGTTGCCGCCCAAGGCTCCGCCGCCGCGAGAGGCATCAGCTCCTTCCACGCGTCGACCAGCATCGGGACAATCACTTCTGGCTTCTCGATCTGGTAGGATTTTTGTGCTTCCTCCAGCTTCGCACGCACCACGTCCGAGCCCGGCACGCGCGCCCAGCTCGTGTCGACCCCATCGAAGAGGTCACTCTTCGCGGGCTCGCCGGCGATGTGTTGAAATCCTTCGGATCGCGATCCCCGCCGCTCCGGCGCGCCGAAGCCCTGGCTCTTATGTTGGCTTCGGCTCTCGCCAGCGATCTCCGAGTAGCTCCGCCCTAGAAGCTTATTGTACTTTCCAACATCTATTGGGAGCTGATCGGCGCTGACGGTGCGGCGGTCGTCGCCGAAACGAAATAGATTCCACACCACGCGCTTCGCCCGCCACGGCTTCACATGGACAAGCTGCTCGGGATAGCGCGACGGATCGGCGGCGGCGGCGAACGCCTCCTCGGCAAGAATCGCCGACGATGTGTGGTGTCCGTGGCCGCCTTCGCCGGTCTTCGGGAATCGCACGATGACGACGTCGGGCCGAAACCAGCGAATCGCCCAGACCACGTCGCCGAGGACGCGCTCGCGGCCCCAAATGCGCAGCGTCTCGTCCGGCGTCTTCGAGTAGCCGAAATCGATCGCGCGCGTGAAAAGCTGCTGCGCGCGGTCGATTCGGCGCGCAGCCAGCAGCTCCTGCGTGCGAATGAGCCCGAGCAGCGGGCCGAACTCCGTGCCGATCAGATTCTGGCCGCCGTCGCCGCGCGTCACCGACAGGTAGGCCGTCCGGTAGTGGCGCTCATTGGCGAGCCACGCAAGCAGCGCCGTGTTCTCGTCGTCGGGGTGCGCGGCCACATAGAGCGCACTCCCGAGCACCGTGGTGCGCTGGAGCGCGTGGGCAACCTCGGCGGCGTCGGCGGAATCCTGGGCGCGCAGAGTGGCCGCAGAGAGTGGGGCCGCGAGCAGCGGCGCAAACAGCGCGGCAATGGCGAGGCGGGGCATGGCCGCAGCATACGAGCCCCGCGCGGCCCTCATCTCGCCAGTTCGAGCACCGCGGCGAGCGTTCCCTCGACGACCTGCGCCATCCTCTCGTAATCGAGGCGATCGGCGGTATCGCGATCGGTGTGGTAGGCGCGATTGCGGAAGAATGCCGTATCTGTAATCATTACCGCTGGGTAGCCCTCGGCCCAGTAGCTCCGGTGGTCGGAGAGGTCGATCCCCATGAGCGAGCCCGGCGCGTTGAGTGAGTAGACGGGAAGCGGCGCGGCGGATGTCATCGCGGACTTGACGGTGCGGACGAGGGAGCCGCCGCCGATCTTGCCCACGACTGCAATGAAGTTGCCTTTCGAAGGATACAGAGCTCGAAGCAGCGGACTCGGGAATCCTTGGCTCCCCGCCTCATCGGAAAAGTAACCAATCATCTCCAGGGAGATCATGGCGCGCAGCTCGGTGCCGTCCGCGCGCAGGCTCTTCGCGTGCACGACGCTCCCCATCTGTTCGGTGCGGAAATAGGGCGGCTCTTCCGTGCTGTAGGCGACGAGGTCGACGCGGGTGGCAGGCGGCGATTTCGCGAGCAGACGGGCAAGATCCAGCAGCCCCGCGACGCCGCTCGCGTTGTCGTCGGCGGCGGGCAGCTTCCCGCAAGCGTCGTAGTGGGCGCCGACGACGATGGCGGGCGACGCGTCGGCCCCGAAGGTGGCGATGACGTTTTTGTATTGCTTGCCGTCGGCCTCGTACGTCTGCTCGCGCGTGGCGGCGCCGGCAGTCGCGAGTTCGGCGCGGATGAACTCGGCCGCTGCTGCGAGCCGCTCGGGATGTTCACAATCCCGAGGGATGAACTCGCGGGAGAGCCTCTCCACAGTTCGACGCAGCGCGGTTCGATCCGCCGAAGGCGACGGCCTCGCGCTCGGAGCTGTAAGAAGCGGCTGCATCAGGTAGACCACCGCGCCGCCGATAATGAGACCGACGGCGGCGCTGACTCGCAGCGCAGAACGCAACAGTTTTTTCAATGCGCTCTAGGCCAGCTTGGGCTTCGGCGGCGGAAGGACCGCAGCTTCACATTTCGACTGGAAGCCGGCACCGCGGTGGCCTCCATCACAAAACGGCTTGTTGGCCGAGGCGCCGCATCGGCAGAGCGCGATGGAGTCGCGACCGGCCAAGTCCCAAGCCTTGCCGGAGGCGTCGAGCACTTGAAAGTTGCCGCCGGTGATCTTGATGGGACCGTTGTCAAAGACAGTGATCTGGGTGGGATTCATGGAGACATCATGGGCCCGCGCAGGCCGGCGCGCGAGCCGTGATAGGCTCGGCGCCCCGCGATGGCTTCCCAAGACAGCTCCGGCGACGCGTTCGTCGATTCCGTGACGTGGTACCTCGAGATGCGCCGCCCGCCCGCCGGACCGGCGCTGGAGCCGCCTCGACCCGACGTGCGCATCGAGCCTGTGCCGAGCATGGACGTTGCCGAGTATCGGGAGCTGTACCGCGCTGTCGGTGAAAAGTGGGGTTGGTTCGACCGGACGTGGATGAGCGACGCGGAGCTCTCAGCGGCGATTCACAGCTCGGGCGTGGAGATCCATGTGTTGTATGTCGGCGACGCGAGGGCCGGCTATTTTGAGCTCGACTTCTCGCAGCTCGGCGAGTGCCAGCTTGTGTACTTCGGGCTGGCGGAAGGATTCTTGGGGATGGGGCTTGGCGCCTATTTGATGGATCGCGCGGCTCGCCGCGGATTCTCGCGGGGCGTCGCGAGGCTGTGGGTGCACACTTGCGACCGCGATTCGCCGCGCGCGCTGCCCGCCTATGAGCGCGCGGGATTTCGCAGGTATGACGAGAAGGTCGAGAGAGTGCGGGCGCGAGCGGCCTGGCCCGAGCTGTGAGCTGCCGTAACTTTTCCGGGCGCGCACGCGCGCCCGAATCGGAGCCGGCACGCCGGCTCCCCACGGATTAAGGTTGGAGCAGGAACGCCGGCTCCCCACGGCTCCAGCTTGAGCGGTGGCCTTCCCCAGTGGCAACGAAGCCACTAGTAATCGGAACGCTTCACATAAGCGGAAGCCCACAGAGCCGTCTGCATCGTCACCGACTTCACCCAAGCCTGGTGCATGCGGTCCACCGCGACACGCGGCTTGCCACTTTTCTCCAAGAACGGCCGAAGCGTAAAAGTGATCGGCACAATCAGCGCGATCAAGTGGCGAAGCGGCACGACGTCTGCCGCGGCGACGCCATCGGTGCGGTTCTTCGACGTCGTGTGATGCCGACGGCCGATCTCCATCTGGTAGTCGAGCCAGCGCTGGTCGTAATTCGCTTGCGCCGTGTCGAGGATCCATTGCCCGAAGCGCTTGCGGACCGCGGCCAGATATGCCTCATCGGGCTGCCCGTCGCTCTTGCGCCCGAACGTCGCCACGAGGTGGCTGTTGCCGCCGACGAAGCCATACCACACATCCAAGATCTCGTCGACAAGAGGCGACAGATGCGGGAGCGATTCGCGGAGTGCGGCCACGTCGTCGTCGCCGAAGAGAACGGATTTCTTCAGTTCCTCCAGCTCAGCCAGCGTCAGCCAGGATTGCGGAACTGCGGCGGTTCCGTAGGTGTATCCGGGAATATCCACTTTCGACATAATTGATCCTCAATGATGAATTGGACGATGGCTCCGTCAAGATCGCACTGACCCACGGAGCCATCTTCAGGAGGTCGCAGAACGGTGTGAGAAGGCCGCTCGAGCCGTGCGCCCACGATCGGGCTCGGCCACGACATGCTCGGGGCAGTCGACGCGGAGCGCGTCGGCCGCGAGCGGCAAGTCGGCTAGTGTGCAATAATGCGGGCGCGCTGCACCCGGGCTGTGCCACGGCCTGAAATAGCTGCAGGTGACACACATGCGCGCCCGCTGCACGACGCCCCGGTCCACGAGGGAACCGATCAGGATCAAGACGGCGCGCAGAAGCGCCGATTTCTCCTCGTCGCTCAACTGGGACACCCCATCCACGAGGAACTCGGGCCAGAGCGTCAGCGATTCGCCGAGCTTCATGCCCTGCGCCGTCGCCCGCACGAGCACGCGGCGCGCGTCGGCGCGATCGCGCTCCTTCGCAACCAGCTTCCGGCGCTCCAACGCCGCCAAGGAATCGCTCACCGTCGGAGCCGTGACAGCAAGATTGGCGGCGAGCTCCCCGACGGTCGCCGGACCGTCGCGCGCAAGGTGCACCAGCACCTGCGCCTGCGCCGCGCTCACTCCGCTTTCCACTCCTGCTCGAAAGAGTTCCTGCCGGGAGGCGAGAGCGATCTTCGCGAGCCCCGCCACGAGCCGCTCCTCGAGAGTGCCCGCGTCGCGCTCGAACTTCAGGAGCCGGTCATTCATTCGGGCTCCTAAGTAATCACAGGTCGTACGAAGGGGCAAGGCCTCGCACATCGCACCCCCTCCGCCTCTCTCGCAGCCGCGGCAAACGCCGCGCTGCTAGAGAACGATCGAGACGAGTTTGCCTTTCACCACGATGACCTTCTTGGGCGTCTTGCCCGCGAGCTGCGAAGCCACCTCGGGCGCCGCGAGCCCGGCGGCACGCACAGCATCCTCGCCGGCGTCAGCCGGGACGGTCACGCGCGCCCGAACCTTGCCGTTGATCTGCACCGCGTACTCGACGGAATCCTCGGTGCACAGCGCCGGATCGAAGACCGGCCACTGCGCATAGGCCAGCGACTCGCCGTGCCCAATCTTCGACCACAGCTCCTCGGCGAGATGCGGCGCGAACGGCGCAAGCAACAGAAGGAACGGCTCCACCAGCGCGCGCGGCCGAGGCGCGGGAACATCAGCGATCACGCCCTGCAGCTCCATGAGCGCGGAGATCGCCGTATTCATTCGAAGCTTATCGATGTCTTCTGTGACCTTCCGAATCGTCTGATGGAGCTTCCGCGCCGCAGCCGGATCGGCGATCGGGCCGTCGCTCACGCCGAGGAACTTATCCCCGTCGCGCGACTCCTCGTGCAGCAGCCGCCAGCAGCGCTGCAGGAATCGGTAAGGTCCTTCCAGCCCGCGCGTATTCCACGGCTTCACCGCCTCGAGCGGCCCGAGGAACATCTCATAGAGCCGGAATGCATCGGCGCCGTACTCTTTCAGCACGTCGTCGGGATTCACCACATTTCCGCGGCTCTTGCTCATCTTCTCCCCGTCCTCGCCGAGGATGAGCCCCTGGTTCACGAGCTTCTGGAACGGCTCCTTCGTCGAGACGAGCCCCAAATCGAACAGCACCTTGTGCCAGAACCGCGAGTACAACAGATGCAACACGGCGTGCTCGACACCGCCAACATATAGATCGACGGAGCCCCAATACCGCTCCGCCGCCTGCGACCAGGCTTCGCGCTCATTTCGTGGATCCTTGAAGCGCAAATAATACCAGCAGGAGCCGGCCCACTGCGGCATCGTGTTCGTCTCGCGCTTCGCGGGGCGCCCCGTGACCGGGTCTTTTATGTTTACCCACGAATCGATTGCGGCGAGCGGACTCTCGCCCGTGCCGGTCGGCTGATAGCGCTCCACCTCCGGCAGCCGCAGCGGCAGCTCGCTCTCCGGCACGGCGCGCACGCCGATGCCCTCGACGTGGATCAGTGGAATCGGCTCGCCCCAATAGCGCTGCCGCGAGAAGACCCAGTCGCGCAATTTATAAGTAATCGCACGGACGCCCTTCCCCTGCGTCTCGAGCCAATGCGCCATGCAGCGCTTCGCTTCGCTTGACGGCAACCCATCCAGAAATCCGGACGCCACATTGACGCCGTCGCCCGAGTAGGGCTCCTCGGCCACCGGCTTCGAGCCTCCCTTCACCACCTCAAGAATCGGCAGCCGAAATCGCGTCGCGAACGCATGGTCGCGGTCGTCGTGCCCCGGCACCGCCATGATGGCCCCCGTGCCGTAGCTCGCGAGCACATAGTCTGCAATCCAGATCGGCACCTGCTGGCCTGTCGCGGGATTCACGGCGTAGGCGCCCGTGAACACGCCCGTCTTCTCTTTCGAGAGCTCCGTCCGCGCCAGATCGCTCTTGCGCTTCGTCTCCTCTCGGTAGCGGTCGACCTCCGCGCGCTGCGCCGAAGAAGTGATCTTCTCCACCAGCGCATGCTCCGGCGCGAGCACACAATAAGTCGCGCCGAAAAGCGTGTCGGGGCGCGTCGTGAAGACCTCAAATCGCTCCGCCGAGCCGGCGACGTCGAAGATGACGCGCGCGCCCTCGCTGCGCCCGATCCACTCGCGCTGCATCGTCTTGACGCTCTCGGGCCAATCCAGCCCATCGAGATCCTCGATCAGCCGGTCGGCATACGCCGTGATCTTCAGAATCCACTGCCGAATATTGCGCTTCACGACGGGGCCGCCGCATCGGTCGCACACGCCGCCGACGGCTTCCTCGTTGGCGAGCCCAGTCTTGCAGCTCTCGCACCAATTGATCGGCGCCAACGCCTCGTACGCGAGCCCGCGCTCGAAAAGCTTCAAAAAGATCCACTGCGTCCAACGGTAATACTCGGGATCCGTTGTATTGATCTCCCGGTCCCAGTCGTAGCTGAACCCGAGCGACTTGAGCTGCCGCTTGAAAGTCGCAACATTCTGCGCCGTCGTTAGTGCCGGATGCGTGCCCGTCTTGATTGCGTGGTTCTCCGCGGGAAGCCCGAAGGCGTCCCACCCCATCGGATGCAGCACCGCAAATCCTTGCATCCGCTTCGAGCGCGCGACGATATCCGACGCCGTGTAACCCTCGGGATGGCCGACGTGGAGCCCCGCCCCAGACGGATAGGGAAACATATCGAGGACGTAATATTTCCGCTTCGCCGGATCTTCTGCGGTGCGGAACGTTTTATTGCGTTCCCAGAAGTGCTGCCAGCGCGGCTCAATCGTCGACGGGTCGTAGGGCATGGCCGGAAAAAAGGGGCAGCAGGATAGCAGCCCTCAACCGTCGGCGCCGAGGAGCTCCAGCACCTTCCTCACGGTGTTGACGTTGCGGGAGGTGGCCGGCACCCCCGTCTGGCGCTCCACAAGCGGATTGGGGAAGCCATAGCTCCCCTTCACGGCGCGGCTCACGATGAGGAAGTCCTCGCCGGCGCGCTCGACCACCTCGAGCCCCTCCTTGCTCGAGTCGAACGGGAGCGCGAGTGCCTTGGCGGGACGGCGCGCCAGAAAGGCAACGTAGAGCTTGACCGTGCGATCGGCCGCCAGCTCCGACGGCACAAGTTCCAGAATCCTCTCCAGCGCGCGCGCATCGCGATAGATCACCTCCACATCGCGACCGACGAGCCGGCAAAGTCCGTCGGCCGCGGCGGCGCGCAACGCCTTGGCGTCGCTGCGCGCGGACTCGAGAAGTATGTTCCCGCTCTGGATGTAACTTCTTACATGTTGAAAGCCGGCCTTCTCGAATACTGCGCGCATAGTCGCGACCCGCATGACGGCATGCCCCGCCACGTTCACAGCGCGCAAGAAGGCAACTTCCCGCTGGACCGGCACGGCGACGACTCAGCTCGCGGCGCGCCGCCCGCTAACAGCGCTCGTACTTCCAGTTGCGCGACTTCCCCTCCTCAAGCCACTCGATGGCCTGCTTCAGCCGCCGCTGGCGCGTCGCGTCTTGTTTCGCCTCGGAGATCCACTCCATATATTCTTTCTTGTGGCTTGGGCTGAAGGCTTCAAATGTCGCTGACGCCTTCCTGTTCTTCTTCAGCGCGGCGGCAAAATCCGGATGCATCACCGCTGGCTTCTTGTCTTTCGTGGTCTTCTCGCGCGGCGCTTTGATTCCCTCTTCATTGAGCTTCATCGCCTTTTTGATATATGCCGTCAGATCCCTCTTGCTCGGAAGCTGTTCAACCGAGGAGAGCTTCCCGAAGCTCCCCATCGCTTCGCGCGCCTTCTCTTCGACGCCGTCGAAGACCAGCGAGTGCTTCCAGAAGCCGAAAGCGCAGTGCTGCTTGAACGCAGCCATCCCGCACAGAATCCCTTTGTACTCAAAGGACGGCATTCCCCACTTGAGGGTCTCGACCACGTCGGGGCACGCCTCGTGCACCACCTTACGAATGTGCGTGAGAATCGGCTTGGCGAAGTCGGCCGCCTTGGCGATGTAGTCATCGATTCGGGTATCTCGAGTCACCATGGGCTCGAAGATACCCGACCGAAGATGGGTGCGGGAGTGGAGCGTTTGCCCGAGGAGCTACTCCTTCGGCCACGCGAACCGCACCGTGCGCGGCGCGTCGGGGGTGCCGTCGGCCTTTCGGAGCTGAACGAACATCTCGATCTCGGCGGGCTTGCCGTCTGTCACATATACGCGGAACTGAATCGACCGCGGGTCGCTGGCGCTCGGATCGAAGCTGTAACCCCAGGAGAAGAAGGGCTTTCCTTGCGCGCCGGCCGCCCGCGCTTGCGTGCGCATCATCTCCGGCTCGAAGACGGCGCCCGCCGTCTGCGACGACCGGATCCTCACGCGCCACGCACCGGAGGAATCGGTTTCTTTGTATGCCACAAATGCGTAATCGCAATTCAGGACTGCGTCGTAGGCGTCGACGTAGCCGAGGGACTGGATGCGTTGCTCCGCCGTGCTGGCGGGCGCTTCGATGAGCTGTCGGGTCATGCCCATCGATGCCGTGCCCGCGCGGGCGTGTTACACGGAATCCAACCGCGGGGGAGCGCTACGGGCGCAGACGCACCTTCAGCACCAGTTCGCGGGTGCCCTCCGCCGGGATCTCGAAGCGCGTCCCGTCGATCATGGGCGCCTTGTCGCCAAGCCAGACGTTGCCGCTGAGGAAGTACCTCCCAGGCTTCAACGTCGTGAGCTCGAACGTCAGATTCTCGGGCACCACCTCGAACTGCGCGAACTGGGTCGCGGTCATCCCATCGTGAACTGTGATCCAGGCTTTCTTCGCTCCCTCGCAGCCGACGAGTTCGACGCGCCCGGCAACAGGCACGGACCGATCGAGGAGGATCTGCACGGCCTCGGTAGCGCCTCCCTTTCGTTGCAACCCGCTGATCAACGCCGGTGCATGGCCCGCAGCCATCACAGTGATCTGATACTCGCCAGCTACCACATTCTCGACGGCGAAATCGCCGCGCGAATCAGTCGTTGTGCTGTACCGCGAAATATCTGTGATGTATCCATTGCTGCCACGCTTCTCGACCTCCATGCGCAGCACCAGCACGTCGGCGCCTGCGACCGGCTTTCCGTCGCTCCGCGATCGCACCGTGCCGCGAACGTCGCCACCTCCCTTGAGCGCGATGTCCATCCGTCTCGATTCGCCTGGCACAAGAGTGATCTGTCGCCACGCGAGCATCGTGCCGCTCTCCAGGATCTGGAGCTGGACCGTGCCGGCGTGGCCGCGGATCTCGAACATTCCTGAAGAACTGGTCTCTGTGTGGGCGCTTCCCACTTCGGTGACAGAGATCAGCTCCACGCGAGCACCGGCTAGCGGAGAGCCATCGCGGGTCACCGATCCGGTGATTACAGCCTCTCCTCCGAGCGACGCCGAATTCGGTTCGAGGTCGAGCGTGACGGAGACGGCGGCGCCATTTGTGATCGTAACATCCATCTCGGCCTGACCCTCGCGACGCGGCTCGAGAAGAGTCGGAACGCGGGCGGCGAAGTCGCTCGGCTTGGCGGGCCCCGAGACGGCGCAATGCCACCCACCCGGGGCGATCTGTGTGAAACGGAATCGTCCCCCCGGACCCGTTTGGGTTGTCACCGGAAGGAGCAGGCCATTGCGGTCATGGGGCGTGAGCGTGACCGCCATCGGCTCCTCGACAGGCGTCCCGCCCCGAAGAACGACGCCCTCCACGGCGCCGCCGGCCGCGAGCGCAAGCTCATGGCGATCTCCCTTCGCCGTGGCGAGATCGAAACGCGCCGGCGCATAGGCGGGATGCAATACATGAATCGTCTGCGTCTGCGGGCTCGTAATTCGAAGAGTAACGTTACCTTTTTCATCGGTGACACCCTGCGCCAGGCTCCGCAGCCCGCGCTCCGCCAGGATCTTCGTGCCTGGCGATACGATCACGGCGGCCTGCGCGACGGGCTGGCGCGTCTGCTCGTCGACTACATGTGCAGTCCATACAGATCGGCTCACAAGGGAGAGCGTGACGACCGGCTCCGCCGGTGCTTCGCTCCCCTGCTCAATTCGCAACAAATCCATAACGGGGGCGGAGTTCGCCGCCCGCGCCACGATCTCGTAGGTGCCCACGGGGAGCCCCCGAATGCGCCACTCCCCGGGAGCGACTTTCTCCATTGTCGGTGAAAGCGACGGCTGGAACGGTGCGGGGAGGCGGCGGCTCTCGGTCGAGCGCCGGACCGCAATCTGTGCTTCGGCAGGCTGTCCAGCGGCGTCGAGCACTCGGACGCGGGCGGCGCGCGGATTCGAAATTGTGATTCTCACCTCCTCGCCGTCGAGATCGGTCGGACCGTGACCCTCCCAGTCGCACGACTCGGGCGCGCGCGTCGCCACGACGAGCTTCTCGCCGCGGATCCGGCGGAGCACTGCTCGTCCGGTGGCGTCCGTCTTCGCAGTTTCTCGACAGATCACGAGAGACATTACTGTTGATAAGGAACCTCCCCCCGCCACATCCACGCCAGCCGCCGGCGTGCCATCCGGATAAGCAGCAAGCAGCGTGATCGGCTCGGCTTGGGTGAGCTGTACGTCGCCGAGGTCGCGCACTGCCGGCTCGCCCGCAGGGATAGGGATCGGAGAGACGCGCGTTACCGCCACACCTCCCTCATCGATCTCGAGCGTGAGGGAGCCCGCCGGCACGCCGGTGATCTCGAAGGTGCCGTCGGCAGCCGTCCGCGCGCGCACGCTCGGCGCGTGCTGCAAGATCGCGTCGACGAGCTTCGGCGCCGTCAACACAAATCGATCCCCACTTGGACCGCCGAGGACAGCCTGCACGCCCGACTCGAGCTGGCCGAAACCGAATACAAAGAATGGTCCAGGCAGCGATGAGACCGTCACGCGCGCACCGACGAGAGGGTTGCCGTCGCTGCCGAGCGCGCGCCCGCGGATCGTTGAGATGGCGGGCAGCACGACGTCGCCGAGGTCCACAATTTCACCGGCCTGCGGTGCCTTCTCAATAAAAAGCAACATCGGCCTCGATCGTTGAGAGTTGATCGAAAGGGCGTGCGGGCCCATGGGGTGCACGCCACTCAATAGAAAGCGGCCGTCTTCGCCGCTCTTCGTGCTCGCCTCGACGAGGGAGATCTCGTGTTCATCCTTCCAGAACTCCGCTCCTTCGAAATCGAGTGTGCTCAGGGCCGGGACGCCTCCAAGCACTGCCACAGGTACGCCAGCGACGGGCCGGCCGTCCGGCTCGACGATCCGGCCAGAGATGCTGGCCAGCGCGGCGTCGAATTGTCGCACTGCGGCAGGTGCGCTCGCTGAGGTGCGCGCCGCGATCTCCCCAGCCGCCGCCGCTTCGGCCCCCGCCGGCTCCTCTGCACCGGCGCGGTCGCCGATCGGCCCGCGCACCACTTTTCCGGCCTCCGAGGGTGCGGCCGCGGGTGCCGACGTCGAGTACCACAATAAAAGCGACGCCGCGACAACGCACGCCGCCGCCGAGAAGACCTTGATTTGTGTAGACATGAAAAGTAACGGCCCAACCATCGAAGTAGCCGCCCCCGAGCCCGCCGCCGTTGCCGTGGAGAATGACACTCCCGCGAGAGGAGCCAACGCGGAACACCAGGCCTGGCCGTCTCCGCCGTGGTCGCGATCGAGGCGAACTCGAACGCGCTCCAGCCCTCGCTTGAGACGCGTGCGAACCGTCTCGACCGGCACGCCGAGCCGCGACGCGATTTGTTGCACGTCGAGGTCCTCGAAATACCGGAGCGCAACGGCGGAACGGTAAGGTTCGTCGAGCGCGATCACCGCGTCGACGACCCGCCGCCGAGTAGCCTCGCGCTCCACGAGCTCCGCCGTCGACGGAGTCGCACGCTCCGGCAACGGATCGAGCTCGTTTCGCTCTCGCGCCGCTCGGCGCGCATCGCGCGCGCGTTGCTTCCACGCCAAACGTTTGACGACGCCGCCGAGCCACCGGTGAAGCGCGCCCTGCGTCTCACCATGCTCGAGGGCGATCACCCACGCCTGCTGCGTCACGTCGTCGGCCGCCTCCGGATCGAGAAGGAGCGCCCGCGCGAACCGCCGCAGGCGGCGGTCCATCGCGAGGAGGCTCTCAGCGTCGATCGGCGGCGGGCTCATGGGTCGGCACAACGTACTCCCGCCCCGCGCGCTGGATGGTTCAGGAGAATGTGAGCGGCAATGGTCCGCCGATGGAGGGCGCCGCATCGCGGTCGATGGCGACGCCAGCGCGTCTGGCCTTGCCAGAACGTGGGCAATCGGATCGGCCGCGAGCAGCAGGGGCTACTGCGCGCTAGCGGGCCCGTCCGGCGTCCGTGAGAGCGTAATTGTGCCTGAGCTCCGGTGGGAGGCCCCTGCAGGCGAAGGCGGAGCGACTCCCGCCGCTCCTGTCTTGCGACACCGCGGACACCAGTGGCAACATCTGAGCACCGGACGAATTCACAACAGCATGAAGACCATTCGCCTTTGGATACCTGCCGCATTCTGCGCCTTCCTCTCATGGAGCGCGCTCGGAGTGCAGTTGATCTCGGAAACTGCGGCCTGGAAACCCATGTTCTTTTGCTTCCTTCCGATGTGTTTCTTCTTCGTCGGCTCAGCGATGTCAGAAATGAGCCGCGAGATTCGTGACCTTCGAGATCAGGTCGGTTCCCTCCAGCTGAAGAATAGTAATCCTTAGTCTGATGGGGTCCAGCCACAGCGCGGCCGCAATTGGCCACGTTGCTATCCGATCGAGCAGCTCGCTCCTTCGTGAGGGCGATGGGCGTTCCATTGCCGCCGCCGAGATTCCCGTTACACCCGCTGGTTAGCCCGTATGCAGTTCGTGCTCTCTCTCGAGTACTCCGAGTCTCTTGTGCGAACCGCGATTTTTGCGTTCTGGCGCCGAGCCGTGGGAACCGGCTATTTTGTAGCGTGCGCATTGATAGGGTGCGCGCTCGCATACCTGCTGTGGAGCGGCGACCAATCCTGGATTAGTGGTGCCCTCGGGGCATTTTTGCTGTTTGCGTTGGGAGCCGCGTTTCTTGTCTATTTCATTCACCTGCGAGGCTCGCTCGCGAGGTTCAAAGCGATGGGCGCGCCCATTGCTACCGTGGTGCTAGAGGACGCCTCGATCACCATGTCGTCCGGCCTCACCACGACCTCGCTCCCGTGGTCACGCGTAACGGAAGTTTGGCGTTTTGAGTCGTTCTGGCTGATGTTCTTCTCGAAGGCACAGTTCGTGATCCTACCGATTGGCACTGTTCCCGCAGATGCGCAAGAATTCATCATCAGTAAAGTGTCCGCCACCGGAGGTAAGGTTGCGGCGCGCTAGCACGTCGACTCCGCAAGTCGCGAGAAGTCTGCGCGGCATTCTTGAGAAATCGATGCATCACACCGTCTCGCCGGACGACCGCGCGTTTCTGAGCGCGTTCGAGGCATGCAAAGTCTCGCCGGATGCGTTCGACCATGCAGCTCACGTGCGCCTGGCCTACATCCTTTTGTGTGAGCACTCCGCCGATGCCGCAGTGATTCGCATGAAGGATGCTCTCCTGGCTTTCCTCGCGCACTTGGGCGTTCCCAGCGGGAAGTACCACGAGACCATCACGCGCGCTTGGATTCTGGCTGTCTCCCATTTCATGCACGAATCTGTAGCTTGTGATTCCGCTGCGGCCTTCATCGCCCAGAATCCGCGGCTGCTGGATACCAAGATTATGCTCACTCACTATTCCGCCGAGGTCCTCTACTCGCCAAAGGCGCGGGAGACGTATGTTCCTCCCGATGTCCAGCCGATCCCGAAGCACTGAGATCCGGGACGGCCTCAAGCGCAGATCAAGCTGAGCAGATGCCGCTCGGTGAGCCTTCTCGGCGGCGACGGCTTTGCCTCGGGCGTGGAACGCGGTGATCAGGATCCTGGGTCGCCTTTTTGTATCGGATTTCCCGCGCCCGCCTAACCCCCTTCCGGCTTCCACGATCCAGCCTCATAATGTTCTGAGTCCGCGATCAAGAATCTGACAATCCCGCTGCCCGAAGGGCAATCCAGCAATGATTGTGAACACTTATCTCGCGTCCGCGCTCGCGCTCCTCGCCACCGCCGGCGCCGCCTTCTCGGCGCTGGCGCCGAGCGCGGGCCAGACGCAGGCCGACGGGCTGCGCGCGTTGGACGGCGAGTGGACCTTCGTCGAGGATCGCACCGAAGGCCGCGCGCTCGAGCAACTGGGTCCTCCGATGTCCTCGAAGTTCTCGATGCGCGTCGAGGAGGGCGCGGTCGTCCTGAACGGCCACGGCTCCGGCCACCGCGACGTGCGCATCGCGCTCGACGGCTCGACCACCGAGGTCAAAGAAGCGAAGTCGACGGCGCGATACCGCGGCTCGTGGAAAGACGCCAAATTTGAGTACGAAGTCGCATTCGAGCGCGCGGCAGGCACGTCGGGCGGGATCGGACTGATTCGGAGAAGCTTCCGCATGACGAACGACGGGCTCCTCGTGAGCGTCGTGGTCGATCCGCCTGCGGGGAAGGAGTCGATAGGCATCTATCGCCATGCGCAGGACATCGCGATGCCTACGCCGGCGAAGGCAACAATTAGTGACCTCGCGTGGCTCGCAGGCGCGTGGGTCGGAACGCGAAGCTCGGGGTCGTCGATTGAGGAGCGCTGGAGCCCGCCGCGCGGCGGCGCGATGCTCGCCGTTTCGCGCACGGTGAACACCAGCGGCAAGATGTCGATGTTTGAGTATCTGCGCATCGTTGAGAAGGACGGAGGGCTCGTCTACGTCGCACAGCCCGGCGGCAAGGCGCCGACGGAGTTTGTTCTCTCGGAGTTCGGCAAGACTCGCGCGGTGTTCGAAAATCCGCGCCACGACTACCCGAAGCGAATTGTGTACGAGCTCTCAGCCGACGGCAGCCTGAGCGCCACGATCGGCCAGTTGAAAGGCGGCACCCCGACGCGCTTCGAGTTCAAGCGCGAGGGACGCTAGACAATCGATGGAGGCCCATTTCGATCCATCTCATGCTCTTCTCGCAAAACCATTTCCTGGGAGGACGTCTCAAAAGTCATCCGAGCTGCGCGCGGGCCTCGTCGCGCTCGCTTTGCGGAGCACTTTTGAAACGTTCTCCTAACCCGCTCCTCTGCTGGAAATAGCAATGGCCGACAACAAGACCAAGCCAACTAATGCCAGCGTCGAGGACTACATCGCGTCCCGCGCCGACGCGCAGCAGAAAGCCGACTGCAAGGAGCTGATTACCCTATTTAAGAAGCTCACTCATCATCCGCCGAAGATGTGGGGACCGAGCATCGTCGGCCACGGCATTTGCCGATACACATACGAAAGCGGGCGATCTGGCGAAATGCCGCTGGCGGCATTCGCCATTAGAGGTCGCCAGCTCGTCGTGTACCTCGACTGCGAGAACACCGAGCAACGAGCGATGCTGTCGAGGCTCGGTAAGCACAAAATGGGGAAGTCGTGCCTGTACTTCAAGCGTCTAGGAGACTTGGACAAATCTGTACTTGAGCAGCTTGTCATCGGATCCATCTCGAGCGTGAAAAGTAAGTACGGGTGAGGTAGCGACGAGCAGCCGCTGTAGGGCCTCGACTCGGAAACGCTCGACCTCTGAGCAACTTCCGAGATGCTTGCCCATTTTCACGCGCTTGGTCGCCGCGACCTCGAGGCCCTGCGCCGCGCAACAGAGCACTTGCGGCACTAGGAGCCGACCGCGGACGGGATGACCCCATTTGGCACAAGACGCGACCAGCGCCTTTCCGATCGGCTGCCGGTGAGCCGAGCCGTCCGACGTGTGTGTGGACGGCAAATCGCGCGATCACGTAGACTGCGAGCCATGGATCTCCAGAAAGTATTCAAGATCTCCTTCGCCAGCATCTATCCACATTACATCAATAAAGTAGAGCGGAAGGGGCGCACCAAGCAGGAACTCGATGAGGTCATCTGTTGGCTCACGGGCTACAGTGCGCAGGGGCTTGCCAAACAGATCAAGGCCGGAAGCGACCTCGAGACCTTCTTTCGCGAGGCGCCGGCTCTCCACAAGAACGCCAGCAAGATCACAGGCACGATCTGTGGCGTCCGCATCGAGGAGATCGAAGATCCCTTGATGAAGAAGATTCGTTACATGGACAAGCTCGTGGATGAGCTCGCCAAGGGCCGCCCGATGGAGAAGATCCAACGCAAATAATTCTTGCGCGCCATCGAGCGATCCAACAGAGGCGCACCGGCTTCGAACTGTCCGCCGATCGCGCCGGACCCAGCCTCTTGAATGACTCAGTATTCGCGGCGAATATTATTCATGCCTCCCTCCTCGGAATTCGACTCGGAAGCTTGAGGCGGTTCGCCGCGTCCGAGTGAAGTTCCGAGTACGGTCGCGATACTTAAGCGTCCCGAAGGCGAGGCATTGGAGTTCCAGCGTGACCTGTCTTCGCCAGACGGCGCGCGCAGAACCATCGTGGCTTTCGCCGAGACTGCGGGCGGCACGCTTCTCGTCGGCGTTGAAGACTGCAGCCGGCATGTTCGCAGCGTGGATGAGGCGCTCGAGAAGGAGGAACGGCCCGCCAACCTTGTGAGTGACCACATTTCGCCACGCATCGTCGCGCAGATCGAGCTCCTTCATTGGCGTCGAACACAGGTGCTTGCGCTTGAGGTGCGTCCAAGCCTGAGCCGTCCGCACTACCCCCCGGTGTCAGGGTAGTTGCCGCCTGGAATGCTGCGGGGTCCCAACCGAGGTTTGTCCTCGGTTGGGAGCAGGCGCCGCGCCCCCATGGGGGCGCGATTTCGGTCCCGAATCTTCCTGGGGGCTCAGAGTGAGAATCCTTGCAATATCCCAACAGCCTCAAAGAGCGCATGATCCAGCGCATGGCCTCCGGCGAGCGGGTCTCCGCCATGGCGCTGGCGAGACAGAGTGGAATCGGGCAGCCGACGCTGTCGCGTGGGCTGCGCGAGGCCTCGTTGGTCTCCTTCATGAGCGAACCCAAGGCGTCGAAGAAGCACACTTCGCGCTGGTCGCCCGAGGAGAAGTTTCGAATCGTCATGGAGTCACAAAGAGTTGCGGCGGAGGATCTTGGCGAGTTTCTTCGAAAGCATGGGCCGCACGCGGCTCAGCTGGCGCAGTGGCAGCAGGCGAGCATGGCCGCGCTTTCGGGCTCTGCCTCGTCCAAGCAGGCTCGCTCGGCCGCAGAACGCAACAAGATCAAGGCGCTCGAGCGCGAAATTCTGCGCAAGGATCGTGCGCTGGCCGAGGTGACGGCGCTGCTCGCACTCCAAAAAAAGTGCGGCCCTCTTGGGGGACGGGGACGACGCCACATAAGCGAGGATCGCAAGACTCTCCTCTGCCTCGTCGAGGAAGGGATGGAGGCGGGAGCGAGGCAAGAAGAGGCGTGCTGTCAGGTCAGGTGGCAACCGAGGGCCGGTGGGTCCTACTTCCGGTGATGAGCCACGGATAGGCACGGCGTAAGCAGATTTTGGCGTTGCAGACGCTTGGCACATAGCGGGCCCTCCCTCGAGGTTCCGGATGTTGAAGATCGCTTTGATTGGCCCACCGCAGGGAAACATGGCTGTAAAGTCGAGAGCAGTCGGAGGATTCAGAAATGTTCCAGAATGCGCTGCGCCTTCTCGTTTTTCTCGTCATGGCATCGGCGTTGGCTGTCGGGAATGCATTTTCTCAATTATCAACCCCAATCCCGCTCGGAGTCGGAGCCCACGGAGTGGTAACAAATGCGGGCGAAGCCGATCACTGGCTATTTGCCGCACTCAAAGGCGACGTTGTCAAGATTCGTGTGACCGCAAAGGACGGCATGATTCCAAAGGTCACCTTGCGAGACGCGACCACCCACGATCCCATTGACTTGGGGCCGTACATGCTTGGGGCAGGCACATTCAAGGTGGATATTGTCGGCTTCGCTCCGACAACCCCTTCCGTTTTCGACCTTGAGATCACCTCTCTTAATGGAGTCCCCGGATCCTACAAGCTCCAGACCGGCACCAAGCCAGCCCCATCTATCGCAAAGATTACGGTGCCGGCAGTCGGAGGCGATTCTTCGATACCGATCCATACATTCTTCGCTCTTGCTGGTTCAAAAGCAACAATTCAGATTCAGGCCGCCAAAGGATCCGAGGCCGTTCCCGAGTTAACATCGATAGTTGGGCCGGAGGGCGTGCTTCACGTTGATGCTTACTTCAAGTCCAAGAATGGAAAGATCACTGTAAACAAGCTTCCACTGAAAAAGTTTGGGGCATATTCAGTATTTGCGAGGAGTTCAGCCGAAATCGGGGCGCTCAATGTCCAGGTAAAGGTGATCCGGCCGAAGGTGAATAAGAAGATCTACCCCGAGGGCGTAAGTGCCTCTCTGGCCGACTTGTTTACCACAGTTGCGAAGAACGCCGGACAATCGGACGGATCAATTCAAGATCTCATTATGGCACTCGATGAGGTGTTCGCGATCTCGCAGGATCCGGACGCGGGATTCAAGACTTCGCAGGCGTCCGCCCTCTGGGCGCTGAAGAATGAATCAATCATCGAAGATTCACTTCAAGCAATGAAGTCGGCAGGTGAGATCTACACCCTGCCAATAGCAGGTAGTCCGACCCTTGCGCTTTTCGCCTCAGGAGGTGCAGGACTGTGTCCTCAGGATCATCGTACGATTGTTTACTATGTAAATGGCGTGCTCACGTCGCCGTCCAACGCGACGATCAGCGCCACCCATCTTAACTATCACATTCGACAAGCACTCCCGCCTGACCAATTGGACAAGGTTGAGGTCAAGTTGTTCTTGAACAAGTCGGGACTCAACGGAAGGCTTGCTGAAGGATGCTACTCGGCGATTCAACAGTTCTCTCCAGCATGCATACTTGCTGACTTGCTGGGCGGTATCTGGAACTCTGCCTCGGACGCTTTTGAGTTTGCATGCGAGAAGATTCAGAAAATCTGCGGGTTTACTGGAGCATTAGACTTCGGCGAAGCTCTCATTCAGTGGTTCGATCAGATTCTGGTGATTCCCATTGATGTTGGTGACGCGGGAAAACTGGCCGCTGCGGTGACTCAAGACCTCCTGAGCGGTCATAAGGTCGTTCTCGTGGGCCATTCCCAGGGGAACTTCTACGTACAGCAAGCTCTCTCGCAGATTCCAGTCAGTCTGCGACCGTCCGTCGGTGTCATTGCCGTTGCTTCGCCTGCAGTGAATTTTCCGGCCCTCCAGGCCGGGTACTTCAAGGCCGTTACTCTGGTGAAGGACGTCATCCTGACGGTCCCGGGGAGTTGGCCCGCGAATACAACGAACGAACTCTCGAATGAACCCTGTGGACTAGTCGTCAATTCCTGCGCGCTGCAAGCGATCGCAGTTCACGCATTTGACACTAGTTATCTTTACTATTCGAGTAGTCGAATTCCGATCATTAGCGGAGTAATCGCAGCGCACTTGGGTCTGCCTGTTCCGTCGGGGACTTTGGGACAGGGCTTCCTCCAGGCAACACTAACATGGAATATTCCGGGAGACATCGACCTTCATGTTACCGAGGCGACAGGCGCTCATGTCTTTTATGGAGACAAGGTCGGAGACGTGGGCGAGTTGGACAAGGACGACATTCCTGGAACAGGTCCGGAGAACTACTTCGTCTGCGATGAAGCCGAAATGGTTCCGGGCAATTACAAGGTATCAGTAAATAACTATAATGGGACAGCAGGGACTACGACTACAGTAGTGATAAAAGCCGGTTCGAAAATTAAGTCTTACACCGTGATCGTCGGTCCTCCAAATCAGAACCAAGTCCTGATTCCTGTTGCAACAGTTCACTACTCTGTAACCGGAGAGTTCACAATCTCACCGTAGCGGGTACGGAACTTGGCTTGATTGGATAGGCTATTGAGGCGGCCAGCGTACCGTTGTTTCTATAAATTGCCGTTAGGGCTCGATCCCCAGGAACCCAATATTCCATGGGGCCTGATGGGTTCTCGGGCTCTAACAGTCATTTAGAGAAAGAACGATACACTGGCATTACGTGCGGGAAGGCACGCACGCTGACTTGATCACCGCGAGTGCGAGAGCTGGCGGTC
Organism: Planctomycetota bacterium; assembly: GCA_016792805.1. GTDB lineage: Bacteria > Planctomycetota > UBA1135 > UBA1135 > JACQFD01 > JAEUHX01. The sequence goes on from JAEUHX010000014.1 coordinate 33,420, forward strand.
CGTGTTCGAACCAGTTCAGGAGTCTTCTCAATTCAGATTTCGTGCTCCGAGTGCGTAACGCGCTGTCCCACGGCTCGCTCGCGCCATGCGCGGCGGAACTGGCCTTCCGTGACGGCGATGGCGTAATTGTTGCGATACCGGGTTTCTTGAACTGGCTTTGCACTTGCCTGATGCTTATCCAACTTCAATCGCTCGCCGCCGATGCCTGCGCCTTGCGAACCTATCGCTATTTCTGCAAACTCTTGCTCCTGAGTTCCTCAATACGAACCGAAGAAGTTGCACAAGGTCGGGTGGGTCTCACTGTCACGCCAGCGGTGAGGTTGTGTTCGATGGACCCCGACTCCGCCTTACGAAGCATATTGGTGACATCAGGGCATTCATCCCTTGGGCTGCGTCATCTGCACCGTCACCGGCCCCTTCAGCGACAGTTCCCGCTGCGGGAACGGCACTTCGATGCCCTCGCGACGGAGCGCGCTCAGCACGGCGACGCGCATGGCGGTTTCGCTGTCGAAGCGCATGCTGATGGCGGTCCAGTAGCGCAGCTCGAAGACGAGCGCGCTGTCGCCGAAATCCAATAAAACCACGATCGGCTCGGGCTTGGGGAGCACTTCTTTGCGGCCGGCAATCACACCGAGAAGGACCGACCTCACTTTTTCCGCGTCGCTGCCGTACGCCACGCCGACGCGCACGGCCGCCCGCACCTTGGGGTCGCGGCCGGTTTGATTTACGAGGCGTCGCCCGACGATCTCACGATTGGGAATCAGAATCTCGTAGTTCTCTGGCGTGAGGATCCGCGTCGTACTGATTGTGATATCTATGACTTCTCCGATGCGCCCCTCCGATTCGATGACGTCGCCCACCTTCACGGGCCGCGAGAACAGCAGGATCAGCCCATTCAGGAAGTTCGCCGCCGACTCCTGCATGCCAAGGCCGACGCCAAAGCCGGCGGCGCCGAGCACGATGGCGAAGTCGCGCAACTCAAAGCCCAAGAATCCAAGCGAAGCCACGAATCCAAACACGATGACAAGGTAGGCGCTCACGACTGCGATGGCGTAGCGGGTCCCGACGTCGAGCTTTGTGTGGGGAAGCGCGAAGAGCGAGAGCCCCTTCCGCGTCCACGACGCGAGAATCCCGGTGCCAATGAGCGACAGCGCAAAAAATGCGACATCTCGAGCGCTGAATCGCCGGCCGCCGACGACGCCTACATCGACCGCCTGCAGCTCCGTCGTCCCAACGCGCAGGAGGACCACAAATGCGAACCACGCCCCCGCGAAGCAGCCCACCAGCGCGCCGACCTTCACCATGGAGTTCAGCAGCGCCGTCTTCTGCGCCGCGACGGCGTCGTCAGCCGCACCGAGGTCGAGCCGCGGCAGCACGCGATCCCAAAGCTGAAGAATCGCCCGGTGACCCACCGACGCGAGCGCCACGATTGCCGTGCCGCCGATGGAGATCGAAGTCAAGTATCGGGCGAGGAATTCGTATCCCAGAAGCCGCAGTACGAACACCGCGATTGCAAAGAAAAGCGCCGCCGGCCTCAATCGCAATAGAAGCGCTCTCAGAAACTCGAGCGCGCGATTGTGGGAGCGCGGCAGCAGCTCCTCCAGCACCGACTCGCGCGCAAACACAAGAACGACGGCAATCGTCAGGAGCCCCTGCTCCATCCGCGCCAGCAGCTCCATGAAGCCCGCGTTGCGCCCCGCGTAGCCGAGCGCCTCCAACACGTTGCGCGGAATCGCGATCGCCGTGAACGGAAGCGACGCGAGCACGGCCACGCGTGCCACATATTTCGCCGTGCCATCGCCCACAGGGACGAGCCGCAGCGCGGCGTCGTCCGGGCGGAAGCACCCCGACACGACGGCCAGAGCCAATCGCACTAAAAAGACCACAATGACACCCGACTCGACGGCGCGGTTCAGCGCCGGATCGCCAGCGAAGAGCCGCACCGCCAGCACCACCGCGAGCAGCGTGAACACGGTGAGCGCCATTCGCCGCGCCGTGCCGATCGCCAGCCGCTGGGCACGTTCGGGAACGGTGAGCGCGTGCCCGACTGGCATCCTCTTTGAGAGATTGAGGGCTGCCCGTCGCGTCACGATGACCAGCAAAAGCGCCAGCGGGAACAGCACAGCCGCTGCGAGCACCCGCGGAAGGTTTGCGCGTTCAAACAGATAGGTCCGAGCATTCGCCACGAGTGCCTGCACCGTGCGCGGCGCGTTGCGCACGATCGACACGGCGTCAAGAACGGCCATCCTGAGCGACTCGAAGTCGATCTGCGTCCCCACCCTCACAAAAAGCCCGTGGGCTCGGACGAACTGCTCCTCCTCGTCGAGCGTCTCGAGAAATTGTTGGATCGACGCCGTGCGCGCGCCAGCGGCGTCGGCCAAGCGGCTTGCCGCACTCGCCCGTGCCGACAGCGCCTCGCGATGCTCGCGCTTCGAATGCTCCCAGCTCGCCAGAAACGCCTCCGCGTCCGCTTCTCGGGCGCGCCCCGCGGCGCGGTCAGCCTCGAACATTTCTGTAACTTCTTGCCGCTCTTCGCCCTCGCGAGCCTCGAGATGCGCGGATTCGCGGCGCGCCGCCGCCGCGTCGGCCCGCGCCTGCTTCGCCGTCGCCCGCAGGACCCGCAGCTCGGCGCCGGAATCTTGGACCTCCTTCGATCGCCGAAGCTCCTGCACCGATCGGTAACTTTCGATCCAGCGCTCCTCGTTCCCGGGCGTCCGATCCTGCAGCTGCTCGCGCAGCTCTTGGAACCGCACGCGCTCCGCCGCGAGCCGCCCCGCGATTCCGTCGTCGAACACGATGCGAGCCGTCTCGACGCGCGCCCCCAGCGCCGCCGCCGCCAGCTCCGCCGTGCGCGCTTCGTGCTCACGCACCCCTCGGGTGCTCTCGGCGAGCTCCGTGGTCGCCGCGCGACGCGCTGCCTGCGCAGCAGCCTCCGCCGCGTCGCGGTCGGCCCTAAGTTGCAACAGATACGCAGCCGAGAGAGACTGGAGCTGCCGCGCCCGCGCCGCGATTTGGGCGCGCTGCGCGTCAGCCTCGGCGCGAAGCGTCTCCACGAGGTCGCCCGCGCGCCGGTCGCGCTCGTCGAGGAATCGCTGGAGCCGCTCGGCGTAAGCCACCCGCAGTTCGAGCCGCGAAGCCTCGAAAGCCGCCGCCGTTGGGCCGAAGGAGCTCTCTCCCACCTGCAGCGCACGCCGGGAGCGTTCGGTTTCGTCGCGGTCGAGGCGCAAACGCTCGCGCTCGTCGTAGCTCCCGCCCGACACAAGACGCTCCGCGGAGGCGAGCCGCCGGTCGATCTCCGTGAGCGCACTGCGCTCCCGTTCGAGCACCGTCGTCAGCTCTTGGAGCAGCGGCTCCGTCGGCTTGTCCACAGGCGGCGGTGCCGGATTGCGCCGACGCGCGTCGGCTGCGGCGCGCCGCGCCGGCAAGTTGGTCAGCTCTGCCTCGAGCTCCTTTTCGCGGCGCAGAAGCGCTTCCAGGTCGCCATAGGCGTCTGCGAGGCGCCGCAGCACGCGCCCCTCGTCAATCGCTGCGAGCCCGCGTTTGGTGGAGTCCTTCTCTGCGGCCGCCGCGCGCTCGAGCGTCTGCTCGCGCAGCTTCGCAGCCTCCTCGAGCGTCTTCGGCATCGACGCCCCTTGGGGAAGCCAACCCGTGAGACCAGCGAGAAGAGCAAACGCGAGCACGCGGACCATGGCGCTCCGATTCTGGCGACGCAGAGGGGAAAAGCACGAATCGCGATGGCGGCGCCACCCGCCGCCGCCGCGGCGCACGGCGCACGCTGCTATTCTCCCCGCCATGCCCGAGATCCGTGAGCTCACCCTCGCCCACAGCCCCGACCCCGACGACGCGTTCATGCACTACGCGCTCGCCGCAGAGCGGATCGACACGGCGGAGTTTCGCTTCCGCCATGTGTTGGAAGACATCGAGACGCTCAATAAACGGGCGATGCGCGGGGAGCACGAGATCACGGCGGTGTCGCTCCACGCCTATGCGTATTGCTTGGAGCAGTATGCGTTGCTTCCTCACGGCGCGAGCATCGGCGATAAGTACGGACCGAAGATCGTGGCCAAGGGAGAGTACAAGATTCGCGATCTGAAGCGTTCGCCGATCGCGGTGCCGGGCACGATGACGACGGCCTATTTGGTGCTTCGCCTGGCGCTCGGCGATTTCGAGCACGTGGTGGTGCCGTTCGATCAGATTTGTGAGCGCGTCGCAAGTGGCGAGTTCCCCGCCGGGCTCATCATCCACGAGGGACAGCTCACCTATCAGCGCCTCGGATTGACACAGATTCTTGATCTTGGCGAGTGGTTCCATGGCGTGACGGGCGGGCTGCCGCTCCCGCTCGGCGTGAACGCGATTCGGAAGGACCTCGGGAAAGACATCGGGCGCGTGTCGGGATATTTGAAGAAGTCGATCGCCTACGGGCTCGAGCACCGCGACGAGGCTCTCGCGCACGCGCTGAAATTCGGCCGCGGGCTCGACACGAAGCTCGCAGATACTTTTGTTGGAATGTATGTGAACGATTTCACGCTCGACTTCGGCGACCGCGGCCGAGCCGGGGTGAAGGAGCTGCTGGAGCGCGCCCACGCGGCCGGTCTGATTCCGCAGCCGGTGGCGCTGGAGTTCGCTCCGGTGGAGTAACGGCCAGAGGCTCGGAAGCGCGCCGCCGAGATGATTGAATTCTCCGGAGACTTTGAGGGCGGCTCTCCTGACGTGGGGCGCGGAGTTCGGTGGCCCATTCGATAAGTGGGGTCGGCGCGTGCGCGCTACTCCAAGTCAATAAGTGGGGTTGGTGTGTTGGCGCTTCACAAAGTCAATAAGTGGGGTCGGCGCGTGCGCCGACCGGCGAGCGCGCGCGTGCGCGCGCGGATTTCGACTTGCGCCTCGGGAAGAATGGGGCGTGGGCTTGCCCGGGACGATTCGGCGGCGCTTGCGCCGCCGGATGAAACATCGCGCTGCCGATTCGTCATCGCGCGGGCCAAGCCCCGCGCCATGGGTCGGCGCGTGCGCCGACCCTACGTGTAGACTTGACATGTGTGCGCTCTGCGCCAGTCGGATTCTGCGCGCGCCATGGCCTCGCATCTGCGGAACTCGCCGCGCCAAGACCGACCCACGCCCCATTCCAAGCCGTCGCGCATCTGTGAAGTCGTAGGGCGCGGGCTTGCCCGGGACGATTCGGCGGCGCTTGCGCCGCAGGATGAAACATCGCGCTGCCGATTCGTCATCGCGCGGGGCAAGCCCCGCGCGATGGGTCGGCGCGTGCGCCGACCCTACGAGTCGAAATCTGTGCACGCGAAGACCGGCCTGCGGCCCATTCGAAGCCGGATCGCATCTGTGAAGTTAAAGGTGGGGCAATCTGGCGCGCCAACGTCTCTCGCAATCACTGAGCCGCTGCCGTAGGGCGCGGGCATCGCCCGCGACGATCTCGCGCGCGCTTGCGCGCGCGGATGACGAAGCCTGCCTTCGACGATTCGTCATCGCGCGGGGCAAGCCCCGCGCCATGGGTCGGCGCGTGCGCCGACCCTACGGATCGAAATCTGTTCACATGAAAACCGGCCTGCGGCGCATTCGAAGCCGGGTCGCATCTGTGAAGTTAGAGGTGGGGCAATCTGGCGCCCCAACGTCTCTCGTAATCACTGAACCGCCGCCGTAGGGCGCGGGCATCGCCCGCGACGATCTCGCGCGCGCTTGCGCGCGCGGATGACGAAGCCCGCCTTCGACGATTCGCCGTCGCGGGGGGCAACCCCCCCCCCAATGGTCGGCGCGTGCGCCGACCCCACGGATCGAAATCTTTTAACATGCAAAACGGCCAGCGGCGCAATCGAATCCGCGTCGCATCTGTGAAGTTAGAGGTGGGGCCATCTGGCGCCCCAACGTCTCTCGTAATAACTGAACCGACGCCGGAGGGCGGGGGCATCGCCGGCGACGATCTCTCGCGCGCTTGCGCGCGCGGATGACGAAGCCTGCCTTCGACGGTTGGTCATCGCGCGGGGCAAGCCCCGCGCGATGGGTCGGCGCGTGCGCCGACCCTACTTATTTTGTGCG
>JAEUHX010000046.1 GCA_016792805.1 Planctomycetota bacterium
TCGGACAGCGGCTCGCCCTGAAGAAACCAATGGTGCATGGCGCGCTGACAATCGACGGTCAGCGCTTTCAACTCGGCAAGCTCCTCGCGGATGCGCTCCTCATCGTGCTTCAGCGGAGGATCGCTCAATCGATCGAGCCGCGCACAAACCCAAGCGAGACGGTGCACAACCTCCCGCGCGCTCCTTCGCGGCAGCTCCGGTTGAGCGCTTCGAGAGGCCGCGCCAGTCGGCGGCGGTGGTACGCCACTGTCGGGTGCGTCTCGCCTCGAGCACCCCACAAAAACCAAGAGCGCTGTAGCGCCGACGAGAATGATGGCTTGCCGGAGCATCTGAGTCATTCTCCAGCGCGTGAGCCGCTCCGCCTGCCTATTGCGGAAACCCGTCGAACGGCGTCGTGTCGGGATTCAGCGGATTGTAAGGTTGCTCGCCCATCTCGAGCACCGTCGCCGGCGTCGTGCCGCGCAGGCGATAGCAATGAGCCACGCCATGGTCGATTGTCACGCGCTCGCCCGCGATCACCGGGACGAGCATGCCCGGCAGCGATTTGTCATTCGGCTGGATCAGAATCTCAATTTCCCCGTGCACCACATAAATGCGCTCCACTCGATTTGTGTGGAAGTGGCGCCCGCGCGTGTGACCCGGATTGAGCGTCCAGATCATCAAATGCTGCACGGGGGGAAGATCGCCGCTCATGATCTGTGCCATCTCCCCCTTGTCGCTCATTCGGCGCATGGGGCCCGTGTCCGGCGCGTCGGCTTTCAATCGCTCGACGCGCACGCGGTCGTGGAGGTAGCTGCGGGGCATGGGCGGCGTCCTTGGATGGAGCTTTGAACCTTACTTCTTCTCTGCCTTTGCCGCGTTGCGCTCGTCCTCGTGGATCGAGGGTGTCTCCTCGATCCAACGCTGCGACTCGCTCGGGATGTAGGCATTCAAATGCTGCAGATCCATGAGCCCTTTCGTCAGGTTGCGCGCCGTCACGATGCGCTGAACCTGATTTGTGCCCTCGTAGATCTGTAGGATCTTCGCATCGCGGAAGAACTTCGCGACCGGGTAATCTTCCATGAATCCATAGCCGCCGAAGATCTGCACCGCATCGGTAGCGACCTTCATCGCCGTATCTGTCGCGAAGCACTTGCACATCGCGGCCAGCTTGTTGAGCCGATCCGTGTCGCCGAGATCTGCGGCGCGGGCCGCTTCATACACGAGCGCGCGAGCCGCCTCCGTCTGCATCGCGCAGTCGGCCAGCATCTGTTGCACCATCTGGAAACTCGCGATCGGCGCGCCGAACTGACGCCGACGGCTCGCATACACGACGGCGTAATCGAGCGCGCCTTGCGCCGCGCCGACGGCCTGCGCCGCCACACCGGGGCGCGCCAGGTCGAGGGTCTCCATCGCGTGGCGGAATCCCATGCCGGCGCGACCGCCGAGCAGGTGCTCCTCGGAAACGCGCACATCGTCGAACACCGTCTCGACGACGGGAACTGTACGGATTCCCATCTTCGGCTCGACCTTACCGATCGAGAACCCCTTCATGCCCTTCTCCACGACGAATGCACTGATGCGGCGCGACTTCGACTCCGGATCTGTCACCGCGAACACAGTATACAAATCGGCGGCGCCGCCGTTGGTCGTCCACTTCTTCTCGCCGCGGATGACCCAATCCTTGCCATCCTTGAACGCGCGGACGCGGAGGTTCTGGGCGTCGGAGCCGGCGAACTTCTCCGAGAGGCAGAACGCGACGAGCTTCTTGCCCGCGGCCACCGCCGGCAGCCAGCGCTTCTTCTGCTCCTCGGTGCCGCCGACGATCAGCGGGAACGAGCCAAGCGCGTTCACGGCGAAGGCCACGCCAAAGCCCGAATCGGCCTTCGCGAGCTCCTCCACCACAGTGCACAAATTCACAATGGAGCGCCCCGCGCCGCCGTGGTCCTTCTCGATGAAGGTGCCGAGGAGCCCCGCCTCGCCGCACGCCTTCATGGCGTCCCAGTTGTAAGCCTCCTGCCAGCGATCGGCGGGAACTCGATCGAGCTTGGCGGCGTTCGGGCGGACATGCTTCTCGGCGATCGCACGGGCGGTGTCGCGCCAGCGCTTGTTCTCTTCAGGGGTCGGGATCATCAGCGGGTTGGCCGCAGCAGCGAGGGCTGCGCGGGCTTGGAAGGCCGAGAAGTTTATCAGCCCGTAGCAAAAGTCATCCGAGCTGCGCACGCGGGCTTTTTGGCGATCTCCTCGTCGGACCGCCTCGCCGTAGCTCCATGGCTACGCCTGCGGCGGTCCTCCTTGATCTCGCCAAAAATCCTCGTGCTCGCTTTGCGGAGCACTTTTGCCACGGGCTGTTATCGGCGCAGCCGCGCGGCGTCGGCACGGTGTTGCGGGCAAACCCTCCGCTGGCGCGAGTGCGATTCCCGCGCGACGATTCGCCCATGAGAAGCGCGACGTGGGCGGCTGCGGCATTGGGTGCCATCGGCGTGCTCGTCGCGGTCGCATTCTGGCACGGGGCCGAGCCGCGCGCGGGCGCAGTGCCCGACTCCGGGGCGCCGACCGCTTCGCATGCGAACGAACCGGCTGCCCAGGCGTCGGGGCTCGCTGAGCCGGAGCCGCATTCGGATCTCGGTACGGTCGCGGTGATGGCGATTCTGGCCGGCACGGGCGAACCTCTCGCCGGCGTGCCGCTGATTCTCGCGAGGGAGTCGGCCGGGCGCTTAAGTCCCACGGAGAAGACCGCCGTCAGCGATGCGCGCGGGCGCGCCGAGTTCGCGGGCCTCGAGCCCGGAATGGCCTGGATCGTTGCGGCTCGCGCGCCAAGCAGCCCCAGGGCGGTCCTCGTCGAATCAGGAAAAGTTACTTCCGCGGCGCTCGAGCTGCGCCGCGGCTTTCGGCTTGAGGTCACCGCGGGCGAGGAGCTCCGGTCGCAGACGCAAGAAATACCTGTCTACCTCGAAAGCAACATTTCCGCCCCACTACTCTTAGCCCAATGGAATCCGAAGACGCCGCTCGTCGTGGACGACGTCGAGCCCGTCGTCGAGCTGCACCTCACGATTCCGAGCTCCGGCGAGCGCGCGGGATACCAATCCAATGCCCTTTGGGGAGGCCTCGGAGACTCCGTCTCGATCACCGTCGACGCACTCGCGCGGCGGCCGGACCAGGGCGCGCTGGCGGCAGCCGTGCGTCTCAAGATGATCCACAATAAGGAGTTTCCGTCTGGGGAATCGGCGTTCGCTGCGATGAAGTCCACACATGAGGAGTTCCGAGCGCGACGGCCCAGCCGATCTTTGGCGACACCGATCGCTCCGCCCTTTCGCGGAGTGGTTGTCACAGAAGCAGGTATGCCGATCGTCGGCGCCGAGCTGCGCGCCTCCTCGCGCGAGCACGACTTCACGAGTTCACTTATCGGAGCTGCAAGCACCGATGCCGAAGGGCGCTTCTCCATGGGCGAGATCGCTGAGAAGTCGGTGTACCTCGAGATCGAGATTCCGATGACGGAGACCGCGCTCCCCTCGGTCCATCGCACAGGGCCACTCGACGGGAAAAGTGAGCTCGAGCACCGCATCGTGGCGCCGGCAGGAGTGCGACCCGCCTACCTCCATGGGCGCGTCGTCGACGATCTCGGACGCGCGCCCGCATTTTGTACGATCACAGCGGAGGCGCTCGACGGGCGCGATCATCTGGAGTCGGCGGAGGTTTCCCCGCTGGATGGCAGCTATCGAATCGGCCCGCTGTTCGCCGGCAAATATGAACTCGCAGCCTCCTCGCGACGAGGACACACATCGGAGAAGCAAACTCTGGAGACTGAGGCTCATTCGGAGATTGAGGTTCCCGTCACGAGCCTGCGTCCCATCGCTCGGGCCACATTTGCGATGACGGCGCTGCCCCTCGACTCGATCGGCAGTGCGCCGGCTCCCGACTGGTCGGATCACGGCGGGTTTCTCCTCGATGCGCTCGGCCAACTGTGGCCGGTGGAGCCCGTCGATGGCGCTGCTGCCGGAGGAGCACGGTACTCGGCGGTCGCGCCCCCTGGCCGATATGAAGCCTACTTTACCGGCACGAACATCGCATCAACGAGAGTGAACACGTACTTTGGCGCCGACCATTGTGCACAAATCGAAGTCCAAACGCGGCAGGCGAAGACTGTGACCATTCACATTCGACGCGAGGAACTGAGACCCATCTCGGGATGGCTCGAGATCGTCGACTCCACCGGAAGGCCTGTGTATCGGACTACCCCCGAACCGATGGAGGATCTGTTGTCTATTTGCATGGGACTCGAGCCGGGGCGTTACACAGCGATCGCGCACACTGCAACAATAGCTGCGGAGGTCCGATTCGAGGTCGCGTCGAATGAGGATTCGAAGATCCTCACGGTCGCGGTTGGAAAGTAGGGCTATGCCCACGCCTTGCGCTTCGTGGGTCGTGGCGTTCCTTGCGGAGCCGAAGCAAGAGCTCCATCCGCGCCTGACGGCGAGCCGCGGGTGCCGACAGGGCAAACCCTTGAGGCTCTGGTGGGCTCCGTAGATCCTGCCCTCATGCCGCGCGCCCGCTTCCTCGCCGTGACGCTCTTGGCTGGCACAGCCATGGCGGCGGCCGCGGCTTGGCTCGCCTTCTCCGAAGCGGAGGATCCGTCGGGCGTGTCGGCGACGGAGCGACCGTCGCCGCCTCCGAGCGGTCCGAGCGCGCCGTCCGACCCCTCGCTCCCGAACAACGCGACCGCCCAGGGCACCCGGGGGCCGAGCCCAGTCGAGAGGGAGCGGCACAACGGCGCCGTGGCCGTCGAAGTGCTCGAGCCCGATGGAAAAACTCCGGCTGCGGCGGTGCTGCTCGGAGCGGCGTACAAGAATGGTGAGTCGCTGGCGCCGCTGTCGAAGCCGGTGCGAGCCGACGCACAGGGACGCGCACAATTCGAAGGCCTGCCCGAAGGGATTGTATACATCTATGCGGAGCGAGCGCCGTGGTCGCCGCGCGCGGTTGAAGTGCGCAAAGGGAAGACGCAGCCGCTCCAGCTCACGCTGCGGCCGGGATACGAGCTCGAGATTCGTGTGATTTCGGCCGACGACCTGCCGGTCGCCGGTGCCGAGGTGAAGCTCGGCTGCTCGTTCTCCCCCGAACTCTCTGTCGGGCGAACGAACTCCGAAGGAAAAGTGATCCTCAAGAATGTGGAGCCTGTGGTCGGCCTCATGGCGTCGGCTCGCGCGGAAATCGGCGGAGCGGAGTTCGCCGCGAGCAATGGCTTTTGGTCGCTACCGGGAGCGCGAAAGTCCTTGGATTTTCGGCTCCCTGTACATCTCGATGGGATGGCCGTCGACGCGACTTCCGAGCGAAGTACACAACAGGTCCTCACCTCCCAGGCAGCCCTTCTCGACCGACTCGTCAGCACTCGCATGTCGAACGCCGTCGTGGGAGAGTCGGCGGCGAGCCTTGTGGACCATTGGGTCCAGGCGAACGAACTCGTTCTCTCGCGCGATCGCGTAAGGATGAGCCTCAATCGGGTGCTTTCGCTGCCGCTCGTGATGCGCAGCGAAATGCTGGAAGATGGCTCCCCGGTTCCGACGTTCTCGCTCTCGGCCCGCGTCGTCGCAGAAGGTGGCCGCACGCTGCCGCCGCTCTCGATCCGAGCCCACGGAACGAGCCCTCAGGCGGAGAGCTGGTTGCAACAATCCGCGGAGACGGACGCGTCTGGGAGATTTGTGATGCGCGGGCTGCCGCAGCCCGACGTCCAGCTCGAAGTGTGTGTCCCCCTCACGGAGTCAACGGCCCCCGCCGTCTTCTGGATCTCGGCTTTCGCCGGCGGCGGTGAAGAATTGACAATCACTCTTCCCCACGTGCCGGCTCCGGCTCGCGTGGTCGGATCGCTGGCAGATGACCGCGGGTTCCCGGCGTCAACGGCTTTTGTGATGCTGGCCCCGGCCGACGGAACCAATCCGATCGGACCTTACGAGGTGAACCCCATCACCGGGGCCTTTGCGGCGGGCCCGATTTGCCCGGGGCGCTACCGTGCACAATTCGCAGACGCCCGCGGCAGCACGCTCGAGACGGAGCCTTTTGAGGTGACCGAGGGCCAGCGGCTCGAGCTTCCACCCGCGAAGCTGCCGCCGATCGGACGCATTCTGTGGGAGTTCTCGGAGACGGCTGCGCCGCAGAATGCGGCCGCGTGGTTCGTCGACGAGCAGGGCCGCACGGTGGGCGCCGATGCACAATGCTCTGCCATCGTCGCCGCCGGACCATGGAGCGCGTTCCTGTCGAGTCCCGGGTTCGCCTCGCTCGGATCGATGGTCTCCGTCCCTGCTGACGGCGCCGTGTTCCTCCCCGCGCAACTGCGGCCGGGAATTCGCTGCGAAATTGTGATCGCTTCTGCAGGCGAAAGGTTCGGCAAAGGCACAGTTCAAGTGGCGGTGAAAAACGGCGCTCCAGTTCATCGAGAGACCCGAGCAGAGTTCCCATCGCTTTTTCAAATCGACCTGACGCTCACAGAGGGTGAGTACATCGTTCTATTCGAAGCGGCCACCGCCGCAGGCGCAGGCCGCGTGGAAGGCACACTCATCGTGCCCTCCGCCGGCTCGCACACACAACAGGACCCGCTGCGCCTCGCATTGACGCTGGGTCGATAGCTCGCTCGCCGCGAGGCTCGCGCGCTGGATTCCGCGCGCCGGGAGAAAATAGTTACTCTTTCTTGCGTCGGAACCAGGCCGCGTAGGTCGCGGCGACCAGCTCCTCAGCAGCACCCGCCAGCTCCGCGGGCGCGGGTGCGATGAATCGGTCCGATTCCAACAAAAGCGCCGCGGAGAAACCCTCGACGGGGATCCGGGCCGCGGCGGCCGAGCAAACCCAGCTGTTCCCTTCACTCTTCGATCGCGCAGCCCCCTGCTCGGACGAACGCCAGACCAGCGCCGTCGGCTCCCCCGCCTCGAGCGCCTTGAGGCAGCCTCGGAAGCCGCCGCGAGCGAGGCTCGACTCCAGGTGCTCACGCACCCGCTTGACCCGCGACGCGGCATCCAACGCCAAGACCACAAATCGATCCTGATCCGCCAGCACCGCCGCGGCCAACGCTGCGCGGAAGCTCCTCCGAATGCGCCGGAGCTGCGGCTCGATGCGGCGCATCTCCGGCGCATCGCCTCCGAGCGAGCCGCTCTGGACCGACTCAAGCAACAAACTCACAAATTCCGGTTGAGTGGCGCGGAGCGCCTTCACGGCGCCCGCGCTCGCGGCGAGAAGCCTCGCCGTGCCCGTCTGCGGAGAGAGAAGAAATGCCACCGCCGCGCGCGCCTGCTCCGCCGAGTCCCGGGCCGCCGCCGCCACGCGGGAAAGCGCTTCGGCCGCCGCCGGCTCGTCTCCCAGCCGCAGCTGCGCATGGGCGATGCGAGCCCACAAATCCGGATCACCCGTCGCCTCGGCGCGCGAGCGATCGAAGGCTGCGAGCGCCCTGCGATCGTTCCCCCGAAACAGCTCGACGCAACCCCACAAAAGCCGCGCCCGCGCGCGCAAGGCGCGGTCGCGCGTGCGCGAGGCGAAAGCGCGCAGGCGCGCCGCCGCCTCGGCGGCAGGCCGGCGCTTCGCGCGAATCCATAAGAGAGCAAGCGCGATCTCCTCCGACTTCGGCTGGAGCGAGAGGGCGAGCCGCAGGCATCGCTGTGCGCGATCGAGCGGGCTGCGCGCCGCCAGCAGCTCCCGGTCGAGGCGGTCGAGCAGAAGCCTGCGTCGCCCGTCGCCAGCGTCGGCTGCCTCGAATTCCCGTCGCAACCCCTCCAACCGCTCGCGCCAGCCGGCTCCCGACGCTGTGCTCCGTCGAACCGGAGCGAGCCAGGGGCCCGATCGCCCGCCGAATGAAGCGGAGGCGTGCGCCAAATCGAGGAGACAGCGGCTGAGCCGGATGCGTTGGCTCGACGTGAAGGCAGAGAGTTCGTGGGCCGACGCTGCGGGGCTCGCGGCGCCCGGCGGTGTCGCGCAGGAGCGGAAATAGGCGATGATCGGATTGAAGTCGGCGAGCCGACGCAGCGCCGACGACGCAGCCGCTTCAACTCCAGCGTTCGCCGGAGGGATTGGGAGCAACTCCCTGGGTTCTTGGGATTTGTCCACCGAATGCGAGTCGCTTGAGCAGCGAAGTCGCGAACGAAGCCAGTTCGGTGCCAACGTGTAATTGGCGGAGCTGCAACGCAATCGTGGATTTTTTTCGGCGCCCCACGGCACCGGGAGCCGAAGCTCGAATCGTTCCCATGAGATCTCGGACGCTGCGCACTGCGCTCCTCGCCGGCGGCGCCTACGACTTTGTCGTCGGTCTCGCCATCGTGCTCGCGCTGCGGTTTCTCTCGGAGATTCTCCCGATCCCGTTTCCGACGGAGCCGATCTACGCGCGACTGTGTGGTGTCTTGCTGCTGGGACTCGCGGGCTTTTACACGACGACGGCGCTCACGCTTCCAAATTCTTTACCTTCGGTGATCGCCGCGCTCGGAATCCGCACCCTGGGCGGGCTTTATCTGGCGGCAACTCCGATGCTCCACCCGGAAGCGCCGCCTTTTCTTGCGGTGTTCGGCGCCGTCGACCTGCTCTTTGCCTGCTGGCTTTTGTACGGACTTACAGTGCGGCGCCCGTAGCTGCTATCGCGCTTCCCGCAGCTTGGCCCGCAGCGCCATCTGCGCCGCGAGAAGCCCCGCCAGGATGCCGTCTTCGTAGTGGAACTCGGGCGCGCGCTCGAGTTCGGGGAAGTCGTGAGGATTCAGGATGTCGTCGCCGGTGAGGTAAGGAATTCGCCGCCGCGCCGTCGCGAGCACCTTCTCGCGCTGCTGGGCAATCATGGGCTCGAGCAGCTCGAGGAGCGCTTCGCCGCTCAGGGGTCGTTCGTCGGGTGCCACGGGGAAGTTATACCCAGCGCGCGTGGCGATCGGGACGCGCAGGCCGTACCCTCCCGTCTCCGCTTCCTGCCCAAGCTTCTCTATGGCCGATCCGTTCGCAGCACGCCGAGCCAAGCTCCTCCGCGAGATGGGGGAGGGTTCCGTGGCGATATTGTGCACTTCTCCGATCCGCAATCGCAACAACGACGTCGATTATAAATTCCGCCCCGACTCCAATTTTTATTACGCGACGGGGTTTGAAGAGCCCGAGGCGGTGGCCGTCCTGCGGCCCGACCACCCCGATTCGAGATTTGTGCTCTTCGTGCTGCCGAAGGACAAAGAGCGCGAGACCTGGACGGGCAAGCGCGTCGGAGTCGATGGGGCGAAGGAGCGCTACGGCGCCGATGCCGCCTACTCGATTCACGAGCTCGACGAGAAGCTGCCGAAGCTCCTCGAGAACGCGGAGAAGCTCTACTACCGCATGGGCAAGAACGAAGCATTCGATGCCCGAGTCCTCGGCTGGCTCGAAAAAGTGAGGTCAATGGCGCGCCACGGAGTCTCGGCGCCCTCACAGATCCTCGACCCCGGCTCCCTGCTGCACGAGCACCGGCTCTTCAAGACGCCCGAAGAGATCGCGCAGCTGCGGCGCGCTGCGGAGATCACCCATGAGGCGCACCGCGAGGCCATGATCCTGGCGAAGCCGGGCACCTTCGAGTACGAGGTCGAGGCGGTGGTCGATTTTACATTTCGGCGGCGCGGAGGCGTCGGCCCCGGGTATCCGTCGATCGTCGCTGGCGGCCCCAACGCCGTCGTGTTGCATTACGTCACCAATCAACGCCGCCTCCAAGACGGCGATTTGTTGCTGCTCGACGCCGGCTGCGAGCATGGCTACTACACGGCCGATGTCACGCGCACGTTTCCGGTCTCCGGAAAATTCACAAATCACCAGCGACAGATCTACGAGGCCGTCCTCGAGGCGCAGCTTGCGGGCATCGAGAAAGCGCGCCCGGGAGTGCGATTCCAAGCGGTTCACGATGCGGCGACGCGTGTCCTCGTGGAGCACCTCCTCAAGCTCGGAATCCTCCAGGGCACCGTCGAAGACTCGATCAAGGCCGGCACCTACCGGCGGTTTTATATGCATCGCACGAGCCATTGGCTCGGCATGGATGTGCACGACTGCGGAACCTACTTCCAGCGCGGCGAGTCGCGCCTGCTGGAGCCGGGGATGGTGCTCACCGTGGAGCCCGGGCTCTACTTCGAACCCGACGACGAGTCGGTGCCGGCCCCCTACCGCGGCATCGGCGTGCGCATCGAGGACGACGTGCTGGTCACGGCCACGGGCTGTGACATTCTGACGAGCGAGATTCCGAAGACCGTCGCGGAGCTCGAGAAGGCCGTTCGGTAACAGTTCTCCGGACCCAAGAACAACGAGGGCCGCTGCCGATCGATCGGCGCGCGGCCCTCTCCGTTTCAGCTGCGAGCGTCGCTAGCGCGGGCGCTGTGCGCGACGGTTCAGCTTCTCGCGCAGGCGCTCGACCGCCTCCGGGTGATGTTCAAGAATCCGCTCCATGCGCTTGGCTCGAAGCGGGTGCTTGAGGGCGCGAAGCCCGACGCGCGGGAACTCGCCCGAGAGCTCCTTCAGCTTCGGCATGCGGTCGAGCCGCGCGGCCGCCCGCGGCCGATTCTGAAGCTTCTCCTGGAGGCGCTGGCGGAGCTTGTCCTTGCGCTGCTCGGGAGTGAGCTGCTTCCACTCCTCCAACTTTGCCTTCAGCTCGGGGTGCTTCTCGAGGCGCTTCTCGATGCGCTCCAAGCGTGCCTTGGCACGGTCGCCGCGCGGGCCGTCTTGCGGAGCGCTCTGGAGCGCCAGAGGGAGCGAAACAAGCAGCAGAAACGATGCGAGTGCGGTGGGGATCATGTCGGTGCCTTGGTTTCAGCCCTGGTTACGGCGCACATCAACCGGGCACCGCCGGCCCGGTTTCGCCGCGTCAATCCTTCCACTCCGCGAGGAAGAGGTTGGTGTCGCGGGGGGCGGCCCCATGGCGGTTCGACGCGAAGACGAGGCGCTTGCCGTCGGAAGTCCACATCGGGAAGCCGTCGAATTGTGCGGAGAAGGTCACTTGCTCGAGCCCTGTCCCATCGAGGTTGACAAGGAACAGATCAAACTCCCGCCCCTTTGGATCCTTGTCGTGGTGGTTGGTCGAGAAGATCACACGCTTACCGTCGGGATGGAGGAACGGTGCGAACGACGCGCCGCCCAGTTTCGTGACCTGGCGCACATTCTTGCCGTCGGCGTCCATCACATACAGATCCATCGTCGTCGGCCTCACGAGCCCCTGCTTCAGCAGCTCGCGGTTCTCGGCCAGGACCTTCTCATCGGATGTGTGGAACGCTCGATAAATGATCTTCGTGCCGTCGAAGGAGAAAAAGGCGCCGCCGTCGTAACCCGGAGCGAACGTGAGCCGCGTGACGCCGGTGCCGTCAGCGTTCATCGAGTAGAGTTCCAGATCGCCGTCGCGGTCGGAAGTGAACACAATTTTCTTTCCGTCGCGCGAGATGGTGGCCTCGGCGTCGTAGCCGGGCTGCTGCACGAGAGGCTTCAGGCCGGTGCCGTCGGCGTTGGCCGTGTAAATATCAAATGTCGGCTCGACGCGCCAAACGTAACCTTTGCTGTAATCGGGCCGCGGCGGGCACTCGGGGCCGGCGGCGTGGGTCGAAGCGAAGAGCACGCGTTGGCCGTCGGGGAAGAAATACGCACAGGTGGTCTTTCCAGTGCCGGTGCTGAGAAGCGAGACCTCCGACCCTTCGAGATTCATCGAGAAGATCTGATCGCACTCATAGGGAGGGCGCGTCGATTGAAAAATGATCCTCCGGTCGTCGAAAGAAAAGTAACCTTCCGCGTTCTGTCCTCCGAAGGTCAGCTGAACGAGCGATGCGAGATGCTTCTCCTCGCCTTTCGCGCGGAGATCGGACGGGCGGCTCGCAGTCGCCGGCGCGCTCTCCGGGCGGCCGCCAAGAAGGAATCCTGGAAGGGCCGGACCGCCGGACGGTCGGGCTGCCGGCTGAGGCGTGGGCTGCGACTGGGGCGCCTGCGGCTCCACCGGCGGCTCGTGGCGCAGGCCGGAGGCCGAGGCGAGGGAAGCAAGGAGGGCGCTCGGCAGGAGCGCCGCGCCGAGGGCGTAGTGCAGCGAAAGGCTCGTCATAGGGGGGCAGGCGGAGGAACGCGGAGAGTCGCGTTGCTCTCGGGCCGCGTGTCACGGCAGCGTCATGGCGCGGCTCCGGGGCCCTTGCGAGAGTCATGATGGCCGGCGTCGGACTCGAACCGACAACCATCAGCCTGTAACGCTGAGACTCTGACCAATTGAGCTAGCCGGCCTCGGTTGCCGAATGCTCGAGGGCCCGCGGCCCACAGTCAACGGGCACATCGCGGCGGGAGCGTTGACCGGCCCGCGCGCGCGAGACGAGAATCCCTCCCCTTTTTCTCCGCCAACCCCCCAAAGAGCAACTATGCGCATCGCCGTCGTGGGTACCGGCTACGTCGGTCTCGTGGTCGGAACGTGCTTTGCCGACAGCGGCAATGACGTCGTCTGCGTCGACCTCGACAAAGCCAAGGTCGACAAGCTGACCCAGGGCGTCTCCCCGATTTATGAGCCCGGACTCGAGGAGCTTTTGAAGCGCAACCTCGAGGAGGGGCGCCTCCGGTTCACGACAAATCTGGAAGAGGCGGTGAAGCAGGCGCTGATCGTGTTCATCGCGGTGGGCACCCCCGCCGGCGAAGACGGCAGCGCCGACCTGAAGTACGTGATTGCGGCGGCGAAGGGCATCGGCAAGGCGATGGACGGCTTCCGCGTCATCGTCGACAAGTCGACGGTGCCGGTCGGGACGTCGCGCAAAGTGGCCGCCGCGATTCGCGAGGTTACGGAGCACCCGTTCGCCGTGGTGTCGAACCCCGAGTTCTTGAAAGAGGGCGACGCGCTCGACGACTTCTTGAAGCCCGACCGCGTGGTGATCGGCACCGATGATCCGGCCGTCGCCGAGATCATGCGCGAGCTCTATGCGCCGTTCCTCCGCACGGGAAAGCCTCTGCTGGTGATGGACCCCGAGAGCGCGGAGCTCACGAAGTACGCGGCGAATGCCATGCTTGCGACGCGCATCTCGTTCATGAATGAGGTCGCGGCGATTTGTGAAAAGGTCGGCGCCGATGTGACCAAGGTGCGCGAGGGCATTGCGACCGATTCGCGCATCGGGGCGTCGTTCCTGTTCGCCGGGCTCGGCTACGGCGGCTCGTGCTTCCCGAAGGACGTGCAGGCGATCGTGAAGACGGCCTCCGAGCACGGCTATGACTTCCAAATTGTGCAGGCGGTCGAAGAGGTCAATAAAGCCCAGCGGCTGCGCATGCTGGACAAAGTGCGCGCGCACTTCGGCAAGGATCTGAAGGGCAAGACATTTGCGCTGTGGGGTTTGGCGTTCAAGCCGAACACCGACGACATGCGCGAGGCGCCGGCGGTGACGATCATTGAGGAGCTGCTGAAGGCGGGCGCGAAGGTGCGTGCCACAGATCCCGAGGCGATCGGCGTGGCGCGCTCGATGTTCGGCGACCGGGTGGAGTTCCACGCGAAGCCTTACGACACGCTCCCCGGCGCCGACGCGCTGCTCGTCGTGACGGAATGGAACGAATTCCGCCGCCCGGACTTCGAGCGGATGAAGTCGCTCATGAAGACGCCCGTGATCTTCGACGGCCGGAATATTTACACTCCCCCGCTGCTGGCGAAGCTCGGTTTCACCTACTACGGAATCGGCGTGCGGCCAACGGGCAAGAAGTAACTTCCCCGGCGAATCCGGCTTCTGTAAAAACGGGACAAGCGCACGCGCTTGTCCCGTTTTTGTCAGTACTCGGATCTGTGGCTGACACGGAATCCGACGCGCCGCAGGGCGCGCGATTCGAAGCGCAGGGGAATCCACCGGGAGCCATGTCGCGTGACCCTTCCTTGAGGAAGGAGTGGGGTGGGCGCGTGGAGGCCGTTTCAGAAGTCAGCCGTACCCATGGCGATTAGGCGCCGTATGCGCCGACGAATTAAGTATATCGGTACCGATTCCTCATAGCGAGGGGTTTGCCCAGCTCCTTCGTTCGGAGCGTGCGCCGACCCTACCGATCAACATCAGTGCACATCAAGAGTGACTCACGCCCTTTCCCACGCCATCCCGCATCTGTGCAGGCATAGGTTCTGCCGTAGGGCTCGGGCTTGGAGGACGTTTCAGAAATCAGCCGTGCCCATGGCGATTCGGCGCTGCATGCGCCGCCGAATGAAGTATCTCGGTACCGATTCCTCATCGCGCGGGGCAAGCCCCGCGCCATCGTTCGGCGCGTGCGCCGACCCTACCGATCAACATCAGTGCACATCAAGATTGACTCACGCCCTTTCCCACGCCATCCCGCATCTGTGCAGGCATAGGTTCTGCCGTAGGGCTCGGGCTTGCCCGAGACGATCTCGCGCGCGCATGCGCGCGCGGATGAAGAAAGGCCTGTAGGAGATCCTGCTCAGAAGTGGATTCTTCATCGCTACCCAGAGCATCGGCACGGAATTGCCCTGGAGGGCTCGAACACAGTCCGGATGAATTTTCGAACGTCCTCCGTGGGCCAACCGATCTCTCGGGGCGTGCCCCGCGGATTTTCGAACCAGTTGTTGGCTTCTTCAGCCGCGCGCGCCGTAGCCCCGAGACCATGGTTCTCGCCGCGCCAAAACCGCTCCACTCCCCTTTCGCACTCCAACAACTGTTTCTGCCATCGGGCCATTGACTAGCTTCGAGCCTTGCCCGCGAGGCACCAACCGCGCGGTCGATCTCGTACGTGCCCAGAGTGCCTTCTCCGCATCTCCCCGACGCACCGCCGCCGTTCGGCTCGCACCAGGCCAGTGCCCTCCACACCCACGGATCGATAGGATGATTCGCCCGGTGCAAGTCCAACCAGCCCATCGTGATCACGCGAGATTCATGCACTCGGTGCAACTAAAGCGGATGCACAAGATGAAACTCATCCAGTGGCTTGTCCTCAGCTTGCTCGCTGTGCTTGCAAGTCCCGTCTCGTGCCGTTCCGGAGGCCGAGCTCGCCAGGTGCATGCTGAAGAGACGTGGGATCTCACAGTCCACACATCGAACATTTGTGGGTCACACCAAATCGAGATGACTCGCACGAGAGTTCCTGTGGAATATGGACTCCCTATCCAACCGCTCTTCTTTGAAGAGGCGGAGGATGGAATGCTGCGGAGCTCAATCTCAAGGAATCCGCATTCCGGTCAACCGATCCTCGCTGGCTGCATTGTCGGCCCGCGACGCGCCGCTTGCGTTTGGGTCTGTGAAACCTGCCGCAGCAACTCGGGCACTGTCGGCGCCCTGCGCAGCTCGGATCCGAGGTAGCGCACGCTCGAAACGCGCCGGCTCTGGCCTCCTCTCCATGGCCCGTCGCCATCAAACCCTTGCACGGCCCCGATCGTCGTGGTTACTTTGCGATACAGAGTAAACCCCATGACCATGCGACCCGACGAAGCGCTCGCCCAGATTCGGCAGATCCGCGGACAGCTCGCGCGCCAAGAGGTCTACCGCGGGATGCGGGCGGCGTCGGTCGCCGGCACGGCGCTCGTGGCGCAGGTCGCCGCCCTCACGCAGCCGCTGCTGGTCCCCCTGCCGGAGCAGACCCCGAGTGCCTGGGTCCTCCTCTGGGTCTGCGCGGCGCTCGCTGCCGCGGCGCTGCTGCTCGGTCAGCTCGCCTGGTCGAGCGCACGCGCCTCCTCCCAGGAACGCGCCGCCACTGGCGCAGCGCTCGCGGCCTTCCTTCCGCCAATCGCGGTCGGCGCGTTGGTGACGGCGCCGCTCGTCGCCCATGGCGATTTCGACCTCCTGCCGGGCCTCTGGGCGATCTTCGCCGGACTCGCGCTCTTCGCGACGCGCTCCATGCTCCCCAAGGCCTCGGGTGCCGTGGCCTCGGCGTACGTGCTCGGCGGCGCGGCGACCTTACTTTTCCTGCGCGGAGCTGCGGCACTCTCGCCGTGGGTCATGGGGACGCTCTTTGGCGCGGGACAGCTCGCCGCGTCGGTCGTGCTTTATTGGAATCTCGAGCGCGTGGCCCGCGACGGCGAGGAGTGATCTGTGGGAAAACCCGCCTCCAAACGAGCCGTCCGCGAAAGCGTCTTCGAAGGGCTCGACCGCCTCTTCCACGAGCGCGCGCGCCTCGCGCTGCTCACGGCGCTCGCCGCCCGCAGCGAGGGTGTGCTCTTCAATGACCTGAAGGAGACCTGCGCCCTCACCGACGGCAACCTGAGCCGCCACCTCCAGTGCCTCAAGGAGGCCGGCGTCGTCGAAGTGTGGAAGAGCGCCCATCGCGGGCGGCCGCAGACGCTCGTGCGCCTTTCGTCCGACGGGCGCCGTCGATTTGTGGAGTATTTGGATCTTCTCGAGGAAGCCGTTCGGCAGGCGAGCGCGGCTTCTCGCGCGGCGTCCGACGATTCCAATAAAAAGGGGACAGCCGGAGATCTCGGCCGGGGGCTCGCGCCCGCGTAGGCGCAGCCGCGACGCTCCCCAGTTCTTACAGTTCTCGAGCTCATCGCGCCTTCACCGCAGTTCACACTTTGCCATACAAAGCAACAAGGCCCTCTCCCATGGACGTTCTCCTCCCCCGCTTCTATGGCATGTGTTTCGGCGTGCGCGACGCGCTCGCGGCGGCAAACGCGCACCCGGCGCCCCATCGGGTCACGCTTTTTGGTGAACTTGTACACAACGAACAAGTGAACTCGCGCCTCGCGGAGCGGGGATTCCGCGCGCAGCCGGAGGGCGAGCGATCCCTGCCCACGACGCCGGAGGTGCTCATCACTGCCCACGGCGTGAGCGACCGCGAGCGCGCTCGCCTCGAGAGCGCGGGTCTCACGATCGTGGATACCACATGTCCACTCGTGCGCTCCGCCCACGCCGCGGCGCGCAAGCTCGATGCGGAGGGCCGATTTGTGGTGGTGGTCGGACGCGCCGACCATGTCGAAGTGCGCGGCCTCGTTGGCGACCTAAGCCGATTTGTGGTGATCGCCGGAGCGCAGGAGGCGCGCCGCTACGAAGCGGACGCCATCGGGATTCTCTCGCAGACGACGACATCTCCGGCGGAGTTCGAAGCGGCGGTCGCATCAGTACGAAATCACAATCCGCAGGCATCCGTCTCCGTGATCGACACGATCTGTAAGCCGACGCGCGACCGCCAAGAGGGTCTCGCGGAGCTGCTGGCCGCGGTCGAAGCGCTGGTCGTCGTCGGAGGCGTCCACTCGCGCAACACGCGCGAGCTCGTGCGCAGCGCCGAACGCGCGGGCGTGCGTGCGCTTCATGTGCAGTCGGCCGCACAGCTCGACCCGACATGGTTCGTCGGCGTGCGGCGCGTCGGCCTCACCGCGGGCACCTCAACGCTTCCCGAAACGCTCGACGAGGTCTATCAGGCGCTCGTCGCCCTCGACGGGATTCCGTCAAGGGTTTGAAGATTCAGGAGGCTCGATGCCGGGCGACGCGCTGCCCGAGGGCGCGCCACTCTCGGACGGGCCCGGTGACGTCGGCCGCCGTCGTCGCCCGCGAGTGTTCAAGAAAAAGCGCCCCGTGTCATAGCTGAATCCGAAGATCTCGCCGTAGCGCCCCCATTTGAGTAACGTTCCGTAGAGCTCCTCGGGGTCGGCCGACGGAATCAGGATCGCGAGCTCCTCCAGAATCTCGGATTTCTCCACCGCCTTCTCCGGGTGGTTCGAGAGGAACTCCATGAAGAAGCGCACGAGCGGGAGCTTCTCCATCTGCTCCTTCACGATCGCCTTCTTCGTATTCATGTCGGCATCGACGACCTGCTTGCCGAGCGGTTGGAGCACGACATCGCCGCCGGGCGTGTGCACAAAGCTGAGCATCTCGGCTCCTCGCAACACGGGCAGCAGCGCCGCCGTGTCGAGCTGGAGCTGCTGCGCGAGCCGATAGACGTCGGCGCGCGAGCCCGCATCGTCGAGGACCTTGAGGAGCCCGAGGATCTCGGTAATCCCGACGGTCGGCAGAGGTTCGGCGAACATCGCGTGCGGCTCCAAGTCTACGCGCCGACCGGGGGCCAAGCACGGACGTGCCTGGAGGGCTCGGGGAGGGCGGGCTGGCGGTCCATGGTCGGTCAGACGATCAAAGAGAACACGCGGTCGACGATCTCGTTGAATGCGGCGGAGTTTTTCTGCCGCGGGCGCGGCAGCTCGATGCGCAGGTCGTCGCGCACGCGCCCCGGCGATCCGGCGATCACCACGACGCGGTCGGCCAGCTCGACGGCCTCCTCGATCAGGTGCGTCACCAGCACGACCGTATTCACCGGCAGGCTCGAGTCGGACCAGATCTCCAGCAGCTCCTCGCGGAGGCTGACCGAGGTGAGCGCGTCGAGCGCCGAGAAGGGCTCGTCCATCAGCAGGAGCTTTGGCTCCACCGCCAGCGCCCGCGCGAGGCCAACGCGCTGCTTCATGCCGCCCGAGAGCTCCCGCGGGTACGCCTCCTCGTGGCCGTCGAGGCCGACCTTGTCGAGGTAGTAGGCGACGCGGGATTTCGCCGCCGATGGGTCGATCCCACGCGCTTCGAGTCCGAGCCGCACGTTCTGCTCGACCGTGAGCCAGGGGAAGAGGGCGAACGACTGGAACACGAGCGCCGAATCGCCATTCACGCCGCGCAGCTCGCGCCCTTCGAAAAGCACGCGCCCCTTCGTGGGCTGCGTGAGTCCCGCCATCAGCCGAAGGAGCGTCGACTTGCCGACTCCCGACGGGCCGACGATCGCCACAAAATCGCCGTCGGCGACCTTCAGCGAGATCTCCTCGAGGATGAGGCTCTCGGTGTGCTCGCGCCGGAAGCTTTTGCTCAGCCGATCGAGCTCGAGGAGCGGGACGTTGGCCATCGGTGGGTGCGCGCCCTACGCGTCCATGCGGAAGCGCGACTCCGCATACTCATAGAGGCGATGCCACACCATGCGATTCAGCACCGCGACGGCAAGAAGCATCGCGAGAATATTGAGCGCCAAGGGGACGGGATCGTAGTGATCCCCCGAGGCCGCAAGCAAACGGGCGCCGATGCCGTCGCATTCATACACGTCGGTCCCCACCTGGAATCGCTCTGCCACGTTGAGCGCGTTCCAGCCGCCGCCCCAGGCGGTGACGCTGCCGGTGACGAGCGACGGCGCGATCGCCGGCAACACGAGGCGGCGCGCGCGCTGGACGCCATTCAGGCCAATCGAGCGCGCAGCCTCCTGGAGGTCGGCGGGGATCCGCTTCACCGCTTCGATCAAGTTAAATAATAGATACCACTGCATGCCGGTCATCAGCATGGCCACCACGGTGAGGTTCACCCCGAGCACGGGCTGCAGCACGCGCGCCATCAGCGGCCAGACGGCCACAGCCGGCACGGCGGCCAGCACTTCTGCGAGCGGCGTCACGAGCCGATCGCGCCGCACATCGCGCGCGACCCATAGTGCCAACGGCAGCGTCCAGGCGAGCGTCAGCGAGTAGGCGCCGAAGATCCGAAGAAACGATTTCGCGAGCGCATAGGGCACTGTCCACGACGAGTCGGGCCACGGGCGCATCAGCGCGACCGTCATCGCCGCCGCGCCGCCGATCGTTAGAAATCCGAGGCTGCCGAAAAATGCCAATAATGCCATTTTCCCAAGCCACGGCTTCGGGCCCGCTGGCTTCGCAACCGGCACCGCCGCGGGCGCCGAGCGCCTGCGCCAGCGCCTTCCCGCCCACTGCGCCGCCGACACCACGCTCTCGCGCAGCCGGCGCGCCGTGAGGGAGCGCTTCCACCAATCGAGGACCGCCGAGGGAAGCTCCTCCTCCGACGACGCCGTGTCGTAGCGGAACTTCCGCGCCCAGCTCGTGAGCGGGCGCCAAAGCAACAGCTCCATCGAAAGCACGAGCGCCAGCACCACCGAGAAGCCCGCTGCAAAACGCAACACCTGGAACTCGGGCGAAACCGCGTCGGCGAGATAAGAACCGATGCCCCGAACGCGATGGTGGGGATCCACAATTTCGCAAGCCGTCAGGAAATACCAACCGTTGGCCCACGAAGCGATCGAGTTGGAAATGAGTTGCGGAGCGCACGCGGGAAGGAGCAGCCGGAAGAACCGCGCCCGCCGGTCGAGCCCGAAGGCATCGGCCGCAAGGCGCAAGTCTTCTGGAATTTGTGTCAATCCCTCATACACGCCGAAGGCCAGGTTCCAGACCTGAACACTGAAGATCAAAAATATGCAGGCCAGCTCGACCCCCACCTCCGTGTCGCCGAGCAGCGCCCCCGACGACTGGATGAATACCACAAGTACGACGGGGAAGAGCGCCGGGATCGGAATCGATTGCCCGACATCCAGCAAAGGCAACAGATATCGGCGCGCCGCTGGAATCGTCGCCGCGGCAAATCCGTAGGCCACCGCAAAAAGCAGCGACAGCGTGTAGGCGATCGACATACGCGCCATCGACGCGAATCCCGACACCAACAGCCCCGGCGCTTCCCGCGGAACTTTCTTCGCCGTCGGCCCGATCCATTGCGCCGCGAGCGCGAACGCGATCACTCCGGCAAGCACGCCAAAGGTGATCGCGATCTCTCGCGGCTGAAATCGAATTCGGATTCGAGGGAATCGCATGCGCGCCGACGCCGCCGTCGACGAGACAGCCTGCGGCACAGGGCGCGCGAACAGTACCGCGCCCCCTGTGCCGCCGCGGCGCGAAATCCGCGCACCGCGGGACTCGGATCGTTATAGATCCTCGTCGTCGTCATCCTCCGAATCGTCGTCGTCGTCGTCCGGCGCGCCGCCTCCGCCTTGGGTCGCCGGCTTTGCGGGCTTGTCGAGCGCCTTGACGGCGCGCAGCCGCTCAAGAGCTTTCTTGACGCGGGCGCCGAGGGCCGACGGCTCGGCGGCGGCGTCGGCGAGGGCAGTCCGTGCCGCCTCCACCGTCTTTGTTGCGTCTTCACGCATCCCTTCCTTCAGAAAGCTGAGAGCCACGCGGTCGAAAGCTCGCACGCGATCGACCGGATCGGCGCCCCGCTCCGCCACGGCGCGCCACGCTTCACGCGCTTTCCCGTGCTCCTTCGCCTGCTCATGGATTGTGCCGACCCAATAGAGCGCGTCGTCGCGTGTGCCTGCTTCGTCAGCAAACTCCGTCGCGGCGCGGCGGTATGCCTCGAGAGCCTTTCCCAGCTCCTTCGATCGACGATACAGATGGCCAGTCTCGAGCACTGCCCGCGCCGAGAGCTTGCGGTCGGCTCCGATGGAAATCACTTTTGCGAAGGCCTCGCGCGCACCGTCGGCTTTTCCGAGCTTCCGGCGAAGCTCTCCCATTCGGAAGGACGCGAGAGCCCCTTCCGCTTTCGCGTCGGGGAAAAGTGACAGAACGGCGGCGTATGCCTCCTCCGCCTTCTCCGTGAGCGCGCGGCGCTCGGCACCAGTGCCCTTCACGGCGCGGCGCGCCTCATCGGCCTTCTTGAGCTGAGCCTTTGCATCAGCCGCCCGCTCCACGCGGGCTCCCCCGGCGCTCTGAGCCAGCGCCGGAGCGATTGCCGAACTGCCGGCCGCGGCAATGGCCGCTGCCAGCGCCACCACGCGCACGGCTCCTACTGCACCTCTCATCCACTCCAAATGGGACATCATCCAAGCGTTCATCTCTTCACTCCTCGTTGTGCACGGCGATCCGGCGAACCACTCGCCTGGCTCCCGTGCTCGAGATCGGGTTGGCTCGTCGTGATCCGCCCAGCGCGCAGCCGCGCCTCGACGAGCTTGCGAAGGCGCAACTTGGTGCGGCGCAGGCGCGAGAGCATCGCGGCACGCGAGACTCCCGCTTCCTCTGCCAAGGCGCACGCCCTGAAGTTCTTATAGTAAAACTTCAAGAATGCCGCGCGCTCCGTCTCAGGGAACGCGCCGAGCGCCTCGCGCACCGTCATCCATAATTGCTCGCGCGAGGACAGCTCCCCGTCGCAGCCTCGGACCAGCGGATGTTGAGGATCTTCGACGCTGAGCAGAGTGTCGTCGATGCCTCGCTCACGAAGGCGTCGACGCTTGCTTCGCGATGCGACGCGCATCGCAGCGCGCCGAAGCTCCTCGCCGTCGGGCCATGGCGCACCGCGCTCTACGGCGATCCACGCCGCAAGCCACGCATCCTGCAGCGCATCCTCCGCGGCGTGCGCATCGCGCGACCACCGGCCGAGATACGGCAGGCAGCGCCGACGCACGTCGAAATACACAGATTCGAAATCAGGAGCGCTGTGCGAGGCCATGGGGTGCCGTGCGGATCGCGCCGCCGGCAACACAAGGACGCGGGCGCCGACTCTGTCGTCGCGGTTCCGCCTCTCCGCGCCCCGCTCGCAATCGCACGTTGGGATCTCAGGGCCACTTGCACTCTTTTGTAGCTTTGGTGGAACCGAGCGCCGTGCGCGCCCCTGTCCCTCGCCGACGCGACCCGCCTGTCACGGAATGTTCTTCCACAGGAGCGCAACCCAGCCCTGGAAGAACTTTCCAACCACCCGCCTCGGCGAGCGCCGCGCCGCAGAGAAACCGACATGCCCCAGATGGCAACCGGATTGCGAGAGATCCGGCAGATCCATGCAGACCGGCCTCTACCAATCCGCGTCGTCCCTGAGCGCACTCTCTCAGGTGCAGGACACGCTCGCCTTCAACCTCGCCCAGAGCTCCACCGTCGCCTACAAGCGGCGCGCGCTCACGATGGGCACCTTCGCTCAGCAGCTCAACATGGCAGGCGCGCAGGTTTCGCTGCCTCAGCCGATCGAGCGCATCGACTACAGCCAGGGGACGCTGATGCCCACGGGCAACGTCCTCGACCTCGCCATCCAGAATCCAATCGACGGGAAATCGAGCGGCTTCTTCAAGCTCAATACTCCAAACGGCCCGCGCTACACGCGCGGCGGCACGTTCTCAATCACCACAGATGGCTCGCTCGTGAACATGAACGGCGACAAGCTGGCGATGAACGGGCCGATCCCCGACATCAATGCGCCGATCACGATCGACGAGAACGGAAACATCAGTCAAAACGGCCGAGCGACGGGGATCAAGATCACCCTGGTCGACTTTCCTGACCTCCAGCGGGTCGTGCCCGAGGGGGCGTTCCGATACTCCGCCGATCCGGCCAGCGAGCGCGCATCGCTCGCCGCCATTCGAAGCGGATACCTCGAGCGCAGCAACGCCGACCCCGTCGACCAGCTCGTACAGCTCATCACTATTCATCGCTCCTTCGAATCGTCGACCCGCGCCATGCGCACCCTCGACGAGGCCCTGCAGCGAACCACCACGCGCACATAATTGTACTCTGGAGAACCCCAATGATTCGAGCGCTCTACACGGCAGCCACCGGCATGAAGGGCCAGCAGTTCGCCGTCGACGTGATTGCCAACAATCTGGCAAACGTCAATACGACGGCCTTCAAGCGAAGCCAAGTGCAGTTCCGCGACCTGCTCTACTCAACGCTGCAGGCGCCGGGCGCCACATCGAGCAGCGGCCAGATTCTTCCCACGGGATTACAGATCGGCTCCGGCTCGGAAATCGCAGCGACCTCGCGCGTCGGCCTCCAGGGCGTGCCTGAGATCACCGGGCGTCCCTACGACATCGCCGTGCAAGGAGAAGGCTTCTTCAAGGTCCGCACGCAGAGCGGAGAGCTCGCCTACACGCGAAATGGTGCGTTCAATCTCGATGCCCAGGGCCGCCTGGTCACCTCGGAGGGATTCCTCCTCGATCCGCCGATCACCATTCCCCCGACGGCGCTGAACGTACAGATCGCGAAAGATGGAACAGTTTCATACAATTTGGCGGGACAGGCCGACTCGCAGACGGCCGGGCAGATCCTGCTCACGCGCTTCGCGAACACAGCCGGCTTGCGCACCGAGGGATCGAATCTTCTCTATCCGACGGGCGCGTCGGGACAACCGCAGGATTCCGCGCCCGGCACCAACGGCGCCGGCATGCTCCTGCAGGGGACGCTGGAGCGGTCGAACGTGGAAGTGGCCTCGGAGCTCGTCAACCTCATCATTGCGCAGCGCTCCTACGAAGTGAACTCGCGCGCGATCCGCTCGAGCGACGAGATGATGCAACAGGTCAATAATCTCGCGCGATAAGGAGCGCCCCCGTGATCCGCCTATTTCTCGCACTTCTCGCCCTCCTCGGCACCGACGGGCCGCCGGCGGCCGCCCCGGTGACGCGCGTGAAGCTGCGCCCGCAGGTCACCGTGCTGAGCGGAGAACTCTCCCTCTCCGATCTCGCGGAGATCGACGGTCCACGCTCCGCCGACGTCCGGAAACTAAGAATCGGCTACGCGCCCGCGGTGGGTGCCGAGCGCAAGCTCCTCGCCTCCGTCGTCGAGGCAAAGCTCTCGGCGCTCGGCAAGCGCGAGGAGTTTGTCCTCGAGGGTGCCGGTACTGTGATCAGTACAGAAGCGCACCGCATCGAAGGCGCCGAGCTCGCTTCCCGAGTCGAGAGCGCGCTGCGCGCACGGGCTGCCGAAGGCGCCCGCATCGAGATCCTCGCCCAGCCCGCCGAGTTCGCGGTGGCGATGCCCCGAGCCGGAGCGGCCGCCATCGAGCTCGACGTCCGTCTTCCCGAGCGCGATCTGCGCGGCGCGCTCACCGTCGATGTGCTCGCCAAGTGTGGGCATGAGCTTCTCGGCACGTCGTCGGTCCAAGTGCGCGTCACTCTCGAAGCCGAGGTGCTCGTCGCGTCGGCGCCGATCGGCAAGGGCGACCCGATCGATCCGAGCAAACTCACTCTCAAGAAAGTTGATATCACGCAGCTCAAGTCGCAGCCCCTGCGCCACTCCGATGCGCTCATCGGTCGCGTGGCGGCGCGAGCCATCGCGAGCGGCGAAGTGCTCGCCTCCGACGACTTCGCACTCGCCCCCGTTTTTCGCAAGGGTGAACGCACGACCCTCGTGATCGTCCGCGGCAGCCTCCGCATCGAGGCCGCCGTGCGCGTCGATGCGGACGCCGTCGTCGGCGCACGCGTTCCGATCACCTGTCTCGAGACCGAAAAGACGCTCCTTGCCCGCGTCTCCCCGCAGGGCACCCTTCAGCTCATTGCTCAGGATAAGTAACCATCTAGGAGAGCTTCCGTGAAGCAACACATTGCTCCTTTCCGCACGATAGCGGCGGCCGCGCTGATGTTGGCGGCCGCCGTCCCGGCCGCAAACGCGCAAGGCCCTTCGCTCTGGCGCGACGACGGCAAGTATGCGAACTTCGTCACCAATAATACTGCACGACGAACAGGAGACACACTCACGATCGTGATTGCGGAAGCCGCAGCGGTGACGAACTCCGAGCAGACCAAGACCGACCGCTCGGGTTCGCTGCAGGCGCAGCTCACGGCCTTCGACATCGCCCCTGAAGCCTTCAACACGCTGCCGACGCTCGGCGGCAGCCACGCGCAGAAGTTCGACGGCAAGGCCGACCAGACAAAACAGAACCGTTTCGAAACCCGTGTGCAGGTCGTCGTCCAGGACGTGCTCCCGAACGGTACGCTGGTCATCGTGGGACGGCGGACGATCACCGTCGACGACGAGACGAAGACCATCGAGATTCGTGGTGTCGTACGCCGCGAGGACATTACTGCACTAAATACCGTTAAAAGCGAGCAGGTCGCCAACGCGTCGATCTCTTATGTGGGCTCGGGCCCGCTGACCCGAACCACCACCAAAGGCGCTGTGGCCTCGGTCTTCGAGTTCATCTTCCACCTTCTCTGGCCCTTCTAATCGCCCGTGCTCGCGCTTCTCCTTCCTCTCCTGGCCCAGCTGCTCGGACCCGCGATCACGCCGCCTTCGCGGCCGCTCGCCTCGGCGCCGAGTTCGGCCACTCTCTCGACACCGCAGGTGCCCGCCTCCTCCTCGGGCGTGCCTCAAGCGCCCTCGGGAATTGTTGCGCGCGCGCAGGGAGGCGTACCTGTCCGGATCGGCGAACTGGTGACAATCCGCGGCATCCGCAGCAACCAGTTGGTGGGTCAGGGGCTCATCGTCGGCCTAAGCGGAACGGGCGATACCACCAATTTCACGAGGCAACAGATCTCGAACCTGGCCGCGAAGCTCGGGCTCGTCGTCTTGCCGCAGGATCTCGCCGCCAGCAACGTCGCCATTGTCACGATTACGGCGACGCTGCCGCCCTACCCCCAAGACGGCATGGCGATCGATTGCATCATCTCGAGTTACGGCGACGCCAAGAGCCTCCAGGGGGGGCTGCTGCTTCGCGCGCCGCTCTACGGCGCCGCCGATGGGCCGGCCATCGCCGTCGCGCAGGGGCCGGTGATTCTCGGAGGATTCTCCACGGGCGGACAGTCGGCATCGGTCCAGAAGAACCACACGACGTCCGGTGTCATGATCTCGGGAGCGCTGATCGAGGATGCTGGGGCTGCGCTCGCACAGATGCGTCCTATTACAGAAGGCAGTTCCATTCATCTCGATCTGCGGCGCGATGAGTTTCAAGTGGCATCGCAGATCGGAAAGGCCATCGATGCTGCCTTCCCGAGCTCGGCCACGCCGCTCAACTCGCGCACGATTCGCGTGCGGCTGCCGCAGGGCTGCACCGAAGAGAGCGGCAAGTTCCCCGAGTTCCTCGCGAATCTCCTTGATATCACTGTGGTGCCGTTCGCGCGTGCCCGCGTCGTGCTGAATGAGAAGAACGCCACAGTCATCGTCGCAGGCAAGCCCACGCTCGGTCCCTGTTTGGTGGCCCGCGGCAATCTCACCATTTCTGTCGCGGAGTCTCCCACCGTGTCGCAGCCCAACGCGCTCTCGCAGGGCGGACAGACTACGACGGTTCCTCGGACCGAACTCAAGGTCACTGAGGAGTCGCGGCCGATTACACAGATTCCGGGTGCAACGACGCTGACAGAGCTGACCGAAGCGCTCGGGCTCCTCGGTGCCACTCCGCGCGAGCTCGTTTCCATCCTTGCACAGATCCACTCTGCAGGCGCTCTCTACGCTGAGGTGGAGGTCTATTGATCATGCGCATCGACTCTCCCTTTGCCGAGCTTCCTGGCGGATTTGTGAGCGGTCCGCGGGAGTCCTCCAGTCCGACGTTCGCCGCGGAACTCGGCCTCGCGCGTCGCGCCGATGGCTCCGTCGATGCGCGGCAGGCTTCGCAGAAGTTTGAAGCGGTCTTCACCTCGATGCTCCTCTCGCAGATGCGCCAGGCGAGTGATCTTCATTTTTTTGGCGAGTCGCCCGGATCGCAAGTGTATGAAGGTCTCTTCGACCAGCTCCTTGGCGATGCCCTCGCCGCCAACGGCGGCCTCGGCGTCGCCGCGTCCCTCGAGCGCTCGATCGGAGAAGGCGAGCGCGCCCGCGAGCAGGCGAACGCCCTCGGACTCCTCCACCAATCCGCGACGCCGGAAGTCCAGCCATGAGCTTTGATCTTCGGCCCCTCATCTCGATTCTGGATCGCGAGCTTGGGCTCCAGAGGTCCATTGCGTCGCACCTGGATCGCGCCCTCGATGCCGCGCTCACCCGCAAGCTCCCGCCGCTCACAGAAGCGCTCTCCGAAGTGACAGCTCTCGCGGCGCGCGCGCAGTCGCTCTCCCTCGAGCGCGACTCCTGGATTCGGGCGCGGCTGCGGACCGCAGCCGGGGTGAGCACGCCAGCGCTGGCCTCCATCGCGGAGATTCCGGGGGCGCCGCGGGCCGAGCTTCTCGCGCTGCGCACCTCCCTACGGGAGACGGTCGATGCCGTACACATGCGCTCGCACCGTCTCTCCACCGTGACGCGGGAGCTCGGCGATGCGTACGGCGTCGTCGTCACCGCAATTCTTCGTGCAAGCGCACCGCAGGCTGAGCCGGCGGCCGCCGCGGCGGGCGGATGCCTGCTGAATGTCGAAGCCTGAGCCCCGAAAGACCACTTCTCCCCCACTGCGAACGGCATGTCCCTCTCGATCGGATTTGATACAGGGCTCAAGTCGCTGCTGACAGCTCAAGCAGCCCTGCAGACCATAGGCAACAATATTGCCAATGCCAATACTCCGGGATTCGCGCGCCAACAGGTGATCCTGGGCGAAGCGGCGCCCGTGACGATCGCCGGACTCTCGTTCGGGACGGGAGTTCAAGTATCTGAGGTGCGACGGATGGTCGACGAGGCCGTCGAGGCCCGGCTGCAGTCCCATCGGGCGGTCCTCTCGCGATTGAGGGTCGAGCGCGCCGGAATGCGCCAGCTCGAGACGATGGTGAGCGGCGCCGGCGGCACGGGACTCTCCTCTCTCCTCGGGAAGGTATTCAGCTCCCTGTCGACGCTTGCAACCCACCCCGAGGACAAGGTGGGGCGCACGGACGTCTTGGCGAATGCCAACACTTTGGCGGGCACGCTGCGCGAGCTGCAGTCGCAGCTGCGGGGCTTCCGCCGCGATGCGATGATCGACGTCGAGCTGCGCCTGGCCGAGGCCAACTCGATCTCCACACAAATCGCAGAACTGAACTCTCAAATTTCCACGCTCAAAGCGAAGGGTGTCCAAGCCCACGGGCTCGCCGACCGCCGTCAGGCCCTTCTGAATGATCTCGCACAGATACTTGACGTCACCACAATCGCCGACGCCAACGGTTCGCTCCGCGTGCTGGCCGCCGGTCGAACGATCGTTAGCGGGAAGAGCCACTTCGATCTCGAGCTCAAGCAGGACAGCAAGGGCGCGCCCGAGATTCGAGTGAAAGGGAGTTCCGGAGCGCTGGCCGCGGGGCAGGGGGCCGTTGCCGGCCTGCTCAAGCTCGGAGAGAGCACGACCCCGGTCATACAAAAGCAGCTCGACTCCTTTGCGAAATCGATGGCGCTCGCCTTCAACAGAATTCACTCCACCGGCATGCCGCAGGACGGGGGCTTCCAGTCGCTTCAGGCATTCAATACTCCCGAGCAGGGCGCCGCGGCGGCGGCTCTCCCCTTCTCGGCCGCGGGCTTCCCATTCGATGTGGTGCAGGGGAAGCTTTTCGTGAATGTTCAGAACTCGGCAACCGGCGAACTCTCCAAATTTGCCGTCGACGTGAGCCCCAGCGACTCGCTGCAACAATTCGCGAACAAGATCGAAGCTCTCCCGCATCTCTCGGCTTCCATCGACAGCGCGGGTCACCTGCGCATCACGGCAGCGAGCGGATACCGATTCGATTTCAGCCCGCGCATCGATCCGAATCCCGGCGCGACAGGCGGCTTCGGATCCACCTACGCCGGCGTGAGCTCCACGGGTTCAGAGCCCTACGCGGTCACGGACGGCTCGAGCCTGAGCGTCGCGGTCGACGGCGGCTCCCCGCAAATGATTACGTTCAGCAGCGGACAGTTTGCAGATATCTCAAAAGCGACCGCTGAGGAGATCGCTGCTGCAATCAACTCACAGGTTACGGGAGCAACGGCCCGAGTCGATCACGGTCGCGTCGTGATTGCCAGCAATACCGAGGGCATTCTCTCTTCGATTCAGATCGCCGACGGAAGCGGCGCGCCGAATGCCGTGCTCGGCTTCTCGACGACACTTGATACAGGAACCAAAGTCGGAGCCTCGCCGACGCTCTCCGGCTCATACACCGGTGCAGCGAACGATCAGTGGACTTTTAAGGCCGACAGTGACGGCACCATCGGTGTCACAGAGGGACTTACCGTTGGGGTCTACGACGCAGCCGGCAACCGTATCGCAACACTGGAGGTTGGCGAAGGCTACTCCGCCGGCACGAAGCTGCTGATCAAAGATGGGATCTCGGTCTCGTTCGATGCCGGTGAGATCTCCGCGACGGCGGGTGATGCATTCGACGCCGATGTGCTCGCGCAGTCCGACACCTCCGACGTGCTCTCTGCTCTCGGAATGAATGCATTTTTTGTAGGTTCGAGCGCGACCGACATCGAGGTACGCCCCGACCTCCTCGCCGACCCCACTCTCCTGGCCGGCTCCCTCTCCGGTGCCGCGGGCGACGGCGCAAACCTCACTCGTCTGCTCGCGCTGCAGGATCTCGAGATGAGTGAGATCGGTGGCTCGACGCTGAGCGAGTCCCTCACCGAGATGGTTTCAAACCTCGGCTTCGATGGGCGGCGCGCGGGTGACCTGGAGAAAGCTCAAGAATCGCTCGTCGCCGATCTCTCACGCCAGCGGGAGGAGGTCTCCGGCGTCTCCATGGAGGAGGAGATGGCGAACCTTGTCCGTTTCCAGCAGGCGTTTGACGCCGCAGGCCGATACATCCGCGTCGTGCAGGACGCCACCGCTTCTCTCCTCGATCTGATTCGATAGCTATGCGCGTTACGCAACAAATCCTCTTCGATCAGGCCCTCACGGGAGTTCGCCGCCACAGCGAGGCTGTTCTATTGCAGCAGCAGCAGATCGCGTCAGGCCGGCGGTGGCTGCATCCGTCGGAGGATCCGACAGCAGCGGCACAGTCTCTGACGGCCCGCGCTCGCCGCAACGCGCTCGAAGGCTACACCAATGCCGTGATGGCGGTGCGCGACCGCGTGCTCGCCGGAGCCGACGCGCTGCAGCAATTGAGCGGCCTGCTGGCGGAGGTAAAAGAAGCGGCCGTCGCAAGCCAGAATACTACGCTCACCGATGCCGACCGTGCGGTGATTGCAGAGCAGCTGGACGGCATCCTCACTCAAGTCGTCGAGATTGCCAATCATCGCGACGGCTTCGGATATTTGTTCGGCGGCACGAGCACGGAGACGCCCTACGCCTTTGTTCAGGGCAAGATCACCTATCAAGGCGACGATGCGCTCCAGAAGGTGCCGATCGGCGACGCGCTGCAGCTCGCCACCACCGTCTCCGGGCCGCAAGTCTTCTCGCGCGCTGCGCGCAAGGCCTCGGAGTTCTTTGGCGGGATCACGGGGGCCAAACCCGGGACCGGCACCGACTCCGCACTCAACCGAAGCAAGCTGTCGGTCCTTCACGAATCGACGACCTACGGCGATGGCACCCTGCTGGGCGGCGGCGATTCCGCCTCGGGACTTCGCCCCGCGGCAAGCTCACCGAACGGCGACACCGTAATCGGGCCGCCCGGAGCGCACAGTATACAGATCGACGAGCCCTCCAAGACGATCTCCCTGAACGGCGGCCCGGCGGTCCCATTCATCGGCAGTGAGACCGACCTCTCGGTCGCCGACGGCAAGGGAGGAATCGTGAGAGTGAATGTCTCTTCTCTCACCTCCGGATTTGTGGGAACGGTCTCGATCGAGGCGACGGGCTCGCTCTCGACCGACGGGGGCGCGACGCGCACGACGATCGGCTACTCCACGAACCAGATCGTGGTCCACGGGGAAACGAAGAAGATCACCAATATCAACTCCACGGGGATTCGTTACGCCGGGACCGAAGTGGTCGACCATGTGGGCACGACCAACCTGTTCGAGGCGATTGCGGGGCTTCGGGACGACCTCCGCGGCTATGGGGAGATTCCCGTCGCCGAGCGCCAGACGACGCTGCGATCGCGGCAGCGTGAAGTGGAGCGCAACCTCGAGAACGTGCTGGTGGCGATCTCCGATCTCGGCGCGCGCGCAAAAGTGGCCGAGAGCGCCCACGAGCGGCTGACGACGGTGCGTGATCAGATCTCCGGGGTGATTTCGAACCTCGAGGACACCGACCTCGCTGAAGTGGTGGTCAATTACAATCAATCGCAGCTCGCGCTCCAGCTGGCGCAGGCGGCCGGCTCGCGGCTGATGCAAACCAACTTTCTTGCATTCTTACAGTGAACATCGGAGCCGTCCCCGGCGCGGCTCCTGCCATTCTACGGCGGAGCGCGGCCGCTCCTGCGAATGCGCGCGAGCGCGCGCAGGCGACGGCCTTAGTGCAAGCCGTGCTGCGGGCGGAGGAGGGGTCGGTCGTTGCGGAGCAGCCGGCGATTTGGTCGGCGGGCGCCACCGGCGACTTGCGCGTGCGCCGCGACGGCGGACAGATCGCAGCGGCAGCCGCCATTGTGGCGCGCGATGCGGTGACTCCGCGCGGACGGATTCGTCTGGGTCTCATCGGCTGCGTTGCCACATCTCCCGATGCGCGCGGCCGCGGGCACGGACGCGCGCTCCTCGAAATTTGTGAGGACGACCTGCGCGCGGCGGGCTGCGCGGCGGCGCTTCTGTGGGCCGACGTGCCGGAGTTCTACAGCCGCTGCGGATATGAGGCATGCGGGGCGGAAGTGGTCCTCACGATTCCGAAAGTGGATCTTCCCGATCTGCGCGCCTGCGCGCTCTACCGCCCCTCTTACCTCGGGGCGCTGGAGTGTCTGCGCCTTGCGAAGCCGGCCCACAGCGAGCGGCCGCGGTCGGAGTCAGCGTGCCACTTCGGATCGCCGGGAGCAGTTGTCGCCGTGCACCGATCGCCTTCGGGCACCATCAACGGCTATGCGGCCCTCGGCCGCGGCTCCGATTTCATCGGCACCATCCATGAGTGGGCAGGGACGCCGGAAGTGGTCTTGACGCTTGTCGCGTTCCTACAGAAACAGCTCGAGCTCTCGGAGACCTTCCTCGTCACGAGCGTCTACGACGAGCCGCTCGGCACATTCCTACAGAATGCCGGCGTCAAGCCGGTCCTCGGTCCGCTCGGCATGGCGAAGGCGCTTGACCCGGCTGCGCTCGCCGCCATCGCCACCCCCGCCGTCGGCAGCGACGACAGCACGCTTCTGCGTTCCGTCCTTGGCGAGCCCGTCGCTCCGCTCTGCACGGGCACCGTTCCGCTGTATCCGCACTTAAGCGGTTTCGATTCGATCTAGCAGGTCGTTCGAAACTCATTCCGGCGCTTCTCGTCCCCTTTTCGCGATCTCATCGTCGAGCCGCGACCGACGGAACTCCTTGGCGACCTCTGCGGCGGTCCTCCTCGATCTCGCAAAAATCCTCGTGCTCTCTTTGCGGAGCACTTTTGCCACAGGCTGAGGGAGGATGAATGAAATCCTACAGTTGGGCGCGGCGATTTCCTCAGACGCGAAGTCATCGCCCGCCCATGCCCCGCCTACTTCGTGACTTCCATCCTCAGCGCATTATTGAACCGATTAAAGTAATGAAATAATCCGACCACAGCCACCAGCTCCACCAGCCCCGCGTCGCCGAAGTGCCGGCGCACCAGCTCCGACGTGCGGTCGCTCAAGCCGTGGCCATCCGCATAGGTCTCATCCGCCAGCGTCAGCGCCGCGCGGTCGCCTTCGTCGAACTCCGAGAAATCGCCGCGCTGGATCGCCTCCATCTGCGCCTGCGACACCCCGAGCTTCGCGGCAAGCTTTGTGTGGGATCCCAGGCAATAGTCACATCGGTTCCGGTAGCTCACCCGGAGCGCCACCATCTCCTTCAGCCGCGGCGTCACCGCTCCCGGGGCCATCACCGCCCGGAAATGTGCAAACGCCGTCTCCAGCAGCGGCGGCACATGGGCCAGCGTGCGGAACATGTTCGGGATGTTTCCGCGCTCACGGAGAAACGCATCAAAGATCGCCCGCGCGCGGTCGGTCACATCCTCGGGGCCAAGGGTCTTGAGTCGAGGTTCCATCCCAGCACTCCACGGCGCGCTGCCGCCGCGCGCAACCGCCGCGACCAACATCTCCCCCTGCGTCTCGGCCGCACCGCCTCGCGCTTCAGTCGGAAATCGTTTCCGGCCGAAACGGAAGCCGTCCCCGTCCCTCCCCGGCGAGGACCCATCCCTTATGCGCCTTCTCCTCACCGGCGGGTTGAGCCGCGCCGGAATCGCCCTCGCTCTCTCCTGGAGCCGCCGCGGCCATGTGGTCACCGTGGCCGAGCGCACCGAGCGCCTCGACGCAGGCGCCCTTCGCGCCCTCTGGCGTCGCCGCCCGCTCCTCGAGCTCGGCAGCGCGCCTGCGGAGACGCTGCGCAAGGCGGCCGCCCACGCCGACGCCCTCGTGCTCATCGGTGACTCTCAAGAATCGGCCTGGGATGTCGACCTCACACTTGCCGCACTTGACGCTGCCGGCATGGGCCTCCATCCGATGCCGATCATTCGGCTCGCGGACCTTCCCGCGCGCGCCGGCGCCGAGGACGAGTGCATTCATGTGAGGCACGGCCTCGCTTCCTTCCGCGACCTCCCCCACGGCATTCCCGAGGAGCGCACGCTCCAGTCGCTCGATGAAGCCGACCGCGCCTTCCGCATTGCCGCCACCATTCGCGACGCACCCGCCGTTTTGTTGCGAAGCGCGGAGATCCTCGACCCGTCGCTTCTCGAAGGCGGCATCCACGGCGTGGCGCAGCGATGGATCTATGAACTCGCCGACGACCCCGAAGCCTCGAGCGCCCTGCACGGCGACACGACCTTCGACCTCGTGAGCGCCGAGCTCGTCTGCGAAGCGATCGAGCACGCCGCCCACCGCGCTGCGCGCCTGCGCGGGCGCTGTTACCACATTGGCGGCGGTTCGCGCGCCCGCGCAAGTGCACAAAACCTCGCGGAGACGCTCGCCGGTGCACTCGTCGGCGATCGTCCGCCCGCACCGAGATTCCTCGGCTCCGTCCCCGCGGCGCACGTCCTCGACGACGCGCGCTCGCGCGCGGAACTCGAGATCCATTCGACCCTCGACGCGCCCTCCCTCGTCGAGCGCGTTTTCCGATCCCTGCGCCGAGCCAAGGCGATGCCGAGTTCGCGCGCTTCGATGCCTTTCCCTGCGACCGCCTGATCCCGATCCACCCGGACCGTACTGTGGCCTCCTTCTCCGAAATCCACGAATCCAACGCGCTCTCGATGAATACTCAATCCGGCTCGCACCCCTGGCTCGAAGCGGCGATGTCGCTCTGGAGCGGCCGCTCCATTCTCGTCCTCGGCCTCAACCGCCCCGAAGTGGCCATCGAGCTCGCCCGTCGCGGCGCCTCGGTGATCGCCGTCGACCCCGACCCCACACGGGTTCAGCGCGCTCGGGAGCTCGAGTCGAGGTGCGGCGCTCGTGTAGCAATTTACCAATCATCTCTGGAGCGCGCCGATGAGTGGATGCGCGGCCGCGCCGACGTGGCGATCGCCGCCGATCTCCCTGCGGGACTCGCTTGCACACTCATTCTCGAGACCGCGTTCCGCGGCTGCTCCCACGTTCTCGTTGCGACGGCGGAGCTCAGTCGCATCCCCGATCGGTTCGCTGCGATGGCACAGTGCGAGCGCGCCCAAGGCGTGACGCTCCTCGCCAACGCCGACACCCAACCCACGCTCGAGTTCACCCCACGCATGCTCACGACGCGCTCCGCGCCGAGCCTCGGTGAGGAGGCCTCCGAGCGCGCCATGGCTGCTGCCTTGGCAGCCGCCACGGAACTGCCGCAGGCACGCATCGGCCGCGGCGGGCTTGTCGCGATCGTGCGCGAGCGAGAGTTCACACAAACCGGCCCCGACGCGGCGGCGATCTCGCTGCGCGAGCCCGACCGCATGGGCGCCGTGGCCGTCACCTCGACGCGCACCGACCGCTTTTCCGCCGAGCACGTCGCCGTGCTGGAGCGCTTCGAGGAAGTGTGGGTTCCGAGCGCATCCCACCGAGCCTTCGCCATTGCGAGCGGAGTTGTGCCCGAGCGCGTCCGAGTCGTGCCTGACGCCGTCGACACACTCCAATTCCGACCGCGCCTCAAGGCCGTCGGCAACTTTCGCACTCTTGCCATTCTGTCGTCAGCGCGACGGATGCGTGAAGCTCAACTTTCCGTGCGCGCGTTCCTCGAAGAGCTCGGTTCCGAGCCGACGGCATCGCTCGACATCCTCGTCGGCCGCGGAGTCGAGATCCCGGCCGTCGAGGGATCCCTCGATGCCGCCCTCGGCGCCGGGTGGCGAACGAGCTGCGTGCGCCTGATCACGAGCGTCCCCTATGCACAGATGCCCGCGCTCTACGCGCAGTACGATCTGCTGCTTCGCCCGACCAGCGGCGAGCGCCGGGCGATGGCC
The DNA here is from genome assembly GCA_016792805.1 of Planctomycetota bacterium. GTDB lineage: Bacteria > Planctomycetota > UBA1135 > UBA1135 > JACQFD01 > JAEUHX01. The sequence goes on from JAEUHX010000046.1 coordinate 35,649, forward strand.
ATGCTCGAGGCGATGGCGTGCGGAATCCCCGTCGCAGCGACACGCTTCGGCATCGTCGCAGAAATTGTGAATTGTGACACCGGCTACCCGATCGAGCCGAAGGGGCTCGAGCTGTGTGATCCCGTGGAGGAGGACGTCCCGCTCAACGAGGCCGGCCATCGGCGGCCGCTCCCCTCTTTGGAGTCGATCCGCGCTGCACTGCGCGCCGCGTTCTCCGACCCCGGCCGTCGCATAGAGCTCGGCAGCAGCGCTCGACGATTCATCGCATCGACTCGTTCGATCGAAGCCGTGGCCGGCTCGCTTCTGTATCAATCCGCCCCGGAGATCCGCGAGCTCGACGAGGAACCGGCCGCCGAGGAGGAGGAGGTCGACCTCAGCGCCCTCGCCCGCGAGCTCGCGCCCGACGTGCTCCTTGATCTTGGCCGCCGCTTCGCGCTGCGAACGAGCGATCTTGAGAACGCCGCGCACGCGCGCGAGATTTGGTGCACTTCGCCCCTTTCCGAGCAGGCGTGGATCGGGCTTGGGATCGAGCGCCCGCGACTTCGCCTCGTGCCGCCCTCCGTCGACGTGCGCACATTTCACCCGCGCGTCCGCCCGTCCGTTCTTGGGACGCGCACAAAAACGCGCGTCCTGATCGATGCGAGCCGCGGCCTTGCGAGCGGCTCCGACCTCGCTGTGCGCGCGCTCTCGGCGTGCGGCGTGAAGCAGGTCGCCCTTGTCGTGCACGCCGCAGATGCCACAACTCGAGCCTCGCTCGAGACGCTCGCCGGCTCGCTTGAGTCCTCGCTGGAATTGATCTTCGTCCCTGAAGCCATTCACGCTCCGGCGCGGGCGAGTCTGATTGCCACTTGTGACCTCCTCCTCGACTTGACGCGCGGCTCCAACGACGGCCGCTGGGTGCTCGAGGCCGCGGCCTGCGGGAAGCCTTCAGTAGCTTCCATGGAGAACCTCCCTGCCGGCACGCTCTACCCGAGCTCCGGCTACCCGATCGCGTCGACGCTACGCGCGATGACCCTCGGCGAGGAGGCGGGCCTGCCGGCCATCGCCTGCGAAGCCGAGATTGAAGAGACCGCTCTGGTGCTGAGGCGTGCCCTCGAGGACACCGTCGGCCGCAAGCGCCGCGGCGTGATCGCGCGAAATGTATCGATGGCCTTCGCCCCCTCGAAGCGACGCCGATGGATCGAGCAGCGCCGGCGCGAGCTGTCTCTCCCGCGTTCCACCGAACCGACGATCACCGTGGTCGGCCCCGCGGGGATCGAGCTCCCGACGTTCTCAGAGCCGGTCACCTTTCTCGGGCTCTCGGGCCGCGACGCCCGGGGCGGCCTCGCCCTCGAAGCGACGCGCGCCATCGAGAGCTGCGCCACCGACCTCGCGCTTTTTGTTACGGGTGGATTCCAGGCGCATGGGGCATGGCTCAGGGCGCTCTCGCAACAATTCATCTCGGATCCGGAACTTGCGGTCTCCATCGCCCGCGACGAGCACGGCGCCATGCTGATGCTCCGCCCGAATGTGATGGCCCGCCTCGCATTCTCGGCCGGATTTATTACCCCAGCATTCGCCGTCGATTTTGTGAGATCGGCCGTGCGCGCCGGTCTGCGCGTGGCGGCCGCTCCGGTCATCGATGCGTGCTTCGTGCCTTCATCGCCCGAGTACGCAACCGAGGTCCTCGCCGTCGAGAGCCTCGCCCACGCCGAAGAAGCCCTCGAGCGGAAAGACCTCGAAACGGCGCTCGATGAAGTGCAGGTGGCGCTCGCAAGCCAGCCGCGCTACGCGGCAGGCTATGAGCTCGCGACCCGCATCTTCGTCGAAGCCGGAATGCTCGGCGACGCGGCCGTGGCGCTGGCCACGCTGACGAAAATTGAACCCCGCGACGTCGTTCCCCATGCGCTCCTCGCGCGCGTGGAGCGCGCCCGCGGAAATATGGGTATCGCCGCACGCCGGATGGCGATTGCCTACGGCCTCGCGCCGAACGACACGCGCATCGCGCGCGAGTACGGCGAGGTGCTCCTCGCCTGCGGACACGATGCGCAGGCGGCCGAGATCTTCCTCAGTGCACTCCAGATGGAGCCGGCCGACGGCGAACTCGCACTTGGCGCAGCGGAGGCGCTGGAGCGGCTTGGCCGCGCCAAGGAGGCGCTCGAACTCCTGCAGGCGATGGCGCCCGAGGAGGCCGGCGAAGCGCTGGCCACGCTGGCTCCGTGAAGCTCGCGTTCATCGTCGCAGCGGGACCTGCCGAGGGCCGGCTCCGCTGGGCGATTCCCGCAGCTCCCTTACAAATCGCCGGGCAGCTTCAGGAGCTGATTCCCGGCGTTCGTGTTTCGCTGCTGGAGCCGGAGGAGCGCCCCGACTGGATTCGTACAGCTCGATCGATTGTTACAGAATCGTTCGACGCGGTGGGGATCTCCGTCGACGACTTCTCCCTGAGCGGCGGCCTCGACCTCGTGCGCGCACTCGATTCCGTGGCACCCGAACTTCCGGTGCTGCTGGGCGGACCCGCCGCGGCCTCGCTCGGAGAAATGCTGGCGAATGCGTCGCCGAATATTGCTGCCGTCGATTCCTCCGGGGATGAGCAGGTGGCGGCCGCCGTGCTCGCGGCGGCAGCACAGCGAGCGCCGATCCCCGCTCACGGAAAAGTATTTACCAATCATCCGCGAGGTCCGCAGCCGCGGCTCTCCGCCCCCGACGACCGCGCCGATCCCGACTGGCGGCTCGGTGCACGCCCTGCGTGGTCTGCGGTGGAGCTGGCTCCCCTTGGAGCGTCGCCGACTTGGCCCATCTGCGTGCGCGCCTCGACAGGCTGGCTCTCGCCGGAGAGAGTGGTCTCACAGATCTCCCTCCTGAGCGAGAGATACCGCGCGCGGTCAGTCTTGATTTGTGAGACTCCGCTCGATGCGGGAGATGCGTGGCTCGAACGCTTCTTCGAGACTCTCGCGGCGCAGCCATTTGCAAAGCCGGCGCTGATCCTGTCGATCCCCGATCTCCCGAGACGCGGGCGTGCATTCCTGCGACTCGCGGAGCGCGCTGGCGTCGCGGTTTTCACAATTTGCCTCGACCAGCTCGCGCCGAGGGACCTTCGCCCCTATCGAGAAGCGCTGGCGCTCGCCGAGCAATGTGGCATCTCCGCGCTCGGCTTGATCCACCATCATCCGTCGGCGGACTCGATGGCGCGAATCGAAGACCGTGTGCGGGCCGCCACCATGCTGCCGTTGCGCTGGACGCGTCTGCTCGAGACTCCCATTCCCCGCGGATCACGGCTCGATCTCCACCCCAATCCCCACAAAAAGATCGAGCTGGTGAGAGAGGTGCTGCGCGCGCGGGACGACGTGCAGGACGCTGCCGCTCCGGCCGGCGTCGTCGCGAACCGCCTCTCCGCGCTGGTTTCCGGCCTTGAGCTTGCCGGACTCGGCCGGCTCTCCCGATACGCGCGACGCCATGGATCGGCGGTATCTGTGCATCCCCCGAAGAGTTTCTCGGACTCGGTGCTCTGGATCGCGCCGTTCTTCGATCCGTCTGGCACCGGAGAGGACGCCCGCAGCCTGGCGCTCGCCGCAGATTTCGGGAGAACACAGATACGAATTGTTGAGTCACGCGAGATGGACGCCGACGCGGGAATTGACGACGAGACCGACCGCCGCCTGCGGGCGCTCGCTTCTCGACGCGTACCGCAAGACGCCGTCGTCGTTCTCCACGGGTCGCCGCTCACGTTCCGCCGAGTCGAGGGCGCGAGCCGCACGATCGGCCGCTGCCACTGCGAAACCGACCGCCCCCCGGAGAGCTGGGTGATGCGCTGTGAGGAGATGGATGAATTGTGGCTTCCATCCACTTATCACGTCGATGCCTTCGCACGCGCCGGTGTGCCGGTCGAAAAACTGCTGGTGCTGCCCCCGGGGATCGATGACGAAAGATACCGCCGGCCCGTCGATCCACTGCCACTCATGCAGGGCCGCCGCTTGCGATTTGGCGCGCTGCTCCCGTGGAGCGCGCTCGGCGGCTGGGATCTGCTGGTGGAAGCGTTTGCGCGCGAGTTCCATGCCGAGGAGCCGGTCGAGCTCTGGATCCAGACCACGGCCCGGGACGGCCGGCTTGTGGGTGAGCTGCGGCACGAGCTCGAGTCATTTCTTCATAAGAAGCTCGGCCGGTCGATACCACAGATCGCCCCCATCCACTTGATGGCAGAAGTTCTTCCCAATGATCGGCTACGACGGTGGTACGCAGGGATCGATGTTCTGGTGCTGTCCTCTCGAGGGGCGGGCTCCGGTCGCACTGTTCTCGAAGCGATGGCCGCCGGAGTGGCGGTGATCGCGCCCCGCCACGGCGCGCACCTCGACTTCTCCCACGACGGGAATAGCTGGCTCGTCGACGCGGGCGTGGAGCCCGTTCCCGAACGCGCGCTCGAGGCATTCCCGCATCTCCGCGGCCATCGCTGGGCCGAGATGTCTCTCGGTGTGCTCCGCCAATCGATGCGCCAAGCCGCCGAGGACCAAGAGACGCGACAGCGATATGCGCTGAGTTCACGAGAGGATGTGCTTCGCCACTACGGCCGCGAAGCGACCTCCGCTCGGATCCGCACGATTCTCACAGAAAGAACACCCGCGAAGTTCACAAATCTTCTCGTGACCCCGAAGACGCGAACGAGCCGGCGGCGGCGAACCGCGCCGGGTGCGGCCCACGCGTCGGTCCGCGTGGCGTGGGAAGGCCCATTCCACGCCCGAACGCCCTATGGCATCTGGAACCGCGAGATCTGCGCACGGCTCGCCGCGAAGCAGGAGATCGAACTCCGATGCGACCCGACGGAGTCCGAGGGTGCCGCGAGCCGCGAGGAGAGCACCCTTGCTTCGCGGGTGTGGGAGCGATTCGGCGCGCCGCTCAGCGGATCGGTCGAAATTGTGGTTACCCACCAATCGCCGCCGCGCATGACGCCTCCTCTCGAGGGCCGATGGGTCTGGTATCAGCCGGTCGAAACGGCCGGCATCCCGGTCGACTGGGCCCGCGCATGCCGGCGCGTCGTCGATGAAGTATGGTGTTCTTCGCGATTCGATGCGGAATGTTATCTTTCTGCAGGCGTCCCCTCGGAGCGCATCGCCCTAATTCCGCGCGGCGTCGATGTCGACCGCTTCCGGCCGCAACTCCCGCCTGCGGCCATCGAGACGAGAAAGCATACGCGGCTATTATTTGTGGGCGACGCGTCGATAGAAGCCGGGCTCGATTTATTGCTGAGCGCTTACACAGAAACGTTCTCGGCCGGCGACGACGTTGCTCTCGTCGTGCTCGCCTCCGCGTCAACCGAGAATGCACTTCGTGAAGTGGAACTCATGGTGCAGGCGGCGCGCTCCCGGGCCGATGCGCCCGAGTTGGTGCTTCTGCGGGAGCAGGACTACGGCTTGCAGCGCGCGGCCGTCTACGCCGCCTGCGATGCGCTCGTCTGCCCGAGCCGCACTGGGCGTGCTCCGGAGGCTCTGCTGGAGGCGATGGCCGCCGGCACCCCGGGCGTTGTGACCGCAGCGGGAGAGATCGCCGAGATCTGTGATGCTTCGACATCCTTCCTCGTCCTCGCCCATCGGGAGATCTGTGAGGACGGCACGGGAAGGCGAGTCGGGAAGGGTTGGGTCTTTGAGCCGGACCACGACTCTCTCGCACAGAAGCTCCGCCGAGTCGTGGCCGAGCAGCAGGAGCGAGCCGAGCGCGCGGCGGCGGGGCGCGAACGCGCGCTCCGAAATCACTCATGGGAGAAGATCGCCGCCGCTGTGGCGGACCGGCTCGCGCGTCTTGCAACAATTCCTGTTCGAAGGACCGAACGCCCGCAGCCGCAGCAGCAAGGCGCCCTCGTGATCGTCCTTGGATCCCAGCGCGTTCGCAGCGAGCGCGCGGCTCGCACAATCAACTTCATGCCCGGAGATGAAGCATCGGCGTCCATCGCACAGATGTTGGTCGGAGCGCCCGAGCCGAGCGTCGTGCTGATGAGCGACGGCGCCTGCGACGCCGAGGAGCTGCTCGAGGTCTGGACGACGCGCTTCGAAGTCGAGCACCCCGATGTGCTTCTCATGCGGTCTCAGGATGGCGCGGTACTCATCGCGCCGCGGGAGGCGCTACTCTCGATCGAACTCGAACAGGGGCTCGTGTCGAGCGCAGCGCTGCTGGACTGGGCCCGCCAGCTCGAGCAGCGCGGCATGCGCGTAGCCGCCCACTTCGCCGGCGGCCTCTTCGAGCCGCGATCCGATGCAACATTTCGCTCGGAAGCGACGGCGGTCGACCGCCTCGTTCACGCGGAAGCCGAAGCGCAATCGCAACGATACGAATCGGCGATTGCGTCTGCGGCCGACGCCCTCGTCGCATGCCCGGGATACGCGGCCGCAGCCCATCTCCTCGAGCGGTGCGTTGAGGCACATCTGCGCTCAACCCGCACTCCCCCGCCCCGCGCTCCGCGGGGTCCGGGAGGCCCGGAGCGGCGGTCGTCCCGCTGACCCTCGAACCGCCTCGCCTTAGGGGCGCCGCGTTTGGAGCCGGGGGGGGACCGCGGTAGCTTCTCGCCGCGCAGCGAGAACCGCAATGGCCCAAGCCGAGAACATCTTCTCTGAACCCGCGAACATCGACCCGCACACGCTCCGAAACCTCGGACCGCTCTCACACATGGCGGGGATCTTTGAAGGTTCGCGCGGAACCGACCGCCACCCGGAAGCCGACGGGCCGATGGAGGAACCGTACGTGGAGCGGTATGAGTTGCAGCCGCTCGACCCGCAAACCAACGGGCCGCAGCTTCTCTATGGACTTCGCTATCACGTCCACATTACTCGTCCGGGCGACACGGGGACATTCCACGATCAGGTGGGCTATTGGCTGTGGGAGCCCGCTACCGGCTCAATTCTTCACACGTTGAGCATCCCGCGCGGCCTCGTGGCGATGGCCTCCGGGACCGCGGCGCCCGATGCGAAGCAGTTCGAACTGAAAAGCGAGTTCGGTTCGCAACACTTCGGGATTTGTGCCAATCCATTTCTCGACCGGGCGTTCCGGACGGTGTCATTCCGTATTCAAGTGAACATCTTGGGGAACGGCATTTGGAGCTACGAGCAGGACACGGTGCTGCAGATCGCGGGGCGTCCCGATCTGTTTCATCACACCGACAAGAACACGCTGCGGAAGATCGCCGAGCCGACACCGAACCCGCGAGCGCGTTTGGCTGGCGGGTCGTGACTCGGGATGAATGGGACGTCCTCGAAGTTGTCAATCACGCCGTGGGGCGCGGGCGGATGAAGACTCGCGCTGCCCAAGCGTCATCGCGCGGGGCAACCCCCGCGCCAGCGTTCGGCGCGTGCTCCGCCCCTACGGCGCAATCTGTAACGAGATCGCCCGCGAGCTCACCAGCTGAGCCGACGCCGGATTGCAAGTCATTCCGTCGCGGGCGATCTCCAACGCGATCGCCTGTGCGTAGTAGACCTTGTTCGCGAGAGCCGGCTGATTCGGAATCGGTATAGCCAGCGATCCGACTCCGTAGGCGTCGGTGTAGATGTCGGCTGCGAGGAGTTCCACCGATTGCAATAGATCCACGTGGAATAGGAGTTGGAGCCCGAAGAGATCCGCTCCCGGAATATTGGCAACGTCGCCGATCAGCAAAAGCCCGAGCGAAAGCGGAGGTCCGTTCGTGAGGCCAAGGCCGAACCCTTGCTCGCCCACGGCGGGCGCCACGCGAGCGGCGAGACCGAGCTGGCCTGCGCAGCCGGGGCTTCCCGTGCCGAAGGGAGTGATCCCTGCGACCGGGCCGCGTCCGTTCCGCAACACCGCGATCTCCCCGGAAACATAACAACCGGTCACGAGATCGGGCGCTCCGTCACTGTCGAGATCGGCGGCGAGCAGCGCGCGCGGAGTGCTCGGAATGCTGTGAGCCCACAGCGCACCGAGTGCGCCGCCGCCGCTTCCGAAACGCACAGAAACGGTGCCGAGGCTGCCTTCATTGGTCACCGCGACGTCGGTGATTCCGTCGCCGTTCATATCTGTTGCAATCGGAGAGTGGATCGACGCGCCCGCGGCGATCGGTCCCGCATCCGCGAAGGCGCCGCCTCCGACGCCGCGGAGCCAGGTCAGCGTCGCGCCTCTCGCGGCAACGAGGTCGAGAATGAGGTCGCCGTCGAGATCTCCCACCCCCGCCTCGGAGCCGCCCGCCGCGTAGCTCACGCTGCTGAAGACGCCGCCGCCGGAGTTCATACAAACCGTGGTCTGACCGGCGGCGTCGCTCGAGATCACTAAGTCTCGCGAGCCATCGAGATTGAGGTCGACGGCGGACAAGCTGTAAGGATGCAGCGGCGCCGCAAAGGACGACGGCGGGCCGAAGCCTCCTGCTCCGCCGGCTCGAATCGAGACCGTGTCGACAAGATAGTTGGTGTACACCGCGTCGGGCCATGCGTCGTCATTCAGGTCCGCGACTGCAAGGCCACGCGGCAGCTGCCCCGTGGAGTACTCGATCAGCGCCGGCTGAAATGTGGCATCTCCATTGCCGAGGAGAATGCGAAGCTTGTCGGCTCCCCAGTTCGTGACAGCAGCGTCGAGCACGCCGTCGTAGTTCAGGTCGGAGAGCGCAAGAATCGTCGGCTGATTGCCGGCTGCGTATGCGGTGACCGGGCTGAAGACCGCGCTGCCGAGTCCAACAAATACTCGGACGCTTCCCGCGGCAGCGGCGTGGGTCACCGCCAGGTCGGGAACGCCGTCCTGGTTCAGATCGCCCGTGCGGATGTCGGATGGCGACTGGCCGGATGCATACACGCCTGGAAGGCGAAACTTCCCCGTGCCGTCCCCGGCTCCGAGCACGATGCGCCCCGCGCTGTAGTTCACAACGGCGAGATCGGGTGCGGAGTCGCCGTTGAGCTGGCCGATAGCCACAAAAAGCGGCCCATCGTTCGCATACTGCTTCACGGGCGGCGCGAATGTGCCCGGACCGCTCGCAAGGAGCACGCTCACATCGCGGGATGTGTAATTCGACGTCACGAGGTCCGTGCGCCCATCTCCGTTGAGATCGCTCCCCGCGAGAGCATAGGGCTCCGCGCCGAGCGCGATCGCCTGCGGCGTGCCGAGAGTTCCCGCTCCAGAGTTCACAAGGATGGATACCTGCTGGCTCAGCTGGGACGCCACGGCGGCGTCGGGGAAACCATCCCCGGTCAAGTCCGCCGTCACGAGTCCCTTCGGAATAGAGCCCACGACATACGGGACCGGCGGCTGAAATGCACCGCCTCCAAGATTGAGGATGAGAGCGATCGATCCGCCTCCAGAATTGGTAACGACGATATCCGGCATGCCATTCAGATCCATGTCGGGAGCCGTCACGGTCCAACAATTGGCTCCGGGATTCATCGTGAACGTCGACACAAATCCGCCCGCTCCATTTCCATATAAGAGCGAGAGCGAACTCACACCGGCATTGGCCGTAATGACGTCGGGCTTGCCGTCACCGTTGAAATCGGCTGAGCTCGCCGTTCGCGCACCGGAGCCGACGGTCGTCGCTCCCGCCGACGAGAATCCGCCTACCGCGTTGGCAAGCAGCACCGATAGGGCGCCGGGATTCTTCAGATGTGCGACGGCCAAATCCTGCCGTCCGTCAAGATTCAGATCGGCCGCGGTGACGCCGTGGGGATAATTTGTGACAGAAGGCATTGTCGCAGGCACAAATCCGCCCGCTCCATTTCCGGCGAGAAGTGAAACCGAGGCGGAGCCGAAATTCGTGGCAACGAGATCGGTGCGCCCATCGCCGGTGAAATCCCCTGCGAGGACGCTGGTCGGCTGCGTCCCGACGGAGAACTCCTGCCCGGGAAAGGGGCTCTGGGCAAGGGCCGTTGCGAGGAGAAGTTGAGATGGAGTTGCAACGATTGCGATTTTTACAAAGCGTGCGCGCACGGGGTGAGCCTCAAAAGGGACATCCGGTTGTGAGCAACCGCCATGCCGCTGCAGCCCTCCTGCGACGCTCGACCCTTGCGCTCTGGAGTGCCTCCTCTCGCGCCGCATCCCAGTGCCGCCGCCCGTTGAACATTCTGCAATTCCGGTGCGAGGCCGGCACGGCGCGCACGCTTCGCTCGCGCGCCCCTCCCGTCCCAGAGTGTTGGCTACGACCGCTCGAGCTCGGCCGTCACAGCCGCGAGCGCAGCCGAGAACCGGCGGTCCAGCTCGTCGAGCTTCGAAGCCGCCTCGGACGTCAATCCTCGCCGCCCGAGCTGCTCGAGCTCCTTACAGATCTCGGCGAGTTCCATCGCACCGACGGTCGCGCTCGTAGATTTGAGCGTATGGGCGCACCGATCGAGCTTCCTGGCATCGGACTCCGCGATTGCCGTGCGAATCTCGCGAGCGTACGACGCGGCGTCTCGGAGATAGGTTCCAAGCACATCCTTGAGAAGTGTGACATCGCCGCCCGCAGCAAGCGAACGAAGTTCATCGATCGCAGTCGGATCCAGGGTCGCATACGGTTCGTCGCTCCCGGGGGACCCATCCGTTGGCCGTTTCATGGATCGAGAGATTCCTTGTCGAGCGGGAGCAGAGGAGTTCCGCCCGACGGTAGCAGGCTGTGGCAAAAGTCCCGCGCGCAGCTCGAGTGACTCTTGCCACGGGCTGGTGGGCTCGCCTTGGATATCGGCTGGCGCGCACTCCGAGTCTGAGGGCTCACAGGACATGGAGCACCTTCTTCCGGTGTTTCTCGGCCCTTCTCGCGAACCCATCGTCGTGCCGCGATCGACGAAACGCCCCGCTGCGCCAGACGCGTCTGTCCCCGATCTCGTGAAAAGTGAACTTCAATTCGCTCAAAAGGAGTTCCTTAGCAAGCTGCTAATCGTTACGCCGCGTGGAGAGGATGGCCGCAAGGAGCGCGACAGCCGCAGCGAGGATCCAGGGGCGGGCGTGCCGCGAGAAATCGGGGGGGCTCGCGGGCGGAGCCGGCTCCGCCGGGCCGCGATCGGTCGCCGTCGAAGGCAACGAGGCCAGAAGCGCCCCCACGGTCGGCACCTCCGGCCTGCGTTCGTGTCTCCGGAGGCTCGTGCGGCGCCAGCCGGGAGAGATCGGCTCCGTTTCTCCGGTCAGCGCGCTCCCCACCTCGACCGCCGCGCGCCCCGCGCCGAGGTCCTGCCGGGGCGAGCCGCTCGATTCGCCGAGCCACCCCCACAGGTCGGAACCCCAAGTCCAGGCGACTCCATCGCGAACGCGGAGCGAGAAGGGTTCCGCCGCGGGTTCGCTTCGGCCCACGGCGTGGGCAAGGCGCGCCAGCAGGATCTGTGGATTCGGCTCGCCGGCCCACTCCGAGAATCCGCCCTGCTGCTCGATTCCGAGCAGAGCGGCGGAGCCGCCGCGTGCCGCCCCGACGACGAGAACCGGCACGCCGGCTTCTGTGCGCACGAGCGCTGCCCCCGTGAGCCGCGGCGCAAGCTCACAAAATCCCGAGATCGGCTTCCAATCGGAGACTCCAAGGCCTTCGAGAAGGCGCACCCCTTCTGTGCCAATCAGCCGCACCTTCGGCTCCGGCGGCAGACTCGGCGGCAACGGCTGCGGGCGCGGCTTCGGCGGCTTGGGAGGGGCCGGTTTCGGCGGCGCTGGCTTCGGAGGCGGCTCCTGCTTCTCGGCCGGCTGGGGCTGCGGAACGGCGCGCCGGCCGCCCCCTGGCGGCGTCCCCGTTGCGCGGCGAACTTCCTGCGTCACGATCGCGGGGATCTGCTCTTCTGTAGCAGGATACACTTTGCCGCGCCCCCACAGAGCGAGCCGTCCGAGCAGCTCCGGATCCTGATCACCTTCGCCCACCACAAATACCGTGGAAAGCGTGATTCCCCACTCGGCGAATTGTTTCGTCAGCAGCTCGCGGTACGGAGCGGTGACTTTGTCGTGGGTCGCACCATCTGTAATGAGAATCGCGTGGCGCAGGCCGGCCGGAGTCCGTCGGAGCTGGTCGGCCGCCACGCGGAGCGCAGGATAGAAGAGCGTGCCGCCGCGCGGGTAGACCGTATCGAGCTTGGGGCGCACCTTGTCCGGAGCGCCGACGAGATCGGCCGCAAAGACGATCTCGGGCTCGTTGTCGAACGCTACGACGGTTAAGTAATCATCCGCTGCGAGGAGCTGAGCAGTGGCCAGCGCAGCCTCCTTGGCGAGTGCCATCTTGCGTCCCACCATCGAGCCCGATCGGTCGATCACGAGCGCGATGGCGGCAACGGCCGTCTCGCTCGCGGCTTTGGGCATCGGCGCGCTCACGGCGGGCGCCGGCGGACCGACCGGCTGCGCCGGCTCTTTTGTCGGTTCCGCCGGAGGCGGCTCCTCAGGCGGCGCGTCGGCTTCCTCCGGTTCGCCTTCCTCGACAGGCGGCTCCGGAGGCTTCTCCTTGGGGCGGGGCACCCAGCGCGCCGGCAGGCGCTCCGAGAGGCGCGTCGGCTGTGCTGCCGCAAGGGCCTCTTCACCGATCAGTACAATTCCAGTTCCCGCCTCCGTCCAACGGAGCAGCCGCTCCAATTCGCGCGCCCAGCGTGCTCCTTCGAGGACGACGCATGCAGGAGGCGATTCGTCGGAGAAGCTCTCGAGGCTCGAAATGTGAAATCCCTGGGCGGCGAGCGCGGCCGCGGCGTACGAGTTCGGCTCGGAGACGGCGACGCGCGACGGGGCGCGGGTCTCGAAGCGCACCTCCACCGGCGGCTCGCCCGCCCGCCCCGCGACGCGCGCCACATGCACGCCTGCCGCCATCGGAGGAATCGTTACTTCCAGCTCACCGCCGGCTCGGACCGAGCCCGGCACGCCGGTGATCGGCCGGCCGTCGATCTCGATCTGTAAGGAGCCCAGAAGTAACTGATCTCCGACCAGCGACCAGACGGCGGGCCGGCCTGCAGCGACACGCTCCTCGAAGCGCACCTCGAGGAGCGTTGGAGAAGTGAGCTTGCGCTCCTCAATGAGGATCGTGTGTTCGTCGGGCCGCGCGTTCGGCGACTCTGCGGCGCCAACGCGAAGCCGCAGGTCCGGGGCGGCGAAGGACTCGAGCGCCGCAGCGCTGGCGCGCCCCGCCTCGTCGTCGGGAAGCACCACCCGCGCGAGCGCGCCCGCTGCGCGGTGCGCCTCCTCAGCGGCAGCGCGCCGCTCCGGCTCGCCTGCGGCGCGCGGCTCCGAGACGAGAATGGTGGCGAAGGGGCGGCTCGCACCGAGGCCGTCGCCGCGATCGGGCGACACGTCCGCGTCGCTCCCGCGCGTGGCTGCGATGGCAAGGCAGCCAATTGCCGCCGCCACGCATACCACAGCGAATCGCACGCGCATGGCGAGGCCGGGCGAAATCCTACTTTTCGGCGCCGGTCGCCCGTGCGCGCAGCAGCAGCGGCTCGCACCAATCGGCGTAGTCGGCGATGTCCATGCCGTCGGCGTAATCCACCTCGAGCGTCAGCTTGCGCACGTCCTTGAGGGAGATGTCCGGAAGTGCGACCGCGGGCTCGCCAGTCCGCAGCACGGGGCTTTCCCACAAAACCTTGTCGTCGCCAAGGACGCGGAAGATCACCGATCCTTTCCGCAAGAATTGTAGCGTTTCGTCGTCGACGCCGACGCGCGCGCGCAAACCCACAAAAGGCTCCGTGAGCGCATAGGTGAGCTTCGAGCGCGAGTGCACGCCGATCCCCGTGGCGAACTCCACTCCGCCGACGCGCAGCGGCTTGTCGGCGACGTTGCGGTCGCGCCGCCAGGGACGGCGTGAGCCGAAGGAGCTTCCGAGATAGGGCTGGTCGAGAGCCTCCACGGGCTCGAGATCCGAGAGGTCGACGAATTGTTGATTGCGAAGCCGGATCGCCTGGAGCGCGCGAAGAGGAATGGCAATCTCCGGAATGGCCGCCGTCGACACGCGAAGGGCGCCAGCGCCGACGCCGAGCAGCTTGGCGCGGATGCGCCCTTCCGGTGCCAGCGCGAGCACGGCATCGGCTTCAAAGGGAGCGGCCGGCTTGTCCTCGCCAAGCGGAGCGAGCGAGAGGGCAACAATCTCGGCGAACGGAAATGTGGTCTTTCCGAGCACGCTCTCGAATTCCACGCCCGCGGCGGAGAACGCGAGCAGCGTGCCCTGGATCGGCTCGACGACCGTCTCGGCCCCCGCCGCTCCCTTGCGGAGCCGGAAGAGCCGGTCTTTGCCGGGCTGCGTCGAGAGATCGGTCAGCGACTTCGGAAGCCGATCGGTGAAGATCACTTTTCTCACCGACTCGATCGGAATCGCAAGCGGCGCCCCTTCGAGCGCGAGCTCGAGCGATTCGGCGGAGCCCGATCGCCAAAGCCCGCTAAGGCTGTCGCCCATGGGAAGCTCAACCCGCAAGCGCCCGCCGGCGCCCTCGCTCTTGGCATCGGGGCTCTTGGCCTCGCCATGGGGAAACTGGATGGAGAGGAGCTCTGAGAGCGAGAAGGTCGTCGAGCCGGAGCCGACGACGTCGACGCCGATCGATTTCGAGTCGAGGGAGCGCAGCTCGCCGCGTACGGCTTCGCCGCGCAGCGGGCGCACCTCAACGGCCGTCGGCCCTTGCAGGATCCGCCGTGCGTGAGGCTCGTAGGTCGACGCGGAGGCGATCGGAGCGGCTGCCACCACGGGGAGCCACAGTCGCAGAAGGGATCGAATTCGAAGCATGGGTTCTGCTGCCGTTTTGACGCCCGGTTCAAGCTCGCCACCGATGCCCTGCCAAGCGGGCAGCAGCGCGGAGGGTCTCGCTCGAATCGCGGCGAAGAGTGTAACGAGCGCCAGATTCGGAGGTTGGGACGACGAACGCCGGCCCCCCGGCCATTCGATCCCCCGGCATCGAATTTGAAAACAGGGCGGGCTCCTGCGCCCGGTTTTCGGTGGCTCCGCTATTGGCGGCTCCACCGGTGCCGTGGCGGCCGGCGCCCCTGCCGAGGCTTTGGCAGCGCGTCGGGCGCCCCGCAGGCTTCCACGAATCTCTTGTTCAACCCCAATCGTTGTCAGGCCGCCGTGTCCCGGCGGCTGGCCCTTCAGGATTCTGACCGATGACAGCAAAGCAGATGGTGTTCGATGCGGACGCGCGCGAGGCGCTGCGCCGCGGTGTCGAGAAGCTCGCCCGAGCCGTCGTGAGCACGCTCGGGCCGCGCGGCCGCAATGCGGTGCTCGACAAGGGCTGGGGCGGACCCACCGTCACGAAAGACGGCGTCACAGTCGCCGAGGAGATTCAGCTCGACGACCCGTACGAGAACATGGGCGCGCAGCTCGTGAAGGAAGTGGCGAGCAAGACGAGCGACGTGGCGGGCGACGGCACGACCACCGCCACGCTGCTCACGGAGGCGATCTTCACAGCCGGCCTGCGTCACCTCACCGCCGGCGCCAATGAAGCGGCTCTGATCCGCGGCATGCGCAAGGGAGTCGAGGCGATCGGCGAGGAGCTGAAGAAGATGGCCAAGAAGGTCGACGGCTCCAAGGAGATCCAGCAGGTCGCCGCCATCGCGTCCAATAATGATCCCGAGATTGGGAAGATTATTGCAGATGCGATGGATAAGGTCGGCAAGGACGGCGTGATCACGGTGGAGGAGGGCAAGAGCCTCGACACCGACGTGCGCGTCGTCGAAGGAATGCAATTCGATCGCGGATTCCTCTCGCCCCATTTCGTGACCGACCCGGACACGATGGAATGCGCCCTCAGCGATTGTTTCATCCTTATTTATGAGGACAAGCTCTCCAGCATTGCGAAACTCCTCCCGCTCCTCGAGAAGGCAAAGAATGCGGGCAAGCCGCTTCTGATCATCGCCGAGGATATCGAGGGCGAAGCCCTCGCGACGCTTGTGGTGAACCGCCTCAAGGGAATTTTGAACGTGTGCGCGGTCAAGGCGCCGGGCTACGGCGACCGCCGCAAGGCGATGCTCGAGGACATCGCGATCCTGACGGGCGGCAAGGCGCTTATGAAGGACCTTGGGTTCGACCTCGCCACGATTCCGCTCTCCGACCTCGGCCGCGCGAAGAAAGTGGTGGTCGATGCGGACAATACCACCATTGTGCAGGGTGCCGGAGCGGCGTCGGCTGTGAGCGGCCGTGCGAAGCAGATCCGCGCGGAGATCGCCACTACGACGTCCGACTACGACCGCGAGAAGCTCCAGGAGCGCCTCGCGAAGCTCACGGGCGGCATTGCACAAATCGAGGTGGGCGCCGCCACCGAGACGGAAATGAAAGAGAAGAAGGCGCGCGTCGAGGATGCGATCCACGCCACGCGCGCGGCCGTCGAGGAGGGCATCCTCCCGGGCGGCGGTGTCGCGCTGCTGCGCGCCATCAAGGCGCTCGACAAGGTCTCCGTCGATGAGGAGGAGAAGTTCGGAATTGATGTGCTGCGCGAAGCGCTCCGGCGCCCCGTGGAGCGCATCGCAGAGAACGCCGGCTTCGACGGCCCCGTGGTTTCGCGGCGCATTCTCAAGGAGAACAAATCGAGCTACGGGTTCAACGCCATGTCCGGCGAATATGTGGACATGCTGAGCGCCGGAATCGTCGACCCGGCGAAGGTGACGCGCACCGCGCTCCAGAATGCCGTGAGCGTGTCGACGCTGTTGCTCTCGACCGACGCCATGATCGCCGAGAAGCCCAAGGAGGAGACCGCCAAGAAGGGCGGCCACGGCCATGGGCACGACCACGGCGACATGGGCGATATGGGCGGCGGCGATATGGATTTCTAAGGTCCTCGATCCCTAAGGATCTCCCTGAACTTCACAATTTCAACACACCCAAACACCGAATCCCAAAGATACGAACATGGCACAGCTCAAGCCCATCGAAGATCGCGTGCTCGTCAAAGTCCTCGAGGCCGAGGAGAAGACCGCGGGCGGAATCGTCCTTCCGGACAACGCGAAGGAAAAGCCCCAGCGCGGCCGCGTCGTCGCGGTCGGCAACGGCAAGCTGCTCGGCGACGGCAAGCGCCAGGAACTCAGCGTGAAGTCCGGAGATGAAGTGATCTTCGGCAAGTACTCCGGCTCCGACATCAAGATCGACGGCGACGAGTTCAAGGTCCTGCGCGAGTCGGACCTCCTCGCGAAGATCGGCTAATTCCACCGTCCGCGGAAACAAACAAAAACAACAGAACAAAACATGGCAAAGCAACTCATCTTCGACGAGAACGCCCGCGCTAAAGTGAAGGCCGGCGTTCAGAAACTCGCCCACGCGGTAAAAGTCACGCTCGGCCCCGCCGGCCGCAACGTGATCCTGGAGCGCTCCTTCGGCGGCCCGACGGTCACCCGCGACGGCGTGACGGTGGCGAAGGAAGTCGAGCTCGCCGACCCGTTCGAGAACATGGGCGCCAAGCTCGTGAACGAGGTCGCGAACAAGACCAATGATGTGGCCGGCGACGGCACGACGACGGCGACGGTTCTCGCCGAGGCGATCTTCTGTGAAGGTCTCAAGTTCCTCGCCCACGGCGTCAACCCCGTCCGCCTCAAGGAGGGGATCGACCTCGGTGTCGAAGCGGTGGTGAAGGACCTCGAGAAGCAGTCGCAAAAGATTACGAAGAAAGAGGAGATCGCCCAGGTCGGCACGATCTCGGCGAACCACGACTCTTTCATTGGCAACCTGCTCGCCGACGCCGTGGACCGCGTCAAGAAAGACGGCGTGATCACGGTCGAGGAGGGCAAGTCGGTGGAGACGGTGCTCGACCTCGTCGACGGAATGCAGTTCGACAAAGGTTACATCTCTCCCTACTTCATCACCGACGTCAGCCGCATGACGGCCGTCCTCAAGGATTGCTATGTCTTCGCGACTGAGAAGAAGATTAGCAATGTGCGCGAGATCCTCCCGCTCCTCGAGCGCGTTGCGCAGCAGGCGAAGCCGCTGCTCATCATCGCCGAGGACATCGAGGGCGAGGCGCTCGCCACGCTCGTGGTGAACAAGCTCAAGGGAATTCTCAATATTTGCGCCGTGAAGGCGCCGGGCTTCGGTGATCGCCGCAAAGCCATGCTCGCCGACATCGCGGTGCTGACGGGCGGGAAGGCGCTGACGGAGGATCTCGGCGTGAAGCTCGAGAGCGTCGACAGCTCCTGGCTCGGCCGCGCGGCCACCATCACGGTCGAGAAAGAGAAGACCACCATTGTGGGCGGCGGCGGCTCGAAGAAGGAGCTCGAGGCGCGCGTGTCACAGATCCGTGCACAGATCGAGAAGACTACGTCGGACTACGACCGCGAGAAGCTCCAAGAGCGGCTCGCCAAGCTGACCGGCGGCGTGGCGGTGATTCGCGTCGGCGCCACGACGGAAGCCGAGATGAAAGAGAAGAAGATGCGCGTCGAGGACGCACTCCACGCCACCCGCGCGGCGGCGGAGGAGGGCTTCGTCCCAGGCGGCGGCGTCGCGCTGCTGCGTGCCCAGGCTGCGCTCGACAAGCTCTCGGCCAAGGACGATATCAAGTTTGGCGTCGACATCCTGCGTCGGGCGCTCGAGGCGCCGATTCGACAGATCGCCGAGAACGCCGGCTTCGACGGCTCGGTGGTGGTCGAGGAAGTGCGCGAGCGCAAGGGCTCCGAGGGCTTCAACGCTCTCAAGGGCACTTATGAGGACCTCGTCAAGACGGGTGTGATCGATCCGACGAAGGTCGTGCGCAGCGCGCTGCAGAATGCGGCGTCGATCTCGGGGCTCATGCTCACAACCGACACGCTCGTCACCTCTCTGAAAGATAAGAAGTCGAAGGTCGAGGGCGCGGTCAGCTAGCGCAGCGAACGAAGACTCAGATCCATGATCGGAGCGGCGGTGAGCGGAGGCAGAGGTCTTCGTTCACCGCTTGCTCCATCGGGCTCCACCGCTCGCCCTATCCCGATCTCCTTCTTCCGGGCCCACGAATCTCCACGCCATGTCGGAACGTGACTATTACGAGGTGCTCGGCGTCTCGCGCAATGCCACAGAAGACGAGATCAAGAAGTCGTATCGAAAGCTTGCATTTCAGCACCACCCCGACCGCAATCAGGGAGACAAGGAGGCGGAGACGAAGTTCAAGGAAGCGGCGGAGGCCTACGACGTTCTTTCCAACCCTGAGAAGCGCGCTGCTTACGACCGATTCGGACGCGCGGGGCTGAAGGGCGCCGCCGGCGGCGGTCCCGGCGCCGGCGGCTTCGCCGGCTATGGCAATGCAGAGGAGATCTTCCGCCGCGCCTTTGGTGATTTCTTCGGCCCGGGCTTCGAGGAGTTCTTCGGCGGCGGCGGACGCCGTCGGCAGCAGCAGGGCGATTCGCTCCGCGTCGATACGCAGCTCACGCTCGAGGAGGTCGACACCGGCGTCGAGCGAACGATCCACATTGATCGCCGCGAGATCTGCACGAATTGTAAGGGCTCCGGCAGCAAGGACGCAGGCGGGCCGAAGACTTGTAAACTTTGCGGCGGCCGCGGAATGATCATTCAAGGGCAAGGATTCCTGCGCATCCAACGCACCTGTCCGCAGTGCCACGGCCAAGGAAGCTCGGTTGAGCGCAATTGTGCGCCCTGCGAGGGCACGGGCCTCGTGGCAAAGAAGCGCGAGATCAAAGTGCACATTCCCGCCGGAGTCGAAGACGACATGCAGCTTCGCCTCTCGGGGCAGGGCGATGCGTCGCCGGACGGCGGCCCCGCCGGCGACCTGTATGTGGTCTTACAGATTCAGGAGCATAAGACTTTTCAGCGGCGCGGAGCCGATCTGTATGGAGAGTTCCCCGTCTCTTTCATCGATTTGGCGCTCGGCACGAAAGTCGACGTGCCGACGCTCCACAAGGGATCCGTATCCCTCACCATTCCCCGGGGCACGCCGTCGGGGAAGGTGTTTCGCCTCAAAGGGCAGGGGCTCTCC
Source organism: Planctomycetota bacterium (assembly GCA_016792805.1). Classification (GTDB taxonomy): domain Bacteria; phylum Planctomycetota; class UBA1135; order UBA1135; family JACQFD01; genus JAEUHX01. The sequence goes on from JAEUHX010000046.1 coordinate 55,388, forward strand.
GCCCCGGGAAGATCCACAAAAGGAGATCTCCACGTGCGCGTTTACGGCGAGGTTCCAAAGAAGCTCAGCGCGCGCCAGGAGGAGATCCTCAAAGAATTCGCCGAGATCGAGAAGAAGCAGGGCGCCGGCAAGTCGCGCGGCTTCTTCGAACGCATGAAAGACATGTTCACTGAGTGAGCCGGAGCTCATTTGCCCCCTTTCCCATTCTTCCGACGTAAGAAGCCGATGACCCACGATTCGAACGAAGCGAAGGCTGGCATGCCGGAAGGCGGTTCTGGGCCGGACGAGGCGGGCGAGCTCGACGCCTCGAGGACCCCCGAAGAGCTGGCGAGGCTCCAGGCCGCAGCGGCAGAAGCCGACTCGCTGCGCGAGCAGGTTCTCCGCGTTCAGGCCGATTTTCAGAATTTCCGCCGACGCATGGAGCGCGACGTGGAAGACCGCGTTCGCCGCCGCATGGAGCCGCTCCTCGGCGCGATGTTGGCGGGAGTCGATGAGCTGGACCGCGCGATCCAATCGGCGACGCCGGCGAGCCACGCGCAGCTCGTCGATGGAGTTCGAATGATCCGGGAGATCCTCATGGCGACCGCGGCGCGCGAGGGCGTGAAGGAAATTCCCACGACGGGGCTCCCCTTCGACCCCAAGCTCCACGAGGCCCTCACGAGCGTCCCCACCGCCGAGCACACCCCCGGGACAGTGCTCCACGAGCAGCGCCGGGGTTATCTCTGGAACGACCGGGTCCTTCGGCCGAGCCAAGTCGTGATCGCAGTGGCCCCGGAAAATGGGGCCCCGGAAAATGGGGCCCCGGAAAGTGGGGCCCCGCAAAGCGGCGGCTCGACAAGCAGTGGAAGCGCCGCAACCGAATAGATCCACCGACGAACTCCCCCTCAAGCCATGCCCACCTACGACTACGTCTGCGACGGCTGCGACCACAGGTTCGAGCAGTTCCAGTCGATGAACGACTCGGCGCTGAAGAAGTGTCCGAAGTGCAATAAATCGAAACTCCGGCGCCTGATCGGCGCGGGGGCCGGGATCATCTTCAAAGGCTCCGGCTTTTATATCACTGATTACAAAAAGAGCGGGTCATCGGGCTCAAACTCCGATTCGCCGAGTTCGACGCCGAATTCGTCTCCGAGCAGCTCCGGCGCCGACAAGAGCTGCGGCTCCTGCGGAAAGACCGGCCCCAACGTCTGCGATTGAAGCGGCACCCCGTCTGTAACATCGGCGGCTGCGCTCGATAGTCGGGGAAACTCGTACGACGGTGCCGCGTTGACGCGGCCATTGGCGCACGCAAGACTCCGCCCATGAAGGCGTCCCCCATCCTTTCGCTCCTCCTGGCACCGCTCGCCGCGGCGCCGCTTTGCGGGCAGGGAGCAGACGCGGGTGAGCAGGCCCTGGCGAAGGCGCGTGAGGAGCGCAGAGCGGCCGAGGAGGTCGTCGCGAAGGCCGAGGCGCCTCTCGTCGCGGCCTACGCCGAGTTCGAACGCCTCGTGGCAATTGCCAAGGAGAACCCGGTGGCGCCGCAGTGGGCCGCCGGCCTGGCGGAGGTCTCGAGAGCAGCACTCAGCGCCCGCAGCGCCGACGAGCCCGCTGCGGTAGCGAAAAGCAAGCTCACGGCCGAGCTGCGACGGCGTTTCACGGAGGCCGTCGCCGCCTTGCGCGGCCCGGCCTTCCCCGAGTCCATCAAGATCGCCCTCGCCCTGCGCATCGCCGAGGATCTCGCGGCAGCCGCCCCTGCCCCCACGTCCGACGACTCGGCGCTTCGGGCGGCCCTTGAGGGCGCCTGCGCGCGCGTCGCGGAGAAGCACGTGCAGCCCGGCGTTCCGATCCACGAATTGTGGAATCGCGGGATCTATAAGGATGTGGCGGCTGCCAAAGATTACTCGGCGGCGCGCAGCGCGCTCGCGGCCGCTGCCGACCGCGAGAGCCGCCTCGAGCATCCCGAGCGTTTTCATCCGGCGTACGGGCGCGCTCCAGAAGGAATGGTCTTCGTGCTCGGCGGCCAGGTGACGCTCGGCCCGAACACGGGCTACGACATCGACTCCGACAAGCGCAAAGCTCCTTTTGTGGTGCACCTCCATCCGTTCTATATCGATCGGACGGAAGTTACCAATGAGCAGTACAAGAATTTCTTGTTATCTCTGCCGAAGCCGGAGGCTGCGGCGCACACTCCCTCCAACTGGGAGAAGGCGCCTGGCAAGTCACCCGGCGCGGGGATCATGCCGCCCGGCGCCGAGCGCCTCCCCGTCACCGGCGTGAGCTACGAGGACGCGGCGGCCTACGCGGCCTGGGCCAAGAAGCGGCTTCCCACGGAGGATGAGTGGGAACTCGCGGCGCGCGGCGCCAAGGGCTTCCAATATCCGTGGGGCAATCAGTACGAAGCCAAAAAGGCCAATGATCGCAACGGTGATGTTGGCGATCTCGCTCCCGTCGGCAGCTTCGCTGGCGACACGTCGGCTTGGGGCGCCGTCGATCTCGCTGGGAACGCCATGGAGTGGGTTGCGACGCTCGAGGGCGGCAAGCCCGCGCCGCTGCGCATCGAGGGAAACGCGCTGGTGGTGCTGCGCGGCGGTGCGTACGACCGCTCGCCCAAGGAGAGCTCCGCCATCTTCCGGTGGCTCTGGCCGAAGACGACGCGCGTGCGCAACCTCGGATTCCGCTGCGCGAAGGATGCCTTCTGACGAGCGCGGCGCCGGCGCGGCGCCGAGAAGTGGATCCCGCTCCCCCGCCGCGTGGCTCGTGTTCACGCAGGCCGTCGTCGAGTTTGTCTTTGGAGTGCTCTCGCCGCTGCGGCTCGTTTTGTATGGATTGACTTGGCGGCGCGCCGAGCTGCGCCGCGTGGCGGAGGCACTGGCGGCCCCGGCGGCAGCACCGCCGCCTGCGCCTGTGCGTCCGTCGGCGCCGCGAGCGGGCCGCCCGTTGACGCTCTTCCTCTCAGCCGGTGAAGCGAGCGGCGACCTCCACGCAGGACATCTGTTGCAAGAGATCCGAGCGCGGCGCGCGTCGGTGCGCGCCGTGGCTTTCGGCGGAGAGCGGCTCCGGGAGGCCGGAGCGGAGATCGACCGGACGATCGCCCACGCCGCCGGCATGGGATTACTGCATGGCTGGCTCACGATTCCGCGCCACATCGGGCTTGCGAAGCGATTTGTTGACTTGATCGACCGCGAGCGACCCGACGCGGTCGTGCTCGTGGACAACCCGGGCTTTCACCTCGTGCTCGCGACGCTGGCGCGCCGGCGCGGCGTCCCCGCGATCCAGTATGTATGTCCGCAGAGCTGGGCCTGGGCGCCCTGGCGCTGGCGGCGCATGCGGCGCGATCTCGCGGCGGCGCTCGCGATCGTCCCCTTCGAGGTTCCTTATTTTGAACATTACGGAATCCAAGTCCGCTACGTCGGCCATCCGCTCGGCGACGATCTGACGCTGCGGAGCATCGACCGCGCCGAAGTCGAGCGGCGGCGGGCGGGCGGACCGCTCGTGGTGCTCATGCCCGGCAGCCGCGGCGCCGAAGTGCGGCGCAACCTCGGCCCCATGGCGCGCATCGCCGACGCGATCCGCGCAGAAGTGAAGGATGCGCGATTTGTGCTGGCGCAGCGCGACCGCCGGCGCGCCGATCAGGCTCAAGCTCTCCTCCAGGAGATGGGCAACCCGCCGGCGCTCGAGCTCTTCTGTGGGGAAACCGACGCGCTGCTTGCGGCCGCGTCCCTCGTGCTCGCCAAGTCGGGAACGGGCACTCTCGAGGTGGCGCACTACGGGGCGCCGCTTGTGGTCTTCTACCGCCTCGGCCGGCGGTTCGACCGCTGGATCTCCCGCGTTTTATTGGCAGTTCCTCACTTCTCGATGCTCAATCTTCTCGCCCGGCGCGAGGCAGTGCCGGAGATCCTCGCCGTCGACGAAGCCGATGAGGCGCGCGCCGCGCGCGAGTGCATTCGCCTGCTGACCGACCCACAAGCGCGGGAATCGCAGCTCTCCACCTTGAAACAGATCCGTCCGCTCTTCGACGCACCCGGCGCCGCCGCGCGGGTTGCGGAAGAGGTGCTCTCCATCGCGGAGCGGCGCAAAAAGTAAGCATCGGTCCATGAGGCTCCCAAAGGGCGTCGAGCGCGGCCGCGCGCCCCATGGACTCAGAGATTTGTGCGTTCCCGCCATTGGATCGGTAGGGTCGGCGCGAGCGCCGACCCTACCGATCAACATCCGTGCACATCAAGATTGACTCACGCCCTTTTCCACGCCATCCCGTATCTGTGCAGACATAGGTTCTGCCGTAGGGCTCGGGCTTGCCCGAGACGATCTCGCGCGCGCATGCGCGCGCGGATGGAGAATCCGACGACCGATTCGGAATCATGCGGGGCCACGGCCCCGCATAGCCGGTTGCCGCGCGGAGGACGTTTCAAAAGTCAGGCATGCCCGTGGCGATTCGCCGCCGCATGCGCCGCCGAATGAAGTATCTCGGTACCGATTCCTCATCGCGCGGGGCAAGCCCCGCGCAATGGTTCGGCGCGAGCGCCGACCCTACGGATCAACATCGGTGCACATCAAGATTGCCTCACCTCCTTTTCCACGCCATCCCGCATCTGTGCAGGCATAGGTTCTGCCGTAGGGCTCGGGCTTGCCCGAGACGATCTCGCGCGCGCATGCGCGCGCGGATGAAGAATCCGACGACCGATTCGGAATCATGCGGGGCCACGGCCCCGCATGGCCGGTTGCCGCGCGGAGGACGTTTCAAAAGTCAGCCGTGCCCGTGGCGATTCGCCGCCGCATGCGCCGCCGAATGAAGTATCTCGGTACCGATTCCTCATCGCGCGGGGCAAGCCCCGTGCAATCGTTCGGCGCGTGCGCCGACCCCACCGATCAACATCAGCGCACATCAAGATTGCCTCACCTCCTTTTCCACGCCATCCCGCATCTGTGCAGGCATAGGTTCTGCCGTAGGGCTCGGGCTTGCCCGAGACGATCTCGCGCGCGCATGCGCGCGCGGATGAAGAAAAGCCTGTAGGAGATCATGCTCAGAAGTGGATTCTTCATCTCTACCCAGAGCATCGGCACGGAATTGCCCTGGAGGGCCCCTTCACAGTCCGACTGACTTCTGAAACGTCCTCCACGCGCCAACCCCACTTCTCAGGAGAGGAAGAGCACACAAGCGCGGGAATCGCAGCTCTCCACCTTGAAACAGATCCGTCCGCTCTTCGACGCACCCGGCGCCGCCGCGCGGGTTGCGGAAGAGGTGCTCTCCATCGCGGAGCGGCGCAAAAAGTAAGCATTCGGTCCATGAGGACTCCAACGGGCGTCGAAGTGCGGCCCCCGAGTCTCGGCAAAGGAGAGCCGGCTTGTGTCTACCTGTGGGGCAGCGCGAGATCTCAAGTCGTCTAACATGGCGAGATACATGACTTTCCAGCGATAGTTCGCCAAATTTGGCGACTTCTTGAATTGCCGGGCTCGCCCGAAATACTCTCACAGCTATGAGAATCACCGGCGAGCTGACCGACGAAGCGATCCTCAGGGAGTTGGGAACGCGACTGGCGAGCCTTCGGCTCAGAAGCAACCGTACCCAGGCGGACCTGGCAAGTCAGGCGGGCGTCTCGAAGCGGACCATCGAACGGCTCGAGTCAGGAGCTGTAGCAACTCAATTGTCCGGCTTTCTGCGCATTTGCAGGGCGCTCGACCTGCTTGAGGGCTTCGAAAGCTTCATTCCGCGAGCGGTGCCTGGCCCGATGGAGTAGCTCGAACTCCAAGGACGAAGACGCCGGCGCGCCTCAGGCAGAAAGGCTTCGTCAGGAAAGGCGAGGAAGTGGACTTGGGGTGAGCCGTCGTGATAGCTGAAGTTCAACTTTGGGGGCGGACCATCGGCGCGGTGTCCCTGGAAGAAGGGCGGGATGTCGCGGCGTTTCAGTACGACCGCGAGTTTGCCGAGAGCGGCATCGAGCCGTCGCCCTTGGCGGTGCCTCTGAGCACGAGGATCTATGAGTTACCTGCTCTGCCGCGAAGCACGTTCCACGGACTTCCGGGCCTTCTCGCTGATTCGCTTCCGGACACATTTGGCAACGCACTCATCGATGCCTGGCTTGCTACGCAGGGTCGCACGTCGGAGAGCTTCCGCTCCGTGGAGCGCCTCTGCTACCAGGGATCCCGAGGAATGGGCGCGCTCGAGTTCGCGCCCGTGCTGGGGCCGAATCTTCAGAAGACGGAGAAGGTTGACATCAATGCGCTCGTTCGGCTCGCGAGCGACGTTCTCACACAACGCGGCGATCGTAAGGAGCATTTCAACAAATCCGGAAAGAAGACAACGCTGAGAGACATCCTGCGCGTGGGCACCTCGGCGGGCGGGGCTCGAGCGAAGGCCGTCATCGCGTGGAACCGGTACACGAATGAGGTGCGCTCCGGTCAGGTCGCAGCAGGAGAGGGCTTTGAGTACTGGCTGCTGAAGTTCGACGGCGTAACGGGCAACAAGGACAAGGAGCTTGAAGACCCAAATGGCTACGGCGCAATCGAGTATGCATACTCACTGATGGCGAATGCGGCCGGGATCACAATGATGGAGTGCCGGCTCCTCGAGGAGAATGGCCGCCGCCATTTCATGACGCGCCGCTTCGACCGGCTAGCCCGTGGAGAGAAACTACACATGCAGTCTCTATGCGCGCTGGCACACTTCGATTTCAATCAAGCCGGCGCCTACAGCTATGAGCAGGCGCTGCAAGTCATTCGCCGGCTCAATCTGCCCGTAGCGGCCGTGGAGTAACAATTCCGGAGAATGGTCTTCAATATTGTCGCGCGGAATCAAGATGACCATGTGAAGAATGTCGCCTTCCTCATGAATCAGAATGGCGAGTGGTCTCTGTCGCCTGCCTTCGACGTCACATACAGTTACGATCCGTCGGGCTCGTGGACAGCGACGCATCAGATGACCGTAAACGGAAAACGGGACGGATTTACTTCAGAAGACTTCAATACATGTGCGAAAGCTGCGTTCATGAAGCGGGGCCGCGCGATGACGATTCTCAAGGAGGTGGTGGTCGCCGTGAGTCGCTGGCCCGAGTTCGCCGCCGCAGCAAAGCTCCCCGCTGCGTGGCGACAGAAAATCCAGAAGACGCACCGACTGGCGTTCCCCAGGAGTTGATCTCCTCTGGAGAAATAGCGAGGACGCTCTTCTGGCGAATTGGGGTGAGTGGGTAGACTGGGAGTTCACCGAAAGACCCGAGCGCATCCGATGTCGAAACAGCGAAAGAAAAACGTTCCTAATGCGCCGCTGAATGCGGCAACCCTTCGCGGCCTGGTCGAACGCGCGCTCAGCGCGCAGGGTACCCACTTTCCGAGTGACCTGGATATGCGGCTTGGACAGGAGTTTGTCGACGACGCAGCGCGGGCAAGCACTCCTAAGAGCGCACTTCGATCCCTTCGAAAGGCTCTCGAGGTCGATCCGACGAACACGGAAGCACTACTCGGAATCCTCGCTGAAGCGGGGCTGCAAGGGGATGCACACATCCAGGCGCTGCGTGGAATTGTGGCATTGGCCGCGGAGCGGCTCGGAAAAGATGCGTTTGAGGAGATGAAGCCCCATTTCTGGGGTTTTGTGGAGACGCGCCCTTACATGAGAGCTCGCGCGCGGCTCGCATACTTCTTGCGGATTGCCGGACGGCTCGAGGAGGCGGCAGCCGAGTATCGTGAAATGCTCATTTTGAGTGAGGATGACAATCTCGACGTTCGTTACGAACTCGTTGCCATTCTTCTTGCGCTTGGACACCTCGCCGAGACTCGATCCGTGATGCAGCGATATCGAGAGGAATGCGACTGGGACATCGTCTTCACTTGGTGCGGCGTCTTGGAACGACTGCTCTCCAGCGATGAGACAGGAGCAGCGCATGCGCTGACCGTGGCGAGAGCGAGCAGCATCTCCATGGAGGCCTATCTCAAAGGCCGTCGCGCGGTTCCGGCTTCTACGCCAGCGTCCTACGTCGTCGGCAGCGAAGAACATGCGATTTGTTATGCACCTATCCTGCTTCTCGCCTGGCGAGCGCACCCCGACGCGCTGAATTGGCTGCTTCGGCAGGCGGATCCGCCCGAGATGCACCTCGGCGAGGAAAGTGAATAGTTGGCCACTTTTCACGGATCAAGCCGCGCGTCTCGTACCGCGGGGCGCCGATTTCGGTCCACTCAAAGTTCAATTGTGTGCGCGATGTTGACGGGCCGCAGGAGGCCGAGCGATCGAGTGATTTGTTTCTTGTGAATAGGAGAATGGAGGTAAGAGCGGCGGCCGAGGAACGCGAGAGACTTCCGTCCCGCCACCGAAGGGAGAACTCGGCGACAAGAAGCCTGCACGATCGAATCCTCCACCCGGGCGAAGGGACGCGCCTTCCCTTCCGCGCGAACCGCCGCGCATGCTCCTGCGGGTACTCTCTAGCCCCCTGCTGAACGAGATGGCCGCGAGAACCAAGACTGCTGCTTCCGATTCCACCGCGAACCTCGGCTTCGAAGCCAAGCTCTGGCTCGCCGCCGACAAGCTGCGCAACAACATGGACGCGGCGGAATACAAGCACGTCGTCCTCGGCCTCATCTTCCTCAAATACATCTCCGACAGCTTCGAGGCTCAGCGGGCGAAGCTCACCGCCGGCAAGGGCGACTATGCGGGCGCCAATCCCGAGGATCCCGACGAGTATCGCGCGGAGAATGTCTTCTGGGTGCCGCCCGGGGCGCGCTGGTCGCGCCTCCAAAGCCGCGCCAAGCTGCCGAGCATCGGCACCGACGTGGACGACGCCATGGATTCCCTCGAGCGCGACAATCCGCGCCTCAAAGGCGCCCTCAACAAGAACTACGGACGAGCCGACCTCGACAAACACCGCCTCGGCGAGCTCATCGATCTCATCGGCTCCATCCAGCTGAAGGATTCCGGCTCCCAATCAAAGGACATCCTCGGCCGCGTCTTCGAGTATTTCCTCACGCAGTTCGCCTCCGCCGAAGGCAAGAACGGCGGCCAGTTCTACACGCCCTCCTGCGTCGTGCGGCTCCTCGTCGAGATGCTCGCTCCTTACAAAGGCCGCATCTACGACCCCGCCTGTGGCTCCGGCGGCATGTTTGTGCAGTCGGAGAAGTTCGTCGAATCCCACGGCGGCAAGCTCGGCGATATCGCGATCTACGGCCAGGAGAGCAATCCCACCACGCGGCGCCTGGCGATCATGAACCTTGCTCTGCGCGGCATCGAGGCGGACTTCGGCAAGGAGCACGCCGATACGTTCCGCAACGTCCAGCACCCCGACCTGCGCGCCGATTACGTGCTGGCCAATCCGCCCTTCAACGACAGCGACTGGCACCGAAGGGACGACGACGTGCGCTGGCGCTTTGGCGTCCCGCCCAAGGGGAATGCCAACTTTGCGTGGGTGCAACATTTCATCCACCACATGGCGCCGAATGGCATGGCGGGCTTCGTCCTCGCCAACGGCAGCATGAGTTCCAACCAATCGGGCGAGGGCGAGATCCGCAAAGCAATCATCGATGCCGATCTCGTGGATTGTATGGTCGCCCTCCCTGGACAGCTTTTCTACAGTACACAAATCCCCGTCTGCCTCTGGTTCCTTACGAAGAGTAAGGGCGCCGATGCCAAGCGCGGCTTCCGTGATCGTCGCGCGCAGACGCTTTTCATCGATGCCCGCAAGCTCGGCACCCTCATCGATCGCGTGCATCGGGAGCTCACCGATGCCGACATTGGGAGAATCGTCGGCTGTTACCACGCTTGGCGCGGTGATAAGTCGCTTCCCACATCTCAGAGAACAGCCGCCGGCTCTTACAATGACATCGCTGGCTTCTGTAAGCGTGCCACCACGGCCGAGATCGCCGCCCACGGATATGTGCTCACCCCCGGACGCTACGTGGGCGCCGAGGCTGCCGAGGACGACGGCGAGCCCTTCGAGGAAAAGATGCCGCGCCTCGTCGCCGAACTGGAAGCGCAGTTTGCGAAATCTACCAAGCTCGAAGCCACAATTCGCGCCAACCTCAAGCGTCTCCGTCTCGCACCATGAGCAAGGAACGATTTGCCGAGCGCCAAGCCGACGTGCGCGACAGCGCCGCCCGCTTAGCCGAAGCGGTGGCCCAGCCGGAGAGCGAACTCCTGCGGGACGCCACCATCCACCGCTTTGAGTTCACCTTTGAGGTCATTTGGAAGACCCTCAAGCTCTATCTCGAGCGACAGGGACACGACTGCGGCGGGCCGCGCCAGACGCTCAAGAAGGCCTTCGCCGAATCGCTGATCTCCACACCCGAGGAAGCCGACCGTTGGTTCCAGATGTTGGAAGATCGAAACCTCACAACTCACGCCTACGACGAAGCCCTCGCGAATCAAATCTACCGGCACATCGTGCAGGACTACGCGCCCCTGTTGGGGGCCATGGCGACGAGAATTCAGACTTTGTCGTGGGACTAGCCCGATGACACCCATCGCCTTGCGCGACCGTGACCTCGCGACGCTTCGCAGTACCTTTCGCCGCTTCCCTTGCGTGCGCGAGGTGCGTCTCTTCGGTTCCCGCGCCAATGGCACGGCCCGCCGCGCCTCCGACATCGACCTCGCCATCTCAGCCCCCGACGCCACCGCCGACCAATGGCTCGAATTGACCGATGCGATCGAGGCTGCTCCCATTATTTATGAGTTCGACTTGGTTCGGCGCGAGCGCGCCCAGAACTCGAAGCTCTTGAAGAAGATTGAGCGAGAGGGAATCCGCATTTATCCGGAGGAGTCGGCGAAGTGAATGATGCAAAGAGACAGTTAATGCATTTCAATGCCCGCCCGAGTTTTCCGATTCCGGAGTCCGCGAATCGGGAGCAAGAAGTCAGACCGAGCAAAAGCAAGCCGGGTCATGGACACTGATATCTGCGATCTGGTACCTCGAGACTGGTCCGTACTATCTGTCGAAGAGGTGTGCACTCGCGTAACAAGCGGAGGAACGCCGAGTCGGACTCGCCCCGACTTCTATCAAAACGGGACCTGGCCCTGGGTTAAGACCCAGGAACTTCGAGACACTTGGATCGAGGAAACTGAAGAACACATCACCAATGAGGCCGTCTCGAGTTCATCAGCAAAGCCACTGCCGCCGAGCACAATCCTCCTCGCGATGTACGGAGCTACAGTCGGCCAGCTGGGAATCATCAGAAGACCGATGACCTGCAATCAGGCCTGCTGCGCCATGATCGTGGACCCGAAGAAGGCCGACTTTCGATATCTATACTATTTGCTTCGCCACTGTCGAACACAGTTGAAAAGCCTCGCGACGGGTGCGGCACAACAGAATCTCAGCGGAGTTCTTATCAAATCGCTTCGCTTTCCATTTCCGCCCCTCCCCGAGCCCTCGTGCCGAAGAACGAGAACGGCTTCCCGCACGCCGCGCCGCGGGCGTTGCACCGTCGGCCATAGCTGATTCCATCGACTCCAACGAAAGAACCGAACGGAGAGACGACGCTCGTTGCGCTGTCCGCAAGATCCGTTTAGCGTTCACTCGTCGTCCTTCCCGCGGCGCTTGGACGGCATTCGGCCTTCGCCGCAGTGGAACCTTCCATGTCGATACTCTCAATCGGATCGAGTGCAATCCTCGGCACGAGCCTTGTCGCCGCGAGCTTCTTGTTCTCTTGGAGCCCCGCAGCGGCGCCTGCGACATCCGTCGGCCCGAAGAAATGGCCGCCGCCGCCGACGGATCAAGTGAACGTGGCTCTCTCGCTTCAAGCGATACAGGTCAACGCACCGGTGACCGTTTACACCGTCCCGGCCGGCCGATGGCTAGTTGTAACCCGACTGCTTGCTGGCAATGAGTTCTACCAAGTGAAGGAGAAACAGCAATCGACATCGACCGTCAAGGCAGAACTATTCGAACCGATCTTGGGAGCGAACCTTCTCTGGCCGCTCTACTCGTCGGTTCGGCCGGGTCTAGGTCTCGTGTTCTCACCCGGATCTGAAGTTCAGGTCGTTCCGTCGGTGACCCAAGCAAACAACAACTTCTTCGTTCGTTTGGACGGATACCTAACGAAATAGGACCGGGCGCGTGATGCGCGAGATTGTCGCGAAGGACAAGTGAGACGGTGCTGCTCCAAGCCGAACTGCTCTGCGCGGAGTGGGCGTAGACCTGGCGCGAAAGTTACTGATCCCGATGCACAAATCCAAGGCGCACCAACGCCGCTGTCGTGCGCGGCGCGCTGGCGGCGTCGGCGGGATCGTCGAGCTGAGCCGCGAGATCGGTGAGGTCGTCGAGCGTGTCGACATCGCCCCATGTGCCCGCGCGCGCCACACGCAGTCCCGACTCCTTCGCGCGCGCGAGCGTCCAGGCGGCGACGGAGCCGTGGGAAGTGGTGAGTCCCTCGAAAAGTGAGGGTTGCAACGATCGAAGGCCAAGCCCCCAATAGCCGCCGCCGCGGTCGAGCCCGAGCGTGACGTCGGCGGCGCCCTCCGAAGAGAGAAGCGGCGCCACCAGTCCATCGACGTGCTTCGCCGGCAGCGTCGGCAGGTCCGTCCCAACGATCACGACGGGCCCCCACCCTTCCCAGAAAGCGTCCTCGAAGAAGTGACTCATCCGCGCCGCGAGCGTGTCGCCCCGCTGAAGAAACAGCGCCGCATCGCGCGGCGCGCGCGCCTCGAACCACTCGCGTCCCTCCGCCGGCGCGAACGCCACGCCGAGCCCATAGGGCGCGCGATGGCGTCCGAAGCGGTCGAAGAGGTCGATGAGAAACGCCTCGTAGAGCTCCGCCGCCTCCTTCGGCGCGAGCGGCGGGCAAAGACGCGTTTTCACGGCGCCGGGCTGCGGGAGCTTCGCGAAGAATGCGACGAGAGGTCGGGGCACAGGGCGATGGTAGCGGCTCGCGGCGCCCGACCCGCCCCGGGAGAGGAAGCTCCGGGATCTGCTTCGAACGGGAGGCCCGCGGAGGACGTTCGTACTGCGCGTGGGGAGCCGCGGCCGCCAGCCGCTGTAAGCTCCCGCCTTCGACCGTCCTCCCGAGCGCCCAGCGCGCCTCAGCACTTCCCATGGGAATCGCCTCCGTCCTCGCCCCGTTCTGCGCGATTGTCGCAACGCTCCCCGCCCTCGGCTTGGCCCAAGGGGCCACTCCGGCCGCCTCGGCCCCGTCGGCGGGCGCGGCGCGCGCTTCGCGAGGACCCGACCTTCGGACGCGCGCCAACGCCGCCGTCCACGCGCTGCGCGCCGCGCAAGGGGCCGACGGCTCCTATGGCGGAGACGTGCAGACCACCGGGCTCGCGCTCTTCGGCTTCGCCCGGATGGTGCGCCAATACCGCGAGGCCGACGGCCCCTTCGTGGCGCACGCGAGCGAGTATCTGCTGAAGCAGCGCGGCGCTGACGGCTCCTTCGGCACACCGGCCGAGACTGACCGCGCCGCCGCCACAGCCGCGGCCGCGCTCGCCCTCGACGCGCTCGAGGGGAAAAAGTATGCATCGGAGGTCGCCGCTGCCGCCGCGTTCATCGCGAAAGCGAAGGGACGGTCCGCACCGGCTCGCACGTCGGGATTCGAGCTCGAAGCCTTCGTTGAATCCACAGTTCCCGAATTGTTGCCTCGCGTGCCGGCCGACAAGGATGCGCAGGAGGCCGCGCTGAGCGAAGGGCTTCAGCCGAACCTCGCCTACGACTCGATCGCGAAGACGGCGAGCCGACTCGTGCTGATCAATCGACTCGCGGCGCTCGCGCCGTCCGCTCCGCCGGAAAGCACGCAGCCCGACGCGCTGCCCCCGTTCGATCCCAACGCGTCGGTCGACGTCGCGGCGATCCAGAAGAAGGCGATCGAGTTCTTACTGAAACGGCAGATGGAATCGGGCGGCTTCGGTTCACAAATCACGCGCGGGCAGGATCTCGGCGTGACGGCTCTCGTGGCGCAGGCGCTCTGGTGCTGGCCCGGCGAGATGCCGGCGCCCGTGCGCGCGGCCGCGGAGAAAGCCACAGAAATTGTCGCGGCGGGCGCGCGCCCCGACGGCTCGATCCACGGCGGCGGGCTCGAAAATTACACGACGTCGGCGTCTCTCGGCGCGCTCGTTCGCGCGAAGAACCCGAAGTACGACGAGATCATCAAGAAAGCGAAAGAGTACATTTCGGGGCTTCAGGCCGACGCTGGCGAAAAGTATAGCGAGGATCATTGGGCTTACGGCGGCTGGGGCTACGGCAACGAAGAGCGCCCCGATCTGTCGAATACACAGATGGCGATGGATGCGCTCCGCCTCGCCGGCACGCCGCCCGATGATCCCGCGATGCGGCGCGCGCTCGTGTTCCTCCAGCGCTGCCAGAACCGGACCGACAGCAATCACATCGAGATCTCGCGCGACGGCGTGGTGGCCGTGTCGGGCAACGACGGCGGCGGGGTCTACTACCCGGGCAAGTCGCAGGCGGGCTCCGAGAAGACGGCCGACGGCAAGGAGATTCCGCGCAGCTATGGGTCGATGACCTACGCGCTGCTAAAGGGGTTCGTCTTCGCGGGGCTCCCCAACGACGACCCGCGGCTCAAGGACGCCTTCGCCTGGTGCCAGCGTCACTACACGCTCGACCGCGTTCCCGGCTACGAGGAGATGGCGAAGATCCAGCCGCGGATCGCCTACCAGGGGCTCTTTTATTACTATTTGACGCTAGCAACGGCGCTCTCCGCGTTCGGGACCGACGTGGTGGAGACCCCCGATGGCGTGCGTCACGCGTGGCGCAAGGAGCTCGCCTCCCGTGTCGCGTCGCTGCAGAAAGTCGACGGCTCCTTTGTGAACAGCAACTCGCAGCGCTGGTTCGAAGGCGACGAGGTGCTGGCGACGGCCTACGCGGTGCTGGTGCTCGACGCGGCGCGGCAGTAGCAGCTCGAGACGCGCGGCCGTCGCGCGCAGCGGCTCCCCCTCCAGCCGTTGCTTCCGCTCCGCGGCGGGACGATCTTGCCCGCCCGAAATGAAGATCTTCGCCTATCGCCATGGCGACCGCCGACGGATCGGCATCGTCGACGGTCCGTTCTCGCGCGACCTCACGGCAGCCCTCGAGGCGGCCGGCGTCGTCGATTCTGAGCAAGACCTGCTGCGGAGCGATTTCTTTCGCCCGCAGCGAATCTCGGCGTTCCTAAAGCGCTGGCGGCGGTACGCCCCGAAAATTGAGGGGAAGATACAATTCGATCTTCCGGTCGACCGGCCGTCCAAGATCCTCGCCGTGGGACGAAATTTTGCAGACCACGCCCGCGAGCTCGGCAACGAGGTGGAGAAGGAGCCGATCTTCTTCGCCAAGATGCCGGATTCGATGGTGCCGCATGAAGGAGTGATCCGCATTCCGAAGGGAGTCGGGCGCGTGGACCACGAGGCCGAGCTGGCACTCGTAATCGCGCGCGATGGTCGCGACATTTCCCCAGAAAAGGCCTTCTCCTATGTCGCCGGGTACACCTGTCTCAATGATGTGACGGCGCGCGAGCTGCAGGGAGCGGACAAGGCGAAAGGCCGTCCGTGGCTTCGATCGAAGAGCCAGGACACGTTCTGCCCGGTCGGGCCGTATCTGGTGCCAATCGACGACGTGCTCGACCCGTATCAATTGAAGATCACATGTCGAGTCAATGGAGCCGTGCGACAGTCGGCCTCCACGTCGGAGATGGTTCACAAAATCCCGGCCGTGATCTCGGCTCTGTCGCGCACAACGACGCTGCGCGCCGGCGACCTCGTGGCGCTCGGCACGCCGGCCGGCGTGGGCGCGCTCGCGCCGGGCGATGTGGTGGAAGTGGAGATCGAAGGCATTGGTTGCCTTCGGAACTCGGTCGTGGCGGCGGAAGAAGCCACATTTTCAAAGGCGGCGGCGCTGGCGGCGCTGCGCCCGCGGCTTCGCGAGGCGATCGAAACCTCGCGTGACGGCGGCGAAGCCTTCGAGCGCGTGGTCGCGCTCCTCGACGAGCTCCCCCACTGCCACTGGACCGGGATCTACCGCGTCGAGCCGACGGGCGTGCTCGGCCTGGGCCCCTTCCGCGGCAAGCCGACGGCACACATTACGATTCAGCCCGGCAAAGGAATTTGTGGACGCGCCATCTCCACCAATTCTGCCATCGTCGTCGACGATGTGACGAAAGACGCCGATTATTTGGCTTGCTCGCTGGAGACGCGCAGCGAAATTGTGATTCCGATCCGAGCCCACGGAGCGCCCGTCGCCGAGATCGACATCGATTCGGATCGCCCGTCGGCCTTCGATGCCGCCGACCGCGCATTCCTCGAAGATGTGGCCGCGCAGCTCGGCAGCTTCCTCGAGCGGACGCACTTGCCGCGCATGTGGGACGACCGCTGAGAAGAAGCTCAGCACAAAAAAATAGGGTTGGCAACTGGGCCAACCCTACAGATCAGCGGAGCAGCGAGCGCCCGCCGATTTCGCTTCTCGAAGGTTCCTTAGACGGCGTCGCCGAGAGCGGCTGCCACGAGGCAGCCCTTCGCCACCGAATTGAGAGGTTCCGAAGCCAGCGAGATGCCGCTCACCGGGATCGGGAACTTCATCTTCTTGAACTCATCCTGGAAGACCGTGATGAAGCTCTTCGCCAGCGCCGTGCCGCCCGAGCAGACGATCGGAACCGGGCTCTGGAAGACCGGCATGTTCGACGACGACTCGAAGCGCGCCTTGATATTCGTAAGAACGTACTGAATGAGGTTGCGATAGTAGATCGCGATGGCCTCCTCCTCGCGGCCGTTCGGCGCTGCGAGATCGACGCCGCGCTCCTTCAGGAACGTCGCGCGCGACTTCGGAATGCCGAGCACGTCCGCCACGTTCTTGTCGATCCAGTCGCCGCTGCGGCCGATCGAGAAGGAGAGCGCTGGAATCGTCTTGAAGCAGACGCAAATGTTCACCATTCCGCCGCCGAAGCTGATGCCGATTCCGCTGAAGTCGCTCTCGGCGAGCTCCGAGAAGACGACCGCGTGACCCTCATTGATCGCGCGCGCCGTGTAGCCCATGCTGCGGAGCATGCCTTCGAACAGGCCCTGGTGATAAATTATGTTGTTGTCGCGGTCGATCGAAGGCGCCGGCACCGAGAAGTAGCAATTCTCGCCGGGCTGCGCGGGCTCGCCGAGCAGGCGCTCAATAATGAGCCGGATCATCGGCAGGCCGTCGACCTCGTTCGGCGAAATGAGGCCATCGCGCATCGGGCGGCGGGTCTCGCGGCCGAACACGTTGGCCAGCTCAAAGGAGGCCTCGCCCAACACGATCAGCTGCTCGCCCCGCACCACGTACGGAACTTTGAGCTTGGTGAGCATTGCCTTCGAATACACATCCGCCTTCACGTCGAGGAACGCATTGCGTTCGAGCTTGACGGTGATGCTGCCGTCGGTGTTCTGCACCGCGGCAACGAGGTTGGCGGTTCCCACATCGAGCCCCTTGCCAAGCAAGCGCTCCGTGCCGATCTCCGCCGTGGACTGCCCATGCTGCTGAACCGAGGTCTCCGTCACAGCTCATGCACCTCGAAACGAGGCCCTCTCATTGCTTCCTGGTCGTGATGAAACAAAATGCTTTTGTGGCAACCATCGGCCGCCACGAAAGAGTTCACTTTTTTTCGGCGTCTCCGGCGGCGTCGGGCTCTTCCTTGCCGCCGAGCCTCATTCGCTTCATGCGGTCGAGCGCGCCGCGGATGCCGCTTCCCTGGCGCTCCTTCACTTCGAGGGTATTGAGGTTGCTCTCGAAGGAATCCTGCTTGTTGAAGAGCGCGTCATATTTGACTTCCTGAGCATCGACGGCGCTCGAGACGCCGATCGTGCGGCCGAACTTCTCGAGCCGGTCGGCGATGCCTTGCGACAGGGCGTCGAGTCGAGTGGCGAGTGCCTGGCTCTCGGCGGTGGCGGCGGGAGCCGTCGCCGGAGCGGGCGGCGGCGGCGTCGCATTCATGCGTTCGTTGAGGCGCGCCACCTCGGCCGCGAGCCGCGAGAGCATCTCGGTCGATTCCGGTGAGGGCGCCGCCTTCACGGCGGAGGCCGCGGCGCGCGCCTCCTGCTCCGCCTGACGCGCTACGTCGCGCTCGCGCGTGAGCATCTCGACGAGCCGGCGCGCCTCTTCGACGCGCCCCTTCTCGCACGAGAGCTGATGCTCGAGCTCGCCGATGCGCGCCGTCTTGGTGCCCTCGGTTTCGCGCAGCTTCTCGACCTCCGTGGCGAGCGCCACCAGCTCGTCCTTCGCCTCCTCGAGCTGCCGCAGCCCTTCCTCGCGCGCCTTGCGCTCGGAATCGCGCTGGCGCTGCATCTCGAAGAACTCGGCCTTGGAACGTTCCACGAGGGCCCTGAGGTCGTCTGGAGTCTCGGCCTGAGCCAGCGTGCGACGCACCGAGGCTTCGATGAGCTCGGCGATCTGGTTCGCGTTGATGACCCGAACGCGGGAGCGCCCCTTGGCCTCCAGCTCACGCAGGGTCGTGGATTGAGAGTGAGTCTGGAGGATTTCCCGAACGTTCATCGCGGATCGCGCCCCGAAGCGGAGTCTCGAAAGACGGCTCCTCCATCGGTCCAGCGCGACCCAAGACTTGAGTCTCGCCGCCTCGGAACCGCATGCTCTCGGCGTGCAGTGGCGCCTCGCGCTCGCAGGAGCGCTCCTTCTCTCGTCCGCGCTGGTCTACGGAAGTGCGCGCGACAAGGCCTTTGTCTCCGGCCCCTATTTGGTGGCTCCGGGGGCGCAGCGGGTCACGATCCGCGGGTTCACGGCGAAGGAGACGCGCTGGACTGTCGTTCCGTTGTCGCTCGGAGCGCCCCATGGCGAGGAGCCGGCGCCGACGCGCGAGCACAACGTGGAGCTCACGCGGCTGCCGCTCGACCGCACGGTCGAGGTGCAGGTCCTGGAGAATGGGCAGCCGATGGAGGGCGGACGGTTGCGCTTCCGGACAGATCCCGGCCCGACGGGCGCCGCCTTCGATTTTTGTGTCGTTGGCGACAGCGGCGGCTCGCCGAACCGCCTGCTCGAACTCTTCGGCTACACTCCGCGCGAGGGCGCGAAGCACCGACCCGATCGCATCGTTTCTGTGATGTCTGCGGAGCGGCCTCAATTGTTGCTTCACGTGGGCGATGTCGTGTATCCCCATGGGGAGCGCGAGAATTACGCGCGCGCGTTTTTCCGCCCGTTTCGCCCGCTTATCGCCGCTGCGCCGATCGCTGCTGCGGTTGGAAATCACGACCTCAAGACCGACGCGGGAATGCCGTTTCTGCAGGCCTTCGGATCCAAAGAATCGCCGCCGCTCAGCGAAGGCAAATATCGCTCGTTCGACTATGGGCCGCTCCATGTGGCCGTGCTGAACTCGAACGTCGAGGACAGCGACCAGATCGATGAGCAGGTGAAATGGCTACAAAATGATCTGCGGACGGCACAGCGTCCTTGGAAAATTGCCATCACCCATGTGCCGCTCTATTTCAGCAGCGACGAGCAGCGCACCTCGGTCGGAGCAGCGCAGCAGCGCGTCTGCGATGCGCTGCGCAGCGCGTGCGAGGGCGGCGGTGTTTCTGTTGTCTTCGCCGGCCACCATCATTGGTATGAACGGTCAAAGCCCTTACGCGGCGTCGTACAAATCATCACCGGCGGCGGCGGCGACGACATCAAGCGATATTACCCCGGCGACTTTGCGCGCGCCGAATCCTACTTTCATTTTGTGCACGCGCGGGCGCTCGGCGACGTCATGACGATCCGCGCCATCCGCGAGACAGGCGAAGAGCTCGAGCCCGACGGCGGCTACCGACTTTTCCGCCGGAAGTAGCGCGAGCAAGGGCCCCTCAAGCCGAACGCCGACTCCGGCTCGACCGGGATCGCTCCTGAGCATTCGCGGGAAGTGACCGACGACCATGCTCTCGACGGCGCACGCGAGCGATCGGCTGTTCCTTTGGCTCTTGACCCCAGATCAGGGAGCGGGGACCCTTGGGTGTGACCTGAGGTGTCCGCCATCGATTGCCGCAGACGGACGCAGTCGGACGGGCACCCACACGCCAGAACACCTCGGCGGAGACCGAGGGCTCGCGATGGATTCCGACGTGCTGCAAGTGCCGAGCAGCGAATCTCTCAAATCAAACTTGGAGACCGAGTGAGTGCACCTCACGTCCCCGGTCGAACGCTCTAGCCGACCTCAATCCGACTCCATGCTCCCTTCCCCGATCCTGTGCCTCACTCTTCAAACGGCTCTGATGAGCCCTGTGCCGCTACCACAAATCAGCGAGGCCCGCTGGCAGAGTCTCACTGATCCTTCTCACGGCTATTTTGTGGAAGCGGAGCCGAGGCCGGGCGTCGGAGCACCGTCGGAGTTTCACTCTCGCGGACTGGGCCCACCGGCGGTACTTTCGCCTTCGGGGATTCGGATGCTCCTCAGGTCACCTGGCGAGGCCAACGGCCCCGACCAGCGATCCCATGTGTGGTCTGCGAGGATCGAGGGCGCAGCAACTCGGGGAGAGCTCGAAGGA
>JAEUHX010000003.1 GCA_016792805.1 Planctomycetota bacterium
CTTGGCGCGGCGAGTTCCGCAGACGCAAGGACTTGGCGCGCAGAATCGGACGGGCGCGAAGATCACACATATCAGGTCGACACGTAGGGTCGGCGCACGCGCTGAACCATTGCGCGGGGCTTGCCCCGCGCGATGACGAAAGGGCATCGCGATTCTTCATCCGGCGGCGCATGCGCCGCCGAATCGTCGCGGGCAAGCCCGCGCCCTACGACTTCACAGATGAGGGACGGTTAGGAATGGGGCGTGGGTCGGTCTTGGCGCGGCGAGTTGCGCAGACGCGAGGCCATGGCGCGCGCACGCGCGCGCTCACCGGTCGGCGCACGCGCCGACCCCACTTTCCTTGATTCAGAATTCCGGCGCACGCGCTGACCCCACTTTTCCTTGACGAGTAGCTGCGCACGCGCCGACTCCACTCTTCCTTGATTCAGAATTTCGACCCAGGCGCCGACCCCACTTTTCAGTGATCGAGGACTGGCCCGCGCGGCCGAAGCCGCTGCTTACAATTGATGCGCTTCTTCCAGCGTCAGGTCGCACGCGCGGAACACGGGACCCTCGCGGCAAGCCTTCGCCACCGGCCAGCCGCCGTTCGAAGCCGGCTTCACCGGGACTGCGCAGGCGTTGCACACGCCCGTCCCGCACCCCATCCGCGTTTCCAGCGAAAGATACGCATCGAGCCTCTCCTCCGCGGCGAACCGTACTACCGCCTCCAGCATCCGCTCCGGTCCGCAGGCAAATACCTTATGCGGCCGCAATAGAGCATTCTTACAATCCTCTCGCAACAAATCGAGCGCTGTCCCGCGTTGTCCGGCCGAGCCGTCATCCGTCGCGATGCGCACGCGAATCCCGTAGTCGCGATACCGGTCGACTTCATACAGAAATTCCTTGCGGGCCGCGCCGAAGCAGAGCGTCAGGTCCTGAGCCCGCGCGCCCGCCGCCAGCGCCGCTTCGAACACCAGCGGGAACGTCGCGATCCCCACGCCACCGGCCACGCATGAGAGCCGCTCCCCGGGGGCGACCGCCGGAAAGCCCTGTCCGAGCGGCCCCACCAGGTCGACCGACATTCCGACCTTCAACTCCGAGAGCCCACGCGTCCCGGGCCCCATCACCTTCAGCAGAAACGAGAGCGTCCTTCCGTTCGCGCCAGTTCGATCCAGGTAGACCGAAAATGGGCGCCCCAGCAGCACTCCGCCGCCGTCGCTGCGCCGCAGCATGAAGAACTGCGACGGGGCAACCTTGGGAAACGCAGCGTCGACCGCCAGATCGAGCCGAACCCCGTCGGCGCCCGCCGGCACCACTGCCGCCGTCGTGCCGCGAAACCGAAATGCCGCGCAGGGAGCTGCCATCGAAGAAGGGCGGGGAGTGTAGCGATCCCCGCAGACCTCGGCCGCCGTTGGCGGCGGCTTATCTTCCCCTCACACTGAGGTGCTCTCGCACTCGACGAAGATCCAGCAGCCATGCCTCCGCAGGAACCGATCCGCGCCGCCGGCGTCATCATCCTCCATGAGGAGGCTGCCGGCGTTCGCATGCTGCTGCTCCGCAACCGCAAGCACGGGGATTGGGGGCTCCCCAAGGGGCACCTCGACCCGGGCGAGGACGACTACACCGGCGCAAAGCGCGAGCTGCGCGAAGAGACCGGGATCGAGCAGTTCAAGCTCGAGGCCGGATTCCGCCACGTCATCAAGTACCGCGTGCCTTCGGGGCGCGAGGCCGGCCAGTGGAAAGTCGTTACTTATTTCCTCGGCAGCGTTCGCGAGCCGCAAGTTGCGATCTCCGACGAGCATGACGAGATCGTCTGGGCCTCCGACAAGCAGGCGGCGCAGCTTTTGCGCCACCCCAACCTCAAAACTCTCGCCCGAGAAGCCTTTGGCTATTGGGCGGCGCGTACGCCGTGAGATTCACCACAAATCTCACCGCGGGGGACGCCGCATCGATTCTCGACGCGCAGGCACCGGGACGCCCCGCATTTGTGGAGCACTCCCATGTCGTCTCGAAGGTGGCGCGGAGCATCGCTCTCGCCCTCCGTGAGTCGGAGACTGGGATTGACGTCGAGCGCATCGCGACGCGCGCCATGCTCCACGACTTCGGCCGGTCGTGCACCCATGGCAATTATCACGGCTGGGTCGGCTACGCCATGCTGCGCCGACGCGGGCTCGCCCACTATGCGCGCGGCTGCGTGACGCATTGGCTGCGCGGCCTGCCGCTCGAGGAAGTGCTGCACCTGAGTCCGAGCGCGAGACCACAATTCATGAAGCGCGTCTACGAAGAGCTTGATCTGCCACAGATGACCGACGACGATCTCGTCGTGTCCGTGGCCGATTTCAGCGTCGCCCACACGAGCATCGTGCCCCTCGAGGAGCGTGAGCGAGACCTCGTGGCGCGCTACGGCGATTCGCGCTGGCTGCGCCGCAACGCCGAGCTTGCGCGCGCCCACCGCAGCGAGCTCGAGCGCCGAACGGGGCTTTCGCTCGATCAGATCGTGCCGGAACTCGGCAAGCATCGCGACGCCGCGCGAGAGGGCTTGCACAAGTGAGCGTTCTCTCGTTCGACAATGTTACAAAGCGCTTCGGCTCCAGGGAGCTCTTCTCCGGAGTCTCCTTTGCTCTCGAGGACGGAGAAAAAGTGGGTTTGATCGGCCGCAACGGCGCCGGGAAGACCACAATTTTCCGCATGATCCTGGGCGAAGACCATCCCGACGTTGGCGCCGTCCACATGAAGAACGGCATGCGCATCGGCGTCGTGGAGCAATCTCCGAAGTTCGAGCCGGGACAGTCACTTTTCGAAGCGGCCATGTCGGGGCTGAACGAGCTCCGCAGTCTCGAGCGCGAGTACAACGAAATCGCCGAGCGCCTCGGTGTGGAGACCGACGAGGCGATCCACGAGAAGCTCTTGCGCCGGATGGACGAGGTCCAACACCGCATCGAGTTTCTCGGAGGATTCGACTACACCCATCGCGTCGAGACGGTGCTCGAAGGGCTCGAGTTTCCGCGCGAGCGCTGGGATCAGCCGGCAGAGCGCCTCTCAGGCGGCGAGAAAAATCGCCTCGCGCTCGCAAAGGTGCTCGTCGCCGGATTCGATCTGTTGCTTCTCGACGAGCCCACAAACCATGTCGACTATCGCGGCGTCGAGTGGCTCGAGCAATTCCTGCACGATTACAGCGGCGCCGTCCTCGCCATCTCCCACGACCGCCGATTCCTCGACGCCACCGTCACGGCCATCCTCGATCTCGAGCACGGCCGTTGCATTCGTTACGATGGCAACTATTCGCAGAGCCGCGACCAGAAAGCACATAATGACGAAGTGCTGCGCCGTGCCGTTGCGAACCAGCAGGCGTTCATCGAGAAAGAGATGGATTTCATCCGCCGCAACATGGGCTCCCAGCGCACGCAGGAAGCCAAAGGGCGGCTGAAGAAGCTCCAGCGCATGGACGTGCTCGAAGGGCCGAAGAACGAGCACCGCGGCCCGCGCATTCGCTTCCAAGGGGCGCGCGGCGGAGAAGTGGCGTTCGAAGCGCGCGATCTCGAGTTTCACTATTCCGACCGCACGATCTTCTCGCACCTCGACATTCTGCTGCAGCGCGGCGAGCGCCTCGCGGTCATCGGCCCAAACGGCGCCGGAAAGAGCACACTTCTCAAATGTCTCATGGGGCGGCTCAAGCCGACCGGAGGCTTCCTGAAGCTCGGGTCGAACGCGATGCCGGGCTACTACGACCAGGAGCTCACCGGTCTCGACGAGCACAAAACAATCCTGAGCGAGATTCACAATATTCGGCGCGATCTCACGGAGGAGCAGATTCGCGACCACCTGGCGCGGTATCTCTTCAGCGGCGACGACGTCGAGAAGGAGATCTCAAAGCTCTCAGGCGGCGAGCGCGCGCGCGTGCTACTCGCCAAGCTTGTGTTGCAACAACACACATTTCTCATTCTCGACGAGCCCACCAATCACCTCGACCTGAAGGCGCGCGAGGCCCTCGAAGAGTCGCTCGAGGATTATGAAGGTGCACTCGTCGTGGTGAGCCACGACCGCGCGTTCCTCGACAATGTTTGCGACCGCGTGCTCGAGATCGAAGACGGCCGCTGCCGGACGTTCCCGGGCGGCTACTCCGACTGGTCGGCGCGTAAGAAGCGGGAGCGCGAAGAGGCGGCGCGCGCCGAGCGTGAGCGCGACCTCAAGGAGAAGGAGCGCGTCGCGCGCGAAGAGGAGAAGAAGCGCAAGCGCGACGAGCAGCTCGCCAAGGAGGCCGCCGCAAAGGCTGCGGCCGAGGCGAAGCCGTCCGCGGGCGGCGACGCGCGCAAGCCGCGCAACAGCCACCGCGCGCAGAAACTCGAGGCGCAGATCCACGACATGGAGGCGAAGGCGCAGGGGCTCCTCGACGCCATGACGCTCGAGGAGAACTACCGCGACCCGGCGCGCATGCGCCAGCTCAAGTCGGAGCACGAGGCGCTCACGCGCGAGATTGCGTTTCTCTACGACGAGTGGTCGCAGTACGCCTGATCGGCTCCTGCGTGCGAGGGCGCACATAGGCCGCGCACGATCGCCCGCGACCCTCGTCCAACTTCTGGCTCCCCTGGGAGCCGGCGCCCAAAGCGAGTGGCACGGGTTTCGCCAATAAGTGATTCGGCCGCGCGGGCGTTCAACTCGGGGGTGCCTCGCGACCATGGGCGGGGCCTGCAGTCACCTGTAGGCCCCGCCCGTATTTTTGAGCGCTCGCATCGGCCTCGGAAGTCACACGAAGGCGCGTTCCCGCGCTCGGCGAGACCCCAACCGTTCGGAGTTCACTCGGGCCAAATCCCCGTCGGCCTGCGAGGAGAGCGCTGGTGCGACGATGCCTGAGGATCGGCAGCAACCTGAACCCGCCAACCATAGGTGCGCGGCATCCATGGAATGGTATCTCTTCAGCAGAGCGAAGATACTCTCCCGAAGCCTCAATCCGCTCCCGGCCACGGTGCCGACCATCGAAACCATCGGAGTAGCTTCATGACACAGATACCTCTCGACCCGGGTGTCGGCGGCCAGTGCATCACACAGGAGAAGCTCGAAACCGCTGACATCATCGTCTCTACAACAAATGCTTCTGTGTCCGGGCTGATCCGCGCCGGCACGAGGAGCGTCGTGAGCCACGCGATTCTTTACATCGGCGATGGCGCGGTGATCGAGGCGATTGGCGAAGGAGTAGTTCGGCGTCAACTATCAGAAGCGATCTCCGACGCCCGGCTCGCAGTCGCCTATCGCCACATGCTCATGAATCCATCTCGTGCAGGTATTGTAGTTTCCCATGCTTCGAGTTTCATTGGGCGCGCCTATGACACGAGAGGCGCCGCTGGAGCCGGTCTCGCAGATCAACCGCTTCTCGGCTGTTTCGCAGTCGGTGGACTCATTCTGACAGGCGCCTGCTCGGCGGCGAGGAATGGGTCCTTCGATAACACGGATGCATTCTTCTGCTCCGAGCTGGTATTTGAAGCATTTCGTCTAGGCGGTGTCCCAATCGGAGACCGCCGCTCCGATACGGCGCTCCCGAAGCATATTCCCGAAGCTTACGGCAGGCGCCAGCTGCAGTACGTCGGGCATCTTCGGTAGCAAATTACCATAGAACTCCGTCCGTGCCGCCGGTCCCTGTGGGGCGAGCTCGATGAGCACCGCCGCATTCAGAGCAATTGAGAGCCCTACGAGGCGAGCGCGTCCCCGAGCGCGCGCAGCAGCCGGGCGCCGTCGCCGCGCCAGGAGCTGCCGTGCATGCAGGCGAGCGTGGTCGGATTCAGGACGGCGAGCTTCTCGATCAGCGCCCCGACGTTTTTTGTGTGTGAGAAGTAGTCCATCGGACGGCGGAACGCTTCGCTCGGGCCGAGGATGTCCGACTCCGTGACGGGCGGCAGATCGGAGCCTCCCTGAGTAAACAGATCACCGCAGAGAAGAGTCTTGGTCTTCTCTTCCATCAGGAATCCACACTCCCAGGCGTGCGGCAAATGCGGCGTGTCGAGCCAGCGCACGGAATGCTTGCCCAACGAGATCCGCTCCCCGTCGGCCATTGCGCGTGGGGCGCGATCGGCAAGATCACTGATCGAAACCAGGGCGGCAACGAAGCCACAAAGCGGCACGGCCTGCGGCGCCGCAGCGAGCCACTCGTTGAGAGAGCCGCACTCGTCGGCCTCGACATGGGAAAGGGAAATGTAACGAAGCTTGCCGACGGGGAGAATCGCCGCGACGGCCTCGCGCACCAGCGGGAACAGCTTCCGCGGACCCGTGTGGAAGAGCAGGGGCTCCTCATCCACGATGAAAAATTGGTTGAACATGAAGCCTCCCCCATCCATCGCAACCGGCGTGCTGATGCGGAAGATGCCCTCGGCGATTTCGTGCACGCTCGTGCCGGACTGCTTGTTTGTAATCATCTTGAGCTGTTCAAAGGAGCCCGTTCGCGATGCCCCCAAGGGGGCGGCTCGCTCTCGAACATCATCGCAGCCCGCGCCACAGACCTGCCGATTGGATTTCCGCGCGGCTTGCCGCGCGATGGCCACTGAGCCTCCTCGACAACGTGCGCCCCTCGCCGTCGGCCAGGAGGTCCCGCCGGAGTCGCGCTACAGCGGCACTCTGCCCCACGCCGGCTTCGACCTCGGCGGCTCCGGCGCGTACTCTCGTCGCCCCTTATGCCGACGGGATCGCCTCTCGACCACTTCCGCCATCGCCTCACGGCCGCGCTCGCCCAGGCCCTCGGGATTGTCCCCGAGTCGATCAAGCTCGAGCGACCGCGCGACCCGTCCCATGGCGATTTCGCCTTCCCCTGCTTTCAACTCGCCAAAGAGCGTAAGCAGGCACCCCCCGCGCTCGCATCTGAGATCGCCGGCAAGCTCGCCGGTCTCGAGCACATCTCGGCAAAGACGGCCGGCCCATTTCTGAACTTCACGATCGACCGCACCGAGCTGGCGCGCCGCGTGCTCACAGCCGCCTTCGACCCCGCCTACGGCGGCGGCAACGAAGGCGCCGGCAAGACGATCGTGCTCGATTACTCGTCGCCGAATATTGCCAAGCGATTCCATATCGGCCACCTCCGTTCGACCGTCATCGGCATGGCGATCCGCAAGATGTGTGAGGCCCGCGGCTTCCGCGTCGTCGGAATCAACCACATCGGCGATTGGGGATCACAATTCGGCAAGCTCCTCACTGCGCTTCGACGTTACTCATCGGAAGCAGCCCTCGATGCGGCCGCCGCGACGGGCACCGCCATCGAGCACCTCCACGAGATCTACGTCCACTACCACGAGGACGAGGAGAAGGGAGGCGATCTCGCCAAGGAGCTCGCCGCCGAGTCGCGCAAGTGGTTCCTCGACCTCGAGTCGGGCGCCGAGAACGAGGCGCGCCGGCTTTGGAAGAAAATGACCACACTTTCGCTGGCGGAGTTCGAGCGCATCTATCGCCGTTTGAATGTGACCTTCACAGAAATCCGCGGCGAGAGCGCCTACGAACCCGACCTCGCGCCGACGGTCCGCCGCATCAAGGAGGCGGGCGTCACGCGCATTTCCGAGGGAGCGCTCGTCATCGACGTCGAGGGCTCCGAGAAGCCCGCGCTGCTCCAGACCGGCGACGGCACGACGCTCTACCTCACGCGCGACCTCGCGTCGGTTTTCTACAGAAAGGAAACTTACAAGTTCTGGAAGGCCGTCTACGTGGTCGGCTCCGACCAGCGAGACCATTTCCGGGAGCTGAAGCTCGTCGTGAAGCGGCTCGGGCTTCCCTGGTGGGACGACATCGAGCACGCCTACTTCGGGATGATGCGCCTCCCCGAGGGAAAGATGAGCTCCCGCAAGGGGCGCGTCGTCATTCTTGAGGAC
Organism: Planctomycetota bacterium; assembly: GCA_016792805.1. GTDB lineage: Bacteria > Planctomycetota > UBA1135 > UBA1135 > JACQFD01 > JAEUHX01. The sequence continues at coordinate 7,821 of JAEUHX010000003.1, forward strand.
GTGCTCGACTCCGCGGTCGAGCAAGTGCGCACGCTCGTGCGCGAGAAGAACCCCAATCTCCAACATGCCGATGAGGTAGCCGAGCAGGTCGGCATCGGCGCCGTCGTGTTCAACGATCTCAAGAATGACCGCCGCCGAGATGTGGTTTTCTCGTGGCAGGAAGTATTGAACTTCGACGGCGAGACGGGCCCCTATTGCCAATACACCCACGCGCGGCTCGCAAGCATCGTGCGCAAGTCGGGGCAGACGCCGTCGGCCGAAGCCGATCCGGCGCTCGCCGGCGAGGGCGCGCAGCTCCTCCTCGCCATCGGACGCTTCCCGGAGACCGTGGCGCTCGCCGCCGAGCGGTTCGAGCCGCACCTGCTGGCGAGCGCGACCGTCGAACTCGCGCAGCTCGCCAACGCCTACTACCGCGACCACCGCGTCCTCGACGCCGGGTCGCAGCAGCTCGTCGCCGCGCGTCTCGCCCTCGTGGAGGCAGCTCGCCGCACCCTCGCCCGTGCGCTCGCGCTCCTTGGAATCGCAGCCCCCGCTGAGATGTGATCGCGGGCGCGCTGCTTTTCTCCGAAAAGTTTTCCGGAGCTTCGTCCGAAAACTGCCGCACTCCTTCCCCAACCGACGCACCGTGGCCAATACCGATCTGATCCGGAGCCTGATTCGCGACGTCCCCGACTTCCCCAAGAAAGGCATCCTCTTCAAGGACATCACGCCGCTGCTTCGCGACGCCCGCGGGATGGCCGCCGTCATCGATGCGATGGCGGAGCAGGTGCCCGGACGCCCCGACGCAATTGTGGGAATCGAATCGCGCGGATTCATCTTCGGAACTCCGCTCGCCACCAAGCTCGGCTGCGGTTTCGTGCCGATTCGCAAGCCGAAGAAGCTCCCCTGGAAGACGTACGCCCAGAGCTACCAGCTCGAGTACGGCACCGACACGATCGAGATTCACCAGGATGCGCTGCAGCCCGGGCAGAAGGCCGTGATCGTCGATGACCTGCTCGCCACCGGCGGCACCGCGGAAGCTGCGGGCAAGCTCGTGGCGAAGTGCGGCGCATCGGTCTCCGCGTACCTCTTCGTGATCGAGCTCGGCTTCCTCGACGGCCGCTCGAAGCTCCCGGCCGGCGCAGTTCGGTCACTTCTCACCTTCTGATTCCGCCCTCGGAGGCCAAGCAGCTCCCGCGGGTGTTGCGTGGCTTTCCCCGCTAAGGCCGCGACGCAACATGCCTATACTCGCTCGAGAGGTTCCCAAAGCCGGTCTGACTCCCGCCGGCGGCTCGAAGATGGCGACGCGCAAGACGCAGAAAGCTCCCCGCCCCGCCCCGGCGCCGAAGGCACCGGCATCGCCCGAAGCGCGCAAGCGCGCGGCAACAAAAGCGGAGAGCGAGGCGCCGCCGAAGGTTCGCGCCGCGCAAGCGGCGCCGGCCGCGAAGCCGGCAGCGCCTCCTCCGCCTCCGGTCGTCGACCCACAGCGGGCGGCGGAGCAAGAAGCCCAGTCGACCGACGAGCTTTGGCGCGCCTATAAAGCTACAAAAGACGAGAACCTCCGGAACCTCCTCGTCGAGAAGTACTACGCGATGGTGCGCCACATCGCCGAGCGCGTGCTCCAGACGCTGCCGAAGTCGATCGACATCGAGGAGCTCTGCTCGGCCGGCGTGACGGGGCTCATGGACGCGATCAACGGTTTCGATCTGAGCCGCGGGATCAAGTTCAAGACCTACTGCACGACGCGCATCCGCGGCTCGATCCTCGATGAGCTCCGCTCGCAGGACTGGGTCCCGCGCCTCGTGCGCCTGAAGGCCCACCGTCTCGAGCGCGCCTCGCGTCAGCTCGAGGGCCAGCTCGGCCGCACGCCGAACCAGTTCGAACTCGCGCAGGCGATGGGCATCTCCCTCGAGGAGCTGCAGGCGACCGAGTCCGAGGCGAACGCGCGCGCGATGTTCTCGCTGTCGGAGAAGTGGGACGACGGCGACGACGACAAGGACATGGAGAAGGTCGAGATCCTCGCCGATCAGAAGTGCGAGGATCCGATGCAGACGATCCACCAGCGCGACCTCTTCGAGGTCATGACGCGCAGCCTCACGAAGAAGGAGCGCCTCATCCTGGTGATGTACTACTACGAGGGACTCACGATGCGCGAGATCGGCGAGATCCTCGAGCTCACCGAGTCACGCGTGTGCCAGATCCACAGCAACGTGATGTCGCGGCTCAAGGTGCAGCTCGACCGCGCGCAGCTCCAGGTGACGTGATCGTTCGGGGATCCCAGACGTGAAGACGGGAAGACAGCTCCAGGGCATCATCGAGACGATGCCACCTCTCCCCGAGGTGGCCGTCCAGGTGCTCGCGCTCGTCCAGGATCC
>JAEUHX010000056.1 GCA_016792805.1 Planctomycetota bacterium
ATGTTGCCTTGCCAGATTTCACGCTCCATCCACTTCACAGATGCGGGACGGCATGGGATGGGGCGTGGGTCGGTCTTGGCGTGCACAGAAATCGATTTGTAGGGTCGGCGCACGCGCCGAACGATTGCGCGGGGCTTGCCCTGCGCGATGACGTGATGTCGCAAGCCGGCTTCGTCCTCCGCGCGCGCAAGCGCGCGCGAGATCGTCGCGGGCGATGCCCGCGCCCTACGAAAGGAATCGGATTCCCCACGAAAGGCATCAGAGCCCCAACAAAAGGAGTCGAAGCCCCCACGAAGGCAATCGGATCGAGGCGAACGCGCTCAACTTCACAGATGATGGACGGCATGGAATGGGGCGTGGGTCGGTCTTGGCGCGGCGAGTTCCGCAGACGCGAGGCCATGGCGCGCGCAGAATCCGACTGGCGCGAAGCGCCGGTCGGATTCTGCGCTGCCATTGGGCCGCCGAGCGTCGAGGACTGTTCGCTGCCGCGCCAAGACTGACCACGCCCCATTCTTCCCGAGGCACAACTCGTCCGCCACGCGCGCACGCTCCGACACCACTTGTCGACTCGGTCGTAGTGCGCACGCGCTGAACCCACTTATCGAATCGACCTCCGAGGCCCGCGCGCAGCTTCAAGAAACCCTGAAATGGCCTCTTGGACTGTCCGCTGCCGAGCCAAGACCGACCACGCCCCACGCTTGGAATTCAGGTGCTGATCTCTCCCCCAGACGTCGCGGTCCGCTCAAGAGCCCCCTGAATTCTCAGCATTTGCACAAGATGCTTCGATCGCCAAGCAACAATTGAATCACGGTGCACTTCCAAGTGCCGCTCGGCAGCGGAAGGCGAGTGTCCACCATTGGAAGCTTCCCCGCGGCACTCGATGGATGCGCGCCTCCTCGGAGCGCAGCACGCGAGATGCCCAGTGGGACCTTTCCGGGTTCGCTCCGCGCCGCTCGAGCCGGCTCAGCAGGGAGAGGATGAGCCACGAGCGTCCGCCCCGGAGCGTCCCTTCCGGAACCGAGCGCACCTCCTCGGCATCTTCGTAGAACTGTAGCTTCTTCGCGAAGCAGCCGCGCGCCGCGTCGAAGCAGCGGGCGAGAGCCTGCTCGATAGACTTCAGCGCCGGCCCGACCCGCTCATCTCCGGTCAGGCGGCCATACTCATCGAGAGCTTCTCCGACGAGCCCGCCGCCGAGCCAGGGGCTCCAACTCCAGCGCTCCTTGCCCGACCGTGACTCGACTTTCGCAAGGCCGAGAGAAGCATCTTCGGAGTGCAGCAGCGCGTTCGCATATTGTTGCATCGCATCCCTCGTCGCCCGCCGAGGCCTGATTCGCTCGAAGGCGCAAAGCGAGAGAAGCGGCCATGCGAGCGTCCTCTCGAGCTCGCGGTCGGGGTCCTGGGCCCTCGATCCAAGCTCATCACAGATCTTCTCTGCGTCGGCGAGCGCCGACGCATCATCGGTGACCATGGCAAGGTCGAGGAGCCCTTCGATCCAACAGTGGCCAGGGTCGACTGCGAGCTTTTTGTGGTGAGGAGCATGCAGCCAGGGAAGCCTCGCCTCCCGGTTGAAATCGAAGCTCCTCCAATGGTGGGCTCCGGCGCGCGCCGCAGAGAGCGCCCCGGGGCGACGGAGCACCGCCATCGTGAGCGCGGCGCGAATGGCGTCGAACTCAAGGTTTGACGGCACCTCGGGCGCGAGCGGCGGGTCGCCGTCCTCCCGAAACCCATCGCCATAGGCACCGCGAGAGCCATCGCGCCACTGCGGCCAGATCCGGTCGAGCGGATCGTCCAGCAGCGGCCGCGGAAGGCGCAAGGGCGCATCCACGAAACCAAGAACATTGCATCTTCGATAAGTTGCCTCACCGAGAAGTGCCACAGATCCGATCTCGAGCCGCTCGAGTTCCTTCCCGATGGCGCTTGAGTCGGACGCCGCCGGCAAACGCGAGATGCGCGCGGCGCCCCCCACCTGCTCGCCGGGCACCAGGGCTCTCGGCTCAGAAAGCCATAATATCTGGATCGAGGACGGCTTGCCGACGCCGCCGTCCCATCGGAATGCACTCGGCTCCCTCAGTTCCATGCGGTCGATCTGTACGATCGAAACCGCCTGCGCCGAGCGAAGCGCGATCCCCGACGGACGAGCTGGAACTTCTGCCCACCGCTCGCGCTCCGCGGCCTGCGGCGCGCGCAGGAGTGCGGTGAGCGTGGGACCGCCGCGAGCCCGAAGCTCCAAGGAATCCTCGAGCTTCCACCTTCGACCGTCTCCGCCGAGCTGCGCCGACGTCCAAGCCTCCGAAGTCGTCCATTGAAAACCCATGGCCTCCGTCCGAGACGCGCGCGCCGGATCGGGCGCTGCGAGCGCGGTGAACTCCATCTCCCCGTCCCGGCCGATCACAAATCGCACCTTGGCGCTCGGACCCGACGTCGCCTCCAGCACGACCGCAGCGCGAAACGGCGTGGCGCTCTCGAGGCGCGCGCGCCACTCGAAGGTCTCCTCGATCGACGCGACTCGAAGACGCAGCGCGCCCTCCCAGCGGCACCCCTCAGACCATCGAAAGGAGGCGGCTTTCCCGGCTTCGCCGAAGACCGCAGCGAATCCGAGCCCGGCCACCTCCACTCTCCCGCTCGTTTCGCGCGTCGAGAGTGAAGGAGCTCCCGGCTCTCGGCGCCCCAGGTCGGGCCCAAGGCGGAGTTCGTAGCGTCCGGCGCCGGCATCGCCGTGCACCGCCCACCAGACGACGCGCCCCTCCCGATCGATCGCCGTTGGACGCACGAACGCCCCGTGCGAGCGCCCGGCGCCATCGCGCAGCTCGGCGCCGAAGTAGGCCGCCTCAGAGGCACGCTCTCCGAATCCCGGAACCGCAACCAGGAATCCTCCCGAGCGGGTCAGCACCACCGTTTCGACGCGACGAACTGCCTGCAGCGTGCCCAGAAGCGCGGGCAGCAGGAGAGAACCGAAAAAAGTGCGCGGAGCAAGCAGCACATCCCGATGTCGAATTCCAACGCGCGGTCGTCGCGGTGCGCCGCACCCGTTGGCCTCTCGATCGCAACCCGTTCCCGGAACGCAACCTGCGAACGCGCGGGAGCCACGCCCCTTCGGCGGGCGCGACCGCGCCGTCGCGACAGAGCGGGACCTTCCTGACTCTCGCCGCGGTTGTCCACCCCATTGCGTCGCTATACCTTTGGGGGCTTCCAACCGGGCGTCTCTACCCGGGACCCCACCGTGCCACGACGGAATCCCGCAGCATCCACGCCGAAGCTCAGCGCTTGCCGCTGAGCCCTCTCCGCTCGTCGCGCCTCTCGCCCGCCCGTTTATCGCTCGACCTCGCACCCTCTTTCGTATGCACATCGCCGAGCCTCAGCCGCCGCCCGCTTCGCTCAAGGAGCACATCAGCCGCTTCTTCGAACGATTCGGACACATGATGTCCCGCATCATTCTGTCGGCGCTCTATCTGGTGCTGATCGCACCGCCGGGAATCATCTATGCACTTCTCCTCGACCCGCTGCGGATGAAGAAGCGCCCTGCCAGCAACTGGGTTCCGTTCAAGACGGAGAACAACACGATCGAAGCGGCCCGGAGGCAGGCGTGACCAATATTCTCGGCCTCTCGTTCTTCTATCACGATTCTGCGGCTGCCCTCGTTCAGGACGGCGTGCTGATCGCGGCCGGAGAAGAGGAGCGGTTCTCGCGCAAGAAGCACGACCACGGGTTCCCCGAGCTTGCCATCAATTTCTGCCTGAAGAAGGCGGGCATCTCGATGCAGGACATCGACTATGTCGTGTTCTACGAGAAGCCTTTTGTGAAGTTCGAGCGCATCCTGCTCTCATCGATGGCGACATTCCCGCGGTCGATGAGTGTCTTCCGCGAGTCGATGCTCACGTGGCTCACCGACAAGCTGTGGATCAAGTCGCTCATGAAGGAGCGCATGAAGATCGACCCGAAGAAGATCCTCTTCGCCGATCACCACATGTCGCATGCCGCGGCGAGCTATTTCTGCTCTCCCTTCGAGGAGTCGGCGATCCTAACGGTCGACGGCGCGGGCGAGTGGACGACGGCGACGATGGGCGTCGGCCGTCAGAACAAGATTCAGATCACCCACGAGATGCGGTTCCCGCACTCGATTGGATTGTTGTATTCGGCGTTCACCGCGTTTTGCGGATTTGAGGTGAATGAAGGCGAGTACAAGCTGATGGGCATGGCGCCCTACGGCACGCCGAAATACGTCGACAAGATCAAGCAGGTGATCCAGATCGGTGACGACGGGTCGCTGTGGCACGATATGTCGTATTTCGCGTACCACTGGTCGCCCGACTCGACGCTCGCGAAGAGATTCGCGGAAGTGTTTGGTCCGTCGCGCGACCCCGCACGCGCCGACAAGCATATGGATGAGTATTACGCCGACGTGGCGGCGAGCATCCAGGTGGTGACCGAAGAGATTCTCATCAAAATGGCGAAGCACCTTCGCAAGACGACCGGGATGCGCAATTTGTGCATTTCGGGCGGCGTCGGATTGAACTGCGTCGCCAACTGGAAGGTGCTCCTCGAGTCCGGATTCGACCGCATCTATGTGCAGCCGGCGGCTGGCGACGACGGCGCCGCCGTCGGAGCTGCGTTCTGGGCTTGGAACGACCTTCTCGGCAACAATAAGCGCTTCGTGATGGAGCACGCTTACTGGGGCTCAGAGTACACCGATGGCGAAGTGCATGACTTCCTGAAGACGCTCGGTCCCAACTCCGGCGTCAAATTTGAGGAGTTCACCGACGACGAGAAGTGCCTCGACCGCGCCGTCGATTACCTGACCAACGGCTCGGTCTGCGGATGGTTCAACGGCCGATTTGAGTGGGGTCCGCGCTCACTCGGCGCCCGCTCGATCATCGCCGATCCGACGCGCACCGACATGAAGGATATTGTGAATGCCAAAATTAAGTTCCGCGAGGCATTCCGTCCCTTCGCGCCGTCGGCTCTCATGGAGCGCGTCGAGGATTTCTTCGTGATGCCCAATGCGGCGGATCACTATCCGGCGCGCTTTATGTTGTATGTGGTGCCGGTGAAGGGCGACAAGCTGCCGGCCATCAAGCACGTCGACGGCTCGGGGCGCGTTCAGGGCGTGATCAAGAAGTACTCGCCTCGGTATCACCGCCTCATCGAGAAGTTCGGCCAGGCCACGGGCGTCCCCGTCATTTTGAACACTTCTTACAACTTGAAGGGCGAGCCGATCGTCGAGACGCCCGCCAACGCCTTCAATACCTATATGAAGTCGGGCATGGACGCGCTCGTGATCGGGAACTTCATAGTGAAGAAAACCGACCCGTCGATGGCTGCCAAGTCGGCTGTGGCGTCGAAGGCCAAGGAGGGTGCGTAAGCCATGCGCTACATCCTCGCGATCCTGACCTCGCTCCTGATGGTGTTCGCCGTCGTGGAGCTCATTACACGTCTCTCGTCGACCCCGTCGGCTCTCGAGCCCGACGCGACGCTCGGTTGGGTCTATCGCCCCGGCGAGCACCTCTTGAGAAAGATCGAAGGGAAAGACGGGAGAGAGTGGGATTTCCGAACCAATGCCGCGAGGCTTCGCGCGCCCGAGGGCTATGGCGCCGGCAGCCGTGGAGCCAGCGAATCGCGCATTCTGCTGCTGGGCGATTCGTTCACGCTCGGCTGGGGACTCGACAGTCACGAGACTTTTGCGTCGGTGCTCGAAGAGCGGCTCGCCAAGGAGGGGCGGCATGCCACAGTCATTCCCGCCGGAACGGAAGGTTACTCGACCGACCAGGAGTGCCTCTGGCTCGAGAACCACGGCACGGCGTATCAGCCGAATGTGGTGGTGGTGCTCCCCTACGCCAACGACGTCGTTTGGAACGCCCAGGAGCGCTACCTCGCCTCCGGCAAGCCGCGCTTCGATGACACGGCGAGCGCCGCTTCAACCGCCGTCGACCATCGTTCGGCTTTTGTAAAGTATTCGCGGCTCATCAGTAAGCTCGCGTCGATGCGTTTGTCGTTTGGCTCCATACTCAATGTGCCGGGCGGCGGGCGTATGCAGCTCGACGACTGGGTATTCTTGAAGAGCAAGCCTCCCGAGGCGGAGGCCGGCTGGAAGAAGACCGTGGCGATCGCAAAGCGAATGGTGGCAAAGGGAACGGCGATGGGCGCGAGAGTCGTCTGCGCGCCGATCCCCAATCGCTTTGAAAGCCACATGGAGGATGGCGTTGTTTTCGAGTCGTTAACCGGTGTTCCGAGCGGCGGACTCGATTTCACCATTCCTGCGCGCCGCTTTGGTGAGGTCTTCACCGCGGCTGGCGCCACAGTCCTCGACACCGTTGGCCCCGTGAAGGCGGCCGCCGCGAACGGCCAGCGCCTTTACTTCCAGCAAGATTGGCATTTCAATGCAGCGGGGGCGCAAGTCTTCGCCAACGCGCTCTACGACGGCCTCTCGAAGGCGAATCTGCTTCCGCCGAGCGGCGCGGCGAAAGCCAATCATCCGACGCTCGCTTCGGCGAGCCCCCATCACGCCAAGGGCGGAATTCCCACTTGGCTCTTCGTGGTCGGCGGGCTTTGGATCGTGCTGACGATCGCCTTCAAGCTCTCCTACCCCGACGAGAATCCACTCTTCGCGGCGCTGAAGGTGGCCTGTCTCCTCGGCTTCGTGGTCGGCGTGTTCACGCTCGTCGGCTACCTCGGGAAGATCGCTCCCCCGGGCGCCATGGGATTTGTGGTGTTCCTGCTGGTCGGCGGCATCGCGATCTACGGCATCGTGAAGACTGCCCCGCGCTTCGGCACGATCGGCGAGCTCTTCAAGGTGCTGGTCGACCGCGGTCACTGGTACCTCGTGCCGGTGCTCGTGGTGATGCTCACGATCAGCATTCTGCTGGTGGTGGCGCAGAACCCGGTGGTCGCCCCGTTCATCTACACGCTCTTCTAGTCGGCGCGCGACGCGGGCAGTGCCTCCGGGAAGTGCCTCCGGGAAGTGCCTCCGGGAAGTGCCTCTGGGAAACTCCTTCCGGGGGCCGGGTCGAGCGCTTGCGCGACCGCCGCGGGGCCCCTAGCCTTCTTGTCGGCCTCCAACGCCTTCGCTTCGAACAACCCATGATGAAGTTCCTCAAAGAGAACCTTTGGTGGTGGCTCACGCCGATCCTGGTCGTGCTGCTCCTGCTCGTCGGTGTGTTCTTCTTCACGAACGACAGCGCGCTCGCACCGTTCATCTACTCGATCTGAACGGCCCCCAACGCCTTCGCCTCGAACAACCCATGATGAAGTTCCTCAAAGAGAATCTTTGGTGGTGGCTCACGCCGATCCTGGTCGTGCTGCTCCTGCTCGTCGGTGTGTTCTTCTTCACGAACGAAAGCGCGCTCGCACCGTTCATCTACTCGATCTTCTGATTGGGCGGATCGTTTCTTGAAGGCGCGACCTCGCTGCTTTGAGCAGCGACGGTCGCGCTTTGCGTTTGGGGAGCCGGCGAGGCTATCTGCCCGAGACGAGAGTCATGCGAGCTGTGCGCGGGACTTCTTCACGATCGCATTCGCCCGACCGCCTCGCCGTAGCTCCTTGCGACGCCGACGGCGGTCCTTCGGGAGTGCCCGAGCAATCAGCGCACTGGCAGCGCGTAGCATCGGGGCAAAGCCGTCGGAGCCCATTTGCCACAGGCCGTCATGTGCCGCCGCTCCGCCCCGCAGACCGCTCTGTGGGAGCACACGATCCGGAGGGAATCTCGATAGACACCGCGAAGAGCTCTCCGGGAGATCCGGGAGCGGGAAGTGAGTCTTCCCCATTGGCTCGGGATCCCCGCCCCTTCTTCCGGAATCGCCGAGTGTCCCGCTTTCGATCTTCCTCGCATTCGCTTGGACGGAACGCCGCGGCGAGGACGGAGAGTCAGCCGAGGTCTGTGAAGGCAAGTCCGCAACACGAAACGTTCAGGATGGGGCGCAGTCGGGCTTGGATCGGCAGCGGAAAGCCCAAGGAGGACGCTTCAAGAATCATCCGAGCTGCGCGCAGACCTCGGCGCCCCAGTGGATCGATGTGTTGCGTCAGCGTGTGCGCGCGAATGAAGTAATGCCTGAGGGCAATAGTGCACAGAAGTAGATTCGTCATCGCTCCCCACAGCGTCCGAGAGGATGCCCCGAAGGGGCCGCGTGCAGCTCGGGCGAATGACGAGACCGACCTCTTGTGTTCCGATGCTGCTGCATCTTCCAAAGCGCGTCACTTCCGGGCACGCATCGAGTGGCGCACTGCGGTATCTCATAGGGATCAATAAAACGGAGCGCTAGCAGGTCGCCAAGAGGCTGCTTTCGAGCGATTCGAAGTTCACTTTTCTCGAGCTCGAGGAGAGACGCGTGAGGAGCACCAAGGCGTTCCTGCAATCGAGGCTCGGCGATGAAATCGCGAAAAAGAGACGACAAGTGCCGGATTGATTCTTTCAATGACCGGCTAGTCCGTGATGCCGGCCCGATCCTCGATGTGCATCATCGTCGCCGTGAGCATGGAGACGAGCTTGCCAGCTTCCGGATCGTCGGCTCGGCATTCCGCTCGGCAAATCGTGAGGTTTCGTCCGGAACGGATCGCGCGTGCGATGGCGTGGAATTGCCTTCCCCGGGCCGGCGAGAGCAAATGCACTTGAAAATCCACTGAAAGCACGCCTGTCCCCGGGGCCGCAAGGGAAAGAGCCGCGTAGCCGGCCGCAGAATCGAGCACCGAGGCGATGGCTCCAGCGTGCAGGAATCCGTGCTGTTGGGTCAGGCGCACGTCGTACGGCAGATCGATTCGAACGAAACCGGGCCGAAGGACGGCAAGGCTCGCGCCGAGCGTCGTCATGAATTGCTGCTTCTCGAAGCTCGCGCGCACGCGCGCCTCATAGCCGGGATCGCGCGGCTCGAAGCGGGGAGTCTCCGACGAAGCGTCGCCGCTCATCAATTTCAGACCTTAAGGCCGAAGCGCCGCACCGCATCAAAAAAGCCGCTCGCCTCAGCCATGAGATCGGGGATCGACACCCCCGAGTCGACCGCGTATCGCTTCAACATGTAAGGATTCGATTTCTGTGAGTTCGTGCCCGGGTCCATCGAGAGGCCCGCCACAAATCCTTCCCGTTGGAGCACTGCTACGGCGCGCTCGTCGAAATCCCACAATCTCCCCCACGGATAGGCGAAACTTTCGAGTTTGCGTCCAATCCACGACTCGAGGCGGCGCTTGCCATCGACGATCTCCCGGTCGACCTGCTCGTCGGTGCAGCGCTTCAGAATTGGGTGGCTCACGGTGTGGCCGCCGATCTCGATGCCTGCGCGATCAAGTTCCGCCACCTGCTCGGGTGAAAGATACAGATCCCCGACGATGGCCTCAGGATCGCCGCCGGCCTCGCGCAGAATGGCTTCGCAAACACGGTCGCGCTCCCGCACGTCGGCCTCATATTTAAGGATCCGCTTGAAGTGATACCGCAAGTCGCCGCCGGCACGCGCCTCAGCCTCAAGCTTTCCGATCGTGACGCGGTCTTGCGAAAGCGCTTTGTAACGTTCGAGAAACCACTCAAAGGGCCTTCGCTGGACGGTCCAAAAGTAGCAATGCGTCCACGAGAGCTTGCGGTCGCCGACGGCGCCCGCCTCGACGTAGACCGTCCCCTTCGCGCCGTGCCTCTTGAGCACGGGGAGCGCCGCCCGCAGATTGTCGCGGTAGCCATCGTCGAGGGTGATACAGATCGCCGGTCCCGCGAGCTCGCCCGCCCGCAGGGCGCGCACTCCATCGGCAACCGTATAGGTGGGAAACGCGCTCGAGAGCTCGCGCACGAGGCGGTCGAAGAGCGCCACCGGCGTCTTCATGTCGCCGGGCAGAAAATCGGTCGTCGGCGGGTCCTCCACATTGTGCATGGCGAGGATTGTGAGACGCGGGCGGCGCGATCGGCGCGCCACGAGCCGCCAGAGGCCCGTGTGGTACGCAAAGCCTGCGAGGAAGCTGCGGAGCGCGAGCTTGAGGCGGTGCTTCAGGGGCCGGCGCCGGTCCGGCTGGGAATCCGACATCATGGAGCAGCGAAAGCATACATCGCGCCCCGGCGCCGACGGCTCGCAGGCAGGGCGGGTCCCCGCTTCGAGAACCGGCGCAACGACCTCCTTGGTACGCGTGCGTTACAAAGAAGTCGCGCGGTCGAACGTGAAGGAGGGTAGCTCCAGGCGTTTCCTGGAGATGGACCCACTCGACGGAGTTGAACCCCATGCGTACGAACATCCTTGGCGCGGCGGCCGCATTCGCCGCACTCACCTCCTGCGGGCTCTTCAAGCCATCGCTGAAGAACCCCGAGCAGCCGCCCACTCCGGCGGCGGCCTCGATGGAGAGGCCCGAGAAGGCCGAGCTCTCGCCGAAGCCGAGCACGCCCGCCATTCGCCCAACCGCCGAGGAGAAGCCGCCCGCCCCCCTGCCGCCATTCCTCGAGAAGGGGCTCGGATGGCTCGCCGAGGCGCAGCTTCCGAGCGGCGGCTTCGGTGGCGGAAGCCACAGCCAGCAGGGCGTGCGCGATCCCCACGCCGTTCCGGCCGACCCTGGAACGACCGCATTTGTGACCATAGCATTTCTGCGCGCGGGCCATACTCCCACAAAAGGGATGTATCGAAACGTCGTGCGCAGGTCGCTCGAATTCATGGTGAAGCTCGTCGAGAGCGCGCCGGAGAAGGGCCCGCAGATCACCGATCAAACGGGAACTCAGCCCCAGGCGAAGATGGGTCAGTACGTGGACACGGCGCTCGCGGCGCAATTATTCACTCGAGTGCTCTCCGAGCTGCGCGATGACCCCAAGATGGCCGACCGCGTGGAGACCGCGCTGGGGAAGTGCGTACAAAAGATCCAATCATCGCAGTCGAAGGACGGCAGCTGGGGCGGCGGCGGCTGGGCGCCGGTGTTGCAATCGTCGCTCATGTGTAACGCTCTCGAAATGGCGAAATCGGTCGGCGTCGCGGTGGAGCTCGACTCTCTCGGACGGGCGCGCGAGTACCAGAAGGACCAAGTCGACTCGTCGACGGGAACTATTGCATCGGGCGCCGCCGCGGGAGTTGTTCTGTATGCAGGATCGGGTAACCAGCGTGCCGCGGCGCCGGAGGCGAAGGCGGCGGAGGATGCCGTTAAGCAAGCACAAATCGAAGGGAAGCTCCCTGGGGATGCGAGAGTCTCCTTCGACTCGCTCGTCCAGGCGGGGCTCTCCAAGGAGAAGGCCGGCGCCTTCCTTGAGTCGTGGCGTCTCGACGAGCAGGCGCGAAAGCGGCTCGAGGATGATCGTTACTTGACGGGATTCGGCAACAATGGGGGTGAGGAGTTCTTGAGTTACATGATGACTTCCGAATCGTTGGTCATCCGGGGCGGCCCTGAGTGGGACCGCTGGAAGAGCCAGATGATGAACCGCCTCGCCAGGATTCAGGACCCGAACGGCAGCTGGTCAGGACATCACTGCATTACGAGCCCCGTTTTCTGCACTGCAGCAGTAGCGCTTTGCTTGACCGCCGATCGGGATGCGGAGTTCCTCGGGAAGGCGAGCCAGGTGGCGATGCGATGAGGCGCGCAGCTCTCGCATGCCTCGCGGTGGCGCTGGCGTCGCAGCCTCGCGCGACGGCGCCAGCGCCCTCGCCGCTGGAGGGAGCGGTCCATTGGCTCCTCCGCCGGCAGCAGCCGGATGGGTCGTGGCGCAGCGAGCGATACGCCGTCCTGCGCTCGGGCCAGGCGATGACCCCCTTCACACTCCGGTCGCTCCTCGATGCGCGTGAACTTGGAGGGATCGAGATCCCGAATGATCTCGTTGAGAGGGCGCTGGGCTGGATCCGCAGATCTGTAGCCTCCGACGGATCTGTGGGCTACGCCGACGGGGATCTGTTGGAGTATCCGCTCTACTCGACGGCTCTCGCGCTCGAGGCACTCTGCCGCGCTGGCGGCCGCGAAGATCGCGAGCGCATCGAGCGCATGGCGCGCTGGCTTTGCTCTCAGCAGTGCACTGCGACGAACGGCTTTCCGAAGCCACACCCCGCCCACGGCGCCTTCCCCTTCGGCTCCAAAGGGCTGCGACGCGGCGACAGCGGATTTGTGGATCTCTCACACACGCGCCGCGCGCTGCAGGCTCTCGGCGCGGCGCAGGCTTGGTTCGCGCGCGATGCCCGGGGAGGGAGCGCGCCATCCCCGGCGCGTCCCGACCTCACGGCGGCGCTCCATCATCTCGCAGTCTTACAGAAACTCCCTGAGCACGCGGGCACACCGACAGGCCACGAAACAACAATCCCCAACGCCCAAACACCCTACGACGGCGGTTTCTACAATTCGACGGTCGTGCCGGGAGCCAACAAAGGCGGCCTTCTCGATTCGCCCGAGGGTGAAACGCAATATTTCGCGAGCTACGCCACAGCGACCGCCGATGGGGTGCTCGCCCTGGTCGCCGCGGGCGTCCCTCGGGAGGATCGGCGTGTGCGCGACGCGGCGAGCTGGCTTGAGTCCCATCCCCGCCTCGACCGCCCCGCCGGCATCCCCGAGGCTGGGCCCGACCATCTTGGAGACTCTCTCCGCATCTATCACCTCGCCGCGCGGGCCGAGGCGCTCAACGCCGTCGGCGCGTCAGGCCCTTGGCGTGACGCCATCGCGGAGCAGCTCGCGGCATGGCAACAGATCGACGGCAGCTTTCGCGGCGTCGAACCAGCCCTCATGAAAGAGGACGATCCGCTCCTCGCAACTGCCCTGGCGGCCTCCGCGCTCGCGCGCACAAGATCCAACCGGCGCTAGGCGCGTTGATATAGACAGATTCATGCAATTGGACTGCGCCCCGACGGGCTCGCTGATCTGGTTCGACGCGTGCACCAACAACGATGCTGAACTGGGGTCGGCGCGATTCTTCATCCGGCGGCGCATGCGCCGCCGAAATCGTCGCGGGCGATGCCCGCGCCCTACGAATAGAAACATCCGTTCGGGTTCAGAACGCGATCGTACAGTTTCCTGCCGTAGGGTCGGCGCACGCGCCGAACAATGGCGCGGGGCTTGCCCCGCGCGATGACGAATCGGCAGCGCGATGCTTCATCCGGCGGCGCACGCGCCGCCGAAATCGTCGCGGGCGATGCCCGCGCCTTACGACTTCACAGATGAGAGACGGCTAGGAATGGGGCGTGGGTCGGTCTTGGCGCGGCGAGTTTCGCAGACGCGAGGCCAAGGCGCGCGGCCGCAGGCGTAGCGAAAAGCTACGCCGAGGACGCGCAACGCCGCGCTGGGCGCCGAGGCCCGCGCGCAGCTCGGAGGAATCCTGGAATGGCCTCTTGGACTGTTCGCTGCCGCGCCAAGACTGACCACGCCC
>JAEUHX010000081.1 GCA_016792805.1 Planctomycetota bacterium
CTGAATAGGGACCTTTCGGCACGCTGAAAAGGGACCCCCATCCCGACTCATCGGAGCAGCGTGAGGGGCTGCGGTTCGAGAGAAGCTCGAGCCCGGGATTCGATTGCGGCATGGGTAATGACCAAACAGCCACAAGCTACAAATGCTGGCGACTTCGATTCGACCCGCTCGAGTATCTGCGTGACGTCCTCGCCCGCGTCGTGGCGCACCCGCGCTCGAAGATCTGGGTGCTCACCCCGCGCGGCTGGATGGAAGCGCGCGGCCGAGATTGATCGGCTCAGCGATCTCGCCGCTGCCAAGTCAAGCCGGGTGCCACCGAACGTTCACGATTCGACATCGACACAGTCGAGCTGAGTACGGCCGAAGATCACGAAAGCTCTACTACTGACTTCATACCATGCATGCGCCCACTACTCCCACCCGCAAACATGAATTAGTGAGCGACACACTACTTAACGGGAGAGATGCATGGTGGGCTCATTGACACATCCAAATCAAAATCAAGCCAACTGTCACTTGAATAGCTGAACACTCCAAATCGCGAGTCCTTGCCAATTCTAGTAGTCTTGCCCGATTGAACGATATTACTCCAGCGCTTCTCGTCTTGCGGACTCAGGTCGTCAGCAACTTCATAGCGCCATATCTCTCTGAATCTACGATCTATGATCGAAAATACAGACCTCCATGGCGGTTGCATGCTAGCTCCGGATCTCCGTGCATGGTGTACAAGCATCAGATCATGTCCGTCAAACAGCTGGACTGAAATGCACCGTGGTCTGCTCTCGCCTTGCTGAAGGTCGCGTGGAATCCACGCTTCGCGGACCACGATAGTTGGACATCTACTATCCTCAACAAAGATCCAACTCTCACGCAACCCAGAGTGCTTGATCCGTACTAATGCTTCTGAAGAATCAGGACTGAGAGTCGAGTTCGTGATCTTAGGCAACCAGGGACCATCGGCAACCTTGAATTCCCAAGGAAATGCTATACATGACAATTCGACACCTTGCTGTGACATAAGCGTGAGTGTTGCAGATGTCCTGCGCGCTTCGTTTGGCCCCACTAATAAGCTGCGTCCCGATCGAAATACGAGCCTCTCTCGAGCGTCGATACCGGAACTCAGAGCTTTATTTTGTATTTCATCACTTTCGGTACTAGCTTGTGGTAAGTCGTGATTGCGATCGCCAATAACGAAATCGCCGCCGCTGGCATTGCTTGTTTGCCATTCAGCCTGCTGGTTGGCGGAGCACCCAACGGCCAGCGCGATGCAGAGCAGATACATCACCAATTTAAATGAACGCATTAGCATAGAGTAGAGCAGCCGTGAATTGTTATGTAGCTTGGACACCCAGCAGGAGAAGTCTGGACTCGCGTACTCAGGCCGCATTGCGGCTGCGCAACAGGGTGGCGCCCAGGTTCTTGGTTTCCAGCCTGCCCTAGGGCGCTAGGCATTTATTATGACTTCTAGTGGGGAGGCAGAGTTGGATTCGTAGGTGACCCTCCATTTGGAAATCTAGCGCCGTAATCCTGAATGAGTTTCTCGATCTCCGCTTCTATCGTACTTAGGACGTCGAGAATCTCTGTTTGTGACGGGGGATTACCTTGTGTGTCGAACCAATTCGAGGGATCGTAGCCCCAAAAGCAGTTGTAGTGGTCACAAAATTGCTTCGCATAGGACGGCACGAGGTCAGGCATCGCCGCGGGTTCTTGTGATCAGTGCGAAGGTCTCAAGAGTTGCGAGAAGCGCCTCACGCTGGGCCTTGCGAAGGGCGAAACGAGAGCCATCGCTCAGCACGACGCGCGCGGCGGCCTCGCAGCCAGCGGCGTAGAGCTCGCTGCGAAGCGTCTCCAGGGTCGCGCGATCGGCCGTTTTGTCAAGCTGCTCGGCTGTGAGCCCGCCGCGGCTGGTGCGCACGCGCAGCGTGTTGAGGCGGCGGCGCGCCGCCTCGTACTGCTGGCTCCTTTGCTCGAACAGGCACGCAAGCGGATCGCACAGCTCGTAGGGCGCGAGTTCCTTCAGCTCTCGATGCGCTCGCTCCACCCAGGGATTGTGCTGGGGGATGCGGGGCAGGCTGCGGACGTGGAGGATCTTCCGCGCAACGAGGGCATTCTGAAAGTACTCACTGATATATGCCGACCCGTTATCTGTAAAGAGCACGAGCGGGTAGCCTCCCGCCTCGCGCGCAGCCGCGTCGAGCGCCTCCACCTTGGCCCGAGCGCTTCCATCCCATCCGAGCGCCACCGCGGGGATCCCCGCCGACGCAATGTCGCGCACGACCTCCGCGCACAAATCGCCCCGGCCGGTCCGCTCCACCTGCGTGGTGTTCATCGACCACAGCGCGCCAGGGTGCCGCGCCGATACGATCACTCTTCGCGCCGCGCGCTCGCGGCGGCGCTGCGCGCTCCTCGCTTTCTTGGGCTTCCCTACGTGCTCGCGGATCTCTCGATCCGAGATCGACCTCGGCAGCACCGCCGCCAGCGTGTGCCTCCCCGCCGTCCATCCCTGGCGCTCTAGCGCCTGCCGCACGAGCTCGCAGGAAACGGCACTCTGAATAGGGACCTTTCGGCACGCTGAAAAGGGACCCCCATCCCGACTCATCGGAGCAGCGTGAGGGGCTGCGGTTCGAGAGAAGCTCGAGCCCGGGATTCGATTGCGGCATGGGTAATGACCAAACAGCCACAAGCTACA
>JAEUHX010000004.1 GCA_016792805.1 Planctomycetota bacterium
GAGCGCCTCGTCGAGATTCGTGAATCTCGTCGTGGCGTATGTGCAGGCCGTTCGAATCCCGGCGCTGCTCCTCGTGAGCGAATACCTCGCGAACAACCGCCGCGTGCCGAGGCTGGCTTCCGCGCTTCGCAACCTTCGCGCACCGACGGTGCAGTCGTGGCTCGATGTCCTCCACGCGTTCCTCAACCGCCGAGTGGACGCCCTCGGCGAGAAGCCCTGGTGCGCGCCGATCCTGGATTCGCTCGAGGCCGCCTTCGAAATTCCCAATGATCGCCCGGGCAAGGCGCGGCGCCTCGTGGACGCCCTGAAAGAGTTACGAAACGCCGAGCTCGCCCATCGCGCCGACATCTCCGATGCGCGAGCGCGAGAGCTCTACGTCTCGGAGCTTCCTCGCGTGCGGAGTCTCCTGCGGGCGCTTTCCGCCCTCGCCGACGTGCGGCTCCTGCGCCGCGTCGGCGCGCCCGAAGCCGAGCAGTTCGTGGAGCTGCGCGGCGACGCCGGATTCCCGAACCCACAATTTCTCGTCCAGTCCGGCCAGCCTCGGGCCCTTCGCGCCGCTCTCGCAGAGAGCGGAATTGTGGTGGAGCGAGAGGGCGTCGAGCCGCTGCCTCTCTTCCCACTCTTCCTGGCTCTCGACGTCCACGAGAGCGCCCCCACGGGGCTCCTCGAGCCGCTGGAGCCAGCCCCGACTTTTGATGGCATTCTGGCCCAGAGAGTCATCTATCTCGGCCGGTCGACGCGCCTCGAGCGCACCGAGGAGCACGCAGCCGCTTCGCGGCTTTTTGCGAGTAAGGAAGTGCAGCTTTTGCTGAGCCACGACGAGATCCAACCCTGGCTTCTCGCCGATTGGGCGCGGGAGTCGTCCGCGCAACGCATCGAGTCGCTGGCTCGGGACGGCAAATATGTGGGAGATGCATACCAAACGCGACCTGGTGTCGAGGCGCCGCTCGAGCGATGGCTCCACAGTGAGGCTCCAGGAAAACCCGCCGCGCTCGTCGTCTCGGATCCGGGCTACGGAAAGACCAATCTTCTCTGCCGCCTTGCGGCGCGAGCGCTCGCGAGCTCGCAGCCAAGCCGCCCCGACACGGGCCGACGCGAGGAGGATCTGGAAGGCTGCACCGTATTGTTTGTTCTGGGTGCGGAGATCCGTGGCGCTGATGGCCTCTGGCAGCGTGTCCGCCAGGGTCTTGGAATCGCACCGCTCCCGAACTCGGACGCGCTGCCGCTCAGGAGCGCTCGCGAGGCGCGACAAAGCTCCGCCCGCGGCTTTCGTGAGCTTCTCCAACTGTGGCAATCGCGGGTGCAAGCTTCCGCCCGCAAGCCTCGGATGATTTGGATCCTCGATGCGCTCAACGAAGGCGAGGATCTAAAGTCACTTCTCGAACAGCTCTCGGAGCTGGCGGCGATCGCACGATCAGTCAATGAGCAGCTCGGCTATGGCGCCCTGCGCATCCTGGGGTCGGTGCGCGCCGGCGCCCTCGGGACGCTCACCCGCCGGTGGAACGACGCCATGCGCACGAGCTTCCTCTCCCACCCCGAGTGCTTTCAGACCTTCGACGTCGAGCGCGGCGGCAAGCGCGAGACGCAAGAGTATTTGGAGCTGCCCCCATTCTCGATGCGCGAGGCGAGCGCCGCCTACGTGGCTCGCGCGAGCTGGATGCGCGAGCGGGGCGAGTCTCCGTGCGAGGCGTCCTGGGATTCTTTGTCTTCGGGCGTTCAGGAGCCGCTTCGGAGCCCGCTGATGCTGGCTCTCTTCCACCACGCTTTCCCTGGACAAGTTTTCATTCCTGCAATCCTCCCAGAGACCACACTTTGGGATCGATATCTCGCGAAGAGCCTGGAGCTGCGCCCAGGGCTCGACGACGATCTGGCTCGTGTAGCCGGAGCGCTCCTCGACCAGGGATCGGCACAGATATCTCCCGATCGATTTGCAGCCATTCGCGACGAGCACACTCGCGAAAAACAGTGGAATCTTCATCATCAGCTCGCCTTCCTGAGCCCCGTTGAATCCCTTGAGGACGCCGGAATGTTACGGCGTGAGGGCTCCGGTTGGGTTTTCACCAATCAAACGCTTTCGGAGATTGTGCTGGCTCGCGAGATCCGCCGGCGCGATCCCGGCCTTAAAGCAGAGACTCTCGATGAGTATGGTCGGACCGCTGTGGACAAGGCGTATCCGGAGCTGCGAGGCGCATTAGTACACTTGGTCATGATCTGGTGGGAGGCAGATCGCATGGACGACTTGAGAAGCCTGTCGCTGACCGCCATGTCGCTCCCGTGGTATCAGGTGATTTACGAGGCGCTCCTGCGGACCGCGCTTGAGGCCTGCGAAAGGGGCGAAGAGTCGGTAAGTCGCTGGGGATTGCGGCTCGGTAAGTACCAGGATCTGGAGCCCAGCCCGGTGCTCGCGGTCCGAAGCAACCTGCTCTTGTGGCGTCTGGATCCAGCGCTCAGCACGCAGATGGGAACATCGCGCTTGCGGCGCTCTTTACTAGAAATGTGTGCACGCGGCTGGGAGGCGCTCGCGCGCTCCGAGCCCGACCGCGCCGACTTCCAGCGCGACCTCTCCGTCTCCTACAACAAACTCGGCGACCTGATGCGAGCACTCGGTCAGGGTGATCAGGCCAAGGCGTTCTTCGAGAAGGCCTTACAAATTGCCGAGCGCCTCGCGCGCTCCGAGCCCGACCGCGCCGACTTCCAGCGCGACCTCTCCGTCTCCTACAACCAGCTCGGCGACCTGATGAGAGCCCTCGGGCAGGGAGATCAGGCCAAGACGTTCTTCGAGAAGTGTCACGCCATTCTCAAGCGTCTCGCGCGCTCCGAGCCCGACCGCGCCGACTTCCAGCGCGACCTCTCCGTCTCCTACAACCAGCTGGGCGACCTGATGCGAGCACTCGGTCAGGGTGATCAGGCCAAGGCGTTCTTCGAGAAGGCCTTACAAATTGCCGAGCGCCTCGCGCGCTCCGAGCCCGACCGCGCCGACTTCCAGCGCGACCTCTCCGTTTCCTACAACAAGCTCGGCGACCTGATGCGAGCACTCGGTCAGGGTGATCAGGCCAAGGCGTTCTTCGAGAAGTGTCACGCCATTCTCGAGCGCCTCGCGCGCTCCGAGCCCGACCGCGCCGACTTCCAGCGCGACCTCATCGTGAGCCATGTCAAAAATGCGGAATCAGATCCCTACTCCGCAGCTGCTCACTATCAATCGGCGCTTGAGATTGCGAGGAGACTTCGGATTCAAGGTCGCCATGTGGAAGGCCTCGATCGATTGATTCCAGACCTTGAATTCCGCCTGTCCTTTGTTTCCGCTCAGAGCTGAGAAGCCCGGATCCTTGAAGGAACACTCGGCGGTGCCTGAGCAGCTTGGTGGCTGAGCACCGTGCCGCAAGCCCTCCGCCCCGTACCAGGCCTTGGGGCAATTTGTGAATGACTCTTCTGAAGCTCATTAAAGCGGCTCCCCTGCGAACATTTCCTAGCGAACGCAGAGCGCAGGACACCATTCTAGATCACAGAGGCAGCCGTAGTCGATTTGCGGATAGTTACTCCCGACCTTGCGCCACCGAAGATCGTCATCGGTCGCTCAGTTTTCACACGGCTCAGTGCAACACCCGGATAGTCACTCCCCGCGTTGCGAGCGCAGCCCCGAGTCCGGAGGGGGCAACGTTTACTCGCCACTCTGTCTCGCGGCCCGTCGTACGCGAGAGCCAGAGGTCTTTCACGAGTTCCTCGAAGGCTCGCGATTTATGAACTTCAGGATTCAGACATCGCAGGGCTAATTGATCGAGATCTGATCGCTCGCTCAGAAGCTCGGTCTCGCGATGCGAGAGCTGCCGCGTGAGATCCGCATTCTTAGTTTCGACATAGATCGCTCGGCCGCTGGTCTCGACAGCTACGATATCTACAATTCGATTGCCAAGGTCGAGTCGACGGCCATCCGCGAGGAACGCTTCCACGGGCTCCGGCTTCGTGTTCCAGCGCACTTCACGAAAGCGCTTCTCACCGTCGGATTTCTCCCCCAAGCGCTCCTCTCGGAGACGCACCACATCGCTCAGCTCACGGAGGGCGCCGCGAAAGCTCTGGATCTCGATCTCGCGCGCCGCTCCGCCGCGGAGGTTCACATTCATCCATTGCCGCGCCTCGCGCTCCAGCACGAAGCGGCCATCGAACTCTCGCGCGTACTCCGCGAGCTCCTTGCGCCATCCTTTGAGTGCCGAGGTTGGCGGCGCCTGCTCGATCCAGGACTGTAAGGATTCGACGCGATCGAATCGCAATGAAATGGCATGCGCATCTGGCCTCTGCTCGGCAGGGCGCTCCGCCGCAGCGCGCGCGTCGGAACGACGCTCCTTTCTCGCGTCGACGTCCGCGCGCTCCAACGGACGGCCGCGCGGCTCCTCCGACCGCGGCACCCTCTTTCCCTGCGGGATCGCGGGAGGTTGGAACAGTGAGAACGTCAACAAAGCGGGACACAATAATTTCAGGGTGCGGTGCATTCTTAGGCCTCGTTAGAAGATCACGTCGCGCTCGATACGAACGACGCATGGAGTGTCCTCTTGGACCTGCCCGAGAAAATGACACCAATGGGAGCGATCGTTGCCGAGCATCTTGTCTCCCAGCCGTGAAATCAGCTCATGGGCAGCGCTGCCCAAAAAGTATCCTTCCACGCCGGCTGCCACCATTCCAATCGACGACCAGAGCTTGTCGCCCGACGCTCGCTCCTCGCGATCGTCGAGCCGTCGATCGGGGGCCGCTGGATGCAAGATCACGGCACGAATCGGGAGTGCCATCTCAAGGTCCGGCTCGCCATTGAGGTGCGGCGCGACAAAGTACATAATTCGGAATAATGCACCGCCCCGATCCTTGGGATCTACCGGATTCGGGCGCCGCACCGACAGAATCTCGGCCTCGCACCATGCGCCTCGGAGGAATGGGCTTCCCTCCTGAATCGGCCCGAAGGAGAAGCTCTCATCGGAGTCGAGCCGAATCCCGAAACGCGCACCGGCAACCAACTCCTGCGGCTTCAATACCGACTCGAAGCGCGCCAAATAGCTGCCCGCGGGAATGCGCTCGAGCCCCATTTTCAGCAACCATTTGTCCGGAAAAAGCCTGGCCTTTTTGTGATTCTCGCGCGTCGATAGAATCTCACGGCGCGGCCGCTGACTCGGAAGAAGGGGCTTCGAGGGCCGCGAGGCGGCCGGCTCCGGATGCGGTTTTGTGGCGGGGCGCGATGTGGGACCGCTTTCGCCGAGGACTGGCAAACTCGGCTTGCGGTCCATGCCAGCTACTTCGGCTCCCTGCAGGAGCGTGAGAAGTAACAGAGCGGAGGTGGGCAGAACTAAGAGATTCACGTTTGGCGACAAAGGAGTGTGCCTCTGATGATTTGATGAAGATCTGCGATATCGACACTCTCAGCTAGTTCGCCTCCCGAACTCCTGAACCACTCCCCACAATTGCCCGCCACAAGCAGACTACGATCGCCGTGCCCAGCAAGAACGCGGCGAACACCATTAGGAGTCGTTTGAGCGGCGCGGCGATCATCACATGGATGGTTCGGGAGTCCGGCAGCAGAGGAGCGCTTTCTGATGTGGATTCGAGCAGAACCTCTACAGGTACTGTTGTATCCCAGATCCAGCTACGAGTGCTGCGTGGAGGTAAGCTCAATGACAAAGGGATCGGTTCCCCGAGCGTTGAGACCCACGAAGCCCCACCCTGGGACCATCGCACGCGAAGACCCTCTTCCGCGCCCGGCAGCAAGTCGCCCTCGATTCGGGCGCAAAGTGTCAGCGACGCCGCCTCGGCGTTGTCCGCCAGCTCCAACTGCGCAGGAAGCGGAAGCTCACTGCCCTCCGAGATGAGTAGTGTTGCCGCTGGCGGCCCGACAGCAGTGAGTTGAACATCGCCCTGAATATTGAACCGTACAGCGCCCTGGTTCGACGGTGGCAGGATTCGAAGAGCGATCGGGATCTCTGCGTCGGGATCACAGCGCGTGCGAAGGAGGAACTTCACGACCTGAGAACCCGTGGAGATCTGCGAAGGGTCGATATCACGGATCTCGACTGGCACTTCCGATTCCACGACGATCTTCGTGTCTGGCGCGATCGGTCCATCGACCTTGAAAGAGACCTCGGCCACGAGCTCAACTGCGGAGTCAATAATCCGACACCATCGCGCTGGATGAGCCTGAACACCATCGACGCGAATCGTCGTGATAGTCTCCGAGGGAGGAGCCGCGTCAAGAACGAGGCGCCGCTCGATCGGGTCTGGGTGCACGAACTTCGGCGCTGGATCCAGGAGGATGCGCACAGCCGCTGCCGGTACTTTTCCGTCAGCTGGAACAGAATCGCGCTCCAGAGTTCTCCGAAGAGAGTGCTTCCCAATCTGTGTGATGCTCGACTCGCCGGTGGCTGCGGCAAGTTGCCACCCATCCAGAGCCTCGATCCTGGGGACGAGGGAGAATCCGATGGGAAGCGGAGATGCCGAGTGCAGCTCGAGCTCAATGTCCACGTCGGTCTTCATCTTTCGTGACAGCGGATCGCTCCACTCCGCGGAACCTGCCGACGAGATCGACGCGTTCCACGAGAGATCAATTTTCCGAGGCGGCGCGGATGCAAGAACAGCCAGCCCAGCGGTATCGACAGTAGACACGAGCGTTCCCTCCGCAACGGGCACTGCACTCGGGCCGCTCGAGTGAAACCGCAGATCGATAGGCCCTCCGTCCGCAGGCGCGCGATCGGCAGGGATCACGAGCTTCGCATGGGTTGCATTCTGTGTACTTAGCTCAAAGGAGATCGGCGCCGGCAGAAGCGGCGAATTCGCCTGAACGACGAGCGACGCCACGTCGCCTCCTCCGTCGACGCGAAGCCGCCCCTCCAGTTCAATCTCAAGACTCCCCGTAGAGGGATTCCATTGAGTTGTAAGAATCTGCAACGAGGGATGAAGCGAGCGAGAAAGGAGCCGCGCGCTGCCGGACTCGACGAGCGTTGCCGTGCCTCGCTCTCGAATCCTCTCGAAGAGCCTTGCGTTGGCTCGGTCCCAGCTCTTGGCTACGACGGTGTTTTGAAGATGCTTGTCCTTGCGCGTCGTGAAAAGTCTGCTGAGCTGCTCCTCCGCCTGGTCCACTCCATTCTGATCCGAATCCTCACCATCGGAGATGAGCGTCAGCACGACATGGGGCACATCGGAGTACCGTTGCATTTCCTGCACGCCGGCACGGAGCCCGGCGGCAATATTGGTACCCCCGCCCGGGCGCAGCGTACGCACATGCGCGAGCAGGGATTCCGCCGAAGTAAATTGAAGCGGCGGCGCGGCCACTCCACTAAAAGTAATGAGCGCGATCGGCGCCGCCGCGCTGGGCGGCTGCGCCTGTACGGTCTGCTCGATCTCGGAGATCGACGACCGATGGCGCCCGCCTTTCTCCATCGACCCGGAGGTGTCAAGGACGATCACGCGCAGGAGCTGCACCGCGCCGCCCTGAACCGGCAGCGATGTGATGAGAGACAGAAGCGCAATGAAAATCGTTTGAATCACGATAGCCCTCCTTCGGGAAGGTCAGATCCCCGGCTCTCCCCCGAACCCGAACTGAAGCACTGCTCCGGCAGGTTCTTGCCTGCATAGCGATGGTGGCGTGCTGCACGATCCAAAGTATCCACGAACCTGGATTTCAGCTGTTGCCAATGCAGAATCAGTCGAGCGGCGGTGGCGCCCAACGAAAGCCATAGTTCTTCGAGGGTGTCGAGCATAGCGCCGCTTTCATTGGTCATCCCGAGGTGGATGACATATTTCAAGGCGCCGCGCCGCTCGAGCTCCGCGGTCTCCAGGCGAAGTGCGTACGCATTCGCAAGGATGTCGTTTGCCTGCTCGTCGCTATTGCGGAGCGCGTGAGCAAACGGCTCTGCAACAATCAACACGGGCTTCGCCAGCAGCTTAGGGGAGAGCCCTTCGAGAACTCGAGCTCGGAAGCCAGGCTCCTGAAGGGAGTCGGGGAGCAAGACGGAGAGGGCACTTCCCGTCCCGCCTCCGGAGCTCGAAATCAGCACGGGAATCACCCGGTTCGCGCCATGAGATGTCAAAATTTTCCGAAGGCAATTATTGAGGAACGCGGCCAGTTCCTCACGCTTCACGAGGGCTGCCGCCTGCGTCAGCGCCCGAAGGGTCCGCGCGCCGTTCTCCATGTCGTCGGGGTCGAGGTAGTCCTCGAAGCCTTCAACAATCTCCGACACTGTGGAGCCGAAGGAGCCCGGAGTCTCCATGACCGGCTCCATGGCTGCACCCACGGGCATACAGAATGCATCGATGCCAGCGACCGCGGGAATCATGTCGGTATCGATGCGAGCAAGGTGCACAGCTGGTGATGCGTTGCTCGTGCGCAGCAAGTCGGACACGATCTCGAGGGCAGCGCCGCCTGCACCGCCGAGACCCATCAGGAGGTATGCTGTTCGAATTGGTGTGGTCTGTTGCATTGTTACCTCAGAGTTCATACTGTTGAGCAATTCTTAGTGTCGCGGGATCAGCCTGGCCAGCGAACGACCCAGGGAGGATGCCGAGCAAGTGCGGCCGATGGCCGCGAGCGGCTGCCTTCGCATAGCGAAGCAGAAGCGCACGGTTCTGTGCTTCGATGCCGATCGGGAAGCCGAAGGCGCAACGAAGAACCGTAATCTCACCATCCGCGGTAGCGAGCTCCTCGAAGGTGCACGGCGCTAACGCGCGGAATGCGTCGCGCATGCGGTCCGCACATCGCTTGTCGCGATCCGTGTCGGGTTTCGGAAAGCTCACGATAGTGAGGTAAGTCATGGTCACGCCGAGCTGAGCTCGATCCCGGCCCTCGACGTCGATCGTCGGCGCCGCCTTGTCAAATAGTTGGCGTGCGGCGTGATCCTCGCCCTGGCGCATCACAATTTCGTACGTTGAGTAAGAACCTCGCAGCGATTCTGCGACAATTGATTTGAGCTCCGCAGCGATGGTCTCGGCGTCGAGTTTCAGGAGAACGAAGGCCGGCATGTCGGTGTCGAGCACAGCGGGCTTGCGGCTACGACCCACCCGCCTGAGCCTCTGAATCAGCTGGTCACAGATCTTCTGAGCCAGCTCCAAGTCATCCTCGCATTCAGTGCGGCGGCGCAGCGCAGCGAGAACCTCACCCTCGCTGGGGCCGTCGATGCGCAGCCAAGTCCGCCCGATGGACTTGCTCTCGAGGTTGCTCGGGCTGGAGTTCGCAGTCCGCAATTGTTGTGATGCATCGTGCACGAGCTGCTCGAAGTCGACGCCTCTGCGCGCGGCTTCCTCCCACATCTGTAACACAAATGTTCGTTGCCGCTTGAGCTCATCGCGCACGCGGCTCGCAACAAGCGCGCGGAGTGCGCCCGGATAGCTGCTCGTGATGTCCGAGATCAGGCGCTGGCGGATGCGTTCGAAGTTCTCCGGCGCGTACTGGCTTCTGTGACTCAACTCCACCGCGAGGCCAGCAACCGCCGTTTCGAACTTACGAAAACTGATCTCGTCGTCGGCCGCCGCGTTCGGCGCTTGAAGTGAGTTTCGAATAGCAGGAACGGCCTTCGCTTGCTCACGAGGGCGCGCAGCAAAGTCCTCCTCGAGCGCTCTGGAGAGCGCGGTGAGCCTGGAGCGAATAGTGTCTTCAACCATCTCCCCGAGATCTCGGCTCAGCGATGAGGTGGCTCCCGCCCTCAGACCACGCAGCTTCTCGGCGGAGTGCCGCAGCATTTCCGGATCGTCGCCCGGAGGCCGCAAATCGGGGTGCTCAAGGAGCGCCGCGACGAGCTTCTCTGTGAGCGCCTCGGGCCGAAGCTGATCCGCTGCCGAGGCGGCACTGCTCGCACTGGAGCCGTGTCCGATTGTTGCAATAATATTGTCGAATAGCTGCGGGCAAACTGAACTGGCGCCGGCGTCGTCGATGCGAAGCCTCGAGAATCCGCAGCCTCCTCGGGTGTGAATCTGCGAGGAGATACCAGGCATCGGCAGCACGGCTGCCGGGCGATTCAGGCGGGCGCGATGGGGATCAAGCATGGGGCTATTGGTTCAGGAACGGGGACGGGATGTGGGCTGGGATGCGGGGGGCGTTGCCGCTGATGACGAGGCAGCCCCCGAGGGCTTGCTCCAGCCAGGTGTCGAAGTTCGCCGCTCTGAGGGAATGGTCTTCGGCGGCGCAGCGGACGCGACGGCGGAAGGACCTGCGCCGTGCTCCGGAAGAGATCTGTATGTCATGACAGAAGCTGTGGCGCCGATCACAATAATCCCGAGCAGCGTCGCAACATGTGGAACAACATGAGACCGTCGAATTGCAACAAGTCTCTGCTCCTTTTCCCGCATAAGCGCCAGGCGCAAATCTCGAGTCGTCCAGAGCTCGCCGCGCGGCACAGTTGCCGTCACGGGAAGAAGCTCGAGGCGAACCCTTTGGTACTCCTGAAGGCTCGGGGCAAAGGCCTTGCCGCCGCCGATCTCGTCGGCGTGCTTGTAATCGTTCGCGACATCGCGTTCTGTAATGTCGCGATTGCGCTCTTCGATCTCCTGCTCCACCTGCGCTTCCTGCTGGCGGCGGCGCCGCTGAAAAATCAGAGAGGCCAGAAGTACGGCTGCCGCCGTGGCGGCGAGGATGAGTGCGATGAATTCCATCGTTGGATTGAGAGGGAGTTGAGCCGCCGCAGCTGAGCGACGCTGAGAGGATGGAACGCGTCTCACGGCGGTCCGTCGGCGAGCAATCTGGGAACAGGGCCAATAGCGCAACGATGGAAAACGCTCCCCGACATCGGCCGGCGTCTTGCGTTCTCCCATCGGGAACCTGTTCGGTCCGCACACCGCGCGCCGCTTCGACCTCTACCCATGCTGATCCGTCTCTGTCTTCTTATTGCTGCTGCATGTTCGCCTCTCGCTCGGGGATCCGCTGTGCTCCTCGGAGCCGCCGTCGCTCTCTGCACCCCAGCGCCGACGCCGGCGATGGCTCAAAGCGCCGGTGAGGCGCTCGTGGCGAAGCAAGCCGATGGAAATCCCACGCGCTGGAAATGTGCGGCCAATCATGAATCTGCTCCCAGGCTGGAGGATGCCACCAGTACAGAACGGCTTCGCGCTGCGATGGAGAGCGCCGGTATGCCCGCAGTCGCTGGCGTCGTGGGCGCAAATCCGAGTGCGGCTCCGAAGAACCCTCCGCTTCCGGCGACTACGCCGATGTTCACGGCTCGCGGGACAGCCATCTGGAAAGATAGCCTCGGCGGATTGCATGGAATCCCCGATGCGCGGGTGCGGGTGTATGCAAAAAATACACTTCTAGCCTTCGACACAGAACTCACGACTGCGCCGCAATACACGGGTGCAGGAGGTGAATTCGAAGTGCTCGTTTCGCATCCCGGCGGAACTCCGACAATTTACGTCGCGATCGAGAGCGAATCTCGAGTCGCTGTCGTCCAGAGCTCGCTCCTTGGATCGATCTATTCGCTGGAGTCTGCAGAGCAGGGATCGGTAGCCGCCGGGACCACCGTGGACGTCGGAAGCCTCGTTGCCGATGCCATGTCCGATGGGAGCAGCCTCGGGGAGAATCCGGCAGCCTTCTCCGTTCACCACGCGCTTGTCGTTGCGGGATATTATACATCGACCATCGCTGGCGCGATGGCCCCTAAGGTGACCGTCAAGTTTCCTCTTCTTCCGGGAGATGGTACATCTAAATACAAGTACGGAAGCCTCTGGATCGAATGGGGCCATCGATACGATTGGGATGTCATCCAGCACGAGTACGGCCACCATGTCTCGCACGCCTTCGGGCTCGACTCGGTGTCCGTCGGAACCAAGGGCCATAAGGCCTATCTTACGAATGCGCCGACAGCGGGGAAGAAGGGCGTCGGGGTGCAAATTGCCATCACCGAGGGCTGGGCCTCCTATTTCGCGGTCATGGCGCAGCTCCGGATGGGCTCCGCCGCGCTGGGGATCCCGAACGTCGGGGATCTGGGATTCACGAATACGCAGTCTGGTTATGTGTATTCCATGGAGCTCGTGTTCCCTCCTCTTGTGCCTCAGGGTGAGGCGGACGAGGCGGCTGTTTTTACGGCCCTCTGGGACCTCGCCGACAGCTCTCCGGACGAGCATGATTCCATGGCTCTCGGTGATGCTGCCGTCTTCTCCCTGCTCAAGACGGCGAAGCCCTCGGGAATGGCGGATGTATGGAACGCTCTGACCGCCACAAGCAGCAATGCCTTCCGCGCCGCCGTTGGAGGTGTTTTCACAGATGCAACAATTTCTCCCCGACCGATCCTGCCGAAGGACAATGCCACAACCGGATCGAGCACAGAACCCCCAACGTTTGCCTGGGAGAAGGGCAACGGCCCCGGTGGAACAACCAACGATCGATTCCGCATTCGATTCTTCTCACCAGACTTCAGCAGTGTGATCGCCGAATTGCCCGATCCTGCCGTTGATGGAATGAGTGAGATCGAGGCGACCACGTTCAAGCCGAAGGCGGAATCCTGGCAGAAAGTTCTCTCGGCCAAGGGACCTGTCCGTTGGGTGGTCCTGGGTCGAAATAACAATACTCCGGCGACTCCCGGAGAAGAAGGGAGCTATTACTGGAGTTCTTCGAGGCTGCTGCTTCCGCCAACCATTGCGCTCGTGGTCGACGATACGGGTTCCATGGGCGAGGAAATCGCCGGCGTGAAGGCGGCGCTTCAACAAATGATCTCCGAAGTGAACGCGGCTGTGTCTTCCGGCGAGCCGGCGCCGACCATGGCGCTCATTACTTTTAAAGACTCGGTGACTACGCGCATCGTTTCCAACGACCTCAACGCAGTCGCCGCACAGGTGGGCGCACTTTATGCCTCGGGTGGAGGAGATTGCCCCGAATTCGGCGCGTCGGCACTCGCGGCGGCGGGCGAACTCCTGGGACCTGGCGGCGTCATCGTCTTCGCGACGGATGCGGCGAGCCACCCTTCGGGCCCGTCGCTTGGAAGTGTCATCTCCGATCTGCTTGCCAAGGGAATTACTGTGCACTCGCTCCTGAGCGGCGACTGCGCATCGATCATGCCAAGCCTGCTTCCGGACGAGACCGCGCTTCCGGGAGACTCCCCGAATGGGATCGCCGAATCGGATGAAAGTGCGTCCACTGCGGATGAAACGGACGGCGGCGGCTCGAGCGATCCGCCGATCGCTCCCATCGATGAGTATGGAAACTCTGCGGCCAATGCCACAGGCATCAGCGTTCAGGATGCAGCCCATCTTGAGCCAATGAACGGCCTCGTAGGCGGCTCGGACGATCCAACCGACTGGCTCCACATCTCCCTGGAGCCGGGACAAGGCTATCGGCTGCACCTCTCCAATTTCTCGACGGCCACCCTTCGGGCACAGCTCATCGCCAGCAACGGCGTCACGGTCCTCGGCGCCTGGAATCTGTCAGGAGGGTCCCAGGCGGCCTTTCCGTTCATGACAGCGACAGCAGGAAAGCACTACCTCGTCTTCTCGAACCTCGGAGGATCAACGTCCAAAATCTCCTACCAATTTCGAGCTGCGTTGAATCCTTATTTCTCACTCGACTCGTTGCAGGCCGGCATCGCGCAATATTCGACAATCTCATCTCTAACGAAGGGAGCTTTCGTCGTAGCCGACGGCGTGAATTCCGGTTCTCCAGCCGAATTCCAAGCAACGGCTCTGAATGCGATGCTGGCGGCGATCAAACCCACGGTCGTTGGCTCCAGTATCACGAGCATTCCGCGAGGTGTAACGATCCCGATATCACTTGTCGGGAGTGGCTCGAATTGGAAGACCGGTTCGGTTGTGTCATTCGGCCAGGGCGCGCTTCCGGTCCAATCTGTAGTTGTGTACTCCGCCACGGAGCTCACGGCTTGGGTTGAGATTCCGGCGACCGCAGCGCTCGGAACCTATGACGTCCGAGTGACCACACCGCTCGGGGCAGGTACGGAGATCGCCGAAGGGAAGCAGTTGCTGAAAGTTGTGTCCGCAGCCGCTTCGCCGTCGATCGTGAGCGTCGCGCCGTTCGCACTCCATCAGGCGAGTCCAGCTACGATACTCATCGACGGGCTTGCGACGACATGGACATCGGCATCGACGCTGAGTCTTGGCATCGGCGTCACCGTTCAATCTGTGAGTGTCCTCTCCCCGACACAGATTCAAGCGCAGCTCGCTGTGAGCTCCGCCGCAAGCATCGGCTACCGCACTGCCGTCGTGTCCACTTCCGGGAAGGCGAGCCAGGTCAAGACGCGTGCGGTCTTTGTGTATGGCGGCTTTACTGGGTTCCCCGCCCTGAAGTCGATCGATCCTTCGGCCGGTTCTGTGGGACAAACTGTCGATGTCCTCGTGGCAGCCGAGAACACACATTTCATTTCGGGCGTCACGGGCGCTTCCTCCGGCCAAGGAATTGAAGTGCTCTCCGTCTCGGTGCTGGATCCCACTCACGCTGTCGTTCGGCTCCACGTCCGCTCCGACGCGGCGCTGGGATTCCGCGGCATCACCCTTTGGACCGGTGATGAGTTTGCCACTCTCCCGGACAGTTTCTATGTATCCACCCCTCCCCTTGATCTCATTATCACCAAGGGGCTTATTACAGATTACGGCGCACAGAAAAAAGACCGCGTGACGATCGCGGGAAGCTACACCTTCAACGTTCAGTCGGAGGATGGCATTGTCGACTGGAAGAACGAGCTCGTTTCGATCGGGTTCGGGCCTTCGTCGATTCCGACCGTCGTACAGATCCCGCCGGGCTCCAGCCGGTGGAAA
This sequence comes from Planctomycetota bacterium, assembly GCA_016792805.1. Classification (GTDB taxonomy): domain Bacteria; phylum Planctomycetota; class UBA1135; order UBA1135; family JACQFD01; genus JAEUHX01. The sequence continues at coordinate 14,713 of JAEUHX010000004.1, forward strand.
CAGAGTGCAAAAGGGCTGCTCCAGTGGACCAGCGAGAAGGGTTCAGTCCCTCAGGTCTCCCTCAAAGTCAATCCGACAGCCCGCACGTTTGTTTTAAAAGTGACAAAACTCGATCTTGCCGCTCCCGCAGAGAATCCCGTTACGGTGTCGATAAGCGTCGGCAACGATTCGGGAACACTCACGGCCCCGTGGATCGTCGTTCCCATGGCGTCGGGATCGAAGCTCAAGACTCCATGAGGGGTTGTCCGCCAGTCGCTCCGATGCTGTGTCGTTCTGCGGTGACTGGCGCGCGGGCACTCACTTAGAACTTGATCCTACTTTCTCATTCCTCGATGGACCCGCATCGACTGCGGCAATGCGGAATAGAGGCTTTCCCATCGCCGGCCCAGCTCCGCGTGCTTCACCTTCGCGTCCGGATCGCCGCAAAGACGTCGACTCACTTATCACCCTACTGGGGCTCCGCAGTCCGGGGCGCCCCCGGGCCGAAGCTTCAGACGGCTGCGTGCTCGGGAGAGACTCAATCTCCTCGGAGCGCGCAGTCGATGGCAGGTTTCGAAAGAGAGTGCGACGGGCGCAAACGGCGGTGATGCTCGATGAATTGCAGAATCTGATCGATCCGAGGACGGACTCGATCTTGGCATACCCGATACACGAGTCGGCAGCGGGCTCGGTAGTCCTCGGTCGGCCGGTCATCCGAGAGAGAAGAGTGCCGACGGTCATCTGAGATCGGCGCCGACAACTTGGCCGGGGCTGCGTTGATGGGCATTGGATTCCTTCACAAGAACCAAACCAATGCAACCCATCCAGCACATTCTCACTTCCACGGTCCTCCTGGTCCTCACTTTCGTCTCCGGAGTAGCGTCGGCTCAGGTCAAAGGCGGCGCAGAGGAGCGATCGCCTATTGTGCAAGTGCAGGAGGATCCCGCGGTCGTGCAGGCGACCAAGCAGCTCAAGTCGGTCTTCGATGAGGCAGACGCTGCCGTACAAAAGCAGCGCGCAGCATTCGAGGAGGTGTCGAAGAGCATCGAGGCGGCGGGCGGCGTGCAGAGGCTCGATCGCAAGGCTTTCCGGGAGGCGAAGGAGCGGCTCATGAAGGTCGCACGCGATGCGGAGAAGACGGCCGGTTCGGTGATGCGTCAGGAGCCCGTGGTTCGCGGCGCGATTCGAACGCTCGTGGACCGAAACGCATCGGTCCGTGAGCGTTGGAATTCGAAAATTGAGGTGGTTGATTCGAAAATCGAAGAGGTCAAGACTCACGCAGACCTCGACGAATCAGCCCGGACTGAATTTGTGAAAGGCTATGAAGCGGCCCGGGCGGCGATGCAGAAGCAAGTAGAAGCGCTGCGCGGAATGGACTCGAAGCGGGGTGATTTCGAGAAGCGGTTAAACACCGCGTTCACCACCCTGAAGTTCTCGCAAGACCTGTTGAAGACCAGCGCCGAAGTGTTGGAGGCTGACGGAGATGCCTCCGAGGCACTGGCGAAACTCGAGTCGCTCGTAAAGAAGCTGCAGGACATGAGCCTGGGCGTTGCGAAACACGCCCGCGAAATGGCCAAGGTTTTCGAAGAGCCGCAGCCGTAGAGATTGAGCGGGCAAGTCTCTTCTCAGGGGCGAGGCGCAGTAGCCTCGCCCCGATTCTTGATACTCGCTCCTCCATCAGATTGCGATTTCATCAATGAAACCGAGTAAAGTGCAGACCTTACTTTGGCTTTTTTGTGCTGCTGCCGCTGTTGCATGTGGGGTGGCATTGGCTCGCGTCGAGATTCGAGAGCAGCTCGTAGCTCTTCATGTGAAGATCTTTGAGAAATCGGATTCTGGGAATTCCGATCCGCTTGCTCCCTATCAGGCCTCGCTGCCAAGCTCGCTTCCCCATGGGCCTGCACGTCCAATTAAGGAATCGAAGCGGGTCTTGGAATTCTGCGTCTCGATGAGGAACGCAATTGCGCAAAGCAGAGCGGAATACAAGTCTGCGCCCGAAATCGCGATTGCGCGCGTGCTCGAAATCGGCGATCGGCTCGTTGCGGCGCAAGAATCTGTCACAGAGTGCTCCCGCGCATGGAGCAATTATCTTCGGGCGGAGGCGAGACGGTGGCAGGAGTCCGACTGTCGATTGGAGGATCAGCTTAAGCTTGCTCCCAATAGTAATCTTCCACCCGACGAGAAGGCTCGGCATCGAAAGTGAACGTTCGGTGGCACCCGGCTTGACTTGGCGGCGGCGAGAGCGCTGAGCCGATCAGGCTCTTCCGCGGGCTTCCATCCAGCCGCGCGGAGTCAGCTCCCAGATCTTTGAGCGCGGATGCGCGGCGACGCGGGCGAGC
>JAEUHX010000020.1 GCA_016792805.1 Planctomycetota bacterium
GATCACTTTTTGCGACCGCCTCGAGGATGGAACGCATCTCCTCGAGGGACTTGCGGGCTTGGGGCATGGGGAGGCTCCGAAAGCCCAGAGCCTCCCATGGCTCCATCTCGATCCCGGAACGGGCACTACCGAACGCTCACCCTTCAGCGTGTCGTCGCCGAGCACCTTCACGGCGCTATCATCGGTCTCGATCGCGTCGCCAGAGCCGATTTCGGCTTCTGTTGATCTAGCGCCTGGAGTACTCACGGGATCTGGCGCTTGAGAGATCGGCATAATTAAAACCATCCTCACCAATCCCTGGGCTATCTCAGCCCCAAGGAGTATCACCAGAAACAAGCTGCTCTCGTGGCTTGACTTCAGGGGAGCACTACAAGAAACAGATGTTCCGACGCGAGCGAAAAAGAGAATCAGTAGATGCAGCTAGGGCGCAGTGCCCATATCATTCATCTTCTCTTCAATTTTACTTATTAAATCATCGAGGCGCGACACAACACTTGTCCCAAAGCGCTCGACTTGTTTCTGAACGTGAGGAGTCATAAATTTATCAGATCGGAATATGCTCACATATGGCGCATACATTGCATGAAGCGCGTCTACAAAATCGGATTCCTTCATCTGGCGATCTTGATCGAGAAGCGTTAGTTTCAATGATGAGAGAAGCGTTCGGACTAGGGTAGATAAGCCTCGACACCGTTCATCTACGAGATCTACGCTCAGCTCCATGTTCGAAATCGAGTGAAACTTTAATAGGCCTTGATGCGCCATCCTTACTGTTATTGAATCGCCCAATGCCGCCCAGCCCTTTCTCGTACACAATTCGGCACGTTCGCCTGAAACCACTTCCAGCTCCCTGAGCATCCTAATGTCTCTGAATATCATCTCCATGTTCTGAATCATTTCTTTAGCAGGCCTGCGCACCCAATCGCTGATCATAGACAACTTTCCATGATGTCGATAGAACCACTTCATCATCCACTGCGGATCCCGGAGACAATTTAGAAAGGCATTATTTGCCTCTTCAGCAGTTGCCAGACCAATACAATATTGGGCAAGAACTTCCAGGTCCTCTTGTCGCATTGGATACACCTCTAGAATTGGGCGCAAAGCGTCACCCCTTAATGCACCCAAAAGCAACCCCTGAGCAGTTCGCCGTGGTCCATTCTTCCCAAAAAGTGCGGCCTTGATTCGAAGCCGTTCTTGTCGATTCAATCCTTGATTCTTGAGGTTTTCTTGAAGGTCTTTCAGGGGCTCGAGCCAATCGACAGGCGTCACCACACTTTTCAAGTCTGGGAACCAGGTTCCATCCGATGTCACCGCATGAATAGAGGTGCCTACTTTCTTATATAACGACGCTAACTCAAGAGATGCTAGTCGATCAAAAGAAATCAGTGCGTTGCGCCCACATAACTCTACAAGGACACGAGTTCGATCGACTGCTGCAGGACTGTGAGCCACTTCAAGAGGGGCCATCTCGCTGATATGGGCGGCTGAGAAGACGCATGTAATAGCACCCGAACGAACCCAGTCTCGAAGCTGCGACATGATTGCTGCTCGCTCGCCAGATCGCGCATCCGATAGATGCGAATAATCACTACTATCAAGATAGACAAGGATCGGTTTGCGCATAGTTACATACCTAATAGCAGCAACATATATACAATGCTTCGACCATTCCATAGAAAATAGCGAACAAGCGCTTCCCGCTCATCTTTCTTTGCGATATTGTAGCACCCTTAAGAAGATCGATCCTCTTGATGTCAGCGCAAAGATAGTGTGTAAACGGGTCCATTGTCGGAGTGAACCACTCCCCTAGACTCCTGGGCAGCCATTTAGACATCGGCGGGAGTGCCCTGGGAGAGCGAGAAGGGAACGGCTGACCTCATCATTGTATGAGTTCAATGCGATCCTGATTGTCCAGGCGCGCACGGTTAGTAGCAAGTAGTAACTCAACTCCATTTGCGAGGTGATCAGAGATCGACTTGCTAAGAGCTTTGAATCCAAAGACGCGCGCCAACGCTCGAAGCAGGTCCAGTTGAGGGCAGGCGCCGTTTACGGCGAGCAGCTCAGCAGCCGCATTCGCAATCTCTTGAACCGGCAGATCGCTTGACGCACGAACATTAATTGATCCTGGCTCAGAACGCCGAAAGACTCTCCAGTCAACGGCTGAAGCCTCACTTTGCCAAAAGAAGACACCAGTCGCTTGCTGAGTCCGGTGCACACGCAAGCGCCGCGCAATTGCATCGATGCGGTCAACAGCCTTCCTCCGCGTACGTTCGAAGCCAAAGCTCGCTGCAACTCTTGAAGCCGCAAGGGCCAAGCTAATGGGCCCCTCCTCCGCGATGACAGAGAGCAACTCTGCCTGAACTCGGCGAGTCTGCGATGGATCGTAGAAGTCCTCTTGTGTTCCGAGCAATGAATGAGCGCGTGCCTTGTACGCGATTCCCAGAAGCGCGTCAGGCGCTCGCATGTTCACGATGCTCGACACTGTTCCGACTGTCCGGGGATCTATGATTGGCTCGACAATATTATTGCTCTCGCGGGGCTCCGCACTGATCGGCTCCGAACCTGGCTGTGGCTGGTCGCGATGACGAGCCGAAGATAGGTCTTCCGCTCTCACAGATTCGATCGAACTACAGAGGCGCTCCAATTGTTCCTCGCGAGATTCCCACCAATCGCTAGACCAGACACGAAGCAGCCTCCATCCTAGGCCTTCGAGCACAGACTGTCGCAGGCGGTCGCGATCGCGCGCGGAGCGAGTTGAGTGGTAGTTCGCTCCGTCGCACTCAATACCCACGAGAAACCTCCCGGGTCGATCCGGATCCACAATTGCCAGATCGACTCGATAGCCAGAGCAGCCTACTTGCGAATGAACTGTGTATCCCCGAGAGCGAAGCGCCTTGCAGATCTCCTCTTCGAGTGGAGATTCGAACGTGTCCGCTTCCCCGCTAATCGAAGGCAAAGAAGGTAGGACGCGCAGGCCGTGCTGCGCATACGCCAGGAATTGCTTCAGGTCTGCGACTCCGCGCGAACGCGTTCGAGCAAGGTCAATCTGGTCCGAGGTCAGAGTTGAAAAGACGATCAATTCTCGACGTGCTCGGGTTATGGCGACATTCAAGCGACGCTCGCCACCCTCCTGGTTGATGGGGCCGAAGTTCATTCCAATTCGCCCTGACTCATCCGGGCCGTAACAGATTGAGAAAAGAATCACGTCACGCTCATCCCCCTGAACGTTCTCCAGATTCTTAATAAACACAGACTCGCGAAACTCCTCACGAGCGACAAAGTGTCGATCTAGCGCCGGATCTCGACGTCTCTCTTCGTCAAGCATCTCTTCTATCTTGCGTTGCTGCGCAGAGCTGAACGTAACTATTCCAATTGAGTACTGAGCTAGGGCCGGATCACGAAGGCGTCGGAGAACCTCAGCAACAACGGTTTCCGCCTCGACTCGGTTCGTTCGTGACCGCCCCTTGTCGTACGAGCCGTCTGGGACATGTCTCCATTGAACGCCAAGTCCATCAAAAGATGCCGACGGAAATGTGGAAAGACGATTGTCGTAGTAGTTCCGATTACTAAAAGCGATCAAGCTCTCATGCCTACTCCGGTAGTGCCAGCGCAGATCCAGAGAGGGTAGATTTGCCGCGCGACACTCATTGAGAATGCTCTCCAGCTCTTCCAGGGGTTGAGATTCAGTGTCCTCATCCTCAATTACCGAATCGAAGAACGTTGTGGGAGGGAGTTGTCTTGAATCACCAACAATAATCGCTTGGTGCCCGCGTGCAATTGCGCCGACGGCGTCCCATGTAGGAATCTGCGACGCCTCGTCGAAGATTACAAGATCGAATGATATGGCGCCTGGTGGCAAATATTGCGCAACAGAAATTGGACTCATCAGGAAACATGGCTTCAGCTTCTGTACAAGTGATCGCGCTTGGGTAAATAGCTGGCGCGGACCAAGATGCTTGCGCTGTAGCTGGAGTTGACGGTTCAATACGCCAAGCTCGCTCCCAGACACTGATTCGAGATTTGCCGAGGGAACTCGAGCCGAGAGCTTCGCGCAAATGACCTTGCTCGACAGCTTCGAGCAATGGTCATCCAAGGCACGGAATTGTTTGATCTCTTGATCGTGCGAGAGAGCAAGGAAGTCGCGCAGTATCGGCTCTTGATGGCGTGCGAAACTGAGCCACGCCTCCAAGTAGCTCCGATCAAATGTACGGACAACCTGGCTCCCCTCAATTCGGCCGTGCTCAAGAGCGCGAACCAACGAGCTAAGCCGAGCCGTCTCCATGCGTGTTCGCCATCGCCTCCAAAGCGCCCAGGCTCGAAGTTGTGATAGGGCGGACTCGACCCGATCCATTCTCTCTCGCCACGACTGAATTCGGCCGGGTTCAGTTGGTGCGTTCCACGGATCATCCCCAGGCAGACGGAGAAGATTCGATACTACTGTGGACGCCTCAAACAAACGATCAATAGCTTCGATGAACCTCTCGAGGCTCGAGCGGAGCTTCTCCGGACCACCTGAGGCGGTAATCCAGCGGGCCATTACGGTCAGAAGCCGTTGCACCGAGCTGGGATCCGCGCCTTCTTGCAGGAGTGTAGCCTGAGCCGATTTCGCCCATTTCAGAGATGATTCTATCTCTTCCCAAGGCGATTCATCGTCACGCCAGGATGCTCCCGCCTGATGACTTAGCTCTGATAGTGCAGGCACAATTTTGACTTGAAGGCTCCTCAGTTGCAGAGCGCTCTCAACTCCAAGTTTCAACTCTCGCAGCGAGGGTACAATTCCCGGTCTAGTTACTGAAGATAGGTGCCTGCGAATAAGTCGTGTTCTCAGCCAGCGGCCAAATAGCCAGGCCGAAGATGCGGTCCTGAGCCGCTCTTGAAGCATGGAGAGGTCTAACTCTGTGATCCGAACGTCGAATTGTAGCGTTAGTGTCGCTCGAATCTCATCGCGATGTCGGCCCGTAGAACACGTCTCGTGGACTAGCTTATCAATTTCCTTCGGTTCGATAGTAACCAAACCGAATCCGGCGCGCGGAGCATCGCGAGCGATAAGACAGATCGTCCGGAGCAGGCGAAGCTGCTGAGCGCTTGCCGAAGCAATGTCTATCGAAAACAGTTGTGATGCATCAAGAAGTGTGTTTGGAATGCATTCGATTTCCTTACGCAGCCGCACAAAGCAATCTCGAATACGCTCAATCAACCCTGGGGATGCCTCGTCGATTTGAACGCCCGAGAGAGGATGCCCTGGCAGATTCCCGAGGCTGCCAAGTGCGTTCTGAGCCTCGCGGAGGATATTCCGACAATCATCGAGGAATGCTCGATCAACATTGTCAATACCTGACCATTCAAGGTCGAGCACTGCGGAGTCTCGCAGCGCAGTTAAAAGTGATGTCGCTTGGAACACCGAGAGTCCGTTCAAGTGCTTCCGTCCGACGGCTTCGGCATATGCGTTTAGCCTTGATCGAACACGATCCAAGCTCTCAGCGCTTCTAAGCCACTCCTCGGGAAGTTGCTCGCGAGCGGCTCGCAATGACTCCCCGAGCCTTCGAATCACCTCTGCTTTGTTGGCCTTGTTCGAGTGGAGTTCGAGGCAATATCGCTCCAACCCAATCTTCTTTAGCCGATCAAAAACGACATTTAGCGCCGCCGTCTTCTCAGAAACGAAGAGTACCGTCCTCCCACTCGCTAGGCTATCAGCGATCAGATTAGTAATTGTCTGCGATTTTCCAGTTCCCGGCGGACCTTCAAGCACGAAGCTTCTTTTCTTGGAGGCCGCAGCGACCGCCGCCAACTGAGACGAATCCGCTAAAACGGGGCAGCAAAAATCCGAACTTTTGTATTCTCTGTCAAGTGTGTCGTGGTCTATTGCTTTCCAGTCTGGGTCAAATGCGCAATCTGGATGATTCACAAGATGAGATACAATTCGATTCTGTAGTAAAACTTCGGACTGCTTATCGAGATCTTTCCACATCAGAAATTTCGAGAATGTGAAAAATCCAAGATACGCCTCCTCGTGAATGCGCCAACGCGGAACATTCTTTAGCGCGGATCGAACCTCTTGGAGAACAGCGAGGACATCGATACCTTGCTCGTCCTCTGGCAGTGGATCGATTCCCGGAATTTGGATGTGAAACTGAGCACTCAGCATTTCGACGAGAGTAGTATTGAATCGGGTTTCGTCTGCACCACGAGTAAGCTTGAATCCCTGCCGGATCGAGCCACGAAGCAAATCAACTGGTATGAGAATTAGCGGCGCACGGCGCGACCGATCGCTGGACGCGCTTTCAAACCACTCGAGGAATCCGAGAGCTAGGTACAGCCCGCTCGCACCGCCCTCCTCGAGTCCTTCGCGAGCGGACCGAAAAATCTCAGTTAGGCGTACCTGAAGCGCCTCATCCTCGAGCCGGGCTACTAATCGACCGGCATCAAGCTCGCTATCTAATAAGTCTGAGATCGTCTTCGGGTTTACTGGACGAGATACAGACCGACCTTCATGCTGCTCCGAAAGCGCACGCCGGAGTTCAACCGCGTTGCCAGCGGCGAGTATGTCCTCAAGCTTCCCCAAGTTGGAGCACGAGAGCGGCACCGTCTTCTTACTTTCAACGAAATTGAGAAGCCGATTGCGATTTGTGAGATCAAGGAGCCTTCTCTTCCATCGATCGATTCGACTAGAGGGAGTCTCGGGTTTGGATTGCTCCTTGGCACGTTGCGGAAGTACGATCTCTGGCGCTTGCGGGTCACCCGTCCATAACGAGCCATCAGGCTCAATAATCACTCCCTCAGCGCGAACTGGGAGTGGCCGGATTCCCCCAATTCGGCTCCGGGAGACGTCGATCGCGCAAGAGAATTCCTGAGGATCCACGAGGTGCGCTCGCGCCGCCAAGGTGGCCTCCTCGAAGCTGCAAGCTGGGCGGTGCGTAACGTGCGTCGGATCAAAGACGCAAATCTCTCCAAGCTCGATGCGCTTGAGCAGAATCGCCAGATCCTCAATTGTGGGCTCTGGGAAATTCATTTCATCAAGCCAGACCCCTACGAACGCATGACCCTTGACAACAATGAGTAACGAGTTTAGTCCGGCCTGTTCCAGACAAGCGGCGGCGACCGCCGCGAGATCGAGGCAGGTGGCGAGCCTCTCCTCCCTCACTCTATCCGGGGTGCGAATCTTCTGGCCATCGCGCTCAAAGCTCGCTGGTGGCACCACGTACGTAATGCCTGACGCCTGAATCGAGTGGAAGATCGCTGCAGCTGTCAGCTGTACACGATTGCGGCTTCTCAATTGATAACCGGAGAGAGACGGATCGCCCGACCAACGCTCGAGAGATAATGCAGCGTCCCGCAGCCATCCGACAATTGCCGGGTGATTCGGAAGCACGAATGCACATAGCAACTCGGGCAACGAGCGCAACCCACCCCATTGGTCGTACGCAAGTACGGCGATTGGGTGGTGTTCAACAATCTGATGACAACCCTCCGCGGTAAGGCTGATGTATATCATTCCAGCCAATCGTTCGCGAAGGCCGGAGAGAAATGTTGGACGGAGTTGAATCTCTGGCCTCGTCCAAGTGAACTGAGCTGATGGTGCAAGCCCTGCTAGTCGGAGCTCCAATGAGCTCGCAAAGTCGGGATCAGCACCGATGCTGATGATGACATTCTGTACGTTCTCAGCTCCGACGTTCTCGATTGTCAAGCTCTTGAGCAACGCGATGCCATTTTGCTGCGTGGCGAATCCTATGCACGGATCATATTCGACCTTGACCCGCAGCGGTCCGATAGATGTACGATCCCCCGATGATTGGTCATTAAGTATGTAGTGTCTGGGGCTTTCCATTTAGTTGATCAGAGTTGCTCGTTCACCTCATGCGGCCAGGTAATCAGCAATCGGTACATCGCTGCCGGCGTATCAGCTGGACGTCGCCGACTTCTGCCACCGGCGAGGCTAACCCCCTTCTCATTCCTAGTTCCAGTCGGGAATTGGACCATCTCTCGTGACCAACGCGCACCCTCATCCGAAGCGATGGTCTCAATGCGAGCAGAATCGGCAGCGAGGTCGTCTATCGCGATCGCGAAGGCTTTCTAAGGGATCGAACTAGAATACCCAGCCTGGCTTCAGCCAAAGGCGACAGCTCAAGGCTGCAGCGGCCGCACACCTAAACTCCTGGGACCTGCAGGCTTCCGAGCAGAAAGCGACAAATCGCGAATGAGACTCTTGAGAGGGGAAGCGAATCCCTGGGTCTTGTCAGCGCGCGAGACTTGGGTGTGAGAAACAAGAGCCCAGCGGTCGAGCGCCGTTAGAGTTCAAACCTCGTCGCGATTCCTCCCTGGCGAACGGTGGGTAGCCGGAACGCATTCACGGGTGTTGCACCCAACATCGGGTCATTCGGACTTGGAAAAGAGCGGAGTGATCCTGAACGCGAGAGGGCCTTCACGGCCCAACTCCCAGATGCGATATGTTTGATTCACGATGCTTACTCCCAATCGGAACCTCGATCTGCCATGGGCGGTTACATCGATGCGCAGATGGTGCGCTGACGCTCGCCAGCGGGGAAGGGCGCTACGCACACAGGTTGCCTCGATAACGGATCCCGTCTTGCTCCGTGGATAAGCCCCGTGCTATTTTCGGGCTGTCGGCTGAACATGAAGCTGCTTGATCTCACTCAGGAGGTAGGGATGGCGATTCCCAAGCGTGTCGAAGATCGATTGCGAGCGAGCTTGAAAGTGTTTACTCCCATTCTTACAGCCCAGCGAAATCGCGACGTTTCGGAGGCGGACACCGTCACACTGGTGAAGGACCTGTTGGCCGATCTCTTTGGATACGATAAGTATGCCGAAGTCACTAGTGAGCACGCGGTGCGCGGCACATTCTGCGACCTTGCGATTCGGGTCGAGGACAAGCTTCGATTCCTCATCGAGGTCAAGGCGATCGGACTCCAGCTTAATGATCGGCACATCAAGCAAGCCGTTGACTATGGAACAAATCAGGGAGTCGAATGGGTTGTACTCACAAATGGAGTCCGATGGACCGTCTACCACTTGCTCTTTAAGAAGCCCATCGAGGCCAAGCTGGTAGCCGACTTCGATTTGCTCACGATGAACCTCAAGAACGACTCGGACCTTGAGAAGCTCTTCCTCCTCACGCGCGAAGGACTGGCGAAAGGTGCACTCGCTGAGTTTCGACATCGTCAAGGCGCAACAGATCGGTTTCTCCTCGCGGCTATTCTCACTCATAGCGAGCTGGTTACGACCGCCATCCGCCGCGAGGTTCGTCGCATTACTGACATGCTTGTTGACCCTGACACCATCTCGATGGTGCTTCGCGAGGAGGTCCTCAAGCGCGAGACGCGGGAAGGTCCAGAGGCAATCGAGGCAGTGAAGCGAGTAAACCGAGGCGCGAACTCGGGTACCAAGAACACGCCCCCACCCGCGGAGCCGCCGAGCACCGTGAATTCAGCCGAGAATCGACCAGTGGATCCGCAAGCCTAGCGCTGGCATGGAACTGCACTTCGAGGCGTAGAAAGTGCGCCATTCGAAGTGCCGAGGTGCACTTCTCGGGGTTCAAATAAGGCTCTTTGAGGCCGAGACTTCCCATGGATTGGTGAGGGCGGATTGAATTGTACCGATCTATGGACTGCCGGAGCTTGGGGTGCACTCCGGGGTTTGAGTCTCGGAACGCTCTGAAGCTCTGGAGCTTTCCACAACAAAAGCCCCTCCTGGGGGGCGGAGCCTGTTTCCGAGCGCTCCTGGAAACATTGAACTGAACACACTTAGCTGCTATCAGCTTCTTGCCAGGAATGGCTTGTTCTGCACTTTCGCAGAGCAATTCCTTGAGGCTGACGCCTCGAAGGTGAAGAAAAGTGAATCCGGACGAATCGCAAGGTGCCCAGAAGCCGCAGAGAAGGCTGGACTCCCAGAAGAAGGCTGCGTTGGTGTTTTCGCGCGAGGTTTTACTGCCGTCACGCTCGCAGTTCTCACAATATGAGGACGAGGTTTCGGCGCGTGTTCGATCGCTCAGCGATCATGCAGCGTTCTTGGCGTCAGGATTTGGTATCCCGATGACCAATTTCGAACTGAACCCGCTCGACGCGAAGCAACTTGGCGATGGACTCTCGCCAGGATGGAAAGCGGTCGCTCAAGCTTGCCTGGTGCTTACTCGTCAGCCGGAGCGAATCACTCTTGAGAGACGAGAGGGCCGATGGGCCTTGTTTTTCACGCGCGACCGCGCACCTCTCGATTCAGCATCTGCGCCGCGTTCTGCGGTTCCGCTCAAGGATGCGCCGCTCGATGTCCGTGAGCGGTTTCTTCAGAGAAGTGAGGATTTCTTTCGAGCATATCTCGCTCTCTGTGAGGATCGGCTGGGGCGCATGAAGACTGCGATCTTGCAGGCGGACCGAACTCTCGCGTTGCTCGCGGCGATCGAAGGGGTCTAGCGGGCCATCTCACGACTCGTCCGAATTCCGTCGCAGATCCCAGCCACAGGCGGGGTGCTGCGACGGATGTACAGGTGTGAGATTGGATTAGTGAAATCATTCGTTCTAATTCAGCTTGACAGCGCTACGCGTCTGCGAGGGCGATTATTGCTGGATCGTCTGCTTCCATCTAATCGCGCGTGGCCATTCCAGAGATCTGACCACAGATGCGCGGCGATCAGAGCGAACAACTCATGCGAATTCGCACGCCGTCATTGAAGATGCTCACAATGCAGTCCCAGAGATTCCTCGAAATCACGACGGCGTGTGGGGAACGCGCTCTATCGACGGATCGCTTTGACTGGGCTGCGTCAATTCGTCAGGTGCCCTTGGAGGACTGGCCCGAAGTAGTTTTCAAACTGCGCGGGCAAATGGTTCGGCCGCTGATTCAGCTCGCATTCGTCGAGTGCTGGGTGATGGGCTTGCCTGAGAGCATTCCAAACGCGGTCAAGCCCACCTTATGTCGCCTCCTCTTCCCGCTGTACAGAGGACCTGACCGCACTCTCTACCGTGGATGCCGCCAAGGGAAGGAGCGCGGCATGAGCTGGACCGGCAGCCGCAAGATGGCGCTTCGATTCGCCAAGCAGCTACCGAGATCGACACCAGCAATCGTCCTGGAGGCGAGGGTCTCTTCAGATGCAATCATGGCCGATATTGGTCAATACATGAAACGCCGCAGCGAGGATGAGCTTGTCGTGGATCCCGACATGCTCCCTTCGAAGCTGACGGTGGTTAGCCACACGTTCTCGAGCGGCGTTCGCCTTGCGAGCGGTTCGATCGGCAAGGGCAAGTCCGTCTTCAGTGCATTTCGACGAAGTTTCTTCAAGGACTTGGAGAAGCTTCGCGATGCCGAACGCTGAGATGCGACGCCATGCCCTCAAATGCGAGATTCTAAGTGTGAAAAGGATCTCTCGCTCGCGCTGACGAGCCTCTCGCGGCGTTTCAGGGGCACTCCTGGCATTGTCCTAGATGTAGCCCGCGGACCAAGTCTTGCGGTATGCCATACTCCAGCAAACGGGGACCGTTGAAAGCGAAGCCGCGAGTAGTAGCTTCTGCGCCATGCCTGAATCTCGCCCGACGAATGGGACTCAAGGGACACACCCGCCTGGAACGCCCGCAGGGCCAGTTGACGGAGTCCGCGGATTGACTCCTCCGCCGAGACCTGAACCCACTCCGCAGCGGCCACCGAAGCCGAAGTAGCTGCGTGGACCCTTATTACTGAGCAGCTGCTTGGTTCTCCCTGACATTCTGGAGGAATTTCAGATGCGCGGTCTCCCTGGACCAGTGGGCGTGGGGAGTCTGGGTGCAGGTGTTAGGCCCTCGGGGATCCGCCTTGGTCGATTTTGCCGCTCCCGGATACTCTCTGTAAGAAGTGATGTTGCATCATGATCTGTTAGTTCGATCCTTACAAAGCGTGCGCTACGCTCTGCGTGGCTTCGGTGGCCGAACAGCCTTCGGTGGGGGCGGAGGCGGGGTTAGGCCCTTTGAAATGGGTTTACCTAGTGGACGCTTTTGATGCTTTCGTTTCTTAGACACTGAATTGTGAACTCGAGCGGCAATCAATTGGGTGGAAGATTCGCATACGCGAAGATGCAAAGCGCTACGAGGCCGACGAGAAATGAAATCCCGGCGAGTGCATTGGATATCTCAGTCCAGCGAGCGAATCTGCCACCAAGGTTTCCGAGATTTCTCTGGCTGTCGAGGTTCTTTATCGCCACATCGAATGACCTTCTGCTCAAGACAAAAGAGAGAACCACAAATAGAACGGCGAGGGTTAGCGAGATCCATGAAGCAACCAAACTGCAGCGCACTTGAACAGCCCTCCCGCCGCCAGCAATATCCTTCAGAAACGTCAGAGAAACGCCCATTGCGCCGGCAGAGAGGGTGAGTATTGCCCGGTCGTATGACGTCTGCGCCTGCTGCCGACCTTCAACCAGGTCCTCGCGGTACTTGGTCTCAACATCCAGCTCGCGCGTCACGTCACTCATCTCTTCGTCCTCGCAATAAAGTCGATGCTTCTATAATAATGAATCTATGGAAGTTCTCTGTTCATGGTTAGACATTCAAGAGGCGAGTGAGGCGAACACTTGCTGGATTGCGGCTCCCACGAGGGGTGGACTGTGTTGGATTTGGGTATCTCGAACGCTCAATGGATCCCGCCATTCGATGACCTGGGATCTCTCCGCGCTCGATCAACTTCGATCGCAGCTTCGCGACGATTGCTCGATTTGGATCTCGGTGACATGGAACGGCCAGCACTTCTCGGCGATCTCAACTGCCGCCGGGGAGGCGCGAGCCTCCATCATCGGGAAGACGACAGAGGGCGAGTTGCCGGCCACAAACGGCTGGGACTTTTGGAAGTATCTCGCTGCCGACGGAACGTGGGTCGAGATCGATCGCGCGAGGCAAGCGTTCTTGGAATCACAGAAAGAGGGGCCAGCAGAACGGCTACGCGCGCGCCCACGCTGAGCATCCGGTCTCGCGGCATACTTGAGAGTTACGAATCACTCAACCTGGAGGCGGTCATGCCGATTCGCGGTCGCATCACATGGGGAAAAGCGAACCCATTTCGGGATCCGAGGCTCGCACACTTCGAGGATGCCGTTGTGGGCTTCATGCGCGGCAAGCTCCCGCAGGGATGGAAGGGCAACCGGGTGTGGGAGAATCGATGGGGCGACCTCCCAAAGCGCCACTACGGCCATTACCGCGAGTTCTACATGGGAGACTCACAGATGTCCGGGGACCTCCGCGTCGTGATCGGGCGCAACGGCGAGGCCTACCTCTCCGACAACCATCACCGCGACTGGTGGCAGATCGTCGGGAAGTGGTGGAACAGGCCGAATTGGTAGAACGTCGAGCGCCGCTACCCAACCCGGTTTCACTTCCGCTGCCTGCGCGCGACCGGCAGCGCACCCTTCTCCGCGTCGGGCCCGCACGTCGAGCACGGAGACTCCCCGCGGCGGGCGCGCGCGACGAGATCCGCGACCCAACGATCCTGCGCCTCGATCTCCGCGCGCTGGTCCGGCACGTTCTCTCGCAGCGCGCGGCGCGCGTGACAGCGCAGAAACTCCGGCCGCTCCTCCACCTCGGTCCTCGGCGCGCCGCTCGGGAGACAGCATTCGTCGTCTGCGAAGCAGCATTGGTACATAAATTCTCAAAGAACCCTTTCCCTTTCCCGCGATGCGACGAGGATTCGATTGCTCGACGTTGGCTCGCGCGACCGACCAAGCTGTTAGGTGTGGGCATGTCCTTGGGAATGGCATGCCGTCTCAATGCGTCCCCAGATCGCTCTAAAACGTGTGTCAAAGCGCGGATCCATCAGCGGGATTCTGAGGGTTCTCGCCTAATATATCTGGTGCGTCGAATGAGGATGCACCGACCTGTTTGTCAACTCGAGGACTGCGCTCGGACAGCAAACTCGGCGCCTGCGCGGAGATGAAGGCCGCCACTGACTGCCACTACCACTCCATGATGCTAAATTGCTCGCGCTCGATCGATTGTGGCGAGGGCATATTCACACTTAACGACGCGCAACAGTCTAAGCGCCAGCAACGATCCAGACTGAATGCCACATAGCTTTAACTGATCGGAGGAGTAGAGTCCTCCCGACGGCGGAGCGTGAATTGTGAATACTGGGCTTCCACTTAGACCCTTTGGATTGAAGCGCGAGGGGTCGGCGCCATAATTCATTCCTTTGGGGTCGCCGTCTAGATAGATATCAACTTTTCTATTTGGTCGATCTTCGAGACAAACCGACTGGGCAATTTTGCGAAGCGAGGTTTTTGTGATGCGCGCCAGAAAGATAGCAGGTCTGACCACCGAGAGCCTCGATCCTGCCTTCGAGGCCAGTTGTTGTGGAAACCCAATCAACAAGACTGACTTGCCTGGTTTGGCTGCGCGACTTCCGACACTCTGCCTTTCTAGTGGGCACACCTTCAGCCACGCTGCGAATTCGGGATCAAGCTCGAGCACCGCAACGTCGAGCCGATCTTCTTTCGGAAGCGCGAGCATCCGGAACTTACCGCGGGCCTTGGCAAGCGGCCGGCCCCTCGAAATCACCTTCAGATCATTCCAGTCATCAGATCTCACCGCGTGTCCAGCAGTAACCAGATAGACACAACTACCGTCGCGAAGAAATACTCCGCTGAAGGACTCGTCGAGAAAGCAGCCCGCCACCGCCCATGACAATCGCTCGAATGCCATCTGGATAAATGCATCCTCGAATGAATCAGTTGGCTGATCAGGATACTGTCGCAAGAGCTGGCTCATCGTTTGGCGTCTCGGTGAATCCCCTGTGGAACCGCGTCATCTGGTGATTGATGCTCGGTTTAGTCAAAGCGCGGCAGGTGCCAAATTCAAGCATCCTCAGTTCTTCGTTTCTCTGCCGGCACGCGATCTCGTAGAGCAGCTCACGCAGGACGCTGGACTTCTCCGCGAGTTCGAGCGCGGTCCACAGCGGCCCAAAGTCGCCCAACGCGCCCCGCACGGCGCCTTCGTCGCCCCGCAGCCCCACGAGCGCGTCGCTCACCGCCAGCGCGCCCTGTACGCGCGCAGCGGGCGTTGGAATCTGCAAACGGCACTCTGAATAGGGACCTTTCGGCACGCTGAAAAGGGACCCCCATCCCGATTCATCGGAGCCGCATATGGGACTTCGGCTCGAGTACCCACCGAGTCCGCGTGTTGCGCTCGACGCTCCGCAGCCTGACCGCGACTCGGTGGCTCACGGCTCAGCCCGCGCCGACAGCCCCGCCAGGAGCCGATCCATCGGTCACGTCAGCATCGTGACAAGCACGAGCGAGGCCGCGGACCCAGCCAGAGTCCTGGCACTCGGGGCGCGCCAGCGCGGCGGCGAAAGCGAATGGCGAGGGTCGAAACGCCACCAGCTGCCTCCGCTTCGCCAGCTCCGATTGCCTTTCGCTCCGCATCCCGAGAGGCACCGAGGGCTCGGTCCGTCCAAGCGGACGCGTCCGCTGTCCGCAGAAAGCGCGTGCGCGAAGCACTCAGTCCATCCGTCCGACCCCGGAAAGGCCACTTCCTGCGCGTGTAACCACCTTAAGAACAATCACTTGGCGCATTTTGGATACATTATCCCCCTGTCGAGGGTAAAAAGTGGACGGACGGACATGCGACTTTCGCGTGCGCGGATGTGCGAACGAGGGGAATCATGGACAGGGCCTGTCCATGCGGACGGACAACCGACCGCCTCTCCGCCGGCCCGTTTGAGCCATCACCCGAATCGGGCGAGGGTTTCCATCTGCTGTCCGACCAGGACCAGCTCGTCGATGGCGCGGGTGGCTCCGACGTAGAGGAGCCTGCGCTCGTCGTCCAGAACTCCAGGCCGGTGGAGCGCGCGGCGAACGCTCTTCGGGACGCGTGCGTCGAGGAGGACGAGGCTTCGCTCCTGGCCCTTGGACTGATGGAGCGTTGTGAGGACGAGAAGGTCGGGTCGGTTCAGCAGGTCGCGGCCGTGGATTCTCGCGAGCTCTGCGATCCCGAGGGCCGCCTTCGGGAGTCGCGCCAGGTGGATCGCCGCCGAAACGCTCCCGGCGTTGACGAGCGGCCGCAGGTCAACTCCCTCGACAAGCAGCGCCTCGATGGACGGCGCTTCCTCAAACCGAAGCTTCGGTCGCCCTGCGGAGCTGAAGAAACGTGCCCCCGTCGCCGGTAACGGGAGGATGCCAATCAACGTCGCCAGGTCGTGCGCTTTGGGCTGCGTGCTCCTTCGTACGTCCAACAGCGCTCGGACGCACGCGAGCGTGCTAGCGTCGTTGAGCGGCGCCCGCCCTCCCTTCTGAAAGATGTAAGGAAGCCGGCAAGCCTCCAGCGACTTGGCCCAGGTGCGCAGCAGCGCGTGCGAGCGGGCCAGGACGAAGACCCTCTGTCGGCTCTCCACCGCCACCCGCACGCGCTCGAGCGCAGCGCTTCGAGAGAGCCGTCGGAGGCACCCGTCTCGGGCCACCGGCTCGTAGGGCGCGTCGATCCGGGATCGGCAGCGCAGGACGATGCCGCGGGCGAAGCGGTGGACGGATCGCGGCACTCGGTGCGATTGCGTCAAGCGGCGGGCGACGAAGCCCTGTTCGGTGAGTGCGAGGAAGTGCTCGGGATCCGCGCCGGCCCAGCGGTGGACGGTCTGATCGGGGTCGCCAACGCAGACAACGCGCTGGGCGGACTGCGCCCAGCGCTGAAAGAGCCGCCACATCAGCTTCGTGCAGTCCTGCGCCTCATCGAGGAGCAACAGCGCCCGAGCCGGTGGCGCGGCTTCGGCAAGCTCGAGCGCCCGGATCAGCATGTCGGTGAAATCGATCGCCCCTTCTGCGTCTTTCAGCGCCTCGTACTCGTGAATCACGCGCCGCAGCTCGGCGAATGACCGCATGGGGACGAGCTTGCGGGCTCCTTCGGCGGTGAGCGGCTGAAGGCTGTGCCGTGCCCAGTCGTGGACTCGGATGGCGTCTTCCACGAGCGGCCTTTCGAATCGGCGGAGCAACGGATCCCCGCGGCGTCCGGGCTCCGACTCAAATCGCTCATCGAGAAGCTCCTCGGGTCCCTCCCCGCTGGTCTCGTGCTGCCTCAGAAGAGCCAAGCCGCGTCCTGGGAGGTAAAGCGCCCGGACACCGTCGCAGGCGCGTCGAAACGCCTCGGCGTGGATCGTCGAGCACATTCGCGTCTGGTCGCGGATGCTGAGCGGAAACTCGCGCCCGACACGCACCTGAAGCTCATGAGCCGCCGCTCGGGAGAAGGAGCAGCTCAGGATCTCATCGGGCCTCCGGCACGCCCGCAGTACGGGCAGGATCCACGAGTCCACGCATCGTCGCGTCTTCCCCGTCCCCGGTGGCCCAAGGAGCACGAGACGCGCCGCCCCGTTGGGTCCCGTATCCGCGTCAGTCAGCGGAGGCGGCGGTTCCATGGGGCGCGGACGGCGCCGGGATTCCTACGATGGCGGCGTCAAAGCGCCAGAGGTCAAGCGTGCGTTTCATCGTCGAGCTTACGACCTCGACCGTTGTGGCGCCGAGCGATGCGACCGCCGCCAAGATGTCCGGACGCGTCACGCGCTCGTCCTCCATGGCCTCCTTCACGGCGCGGATCAGTGTCTCCTTCGAGATTCGATAGCTCAGCGGGGATCCCTCGGGGTCTCGATCGATCTGGATGGCCCCGTTCGCAAGCTCCGCCTCCTCCTCGCACGGCGGCGCCTCACGAACGCAGCGGCAAATCACTTCGCGCAGCGCCCCCGAGGACGTCTCGGCCGAGGTAACGATCTTTGTCCCGAGCGACTTCTGAGCCTCGAGGAGATGCGATGCCCACGCCGACTCGCAGCCCTTGAAGCTTGGGAGAAGGAGACCGTAGCTCGCCACTCGCGCTCGAAGGGCCTTCCAGGAGGTGAGCGTCTTCCCATCGACCGAGGTCAGGTGAGCCTTTTGCCCCTGGAAGGAAAGGGAGAGCGAGAAGACACCTTCGTCGCGAACGTCGGCAACGACTCGATGGAGCTCGAGGATGTCGAGCCCTTCGATCCTCTTCTTGTCCGGCGCGGGTTCTCGTTCGGGCTCACCCACGTGCTCGAGCGCTCGTTCGATCCGCTTGATCTCTCGGTCGGGGATTGGTGGCTGCGGCAGCGCCGACGGCTTGGTGCGGGCGCCGGATTGAAACGCCGCTCGCAGGGTGGCGTCGTTCGGGACCAAGCTCACGACCTGCTCGGCGACTCCATAGCGCGCAGCCTTGGCGCCAAACCAACGCCAGTTGTCTTCGCGGAAGAGATGAGCGGCCAAGATCTCCCGCAGCTTGCGAAGGGCGCTCGAGGACGGCACTCCCGATGCGTGCGAGGAATGATCGTCGTTGGGGGCTCCGCCCTCTCCCTGCGGGAACCGCACGCGGTCCCCGTGCTCAGAGCGACGGCCTGGATCGAGATAGCCCTCGGCTCGCAAATGCTCGACGCGCCCCCGAGGGCCCGGGCGGCCGGCCGCGAACGCATCGAGATCGAGGACGCTCCCCACAAATCCGGAGGCAGAAGCAGTCCCACATCCTGGTGCGTCCGCGCCATGATTTGTGGAGAAGCAGAACCATCGTTGGTGGTCCTCGGGAGTTCTGTGAAAAGAGTCTCGGTGGCCGCAGGCGGGGCATGGATAGTTTGGATCGGGATTTGTGGGCCATTGGGCGGTCGCAGAATTGCGGTCTCGCAAGTATCGAGCGACAGCGTCGTCGAGGTCGCGATTGGGGTTGCCTCTGCCGGCGCTCTTGGGCGGCTCGGGTGGCGTTGGCGGGAGTGCGTGAGCCGCGAGTTCGGCGAGCGTGAAGGGCGCACTTCGGCCAAGATGGATGAGTGCATTCCTCGCCTCACCGTCCACCGTGCCTCGGGGCGCGAAGTACGCGCGCTTCGCATCGGTCGTGGCGCCTTCGTCGATGTGAAGAAAGACCGCGCTGCCGCTCTGCTCATCGAGCTTCGCGCGCTGAAGAAGCTCGTGAGTCCACACCACGGCGCCACGGGCCGCCGTCTTCCAGGACTCGAGATCGCAAGCCGGCGCGCCGAAGAGCAGCGCCATCCGCAGCCCGTGCGGTGTCGCGTGCCAAAACGAGCCGAGCGCGAGCTGGGGCGCGAAGCGCTCGACGAAATCTGTGGGGATTGCCGCCTTCTCGAGCTTCCCCCCTGCGTTGCGGCGGCCGCAATCGATATCCACCACAATTCCACTTGCGGCGATCCACCCGCTTTGTCGCGACCGCGAGTCGTTCTCCCAACGGCACGGGCTCCACATCCAGGGCCTCTTCGGTGGCAGCGCGTCGAGGATTTGTGCATTCCACGCCGCGAACGGCTCCGTGCCCTCCCATCGGTAATATTTCCCCTGCGTCGTTGTCCTACCGCCGGCGAGGATCGTGATGCCGAGCGTGGGCTCGTGGCCCGGCGGAGGATCGTGGGGCGCGATCATGGGGGCCTCAGGCTCCGACGCGTGGTGGCGTCGAGGACGCGGCGAGGATCTCTGGGTGGCCCTGCGGGGGCACGGAGTCGGCGAGCGCCACGGTGCGCTTCTCCACAATTTCTCGGACCGCCCGGGTCACAGAAACGGTGGTGCCGCCTCGGCGAGAGGGCTCCTCGAAGAGCTGGCGCTCCTCGCGCATGGCCATGAGTAACGTCTTTGCGGCCCCTTCGGCCGATTCGAGCGGCCGCGCTCTGAGCACCTCGAGGGCTTTTGCTTGCACGGCTCGAATGGTCCGCAGGTGGCGCTCGTGCAGTGAGGAGAGGTCTTCGCTCAGCTTCTCGGCGGCTTTTGTGCGGGCTTTCTCCTCGAACTCGGCGAGCTGGCGCTGCCAGCTGTCGCGCTGGGCTCGCTGGTAGACGCTGCGCTTGCTACAGCCGATTTCTTGAGCGAGGAGGCGATAGGAGCGCCCCGCGCCCATGGCGAGGTAGCGCTCGAAGGCGTCGTGCGGGATGCGGGTCATGCCAGGCGCTCCTTCGCAAGCGCTTCGAAGGTGCGGCCGTCGCCGGCGAGCACCGCTTTCTGTTGCGTTGCGGTTTGCCATCGCTCGATCGCGACGTCCACAAATGTGGGCTCGATTTCGATGGCGCGGCAGCGGCGGCGCTCGCGCTCGGCGGCGATCAGCTGACTTCCGCTGCCGCTGAACGGCTCGAAGCACAAATCGCCGACCTGCGTGTGCTTGCGCATGGGGCGGGCAAAAAGCTCGACCGGCTTCTCCGTCGGGTGCTCGTTCCCCACGACGCGCGCCTTTCCGTCCCAGTCCACGGTCCAGACACTTGTGAACTCGTGCTGGCCGTCGTGCGGCGGCATGCTCCCCTTGCGCCAGCCCATCACGCACGGCTCGTGCTGGTAGTGCCAGAAGGCGCGGCCGAACACGCTCGTGGGCTTGACCCAGACGATCTGCTGGGCGTCGAGGATGCCGACTTCCTCCCAGATTTGTTGAATGAGGCCGAGGCGCTTGTGGGCGTGCCACGTGTAGATCGCGGCGTGCGGCGCCAGGACGCGCAGCACTTGAGTGAACACTGCGCGGAAGAAGCCCTCGGCGTCGGAGATCTCAATCTCCTTATAGGTCGCCGACCAGTCCTTACCGCTCTGGTCGGGCCGCTCGCCCGTGTAGTCAACGAGGTAGGGAGGATCGAAGGCTGCGAGCGCGGCACGCTCGTCCCCCATCAAGCGATCGACGTCCTCGGTTTTTGTGCTATCGCCACAGAGAAGGCGGTGCTCGCCGAGGATCCACAAATCGCCGCGGCGCGAAACCGCCTTGGCGGGCGGTGCCGAGGGCCCGGGATCCTCGAGTTCCCTCGGACCCGCTTGCGCGGCGACCTCCTTCACGAGGGCATCGAGATCGGCTTCGCTGTAGCCCGAGCCCGCGAGCGCTTCCTCGACCCGAAGCTCCTCAAGAATCTTCGACAGAAGCTCCAGATCCCATGTGGCCAGCTCGCCCGTACGATTGAGCGCCACTCCGATCGCCTTCGCTTCGGTGTCGGTCACGTCCACGGCCACAATTTGGCAGTGCGTCCAGCCGAGGCTTCGCATGGCCTCGACGCGCCCGTGGCCAGCGAGGATCCGCAGGGTGCCCGATTGGACGACCAGCGGCTCGAGCTGGCCGTGAACCTCGAGGCTTGCGCGGATGGCGGCGAGATTGTGCTCGCCGTGGATTCGGGGATTCTGAGGGCTCGGGATCAGGGACTCGAGCGCAACGCTCTCAATCACGAGCGGCGGTGCTGCGGAATGGGTCATGGAACCTCACGCGTTTTGTGAGTTTGAAGCGTAGCCTTGACCCTCACAACTTCCCCGGAAACTCCCCGCTCGATTTGTGGTGAACTCTCGAAGGGGTGAAGCAAGCGGTAGCAACAAGGCGCAAGAAGACGCAACGCGGCGCGTTTCGCTCTTGGAGGCACGCGGAGCCCGCGCCGCTCGCTCGAACGCGAGGGCGGCAACGGCGGGTGCTTCGGCCCGAGGCTTTCCGTGCGGGCGGTCCGACGAGCCAGCGCGGAGTGTGCGGCTTCGAGGACCGACAAGTCGCCGCGGCAACCGAGAGCCGCGCCGATTTTGTGGTGAAATTTGCGAGGGCCTAAGCAAAAGCGCGTTCTCTGAGTTTCCCCCCGTACCCCGGGGTCCCTTTCGCACAGAAACGCTCCCGCAGGCGCGTCCGGAAACTCCGCACGATGTTCGGCCGCCGCGAGCCCCCCACACCGGCCGACAAGCCCCACAGAGCCCACAAATCCCGGTGGAATGGACTCGAGGTTTCCCGCGCAGATCGGTATCGCGGGGGCGCGACGCACTGCGCGGTCTCCCAGAGGCGCTCGCTCGCCAAACGGCCCGGTGCCGCTCAGAGGTCGCCGCGGAATTGGAGCGCACATTTGAGGCGGGCCTTCCGCGATCGCTGGCTGCGGTTTCCCGCCGTACCCCGGTCTCGGTCTCGTTCCGTGCGGCGCGCCGCCGTGGGCATTCGGCCGTCCGTGGCCCGGGGCACCTCGCGGGTTGGACCGCTGCGCCCCCACCGAATCCGCCGCATCGGCGGCCGGAATTGTGCGTTCGCATCGGGATCGCCGTCCCAACTCGGACTCGAGCCGGGAGCGGAAGCGGCCATTCGGGTGCGCCTGCGACCAAGGCCTCGCGCCGCCTGGTGCCCACGGATTGCGCACAGTGCCGCCACGTTCGCGCCGGACGCCGCGCGCGCGTTCCGCCACGAATTGTGGCCAGGCGCGGCCACAGCGCCGCCTGCGCGCAACGGCGGCGAAGCGCACGGATGCTCGAGCGTTGCGGCGCACGCGCAGTTCGGAATCCCGCAAATCCCAGTGGATCTTGCCCGCCTCACCGAGCCAGCGTGGGTGCGCGCCGCTTCTGAAAGACCGCGCCGATGGGAGAGCGCATTCAACGCCAAGGGCGGGCGCCTTCGGGCGCCGACGATCCCCACAACTCCGCGTGCCTTCTGGGGGCATTCCGCAGCCGCGTCCACGCAGGCAATTCCGCCACAAATCGATTGGCCGCCACGCGCCCCCTTTCGAAAAGTAGCCTCGCCGCGGCGCTGGCCGCGCTCGATCGGAAACCCGCTGGGGATGCGCAATCGGCAAAGCGATCTGTGAATCCGACCCCCGAGATTCGCGCCAAACGGCCGCCCCGGGTGCGCAAGCCAGCCGGTCGGCTCCGCGGAGCTACCGACCCCAAAGTGCGCGGCTTTTGTTTCGTTTCTGCGCGCGCGCATTCCCGGCTGCGCCGAGCATTTGAGGCTTCGGTGAGTGTCCCCAACTCCCGCGACGTGCGGAGCTTGCGGCGGAATCGGGCCAAATTGCGATGTCTCGGGAGTCGAGCAGAAACGAGTTGCGCAGCGAAGCCAAAGCGATGCGTGGATGGGTACAAAAGCGCTCGTGCGGGCCGCTGCATTCGTACTCGTGAGCCTGCGCGTTCTGCTGCATTTATGAGTCGCATCGGGCCGCTCGAAGGCTCGCGTGGACTCACGGCTCAGCGGCTCGCGTGTGCGCTCAGTCCCTTCGGGTCAGCCGCGAAAGCCGATTCGCTCAGAAACTCGCGGCGAAGGTGAAGTACCGAATAGTTCACGCCACCGATGCGCCTCAAGACCACGTGCCGGCGCCGTCCGGGGTTTCGCGATTGAAGCCAGCGTGCGCGGGCGAACGTCCGGCCGACTTGATTGCGTTGGATGGGTAACGACTCAGTTTCAGCTTGCTGGAGCACTGCGTAGCTCGCGTGAGGGAGCAGCCAGATTCCTTCGTCGGCGGCGATCCAACCGATTCGTGCGCCACGGGGCTGCCAGTCACCCTGCGCATTTCGCTCCCAGCCCCAAATCCGCGGATCGTGACCCGGGGCTTCCTCGGTGGCGCTTGCGAGGTGCGCGCGGCCATCGTGGAGGCACTGGCGGAGTGCGCGCTCGAGGGCGCAGGCGCGTTCGAGATCGGGCTCGGGGCGCGCGACGTTCGCGGCGCTTGGGATCGCGCTCAGCGCGGCGCAGACGCGGCTCCAAGTGGTCGCGGCGGCGGCTTTGGGGAGCGCTCCGACGTCCTGGGCAAACCGCAGAAACTCGCTCCATCCCGCCTCGAGGTGAGCGCACGGCACAGGGCGGTGGCTTGCGCCTACGCGGTTTCCCAGCTCATGCAGCACGGACTCGATTTGTGGTGCAAGCCACGCCACGTAAGCGGCCATCGCGCGAGCGAGTTGCCCTCGGGAGGCGGCGGACTGCGCGGCTGCGAGCGCGACGGGATCGGGCGCCTGGCGCGCGAGGTCCAAGGAGAGGGCGTCCGCGCCGCGGCCAACTGTGGAGAGCCGAAATGTGGGGACTCGCGCTGCGCCGTCGAATGCGATCGGCACGTCCTTCAGCGCAGAAACCGTTTCGGGAGAAAGCGGCAAATGCGAGGGCTCCAATCCCGGGGCGAAGCACGCAATCACAAGGGCAGCGAGCGCCTTCCGAACATCGACCTGACTTCCTTCGAGCGAGAGCGCAAGGTCGCACGGACCGAGCGGCGCTCGAAGCGCGCAGCCCAAAAGCGGCACCATCACGCGGTCGCTCGCGAGCTCGAGGAGCCCCAGCACGCAGGCGACGTCGTCCCGAAGCGCCTCACCCGTCGAGCCATTGCCGAGCGCCCACCGGCGTGCGGCCGCTGGGAGCTGGACCTCGATCGACTCGCACGCGCTCCCTGCATCCAGAAAGCGCCATGCGCCGTCGGGCAGCCGATGCCAGCCCACGCTGCGCACGGCGGTGCGCACGTGCCGATGGGCGCTCGAGCGCAGGATGGCTTCGCGCACGCGGTCGCGCTGCAGCATTCCGGCACAGATCACGGCGGCTGCACCGAGGTCCCGCTCCACCCAGCGCATCGCGGCGAATTCCTCCGCGTCGATGCGGACCCGTCGCACGCTGCCGGCGATTTGTGCATCGATCTCGAAGACTCGATGGATCCGATCCCCGAGGTCTTCAATAATCTCGGCCGCGATTTGTGCGGTGAAGTGCGTCAGGGGCTGCTCCACAAGCCTCCCACGACGGCGATGAAGGACGACCCAGCCGCCCTCTCGCTCCTCGAAGCGCAGGGCTTCGGGGACCGTCGCAGCGGGCTTCGCTCGCGCAGCGTGCCGCAGCCGCCTCTTCGCATCGCGAAGATCCGATCGAAGCGCCGTAACCCCAATTCTCGTGCGCCGCCGGATCGACTCGAGAATCTTGGTCTGTTCGCTCGCGGGCAGACGCGTCACACGCTCAAGCAACGCGCGCAGCGCCGCGGCCCGCATATCGACGGAGATCCCCCGGCCAAAACGAACGGCATCGACTGCCACGGCATGGACGGCCAATGAGAGGGCTTGCTCCAGGTGCGATGCGGTGCCTCCGCGTGCACTCCATTGCTCAAGTGGCAGACGAGCGGCGCGGGCGATTGTGGCGCCTTCGTTTTTGAGGCTTTCGAATTGGGCGCGCCGCGCAGCCGTCGAGAGATCCAGGCACGCTTCGCTCCATCGCGGCACATCGAGGGCGGCAAGGGCTGCGGTGACGGCGCCTTCGTGCTCCTCGCCAGCGATCGCGACCGCGATCCGCACAATCACTCCCCGGGGCTCGAGCGCCCGAGCAAGGGCGAGCGCCTTTGCGTAGTCGTCCTCGCACAGATCGATCGATGGCAACAGAAAGCCCTCGTCGCGCAAGCTCATGGCCGATGCAATCCGATCGAGCGTCTCATCGGTGGGCTCCCAGCTCGGGATCGCCAAGGCCTCAAATCCAAGCCGCGCCATCTCCTCCGCAGCCGTCTCGCCGACGACGATCAAGACTCGCCGATCGAGGCCCGCTTGCTGCGGCGGCTCACGCTTCTGTGTGGAATCAAGAGCCATTCAGAGCGCTCCTTCGTTGCCGGCTATTGGCGTACCGGACAAAGAGCCGCGACACGTCGGGGCAGACCGGATATCGATAGCAACTGCGCGTCGCCGCGAGAAACGCCGACGGGGGAGCACCGCCGCAAGAGCCGCTCGGGAGCGGAGCCTTGCCGTGCGCGCGCGGCTCCGAATAGTCGATGTGTGCACGTCGGGCGCCTTCGAGGATGTTTCCCGGCGGGCGTACCTCCGAGCATGTTGGAATCGCCCTACGCCGAAGTGTTGCGTCGATTGAGAAACGCCCAAACGTCGCCGTCGGTCGTGAATCGGCCGGTACCGATGAGATAGGTCTTTAAGCGAACGCCCTCCTCATCTCCGCGCTTGGCGTAGCGCTCAAGGGTCGTCCGTGAGAGCGAGCGTCCTTCACGACAGGACGGAAGCCGCTGGGCGTAAGAACGAAGAGGCCGGAGAGTCTTGAAATCTGCGGGATCGAGAGGAGTCATGGTTTGTGTTCGCGCGGCGGGTGGAAGCCATCAGCGCAATACTGAAACGATGAGCTTCTCGATCTCCAGATCGATACCGGACCTCTGGCAATGGGAGGCAATTGCCGGCAATTGCCTCCCTATCTCCACGCGTCGGGCCGCATTTTGAATCGCGCATGAAGTTTCGCTGCGATCTCAACAGGGAGCCTGACGACCACATATCCACGCCCCGAAGTTCTACGCAAGTGACCGCCGCGTTTGCCCGTCGAATAGACTGCCAGGTGCTTGCGCGCAGTGTCTTGCTTGATCGAAGGGTGCCCTGTCTTGGATAGCGTCAACTCGTACTCGTGGAAGATCTGTGCGTTCGTGAGTGGCCTTCGCCTACGCAAAATGAGAGTGAAAGCGAACTCCACGTAGGAGTGCATTCGGACAGGATCTCGATTCTCTGGCGTGCCAGGTCGAGGAGGCGCCGAGTCGGGTTGGCTCAGTTGGCGCTCGGTCCCAGAGCCTCCCGGTGCGGGCTTGCATTCAGCGTCGCGACTCTCCATTGGTAGCTTTCGCGAACTCGCTGTCGGAGCCTGATGCACACTAATAATCGGCTCCTCTCCAAATGCTAATGATCGAGCGATGGCATTCCCGAGCGCCTGCCTTTCTTCCTCGGTCATCTCTGCGGGCCGCGGCAGCTCTGGACCTTTCAGCGAGACGGCATCTGAGTATTCTTGGATGTACCGCTTCCACGCCGAGATCCTCGACTGAATATCCTTCGGCGGTGGCAGTTCCGGTCTGTTGATTGTTATGAACGCAATCTGCGCGTTGAGAAGTGTACGATCGATTTTATCGAGTCGGACATACGCCCGCTCAACGAGACACTCGAGAAGCCACCGAGCTTCCGCCATGTATCGAGGTGGCTCAAGTGATCGCGTCTCACACTCTTTCATCACAAAAGAGAGCGTGCTCTGGATAGCATCTTCGAGGTACGGCTCAAGAAATCCCGACCAAAAGCTGTTCCGCTTCGACCCCGCGTAGGCGATTCCCTCAGTGTGGATCAATCGGCCATCAAAGAGCGGGATCGGCCGCTTGTCGGTTCCGTAGAACGCGAGCCTATTGAGCCGATCCGCAATGACCGCCTCCTTCTCATCAATGAACTTCTGCGTGATCGGCTTTAACTTGGTGTGCAGCCCTGGTGGCGGAATGTGGACGAAGTTGCATGGGATTCGGCGTGTCATAACAGAACTCGGGAGCTGATGGCTCCCCATCAATTTCACACTTCTTCAGTATTGTGGTGTTCGAATTGAGCCACTTGCGAGCACATTGTAAGGAACATCGAGGCACGGTTCGCGCTCGTCGAGTCTCTACGCGCGTCACGAGACGGAGGCGGGCCTCGGACCGAACGCGATGATCGCAGTGCCGAGCACCGTCAATCCAGCACCGATGAGGTCCCATCGATCGGGTCGAAACCCTTCTACCCGCCACATCCAGAGGACCGCGACGGCGACGTAGACACCTCCATAGGCCGCGTAGGTCCGACCGGCGCCGAGAGACGGATGTAGGCTCAGGAGCCATACAAATGCTGCGATGCTTAGGGCGCCGGGAACGAGGAGCCACGGGCTCGCGTTTCGGCGAAGCCAGAGATATGGCAGGTAGCAGCCAACCAGTTCTGCGCCGGCAGTGAGCACGAAAAGGGCGAGCGTCTTGCCGATCATCGGGGGATCTTCGGGCGCCATAGGGCCAGACGCCATGGATAGAAGCTGTGGCGCGCGTACAGGGCTAAGGTGGTTTGACACGGAGGCGTCGCGCGAGTGCAGTCTTCGTGCCTGCGAGTCGGATCGATTCCGCCACCGACCCCCGATCGGTCGGGCTCTCCTCGGAGGCGCCTGGGTTGACGGACTGGATCTCCGCGAGACGCGATGGCTCATGTTCGGTGCTCGCGGTCGTCGCGGGCGCCGGCCCCGGGCGACGGGGCGAGAAGACCGATGACCGTCCGAGACCTAGGCCGCCCGCGGGCGCAGAGCGCGATCGACGTGGTTCGTCGCTTTCGCGCCGTCCGCTGCGGCACCTCGTTTGTTGCGATGGACCGCGCCGTGGAGGCGATGACCTTCACGCGCACGGCGGTGGGCACGGTGTACGCGCACGCCGTCGAAGATCGATTCGCGCCCCTTGCCGACCTCATTAATCGCGCCGACGTCCCCTTCGACGCGATCGTGGCCGCCGGGGACGCGCCGCCTGCGCCGGAAGGCGACTACGAGGTGCGGCGATGAGTGCGGATCGCAAGTGTGAGGAGTCGCCGGCGGATCGGCTTGAAGACCTCGCGGTGGAATTCGCGGAAACGCTCGGCCGGGCGAAGGCGATCGTCGAGCGCGAGCTGACGGGCTCGGTGCGCGAGCGCGCGCGCCGTGGCTGGATTGCACAAATCGAGATGGCGCTCTCGCACGACCACACCTGGCTTGGCCGCGCGTCCACGCCGCTCACAGAAACGATCGACGAGCTTCGCGCTTCTGTGGACTCGCAGGAGGACTCGCGATGACCGCCTCCAAAGCGCTCCAGGCCGCGCTCGCCGCCGCGCCGGCTCCGCCCACCGATCTCGTCGCGGAGATCGACGCCCTTCGACGGGCGAGCGTTCCCGAACTCGCAGCGCGCTACGAATCCGTCCTCGGAAGGCCGCCGCGGATCCGCCATCGCCAGTTTCTGTGGAAGCGGATCGCGTGGAAGCTCCAAGAGCAGCGATGCGGAGGGCTCTCGAGCGTCGCCAAGGCGCGGCTCGAGGAGCTGATCGCGCAGCTCGACCTCCCCTGGAACCGCCCGGGCTTCTCGGGTGGCGCCATCCACAAAAGCGATCCCGAGCGCGCGCACAAATCGCCCGCACCGGGGACCGTCTACGAGCGCACCTGGCACGGCGAGCACTTCCGCGTCGTCGCCGTCGATGGTGGCTTTGAATTCCGCGGCGCCGTCTACAAATCGCTCAGCGCCGTCGCCAATGCCGCCACCGGCACGCACTGGAACGGGAAGCTTTTCTTCGGGCTCGTGGAGCGTCCATCCCGCGCCAGGGGCCGCGCCCCGCGGAGGGCGTCGTGATCGCACATTCCGCAGCTCGCCGGCGCACGCACCGATCGATCAGCACCGCGGCGGCGATCCCGCCGCGTCGCGTCGCGATCTACACTAGAAAGAGCACCGATGAAGGGCTCGACTCGGCCTTCTCCTCGCTCGATGCGCAGCGCCAGGCCGTGGAGGCCTACATCGAGTCGCAGCGCGGCGAGGGCTGGCTCGCGCTCCCCGGGCGCTTTGACGACGGAGGCTACAGCGGCGCCACCACCGAGCGCCCCGCCTTCAAGCGGCTCGTGGCCGAGATCACGGCGGGAAATGTGGACATCGTCGCCGTGTACAAAATCGACCGCCTGAGCCGCTCGCTCGCCGACTTCACGCGCCTGATGGCGCTGTTTGCCGAGCACGGGGTCGCTTTTGTGAGTGTCACACAGCAGTTTTCGACCACGACCGCCGTCGGCCGCATGACGCTCAATCTGCTCGCGACCTTCGCCGAGTTCGAGCGGGAGACGATCGTCGAGCGCACCCGCGATAAGGTGCGCGCCGCGCGCTGCCGGGGCATGTGGACCGGCGGCCACACGCCGCTCGGCTACGACCTCGTGGACGGTGCGCTCGTCGTGAATGCACAAGAAGCGGAGCGCGCCCGGGCGATCTTTGCGCTCTACCTCGAGACGGGCACGCTGAGCGGGACCTGCGCCGCGCTGCGCCAACGCGGCTGGGAGGCCAAGCGCTGGATCAACCGCGAAGGGAAGGAAACCGGCGGCGGGCACTTCGATATCCCCCAGCTCCGCCGACTGCTCACAAATCCGGTCTACCGCGGGCTGATCTCGAGCGTCGGAGCGCTGCACCGCGGCCAGCACGAGGCGATCCTCGGCGAGCCCCTCTGGGCGCGGGTCCAGGCGCGCCTCACACAGAACGCCGGCCACCGCCAGCGCGCGACGCACGAGCCCTGGAATGCGCCGCTCACGGGCCTGCTGCGCTGCCGGCGGTGCGACCGCGCGATGAGCCACACCTATGCGCGACGACACGGCAAGGCCTACCGCTACTACGCCTGCCAATCAGCGCTGAAAGGCGGCGCGCACGCATGCCCCGCCGCGCGCGTGCCGGCCTCGGGAATCGAGGAGCTGGTGATCGCGAAGGTCCAGAAAGCACGCCCCGGAGCCGCCGCCGAACCCGCCGCGCTCCGACAGGCCGTTGCCTCGGTGCACTACGACGCGGAGGCTGGCGAGATTACAATTCGATATTGCGACAATACGGAGGGCGCGCCGAAATGAAGTCTTCCAAACACAAGGTCCAATTCCGAGCCTCGAAGAAGCGCGCCCCTGGCCGCGTCGCCGTGGACCGCCTCGCGCAGCAGATCGCGCTCGCCTACGCTATCGAGCGGGCAATCGACGCCGGAGTGCTGCGCGACTACGCGCACGCCGCGCAAGCGCTCGGGGTCTCGAGGGCGAGGATCGCGCAGCTCCTTCGAGTCATCGAAGCCCCCGCCGCCGTGATCGACCGAGCGATCTGTAAACATGGAAGATAGCTCGACGGGCTACCTTGCGTCGGTACGCAGGCCGCTCCTCACAATCGCACCAACGAGGAGGATTGTTCCAATTCTTACCCGTATCGAAAGCCTTCTGTGGCATCCTCGAACTCGGCCGCATCCCAGGGACAGGGTGCTGTACGTCACGGGCAGCGGGCGGATTGCCTACAGGTCGAGGCGTCGTCGAAGAGTGATCTTCACTGATCGCTTGGCAACGCGAGATCCTTCGGATCTTCATCTGCGTAGATGCACTCAGACGACCCGCCCCCATGGCGATCGGGATCGCTGCGCGTCGCGAGTTCCCCCGCACTTCTACGCAAGTTCTCCGATGCGAGCGCGGTGGAGGCCCGGATGCTGGCCAATGATCGGTCACCCGGGGCAGCGCCCCCTACCGGCCCCGGCATCGCGCTCCCCGAAGGTACTCCGGGGCTGCAACGCTACTTCTCCGCCAGCTCGTCGCCCCACGGTTGACGGCGAAGAGAGCCGAAATCGCCCCCTGCTCTCGGATCGCCCAGGCGTGCTCTCCACGAAGCTCGGCGCCTCCGACGCGGTATCTCGCGCACGTGTCGGAGCTTATGTCGTCGTCCACAAATGAGCGCGGCGAGAGAACATCGGGAAGAGCCACCTACTACTTGCCGAGGCAACGGCGAGTCTGCGGGGAGTCTCCACACGCATGCCACACCGACGTAACTATTTTTGGGGTAGGCACTTACGAGGACTATTCCGCGTCCACAATAGCGCGTTCGGCGCCCCGGGTGCAAATCCTCCAAAAAGGTGCAAACTCCGGTTAACAGAATCTGTTAACCCGACTTCGCGGCCTGCTCGGAACGCCGCGTGAACGGCCGCGGTCTAGGACGGGCCCCCTAACCGCGCAGAACCCAGCCCGCGTCGCCCACGCGCGAACGTGGCGCAACCAGCGGGCGCAGAACCCGGGCGTGGGTCCGCTCCCGCTGGCATGCCGCCACCCAGCGCGAGTCGCGGAGCCGTCTCCCGCGCCGGCTGAGATCCTGCGAAGGCCTTTGGACGGGCCGCAAGCGCGCGTGTGCGTGCGGGCACGAACGCAATCTCATGGGCCAGATGCTGATGGCGCAACGGAGCTGACCGGCTTCTGTCGCAGAGGGCGAGCGTGGGGCGCGTGAGAAGAAGGCAACGAGCGCTCGGCAGCACGGCTGCGTAGTTTCATCGATTCACGCACACGAAAAATGCGGGGATGGCGCAACGCGTACTTCACAGAAATGGTGTTGCACGGTCTGAATTGAGGCGAAGCTGAATGGCATCCTCGTAGGCTTGGGCTGCACACTTATTTGTTGCGTTGTGCAGGCATTTGCTCTTCAGCGAGTGCGCACCTAACTCTAACATCGGTAATGGCATCGAGAGGTGAGGCGAGCTAACGCCGTACGTATTGGAGCACGCATGAAAGTCCATCAAATGACTAAGCTCGTGGGAATAGACGCACGCCATGATTGCATCGATCGCAGGCGATCAGCAAGCATCCGCTTAATAACAACTTATTGTGGAAGAACTACCTGCGCACCACAACAGTGACGAACCCCGCACTACCCATTATCCTGCTTGGACTAACTTCAAGTACCAACAGCCCATTGGGATCAACGACGTCGACCAGGTACTCATGCCTAGGGCTAACGGCCAGAAACTCGAACGTCCCATCTGACCGAGTCAAAG
The DNA here is from genome assembly GCA_016792805.1 of Planctomycetota bacterium. Taxonomy (GTDB): domain Bacteria; phylum Planctomycetota; class UBA1135; order UBA1135; family JACQFD01; genus JAEUHX01. The sequence continues at coordinate 31,955 of JAEUHX010000020.1, forward strand.
CAGTTCCTCCACTCAAAAGAGTTACCTCCAGATTAGGGCAAGGCTTCCCGGCGATATCGACAGCCTGTCCGCGAAGCGCAACTCCGGCTACAACGACGAGCTCAATACTGAGGACACGTAGCTCTTCCGAGACATTTACACATGTAACCGGATCCGCGAACATGTGACTCGGCAAGTGGGAACTATTTCCCTCCAGAATGAGAACCGACTTTCCAACTGGGATTCCGTCGAGCGAAAAACTCCCATCCATCGATACTACAACTCTCGTAGCTGCTGTCCCTTCAATCATCTTCAACGGAGGCTCACTCAGGTCAACATATTGCACCGGGCTTTGAACGATAAAGCTTGCGAATGAGACCGGCCGGCCAGACTCATCTACAACTCGTCCTCGAATCATGGCTCCCATCTTTAGCGAAACGCGCTGCCAAGACTGGGGTGGCCGCTCACCACTGTAATACCCATAAAAAGAAGCACGCCCAGACGCCGTTACCTTTAGAAGTGCCTTCGATCCAACTCTTAGTTGACTCAGGTCGAACGTGTTCTCCTCTGCTCGCGGAAGCGCAGAGCCGACTAATGCATCCGCTGAGAGAGGCGGGCTCACGCCCTCTAGGAGAGTGGCCATCGTCCCCTTAAGTTCTCCGATTGGACTCGCCTCAACGGAGAGCATCACTTTTCTCATGACTTTCGCGCTATTGTCGGCCTTGCATCCATGCGCGCAGTTCAAAGCCACCCACGCTCCGCAGAAAGGCCCGGCCATGAGGATCGCATAGAGCGCATAAGACCATGTATTGGAAAATTTGCGTTTTGATCGAATCATTTGTGCGCAGACTCTACGGATTCTTCTTGCGAGCATCATGCCAAGCACTGCCACAACTCGAAAACTCCGCCGTGGCAGTTTTCCATGGACTTGATCTCCCAGTGAGTCCCGTATCCTCGGACGTAGGCATGCCATGTTCTCGGGCTGCCCAGTCCAAGATCAATAAAGTATCGAATGCCATGACGAAGCTACGGATAGAGATGTAGAGGCTGCATCGAGCTGCCTCGCCCCTGATGCACTCGTAAAAGTTCCATCGCACTTACTGCAATCCAGCTTTATCTTGAGCTTGATAGAGATCCCACCGAGAGCTGAATGAGACGTGATCTCTTGTTCATAGGCTGGGCCGCCGCAAGGAACATGAACTGTGCCCTTCAGGTTCGGGCGGGAGTCCCCAGCCGGCATCTGGACGCCCGCCCCTGAGACCACTTTGAGATCTGTGCCTCCACTAGACGACCATGTTGGCGAACCCGTCGGCGATGGATCCGAAACGCCATGCATCAAGTAGTAACCATAGGAACCTAGAGCGACTCCAGACCACCCTCCTGTAGTCTCGTTGGGAGGAGTGCTCGATGGTGCAGGAGGACCCGATGTCAGGTCAGTCGTCGGAGGCTGAGATCCTCCGCTGCCGTGAGTTTGCGGGTCAGCTTGGTCGTCGAGATGGAATAGTCGTGAGTCGATTTCGAAGCGGCATTTCTCATTGCAGGGTGCGTCGTGCTTATACGAAATCATGTTATCGTATCCATCAATCTCGAGACACTCCTTCACCTCGTGTTTTTTCCCGGAGCCCGTCTGGAACGGAGCGGAAACGAGCTTGAACGCAATAGGTGGTATCCCGGGGCCTATGATCGGGTTAACAGAAATCGGGCTTTCAAACGTCCACTTCGCCTTGCATGGACATGAGCCCTCAAGACCAAGTGGATCAATCGCCACAAGCGGGCGGAGCGCAACAAACGAATATGTGTTCAAGCCATCGGCATAGCCTAGCGGGTCGCGATGTAACCATCGACCAAGATCAGCGAGGAGAACTCGGTGTCGCGCATGCCAATGCCCTGAGATACGAACGGATCGTTCGTATCCAGTGTAACCTTTTCGATTTTCGACCCCACCAGCGCTAAGCACACTGGGGCCGGACGAGATTCCCTGAAAGCTCCCCTGCGCGGTCGACTTATCTGTAGTGTCCACATCGCCATCGAGGTCGAGGTCGCCGCGGACGTCGTAAGCGGACCCGTTGATCCAAGTTTGGATCTGTGTGATGTCGGTCGCATCACAGTCGCCATCACTTTCGGTGTCGGCAGCGGGCATTCCGAACGGAATCCCGTAGGGCGAATATTTGACCCATTCGTACATGGCACCCGCGGAAGAGACGATGGCGACGACGTCGCCGCGCCAATTCTGCGCGTAGTACCTCTTCTCCTCGAGCGTGCCGTCGGACGCAGAGGTCCACGCGGTGTTCGCGTCTTTGTAGCGCAAAATTACCCCGTCGAGCTGAGAACTCCTTCCAAATCCATCGGAGCCAGCAAGGTGCGGCACGAATTCTTCCTTGGGGGCCGTGTCGCTCTCGCGGAAGACGGCGACCATGCGCCAGGCTTCGTCATAGGCGAGGTAATACCACTTATCGTTGGAGTCCACATCGCCGTCGGAATCGGAATCCGCGTGCCAGCCAATCCGGAAGCCAAGCCCGTTGTAGCGGTACTCCTCGACGAGCACGTTGGACTGATTCTTGACGCGCACGAGCCGGTTGAAGGCGTCCCACTCGTATTTGTAGTCCTTCCCG
>JAEUHX010000077.1 GCA_016792805.1 Planctomycetota bacterium
CAGCTCCCCGATGTACCTCGACATTCTTGATCTTGCCGGAACCGGAACGTTCTTCCTCGAGAACGTCCCGGGCGGCGCGATCAAGGGCGCGGGCGGCGTGGCGGGCGGCGCCTCGTACATCGACACGATCAATGTCTCCTGTAGCATCACCCCGAGCGGCACGGCGAAGTACATCGGCCGATTCGATTGCGATCTGGCGATTCCGAATGTGCCGACACTCGCGGGGAAGACCTTCCGCTTCCAGTGGCATGTGCAGGATCCGTCGGGCGCCGGCGGCTTCCCGCGCGCGGTCTCGACCGCAGGGATCATTCAGCTGTTCTAAGTTCCGCTGGAAGATTTCAGTACGAACTCTTCGTTCTGAAAGAGAAAGCGGCGCGAGCCTCGAGCTCGCGCCGCTTTTTTGTTGAACCACCATTTCTGGAATCAGCTCCAGAAGTGATCGAGCGAGGGCGGAAGCTCTCGTTGCCCCGGAAGTCGTCGCACCCTTGGGAGTCCGGCCCTCACACCGAACTCCCGGCCTTCGCGCCGCTTCATGGCGGCGCGCCGGCCTTCTCCGCTTCCATCCACTCGAGGAGCCATACGGCCCCAGCGCCCGAAGCGAACTGGTGCTCTCGAGCTCCAGGGATCGATCCGGAGCCTTCGCGCCCGAACTGCCGCCTCGAGCCGGGAACCGCCGCCCTCGCTCGACGACCTCGAGAACGCAGAACCACCCTCGAAATCGTGCAAAAAATTCCAAAAGGTGGCCTCCGTTCAGCGAGCCGGGAACCGATGCCGATCGACGAGCCAAGCTCCTCGGAGCCGGCGCGGGGCCGGTGGAGCGAACGTGAGGGTCACGCATGGGAAGGCATGTCGGGAAGTTGGCTGCGACGGCGGCGTTGGCGCTGGCGTTGGCCACGCAGGTGGCTGCCGCCACCGTCGAGCGGATTGAGCTCCACGGTCTCGCTTCGCGCGCCGAGCAGGTGATCGAGGCGCGCGTCCAGTCGGTCAACGCCGCCGCCGACCGGAGCGGTCGGTTGGCCACGCGCGTTGAGCTAACGGTGCTGACTCGGCTCAAAGGCAAAGCCTCCTCTTCTGTGTCTTTCCTGCTGCCGGGTGGAGCGCGGCAAGGCGAGCATCTTGTGGTTCCCGGAGTGCCCAAACTCGTGCCCGGTGAGGAAGTTGTGATCTTTCTCTCGAAGCCGTCGTCGGCGGGAATCTCTCTGCCGATCGGCCTCGGACAAGGGCTCTATCGCGCATCCGTTGACGCGAAGAGCGGAGAGAAACGGTACACACCCGACCTCGCGGGGCTCGAGCTTCTCGACGGCGCCACGGGGAAGCCTGTGCGTGTCGCGGCGACCCCGGTGGAGCGAGAGCAGTTTCTTGCGGAGATTCGACGATGCGTTTCTGGCCGATGAGCGCATGGCTCGCCGCGCTGGCGATCCTCGCCGCTGCGGCTTCTGCTCACATTTCGATCCCGGGTCTGAACCACGCGCCGATCCGATGGCATGGACCGAGCGTTTCGTATTTGCTGCATCCGGGAGGATCGGACGACGTGCCCGACGAATCGGATCTTCTCGCTGTCCGAGAGGCATTCGAATCCTGGAACGCGGCACTGCAGGGATCGCTTCAGCTCGTCGAGACGAGCGGCCCCAACCCGTCCAGCAAAAATGTGGACGAGCTCTCGACCCATCGCGTCGTGTTCGACGAGGACGACACCACCGGATATTTTCCGGTCGAGACTGGAATCGTCGCACTCACGCCGATTCGTTACAATTCACTCAATCGGATCGTGGACGCGGACATTATCTTTAATGGCCGCGACCACCGGTTCAGCACGAGCTTCGCCGCGAGTTCCTTCGATATTCGTGATGTAGCGGCCCATGAGGTGGGGCATTTCCTCGGGCTCGATCATTCGCCTCAGCTTGGCGCGACGCTGTTCCCCTACGTTTCGTACGGGCAGACGGAGCACCGCTCGCTGAGCGAGGATGAGGTGCAAGGGGCGCGCGCCGTCTACGGAGCCGGGGGCCCGAGCGCACGCATCACCGGCGTCCTGTTGAAACAGAAGCCTGGCGGCGGCGCAGGCGGTCCCATCCGTCGCGGATATGTTGCAGTGCGCCGCGCGGATGGCCGCGTCGCCGGAAGCACGCTCTCCGCCGACGACGGGAGCTTCGCCGTGGAGGGGCTTGAGCCCGGACAATATGTGGTGGAGGCGACACCGCTCGACGGCCCCGCGAGCGCGCTCAATCTCGTCTCGCCAGGATTCGTCGACACGGCGTTCGGTGCGGCGTCCTCAGGACCGCTCCAATCGCCCACGCTCTGGAGCGTCGGCGCGGGCTCGACGGTCGATGTGGGATCCATCGTTGCCGGCGCCGCGGGCGGTCCGAGCATTCAATACTTCTCCACGGCGGGCCCTCTGCGGGTCTCGCCGGGCAACAGCACGGCCGTGACCGTCGGCGGGACGGGGCTCGGCCCCGGGTCATCTGCAACAGTCCCGGGCGACGCGATGTTCGTCTTCAGCGCGCAATCGTCCGCGGGCGGGACTGCGCTCACTCTGCAGCTCTTCGTTCTCACGAGCGCCGCGCCGGGGCTCTACAACCTGCTGATCACAGATTCTTCCGGCAGGAGCGCGATCGAAGTCGGAGCCATTGAAGTCGTGGCGCCTCCGCCTTCCATCTCGACGGTCGCGCCGGCGACGGCTTCGGCCGCCGGAGGCGAGGAGATCACGATCCTTGGAACGGGTTTCCTCTCCGGTTCGTCCGTCATCTTTGGAGACCAAAAATCTCCATCTGTGACTTTCGTCTCGCCGCAACAGATTCGCGCGGTGACTCCGGCGTCGACGGGCGCGATCGGGCTCGACGTCATCGTCGTGAGCCCCGACGGCCAGGAAGGCCGCAAATCGGGGGTCTTCTCGTTTCAGGCGAATCCACAGATCGCAGCCGTCTACCCCTCGGCGGCCTCGGCGACGGGCGGCAAGCTGATTCGCGTTATGGGGAGCGACTTCCTCGCAGGGGCCTCCCTCGAGCTGCTGCCGGCCAGCACCTCCGCATCGTCCTCCGGCGGAACTGGAATCAGCGCAGCCACGGTTGGGTCGGGTGCAGGATGGCTCGAGGTCACGGCTCCGGCGCTCCCCCCCGGTTTGTATCATGTTCGAATCTTCAATCCCGATGGTACACATGCGGTAGCCGCGGCGGCTTTCGAATCCGTTGATCAGGCGGATCCCGCCATTACGGAAGTCGCCCCGGCGAGCGCGTCCGCGGCAGGCGGATCGATTCTTACACTTGTCGGGATCGGATTCGCAACCGGCGCAACCGTGCGATTCGGCGCCGACCCGAACACTGGACTCGGCGGCAGCTTCGCCCCATGGGTCGAGCGCGTTTCGTCGAGCGAGCTTCACGTCGTCGTACCTCCGTTCTCAGGGGTTGGCCCCACGACGGTGCTGGTCGAGCTGCCTTCGGGACAGAGCGACGTCAGCCACGCGTTTGCATATACCGGCGGCGGCGGTGCGGGTCCCAACTCCGAGGCGCCGCGCGGCGGCGGAGGCGGTTGTGCCGCATCGATCGCACCGATGAGCGGCGGCGGTCCCGGGGCGGTTCCAAGGCTTCTCTCGACCTTCGGTGCTTTGCTTGCGGCGGCGGGGGTGCTGGCCGCCCGCGCCCGGTCCCTGCGGCTCGCGCCGGCGCGGTACCATCGCCCCCATGGCAGCCGACGGAACGACCGACCTCGCATTTGATATCGAAGTGGCCGGCCTCGATTGGGAAGAGGTCGACGAGGTCACCCGCGGCTATCTGCTCGATCGCGCCAAGGACGACGCCGAGAGAGCGTCGGTTCCCGAGCGGACGGCACTGTTTCTCGGACTCGGCAAGGTCATTGCCGTCGGCCTCTGGAACCTGCAGTCGGGCAACGGCGCCCTTCTCCTCGAAGGGGCGCCGACGGTCGGCCTCGTCCCTTACGAGCGGATTCCCGGCTGTAAGATTCAGCGTGGGAACGAGGCCGATCTGTTACGAGCGTTCTGGGGATTCGTCGCACGCGGCCCGGGCGCGCGCGTGCGTCTCATCTCCTTCAACGGCCGCGGCTACGACCTCCCGGTGCTGGCGATTCGATCGGCGATGCTCGGAGTGAAGCCGGTGCGCGGGCTTCTCGACGCGAAGCCATGGGATCGCGAATCCCACGTCGATCTGATGGATGTTTTCTCTTTCAGCGGGAACGTCCGCGAGCGGTTCAAGCTCGATTATTGGTGCCGGCGTTTCGGAGTGGAGAGCCCGAAGACCAAGCTCGACGGCTCGCAGGTGGGGCGCGCCTACCGCGAAGGGCAGATCGAAGATATCGGTGAGTATTGCCTGCGCGACACGCGCGCTACGGCGGAGCTCTACCGGCGCATCAAGCCCACGCTGCTCGATGCGTGATGTTCAAGAAAAGGCTATCGACTCGCACGCCTCGATCTCAAGAATCCCATGAATGCGATTCAAGTCCTCAGCGCGATGCTCGAGCGGCGGCTCGACGGTGCGGCCCGCGAGAGCTGGCGAACTGCCGCGGCGGAAGCTGCGCGCGGTATGAGTCCCGACCGTTTTTGTATTGTACTCGCGATGGCTTCGCGCTACGCCCGGCGCTCGACGGCACTCGCGCCCGACGCGGCGGAACTCGCGCGCGCGCAGCAGGCGATCCCAGGCTGGAACCCGGAGCGCTGGTCGCTCCTGGACGCGGTGCGGGTGTCGATCGTCTGGTCGAGATCAGACCTTGCGAGGCCAACGATCGTCGAAGCGCTCGAAGAGGCGTTTCGCTACGCCGACGAAGGGGAGCTCGTCGCTCTGTATCGTTCGCTCCAGGGGCTGCCCGACGGAAAGCGCTTCGCGTGGCGCGCCGGCGAAGGCTGCCGGTCGAACATGCGGACCGTCTTCGAGGCCAACGTGCTCGACACAGCCTATCCGGCGGCTTGCTTCGATGAGTTGCCTTGGCGCCAGGCCGTCGTGAAGTGTCTCTTTGTGGGGGCGCCGCTCTGGAGGCTCCATGGCCTCGACGGACGACTTTCGCCGGAGCTGGCCCGCATGGTGCTCGACCTCGTCGAGGAGCGCCGGAGCGCGCACCGGGCGGTACCCCATGAATTGTGGCTTTGCCTCGGGACCCATGGCGGCGGCCGAGGCCTCGCTGCGCTGGAGGCGGAGCTGGCGGGAGACGATGCGCTCGGCCGGCGCGCCGCGATCTATGGACTCGCGCGGGCGGGCGTCGCCGACCGGGTGCGGAGCATCGCCGAACGCGATCGCGACCCCGCGGCCACGGAGGCCGCCCGAGACGCGCTCGCCGGAAATTGCTCGCAGCTCGTCTTCCGCAAGCTCGACCCCAACGAATCCAAGAAGTAGATCCTCACTCGCTTCGAGCATCGCCATGCGCTTTTTTGATCCTCACATTCACATGACGAGCCGGACGACCGACGACCTCGAGAACATGGCGTCGGCAGGGATCCGCGCAATCATCGAGCCGGCGTTCTGGGTCGGGCAGCCGCGGACAACGCTCGGAGCCTTCGTCGATTATTTCTCGAGTCTGGTCGGCTGGGAGCGGTTCCGCGCCTCACAGTTCGGTGTGAAGCACTATTGTGCAATAGGACTCAATTCGAAGGAGGCAAATCAGGAGGGGCTTGCGAAGGAAGTGCTTCAGATCCTTCCGCGCTTCGCGCTGAAGGAGGGCGTCGTCGCGGTTGGCGAGATCGGCTACGACGAGATCACTGAGGCCGAGGAGCGCGCCTATGCGTGGCAGGTCAACTTTGCGAGGCAGCACGACATGGTCGTGATGGTGCATTCGCCCCACCGCGACAAGAAGCGCGGCATCCGCCGGTCCTTGGCCGTGGCCAAGGAGATCGGCTTCCCCATGGAGAAGCTCGTGATTGATCACAATAACGAGGAGACTGTGGAGGATGTCCTCGAGGCCGGAGCCTGGGCGGCGTTTACCATTTATCCGCACACGAAGATGGGTTCGGAGCGCATGGTGGAGATCGTGCGCAAGTACGGCCCCAAGCAGATCATCGTGGACAGCTCAGCCGACTGGGGCGTCTCCGATCCGCTCTCGGTTCCGAAGACAGCGAAGCTCATGATTGAGCGCGGTCTCTCGCAGGAAGCGATCGAGCTCACGACCTGGCGCAATGCGCTGACGGCCTACGCGCAGTCGGGGCAGATCGACGTGGAAGAGCTCTTACAGAAACCAGAGATCGACCAGAGTCGGCTTTTCAATGACAACTCGGTGCTGCGCGGACAGTCGCCGCGCGTCGAACGGCCCGTGCCAAATTAGTGGTTTCTCGGGCGCGTGCGCCTGCTCGTCAAGTGCGCGGGGGGCGAAATATTACTTTGCGCGTTCCTGCCGCGTCACGATCGGGACGTAGCCGACTTCGAGGCCTTTCGGCGGCGAGACGAGGAGCGCGGGGTCGAGCATCAGAAGCTCGCCCGTTGTCGGCGGCGCCATGTAGTCGCGGTCGATGGGCCACGCGCTGTGGAGCCGCTCGACGAATTGTTGCAGTGCAGCTCGCTTCTCGGCGCTCCACGCGTACTGTTGAAATGACGGCTGATCGATAAAGCGGTACCAGCGATAGGTGACGAGCGATCCGTCGATGAGCTTCGTCTGGAGCGGCTCCGACGCGGGGCCCGGCGTGCTCCAGGCGCCCTTCGAGGGCGACGTAAACGGCTCGCCGGGCTTGGCCACCTCGAACTCGGCTTCTCGCAATCCGGTTTCTTTGGGCACGTCGCTCTCGGCAACTGCGACGCGTTTGCCTTCCTCATGTTTGTAATACTGTGGAAACTGTCCCCGGGGAGCCTGTCCGCCCTGCTTCCACTCGAGACCCCATGTATTGTCTTCGAAGACCTTCGTGTCGAACGTGCTGGCGACGCCGTCGATCGGCTGACCGTCTTGGTCGAAGCCCGGCGTGCGGGTGCTGAGCTTCGATACAAATGCGCCCTTCGCATGGAATCGGCCGCTCGGAGCAGGACCGCCGCGGCGCCACGCAAGGAAGTCGTCGTACAGCGCTTTCTTGGAGTAATAAGTGACGTCCTGGACGAGCACGGCGCGGCCGCGCTCATCGACGGGGAAGCTCAGCTTGGGGATCTTGGACCAGCGCGCGCCGTCACTCGAGCGCGCAACGAGCTGCGGCACCGTGTTGATCTCCATCGCGCCGCCTCCCATCAGACCTGCGCGGGAGTCGAGTCCGCGGCCGTGCAGGTGCGGAGCCTGGAAGATGTCGGCGATCTTGCTCCACGTCTCGGGGATGTAATAACCGATCGGGCCTTTGAAGTTGGCCGTGCTCAGAAAGCAGGTCCATGCCTGGTCGCCGGTCGGCGCCTTGCCGTCCTTGGCCGGCACGGGATCGGTGAAGGGCAGCGCCATATAGGTGTAGCCAAGAAAACGGCCCTTCGGATCCGATGCGAAGGGAAGCGCATCGGGAGGAATCAACAGCCGGTTGCTCAGCTGCGCAATTCCGAGCCGATGATCGGGCAGGGCCTCGGTGTCATAAAAGAACGACCAGCCCGGCGAGCCCACTTCGTAGTCGTAACATTGTGGCGTCGCATTCATGCTGAACTTCGGCGGACCGTAACGAAACCGGTTGCCGGCCCAGTAGCCAAGCCCGCCTTCGACGGTTTGGAAGACGCTGTCCCAGGTTGGGCCGCGCTCTTTCCAGGTTCTCGCGAGCGTCCCCTCGGGGGCGAGCGGCACGCTTTTGTTATCTCGGTTGTCGGGGAGAATCCAACCGCTGGCGAGCCCAATCTGGAAATGTGCTAACGGACGATCAATCAGCGACCAGGCCGCCGAGTAAAAGCCCATTCCCACTCCATACTCATGCTTGTCGGCGGGCTCGGAGCTGCTGTACCCGATGTAACCATGCAGGCCGCGGCTCTGCTGTTGCGGCGGCTGTTTCGAACTCGAAGATTGTAAGATTCCCGAGAGACACACGAGAGTCGCGGTCAGCATGGTTTCCATCGAGAGAGTCTGCAGACGGAAGTCTGACCGGCGAAGGAGGCCTGAGAGGGGAGCTGCAGCAGCGTCCTACCCACGCCCTTCGCGTCGCTTCGCGCATCGAAGGAGGCCGCTTGGGATTGCCAGGAAACGTGCCGTCGTTTGGAAGGCCGTCTCCACGGCTCACTTCTTTTCGTTGGGATCGACGAGGGTTCTGACAAATGCTTTCCACTCGGACTCGAGCTTTTCCCACTCGGCATCGGTCCAGTCTTTGAAGGCCGCTTCTACGGCCGCCTGGCGAGACTTCTCCTGGGCTGCGGCTTTGTAAGCTTCATTGGCCTTCTCACCCGCCTTGGCGATTTCTTCCTGATAGGTCGCGACGAGCGTCTTGAAGTAGGTCGGGATGATCTCCTTCCACTTCGGATTCCGCGCCACGGCCTTCGACTCCCGCAAGAAATAGATGAGTGACCATCCCTCCGCATAGCACACGAATGGGTTCGCGTAATATTGGCCTTGGCTGTATCGCACAATCTCCTTCAGCGGCACATGGTCGGCCTTCTCCACGGTGCGCTTGATCATCCCGCACCGCCACGGATTCACGCCGATGCGATCGACACGCTTGCCGCCGCCTCCGATCTGACAGCCGGAGAAGTAATCTCCAAACCCTTCGTTGAACCAGGAGTGCGGAGCCACCTCACCGCAAGCGTAGTAGATGTACTGGTGGAACGCCTCGTGATACAGAACGATGATGCTGTCGGCGCGCCCTTTCTGCGATTGCTGCGGGTCTTTCGTGCCATCGTAGAACACAAGCTCCTGGGTCTTCACATTCCAGAAGCCGGCGACCGCCTCCGGAGTGCCTGCGAACTTCATGAACTCTTCCTTGTCCTTGCAGACGCGCACCGTCGAGACGGCCTCGATCGTCTTCGTCGGTGGGAAGATCTCGATGTACTTCGTGCGGCAAACCTCGAGGTCATTCTTGAGTTTCGAGAGGAGAATCTGATCCTTCGTGCTGTAGATGAGGATGAAGTTCTCCGTGTCCTCGGCCTTCCAGCCTTTCGGAAGGTTGCGGCGCACTTCCTTGCGATACTCAACATTCCGGAAGGGGTGGAGCTTATAGTGAAGCTCAATATCGCGTCCGAGGGAATCGGTCGCCGCCGTCACCCGCAGCGAGCGAGCCGTTCGCTCGAACTTCTTCTCCCAATCCTTCATGGCCTCATCGAGCGCGAGGCAATGCACCACGAGCGTCTGGTCGCCGTCGTCGAGCGTCCAGGCGAGCACGCGCCCCTTGCCCTGCGAGGAGGCGATGCTGAACCGCTCAAGCACCTTCTTGCCGAACATGGACTCGGCCTTGCCATCGGCCTTCGGCTCCTTCCAGGCCTTCTGCGGACCGCTGAGCCGCATGCTTACAAAATCTGCATAGCTACGAATCGGCTTCGGCCCATTCTTTGGATCTTTTTTCGGCGCCTCTTCGCTTCCCTGCTCGTCGCCTTCGCCATTGGGAGTTGCAGGCGCCGAAGTCGCTCCCGTTTTGACATCTCCCTTCGGGATCGCGATCACCCAAATCTCGGAGCGGAACCGGTCTTTATTGGCCTCCGTCTTCCGCTCTGCGAACTTCATCTGAATGAGCTCCTCCGTCGGAGGCACGGGAAGCTCGTCGAAATCGATCGGCGCGAAGATCGCGAGTCCCTTGGCCTTGCTTTCGAAGTTGCGGAAACCCTCCGGTGGCGTTTGCGCGGAGGCAGACGCCGCGAGGCTCCATCCCAAGAGCAGTCGAAAGGCCCATGCGAGCGTTTGGTTCACCATGGTGGAGGTCCAGAATAGCGCCTGTCGGAGATGGCTGCCGAGCTGCCTTTGCGCTGGCGAGCGCAAGCGCTAGCGTGGTACGGGAACAACGAAACACCCACGAGCCCCAACATGCCCCGACCCGTCACGATCTTCACCGGCCAATGGGCCGACCTCACGCTCGACACGATGGCTGGAAAGGCCAAAGGATGGGGATACGACGGCCTCGAGCTCGGCTGCTGGGGCGACCACGTCGAGGTCGAGAAGGCCGCCACCGACCGCGCCTACTGCGACCGGCAGCTCGGCATCCTCGCCAAGCACGGCCTGCGCGTCTGGGCCATCAGCAATCATCTCGCGGGGCAGCTCGTCTGCGACCCCAACGACAAGCGCGCCCACGCCTTCTGCCCGAAGGCGCTCCACGGCAACCCCGAGGGAATCCGCCGCTGGGCCACCGAGCAGATGAAGCTCACGGCGCGCGCCGCGAAGAACCTCGGAGTGAAGCAGGTGAACGGCTTCACCGGCTCCCCGATCTGGGACGGCTGGTATGGCTTCCCGCCGGTGTCGCCGGAAGACGTCGAGGAGGGCTTCCGATCGGTGGCGCGCGCGTGGCGGCCGATTCTTGATGTGTTCCAAGAGTGCGGAGTTCGCTTCGGGCTCGAAGTACACCCGACGGAGATTGCCTACGACTCCGTCACGGCGGCGCGCCTCCTCGAGCACCTCGGCGATCGCGAAGAGTTTGGATTCAATTTTGATCCGAGCCACTTCCACTGGCAGGGCGTCGACCCGGCGGGATTTGTGCGCGAGTTCGGCAAGCGCATTTTTCATGTTCACATGAAAGACGCCGTGGTGAACCTGAACGGGAGAAACGGCATCCTGTCGTCGCACCTTCCCTTCGGTGATCCCCGGCGCGGCTGGGATTTCCGCTCGCCCGGACGCGGCCAGATCAAATTCGAGGAGATCATTCGCGCGCTGAACGACGTCGGCTACGAAGGTCCGCTCTCCGTCGAGTGGGAAGACGCCGGCATGGATCGGGAGCACGGCGCCGCCGAGGCGTGCGGATTTGTTAGGAAGCTCGACTTCCGCTCCAGCGGCAGGCGCTTCGATTCGGCTTTCGAGCGCTGAGGTCGGCCCGCAACGGCCCTCATGTTCGGCGCCCTTTTGGGGGCGCCCGTTGCGAGGCGTCCGGCGAGCCCCTCGGGGTGTTCGATCCGCAGTAAAAAACCGAATCGTCTCGGCTCGTCTCCGGCAGCCGATAGGACGCATCGCGCCGCGGTGGGAAGCTCCCTGGCGGCAAGGAGCCCGTCGCAAAGGTCATCCGAGCGGCGCGCAGGACTTCTTCGCGATCTCAACGTCGGACCGCCTCGCCGTAACTCCTTGGATACGCCTGCGGCGGTCCTCCTCGATCTCGCGAAGAATCCACACGCTCGCTTCGCGGAGCACTTTTGCCACAGGCTCCCAGGCGTCCCCAATCCGTAGGCTCCACGTCAAGTGCACGACCTCTTCACTGCCGTCGCCGTCATCACGATTCTGGCGGCGACCCTCGTCTTCCTGCTCACTCGCCTGAAGCAGTCGGCGATCGTCGCCTACATCGTGCTCGGAGTGCTCTGCTCGGTCTTTGGGCTGATTCCGCCGGGCGAGACGATCTCCCATCTCTCCGAGCTCGGCGTTGTCTTCCTGCTCTTCTTCATCGGACTCGAGTTCGAGGCGGAGCACCTCAAGAAGGTCGCGCGCCTCGCCACGATCGGCACGCTGATTCAGGTGGGGGCGACCGCTGCCCTCGTCGGCGGCGCGAGCATGTTGATCGGCTTCTCGGCGAAGGAGGCCCTCGTGGCGGGCGTCGCTGCGGGGCTTTCGTCGACCGCGATCGTGCTGAAGGCGTTCCAAGACTCCGAGCAGAGCGATTCTGCCGCGGCGCAGGCGTCGCTGGCCGTCCTCCTCGGGCAGGACCTTGTGGCGCTCCTCTTCGTCGCCGCGCTGCCGCTCATCGTGGGTGCGCCTCCGAATGCCCACGCGCGTCTCAGCCCCGGGCTCTCCCTGCTGGTGATGATGGCCGCGATGCCGGTGCTTTTCTTCGGCGCGCGAAAAGTGCTGCCGCCGCTTTTCAATAAAGCGGCCGTCGCGCGCAACCCGGAGGTCTTCGCGCTCTGCAGCCTCGGCGCCTGCCTTTTTGTTGCGATCCTCGCTCGCGAGGCAGGGGCGAGCCTCGCGCTCGGCGCGTTCATGGGCGGTCTCGTCTTCTCGGGCACGCCGTTCGCCCACCAGATCCGCGCCGACCTTGTCGCGCTCAAGAATCTCTCCCTCGGATTCTTTTTTGTGACTGTAGGGATGATGATGGACCTTCGATTTGTGGCGGACCACATACCGCTGCTCGTCTTGGGCGTCGTCTTCATTGTCGTCGCCAAGGCGCTCGTCGCGGCGGGCGTCTTTCGCGGCTTCCGCATGCCCTGGAGCGTGGCCGCGGCGGGCGGCGTCGCGCTCGCCCAAGTGTCCGAGTTCGCCTTCGTGCTCACGTCGGCCGCGCAACAATCGGGGGCCTTCACCACCGAGCACCACCAGGCCGTGGTCACGCTCTCCGTGCTCACGATGCTCGTGGCTCCCGCGCTCGTTTCGCGCTCCCAATCGATCGGGCTTTTTGTGGGAACGCAACTTTTCCGGAGCCTCGAGCCGCCGCCGCCGCCCTCGCCCCTCGAAGAGGAAGAGGTGGCCGAGCAGCTCGCCGAAGCGGCGCAGACCCGCGCGATCGTGGTCGGCTACGGCCCGGTCGGCTTGACTCTCTGTAAGATTCTGATTCGGTTCGGGCTCCGCCCCTGCGTGATCGACCTCAACCTCGACACGGTGAAGAAGCTCGAGGCGATCGGGCGCGACGCCGTATTCGGAGATGCAACCAATCGCGAAGTGCTGCATGCGGCGGGCATCGACAAGGCGCGTTATCTGTTAATCACTACTGCAAATTTCCAGACGCGCGCCGCCGTCGCCGCCGTCGCGCAGGCGCTCAATCCGAAAGTGGCCATCGTGTCGCGGGCGCGATTCCTCGACGAGAAGGACCCGCTCTCGAGCGCCGGCGCAAGCCACATCGCGTTCGAGGAGTGCGAGGTGGCGGCGGAGCTGGCGCGGCTCATTCTCCGGGAGCTCGGCGCGCGCCCTGAACGCCTCCAGCACGAGGTCACGAAGCTTCGCAACGAGATCGCGACGCGGACGGGATTTACGGTTCTCGTACCGCGCACCTCCTCCGGCGGACCTGGGGCCTCGCTCCTTTGGTCCGCGATTCCGGCGGCGCCGACGTCGACGAGCATCCCCCGCGGCGAATCCTCGAGCGCCGTTCCGCCGCCGCCGCCCCCTTCGGGAAGCGCTGGCCATGGAGGATGATCGAGAGACTCCATGAGCGAGGGCATCCACCCGACCGCACAAATCCTCGAGGATTATTTACTTCGGCACTCGCTCGCCGACGACGGCGCTTTTGAGCGGCTCTGCGCGAAGCACCCGAGCCACGCGACGGAGCTGCGCCGGCTGCGCGCCTCGCGCCTGACGGCGACCGCGGTGCCGCCGCCGCCGAGCGCCGCCGAGCAGGGCTCGGTCGTGCGCTCTCTCGTGGAACGTTACGGAAAGGCCGTCGATCCCGGCGTCTCGCTCTCGCAGCCGGAGATCCCGGCCGACCAGCAAGACCCGACGCACCGCCCGCCCTCCAGTATGGAGCTGCTGAAACAGGTGCAGACGACGGCGGCCGATTCGCGCTACGCGATGAAAGGGGAGATCGCGCGCGGCGGTATGGGTGCGATTCTGAAAGTGTGGGATGCCGACCTGCGGCGGCATCTCGCCATGAAGGTGCTCCTCGATCCGAGCGCGCCCAAGCGCGACGCCGCCGATGAGGAGCGGGAAGCGAAGCGCCTCGCGCGATTCCTCGAGGAGGCGCAGGTCACCGGCCAGCTCGACCACCCCGGCATCGTCCCGGTGCACGAGCTCGGTGTCACAAAAGACGGCCGCGTGTATTTCACGATGCGGCTCGTCCGCGGCCGCGATTTTCAACAAATATTAGAATTGGTGGTCTCCGGCAAGGAGGGCTGGAACCAGACGCGGGCGCTGCACACGCTCCTGCGCGTTTGCGAAGCGATGGCCTTCGCCCACGCCCGCGGAGTGATCCACCGCGACCTGAAGCCGGCCAATATTATGATTGGCCACTTTGGTGAAGTTTATGTGATGGATTGGGGGCTCGCGCGCGTCGCCGGGAAGGAGCCGGAGCCTGCGGCGAGCGCCGGCGGCGCGGCCAAAGCGACGACGGCCGCGGGCGCCGCTCCGAAGCGCGCTTTCGAGGAGCCGAGCGAGATCAAGACGGTGCGGCACGACGGCTCGGCGCGCCTCACCCCGTGGAACACGATGGACGGCGAGATCGTCGGGACTCCCTGTTACATGTCGCCCGAGCAGGCGATGGGGAAGACCACAGATCTTGGCGCCACGACGGATGTCTACTCCGTCGGAGCAATTCTGTATCAACTCTTGTCGGGGCAGATGCCCTACATGGAGCCGGGCACCCAGGCGTCGCCGTACATGATCCTGGCGCGCGTGAAGGAGGGGCCGCCGGCCCCGCTCGCCAAGCTGCGACCGGAGCTTCCCTCGGAGATCGTGGCGATCTGCGAGAAGGCGATGGCCCGAGACCCCTCGGCGCGCTATCCCGACATGTCGGCGATGGCCGATGACCTCCGTGCCTATTTGGAGCACCGAGTCGTGAAAGCCTACGCCACAGGAGCCTGGGCCGAGTTCCGCAAGTGGGTGGCGCGCAACCGCGCCACCGCGGGCGCGCTGTCGACCGCCATCGTCGCCGTGATGCTCGGACTGGCCGGAATTGCACATCAACAAAGCGAGCGCAGCCGAGAGGTTTCACAAAAAAACCAGGAGCTCCAGTCGAAGAACGAGGAGATCCAGGAGAAGCGCTCCGCTCTCGAGAAGACCAATAGTGCGCTCCTGGTGGAGACCGAGCGCGCGAAGACCAATGAATCGCGGGCGCTCAAGAGTGAAGAGGAGGCGAAGCGAAGTGCAGAGCTCGCCCAGGAGCGGCTTGCCGATTATCGGCGTCTCTCCGACGCAAAGCGCCTCGGCGACCTTCAACTCCAGGCGAAAGCGGCGCTCGAAGTGATGCCTCCGCCCCGGGACGGGCTTCTCGCTTGGAAGCAGGCCGCCGCTGCGCTTGCGGAGCGCCGCGAGCACCACGCCGTGAAGCTCGAGGAGCTGAAGGGGCGGCTCGCGTCGTCGGCTTCGATCGACGCCGAGGAGCGCAACGAACTCGAGTGGCAGCGCGACGTGCTCGAGCGGCTCGTGCAGGGGCTCGACGAGTTTCGCCTCGGAAAGGGGGTGGCTGCGGGTGTCGACGCCGCCCTCGCTCTCTGGGAGCAGAGCACGGGGGCGAACTCCGGGTGGGCGGAAGCGATCGCCTCCATCGCCGACCGCGCGCAGTGCCCCGCCTATGGCGGGCTGAAGTTACAACCACAATTCGGAATCAAGCCGCTGCGGCGCGACCCGCAGAGCGGCCTCTGGGAATTTGTGCATTTGGAGACAGGCGGCGTGCCCGAACTCGATTCGAAGACGGGCGCCTGGCGCATCGACGACGCGTCGGGCGTCGTGCTCGTGCTGATGCCGGGGGGCTCGTTCTCCATGGGCGCCGTGCCGCCGAATGCACAGCGGCTCGCGCGCACGCCCAATGTGGACAAGGGCGCGCAGTCCAACGAGGCCCCCGTTCATTCCGTCCAGGTGGAGGCGGCCTTCCTCGCCAAATATGAAATGACGCAAGCCCAGTGGCGGCGACTGACTGGCGAGAGCCCGAGCGCGAATCGGCCCGCCGAGGGAGCCGATGGCCAGGGGCTCCCGCTTGATTCGGTGAGCTGGGAGTCGGCTGTCGCGGGCCTTCGAAAAGTGGGTTTGACGCTTCCCACAGAAGAGCTGTGGGAATTTGCGGCGCGCGCCGGTTCCACGGCGTCGCGCTGGACGGGCGACGACGAGGAGTCGATGCGCGGCGCTGAAAATCTCGGTTGGGAGGGGCGCGGCCGCGGAAAAGTCATGGCCGTCGGTCGCTTGAAGCCGAATGCGTTTGGCCTCTGGGATATGTTGGGAAATCTTCAGGAGTGGACTCTCGACGGCTACCGCCTCTATGGCACGGAGGAGCGCGCTGACGAGGGAGCTAACGGCAAGCAGCGCGACCGCGTGATCCGCGGCGGCTCCTTCTGGGACGGCCCCGGCAACGCCCGAAGCGCCCGACGCGATTTCTCCCACTCCACATTCCGGATTCACTATTTGGGAATCCGCCCCGCGCGCTCCATCCAGTAGGAGCCCGCGGGGACGTGCTCCGGATGTTTGATCTGGAGCTGCGCGCCCTCGATGATCGACCGCGTGGATGGACGCGCGCGACTGCCGCCAGGTCGATTAGTGGGTTCGGCATGTGCGGGTTCCGGCAATTCGATAAGTGGTATCGTCGCGCGCGGGTGCTGCTAAGTTGATACGTGGGGTTGGCGAGCGCGAGTTCTGGAAATTCGATAGGTGGTGTTGGCTCGTGCGGGTGCTGGTAAGTTGATCAGTCGGGTTGGCGCGTGCGAATGCTGAAAATTTGGTACGTGGGGTTGGTGCGTGCGAAAACTGCAGATTTGATATGTGGAGTTGGCGCGTGCGCCAACCGGGGCGCTGGGCCGTGGCCCCGCGGAGTTCCGAATCGGACTTCGGTTTCTTCATCCGCGCGCGCATGCGCGCGCGAGATGGTCTCGGGCAAGCCCGAGCCCTACGGCAGGACCTATGCCTGCACAGATGCGGGATGGCGTGGAGAAGGGGGTGAGTCAAGCTTGATGTGCACTGATGTTGATCGGTGGGGTCGGCGCTCGCGCCGAACAATGGCGCGGGGCTTGCCCCGCGCGATGAGGAATCGGTACCGAGATACTTCATTCGGCGGCGCATGCGGCGCCGAATCGCCATGGGCACGGCTGACCTTTGAAACATCCTCCGTGCGCCAACCGGGGCGCTGGGCCGTGGCACCGCGGAGTTCCGAATCGGACTTCGGTTTCTTCATCCGCGCGCGCATGCGCGCGCGAACCGGTCGGCGCACGCGCCGACCCCACTTCTCCAAGTTGTGCCACCGCACGCGCCGACCCGACTTCTCCAGGTCGGACCACCACTCGCGCCGACGCCACTTCTCGATTCTTGATCAATGCCCGCGGCTCTCCCATTGCTCCATGGAAGCCAACCGGGCGCTCTGGCCTTCCATCTGGGAAGCTCGCCGAGCCGAGCCCGGCTCACACTCTTCTCGAGCACCGCAAGGCTCCTCTGCGTCGCCCCGCGGAACTTCGTGACCCCATTTCGCGCTGTCGCTCGCTCATCCTCGTGTGTCCGTGGCGATCCAACCGGCTCCTCTCGACCTCCACACGTGCCTGCGGGAGCAGCATGCGTCCCTTTGGCGCTATGTGCGGCTGCTCGGGTGCCCGTCGGCGGAGGCCCCCGACCTGCTCCATGACGTCTACGTCGAGCTGCTGCGCCGACCCCCGCAGCTCCGGTCGGCCGGCGAGCTCGCGACCTATCTCCGCAAGGCCGCCCGCCATCGGCTGATCGATCGGCTGCGGAGTCGGCGCGCCGCACCGCAGCTTGCGGATCTCGACACGATCGAGGAGGCGTGGGTTCAGGAGCCCGAACGCCACTCCAACGCATTTGTCGAAGCGCTTCGAGCTTGTGTGGCGGCTTTGACCGCGCGCGACCGCGACGCGCTCGAGCTGTATTATCGCGGGGACGCGAGCCGCGCGGAGCTCGGCCGCAGCCTCGGTCTCGAGGAGGAAGGGGCGAAAAGTTGGCTTCGACGAGTGAAGCAGGCGCTTCGCCAATGCGTGGAAGGGAGACTCGCGCGATGATCGATATCGACGACCGCTGGCTCGACGTCGCCTTGGAGGAGGCGCTTGGAGTTGCAACACTTCCGACGATCGAGGAAGTGTTGACATCTCGCCAGCTGGCGAGACCTCAACGCAGCTCAACGCCCTCGCGACTCGGGCTCGTCGCCGTCGCCGCCGTGCTCCTGCTGGCATCTGCAGCGTTGTATTTATGGCTTCCGTCGCCGGTGGCGCGAGTCGATCCGACTGCGGGTCCCATCGCGCTCGCTCAGGGCGATCCCCAGCCGAGAGCGGACTTTCCGCGCGGCGCTTGGGTGACACCGATCGGCGATGCGCATGGCGCTCTCGTCCAGGACGACGGCTCGCGCATCGAGATCGCCCCCGGAACGCTGCTCCGGCTGCCGGGGCGCCCAAGCGGCTCTTCACAGATCGCGTTCGGCGCCCTTCGCGTGCAGGCCGGCGGCGCCGCTCCCGTCGACATCCATACAGATTTCGCTGAGATCCGACTCAGTAATTCGTCTCGTGCCGAGATTTCACTCTTCTCTCCGGAAGCTCCAGGTGTACCGATGATTCAATCTCTTCAGCCTTGGATCGAGGGGCGCTCGCTCCTCTCTCCCGTTCTCACGATTGTTCTTCTCGGCGGAAGTGCACAGATTCAGACTCCGGCCGGAACCGTATCGCTGAAGCAAGGCGAAGCGGCCACCGTGGCCGGCAAGACGGCCCCCGAGAAGCGGCTCGCGCTCACGGCGGCCGAGCGCGAGCGGCTGAAGTCCTTGATGTCGCAGATCGACGCGAGCGAGGCGGATATCGACTTCAGCAAGCCCGAGGCGGCCGAGGCGGGGATGGTGCGCATGAAGTCCGCCATCGACTCCGCGGCGGAGATATCCCAGATTCTCGAGCGAAAGCCGGAGGGATTCGAGGCGGTGCGGACCGATTTGTGGAAACTTCCCTCGGAGCCGGCTCGGGCGGATGTTCGGGTTCGGCGGCTTGGGATTCTTGCGATGGACCCCGACCCGACTACCACAAAAAGGGTGGAGCAGGCCCTGCAGGATCGCGACGATCCCGGAACGGATGAGATTTGGCTGGCCTTGCACGATCGCGGCGCAACGACTGCGGCCGACGCGCTGCGCAAGCGCCTGCGGGATTCGACGCGATCCAAGGAATCCAACGTGCTGATCGCTTCCGCTCTCGCCTTCAACGGAGATGCTACAGCTCGCCGCCACCTCGAGGTCTTCCTGCGCGACCGACAGCTCTCCGAGGGTATGCCGATTGCGCGGCTCGCCGCGGCCGTCGCCATGGTCCGTCTCGGCCAGCCGGGACCCTGGGCACGGTCGGCGCGGTGGATTCAGACCCTCGTCAACGAAGCGCTGCAACAGGGCAGCACCGCGACTGCCGAGAGCTGGCTCGCCCACGGAATCTTCTTTGATGAAATATTGCAGAAGAAGCGTACGCCGCGGTTCGCGAAGCTCGCCTCCGACCTCGGAGACCTGCTCCAGTCGCGCATTGAAAATCCGTCGAAGCCCGCGGAAATCCGCTCCCAGCTGGAGGCGCTGGTGAAGCGCGCCGCCGATCTCGCGGACGAACTGAAGTGAGAATCGCTCGCTAGCGATACACGCGTGAGCGCTCCGCGACGGCACGACGAAGAGTCTCGTCGCGGAGAAGCTCCTGCACCTTCTCCGGGGAGTCCACTTGATACAGCTCCACGTGGCGCGTGAGATCAACGGCGCCGACGCCGCCTTCGAAAAACACAGGCTGCAACGCGTGGTCGAAGAAGGCGGGGTTGATGCCATCGCGAGAAATCGCCTTCACGACGATTTGTGCAGAGCCCCCGAAGTCGGAATTCGTCGCAGGCGCCCCTGGCACTTGCCAGCCCGCGAAAAGTGCTCGATGGGGCCCGCTCGCTGACGGCGGAGCTTCAATCTGAACGATTTGTGTGATGTCCTCGCGGCTGGCGCGCGGCCCGCCGACGGCGAGCCCGTCCGGGCTCAGGCGGAGCGTCGCCGCCAGCGTTCGCGTGCCGCGCAGGGGTCCATCGGTCGCGGCCCACCCGCCCAGGAAGGCGAGCGATAGAGCCGCTGCGGCAGCCACCGTGCGCCGATGGCGTGCGCTCTCGCGACGCACCCAGCGCGACATGCCGTCGCGAGCCGCCAACGGTGCGCGGCCCGCCATCGCCCGCTCGAGGTCCGCCCGCAGCTCCTTCGCGTTTTTGTAACGAAGCCGCGGGCTCTTCTCGAGACACTTCGCCACGATGGCTCCGAGGGCTGGAGAGGACGTCGGCGGCAGGGCCGCCGGTCGCTCGCGCTCGATCGCGCGCAGAAGCCCGGCTGGGGAGTAGACCGAGGCGCGATAGGGGAGCCGCCCGGCAAGAAGCTCAAAAAACAGCACGCCGAGAGAATACACATCACTCGCCGGGCCGACCCCATCGGCGCGCCCCGCCGCCTGTTCAGGGCTCATGTAGGCGAGCGTGCCGCTGATGGCGCCCGACTCCGTCGCGAGCGCCGATTCGACCTCCGCCTGCTCGAGCAGCTTCGCGAGCCCGAAGTCGAGCACCTTCACGCGCGCGATGCCCGCGGCGTCGCGCACCACCATCACATTTCCGGGTTTGAGATCGCGGTGCACGACGCGCGCGCCGTGGGCGTGCTCCACCGCTTCCAACAATTGCCGGAAGAGCTCGAGGCGCTGCCGCGTCGTCGGCTTCTCCGTTGCTATAAATCGATCGAGCGTGCGCCCTCGAACCAGCTCCATGGCCACATATCGGAGCCCTTCGGCGGTCGTCCCGGCGTCGAGCACTGCCGCCACTCCGGGATGCTGCACGCGCGCGAGCGCTCGCGATTCACGCAGCAGGGCCAGCGCTTGCCGCGCGCTCGAGCGCGCGCGCGACCGCAGCACCTTGAGGGCCACCTCCGCTCCCGACTCCCGATGGCGCGCTTCATACACCAGCGCGCTGGCGCCAGCGCCGAGGAGCCGTCCGAGCCGGTACGGCCCCACCTCGCGCGGCTCGCCTTCGCCGCAGAACTCGAGATCCTCCCATGTGCGCGCCGGCCCGAAGGCAGGCGTCTCCAGAAATTCATCCTCCCGGTGGGCTGCAAGCAAGGATTGCACTTCGCGCAGCGCTGTCGGATCGATGTGTGGATGGCCGCGAAGGAACTTCTCCCGCTCCGTCTCAGGCAGCCGGAGAGCCTCTTCGAAAAGTGATCTCACTTTTTCCCACGGTGCGCTGCTCATCGGCCCTCCTCCTGCTGGGCGACCTCCCGCCGGAGCCACGCGCGCGCAAGCACCCAATCTCGTTTGGCGGTAGCGAGCGATACGCCTGTCGCCGTCGCGACTTCATGGAGCTCCAGCCCGCCGAAGAATCGCAGCTCGACCACGCGCGCGAGCCGGCCGTCAATTTGTGACAGACGCTCGAGGGCACCGTGGATCGCCACGATGAGATCGCCGTTGGCGGCTTCTCGAAGCGCTAGCTCCTCCACCGGGAGGGGCGCGCGCTCGCCAGCGCTCCTGCGCAGCGCCGTCTGGCGCCGCGCCCGATCCACGAGCACAAATCGCATCGCCCGAGACGCCATCGACAAGAAGTGCCCATGGTCGCGCGCGCCCGCGCGCCCAGGGCGCGCGAGTCTCAAATAGGCCTCATGGACCAGCGATGTCGCACGAGCGCGGAAGGAGCCTCCGCGTCTGCGCAGCAGAGCGGAGGCGAGCGAGCGAAGCTGGCGATGGGTGCCGTCGTCCAGCAAAGTGAGGTTGGGTTCGGCCATGGGATGGCTCCCATACGGCGCCCCAGCGCGCCGAGTGGGCGGTGGAGCGGGGCTATCGCAACGGCTCCCCGAGAAATCTTGAGCCGTCCCGAGCCGGGGCTGCGAGATCCCGATGCCGGCGACGCGAGTTCCACTTGCGCCGCCCCGGGCCGTGAATGCGCGGCGCGCCCGCTCGAGGGCGTGTGCGGCGTTCGGCACCCGGCGCGCCGCGATTCTTGCGAGGGCTCGCGACGGGTTCCGGGAGCTGTTCGACGCCCACACCTCCGGCGGGCGCGCCGGCACTTCCCGAAGAAACTGAGGTCGTTACTTCGGCGCGGCGCCGAAGCGGAAGGCGTTTGCGACGCGCTCGCGCGCGATCACGAGCTGGTGGCGGATCTGGCCCCACTGCTTGAGGATCAGCCCCGTTGCGAGGGTGAGGTAGAGCGCAAAGAAGCCCCAGCGGCCCCACGTTTCCCTCGCGTCTTGTGTATGAAGCCAGCCGGCAAGCGCCTCCGGATCTGTAGGCTTCGCGCCGGCCGTCATTTGTAAAACTTCCGTTGCGCCGAGCTGCGCGAGAAAGAGCCCGAAGAGCGTCAATGCGCCCTTCGGGCCAAATGTACGATTGGCGACCGTCGCCGCGGCGAAAAGCGTCTGCGCGCCCGTCACAGCGACTTCCGCGACCTGATGGGAATTCAGCGGCAGCGGGTGCCCTCCCGAGCTGAGCGAGTAGGCGAACGGAAGACAGCCGACCAAGAGGGTGAATTGATTGACCTTGGAGGAGATCAGCACAGCGATCGACTCGGCCGAGCGCCCCGCCTGCACGAGCAGCACCGCCACCACCACTTCCGGCGCTTCCGACGCAAGCGGCGCGACCCACTGCACCAGCACAAATTTCGAAACGCCGAACGACTCGCCCGTCTCGACCAAGGCTTCGGCGAAGGGGTGTGCCACGAGATAGATCGCGTAGGCCGCCAGGCACAAAAGCCCGAGCACGGCGATGCGCCGCACGCCCGTATCCATTGCCATCAGCGCCGCCGCCGGTCCCACGGCATGCGGCTCCTCCGCTTCCGACCGAATGGCAATAAAAGCATAGAAGCCAAAAATCCCTGCGAGGATGCAGCCGTGCAGCACGGAGAGCTGCCCCGTGAGCCCCATGGCCGTCACGATCACACCGGAGGCCACCAGCACCGTTGTCTCAAGCGCCAGTTCCCGCGGCGTCCGAAGCTTCGGAAGCCGGTTGCGCCGCACGTGCAAGAACCAGACAAGCGGCCAAGCGAGGCCCACCAGCAGCCGGTTCGCACCCGTCATGTTGGCGATCGCCAGCGGAGCTTTGCTCGGATCCTTGCCGGCTTCCCAAGCGAAGACCACATCGACGGCGTACTCGGGCAGCACGGCGATAAGCGACAGCACGACGACGGCGAACGCCCGCGGGACGTCCATCTGCGCCGCTTCGCTCGCCCACGTCAGCACGAAGGCGGCCGCCAGAATCGTGCAGCCGAAGGCTGCCGCCGCGACGGGGGCCGCCGGGTGGAGCCCGCCGATGCGCAGCACAATCCCCGGGGCGGCGACGAGCGCGCAAACGGTGAGCGCGACGAGAAGCGACCGACCGGAACTGGAGGACGCGCTGCTCAAGGGGAAGGCTCGCGGCGATGGGGGGTGGGCGGGGCGGCTTCGCGTGCGGGCTCCGCCGGAAGGACGATCGACGCGACGCGAAGGCGCTGGAGTACACGGGCTGCCGGCCCATTGTCCAGCGCCGAGGGCGCCCTGTGCGCGACCCCTATCCCTTTCGAGCCGGCTTCGGCGCCTGCTCGCCGAGCAGCGCCAGCACCATCATGGCAGTACCGAAGCTCGCCGAGCGCGGAAACACTCGGTCGTTCCATGTGCCGTTCTCGTCGCGCGTCCGGAGGATCACCTCCTTCAGACGCGCGCGCTCGGCTGCCCGCTCGCGCTCCGGCAGGAACTCAATTGCCTGCGCGGCGTAGCGATGGCCGTAGTAGAAGTAATAAGGCGCAATACCGTAAGGCGGCACATGCGTGCCCGTCTTCTTTCGGCGCTTCTCCAGCTCGTCCCAGTATTTATGGAAGGCCTCGATGGCGGCTTTCACTTCTTTATTATTGTCTTTTCCGCTGAGCAGCTGCAGTGTGACCTCGCACACGGCGGAGCGGGCAATTGAGCCGGGGAGCTTCTCGCGCGCCTCGACCTGCTGGCGTGCCTTCTCGCTCATTTCGTTGCGCACCATGCCAGCGTAGAGAAAGGTGCCGTCCTTGAGCCGCTCCTTCTGGAGAACGGAAGCGGCGCGGTCAAAGAGCGCATCGGGAACTTTCTCCCCCTGCGACTTGGCGAGGAGCATGGCCTGGGAAACTGGCGACGTCACAAAAGACGCCGGGGTCCACCACTTGACGGTCTTGACGGCTTTTTTCTTGGCTTCGTCGGGGTTGCGTGGATTGTTGCGAATCACATTTCCATTCTCGTCGACGTCGACCTCGTCGAACCGCCCGCCATAATTCCAGCCACCCTCCTCCAGCTCCTCCTGGATGAGTGTCGCCACGAGCTTTGGAATCCACAATTGAACGGCTTTCTCGTGCTGACCGAGACGCTTTTGCTCGCGCAGACGGCAGAAATATTCGAGGGCGAAGGAGTGGCCCCAGACGCGCACGTCGTAGACGTTCTCGGTGCTCGGCTGCATGAGCGGATGCTCGAGCAGTTTGAGGATCGACGCGACACCGCGGTCGATGGCGGCGGCAGCAGCGGCGTCCTCCGCGGGCGCTCCATACAAAAGCGCGAGGCCGACGATCGCCGTCCCGCCGATGCGATAGCCGACGGGGATCTCCATGACGCGCCGTCCGGTCTTCTCGTCCTTCGCTGGGACGCGGTAGACCCCTTCGTAAGGCCACTCGCCGTTCT
Organism: Planctomycetota bacterium; assembly: GCA_016792805.1. Classification (GTDB taxonomy): domain Bacteria; phylum Planctomycetota; class UBA1135; order UBA1135; family JACQFD01; genus JAEUHX01. Next base: position 24,173 of record JAEUHX010000077.1, read on the forward strand.
CCTCGAGCTTGAGGATCTCTTCGACAGCTTTTGCGATGAGTGCACTATTGGAGGTGGAGGCTTCCTTGCGCGGCGCGTTGGAGGCGGGCGCGCTGGCGGTGCCGCCGTCGAATGCGTAGGCAGGCTGGAGCGGGACGGCCGCTAGAAGGCAGGCAACGGAAAGGCGGCGGAACATCGAGGCCATCGAAGAGTCCGGGGGAAGGGCATGGTCGCAGGGTGCGCTCCCGCCGCCGCTGGCGCAACGGTGTACGCAAGGTGGCCTGCGAGAGCGCCGACGGGTGAGCGTGCGCGCTACTACCCATTCGACAAGTGGGGTCGGCGCGTACGCCGACCGGTGAGCGCGCGCGTGCGCGCGCGGCTTTCGACTTGCGCCTCGGAGAAGAACGGGGCGTGGTCAGTCTTGGCGCGGCAGCGGACAGTCCAAGAGGCCATTCCAGGATTCCTCCGAGCTGCGCGCGGGCGCAAGATCCGATGCCTTTTTGTTACGTACGGCGCGGGCGTCGCCCGCGACTCCCCAACAATCGACAAGTGGGGTCGGTGCGTGCGCGCTACTACCCATTCGAAAAGTGGGGTCGGCGCGTGCGCCGACCGGTGAGCGCGCGCGTGCGCGCGCGGCTTTCGACTTGCGCCTCGGGAAGAACGGGGCGTGGTCAGTCTTGGCGCGGCAGCGGACAGTCCAAGAGGCCATTCCAGGATTCCTCCGAGCTGCGCGCGGGCCTCGGCGCCCAGCGCGGCGTTGCGCGTCCTCGGCGTAGTGGGGTTGACCCGGTTCGGTGGAGGGGCCGAGACTGGGGTGCCGTGAGAGCCCCATGCCTAAGACCCATCGCCCCTACGCCGCGGAGTTCCGCCGGCGCATTGTTGACCTTGCCCGCAGCGGGCGGGGTGTCGAGAAGCTTGCCAGCGAGTTCGGCATCTCAGCTCAAAGTGTCCGCAATTGGACTCGCCAAGCCGATCTTGACTCGGGGCGGCGCCAGGACGGCCTGACCTCCGAAGAGCGCAAAGAGCTCCAACGGCTTCGACGGGAAGTGCGCGTCCTACGCGAAGAGCGTGACATCTTAAAAAAAGCAGCGGCCTGGTTCGCCAAGGAGACCACGTCTGTCCCCAGGAGGGATTCCAATTCGTGAGGTCGCACCAGAGGACATTTGCAATAGAAACTCAGTGCCGCGTGCTGGGGATTTCTGTGAGCGGATTCTATGCGTCGCGCTCGCGGGCCCTCTCGGCACGGGCGCGGCGAGATTCCGAGCTTCGGCAGAAAGTTCTTACATCCCACGAATCCTCCCACGGAACCTACGGTGCCCCGCGCGTGCATGCCGATCTCCAGGCGGCTGGCGAGCGCGTCGGTCGCAAGCGAGTCGCCCGGCTCATGCGGCAGGCGGGCCTCTGCGGAGTGAGCCCGCGATCGTACATTTCCACCACCACGCGGGACCGAAGCGAGCCCTTGGCCCGAGATCTCGTGAAACGCAACTTTACCGCGGACGCTCCCAATAAGCTTTGGGTTTCTGATATCACGTATGTGCCCACCTGGGAGGGATTTCTCTACCTTGCCATCGTCCTGGACGTCTTCAGCCGGAGAATTGTGGGATAGACGATGATCTCTTCCTTAGCGACTCCACTTGTCCTGGAGGCGCTCGGCATGGCGATTCGTGCTCGTCAGCCATCCCGAGTGATTCATCATTCCGACCACGGAAGTCAGTACACATCCGTCGCTTTCGGACAGCGCTGCATCGAGGCCAATATTCGGCCTTCGATGGGTACCGTTGGAGACGCGTACGAC
>JAEUHX010000087.1 GCA_016792805.1 Planctomycetota bacterium
CAGACAGCGAATAAGTGATGTCGGCGTCTGCGGGCCAGCCCTCAATGGATTCGTGGGCTCGGCGCGTGCAGGCCATTCCTCAACTGGCTGGTGGGGTCGGCGCGTGCACGTTACTCAAAATTGATACGTGGGGTCGGCGCGTGCGCCGACCGGTGAGCGCGCGCGTGCGCGCGCGACCCCCGACTTGTGATCTGTTAAAAATGGGGCGTGGTTGGTCTTGGCGTGCACAGATTTCAACCTGTAGGGTCGGCGCACGCGCCGAACCATTGCGCGGGGCTTGCCCCGCGCGATGACCCAGGGGCAGCGCGATCCGTCGTCCGCACGCGCAAGCGCGCGCGAATCGTCGCGGGCGGTGCCCGCGCCCTACGTCCAAACTTACACTTTCTCCTTCACAGATGCGCGACGGCAAGGAATGGGGCATGGGTCGGTCTTGGCGCGGCGAGTTCCGCAGACGCGAGGCCATGGCGCGCGCAGAATCCGACTGGCGCGAAGCGCCGGTCGGATTCTGTGCAGCTCATGAGCCGCCGAGCGGCGAGGACTGTTCGCTGCCGCGCCAAGACTGACCACGTCCCATTCATCCCGAGACACAACCCGAAAGCAGCGCGCGCACGCGCGCGCTCACCGGTCGGCGCACGCGCCGACCCCACTCCTCCACAATTTGAACTCCTACGCGCCGCCCCCACTTATCCACTATAGAGGCGCTGCCCCCACGCGCCGCCCCCACGCATCCGCTGCTGCGCTACTCGCCCGGCCGGAAGTTCTCACAAAACCGAGTCAGGAAATCTTCTGTAATCTCCTGACCGTCCATTCGGAGAAGAACCGCCTGGACCGCCGATCCTTTCGTTCCGGGAGGAGTCAGATCGATATAGGCGATCTCCACCGTCACGCGCCGACGGCGCCCTCCTTCCATCTTCCCTGCCGCGTAGTGGATCGGGTAGCGGTGGCCCAGGATCGTTCCGACGCGGAGCACCGGCGGATCCAGCTGGGATTGAACTTCGGGCGGCAGCAGCATTCTGAGAAAGCTCGGGGCCCCGGATGTGCGCCCCGTCGTGAAGAGCTTCCCTCGGGCGGCGCGCTCCGATTCGCCTTCCTGCATTCGATACAAAATCGCCAGCGAACTCGGATTCGACTCGCGGATCTGCTCCAGGGACCCCGGCACGTCTTCGGGAACGAAGACAACGAATGGAAATGAGAAGAGAGACGTGCCGAGTAGGATGCGATAGCCCGGGGGCGGTCCGAGATTGGTGACGAGATCGCCGTACGTCCGGTCCTGCGTCTCCGCCGTCGCTCCCTGCTCAAGGCGCGATACCACATGTTGCACCGAGAAGAAGATTGTCCCCGCCACCAGCAGAACGAGGAGAAGGCAGCCGCCGCAACACCCGAAAATCCAGGTGGGAAAGCTACTTTTCTTCGGCGCGACGACGGGAGGCGGGAGATCCGACACGGATTTGAACCCGAGCTGGTGTGGCGTATGGCTCTATTTCAATGGGCGGAAGTTCTCACAGAACTTCACGAGGAACTCATCCGTGATCTCAGCCCCGTCCGTCCGGAAGATCATGACTTGAACGACGGCGTCTTCGAGCTCCTCGGGAGTGAGGTCCACAAATGCGATCTCGCCAGCTTTCTCGGTGTCTCCGGTCCGCTGTCGTCGAGCCTGCTTGCCCACAGCGAAGCGGAGCGGCGGCTCATGCCCTGGGATCGTGCCGACTCGGAACTGTGGCGATTCGAGCTCGGCCTTGGCCTCTTCCGGCATGATCATCCTAAGAATCGCCGGGACGGTGGGCATCGACCCCGTCGAGAAGAGCCGATCACGGTCGGCGCGCTCCGAAGCGCTTTCCGGCGCGCGGTACAAAATCGCCATCACCTCCGGGGCCTTCTTGAAGGCTTGCTCCATCGACCCCTTGACCTCCTGCGGAATGAACATCACAAAAGGGAACGAGAAGAAGGAGTTGCCGAACGCGATCCGGAATCCTGGGGGCAGCCCCGAATTTGCAACAATTTCGTCGTAGGTGCGGTTTTGAACCTCAGGAAGCGCCCCTTCTTCGATGCGCGTTGCCATGTAGCGAACTGTAAACAAGATCCCGCCAGCGGCCGCCACCACGAGCAGCAAGCAGCCGCCGCAGCAGCCCAGCAGCCAGAGCGGAAAGCGGCTTTTCTTCGCCGCGGGAGCGGGAGGAGGTAGATCGGACACGGGATCAATTCGCGGCGGTGGCCCAGAGCCGCGGCTTCGTGGCGCCCCGATGGTAGAACAGTCGCACCCTCGCTGTCCGTGCCCGACTTCTCCCCCAGTCGCGATCCCCTCGTCTCGGAGCTCGAACAGGCCCTGGGACGCGACGCCGTCGCCGCATCTCCCGAGCACCTCGCCGCTTACGAGTGCGACGGTCTCGCGCTCTACAAGGAGCGCCCGCGGGTCGTGATCCTCCCTCGATCGACCGGAGAGACGGCAAGGGCTGTCCGCATCCTCAATCGCGCCCATGTGCCGATCGTTCCCCGCGGCGCGGGCACGGGTCTTTCTGGGGGCGCTACGCCGGTCAAGGGTGGTGCGCTCGTGAGCCTCGCTCGCATGCGCCGTGTGCTGGAGGTCGACACGGTCGATCGGCTCGCGCATGTGGAGCTCGGCCTCGTGAATGCCGACCTCTCGGCCCACACCGCCCGCTGGAAGCTCACCTACGCACCGGACCCGTCGAGCCAGACGGCCTGCACGCTCGGCGGAAACGTCGCCGAAAATTCGGGCGGGCCCCACTGTTTTAAGCACGGCGCCACGACGCTCCATGTGCTCGGGCTCACGGTGGTGCTGTCAAGCGGCGAGGTGGTTTCGATCGGCGGCCCGGAGCCCGATCCGCAGGGCTACGATCTGCGGACTCTTTTTGTAGGATCCGAGGGGACGCTGGGCATTGCAACAGAAGCATGGCTGCGGCTCGTGCCGAAGCCGGAAGTCGTGGAAACCTACTTGGCGCCGTTCTCTTCGATGGACGCAGCGTGCCGTGCCGTGTCGGCCGTGGTGGCCGCGGGCATCCTGCCGGCCGCCCTTGAGATGATTGATGATCGCACCATTGCCGCGGTGGAGGCCTCAATCTTTGCCGCCGGTTACCCGCGCGATGCAGCCGCCGTGCTCCTCGTGGAGCTCGACGGCTCGCGGGCCGAGGTGCGCCGCGACGGAACGCGCATCCAGGAGATCTGTAAGAATCACGGCGCGCTCCGGTTCGAGTCGGCGACGGACGAGGAGCAGCGCAAGCGACTCTGGAAAGGGCGCAAAGGAGCCTTCGGCGCCATGGGCCGAATCGCTCCCGATCTGTATGTGATGGATTGCGTAGTGCCGAGGACGCGCTTGCCGCAGGCCTTGGCCGCGATCTCCGAGATCGCCGACCGACTCGGTGTGAAATGTGCCAACGTCTTCCACGCGGGCGACGGCAACCTGCATCCCAACATGTCCTACGACGGGCGCAACGCCGAGGAGGTACGCCGCGTGCTGCAGGCCGGCGAGGAGATCTGCCGCGCCTGCGTCGATCTCGGCGGCACGCTCTCCGGCGAGCACGGGATCGGCATCGAGAAAAATGACTTCTTACCGATGGTTTTCCGCCCCGCGGAGCTGAGCGCGTTCCAGCAGGTGCGCCGAGCGTTCGATCCCGACGGGCTCATGAATCCGTGCAAGTCGCTGCCGTCGTCCATGTGTGGGGAGATCGCCGCGGCAGCGCGCGCGCCGAAGTGAGCTCCATGGTCGAGCCGAAGAGTTTACAGTTTGACGACGGCGCCATTGCCGCGATTCGCGCCGTCCTCACGGCGCGCGGAACCCTCGCGCTGCGCGCCGACCGCCGTGCGATCCATGTAGCGACGCACGCCGAGGAGGCGATTCGTGACCTTCTCGCCCTGGCTTCGGAGCACCACATTTCGATCCGCTCGCGATCGGGCCCTCTCGACCGGCGCTGGCCGTTCCGGAGCGACGGCGAGCAGGAGCCGCTCGCCGACGACGAACGGACGATCTACATCGACCTGCGCCCTTGGGACGGAGTTGTGGAACATGCCGTCGACGATTTTGTCGTGCGCGTGCGAGCCGGCACCGCCGTGGCCAAGCTCCAGGAGCGGCTTGCGCTGCATCGCCAATGGCTGCCCATGGATCCGCCGCTCGCTGGAGAACTCACCATCGGCGAGGCCGTCTCGCGCAATGAGTTCGGTCCCTACAGAACACTCCATGGGGGCATTCGAGAGCACCTGATCGGCGCGCGATTTGTGCCCATGGGGGGCGGCGTGACGCTCAAAACGGGCGGTATGGTGGTCAAGGCCGCCACGGGATTCGACCTCCACCGCCTTCAGGTCGGCGCGCTCGAAACACTCGCCATCGGAGTTGAGTTCACTTTTCGCCTGAAGCCGCTGCCCGACGGCACCCGGACGCTCGATCGTACCTTCCCTTCGCGCGCGGAGGCGTTCTCGTGCGCCATGGCATTGCGCGAGCGGCCGATGGCACCGGCGGCGCTCTTCGTTGCGGAGGCACCTCAGAGGCTTCCCCGGGTCGTCGTTCGGTACGAAGGGCCCGATGAGGCTGTCGCCGAGGCCGCCGAGGGGGCGGCTCGCGCCCTCGGGATGACGCCGACTGCATCCGACGCGACGGCACACTGGATCGATGCGGCGCGAGAAGAGTGGCTTCGGCGCACCGGCGGAGAGAAGCGCTGCGCTGTAAGGATCACGTGCCGCCCGTCGCAGATCGAGAAGATGACGCATGAGGCCGCCCGGATGCTCGACTCCCTCGGCGCACAGCCGAGCTGCTTTGCTCACCCTGGGGTTGCGTTCGCCGATTTATGGTGTTCTGCCGAGCCCGACGATCCACGCGAGTGGCTCCAGCGCCTGCGCACACAAATGGCCGCCTCCGGAGGAGGAACCGCCCGCATGCGCTGGCCGCTGGATCTCCTCAGTGCGCCGCAGGGACACCTGGACCGCCGGCTCAAGGAAGTGGCCGATCCGCAGAGCTTACTCAATCCCGGGACCGTCGGGCCTTAGCTGCCCGTGGCGAAGGCCATCCGAGCTGCGCGCACAAGATTACTCTTCGCCCTGGGCTTTCGTCCAGGCCGGCGAGCCATCGAACTCCTGGAGCTTTTCGAGATGCATCCAGGGGAATTGTTGCTCGACCGTTTGAACGAGGCCGCGGATCTCCTCGTCGGAGGCGCTCCGACGCGGATCGCGGAGAAGGAATCGGCAGCGCCAGTGATCGACGCAGTCGGGCATCGCGTCCGACACCGGGAATACCTTCGTGCCGCGGTTGGAGATCATCTTCAGGCGAAAGGGCGAGTTCGAGACGAGCGACTCCAGGCGCGCACCCAAGGCTTCCGGCGCGGCGTCTGTTTCCACAAAAAGATCGATGCCCGCCGTGCGCCGGGTGGATGCCTTCTGCGCGACGGCGGAGCGGGACAGTTCCGGAAACTTCAGCGTTCTCCGGTCGCGTACGGGCCGCCCATCTTTTAGGACCTTCAAATTGCGAATGATGCGCTCGGTGAATTGAGTCGTCGCGAGTGCCCCCTCAGGGCGCACGTCACGCGTGTAAGATCCCTCTTCCAGCGTCCGCAAAACGGCTCTCTCGACCTGATCGGCGATCGCGGGCTCGTCGATATGCCTGAGCAGCATCACCGCGGAGAGGATCACAGCCGTCGGATTGATCGTATTTGTGCCCGCATACTTCGGCGCGCTCCCGTGGACCGCCTCGAAGATCGCAACTTCGTTGCCAAGGTTGGCGCCGGGAGCGAAGCCGAGCCCGCCGACGAGGCCGCTCGTGAGGTCCGAGAGGATGTCGCCGTTCATATTGCTTGTGACGATCACCTCGAACTGCTCGGGATGCTTCACGAGCATGTGAGCGCAATTATCGACAATGATGTGCTGGGCATGAATCTGCGGATACTCCTTGGCAACCTCCTCGAAGGTGCGCTTCATGAGCCCTTCCGTGAGCTTCATGATATTCGCCTTTGTCGCGCAATGGATTGACCGCCGTCCCTCCGCGACGGCCACTTCGAACGCGAGGCGAACAATCTTCTCACATCCCTTTCTCGTCATGATCTTGAGGCACTGGGCCACGCCTGGCGTCTGCATGTGCTCAATTCCGGCGTACAGATCTTCAACATTCTCGCGCACAACGATGAGGTCGATGCCGCGCCCGCGAAACGGTGTGGGGACGCCCGGGAACTCCCGGATGGGGCGCACATTGGCGTAGGTCTCGAAGAGCTTCCGAAGTGTAACGTTCGCGCTCTTCTCTCCGTAGCCCACGGGAGTCTCGAGCGGCCCCTTGAGCACGACGCGGGTCTCGCGAATCGAGGCCGCCGTTTCCGGGGGCACCCCAGAGGCCAAACCCGCTTTGAAGACCTTGGCCCCCGCCGCACAAACCTCCCATGCGATGGGAGCTTGGGCCGCCTCGAGCACCGCGCGGGCGGCGCCCACGACCTCCGGCCCGATCCCGTCGCCCTCGATCAACGTCACGCGCTTCTTGCCTCGCGGATTCGTCTGGTAACGCATGGTGATTCCATTCCTAGGAGAGTATGATGTGAAAGGAGAAGCATGACATGGATGTCATGCTTCAGGTTTCGTATCACGGCCGTCTCCCGTCAAGCCAAGGGCCCCCTGGGCCCCCACGCGTCGCCTCCCAAGATGCCGCCTCGAGCTGCCAAGTCCCGATCCGCAGTTCCTGCTGCTCCCTGGACGTTCCTTACGAACCACGCCCACGTGCTCCTCTGCATCGCGAGGGATCCGCAATCGCGGGCTCGCGATCTCGCCACCCGCGTGGGCATCACAGAGCGCGCGGTGCACCGAATCCTCACCGATCTGGAGGAGGCCGGATATCTCGAGCGGAGCCGGGACGGCCGCCGCAACACCTATCGCATTCATAAGGGGCTTCCTCTCCGCCATCCTGTGGAGATGCACCGCAAGATCTCCGAGCTCATCGCACTCGTGGAAGAATCGTAGACTCCACTTCACTCCGCATTCGACTCAACGTTCGTGTCTGATCCCACAATTCTTCCGCAGGAGCCTCGCGCCGAGTTCGCGAGTCCCGAAGGGCGCGCCCATTACGCCCGCTCCCTCGATTGTGTGCACTGTGGACTCTGCCTGCCGGTCTGCCCCACCTACAAGCTCTCGGGCCGAGAAACCGCCTCCCCGCGCGGACGTATTTATCTCATGCGAGCCCAGGCAGACGGGCGCCTTGATCCCACAGAAACCTTCGAAGAAGAGCTGAAGTTCTGCCTGGTCTGCCGAGCTTGCGAAACGGTCTGCCCGAGCGGAGTGCAATTCGAGGCTCTGATGGAGCACGCGCGCGCCGATCTCGTGCGGGCGCGCCCCCTTCGCGGGATCCGCGGGTGGATGCGTACTTTTCTGCTGCGCACTGTGGTGCCGAGCCGAGCGTGGCTTTGCATCGCCGCGCAGGCGCTCGCGATCTACGCAAAGACGCCCTTGAGGCGATGGGCGGCGCCGATCCTGAAGCGCGTCGCGCCTGACCTCCTCGAGCGCGAGGCGCTGATGCCACAGATCCCGCCGCGGCGGCTGCGGACCGACTTGCCCCCATTTACCCATGCGCAGGGCAACCGCCACGGCCGCGTAGCTCTCCACGAAGGATGTGTGGCTTCTCAGCTCCTTCCGGAGGTGAACCGCGCGACGGCGCGCGTCCTCTCGAAGAATCGTTGGGATGTGGTGACATGGAACTCGCCCTCCTGCTGCGGAGCGCTCCATGCCCACGCTGGCGACCTCGAGTTCGCAAGGGAGCTTGCGCGGAAGAATATTGAGGCCTTCGAGCGCTCGGGTGCCGATTGGTTCGTCTGGAACTCCGCGGGATGCGGCTCGCATGTGAAGGCGTACCCGAGACTGCTCGAGCACGACGCGGCGTGGCACGCCCGAGCAAAGGCTCTTGCCGCAAAAACGCGTGATATTTCTGAGCTTCTCGCGGAGCACGGCTTCTCGCCCCGGAGGCTTCCCGTTGAGGCGAAAATTGCATACGACGAGCCTTGCCATTTGGTGCACGGCCAGCGCGTGTCGGCGCAGCCGAAACAGCTCCTGAGCACCGTGCCGGGAGCCGAACTCGTGCCGCTCTCGGGTGCGACCGATTGTTGCGGTGCCGCTGGTCTCTACTCGCTCGAGCGCACAGCCGATTCGCTGGCAGTGCTCGATAGCAAGATGGAGAAGATCCGTGAGAGCGGCGCCACGATGGTCGCCACGGGCAATCCCGGCTGTATTTTACAAATACGAGCAGGAGCGAAACGCCATGGCCTCGCGATCAAGGTCGTGCACCCCGTGCAGCTCCTCGACGAAGGCGAGGGATCGGAGCTATGAGCTTCGCCCCGGAGAGGCTCTCTCCGCGGCCTGCTCCGCGCATGCTGACCGCGCTTCTCGCGCTGCTGCCGCCGATCGCGGTCCTCGGGCTCCTCGAAGGGGCCCTCGCCGCCGCTGGGGTGCAGGGACTTCGATATATGGACTTCCCGGGGAATTATTGGGTCCCCGCCGTCGCCTGCGACGGGACGCCCGGCTACCGGCGCGCGAGACCTCGGCCGTTCAAGGCGGTCCCCGAGCCGGAGATTCTCTTTCTGCGTGAGAAGCCACAGAACGGGCTGCGCATTTTCCTGCTTGGCGACTCGGCCATCTATGGCTGGCCCTATGAGGTCGGCTCCGTTTCCGATTGGCTGCAATCGCGGCTCGAGTCGATGCTCGACGGCCGGACGGTGGAGGTAGTCAATGCGGGAAACCCCGGCTGGAATGCTGCCGAGGTTCGTGAGCTCGCTCGCGAATGCGGCTCGCTCGCAGCCGACTGCCTCGTGGTCGCCGCCGGTAATTGTGAGTATCAACCAGAGAGCCTCGCCGCGGCCCGTGCCGAGGCGTCTGCATGGAGCGCCGACGGCGTCCGCAGGCGACTGTTGCGCCTTCGATTTGTGGGCATCGCCGGGGCGGTGATTCCCGAGATCGCTCCCGAGCGCGCATTCCTCGCGGAGGAGCCGCTGGGGGAGGAGGTGGTCTTCACCGATGCCGATGTTGCCATGCTGCGGACCCGCTTCCGAAAAGCGATCGACGGCCTCGTCGACGATGCCGCGAAGGAACAAATCCCGCTTCTGCTGGTCACGCCTCCTCGAAACCTGCGCTCGCGTGAGCCCAATGGATCCTACTTTTCGAGGGAGACCCTTTCCGCGCCGCCGCGCAAGGCCCGCTGGGAGGCGCACTTCAAGGAGGCGAAGGATTTATTACAGAATCGAAAGCCGCTCGCGGCCCTTGCGAAGCTCCAGGAGGCCGAGCGAATCGACGCGCTACCGGCGAAGCTTCATTATCAGAAGGCCAAAGCGCTCGAACAGGCAAAGCGGCACGACGAAGCGCGAAGCGCGTACGAAGAGGCGGCGCGCCTCGAGACCCGACCCTCCCGAGTTCCTCCGTGGGCGCTCGAGGAGACGCGCGCAGCCGCTGCCCGATGCGCTCCGGACGCTTTTCTTGACTTCGAAAGGACGTTGCATCGGCGCGCGCCTTACGGCGTCGCGGGAGCGGAGAGCTTACTCGACGCGAGCCACCCCAATGAGGCCACGCACGCCCTATTCGCCGGTGTGCTGACCTATTCACTCGAGAAGCTGCTCGCACTGCCGCTCGATCGCTCGAAAGACTCAAAAGATCTCATGGGCCCTGCGGCCGATCGCCGCGCGCGGTTTCAAGGCTACGCCGCGTCACGGGAGAGGGCACTCCGTTCCCTGGACGCCGGAGTGGCCACGCCGCTTCGGCCCGACGATCTGCGGCAATGTGTGGAAGCGGCGACGACTACGCTTTCGTTCGCGGACACCGATTGGGAAGTTGTTGCGGCAAAGGCCCTGGCCGAGTGCCTCCTCGGCACGGCAGCCGACTGGAAAGCTCGGCTCGAACAAGCCATCCACTCCGACCCCTATGTGAAACGCTATTATCTTCTGCTGCGCGAAACGGAGCCACGGTGGCGTGCGGTCACCAATCGGACCGGAATCCACTGGCCATCTCTGCGCGCGTCCCTCACTCATGCGGAGTCCGTCGTGCTCCGAAACCAAATACAGCGTGCACGGTCCAAGTAGCTCACGAGTTCCAATCCCATGCAACGAAGCGTCCAGATCCAGGAGAACGGCCGATCCGGCCACGTGATTTATCAGGAAGGCGCCCAAAAACTCTCCTTTTATTGGGAGTTCGGCGGCGGCGATGTTGTGGTGGTCATACAAACCGGCAGCGCCGCCGATTGGTCCCGTCATGGGTGGGCCCTCGGCAGGAGAAGGGAGATCCTACAGTTCACTGCGGATGAGGTGATTCGCCAGAAAGCACCGAGCTGCCTCGCGGAGATCGATGAAGCTCGGGGCGATATCCTTCTGAAATCAGGCCCGCCGCCGGTGAAGACGCCGGCCACAGGCTCCGGGCCGAGCGACGCAGCGGGATTCGTTCGGCGCTATCGCACCGTTCGCTCGAATCTTGCCCTCGTCGCTCTCGGCGTCGCGGTTCTCATCGGCGGTGTGTACTGGATGGGTAAGAAAATGCTACTCGTCCAGCCTGGAAAGGGTGCACCGATCGCGAGATCGTTCCGGACGGATCAGCACGTCGCGACGTTGATCTCGAAGCTGGAGCCCTACTTCCCGAGCCTGCACCGGGATGGGTCGAAAGACACATATGAACTGCTGCTGCAGCTCACGCCGCTCGACGGCGCTGAGCCCGAAGTGGTTTCTCTGGCGTCTGGACTCCCAGGTGGCGCGGCCGCCCATGCGCGCATTCTCGGAGTCTCAGGCGGAATTCTGTGGGCGGAGGCCACGGGTATCTATGGAGTCGACCTTCAGTCTCGGAGTGCGCTGACCCAATCGGACGTCCAATCCGCAACAAAAGTTCCGAACCCCTCGCGCGCCGATGAAACCATGGCGAAGTTCAAACCGGAGAGCCAGGTCGCGGCCGGGATGGTCATCGAGCCGGATCGTTGGATGGGGTTGCACTCTGAGGAGGAGTATCAGAGCGACTTCCGCGCCGGACAGACGGTCCGCAGCGTGGCGGAAGCGCAGAATTCGAAAGTTCAGCGAAGGCTCTATGGCGGAACGCTCGGAGAGGAGATCGGCAGTGGCCGGAGGAGGATCTCCGAGATGTCGCTGTTGGGATCATCACAATTCTACCGCGGCGGAATCCTTCGCCGGGATGCCGATTCCAAGCCGGTCCGGTTAACGCAACCGGAGGGCGTCCTCATTCTTTACAATACGGATGAGGGGTCGAAGAGCACGGCGTCGCTCGCACGCGTCGACGACGCCGGTGCCGTGCTCTGGAATGTGGATACTGGGCTCGATCGCTTCTCCCTCGCGCAGATCCTGCCGTCGACCGACTACGTTGCTTTTATTGGAAATCGACCGCCGATCCCCGACAAGGTGAGCGAGCCGCTGATCGTCCTGGTGAATGTGAGAACGGGCAAGCATCACACACATTCCCTGGCGCGCTGACGGCATCCACAGGAACCTCCAGCTGGCCCGAATCCCAGGACTACCATAAGAACAACACGTATGCCCGTGCGATCTCCGTTCCTCTCGCATGACTTCACAGATGCGAAACGGTTTGGAATGGGGCGTGGTCGGTCTTGGCTCGGCAGCGGACAGTCCAAGAGGCCATTCCAGGATTCCTCTGAGCTGCGCGCGCCATGGCCTCGAGTCTTCGGAACTCGCCGCGCCAAGACCGACCACGCCCCATCCTCATCCCGCAGCCAATCCAGTTTCGGAAGTCACGCGTGCTGCCTCCCCCATGTGGACTTGTGCGGGCGCAGCGGGCCGTCGCCAGTTCTGTAAGACACCGCTCAATCGGAGTCCGACATCAGGGATCTGTGCGATCAGGAGCTGAGCCTGCCGCGCAGGCTCTCGAGGCGCTTTGCGAGCGCGTCCCGGATTGGCTTCCAGGGGTCGGCGAGCGCGTCACATCGCGCTACCGAGCGTGCGATGAGCCGAACGAGGCCGTCGAGATCTCGATAAGAAACGTTCTCGGCGGCGAGCCCCGTCGAAGGATCCTCCGGATCGGGATCGGGAACATTGTGATAATTGCCGAGGGCGAGACACATGGCCCCGGCGCGCCGCCCATCTAATAAGTAGGCCGTCGACTCACAGGAGCCTCCCTGCATGAGCCTTCGCTGATAACGAAACTCTTTGTCTTCCTTGCCGATCTCCTCGGCGCAATCCCGCAGAAACGCCGTGACTCCGGGGTCGAAGGTGGCCGAGCGGTCGCCAACGCGCACGATCGGCCCGCTACCGACAACTGCGTTTCCCCCGCGAGCCGCGGAGCATTCGAGACCAACGATCGGAACCTCCCGCGGCACAGAACCCTCCTGCAGCATCGCCAACGCACCGACAAAACCCACTTCTTCCGCGCGGGTGAAGGCCGCGAGGAAGCAACATTCAGGCTGCGTCGCGAGGCACTCATCGATGGCACCGAGAATTGCAATGCCGCCGAGCAGGTCGTCACACACGCGGCCATGCAACAGATCGTCCTCTCGCCGGAGCGCTGGGAAGTCAAACATCGCAAAATCACCGGCGCGGTCGCCTCCTCCATCTCGGGCGACTTCGGCGGTCACGCGTCCCTCGGACTCGCGGACTCGCTCCACGCGCCCTCGGCCCGCCGGCTCGCCGTCGGAGCGGAAAAATCTCATAGTCCCGCCTACCAGCCGCGCTGCGGGCCACACACGCCCCAGCAGCTCCCAATCACCGGATTCCGCTCTCACAAGAGCCGGATGATCCACGTGCGCCGTGAACGCGATCGACGGCGCCCGATCGCCGGCGCGCGAGCCTCGAACCTCAAGAATCCGGTTCCCTGCCGAGTCGACGCGCAGCTCCACCGCGCCTGATCGCTCCTTCGCGAACACGTCGATGGCCGCCAGCACGGCCGCCTCACGGAATGGTGCGGTTGGATTCTCAAGAATCGCCCGGAGGTGGCGGTCAAGCGCTGCCGCACGATCGAATGTCATGGCTCCATCGTGCCGAGCGAGTATTCAGCCGCGCGGGCGGAGCTGGAACCAGTCCCCCTCCATCTGCACCGGATCGGCGCCTTCCCGATCCCCCGGCCTCACATGGACGGCGCGCGCCGTCGCTCCGGCGCGGTCGAAATCGACGACAACGAAGTGGAGGTGCGGCAGGTGGGCGGCGTCGAATGCGGGCGTATGCCGCCAGGCACGGTGATCGGCCTGAAGCCGATGGGCGTGGGCACCTCCGCCACCCGTGACGACCGCGTGAACTCCCTCGACATAGAAACGTTCGTAGCCGTGCACATGACCACAAAAAATTGCGGCAAGCTTGCGGCAGCGCCGGAGCCGCGGAAGAAAGGAGCTCGCCGAGAATCGGTCATCGCCGTACTTCGTACAGTTCGTGAACGGCGGATGGTGCCAGGCCGCGAGCACCATGCTCACTTGGGAGCTGCCGTCCGCCCGTTCGACCTCCCTCTCGAGGAACCGCTCCTGCTCGCGCCGCTCGGCCGACGAGAGCACCGTTTCGTTGGAGTCGAGGAGGATCCAGCGGATCGCGCCGCACACCGTTGGAAAGTCCCGCACGCCCCATCGCTGCCCGCCT
The DNA here is from genome assembly GCA_016792805.1 of Planctomycetota bacterium. GTDB lineage: Bacteria > Planctomycetota > UBA1135 > UBA1135 > JACQFD01 > JAEUHX01. The sequence goes on from JAEUHX010000087.1 coordinate 13,524, forward strand.
TCCCTCGGAAACCGCTGCAGGAAAAGTGGCATCCTCGATCGCGGCCGTGACGACCTAGGCACAATTCCATAGGTTTCGTGATTGCCCGGCACGGCTTCGAGCTCGACGCCAGCGGCACGCAGCGCCGCGAAATCGGCGTCGGCGGCACGCCAGCAGGACTCATATCCAGCCGGCACCAAATCGCCCGTGTCGACCACGAGCTTCGGCCGTGCGGCACGCACCGCGCGCAGCACCGCGTCTCGTCCGCTCCGGTCATTTTTATGAAGGACATCAATCCAAATCGGGCGCCGGTGATCCCCCATCACCACCGCTCGGCTCGGGGCCTCCCCGCTCATCGCGCGCTCGGCAGCCCGAGCAGCGACGCAGCATTGCGGTAGAGAATCTTCTCCATCAACTCCTCCGGGAGCGGAAGAGCGCGGAACGCTTCCAAGTTCGATCGAAGGTCCTTCACGCCCGGGCTCGGCCAATCGGTTCCAAAGAGCACGCGATCGGCAACCTCCGCGAGCCTCGGGAAAAATTGCAGCAAGGTCTTTGGCGGAATCCCCGAAGCGTCGGCCCAAAGATTCTTGTGTCTCCGCAATAAAAAGAACGCATGGTCGCCCCAGAGCGGGCGCCCAAGGTGAGCCAAAATGAACTTCGTCCTCGGGAAGTCGAGGCAGACATCGTCCATCGGCATGGGGTCTCCGAGCCGCGAACGGGCTCCAGGGAAGACCGACGTGCCCGAATGCACCATGATCGGAACGCCATGCTCGGCGGCTTTTTCATAGATCGCCGCGAGCGCCTCATTCCCCCGCTGATAGCCGTCGAGGTCGAATCGCTGGTGGGGCGGATGAAGCTTAATCATCGAGATCCGCAGCCGCCCACAAATTCGATCCATCGCCTTCCGAGCCGCCGCAGCCGAAGGCGTCAGCCGCGGGTGCACTCCGCCGCATGCAATGAATCGGTCCGGGTGCGCATCTCGGTAGCCCGCGACGAAGTCATTCGTACTGTCGTCAAAACCCATCAAGTCGGGGCTTGGATAGTTGATAAGCACGGCACGCTCGACCCCGCACCGGTCGAGGTAGCGCACCATCTCGTCGGGCGCATGCGGCAGACTCTCGAGCCACGCACCGTCCTCGCGCCCGCCGAAGAACCGAGCCTTGACCTCCGGCTTCAGCTGGCTCCAGGGCTGAATATGAACATGCGCGTCGATGACGCGCACGGCGCGGGGGTCTCCGGCGTGACTCACTTTTCGTATGTGTAGAAACCCTCTCCGGTCTTGCGCCCGAGCTTTCCGGCCCGCACGAGCCGGCGAAGAAGCTGCGGAGGCCGGAACTGCTCTCCCACCTCCCGGTGCAGGTGCTCAGCAATCGAGAGACGCACGTCGAGCCCCACCAGATCTGTAAGCTCTAGAGGTCCCATGGGGTGCGCGTAGCCGAGCTTCATTGCCGTATCGATGTCGGCAGGCGACGCCACACCGGCTTCCACCATACGAATCGCTTCCATGGCGATGGCGATCCCGAGGCGAGAAGACGCAAATCCCGGGGAGTCCTTCACCACAATTGCAGTCTTGCCGATCGCATCTGCGAATCGCTTCGAGCGCTCCACCACGTCCGAAGAAGTGCGCTCGCCCACCACGATCTCGAGCAGCTTCATCCTCGGCACCGGGTTGAAAAAGTGTAGTCCGATCCCGCGCTGCGGATGCGTCATCGCGGCGGCGATCTCCGTCACAGACAGCGAGGATGTATTGCTCGCCAGAACGGCGTCCTCTCGGGCGGCTGCGCTCACCTGCCGGAACAGGTCGGTCTTGAGCGCCATGTTCTCCGGCGCCGCTTCGATCACCAGATCGGCATCGCGAACGGCGTCGGCGACCTGATCTGTGATTTTCACTCGCGAAAGAGCAGCCTCCTTCTCCGCGGGCGTCGACTTCTGGAGCTCAATCGCCTTGTCGAGCGTTTTCGCGATGGCCTGCTTGCCGCGGTCGGCCAAATCGAGCCGCACGTCGTAAAGGGACACGACGCGGCCGGAGGCCGCGCAAACCTGCGCGATGCCGTTGCCCATCGTGCCGGCCCCGAGGACGGCGACGCGGGGGAAGAGTTGGGTCTGCATGTGTGGTGCGCCACGATACTCTCGGCGCGAGGGTGAAGCCGTTCCGGCCCGCCGCGCTCTCCCTCGCCCTGCAGTCTCGGCCTCCAATAGGTTCTGGAGTGGTGCTCACCGATGGGTGGGCGCAGGCTCCGCGAACTCCCACCCTTTCGGGCGCAGCACGGCTGCGACGCGCGCGAATCCCTTGGGAGTTCGAGCCCAGAGATCGACCGTCGGTCCACGGCGGATCGACCTCCAGAGGTCGGGAAAGATCCACGGTGGAGCATCGGGCACGAACGAAGCGCCGCGAGGAGCCGCCGCGAGAACTCCTACGCGCCTGTATCCTGCGTCGGTCAATTCGCGCTCCTTCAGCGGGCTCGAGTCGGCATCGGGGAGAAGCAATAAATCTGGCTCGACGAGCTTCAGCGTCTCGGCGGGCTTCACTCCGTTGAAATACCAAGGTTTGAAATCGCCCCTCGGCGGGAATAACGAAACCCCGCGGGGCAACTCGGGCGATCCGAGAAGCAGCGACGCGTCGATCGCGACGGAGGAGCCTGCCTCCGAGAACGCGGGCACCAGGCGTTGCACCTCCTGACGCGTATCAGACTCCTGGATTAGCCACAGATACCGCGTCGATCCGAGCAGCCCTGCGACGAGCACGGCCGCGCTGAAGAATCCACGAAGCACCACAGATCTCGGCATGAGGCAAGCAGCGGCGATCCAGGGCGCCACGAACGGGAGCACAGAAAGCGAATAGCGCACTTCCACATAATTGGTACCAAGCACCAAGAGCACCGCCGCCGGGTAGAGCCCGAGAAGCAACACATCTCGCCGGAGCTGCGGCAGTTTCCAGGAGGCCGCTAAGAATCCGGCGCAAAACGCCACGCGAACTGGCTCTGCGGCGATCCAATGGGCGACGAACGCCGGGGCGCGCTCGACGAACCGGAACCCGAGTGTCATCGTTGGAATGCCGAGCGTTGCCAGGTTGTCGAGTGCTCCGAAGCCCAATCCGGAGCGCACCACTCCGGGCAAATGCGCCAGGCCGTACACCACAGTTGCAGTGCCGATCGCCCCCGCCGCCGAGCGCAGAAGGAGCCCGCCCGCACTGCGCAGCGGCCTTACGAGAAGAAGCACCAATCCGGCGTAGGTGCCAAGCCACAGAATCCCAAGTTGAAAGATGGAAGCCACAAATCCGGCTCCTACTCCGGCCCTCCAGGCCAGCCGAGCCCTGGCTGCAGGAGTGCCGCTCGCGCCTATCGGATTGTCAAGGCATCGCAGCGCGGGAACCGCGGCGAACACGAGGAAAGTGATCCCCGGTACGTGGATCCTCGCCTGGTGAGAGTAGATGACCAATCCTGGGCAGACTGCCACACAAGCCGATGCTAGCAGGGAGATGCCCCGAGAAAACCGGACGCGCGCGAGCCGGTACGCGGCGATACACAAAAGTGCCCCCACCGCCGCCGTATAGGCTCGTGCCACGGAATGTTGAAACGCCGGATGAGTGAGTTCCTCACAGAAGCTGCTCCAGCTCCCGGCCCAAGGCGCTCGCGTGACCATCCCGCAGACATACGCGAGAAGGTAGGCCCCGGCGTAAAAGTACACATGAGTCGCCGGGTAGGAGCCGACGTCGACGAAATGGCCCTCCGACAGCAGATGGGCCGCAGCCCCGACTTGTGGGTAATCCGAGTGAAACACATCGGGCAATCCCACGCGGTAGGAGCAGAAGCGGATCGCAAACGCAAAGGCCGTAACCACCGCCAACAGCCAAGCCGCGGCACGGCGCGAGATCCGATTCGCGCGGTGCGCCCTGCTCGATCGCTCGTGACTCGATGCTCGCTCCATGGGGTCCTCCGGATGGGGCCCACAACTCGGCAGCGCTCTGCGGGGACGAATGCGCTGCCCGTGGACCCACGAGACCCCCCAACCCTACCCGCGCGAGGGAGTTCGCGCGAGGTGTTCCTCGCCGCTGCTCGCCGGCTCTACGGGATCGTGAGAACGACCTTCCCGAAGACGGCGCGGTCCGCGATCCGCCGATGGGCGTCCGCGACGCGCGCCAGCGGAAAGGCCGAATCGATCACTGGGCGCAGCTTCCCCGCGTGCAGAAGTCGCGAAACCTCGTGAAGCTCCCCAAGGGAGCCCATGGTCGACCCCAGAATCGAGAGCCCCTTGAAGAAGACGAGGCGGAAGTCGGTCTTCATCTCGAAACCGGCGGTTGCGCCGCAGGTCACGAGGCGGCCGCCCTTCACCAAAAGCTTCATGTCGCCGTCGAAGGTTTTCGCGCCGACGTGGTTGACGACGCAATCGACGCCGCGCTTTTTCGTAAGAGTTCGAACCTCGGCCGCGAAGTCCACCTTTTCATAATTGACCGCGGCCGCCGCGCCGAGGTCCACAGCTTTCTTGCACTTCTCGTCGCTACCTGCCGTGGCGATCACGTGCGCCCCCAGCAGCTTCGCCATGGGAATGGCCGCCGCCGAAACCCCCGAGCCCGCCGCGTGGATCAGGATCGTCTCGCCCGGCCGCAGCTCAAGGCGGCGCGTCAGCATATGCCATGCGGTCAGATAGGTGAGCGGCCAAGCAGCCGCCTCTTCGAAGGTCTGTCCCGCGGGCATCGGGAGCACATTGCGGGAGGGAACACACACATATTCCGCATTCGTGCCGTCGCGTGTTTCACCAAAAATACCGTACTTGCGGCAGAGTTGATCTTGCCCGGCGGCGCAAACTTCACAAGTACCGCAGCCGAACCCGGGGGCGATCGAGACCCGCTCGCCCGGCTTCACATTCGTGACCCCCGCGCCGAGCGCATCGACCTCGCCGGCGCCGTCGCAGCCGAGCACGAGAGGAAGCGGAAACGTGTGGCCCGGGACGCCGCGCCGAACCCATGTATCGAGGTGGTTCAGAGCCGCGGCGCGCACCCGCACGCGCACCTCTCCGGGCCCCGGCTCGGGCGTCGGGCGTTCTTCGAGGAGGATCTGGTCAAAGCTTCCATGCTCATGGACGACGGCGGCGCGCATGACGGCGTTTTGAGGTCGCGGTGCCAGGAGATCAACGGCGACGGCGTCTCGGGGTGCGCCGCCGGGGTACGTTCGGGTGGCATGGCGACTGAGTCCGCGGACCCGGGACCCGACGCTCGCCGGGATCCCGCGCGCGTTGCGGAGCACTCTCGCATCGTCCTCCACGGGTGGGCCTCTCCCCGGGCCAAAGCAGCGGAGCCGCACCGACGGCACGCCATCTCGCTCGGCGAGGCCGCGTCGACACTATTGCCACACAATCCACGCTGGCCTTCACTTGGTTCAAGCTCGGCAGGCTGGGGGATGCGGAGACGACGCTCCGCGAAGCCCATCGCCTGAGCCTCGAGAGCCTGCCCTCGGGCCAACACTACAGAATGACGACGGCCCTGCTCTTGGGGCAGGTCCTGGCCAAGGATAAAAGTGCACCGAAGCTCAGGACGTGTTCCGCGCCGGGCTCAAGAAAGTGCGCTCCAGCCAAGGCGGGCTCGCAAACGAATGTTACTTTCTTGAGGAGACTGCCAATCTTCCGAGTTCGGTCGCAAAGAAGGGTCAGCGCACGCCGCCGACGCGCCTCGGGAAACGCGTCCGTCGACGCCGATGGCGCCGTAGCTGACCTCGCGAAGCTCGCGGAAGCCAAGTGTACGCTTGGCTTGAAGGAGGAGGCGGCCGCGGGGCTGCGCGCGAGTTGCAACATCACGGCACCGACTGCATCGGGCATCGCAGCTCGGCCGCTAACTGCCCGTGGCAAAAGTGCTCCGCAGAGCGAGCGCGAGGATTTTTCGCGAGATCGAGAAGGACCGCCGTAGACGTAGCAAGGAGTTACGGCGAGGCGGTCCGACGATGAGTTCGCGAAAAAGGTTCCGCGCGCAGCTCGGATGACTTTTGCCACGGGCAGCTAAAGCTCCCCGAGACGTGCGGCGCGCCGGAGAGAGCGCAGGACCTTCACCGGCCGGCGAACGGGAACAAGTAAATCTACTCGCCGCGGAATTGTGGTGGCCGCTTCTCGAGGAAAGCCGCCATCCCTTCCTTGGCGTCGGCCGAGGCGAAGAGCTTCGCCTGCAGCTCGCGCTCCAAGGCGAGCCCCGACTCAAGCGCCATCTCGGCACCGCTCTGAACGGCGCGCTTTATGTGGCCAACCGCCATGCTCGCGCGGCCGGGTACACAAAACTGCGCGGCGTAGTCAACGACGCGCTCGAACCACTCGGCGTGCGTCGGCGCGTCCAATACGCGATCAACGAGTCCGAGTGACCGCGCCTCTTCGAGACCCATGTTCTGCCCGAGCGCCATCCGCTCGATCGCCTGCGATTTCCCGAGGATTCGTGCGAGCCGCTGCGTGCCGCCGGTGCCGGGGAGCACGCCGAGATGCACTTCAGGAAGTCCCACTTTTCCGCAATCCTTACCGCCCTGCGTGCGGCCGAGGCGAATATCGCAGGCGAGCGCCACTTCGAGGCCGCCGCCGACGCAGTGGCCGTTCAGCGCTGCGAGCACAAGCTTCGGCGTCTGCTCGAGCCGCGAGAGCGTTTCATTGGCATGGAGGCAGAAGTAGTATTTGTAATGTGGCGCCATGGCACGCAGCACTTCAATATTGGCCCCCGCGCAGAAGAACTTCTCTCCGGCGCCCGTCAGCACGAGAACATTCACTTTCTCGTCGAATCGCGCGCGAATCACGGCGTCGTCGAGCGCGCGCATCATTTCATGGGTGTAGCCGTTGACCGGAGGATCGTTGAGGGTCAACACTGCGACGCGGCCGTCGCGGAGGGTCTCGTAATCGACGAGCGATTGCATGAATTCAACCTGCGGAGCTGGGCGAAAAGATATGAACTTCTAAGTGAGCCGCTGAGCCAAGCCGTCGACAACATCCGGGAGTGGCTGCGCGCTGGTATCCATGGTGTGGTCGGAGGTCGCGTAGTCGGGCTCACGAGAAGACAATAATTGCCGGAGGCGTTCCTTCGCGAGCGGATCGTTCGCCATCGGCCGGTGGTCGCCCTGCTCGACCACGCGGTTCCAATGATCTTCCGGTGTCGCTTTGAGCCAGATCGTCGTCGTGTCGCGCTTCAGCCGGTCGAATGCGGAGCGGTTGGTCACAATTCCACCGCTGGTTGCGAGCACGACGCGCTCCCCGCGACCCAACAGATCAAACAGCGCCTCGGCTTCGACGCGGCGGTAGTAATCTTCTCCGTGAAGCTCAAAAATCTCCCGAAGGCGAAGCCCAGCCCGCTCCTCGACGAGACCGTCGAGCTCGACGAACGGCAGCCCAAGCCGCTTTGCGAGCCGCCGCCCGACGGCGCTCTTCCCAGCCCCGCGCAGCCCGAGGAGTGCAATCGATTTCTCCTGCTCCGGCGGCGCCAGGAGCGCCGAGACGCTCGTCTCGAGCGCCCTCGCGATCTGCTCGAGGCTCAGCACCGATGGGTTTCCATCGCCGAGCTCCACCTGACCCAGGAACCGCTCCGACAGCTTGGCCCGCGTTGCGAGCTCACGGCGGCTCCAGCCGCGGTCGTCGCGGAGCTTGCGGACGCGCCGGCCGAGGGCGCTGAGGAGAGATCGGGGAGGCACGGCGAAGCACTATACTGCCCATACTGCCCAGATGCGAGGGTCTTCCCGGCAGTATGATGCTTGTCAGCGGTCACTCTTCGGCATAGCCTTCTCGCCCCATGACCGACTTCGAGACCCATCCGAGCCGCTACACCCATTGGAGGCTCGAGATTCCCGCGCCCGGCTCGCCGACGGCCGCCGTGGCGCGCCTCGTGATGCAGGTGCAGGAGGAGAAGACGTTTCGGCCGGGCTACCGCCTGAAGCTGAATTCCTACGACTTCGGCGTCGACATCGAACTCGCCGACTGCGTCCGCCGTCTGCGGTTTGAGCATCCCGAGGTCAAGGTCGTGGTGGTCACGAGCGGCACTCCGCGCATCTTCTGTGCGGGGGCGAATATCAATATGCTCTCGTCGTCGACCCACGGTTTCAAAGTGAACTTTTGCAAGTTCACCAATGAGACGCGGTGCTCGATCGAGGATGCGTCGGCTTGGTCGGGCCTAAAGTTCATCGCCGCGGTCAATGGCCCCTGTGCCGGCGGCGGCTACGAGCTCGCCGCCGCCTGCGACGAGATCTATCTCCAGGACGATGGCAACTCTTCCGTGTCGCTTCCGGAGGTGCCGCTCCTGGGAGTGCTGCCCGGCACCGGGGGGCTCACGCGCCTCGTCGACAAGCGCAAGGTGCGCCGCGACCGCGCCGACGTTTTTTGTACACTCGCGGAAGGGCTCAAGGCCAAGCGCGCGAAGGAGTGGGGATTCGTCGACGGGTTCTTTCCCCGCAGCAAGTTCGAGGAGTCGGTTCTGAAGCGTGCGCTGGCGCTCGCCGCGACCCTGCCGGACCGCACGGGCCCCGGCGTGGAACTCGCGCCGATCGCACCGGCGGCCAACGCCGATGGCTCGCAGCTCACCTATCGATATGTGACTCTGAAGTCTGATCGCGCCTCGCGAACCGCGGAACTCACCGTCCGCGGCCCCGAGACCGAACCGCCCGCGAACGCCGCCGCCATGCGCGAAGCGGGCAGTGAGCTTTGGGCGCTGCGCGCGTTCCGGGAGCTCGACGACGCGATCTGTAGACTTCGTCTCGACGAGGAGGAAATCGGCCTCGTGCTCCTCAAGACTGCAGGGAAAGCGGAACATGTGCTCGCGTCCGATCGGGCGCTTGCCGCCAACGAGAGCGATTGGTTCGCCCGCGAAGTGCGACTCCACATGGCACGCGTGCTCCGCCGTCTCGACCTCTCCGCTAAGAGCCTTTTCGCCATCATCGACGGCGACAGCTGCTTTGCGGGCTCGCTCTTCGAGATCGCGCTTTCCGCCGATCGTATCTATATGAAGAACGATCCGCAGGCGCCCGCTTCGGTAACCATCGGGCCGCTCTCATCAGGACAGCTCCCGATGTCGAACGGATTGAGCCGCCTGCACTCGCGATTCCTCGCGAACCCGGCGCATGCAACAGATCTTGCGCGCGCCATGCAGACCTTCGACGCCGACGGTGCCAACGAAGCCGGGCTCGCCACGGCGACGCCCGACGCGCTGGACTGGGACCAGGAAGTGCGCATCGCCATCGAGGAACGCGCCTCTCTCTCGCCCGATGCGCTGACCGGCATGGAGGCCTCCCTGCGATTCGGCGGCCCCGAGACCACCGACAGCAAGATCTATGGCCGCCTCTCGGCGTGGCAGAATTGGATTTTCATCCGCCCCAACGCCACCGGCGAGACGGGCGCACTGAAGCTGTACGGCCAGCCGAACCGTCCGAAGTTCGACTGGAAACGAACGTAATTCATCGGATCGAACTTTCATTGTAAATCAACTTTCAAGCGTCCGACCGTTCAGGAACCAACCTTCCTCTCGAGCTCCCATCGGGAGCAGCACCCATGACAGCCGTCGATCTGAACGCAAAGATTCCGAACAACGTCGGCCTCGCCGACGACCCCGTCATCCGCCGCGCTCTTGAGCACTGGCAGCCCAAGTATCTCGAGTGGTGGAAGGACATGGGGCCGTCCGACTACAAGGAGAGCGACGTCTACCTCCGCACCGCCGTCGGCGTCGGCAAGGGCGGTTGGGCCAATTTCGGATATGTAAAGATGCCCGATTATCGCTGGGGCATCTTCCTGGCGGAGCCGGAGGAAGGCGCGCCGCAGACCGTGAAGTTCGGCGACCACGTCGGCGAACCGCTCTGGACGCAGGTGCCCGGGGAGATGCGCAACATGCTCCGCCGGCTCGTCGTGACGCAGGCCGACACAGAGCCCGCCTCGGTCGAGCAGCAGCGCATGCTCGGCCACACGGCGCCGTCGCTGCTCGATATGCGCAACCTCTTCCAGGTGAACGTCGAGGAAGGGCGCCATCTGTGGGCCATGGTGTATTTGCTCCACAAATACTTCGGCTCCGACGGGCGCGATGAAGCCGAAGAGCTTCTGCGCCGCCGCTCCGGCAACGAGGACAACCCGCGCATTCTTCAGGCGTTCAACAAGCCGGTGCGCGACTGGCTCACGTTCTTCTGCTTCACGGCGTTCACCGACCGCGACGGAAAGTATCAATTGGCTGCCCTCGCGGAGAGCGGCTTCGATCCGCTCGCCCGCTCGACGCAGTTCATGCTCACCGAGGAAGCACATCACCTTTCCGTCGGAGAGAACGGCGTCGGCCGCGTCGTCCAGCGCACGGCCGAGCTCATGAAGCAGGGCGTCGATCCGCGAAAAGTGGGAGCCATCCCGCTCGACATCATTCAGAAGTATGTCACCGAGTGGTCAACGGCGAGCTACGACCTCTTCGGCGGCGAAGACTCCTCGAACGCCGCCGATGCCTTCGCAACGGGCCTCAAGGGGCGCTATCGCGAGGGCGACGGGATCTATAAGGATCCGCGCGCGCTCAATCAGCAGTATGAAGTTCAGGTGGCCGAGGGCGATCACCTGGCGAAAGTTGAGATTCCGCTTCGCCGCGCGATGAACGCACTGCTGCTCGACGCGTATCACGCCGATTGTCAGCGAATCGTTGCACGTTGGAACCGCACGCTGGCGGAGCACCAGATCGATACCAAGATTCTGCTTCCGAGCCTGCGATTCAACCGGAACATCGGCATCCACGGCGGCAAGAGCTATGACCCCTCCGGGAATCCGATGTCGCGCGAAGAGTACGATCGCCGACGCCCGGATTGGCTGCCGTCGGAGGCAGACTATCGGTATGTGCAAAATTGTATGGTTCAGGTGAAGGAGCGCGGCAAGTTCGCCAACTGGATCGCGCCTCCCCACGTCGGCATCAATGAGCAGCCGATCGATTTCGAGTACGTCAAGATTCACTAGCGGGTTGTTGAAAAGCTGCTTTCGAGCGATTCGAAGTTCATTTTGCGCGAGATCGAGGAAAGGCGCGTGAGGCGTAGCCAAAAAGTTACGTCGATCGCAGCTCGACGATGAGACCGCAAAAAGGGAACGAGAAGCGCTGGAATGAGCTTTTCGACGACCTGCTGGAGCTTCGCGCCATCCGGTGACGAGAGCCGCCGCTCCCCGGCGATCGTCACCGGAGAGTTCCCGTTTCGATTCCCTTCCGCTCCGAGCCTCCCTCGGAGAACCTTACAGCCTGCCCATGTCCGACGGACCTCGATTGGTATATGTCTGCGAAGGCGGCGACTGCAGCGAGAAAGGCTCGGTCGAGCTCTTCGAAGAACTCAAGGATGCGCTGAAGCGTGAAGACCCGAGCACGGCCATTCGGGTGCGCAAATATCCCTGCTTCGGCGGCTGCGCCCACGGCATCAATGTCGTGGTCTACCCCGACCGCTGCTTCTACAGCCAGGTCAAGAAATCCGACATTCCCGCGATCGTCGACAGCTTGACCGGCAAGGGCCCCAAGCTCGACCGACTCTCCGGAAAAGTGGAGAAGGACGTGGAGCAGATCACGTTCGATCTCCTCACGACGGGGTTCTGACCACGGGAGCCGCTCCATGACTCGGGTCCTTCTGCGCGCCTCGGGCACGGGTTCCCGCGAATCGCTCGCGGAGTACCGATCTGTGGGCGGCTACTCGGCGCTTGAGAGCGCCTTGCGTGCGGCCTCGCCGCAAGGCGTCACCGCGGCCGTCCGCGAGGCCGATCTCCGCGGGCGCGGCGGCGCGGCGTTCCCGACGGCTCGAAAGTGGGAGCTCGCAGCGCGGTCCTCAGGGAACAACAAATACGTGGTCGCCAATGGCGGCGAGCACGAGCCGGGAAGCCGTAAGGATCGCTTTCTCATATCCTCGCGCCCCCACCTCGTTCTCGAAGGGATGGCGCTCTGCGCCTTCGCGACAGGCGCTTCGCGCGGTTATCTGTATCTGATCGAGGACATGGAGGATGCGCTCGCGAGCGCGCAAGAGGCCATCGACGAAGCTCGCTCCGGCGGATACCTCGGAGCCAATATCCTTGGATTCGGTTTCGAGCTGGAAGTGAGTATCATCAAAGCGCCGACGACGTATGTTGCCGGTGAGGAGTCGGCGGCGCTCGAAGTAATCGAGGGCGCAGAGAGCGGTGAGCCGCGCAAAGCGTGGCCGCGCAAGAAGCCGCCGTATCCCGGGCAAGCAGGCCTCTTTGGAGCGCCTACCACTATCAATAATGTCGAGACGCTGGCGCATGTGCCCGGGATCGTGCGACACGGAGCGGAGTGGTTTCGAGGTCTGGCCCGAGCAGGCGGTGCCGGGACAGGTCTCTTCACGCTCGACTCCCGCGTCGCTCGGCCCGGCGTCCACGAACTCCCCATGGGAGCCACCTTCCGGGAGCTTCTGTATGATGTCGGCGGCGGCCCGAAGAGCGGGCGTCCCATCAAAGCGTTCCTTCCGGCGCTCTCCTCAGCCTTCCTCCCCGCTTCCGCCCTCGACCTCCCGATGACACCCGACGCCGTCCGGCAGGCCGGCTCGAATCTCGGCTGCGGCGGAGTGAGCTTCCTCGAAGATGGCGAATCGGTGATTCCTCGTCTTCTCGAGATCTCACAGTTCTTCATGCGCGAGCAATGCGGGCAGTGCCCGCCGTGCCGCATGGAGACGAACACCCTGGCAGCCATTCTGAAGCAGGTGGCTGCGGGTGAGGCTGGCGAGTACGGCGCACAAATCGAGAGGATCACCACGTTTGCGCGCGGCAAAGGCAACTGCAGCTTGATTGAGATGGCTGCCGCTCCGGTATTGAGCGCCCTCAAGCTCTTCCCGGAAGATTTTTCCGCGGCGGCGAACCGCGCATAGGGCCGGCTTGCCCACGTGGGGCTGGCGAGGCAGGGTTGGAACCCCGGAGGCCCTTCCGGGGACGTGCCGCGAAATTCCTCGATCGTGGCATGCGCGGGCTCCTCTCCTTCCAGGAGCCACAAAACCTCCACAACCAAGCCCATGCTGAAGCCGCTTCTTCTTTGCGCCCTCGCGCTTTCCAGCTTCTCCTTCGCGTTCGCCCAGGACATCACCTCCGTCGCGCCGGCGTCGGTCTCGATCGGTACGACAATCACGATCCAAGGAAGCGGCTTCGGAACAAAGAAGCCGAGCGTCTTCCTCACGACCGAGGGCTCGACCAAGAAGATCACTCTCAAAGTCACAAGCTACTCGGATACACAAATCGAGGCCGTGGCGTCAACGGGCACTCCGGGCACGTTCGATGTGAATGTCAAGTCGGGGAACACGACGATCACCGAGCAGGATGCGCTGACCCTCGGCGTGCCGGTGATCACACAAATCAGCCCCGGCTCAGCAACTCCCGGCGCCACGGTCACGCTCGTCGGCAGCCTTTTCGGCGCGACGAAGGGAAAGCTCGCCCTCAATGGGAAGACGGTGAACTCGGCCACCTGGACCGACACGTCGGTCACCTTCGTGCTGCCGTCGAACGCAGTGAACGGCGGATCGTTGATCTCGATGACGACCAAGATCGGCACCGGCACCGCTGGCGAGTTGCTGACGGTCACCGGCGGAGCGAATCCGCCAGCGTCGCTCGGGAACCCAAAAGTGGAATGCACCATCAACGGCGCCAAGTTCAAGGCCAAGCTTGTGCTCGGATCGAAGTTTGGCAATGCCTACAATTTCACGGGAACCACAACGGGCTCCAATGCGATGGCCGTAGGAATTCTGGCGGTGGTGCCCCAGGCGCCGATCGTGCTCGACGAGACGGAGTTTCCGCTTCTTTCTCAGCTCATATTTGTGGAGACGGCCACGGCTACGACTTGGAGCAGCTCGAACACGGGCGGATCGAAGAAGATTTTTGTGACCACCAAGTCCGGCGACTCCATCTCGGGCTTCTTCCAGGGCGTGCTCACAGTTGCTGGAAAACCTGACAAAGTCGTGACTGGCGGCTCCTTCGTCCTGAAGCCCCAGTCGTTCTAGAGTAAATCCCGTAGGCGCTCGCCCGGGAAGGCCGGGCGCGGCTCTGCTCGCGCTCGGCATTCGCTTCCGTTCATCCGCTGCCTCCCATTCTTTGCACCCTCCACGGATCCATGATCTCTCGCCTCCTATCCACGATTGCATTCTCCTTCGTGCTCAGCGCATTCGCCGCGGCTCAGGACATCACATCGGTGTCCCCCTCGAGCGCGACGATCGGCTCCACGGTCACCATCTCCGGCAGCGGGTTCGGGACTTCGAAGCCGACCGTGTTCCTCTCGAGCGCTGCCACCGGAACAAAGAAGTTCGCCTTCAAGGTTTCCACTTTTAGTGATACCGAAATTGTGGGGACCGTGAGTGCGGGCGTGGCCGGCTCCTTCGATGTGAACGTCAAGACGAAGACGAGCACGATCCTCGAGGCAACCGCCCTCACGCTTGTCGCCCCGACGATCACCTCCTTCAGCGGCTCCTCGGCGGCGCCCGGCGCGGGAATGACGCTCCACGGCAAGCTGCTCGGGCCCAAGAAGGGAAAGCTCTTAGTCAACGGGAAGTCGGCGAAAGTTACCGCGTGGAGCGACAGCTCGGTGGTGTTCACTCTCGCCACAAATCTTCCGAACGGGCCCGTCGATGTGGTCATTTCGAACAAGATCGGATCCGATACGGCCGACGACGCGTTCACCATTACCGGCAGCAACGTCAAGCTCGGAAAGGAGTTCATGTCGGCGACGATCTCCGGAGACGGATTCAAGTCGGCAGCCAATTCGCTCGGCGGGCAGACGGTCGTCGCCGGCGGCTTCTCGCAGGTGCAAGGGAGCGTCGGCTCCAATCCCAATCGCGCCCTCACCATGCAATTCCCGTTCGTCGGAGGAACCACTCCAACTCCATCCACCTTCACGACGGCGAACTTCGGAACGTTCCTCACTTATACGCGGACGACTCTGAATGGCCTCGTTCCCTCCATCAAGATCTGGTCCTCGGCGGGCTCTCAGGATCTGCAGATCAAAGCGGATGCGTTCAGCGGCGGCCAGGTCAAGATTCTCTTCTCAGGGACGCTCAAGAATAACCAGGGCGAGCCCGACGTCGTGATCACCCAGGGCGAGTGCATCGTAACGCTGAAGCTCCAGTAGCCGATGGATGAAGAACTGCATTGGAACGATTCGAAGTTCACTTTTTCGGAATTGAGGAGAGACGCGTGCGGCGTGGCAAAGGGAGGACGTTCTAAAGGTGATCTTCAAAGCGAGCGAGGAATCGTCGCCCAGCGCCCGCAGCCTCGCCGCAGGCGTAGCCAAGGAGTTCCGCCGAGGACAAGGCGACGCGGCGATGGGCGACGGGGCCCGCGCGCTGCTCGGATAAGTTTTGAAACGTCCTTACGAAGTTCCGTCGATCGCGGCTCAACGACGTGATCGGGACCAGGGGACGGGAATCGCCGTATTGAGTTCTTCAACGGCCTGGCAGGCCTCGAATCGAAGCGGCCTCAACGGCCCATGGAGCCGCACGGGGCGTCTCGCGCAATGAGTTGCACTCCGGAAATCCCCGTTCATGCGCCGGCATCAAGCAGGGCCCGGACCCGCTCTGCCAGCTCGCGGCCCTGGAAGGGCTTGGAGAGAAAAGCTACAGATTTGCTCTCTCCAAGCCCGCCTGGAACCGGCTCCTCGTTGTAGCCCGAGACGAGGAGAGCGCGCAACGACGGAAGCCGCTCCCGCAGGCGGCGCACGAGGTCGAAGCCGGACATTCCGGGCATCACCACATCGGATACGACGAGATCAAAGCTCTGTCCGTTGGAGCGCAGGCTCGCGGTCAAAGCCTCCTCGGGGCCTGCCGCTTCAGTGATCATATATCCGAGCGGCGCCAACATCTGTACCATCATGCGGCGGACTTGGTCGTCGTCTTCGACGATCAGCACGCGCTCTCTTCCCTCCACCGACTTCAGCGGCGCCGGCTTCGGATCCCCGGTCGTGGCCACTCCCTCGGAGAACGGCAGCCGGACACGAAAGCGCGCCCCGCAGCCGACTTCGCTCTCGAGGGCGATGTGCCCTCCCGCGAGTCGGACGATCCCTTCACAGATCGCGAGACCAAGGCCGGTCCCTGCACCGGGTTTCTTTGTGGTATAGAACGGCTCGAAGATCTGCTGATGGAGCCGCGGATCGATGCCCGCACCCGTGTCGGTGACGGAGATCTCAACATATTCTCCGGGCTCGGCCTGACGAGCCTTGCGCGCATCTGAAGAAGTGAGATTCACTTCTCGTGTCTCGATCGTGAGCTGTCCGCCGCCGGGCATGGCATCGCGGCCGTTCAGCACGAGATTCACGAGAAGCTGCTCGATCTGCCCCGCATCGACATAGACGGGGTGCAGCGCGGGAGCGAGCCGCACGCGCAAGGCGGCCTCATCGGGCAGGAGCCCGCGGAGCAGCCGCTCGAGGCGCCGTACCACATCATTTACGTCATGCAGGCGAGGCGCGCCGGGCTTTTTCTGTGCAAAGGAGAGAAGCTGCTTGGTGAGCCCGGACGCGCGGGCGGCCGCATCGGAAATCTGCTGGAGGTCGACCTGCGCAGGCGCCTCGGCCGGCAGGGACTCCGAGGCCATCTGCGCAAATCCCTGAATCGCCGTAATCAGATTATTGAAGTCGTGGGCGACTCCCCCGGCCAAGCGTCCGATGCTTTCGAGGCGCTGCGCATGGTAGAGCTGGTCTTCTGCACGCCGCAGCTCCGTGATGTCATGAATCGCCACAAGCACGCCGGAGACCTCACGCCGCTCGTTGAAAAGCGGGCACTTATCGACCATGAGCCAGCGAGTTTGCCCATGTACGGTCTGCGACTCGAGCGAGCGGAGGCGCGGCTTGGCGCTCTCGACCACGTCGAGCGTCTGCTGGTGGCGCAGCTCGACGTCGTCCCATGACGGCGCGAGATCACGAATCGTGAGCCCGCGGACCTCCTCCATCCCGAGCCCCGAGCGGCGGCGCGCCGTCGCGTTGCTGTCGACGACGCGCCCCTCCCGATCCAGAATCCAAATCTCGTCCGGAACGCCGTCGAGGATTTGCTGGAGCCGCCGGTGCTCCGCCTCCCGATCGGCCTCCGAGCGCTTGCGATCTGTGATGTCACGGACGATGCTCAGAACCTCGTCCTCGGCGCAAACCACATATCGCGATTCGAAGTACCGCGTCTCACCCTCGACAGGCAACTCATACTCGACGGCCACCGTGCTCGTCGTGCGGAACGCCTGCTCAATCGCCGCCAGGAGCCGCTCCGCCACGGGCTTCGGCAGCATTTCGGAGATGGAGCGTCCGACGCAAGAGTGAGGATCCACATAAGCGCGGAAGCTCGTCATCGGCTTCGTTGCGCGATAGACGCCGTCTCGGCCGATTCGGAAGACCAGATCGGGAATGGCCGCGAGGAATGCCTGGGTCGTCGCCTCGCTTCGGCGCAGAGCCTCAAGCGCCTTTCTCCTCTCCTCGAGCTCGCGCGCGAACGCCACGGCGTCGGCGACCGAGCTGGCGAACGACTGCTCTTCGGGCGTCCAGGCGCGTGGCGGCCCAACGTGCTCGTGGCAGACGATTCCCACAAATCGCCCCGCCTCGCGAATCGGCGCGTCAAGCAGCGAGGTGATCCCCAGGGGTTCCAAATAGCTGTCGCGAAACTCCGATGTCCTCGAGTCGCTGCGCGCATCGTCGGCAGCCAGCGCCCGATTCTCCACAATACAGGCAAAATAGCGCGGGTAGGTCGAGCGCTGAATCTCCACTCCGCTCGAATGGCGCCGGCTCTTCCTTTCATATAAATCGACGCAACGCAGCTTCTCCTGGGTCGTGTCGAACAGCCAAACGCCAACTCGCTCGATCTCAAGCGTCTCGGCGGCGACTTCCACAATTTCGGAGATCGCAGCCTCGATACCCGCCCTCTCGAATCGATTGCTCTGCGCCAGTCGCACGAGCGCTTGATTCTGCCTGCGCAGGCGCTCCTCGCTCGAGAGGTCTCGCCAAGGCTTGCTCATGCGCGCCAGATCCGCATCGGTCGCTAGCGGCTCACCGCCTTTCCTTCGCCGGCTTCCGCGAGCCGCTTCAAGAACTCGGTCCCGCGCGGGTCGGCCCCCAATCCGACGGTGTTGATCTCCGTCCGAGCAAATCGAATCGTCCGGCGGACCCAGTCACAGATACGAGAGCCGAGGTTCCTGCGCCCCGCGCTCGGCTCGCCGTCCGTCAGAAGATAGACCGTGTCGACCTCGGGATCCTCGATCACAAGTTCCAGTGAATCGTTGATATTTGTAGCGTTGTTGGCGCCGATCGATACTACGAATCGGTATGCCTCCTCGGCGAGCTTCGCGTCGACGTCGAGGCCGGTATCCTTGCCGTTGAACCGAAATCGAAGCGGGCCATTATTGAATACAAGAATCGTCACCTTGGTGCCTTTGGGCAGCGCCAGGAGGCACTCGCGAAGCGCGCGCGCCGCCTGCTCAAGCTTCGTCCGCGAGCCGCCCGCGCTGGTCTCGCCAGGAGGTGTGTACTCGGCGCGCATCGATCCCGACACATCCACGAGGAACGCGACTCGGTCGCTCGCGACCACAAATTCGTAATATCTCGGCCCTTCCACGACGCGCGTGCCCTCGCGGCTCGCGGCATCCTCGGATTTCCCCTTGCGCTTGTCCGTCGCGCCGCCGACGGCGGGCGGCACAAAATTCGGCCCCACCTGCTCCCACCATCGCGTCCACGCGGCGACATCGGTTCCAAAGTTCCGCTGAGTCATCTCTTGCAGCACCGAAACGGCTCGCTCGCGTACGCGCCCCTCCTCCTTCCCGACGAGCTCGATGAGCCGAGGAACGGCCGACGCCGGGCGCACCTTCTGTACGGCGGAGAGCGCCGCGAGGCGCACGCGCCGATCGGCGTCCGTGAGAAAGGCCGTCGCTCGATCACCGACGGCACCGCCGGAACTCTCGAGCGCCAGCAGCGAAGCGATCCGCACGCGAGATGATTTGTCTTTCGCAGCGGCGGCCACGGCCTTGGCCGCGCCTGTCGGATCGCAGGCCGACCACGCGAGCAACGCCATGGCTCGCACCTTGTCCTCTTTTCCGGAGCCGCCCGCGAGCTTCGGAATCTCGAGCGGCAGCTTCGCCGCCTTTTTCTGTAAGAAAAGTTCCAGCGCCAAGAGCTTGGTCTCGAGATCGGTATCCCCGAGGCAGGGAAGCGCGACCTCCGTCGTGATCGGAGCTTTTGTGGAGATAAGCGCCTCGAGCACGGCCCGGCGAATACGCGGCTCCTGAATCGTGGCGAAGGCTTCCTTCGCGACCTCCGAAAGCGCTGGCCCATTGGCGGTCGAAGCGAATGCCGCAATCGCGCGATCTCCCAGATACGCGTTCGTCGGCTGGTCGACCTCCTTCAAGATAAAGCGCAGCGCGTCGGCGGTGCCGAGCTGCTTCGCGGCGTCGAACAACACATCGACGCGATCGCGGTCGTTCTTGGCGGTTCGGTACCGCTCCTCGAGCTTGCGCAGCTCCTCGGCTGCGCGGTTCCTGTCCGATTGAAGCGGGTGGGCGCCGACGGCGGCACCTACCGAAGGGAGGACGAGAGCTGCGGCAACGAATGCGCGCCGCGTGGAGGGTCGGCCCATGGCCGAGAAGCTTACCTTCCTCCGGCGCCAGCGCCCGCGGGCACCGAAGCCGGTTTTGCGCTGCCGGCGCCGTCGAATCGAAGTCGCAGCACGTCGTCCAGCGCCAGGCGCTTCACCGCGGTCGCATATTCCATGAGCGTGTCGCGCACGAGCACGCCGGTGTCGACACGGTCGGTGCCCTTCGCGAAAGTCGGGAAGCCGCCCTTACCCTCAGCAATGAAGGAGTTTGCGGCGACGCGGTAGGTCGCCGCGGGGTCGAATGCCTTCCCTTGAATGCGCACGTCGGAAAGATCGAATCGCCCATCGCCAGCGCGCCGGATAACACCGACGACACCGGCGCTCAGGGCGCGTCCCGGCCGATCGCCGGTGAACGACTCGCCGAGCACCTGCGCCAAATCGGTCCCGCTCAGAGTCAACAGAACCAGCGAGTTGTCGAATGGAACGATCTCGTAGCAGCGCCGCGCCGTGAGTCCTCCGGTCTCGAGCTTCGCGCGCACGCCGCCGCCGTTGCCGAACGCGGCTACCACCGTCGGATCGGTTTGGCGCGCGAACCAGAGCATCGCGTCGGTCATGAAGTTCGAGGTCGGATCAGTGCGCTGCCCCTTCTCAGCCGCCGCCGCAGGCGGCTCCACCTGCGCCAAGACGCGGTCGAGCGCTTTCGTGACCTCCGCCGTCTCTGCTTCTATCCACTTTTTCGTTTCCTCATCCTCCCCCACGATCTTCACGTCGAGAGAAGTAACTTTCGTCTCGATCCTACGAATTCGCCTGTCGCTCGGATCGATCCAAAGCTCGACGCGGTCGAGGTTCTCGGCGCGGGCACCCGACTGGAGAATGTACGTACGCGGGGGAAGATCACTCTTCCACGACGTGCTCTTCAGCGCCGCCGGCTCGTGCTCCACGAAGTAGGGCTGGCGAATCCGCTCGTGATTGTGGCCGCCGAGAATGACCGGCGCCTCGGGAACGCGCTCAGCGATCTTGCGATCTGTATCTTTCCCGCAGTGGGTGAGCATCACGACGACGTCGGACTCCTTGCGGGCCCGATCGAACCAGAGGCGCGACTGCTCGATCTCATCGGGAATGGTAACATCCCCCATGCGTCCCTTGGCGACCATGCGGGGCGTATCGGAATCTAGAATTCCGAGGAGCGCGATTTTCACGCCGCCGCGGTCGAGCACCACATAGGGCTTCGCGATCGGGGCTTTCGAATCCCCGCCCGCCGACGCCGCGCCGCCGGCCGCCACGGGAGCGACGACATTCGCGCCGAGAACTGTAAACTTCGCCCGCGCCATCAGCGTTCGGAGGTTCGCCAGCCCGAAATCGAACTCGTGATTCCCGATCACTGCAGCGTCGAATCCGGCGCGATTCATCCAGTCGACGACCACGGCCCCTTCGGCTCCCTCCTTTTTGTGGTTTCCCTCGGGAGTGCCTTGATACCAATCGCCCGAGTCGAGGAGCAGCACATGGGCGCCCGTGCTCTTCGCGCGGGCGCGCTCCTGCTTCACCACGGCGTCGATGGCCGCGGCACCGCCGACGGGCTGAGCCTCGTCTCCGCCTCGCCCGCGCAGCATCCGAGGGAGCAGCTGGCCGTGGATATCATTGGTGTGAAGCAACACAATGCGAACGTCGTCGGTCGCCGTGAGGGTTGCGGCGGCGCCGGCGATACCGGCGAGCGCGAGGGCCGATGCGAGTAGGGCCGGGAGCGTGAGAGTCAGAGGGTGCTTCATGGGCGCGCTCGCGCTCGGAGGCGCGAGCCGGGGACTCTACCGAGAGGGCCCCGGCTCCGCGCGGCTTCACACGCTTATCTCACGAATCGCGCTTCGACCCACCGCCATCCGCGGGATTCACGGATCCAGTGGCCTGCTTCGAACCGGGCACCTCGAAACGGCGGGGCGGCCCAGCGCCCCGGCACCAAGACGTAGCGGTTGCCGGTCCAGTCGTAATAGCCGGCGCACCAGATCCAACCCTTGTGAGGTGACTTTGGACGGATCTCACAAGGGAGCGCCGGGGCGGCCGGGGGCGGAGTGGAGAGCCAAGGCCGGGTGACCACGGGGGGCGTCGGCGCAGGAAGAACGACGACGGGAGGCGGGCAGGGGGCGGGAGCCACCACCACCGGCGGCGGGCAAGGCACCGGCGCCACGACGACAGGAGGCGGGCAGGGGATAGGGGCCGGCCGAACGATCACCGGTCGCGGCTCGTGCACCACGACGCCGCGGTAGGCGACGCAGCTTCCGGCGAAGGGCGAAAGCCCGAGGAGGGCGAGTCGAACGAAGGTCTCGGAGGTCCGCATGGGTTCTCCCGCGCGAGCGAGCGCCCGCGTCGGGCACCGGATCTACGGCGCGCGGCGCATCCGTTTCCCAAATCCCGAGTTCACAAATTCCGAGGCCGGGCTCGTCGGCGGGGCTGTCCTCGAATCAGGACACCGCCGGTCGGCCCGCCCCGGGCGCTCATCGTTCGAGGCCCATCACAGAAAGGTCCTCCGGCGCGGTAACTGTATATACAAGTTCAATGGTTCGCTCCTCACCCGGCTTGAGCGCAAGACGCCACTGAAGCAGCCCTTCAGTCTCGCGCGCCTTGTCCTCCTTCTCTCCGCGGAGGAACTCGGGCTGAGACTTCTCGATCTCGACGCGGATTCGATCGTCGCGGGAGACGTAGATCGGCTCTGTGACTTCCACCGTTGCAGGGCCTGTCGCTGCGCTCACATTCTTGACTGTGATGCGGTAGCCATAAGTCCACTTCACTCGCGACTGCAAGAATCCCGGCGCCTCGCGGTTCGCTTTGTCCTGCTTGCGCTCGATTGTGATCCCAGGGTCGGCGCCCATATAGAGCGTCATCTCTTCGCCTTGCAGCGTTTCCGGAACCGTGATGCGGCCGGCAAAATCATTGCCCACAAAAACCTGAGCCGGACCGGCAAGGATCGGGAACCCGCTCGTATTCTTTGGCTTCGCACGCACGAAGGCCCGATTCGCACGTACCGGGACGGCAACGTGTGCCGGTGCGAGCGCCAGCTTCGCCTCGGTCACGCGCACGCGGTGGGGCCGCCCGTCGGCGGGCACCGTCTCGGGGCGGGGCACGCGGAATTGTGTCGCCAGCCCGCTCGCCGAGACTTCGGCATCGCGCCGCAGCGACGGTGCGCCCGGCGCTCCCGCGGAAGGCTCCATTGAGGACTCCGACTCCACTGCCGCCACCCGATCGGCGAGAATCGTCTTTCCCGCAGACAGCTCGGATCCGCGGCCTCGGCGCATGTCGGCTCCGGTCAGCACCATCGGAGTGAGCCGCGGCGGCGCCGCGCCGCGCTCGGGCTTTGCCGTCGAAAAAGTAAGATTCACGCCGCTCCAGTCTTCTCCGGTTTTTTGTGAGACATGGGCTTGCATCAGCAGGTTGGCATCCCCAAGGTTTGACGCGGCGCGCACGTCATAGAGCGGGCTCCACCCCGCACCGCCGATCAGGTAATCGAGTTGCACGTCCACTTCTCCGGCCGCGTCGGAAAGAAGCTCGAGCGCAACAGTCTTCGTCGGCACCCGCAACCCGGCCTCCCGCTCGCCGAGCTTTTGTTGGATCTCAGCGATCTCCGCCTCCACCCGAGCCGCCTGCTCTTCGTGCTGACGCGCCTCCGCGACATTGGATCGCAGCGCCTTCTCCAGAAAAGTGATGGTCTCTCCCCATTTATTGGGATCGGGCGCGGCGAGCACGCCCTGACTGAACGTTTTGGCCGAATCGGAGCGCAGCGACTCGAGGAAAGCCCGCGTCGAGCGAGTCACCTCCATCTGGGACTGGATTGCCTTCAACTCCGCCTGCTTCGCCTTCAATTGTTGCCTCAGATCCTCGATCGTCTTCGAGGGCGACTTCGGCTCCCCTGCGGACAGGACCTCGACGCCGACGACTGTGGCCGGCCCAATGGCCTTGAGCTTGACTGAATCGTCGTTGAGCCCGAGCGGGAGTCCCGTGATCTCGTAGCGCGTCACGCCGCGCGAGACCGCCGCTCGCGCCGTGCGCGTGATGAGCGCCTCCGCGGGATAGACCGTGACATCGCGAATCGAAGTGCCAAGCAGTCGTTGCGGGGCCGCCTCGGCGGCGGGATTCTGACCCAGCGCCGTGGCGGCGAAGGAAAGCCCAAGAAGGGCCACGCAGGTGCGAATGGCTTCCATAGTGGGGATTGTCCGGTGGGAACGACGCTGTTCCAGCGCCAGCCTCCGGCACGACGTATCCCCCCGGCCTAGACTTAGGCCGCCGTGACCAAGATCGCGCTCGTCCAGACCTACCACCCGTACACGCAGATGACCCATCTGCACCCGCTGGGGCTCATGTATGTCGCCACGGGGGCGCGGCGCGGCGGCTACGACGACCTGCACATCCTCGACATGAAGGTCGATGACCTTCGCGTCCCGCAGGCGGCCGACCGCCTGGCGAAGCTGCGCCCCGATGTGATCGGACTCACGGCGATGACTTACGAGGCCGGCTGCCTCCACGCGCTCGCCGCCGAGATGAAGCGCCGCCTTCCGGGCGTGCTGATCGTGGCCGGCGGCCCCCATCCGTCGGTCGCGGCCGACGACGTGATGCGCGATCCGAATATCGACTTCTGCGTGCGAGGCGAGGGAGAGATCACTTTTCCGGCGTTGCTCGACGCGTGGCGATCGGGCACGGACGACTTCTCGGAAGTGCTCGGCGTCGTGTGGCGTCGGCGGAATGCGGACGGCACGGCGGGCGAGATCGTGATGAATCCCGACCGCACGCCCCCCGACAGCCTCGACGATCTCGGGTTCCCGGCCTGGGATCTGGTGGATATCCATAAATATCACTCGGTTCCGCGCGGCGGCATCATCTATGCACACAAAGAGTTCGCGACGATCTTCTCGTCGCGGGCTTGTCCATGGCGCTGCACCTATTGCCATAATTCGTACGGCAAGAAGTTCCGCGAGCGAAGCGCGCGCCACGTGCTCGAGGAGATCGACCTCCTCGTCTCGAAGTACGGAGTACGCGAGCTCGTCTTCTACGACGATATTTTTAACTTCAAGCCCGAGCGCGCCAAGGCCATCTGCCGCGGCCTGATCGACCGCCGATACGACCTCAAGCTCACGTTTCCCAATGGCCTGCGCGGCGACATCCTCGACGAGGAACTCGTCGACCTGATGAAGGAAGCCGGCATGTACCGCGCGATGATTGCCATTGAGAGCGCCGTTCCGCGCGTGCAGAAAGTTATGAAAAAGAATCTGCGGCTTCCGCAGACGAAGAAGATCGTCGATTACATGGCGAGCCGCGGGATCATGACGCACGGCGCCTTTATGTTGGGTTTCCCGACGGAGACGCGCGAAGAGATGGAGGAAACGATCCGCTGGGCCAAGGAGTCGGCGTTCCACACCGCCGCCTTCTATCGCGTGATCCCATTCAAAGGCACCGAGCTGTTCCGGCAGGTCGAGCAGGCGGGGCACCAGCTGCCGACCGACTGGAGCCACTACGAGCCTTACTATTCCGAGATCAATGTTTCTTCGGTTCCCGAGGCCGAGATCGGAAAGCTGCGGCGGCGCGCCTATTGGGATTTCTATCTGCAGCCGAAGCGTATTTGGAACATACTGCGGCTCATCCCGAACAAGATGACGATGGTGCCGTACTTGACACTGCTCTTCGCGCGCCGAGCGTACGCCCGCTAGACGCGCAGGCTCGGTGGCAGCTTCTCCGCGAATTGCCCGCCGCGCTGCGGCCGCCGCTCTCGGAGTCTTCACAGTAGTGCTCGGGCTCGAAGCGGCGCTCCGCGTCGGCGCGCTCTTCGCGCGCCCAACCCGCGCGCCGGCCGCAGACGCCGAAGTCGCCTTCTTTGGAGATTCCCATATTTTTGGTCTTTGGGTCGACCAGCACGAGGCGTTGCCGGCGCAGGTCGAGAAGCTCTCGGCGCGCACGCCGCGGCCGATTCGCACGCGCAATGCCGGCACCGCGGGGCTTCCCTCCTGGCTCGTCGTCGATGACGCGCTCGCCGACTTAGCCCGCAGCGCGCCGCGCGCCCTCGTCGTGCGCGCCGGTGTCAATAATCCGGCAACGGCGCGCCCCGAGGAGAGGAGCTGGCTCGACGAGCTGCGCGTCGTGAAGCTCGGACGCATCGTGGCCGCTCGGCTGCGCGGTACGGCCGATCAGACCGCCGCGCGGCTTCGGCCTCTTGAGCACGGGCCGCCGCCGCCGCCGAGCTCGGAGCTCGTCCGCGCCGCAACGCCTGGTCTCCGCGCCGACCTGGCGCGACTCGCAGCGGCCGCGAAGCCACGCTCGATCCCGGTTGTCGTGGTCGGGTACTCGCGGCGCCAGGGGCTGCTTCCGCAGCTCAATCAGGCCCTCCGCGATGCGGCCGCCGAGCTGGGCCTTCGATTTGTGGGTACGACGGCTGCCGAAGACGCGGCAAGCGCGGCCGGACGGCTCTCGGAAGCTTACTTTTCCGACGGCCACCCGGCGGCCCTCGGCTACGCTCTCGAAGCGACGTTGGTGATTCCAGCCCTCGCGGAGTTCGGGATCGGAACGCCGGAGGGTCTACCTTCGGCGGCCGAGCTGGCACCGATCTGGAAGCCCGAGCCCGCCGCGCGCGAGCCGATCGCTGGGACCATGGAGGTCGTGTACGACTCCGAGCTCCGCGGAGCCCGTGGGGTGCGATCTGTAAGAGTTCGAAGCGTGCCCGGCGCTCGCGGGCGCCTCGTGATCGGGCTTGCCGGCAAGGGGTTCGCGTACCGCGATTGGTGGCTTCCTCTCGATGTGGAGACGGCCTTGGCTGCAGGAAGCGTGGCACCGCTGGAGTTCGTCCTCTCGCAGGACGGTTGCGCGGAGGTCGATCTTCCGTCGGCCCTGCGCGAACGCCTCCCCGAGGACGCCCTCGTTACCGCGCTCCTACTGGAGCCCGGCGACCGCGAAGTCTCCCACTGTTTTCTCCCGATGCTGCACCTCGCCGACGGCTCGCGCGCCGCTGACGAGTACCAGCCGACACCCCATCGCGGCGCGCCGCCGGGACGCTGATTCGTCGGCCCGCTCCTCAAGAAGCCAAAAAGCCAGCGATGGCGACGACCGGGAGGTTGTCCGGCCGCCCGCGAGTCCCATCGTGGCCGGGCTTGGACCTTTCCACGAGCTCTTCCCGATGGGCCACCGAGCCGATAGGCACGCACACTTCGCAGAATCGGGCCATGACCGCGACGGGAGAGGCCAACCCCAGCGTGGCAATGTCGACGCTTCACTGCGCACCTGCGGACGCCCCGCGTAACAACGCGCAGCGGATCGTCTACGGCGGGTAGAACGGCAGGACCGCGGGCGATCGATCGCACGCGTCTCTCCTCCTTCGAACCGCCACGAAATGAACGCCACCGGTGCTGCGCTTGCGCTCACGCTCGCCTGGGTCGGCGCTCAGGGGGCGGAGAGCCGCCCCGCCGCATGGCCGCCTGGGGCCTTAGCGGCGCTCGAGTCCGCCGCCGTGAAGCTCGCGCGCGCAGGGCGCCAGGAGGAGGCTGGGGAGTGTGCGGGTGTGCAGGCGCGGCTAGGCCTGAATCCCGCCGCCATTGCACAGCTTCGAGCGCAAATCGCGCGCGAGATCGGCAAGGGGAAGCCGAATCTTGCCATGCTTGGGGAGGCGGCGACGCAGCTGAGGAATGCCGTCCGCGGGCTTGGATCCAAGCTCGGCGAGTTCCAGGATCCGTTCCGGAGCTCGGCAGCGTCGGCAATCTTACAACTCGATTCCGAGTGCGAGGCGGCGCACCTGGCGCTCGGCCACGAGCGGCAGGCCGGCCGCTGGCGCTCCACGGAAGATCTGCGCACGCTCAAGTTCCGCGTGGAATGCGAAAAATCGCTCCGCGCCGCCCACGAGTTGCAATTATCCATCGAGGCGGAGGAGAGCCGCCACCCTCTTCTCCTCGCCGTCTATGGAGTACCCGGCTCCGTCGCGCGGTGGAAAGGGATTGAAGTACACAGTCGGTTCTCGCGGACACGCGCCGCGCGCATGCTGGAGGAAGCTCTCCGGGGGGCCGCTTTCGCGGAGTATTTACGTTCGGGAAAGCTCGCGCCTGCGCGGGAGCGCGCCACGCCGATCGTGTTGGTCGACACGGCCAAGGCGTTCGAAGCGGCGGTGGATGACGCGCTCGCTGCCGGTGTGGTCGATCGGCAAGGCGCTGAGCGCGCCAAGCAGCTCACCTGGATGGAAGATCGACGCGGCTGGGCGCTTCGCCGCGCCGCGTCGGAGCAGCTCGGCCGCATGCTGCTCTTTTGCGACTTTGCACAGGACTTCGACCACACGGCGTGGCTCGAGGCGGGGCGCCTCAGCTGGACCGCACGCAACTATTTCGGCGCCGAGCTTCCGATGTTTTCCTGGATCGATGAAGCGAACTATCTCAAGCTTCCCAATCATCGAACCACGACGCGCTCGCCCGAGGACGAGAAGGAACTCCAGGAGATCCTCCGATTCACGCGCGCGGGGGCGACCGGCGGGCGCCGCTGGATGCGTGAGCTGGCCGTTCGAGGCGAGGATCCTCCGCTCGAGAGTTCTTTTGTGAAGCTCTTCGGGGAAGTCGGCGGAAATGACCGTCTCAAGTGCACTTATGTGTTTGAGTACTTGATGGAGCTCGGCATCCATCAAACGCTGCTGCGCGACACCCGCGAAGCGCTCGGGGTGAATCTCAAGCGGACGCGCAAGGAGATCCTGGAAGGGCAGATACGGGAAAGCCTCGACCGGTTCGAAGCGCGATGGCGCGCTTGGATCATCGCGTCGGATGGAGGGATCCTACAGCGGCTCGATCGCGCCGCGGCGAAGCCCTCGGAGTTGCAACAATCGATGGCCGACGAGCTGAACTCCATTCGACAGAAGGCCTACGACGCGTGCGAGATGCGCGGAGAGCCAAAAGTGGAGATTGATCTCGAGCTCAGCGAGTTCGCCTCGCTTCATGCTCAATACTTGGCGCGGCATCGGGCGCAGGCGCTCGAGTGGCCCGCGGCCCACGAGGAGTACCCGGAGCGAGACGGCTACACGCCGGAGGGCGCCTGGTCGGCAGCCCACTCGATCATTGCCGCCGAGGCGCCGAACGCGCGCGACGCCCTCGGGCAGTGGCTCTCGAGCTTTTATCACCGCATTCCGCTGCTGCGTCCTGGATTATTGAGAATCGGGGTTGCCATCGAACGCGGCATCTCCGTGATGGACGTGGAGAGCATGCGCGAAGAGCGCAACTCGGAGTTTGAGGTTCTATGGCCTTATCCCGGGCAAAAGGGCGTTCCGACGCGCATGGCGGATGAGCTCCCGCGCCCTGTGCCGAGCGCGTCGCCGGGGACGCTCGGGTACCCAATCACGCTCACTGTGGGTTTCGGAGACCGATTTGCGACGCCGGAGCGTATCGAGCTTGCGCTCTACGACGCGCCGGGCTCGACACAGAAAGTCGATTGTTGGGAATCGACTCCCGACGATCCGCTCAACGAGAAGCTTGTGCCGCCCGATACATGGTGCCTGATCCCGAAGGCGCCGCTGCGTAACGGCGTCACATATCGCGTGATCGCCACCTGGCGCCCCTCGGGCAAGTCCCGCACCTGGACGTTCCAGACCAAGTAGATTCGCGCGCCGACACGCTACGGTGTGCTCCATGAAACTTGCCGCCCGAAGGCTCGCAGCGCTGGCGCTCGGAGTGCTCCTCGCGGCGGCGGCGGCCGAAGCGGCGCTGCAGATCGCTGCGGCGTTTGCGAAGCCGCAGCGCGCGGTTCGGCCCGGCGCTGCCGACGCACCGGAGGTCGTCTTTTGTGGCGATTCGCATATGTATGGTATCTGGGTTGAGGACAAGGAGACGCTGCCCTCCGTGGCGGAGTCGCTCTCGAAGGAGCTCGCCCCGCCGGGATTCCATGCGGCGAATCTTGGGCGCGCAGGAGCCATGTCATGGGTCGTTCTTGAGGACTTGCGAACCTATTTGGAGAGCCGTCGGCCCGCCGCCGTGATCTACCGAGCCGGCTTCAACAATCTTTTCACTCCGCTCCCTGAAGAGGCCGGTTGGCTGGAATCGTTCCGGCTCGTAAAACTCATACGATTGGCGCTTGCGAATCGAATCCGCTCCGCGCCCACCGTTCCCATCGAATCGCGTCCTGTCCATTGGTTTGGAATCGGGCCCCATCGGGAGGAGCAACGAAAAGCGCTCACCCATGAGGAGAAGGTCAAGCTCATCCAACAGGATGTGGAGCGGTTCGAGAGGCCGCAGCCCCTCCAACGCGAACTCAAAGATCGCCTGATCTCCGACTCAGTCGCCGTTGCAGAGGCGGCGGCCAACGTCGGCGCGGCCGTTTTCTTCCTCACATATCTCTCGGACGCGGCGCCCTTCGACGAAGTCAATCGATCCATGGAAGAGGCGGCGAGAGAAGCGGGCGCCACCCTCGTCGACCTGCGCCCTATTCTCCACAAAGCCCGTGCGGCGGGGCGCGATTCGGAGTTGCTCTTCGGCGACGGGCACCCGCGCCGCCTCGGCTATGGCATCGAAGCTCGGGCATTGGTCGGCGCGATGACCTCCACGGGATGCCTCCGTGGGCGACGACCGGAAGATCCGGTCGATTGGTACAAAAAATCCCGACTCCACGGCCCCGCGTCGAGCGCTTCGTCTTCTGTATCTTTGACGATGGAGCGGTCGAAGGACTCGGTTCGATTCCAAGTCTCGGGTGCGCCCGACTGCGAGGGCTGGCTACTCCTCGGCCGGGCGGCGGATGATTGGATTCTGCTCGGGCTTCGAATCCCGATCTCAAAAGTCGACGCGACCGCCATCGGGAACGATCCGGCGACTCGCTTCAAGACCGATGCCCGGGGGCTCGCAGAGGGAAGCCTACAGATCGGCCCTATAGAGCGGCTCGGCCCCGGGATCCGCGTCGCGGCCTTACTTTTCGAGCGCACAGCCGACGGTCAGCGGATCGGCGTCTCGCCGGTCGTCGACCTCGAGACTGGAAATCCCCTTCCCGTTCGCATCGAGCCCGTCCCCGAGGCGCTGGAGCCCGACGGCGCGAACAGGATCCCGCAGGATCACTCGGGCAAGTAAGGTCGAATCGCTGCCGCCGCTTCCTGCGCCGCGACGCTCCGGAAGAAATTCAAGAATCCGCGTTTCTTGTAAGACTCAAAATAACGCCGGAGCTCCTCGGGCGTGCGCGCGAGCCCATTGTCGGCATACTTGGCGATGAACGGGATGAAATGGGGATAGAGCGCGGCAGTACCGGTTCGCTCGTGCTTGCCAAGGAGTGTGGTCCTCGTGAAGTTCCCAATCATCAGATCGTCGAAAATCTTGTACTTCACGGCGGTGACGAGTGAGCCCCGTGGAGTCTCGAATCGAAGCCCGCGGCCGTGTCCCTTTCCGAGGTCGATCACATGGGAGCGCCCGCCCACGCGAAACTCGACGAAGTCGAGGAAGGTCGTGAGATGGTGGACGCCGCGGAGGTACTCCCGCAGATCGCGCGCCTCTTCGGACGAGAGCTGCTCCGACCAATCATCGCCGAATTGTTTGGGGTCGACGATGCAGTCGGTCACCGGAGCGCATTCGATGCGCTCCACGCGGTCGTTCGCCAGGTCGACACGGGCAAATGCCGGGAGGATCTCACTTTTCTTCGAATCGAAGCCCTTGGCGTGGTCCTCGATCGGTGTCGTGTATTCATTCGCCCAGATGCTGTCGGCGCGCTGGTAACGGTGCATCGAGCTGAACGGAATGAAGTAGCGGATCCCAAGCGCCTCCAGCACGCCCTGGATCGTCGGCCCGATCGGATGCTTCGCGGCCGCGCCGGGGAGAATGAGCTTCCCGCTCTCGTCATGGACGTTCAGCATGTCGGCGTCGCCGTAGCCGGTGAGCCAGAGCAGGTAGCTCACTTTTGCGCGCGCGATCTGTGAGACCAAAAAATCGCCGACTCCGCGGTCGGTCGCATCATTGGCATTGATCACGAGCACGCCTCCCTCGAACTCGAGGAAGAGCATGGCATCCTGATTGAAGTCGCTGACGCAAGCGACGCGAAGCCGATCCGTGAGCGGCGTCCAGACGCCGTCGGCGAGAACCTGCACTTTGTAGCCCATCTCGCGCAGGTCGCCCGCGATGCGGGAGCCGACGTGATCCGGCAACAGAATCGTCTGATGCTTGATCGCCTCCAGCGACTCGAGGCTCAGATGATCGGGATGCCCATGGGAGATCCAAGCGAACTTGGCGCTCCGAATGGAGGACATCACCTCGGCGGGAATCTCATGGCTTCGGATCCAGCTCCCGAAGTACGCATCTCCGAGAATCCACGGATCTGTAACAAGCACCGGGCCGCGGTCGTGGGCGATCAGGGTCGCGTTGCCGATGGTTTCGAAGCCGAGATCCACAGATCGAGAGCCTTCGGAGGGCTACGCCTTCGGTGCGAAGACCGACTGTACAAATCCTTGGTAGCCCTGGAGCGCCGTCCGCTGCAGGTAGAACTCGAGACCGCGCAGGCCGCCCAGCTCCTCACCGCCGCCGGCGCGCCCCGGGCCGCCGTGGATGGAGGCAGGAAGCACCGTGCCCGGCGCCGTGCCCTGGTCGGCCAGCTTCTCGCTGCCGATCCAGACGCGGCCGCTCCAGGGCGCGATGCCGACGACAAGGGACTGCGTCCAGGCGGGATCGTCGCTGTAAACGCTCGCCACGAGACCGCCGCCGCCGAGCGCCACCAAGGAGGCCGCTTCGGAGGCATCGCCCGAGTAGGGCACAATGGTAGCAACAGGGCCGAACACCTCATGGTCGTGCACAACCGAGGCGCGCCCATCGCGCGCCACGCAGAGCGTCGGCGCGACGAAATAGCCTTTTTGTTGAATCGCCTTCGCGCCGCCGACGGCCGTCGCCGATCCGCCGGTCGCCACGTCGCACTCTTTCTCGAGGCGTGCGATTCCCGCGCGCACATCGTCCAATTGTTGCTTGCTCGCGAGCGGCCCCATGCGCGTCTCGTTGAGAGCCGGATCGCCGACGCGCGTGTCGGCCAAGATCGCCGCCAGCTCGTCGCGCACGTCGGCGATGCGATCCTTCGGAACGAGGATGCGGCGCACCGCAGTGCACTTCTGGCCCGTTTTCTGTGTCATGTCGAGGGTGACGTTGGAGCGGAACAGCCCGAAGCTCTCCGCGCCGATTTCGACGTCGGGCCCGAGCACCGCCGCGTTGAGCGAATCGGCCTCCAGGTTTACTCGCACATTGTTGCGCACCACGTTGGCGTGGCCGCGCAGGAGCGCCGCCGTCGCCGACGAGCCGGTGAACGCGATCGAATCTTGAGAGTTCAAATGATCGAGGAACGCCGACGCGGAGCCGACGACAAGCTGATACGCCCCCTTCGGGAGCACTCCGCTCTCGGCGATGATTTGTGCAATTCGCCACGCCACCATCGCCGTCGGCGTTCCGGGCTTCTCGATCACGGGCGTGCCGGCGAGGAGCGCGCATGCCGCCTTCTCGAGCATGTTCCAGGCGGGGAAGTTGAACGCGTTCACATGGAACGCGGCGCCGAGCCGAGGCACCAGCACGTGCTCGCCCCAGAAGCGCGGCGTGCGGCCGAGCTGGACGCCATCGCCGTCGACGAGCCAGCGGCGAGAGCCGAGCGCCTCGCCGTATGCGGCGTAGGCCGCGAGCGTTCCTGTGGCGCCGTCGATGTCGAACTTCGCATCGCCGCGGGTCGTGCCGGCCGCGCGGATCGAGAGGTCGAGCAGCTCATCGCGCTTGCTATAGATCGCCTTCGATAGGGCCTTCAGCGCCGCGGCGCGCTCGCCAAAGGTCATGGCGCGCAGGGCGGTTCCGCCCGTCTCGCGCGCAAACGCCAGCACGCGCGCCGGGTCGTACCCGCCACTGCGGACCTGCCCGATCGTCTCTTCGGTCGTCGGATTGAATAGCGCAGTGGCCGCGCCATCACCGGCGCGCCACTCGCCCAGCACGTAGCTCGTCAGCGTTTCCATGGGGCAAAGATTCTATCGGCTCTCCGTCTGCCGGGCCGCGCCCCTGCTCACTGCGAGGGAAGTGCGGTTGTGGTACCGAACGGGAACCAATGCCTCACCCGCGAGCCTACAATCGGTCCATGCCGACAGATCTCAGGTCGGGCCCCTATCGGCTCTACTTCTAGAGCCATGAGCCCAATGAGCCTCCGCATATCCACGTTGACCGAGATCGGAGCAGTGCGAAATTCTGGCTCGAGCCGGAAGTCGCGCTCGCTTCCAATCTTGGGTTCGCTCCCCACGAGCTGAATCTTCTCGCTCGACTCGTCCAATCCAATCGCGATCTACTGTTACGACGCTGGCAAGATATCCATGGTTCATCACACAGGTGAAGAAGTGGTCGATGTTCGCTCGGATGAGCACCGGCTCATTGTTGACCTGCTCGACGGTCGCACGATCATGGTACCGCTAGCTTGGTTCCCTCGGCTTCTGAGCGCTACTCCGGCGGAGCGCGCAAAATGGCAAATTGCCGGCGGCGGATTCGGAATTCACTGGCCCGACCTCGATGAGGACATCAGCACGGAGGGACTCCTTCGCGGCGCGCCCGCATCGGGTGGCAATAAGAAGGGTGCGGCGTAACGATTGCCGGTTTCTCGAATGTGCAGCCGCGGCAAAAATGAAGAATCAGTAGAGGGTGAAGCGAGCTCCGGACGCTCAAAACTTGACCTTCTCGAAGGACTTGCCGTTGAACTTGCAGACGCCGTGCTCGTGGGTGCCGAGCCATAAGCTGTCTTCCCGATCCTTGTAGATGGAGTACACAGTAATCGGCTTCCCGTCCACGAGCACCGGGTAGTTCTTGAGCGTCTTCCCGTCATACCGCCACACGCCGGCACCGTAGGTCGCCATCCAAAGATCACCGGCCTTGTCTCTCACGATCGACATCATGTAAGAGTAATCTTCCTCGGCGTCGTCTCCGGAGTGAACAAGTCCCTCCGACTTGGAATACGCGAGCCCGTCCGCGCTTCGCACGGCGGAGGCCTCCGGATACAGATCGAAGCGGAATCGCGTTGCGGTGATCCAGAATTTCCCGTCGCGGTCCTCCATGATCGAGCGCGTGCCGAAGGTGCGGTTGCCCTTCTCGCGAAAGCCCAATTCGAACTGGGACATCCACAAGAAGGACTTGCCGTCATATCGGCAAGCGCCGAGGCTCGCGGTGCCGAACCAAATATTCCCGCGGCTATCTCTGTAGGTCGTGTAGACGTCGTAGGGCGTATAGTTGATATTCGGGTATTTCGAACGCGGGTACTTAGCGAAATGAGCCTCACCCTCGGGCGTCGGCGGAAAGGTGAGTTTTCGGAGCGACTTCCCGTCGTACCGGAAGATTGCGCGCGAGTCCTGGCCGCCATAGAACCAGAGATCGTCGGGCTCGAGCTTCCACTGCCCGGCAGCGGGATCGGACTCATCCACTTTCAGCGTCGTGAACGCGCGCCCGTCGAACTTACTAATGCCCGCCGACGTGCTGATGTAGAGATCTCCGAGCTTATCTTCCTGAATCTTAAGAATGCCATTGCCGCTCAGCCCGGATTCGGTCGTGAACTGTGCAATAGCCTTCCCGTCCCAACGGAACAGCCCGTGCTCGTGACTGCCGAACCAATAGGTGCCTTTGCTATCTTGGAAGATGTGCAAAGTCGACGGGTCGATCGAGGTCACCACTTTGAAGGGCGCTGCTCCCTCCGCACTCCGCGTCTGCGCTTGCGCGGCAGCCCCATCAATGCCGGCTGACGGCGGACCGGCGACGGCGTATGGGCCCCAAAGTCCCGCCGCGAGTGCTGTCGAGAGGAGCGGAAAAGCAGAAAGTGGCCGTGTGATGTGAATCTGTTGCATGAATAGGATCCCGTGAGGAGAACCGAGATACGAGCGCATCCGGCGATCTCCTGTCACGAACATGTCACAGCCGGACTTCCGTGGCTGCGAACTCGGCGCGAAACCGCGCGTCCGCTACCGCTTCCGCCGCGCCACGACGGCGTAGCCGACGCAAAGCGACTCGTCGCGCGAGAGCTTCCCGACTCCAAGCGCCGCGAGCTGTAGCAACGCACACATCGGCAGCACAAACGGCGCCGCCAGCGGATGGATCGAAGGGGCGCCGTCCCGCGTAAAGGCGCGCGAGCCAAGATGGTACAAAGCGTGCGAGGCGAGGATTCCGGCGGCGATTGGAAAATTGCCACGCAGCTTGATCTCCTCGATCTCGAGCCCCGCCGATTCAAGCACCGCCCGAAGTCCAAAGATCGTGAACCGCCGAAAATCGTAAGGAGCCTGGTGCAGCGGCGCCAAGAATGGAACTGTTACAATTGCCGCCCCTCCCGGCCGCAGCACGCGCGCGATCTCACGCGCTGCCGCGTGGGGATCGGGAACATGCTCGAGCACCTCCAGGCAGAGCGCCGCGTCGAAGGTGCGGTCGGCGATCGGCAGCTCCAGCGCATCTCCGAACACGTCCACGAGCCCGACCGCGCGCGCGTAGCTGCGCGCATAGGCGCTCTCAATATTGACCACGGCGCCCGGATGCTCGAGCCCAACGTAGCGCGTGACCGCGGTGAAGAGCGGCGCGTACTGCCGGTTCTCACAGCCGATGTCGAGGAGTTCGCCGCGCAGCTTCGGCGCTAGCTCCGCGATCGCGCCGCGAAGAAGCCGGTGCTCGAGCCAATAGGGATTGAGGGCGCTGTGCTTCCAGGCGGCGCGCAAACGCTTGCGCAGGGTGGGGCGATTCGACGGAGCCGGCGGCACGGAACGGCGAAGCATACCCGTCCGCTCGGCGGCCCGTCGCACGCGTGCCGTGCCGCCCGCAGAGCGTGCTCCGTGCACCGCTTCGCCACCTTCCACGCCACGACACTCTCGGTCAGACTCGGGCCCGTGTTCCCCGGCTCGATGATGGACTTCCCGCTCACGTTGGCGCATGTGGCGGCGCGCACGGAGCGGCTCTTCCCATCGGTGGAGGTCGTGGCACGCAAGCCCGACCGGAGCATCGAGCGCTCAAGCTGGGGCGCCGTGATTCGGCGCGCGCGACGCCTCGCCGCCGCGCTCACGCGTGCGGGGTTACGGGAGGGCGACCGCGTGGCGACGCTCCAGTGGAACGGCCTCGCCCATGTCGAGGCCTACCTCGGGGTGCCGCTCGCCGGCGGCGTGTGCCACCCCCTCAACCTGCGCCTCCACCCCGACGAGTTCGGCTACATCGCGAGCCACGCCCGCGACCGATTTCTGCTGGTCGATGACGTGCTCCTGCCGGTCCTGGAGTCGATTCGAGCGAAAGCCCCCTTCGAGCGGATTTTTGTGGTGCAGCACACGAATGCGCCGCTGCCGGCCGGATGTGAAAGCTACACATCTCTTTTGGCCTCCGCCGGAAGCGAATTCATGGCGCCGCAGCTCGATGAGCGCTCGGCCGCGTCGATGTGCTACACCAGCGGAACAACGGGGCGGCCGAAGGGAGTTCTGTATACTCACAGATCGATTCTATTGCACTCGCTCTCCCAGGCGCTCGCGGGAGATGCTCCCATCGCACAGCGCGACTGCGTGTTCGCCGTAGCGCCGATGTTCCATGTGAACTCGTGGGGTTTCCCCTACACGGCCGCTCTCATGGGTGCGAAGCTCGTGCTGCCGGGGCCCCACCTCGACGCCGAGAGCCTCCTCGATCTGTTGGATCAGGAGCGGGTGACGCTCACGAGCGGCGTCCCAACCATCTGGGTCGCCATCCGCGACGCACTGCGAGCGCAGCCCGGCCGATGGCGCCTCGAGCCCGGTCTGCGCGCCATCGTGGGCGGATCCGCCCTCCCCGAGTCGCTGCTGCGGGAGATGGCCGAGCTCGGAGTGCAACTCTTTCATTGTTGGGGCATGACCGAGACGAGCCCCATCGGCACCTATGGACATGTAAAGTCGACACAGGCCGACTTCGACGACGAGGCGAAGTTCAAGATTCTCGCGCGGCAGGGTTATGCATCACCGCTCGTGGAGCTGCGCCACGTGGATGACGCCGGGCGCGTGCTCCCCTGGGATGACGAGGCGATCGGCGAGCTGCAATGCCGCGGCCCGTGGATCGCGGGTTCTTATTTTAACAGTCATGAATCGGACGAGCGATGGACCGCCGACGGATGGTTTCGCACCGGAGATGTGGTTGCCATCGATTCCGAGGGTGTAATCCGCATCGTCGACCGCTCGAAGGATTTGGTGAAATCGGGCGGCGAGTGGATCAGCTCCGTCGCGCTGGAGAATGCACTGATGGCCCACTCCGGTGTGCGGGAGGCGGCGGTGATCGGCGTACCCCATCCCAAGTGGCAGGAGCGCCCCATCGCCGTGGTGGCGCTGCGCCCCGGCGCGAGCGCGACCGCCGAAGAGCTGCAACAATTTCTCGCGGAGCGATTCGCCAAGTGGCAGGTGCCGGACGCAGTGGTCTTTGTCGAGGCCCTGCCGCGCACGGGCGTCGGGAAAGTGCGAAAGTCCGAGCTCCGCGAACGCTATCGCGAGTTTCCGTGGAGCTGAAGTCACAATACAGCCTGCTCGATGCCGCACTCGTGCGGCTCCACGCCTTCGCTCCGGAGTACAGCGGCGGGCTCGCCGACCACGGCCCGATGGTGGCCGAGGCGATGTGTGCGCTCGGCCGAGGAGACGCGGCGCAATCGTGGGTTGAGCGATATGTTGCCGATCTCGAGCCCCATCCGCCCGCCGGCACTGCGCTTCGCGACGAAGAGTGGCATCGTGCGCTCGGAGATCCGGCGGCCTACCCTCGATGGCTGGCGCGCATGGAGCGGGAGATCACAGAAAGCTCCGCGCACGAGGTCTTTCGGTGCTGGATTGGAGTGCTGGCTCCTGGGTTCTCGGCGGCCGCAGCCCACGGCGCGATTCGCACGGCCCACGCTCTGCGAGCATTGCGTATCGAGGAGACACCGGCGCGGAAGGCGGAGCTCGCGCGCGGGATGGCCTATTGGGCGTGCCAGTACGAAGAGCTGCCGGGCTGGGAGCTCGACGTTGCGCCGCTCGAGAGGCCGCCTCTCGAGATCCTCTCACGGATTCCAACAGTTGCTCCGGGTCGCGACCATCGCCCCGGATTCATCGTGGAAGGGCTCCGCGGCCTCGCGACGCTCGAGCCGTTCCGACCCGTCGTCGGCTGGCTCGACCCACGGCGCGGCGAGAGCTCACTTCTCGATCTCGGTGAGGCACTGGCGCTGGCCTTCGTCGCTCAAAGCGACCGCCGCATCATTGCCT
The DNA here is from genome assembly GCA_016792805.1 of Planctomycetota bacterium. Lineage (GTDB taxonomy): Bacteria > Planctomycetota > UBA1135 > UBA1135 > JACQFD01 > JAEUHX01. Next base: position 52,137 of record JAEUHX010000087.1, read on the forward strand.
TCACACATATGCTCACCGGCTTTCAAGCAGCTCTTGAGCTCGCGCGCCACGCAGATGCCCACGACCGACCCCTCGTGATCCGAGGCGCATGGCACACTGCCGCCGCGCTGGTGGCCGCCTTTGGCAATTCGACCGACTTGCCCGAGGCGCTAAGCCGCGCCGAACGCTCGCTCGAAAGCGCGCCGCTCAACCCCGAAGCGATCCGCGAGGGCGCTCTCGCGAACGGGGCCGAGCATTCCATCAAGCTCGCGGAGTCGGCGCTGCGCGCTCATCATTCTCGCCCATCGCGAGTTTGGCTCGAGGTGGGCCGCATTGCCGTCCAAAGGATCCACGGTTGATACTCACATTTCTCGCATCGCTGCTGTCAGCTCTCCCATTCAATGCCTATCAAGAATCTGGGGAGGCGCAGTGGATCTGGGGCTCCTGGTCCGACGGCGCCTCGCGGCCGCAAGGAGAGAGATGCCTCCTGAAGGGGTCGCTGGAGCTTCCGGCGGCGCCGAAGAGCGCGATCTGGCGCATCTGTGCCGACAACCACGCCCGCGTCTGGGTGAACGGCAAGCTCGTCGGGCGCAGCGAAAGCTGGACCCACGCGTCGCGGCTGCGGCCCGAGCCGGCGCTCCGCGAAGGCACCAATGAGATCCTCATCGAGGGATGGAACGACGGCGGCCCGGCAGCGGTGCTGCTGTTCGGAACTGTGGAATGCGAGAGCGGCGCCGTCGTGCCGGTCCGCACGAACTCACAATTTCTTTCTGCAGCCGGACGGCTCGAGGAGCGCGGCACGGCTCCGCCGAACTTGGCTTGGGCTCCCGCGCGGGAGCTCGGCCGCTTGGGTGAAGGTCCATGGACCGGAGTGACGCTCGAGATCGAATCACAATTCGAACCGGCGCCGGGCCTCGCCATCAAGCCGCTCGTCGAGGAGGCCGGCTCGCTCGTCGCCCTGGCGATCGCGCCGGATGGGAGCCTCACCGTCTCCGTCGAGCACGGAGCCATACTGCAGTTTCCCGATCGGGATCGAGATGGAACGCCCGAAGAGGCAGAGGTCCTGAGCGAGAAGGTCCGTGGCTGCCATGGCCTTTGCTGGTTCGGCGGCGATCTGTATGCCGTGGGAAGCGGCCCGCAAGGAATGGGACTGTATCGTTTCCCGAAGGGGACGGACGTACCGAAGTGCCTCGGCACCTTCCCCGGCGATGGCGGTGAACACGGCCCCCACGGCGTGACGGCGGGTCCCGATGGAAGGCTTTATGTTGCAGTGGGGAACCATTCGCAACCGCCGCCTGCCGCATGGAGTCCGCGCGCACCGTTCCGCCATCATTACGAAGGTCACATTTTGCCGAGGTATGTCGATCCGCTCGGCCATGCAGTCGATTGCCGATCGCCCGGCGGAACGATCGTCTCGGTCGATCCTGAAGGAGAGGATTGGCGCGTCGTCGCGGGCGGCTTCCGCAATCAGTATGATCTCGCGTTTGACCGCGGCGGGCGATGTTACACCTACGACAGCGACATGGAGTGGGATCTCGGGCTGCCGTGGTATCGCCCCACTCGGTTTCTTGAGGTTCTCCCAGGAGGAGAGTACGGTTGGCGGACGGGTTCGACCGTCTGGCCCGATTGGTATGAGGACTCACTTCCGGCGCTTGCCGATGCTGGCCGCGGCTCGCCGACGGGCGTCGTCGTCTACGAGGCCGAACGGCTGCCGCACAAATACCGCGGCGCCATTCTCGGCGGCGATTGGTCCCAGGGACGCATCCTTGCACTTCGGCGCTCGCCCTCGGGGGGTTTCCTCGACGAACCGGAGCCGCTCGTGACGGGGCGGCCGCTCAATGTGACCGATCTGGCCATCGACGGCGGTGGACGAGTAATCTTCTCCACAGGCGGGCGCGGCACGCGCGGCGGCATTTATGCACTTGACCTCGCACCGGGAGTCGAGCCGGAGCCGCCGCAGCCGCGCCCCGCCGCTCCACCGCGCTGGCCGATGCTCTCCGAGGAGCCGCCGATCTCCATGGAGGCCGCCGCCCGAGGGCTCGGCTCGGCATCGCGCGAGGAGCGGTTTCTTGCGGCCACCGCATGGAGTCGGCGTTCCCGCGAAGACCGGGACCTCGCCGCCGCGAGACTCACAGATCCGCTGGCGCGCGCCGAAGCGTTGCTCGCCTCCCAGCGCGCCCCGGAAGAGCCAACGGAACGTGTGAGAGCGGAAGGGAGGCTACGGGAGGCACTCACGCTCGCCCGCACCGAGTCGGGCCCCGCTCGCACAGCGGCGCTCCGCGCCGCGGAGCTTCAGCTCGGAAAATTGGTGAACCGCGGACTCGATCCGCAAGCGCGCGAGGCGATCTCCTCGGAGCTTCTTACACTTCTTCCGGGAGCGGACGCTCGCGCCACACGCCAGCTATTCCTGCTCCTCGCTCACCTGAAGGCTCCCTCCGCGCTCGAGCCGATGCTGGCGACGATGGAGTCGGCACCTGCCCGGGCGGAGCAGATCCATGCCGCTTATTGTGCGCGCCTTCTTGCGGCGGATGCGACGGCGGAGCAGCGGGCGAGATTCGTGAAATGGCTTCGGGCGGCGTATGCCTGGAGCGGCGGCGACAGCTTCCACGGATACATCGAAAACATCGCCACAGATGTCCGATCGCGCATTCCCGAAGAGGAGCGAGCCGCGCTCGACCGCGTGCTGAGGGAGGCGCAGGCGCCGCCGCCTCCCGCGCTGGCGGCGGCGGCCCCGCTGCGCGACGCCGGCGCCGTCTGGGAGTTCCTCGAGCGGACGCGCTCCGCACCGAGGCGCTCGGCCGCCGAAGGTGCGCTGGTATTCCGAGAAGCGTGCTCCCGATGCCATCAATTCGGAAGCGAGGGCCGCACCATCGGGCCCGACCTGACGACCGTTGCAGCCCGCTTCACGCGCCGCGATCTCTTTGACGCCGTCGTCGATCCCTCGCGCACCGTCTCCGATCAATATCAATCCTGGTCCATCCAAACGCGTGACGGGCGCGGCCTCTCCGGGATGATCATCCAGGAGGACAGCGAGAAGTTGACGCTGCTCGACGGCGCCGGAGAAAAGACTACGCTGCCCGCCGGAGAGGTCGCCGAGCGCACGCGCTCCACAGCATCTTTGATGCCCGCCGGCCTGCTCGACGCACTGACCCTCGAGCAAGCCGGCGATTTGTTCGCACTCCTGCTGGCGCCGACGCCCGTCGAGCCGCCGAGCAGCTCCGAGTGGCGCCGCCAGGCGGACGGCTCGCTCGAAGGCTGGAGAGGCGACCCCGCGCTGTGGCGCGTGGAGCGCGGAGCGATCCTCGGCACCGGCCGCCAGCTTCCCACAAATGAATTCTTGGTCTCCGAGGCTGAGTATGGCGATTTCGTGCTGGAAGCCGATGTGCGGCTCCTGAGCGGAAATAGTGGTCTTCAATTCCGATCAAAACGGCTCGAAGACGGACGCGTCATCGGGTATCAGGCCGACCTCGGCCAGGAATATTGGGGTTCGCTCTACGAAGAGGGAGGCCGCGGCATGCTCTCCCAGCCAGCGCGCGAGATCTGGACTTCGGCCGTCGATCGAACCGGGTGGAACCACCTCGTCGTGGAGGCACGCGGCGACGCGCTGCGGATCGAGCTGAATGGGCTTCGAACTGCAGAACTTCGCGACGCGCGGGCCGCGCGGGGTATTTTTGCGTTCCAGCTCCACGGCGGCATGAATACCGAGCTGGCGGTGCGCAATCTCAGAATTCGAGAGCTGCGCACCGCCAGCCGCTGAGGCAGCGACGGCTCCGCGCGCGGGATCCGCGGCGGAGACCCCGCCGTTACGGAACCTGGACCGTCACCATCCGGAAGTCGGTGGGGATGTCGTCGTTCTTCTCAGTGTCGACCATCGACCAGTCGGCGAGCGCTTGACGCGCACCCACCACCGCAATGGTGAGATTGCCGGTCGGGGTCGAGCTCGCGAGCGCCGCATGGAACGCCGTCGTGTCGGCCACAGGGAAGATGGCCTCGACGTTGAAGCTCACTTTTTTTCCGGAGACGGCGGCCGTCGGATACTTGAACTTGAACGCCGTCGATCCGACGGAACTCGGAGGGACCGTCGCCGTCGTCTCGAATCCTGTGAGGAAGCTTGTGCCGAGCGACGGATCGAAGGAGAAGGAGTTCCCGCCCCCCTGCACGGTAATGCCGCCAACTTGATAGGAGTTCGCCGACGCGAGCGCAGTAAAGGAGGAGTCGCGCACGCCGTCGACGTACACCGTTCCGACCACGACGCGCGACAGCGCAGGCTGCGCAGGGGGTCCTCCCTGTTTGAAGCCTGTGCCGATGGTTACAGTAAATTCCGTGTCGGATCCGACCGCCTGTTGCGCAAGAGTCAGCACCTTCACGACGCTCGCGGTCCCGAAGGCGTTCTGATTGCCCAACGAGGTTGCGAAGATGAAGGGCGCAGAAGCAAATAAATTCACGGGGCCTGGCACCGTCACCGGAGCAGCGCCGTGGGGCTCAAGAATCAGCTCGAGGGTGTAATCAAACGTCGGCTGCGCGGGAACAAACGTATTCGCCGCCGACGTCGACGGGATCAACTCCGTGAGCAGCGGCGCATGCACCCGGGAGAAATCCGTAGGCGCCGAGAGCTTCGCGGCGCTCGGACCCATTGAAGTAGGCCAGTATCGAACCGTAGCGCGTACGGGAATATTGGTCTCGAACGCGACGCGAGCCACCTTCGTCGAGACCCACTGCTTCGTGACCGCGCCAGCGAGCGCCGGTGTCGCGGCCGACGCCGCAGGGGTGTACATCGCACCGCTCGCCTCGGAGCCGTTCACAATTCCATCGATGTCGTAGTCGATGGCCCAGCGCTCGGCCATTCCAACGGGGAGCCCCACGAACCAGGCGGATTCAGCCCCCGCGGCGGCAGCCGCAACGAAGTCCGCGATCTGGCGCGAGGCGCCCGCGGTCTCCGGCAGGAATTTGCCCGTCACGCGGTCGTAGGCCCATCGAGACACGGAGCCCGTCGAGAGATCTGTGGAGACTGCCGCGATATCGCAGTTTCGCGCGGCGGCCTGCGGCTCGAGATACGAAGCGAGCGTGGCTCCAACGGATGCCGCGCTTGCTGCATCCATGAGGAACGCCCGGTGAGCCGCTGGCGCGATGCCTTGGTCGATCTGATGCACAAAAGCGGCGACGTCGTTCTCCTCTTGGCTCGTGAATCCGAATCCGTCCTCCATGAACCGCTTGAGATCGGGGACGCGCCCCGAGTGGCTAATGCCCGCTCCGAGCAGCGGACGCTCCTGCGTCACACCGGTCGGAAGAGTGACTGTCACTCGCTTTTGCTCCCTTCTCCAAAGCTCGTGGAAGGGCGCGACCTTGAGGCGCACCCGGCGCGGAATCGTCTCAGGGAAGTCCACGGCGGAGCTGTCGTTGCCTGTGCCCGTCGGTAATAAATGGCATTCATTACAGCTGCTCCCAAGCGCGACATCCGGCTGGTTGTAGATCTGCAAGCCGTTTACGGCATTGCCCCCCGAAGCCCTCGGCGCCTGGATGCTTGAGTCGATCTCGCGAAGCGGGCTTTCGAAGGGGTTGGCCGGATTCTGGATTGAGAATACAAATGCCTGGAAGTCGGCGAACTCCTGATTGGTGAGCTTCACGCCGCCGAGGAGCCCTTCGAAGGCGCCGTTGAAGTCCTTCAGCCGCGGCCGCTCTCCGCGCCAATGGAACGGAGTCATCTTCTCGATGCCCGCCAGCGTTTGCGTCAGCATCGGCCCCTTGTCGTCGGCCGTCAGGTCAGAGAGCGTCCAGACCAGCATGTCCGTGCGGCCCTCCACATGGCATGTGGCGCACGACATGTTCTGATTCAGCGAGTTGTCGCCGTCATAATAGATGGCACGCCCAGTCTTCACCTGCGGAGGCGCGGGGTCATAGTTGAGATTGAAGACCCTTCGCAGCGCGAGAGTTGTGGCATTGTACGCGCGGACTTGGTTTGTCCCCCAGCAGTAGACGAACAGGACTTCACTCACGGTCCCGATGGCGAGACCACGCGGGATCGCGCCAGAGGGAAGGTCAATCTTCTGGAGATAGTTGCCACTGGCATCGAGAACCACGACGTTGTCCGTGAGCAGTCCGGAGACAAACACGCGCCCATCGGTATGGAAGGCGATCGCGTACGGCTGTCCGACGGCTCGCGTCGGATCGACGGTTGCGCCGCCGAACGTATCGAGATTGTCAAAGATCGCGGCGGTCTGGATGCTTCCCGCGGCCGGCGTCGTCCGTGTGACTCGGTTCACCGAGAAGATGCCCTTGTGGTCTGCCTCCGACAGGCGCACTTGGGAGGGCGGAATATGTGCATTCAACGCTTCTGTATTGAGCTGCCAGTGCTGCCCCGTCAGCGGATGCACGCCATGGCCGAAGAGCACGGAGCCGCTCCCTTTCACAACCGGCTCCGTGGTGTTTGCCGCGGGATCGATCAGAAAGAGATCCTGGTCGGGAAGGCCCGTCGTGGCCCCGAGGGCGAAGACCTTGAAGCCGGCCCCGCGAAAGCTCGCGCGGGGCTCCGCGGTCGTATTGTTCCCGGAGGCGAGCGGTGCCACGAGAATTTTTCCATCGGCGCTCCAGCTCATGAAAAGCGGATGCTCACAGTCAAAGTTGTACCCGTTTCTAGCGGAGTACGTGCGCTCGATGGGATTGAATCCGGGGACCCAGGGCTGCGTCAGATCGATCTGCACCACCGCGTCGACGCCCGAACAAGACACAAATGCGCGGTCGGTCGTCTCGTCGATGAGCAGGTCGCCCGGCTCTGCGGGAAGCTCCACGAGCCCCTTCACGCGCCCCGTTGCCTTGTCGAGGCGCACAAGGCAATAATTGCCTCGGCACGCGACGAGCAGCTCGTCGGGCCCGTCGCCTTCGAGTGTGTTGCCCGACCAGATCGCGATGGAGACCGGATTCCACGGAACCCCCCAGACGTGCGCTGGAGCCGAGCTGCCTGGCAGGAAATGCTCGACGGTGCTGTCGTGGGTGTTTACCACATAAAAGACGTTGCCGGCGTCGACCGCTATGGGCCGGATCGGCACATGATTGAGATTCACCCAGGAGCTCTCGACATTGTCGAGCACCGGAAATGGGGCTGTAACGGGCGACAGAGGCGGCCCCTGGGTCTGAGCCGCGAGCGCTGTGAGGAGTGCGCACTTCAAGAACATGTTGGTCCTTCCGGGGTGGGCGTTTCGGACATGCAGAACCGCGGAAGCTGCGCGCGGGCACGGCCGGGCTCGCGCCGCAGAACTGCGAATCCGGCGCGTGTCGGTATCAGTTAGACGCCGCGCAGGGAGCGTCGGACACCGCAGTGCACAGTCCCCCTCGAACGCGTCAGGTGCGCGTGGGGTCTGCTGCGAAGAGCTACTGCACTCGCCGCCAGGCGCCCTCGATCGATCGAGCTGGCCGCAATCCAAGGTTATTTAACCTTAGATCCGGCGATGTATTGCTTCTGTGGGTCGGGTCGGCCCAGATTGCATTATTGACAAAACTCCCGCCCCGGACCATTCGGAAGTTGGAGTCCGCGGCATAGCGTTCGCCTGTACCCGCGCGCATTGGATCGTGCAGCGTTCCGAAGCGGTCCTGACACCATTCCAACACATTGCCGAGGACGTGGTGCAGCCCGAAGGGATTGGGCTTCAGCGCATGCACCGGAGCATGCACCAAATATCCGTCCTCCAGCCCCCTTTCGAACTCCGTCCATGGAGCCCCAAGACGCTTTGCCGTCGAGTCGGCAAGGTTCTCTGCTCCCTGGAGCGAAGCCACATCGTCTCCCGTCCAAAATCGCGTCGTCGTTCCTCCTCGGGCGGCCATCTCCCACTGCGCTTCCGTCGGGAGCACGAGCCCGAGCCGAGTCATCGTGCTTCTCGCCATATCCCAGCTCACATGTTCCACAGGATTTGTGAGATTTGGCCTCGTTGTGCCGGCGCCCCTCCCAGGATAATAGATGCTCGGATTCGCTCCGGTGATGCGCAGCCACTGGGCCTGCGTCATCTCATACTTTGAAATAAAGTAAGGATCCAGGAGAGCTTCCGCTCCGGGGCGCGAGGCCGCGGAGACGCTGGAGTCTCCGGGCGTGATCGTCCCTCCGGGAATCAGAATCAATACGAGGCCGGCCTTCTCGTGAAACGCGAGCGTACCGTCGCCGCCGCGAACGGGAATCTCTCCAGTCTCGAGGTGTGCGAACTCGTGCAGCCCCGACCCGCCGTCGCGCCCGAGAGGCACAAGTCCGACTTGCGGCTCCATCTCGAGGTGCTCGCGCTCGCGAAGCGATGCCAGCGTCTCCTTCCAGATCGCTTCATGGGCATCGACTGTCTTCGCCACCACTTCACTTGCGAAGGCGCGCCGCGACTCCACAGCGGCCAGCTCACCGGTCTTGGGGTCCACAAATCGCTCAAGCGCGTCCACCAGCTCTGCCAGCGTGTCGTGCTCCCACTGATCTTCGTCGGTCGCCATGTCCCAGCTGCGACGCCCGCTGACCTCCGATTCGACCTTCGCCGCGCGCGACTGCACGAATTCTCGATCGGGCAGATTCGCAACGTTGAGCATTTCCTGAAGCCATCGAAGCTCCGAGGATCGCGGGTGGCTTTCGCGGTCACGCGCGCGCGCCCGCTCATCGTAGGGATTCGCGCGCTCCCGCAGCGAGGCGAGTAGCGCGCGGTGTGCCGGCAGCGAGTCGCGAAGCGCCTTCGCCCGCTCAAGCCAGCCGTCGAACGCGGGCAAGTGTGCGGGTTGCGCCTGCTGGAGCGTGGGCAAAGTCACTTCTGCCTTGAGTTGCCGAAGCCGGCGCGCGTCGGACAGACGCAACACATCTCCGAGCCGCTCCTGCGCAACGTTCGCCTGATGTGCGACGCCCACAATTCCTGCAATGAGCGCGACCGCCGTGGCCGCGAGCCCAGCGAAGAGTGCACGATTTCGCCGCACGAGTTTCCAGGTGCGATAGCGAAGCGTGTCGGGCCTCGCAAGGACGGGCAGCCCATCGAGATGCCGGCGCACGTCCTCCGCCAGCGCCTCCACCGATGTGTAACGTCGACTCGGCTCCTTCGCGAGCGCGCGCATCACAATATGGTCGAGATCGCCCCGCAGCTCCTCGCGGCGGGCCGGCGCCGCCTCGGAGAGAGCCGGCGGCTCCACTTCGCAGACGAGCCGCGCGAGTTCCACGAGCGATCCCGTGTCGCGGGGGAACGGCGGACGCTCCGTGAGCAGCTCATACAGTACGAGCCCGAGAGAGAACACGTCGGAGGCCGTCGTCACAGTTTCGCCGCGGATCTGCTCGGGGCTTGCGTAGCCCGGGGTCAGCGCCGGCGTCACTGTGAGCGTCACGGAGGCGCCGGCCGGATCCAGGAGCTTTGCGATTCCGAAATCGAGCAGCTTCGGCTCGCCGCCGCGCGTCACCAGGATGTTCGCCGGCTTGAGGTCGCGGTGCACCACGAGGTTGCGGTGCGCGTACCCCACGGCTTCACAAATTTTCCGGAAGAGCTCCAGCCGCTCGCGAATCGACGTTTTATGATGATCACAATATTCGTCGACCGGCAAGCCGTCGACAAGTTCAACAACGAGATAGGGAAGCCCGTCGTCGGTCGCACCGCCGTCCAGCAGCCGGGCTATGGCGGGGTGCTCCAGGCGCGCGAGCACGCGCCGCTCCTCCTCGAACCGCCTCAGCGCGGAGCCCGCGGCCATCTCCCGATGAATGATCTTCAGCGCGGCCTTCTGCTCGTAGAGGCCGTCTGCTCTCTCCACCAGGAATACGTGGCCCATTCCCCCTTCCCCGATGAGTTCGAGGACGCGCCACGGCCCGAGACGCTGCCCGATCCATCCGCGGGTCGCCGCGGGGGGCGCCGGCCGCTCCGAGGGCGGCACGAGAAAGCTCCCTTCGCGCTCCGCCGATCGCACGAGGGAGGACGCCTCATCATACAGTTGGCGGTCGCCGCCTGCCGCGGCGCGCAGGAAACCATCGCGTTCCTCGACCGGCAGCTCGAGGGCGCGATGGAACAAATCCTCAATGCGAGCCCAGCCGTCCTCGCCTTCGCGAGGTCTCGTCTCAGTTGCCATCGCCGCTGCCGCCAGAACATTGGGTTTCCACTTCGCGCCGCAGCCACGCGCGGGCGAGCTGCCAGCCGCGCTCCACCGAGCGCGTCGAAAGAGCTGTCACGGCCGCCGTTTCCTCGACCGACAGACCGCCGAAGAACCGCAGCTCGACGATCTGTGCCTTCTCGCGGTCCCTCTGGGCCAGCCGCTCAAGCGCCGCGTCGAGCGCCACCAGATCCTCGGCCCGTTCCTCGAATACGCTCGCTTCCTCGAACAGCGTGACAGGCCGCTTGCCGCCGCCGCGCCGCTCGGCATGACGCTTCTCGGCGTGATGCACGAGAACGCGGCGCATGGCGCGCGCCGCGGCCGCAAGGAAATGCCCGCGGCTCACCCAGCTTTTATTGCGTTCCCGAATCAGCTTGAGCCAGGCCTCATGGACGAGCGCAGTCGGCTGAAGCGTGTGACCCGGGCGCTCGCGGCGCAGATAGCCCTGGGCGAGATCTCGCAGGTGGCGGTAGAGAACGGCGAGGAGCTGCTCCTGCGCGGCGTCCTCGCCGCGGGAGCAGGCCGCCAGAAGCGCATCCACGTCAAGGTCGGTGGCGCCGTCGTCCACGCCTCTAGTGTGCGCCGAAGAGGGCACCGGGTCGAGTGCGCGGGGCGCGCACTTCTGGGCGATAGACCTTCGAGGCCCCGGAGGCCAACGTACGGGGGTGACCGAGCGCCGCATTCCTTCTTCGATCGTTCCCGGGATCACGGCACGCCAGCTCACGGCCGCGCTGGCTGTGCTGGTCGGCCTGTTTCTTTTTGTACAAGGCCCCATCTGGTCGCATGTGTGGGAAGCCGACTTTGCCATCCTCTGGAGTTATGCGCCGATTCCGGCCGTCGTCCTGGGATTATTGATTGTCAATCGAACGTTTTCGGTCGGCCGCTTGATCCTCGGCAGCTTTCTGGTGGCGCTGCTCAAATATGTGATCACGGCCACCATTCTGGTGACGCTGATGGCGCTCAGCCCGCCCCCCAAGCCCAGGCCCGACGAGGTTCGAAGTGTGGTCACCTCGGCGCCGGCCTCGCTGCGCGTGCCGCAGACGTCGGCATCGGAACCCGCGCCCTCCGTGTTCGATCCGGCCACACTCGGCTCCCTGGAGATCCACGTCCGGAGCGCCGGCGGAGCACCCGTCGACGGCGCGTGGGTCGCCATCGTGGAAGGGCTCGAGCCGTTCCATTTCCGAGGCGAGCACGCTCCGGCCGACATTCGCATCGGGCCGAGCGGCTTTGAGCCGAAAGTTGCCATTCTCCATCCTCGGCAGCGAATCCACTTCACCTCGACGGACGGCGCCATGCACACCGTGCTGGCCACCGACGAGAAACGCCGTCCGCTGGTGAATGCGCCCGTCGTGGGATTCCTGGACTTACAAATCCCCCATCCTCCGCCGATTGTACTCCTGCGCTGCGCCGCGCATCCCGAGGAGACCGGGGCGCTCCTTGAGCTGAAGCACCCGTTCGCCCACCGCACGGGTCCTGGAGGATTTGTGGTCTTTGACGGCGTGCCGGCGGGCATTGACCTGCGCGTCGGGACGATCGTCCATGCCGAAAAAACGGCCAGCGCGCCCGCCCGGGCGATTGCGCGCGAGCGGGCGCAGGTGACGCTGGAGCTGCCGACGCCGTCGAAGTAAGGGTCAGCGCAGCTCCGTCACGCGGAGCGCGCGAAAGGCGACTTTAGACCCGTCGTCGTGGTTCTGGAGTCCAACGAAGCCCTCGGAGCTGCGCGAGCCTGTGTATTCGTTCACCTTTTCACCATTGATCCAAATGGTGTACTGCTGGCCGCGAACCTCGATGCGGTAATGATTCCACTCGCCGGGCGCCTTCACCGGCATCTTGCTCGCCGCCTGAAACGAATAGATCGAACCCGTATTGTGCTTAGCCTCGGCGGTATCACAGATCTGCACTTCGTAGCCGGCGTTCACGGCGGTCCACGGGGTGAGCGGCATCGGGAATCGAACGAATACGCCTGAGTTCGCCTCTTTTCGCTCTGCCTTCCATTCGAGCTCGAGGGAGAAATCGCGGAACGATCGGCGGCTATACCACAGAAGTCCCATGCCGCCCTGCGACACGAGTGCGCCATTCTCCACGACGAACCGTCCGGGACCGGTCATCGTCCACCCGTCGAGATTTCGGCCGTTGAACAATGAGAAGGACGCGCCGATCGGCGCGCATTGCGACTCGGACTTGGCGCGGGCCGTCCACTCTACGGCCGAGCGGATCATCTTCAGGAACATCGGGTGTTTGTAAGAATCGGGCCCGTGGCCGAGCACCGTGGCGAACGTGCGCCCGAGGCCGTAGCCGCGGGTCCAAGCCACGGGGCGGAGCTTGCCGTCGCCCGGGCTCTTCGCCGCATACAACAGATCCTTGTCGGCGGCGCAGTCGTCGAGATGATACAGCTCATCCTTCGTCTCGAAATCCTCGAGCCCGGCTCCCATCTCCTGCGCGGCCGCGAGCCGCTGGATTGTGAGCGGCCCGTAAGGCGGATGGGATTGGAACTTTCCGCCGGCCATTTCCACATATTCGGGCCAGCTCTTCCACGTATCGAGCGCACAATGGATGCCGACCCAGCCGCCTCCGCCGCGCACGAATCCCGTGAGGCCGTCGACGTGATCGCTCGTGAGCTTCTCCAGATAGCTATCCTGCGTATACTGTATGATTACGTCATATTTCTTTACGAGCTCCGGATCTTTCAGGACATCGGGTTTGCTCGGGAGCGTCTTCGGCTCAGCTGCGGGTTTTCCCGTCGGCGGGTCGTCGATGCGTACGACCTCGCTGGTGAACGACAACCCCACTTGTCCGAGCCCCGTGAGCAGGAGCCGGCTATTCCCTTCGTAGGCGTGGTGCTCTCCGCCGAGAAGAACCAGAATGCGAATGGGCTGCGGTTCCTGCGGGGCGGATCCGAGGGCGGCGAATGCGGAGAGAGCAAGCGAAGCGATCATGGCCGTCATCCTACGAGCACGGCGCCGTTTCGTCCCCTCGGGTAGACTCGTCCGCATGGACTCGCACGCTACCCGACCGTCGCTGTTGGCGCGCCTTCGGGATACCGCCGACGACGGTGCCTGGCGGGAGTTCGACGAGCGCTATCGCGAGCTGATCCTCCGCTACTGCCGGCTTCGGGGGCTCCAGTCGTCCGACGCCGAAGACGTTCGGCAGAACGTGCTGGTCTCACTCGCCTCCTCGATGAAGCGCTTTCAGTACGATCCAAGCCGTGGTCGTTTCCACGCGTACCTCGGCCGAGTTGTGGGAAACGCGATTCGCCGGCTCATGCACCAGCAGCGTCAGCATCCGCACACCGGCGGCCCCGTCGAAGCAGCGCAGGACCCTGGCACCGACCACGACGCGCTCGATGAGCTCTGGGAGCGCGAATGGATCGCACATCATTATCGAACCGCGTTTGAATCGCTGCAGCGAAGCCTCGAGCCGAGGTCGCTCGCAATTTTCGAGCGGCTCCTGATTGGTGATTCTCCCGAAACGACGGCCCAGGCGTTCCAGGTCCACGTCGACGCAGTGTACAAAGTGAAGCAGCGCGTCCGGGCCCGGATGGAGCAGTTGATTGCGCAACAAATACGCGAAGAAACCGGGGAGTGATGAGCGTGAGCGAGCCGGCCGATCCGAATCTTGGCTTTCACGCACCCGACGATGAGTGGATCTCACGTCTCAAGGAGGCGCTGTCGACTCCGCCGCCCGGGCGAGTCGGGCCCTACGATCAGGTCGAAGAAGTGCACCGAGGCGGCCAGGGTGTGGTTTTCCGGGCGCGCCAGCCTGGAACCCATCGGCCTGTGGCCCTGAAACGGCTCCTCGGCGGCGGGCTCGCGACCTCCAGCATGCGCGCCCGCTTCGAACGGGAGATCTCAATTCTCGCGTCCCTGCGACACAAGAATATCGTCACGGTCTATGGGCTTGAGATGGTCGACGGCCAGCCACTCCTCGCCATGGAGTGGATCGACGGTGTGCCGATTACCGAATGGTGCGAGCGCGGTGCGGGAGGAGAGCGCCGCAGCCCAAAGGAGATCGTCGAGCTTTTTGTGCAGGTGTGCGAGGGAGTTCGGGATGCCCATCGGCATGGAATTGTGCATCGCGATTTGAAGCCGTCGAACATCCTCGTCGACGCCGATGGCGTTCCGCACGTCCTCGACTTCGGACTGGCGAAGCGTCTCGAAGGCAACGAAGCAAATTTGACTCTCACGACGGAGTTCCTGGGGACGCCGGCCTACGCCGCGCCGGAGCAGGTCACCGGGACACCGCCCCGTCCGGACGCCCGTGCCGATGTGTACTCGCTCGGAGTGCTTCTGTATGAGTGCCTCTCGGGCCACCTCCCCTACAAGGCCGAAGGGAGCGTCGAGTCGTGGATTCACGCCATCGCCGACGGGGAGCCCCCAAGGCCCTCTTCCTTGAATCCCGCGGTCGATGCCGAGATCGAAACGGTCGTGTCCAAGGCCATGGCCCGTGACCGAGAGATTCGTTATTCCTCCGTCGACGATTTGTCGGCGGATCTGCGCCGACACCTCGCGGGCGAAGCCATCGTAGCGCGCAGGCCGAGCACCTGGAGCCGGCTGCGGCGGGCCGTACGCAAGCACCGCTCGGCGGCGCTGCTCGGATTGGTGGTACTCGGAGCCACGGCCGGATTCGGCGTGTATGCGCTGAGCCAGCAGAAGTTGCTTGATTCCGCGCGAGCCGACGCATCCAAGCAGCGGGAGGCCTTCGAAAGCCTCCTCCGATTTGTTACGGAGAACCAGTTCATCGTGGAGCAGTCGGGCGATCTGAGCGACCGAGCCCTGCCGCTCCGCCAGATCCCCGATGTTCGCGACATGGCGCCGAAGCTGCTCGCCGACCGGCCTGTCGACCTCGCGCGTTATTATTGCATGTCCTCGGTTCTCCTTCGAGATCATGGACGCGGCCGCGAGGCGCTCGAGGATGCGCGCCATGCTCTCCGAGTTTCGCAGCCGCTCGGCCCCCAGGCCGAATGGCTGCGCGCCCGGGCGCATCTGGCGGCGGCCCAAGCTCTCTCGGATCTCGACCGCGACCGCGAAGCTCGCGACGACGCGGCGCATGCCGCGCGCATCGCCCGCTCGCTTCCTCGGGCCGAGAGGAGCACTCTCGTGTCGGCGCTGGCCGTGCAGGCCACGTCCGAGATTCACTTATGCCGTTTTGCTGAAGTACATCATTTGCTTCGAGAGGCGGAGATCGCCGTCGATGAGAACCCTACTCGAGAAGGCTGCCTCGAGGTTCTGTATGCGCATGCATCGCTCGCTTCGGCCCGGAACGACGATCGAGAGGCGAAGGAGAAGCTCCTGGAAGCCTCCGATCTGTGCGTTCGAGAAAGCCTCGCCGATGCGGCGATCGCCGAGCAGCTCGGAGGCGCCCACCTTCGCCTTCGCGAGCTGGCCGACGCGGAGCGCGAACTTGAGCGAGCGCGGCGGGTCCGGGAGAAGCTCCAGGGCGAGCGCGGCCCCATGCCGGCTCGGATCTACACAAAGCTCGGCGAGCTCGCGCTCGCGCGGCAGGATACGTTCGCCGCAGAGAAGTGGTATCTGCGGGCGAAGAGTGCGATCGAGGGCGAGGGCCTCTCGCTCAGCGCTGCCTCGCTCGGGTGGAGAAACGGGATGAGTGAGATTCTTCGCCGCCGGGGCGATGCCGCAGGGGCCGTCGAATACTCTCGCGAGACTGTCCGCCAATGCGCGGAGCTCTTCGGCGAGGACCATCCCGCGATGATTACTTTTCTCGGCAATCTCGCGGAGCGGATCTCAGTCCTCCACTATTCCACGAGTGTCGGGTGGACAACGCCAAGCGACGAGGCCGGGCGGTTGTTTGAGTCGGCGCTCTCGCTTGCGCGTCGGCTCCATCGAGGCGATCACATGGATGTCGCCTTCTGCCTGAACGGCCTCGCACAGCACCGCAAGATGCAGGGTGAGCACTCCATGGGCAGCGGAGCAACCGAGCAGGCGGGTGCACAATTCCGCGAGGCCATCAGTCTTTATCGGGAGTCCGATGCGATGACCGAGCGCCTAATGGGAAGGGACCATCCCGCTCGCGTCGTCGTGCTGACCAATTGTGCGCATGCACTGATGACCGAGTCATTCCGGTGCAATCCGATGCAAGGGGGGCGGAATGAGAGCGCCTACGAGGAGTCGAAGAAGCTGATCTTGGAGGCGGCAGCGGCCGCCCACGAAGCGATTCGAGTCGCGCGAGCAGTGCTCCAACCGGACGATCTCGACCTCG
This sequence comes from Planctomycetota bacterium, assembly GCA_016792805.1. Lineage (GTDB taxonomy): Bacteria > Planctomycetota > UBA1135 > UBA1135 > JACQFD01 > JAEUHX01. The sequence continues at coordinate 68,406 of JAEUHX010000087.1, forward strand.
GGCTCGCGATGCTCGCCGCTGGAAAAGTGGACTCCGTTCTGGACCGCGCCGAAAGCGCGCAGGCCGAGCTTCAGGCTGCGCGCACCGTGCTCCAGAAGATCGGACCGACTCAGCGCGTCGCCGCCAATCAAGCGCTGCAGTGGCTCGCCATGAGCGACGCGCGCCGAGGAGATCTCGACAGCGCCCATCGGCGCGCTCTCGAAGCCGAGGCTGAGCTCCAGTCGATTGTGCCCGCTGACACGGCGCTGAACTTCCAGGAACTCTGGCTCTTCCTCGTCAAGGTCTGTATCGAACTCGATCGGGAGGATGAAGTGGCGGATTATGCGGGCCGGCTGGGTCTGTCTGCGGAGCAGGTGCAGGCCCTTCGCGCCCAAGTCGCGCAAACGCGTGCGCGGCTCCAGCGCGCTTCGAGCGCTCCCGTCGGAGACAAATAATCCGTCTCGGCTACTTTTTCGTTGCTTCCAGCAGCCTGGCGCCGTCCGCGGCATTCGTGACCATCACAGAAGGTGCAGAACCAGGTCGGAATCGAAGCCGACGTGCAGGCGGGTGCGGTTGCCAGCCGGCTGCGCCGCAGCGAAATGCAAAAATCCCCGCTGCAGCGTCTTCTTCGGTCCGCGCTGCGTCCGGAAAGAGAGCGCGCTCGGGCTCGCCGTTGAGGCTCGCCAACAAATAGGCGCCGTCGCGTCGCACGCGGAGCGAGCCGCCCTCGCCCACGTACTCACCGGCCCATTTGTCGAGAGTCTCCCGAGAGACGAGCGAAGTCCGAGTCAGCTCGAACTCGCCCGTCCAATCCGCATTCTTCACATTTCCGACCACCCGCTCCGCCGACGGCTCGCCCCGCTCGAGCTTTCCGCTGAGGAAGGTCTTCGGCTCATCCTTGCGCAACAGCTCGACGGTGAGCTCCTTGTCGTCCCAAGAGAGGTTCATGAGCCAAGGCTTCGGCTCGGGCTCCAGCGGAAGTGCAATCCTCCCCGATTGCGATCCGTCCTCCGTTTTCAAGGAAAGATCCACGAAATGATACGTGGATTCCCGCTGCCACCCGCCGACCCATTGGCCGTCGAGCCTCCGGGCGCCGGAGCCACAGGACACTATGCACAAAAGGGAGAAGGCGGCGCCGGCCGCGCGGAGGGTCGTCGTGTGAGCCATATCGCGCACTCTACTCAGATCTCGAGGATCCTCTCGAGGGCGTCGGGTTCGGTGAGGTTGTCGAGAACAAGGTGCGCCCCCGCCGACGTGAGCCGCTCGCGCGTGCGCCGCCCCGTGCAGACGCCGACGGCGCGGAATCCGTGGGCCAGCGCGCAATCGATGTCGTGCTCGGTGTCGCCGACCACGATCACGTCGCTGCGCCGGAACTCGATGCCATGGTGAACGCTGCTGCGCCCGAAGGCCGCGGCGGCCACCTCGCGGCGATCCTCCGAGTCATCGCCGAACCCTCCCACGCGGAAGAACTCCATCAGGCCAAACGGTGTGAGCTTGATCCGCGCACCGGGCTCGTAGTTGCCCGTCAGGAGCCCCAGCCGCACCTCCGCGTGCTCCGCCATCCGCGCCAGCACCGAGGGAACCGCCGGAAGGACGGGGTCGTCGCGGAATGCCGCCACCTCGCCCGCGAGCAGTTCCAAGTAGCGCGCCCGCAGCGCCGGCAGATTCGATTCGTATGCATCTCCCACAATTCCGCAGGCTGCCGCCATGGCGCGGAAGATCCTGCCGTCTGTGGAGCCTGCGAAATCGACGGAGCGCGTCCGCTCATCCACCTGATCGGCCTTGAGCACTTCCGCGACGGCCGCCACGGCGCTGCGCCGCCCGACGCCGCGAAGCAACAGAAGCGTGCCGTCGATATCCCATAAGACCAGCTTCACGGCCGGTGCCTCCCGCGCGGCGGATCGGGAGCCACGGCCTCCTCGAGACTGATCGGCGGCCGCGCCGTAAACGGCTCCCGGCGAACTTCACAATCGGCGACCTCACAGACTCCACAATGCTCCTGCCGGCAGGGATCGGCGTGGAACACGACATCGACTTCGCCCGGCATCGCGGCGTTGAGCTTGTGCTCGAGCGCATCACACAGAACGTGCGAGCGCTCGACCGTCCAATACTCCGGCATGACGAGGTGCGCATCGACGTGGGTGCGGGCGCCGACGCGCATCGAGCGGAGGTGGTGCACTCGGATCAGCCCCGGCACGCGTTCGCGCTCGAGAGTTGCCAGGAGTTCCTCAATCGTTTGTGTGTCTTCCTCGTCCAGCAGGCCGCCGGCGGCTCGGCGCACGAGCCGGAAACCGGCCCAGCCGAGGTGCAGCGCGACGCCGCCGGCGATGACGGGATCGAGCCACCAGAGCCCCGTCGCCCAAGAGACGCCGAGCCCTGCAAGCACGCCGATCGTGGTGGCGACGTCGCTCAGCACATGACGCCCATCCGCCTCGAGGGCGAGCGACCTCGAGCGGCGCGCGACTCGCAACAAATAGACACCTAGCAACGCGTTGGCGGCCGTCGCCGCGCCGGAGATCACCATTCCCACCTCGAGCTCCCGCGCACGCTGCCCCTCCCAGAGCGCGATGCCGACCCCGACGAGAATGGCGATCGACGCAAAGGCGATGAGACCTCCTTCGAACGCCGCCGAGAAATACTCAATTTTCCCGTGGCCGTAGGGATGGTCGCGGTCGGCGGGCTTCCCGCCGAATACCACACTTCCAACCAGGAACGCAGCCGCCAGCACGTTCACGATGCTCTCGAGCGCATCGCTCAGGAGTGCGCTCGACTGCGTCACGCCGTAGGCCGCGAGCTTGCCGCCGAAAATCGCCGTACCGGCCACGAGCGAGATCAGCGCCGCCCGCACGCGGATGCGCAGCTCGGGATCGTCGGGCGCGAACTCGGCGGGCGCATGCATGCCGACAGCAGAACGGAAGGGAGGAAGAAACAGAAGCGTCCTCTCGCACGGCGCCGGCAGCGGGCTACCTTCTCGCTCCCCCGTGTACCTCGACCTCCGCGACTACATGGCGGCGCTGCGCGCCGCGCGCGACCTCGTGGAGATCGAGGCCGAGGTCGATCCGCGACTGGAGCTCGCCGAGATCCACCGCCGTGTGATCGCGGAAGGAGGCCCAGCCCTGCTCTTTCGCCGAGTCCGGGGCTCCCGCTTCCCCGTCGTCACCAACCTCTTCGGGACGGCGGCACGGGTCGATCGCGCATTCGGACGAAAGCCACAGGAGTTCGTGCGGCAGCTCGCAGCGCTCCCGGTGGAGCTTCTCCCTCCAACTCCCGCCAAGCTCTGGGCGAAGCGCGGGCTCTTCGCCGACGCGCTGCGCGTCGGGCTGAAGCGCGTCGGGCGCGCTCCGATCCTGGAGGAGCGCATGGCGCCGGCGCGCCTGAGCGCGCTGCCGGCCCTCACGAGCGCCCCGCTCGACGGCGGGCCTTTTGTGACGCTGCCGCTCGTGTATACCGAGCACCCCGACCCGGCGCTCCACCAAAGCAACCTCGGCATGTATCGGTTGCATGTCTTCGACGACCGGCACACGGGCTTCCACTCACAAATCGGCAAGGGCGGCGGCTTCCACCATCGCGAGGCAGAGCGCGCTGACCGCGCACTGCCTCTTACAGTTTTCCTCGGCGGCCCGCCGGCGCTCACGCTGGCAGCCATCGCGCCGCTTCCCGAAGGAGTGCCGGAGCTTTTATTGGCCTCACTCGTCCTCGGCAGAAAGTTAGAAATGGCCGACGTGCCGGGGGGCGGCCACCGCATTCCGGCCCGTGCCGAGTTCGCCATCCGCGGCCGCGTGCTCCCGGGCGTGCGCCGAACGGAGGGCCCTTTTGGTGATCATTATGGGTACTACTCCCTCGCCCACGACTACCCCGTAGTGGAGTACGACGAAATTTGGCACCGAAAGGATGCCATCTATCCGGCCACGGTGGTCGGTAAGCCGCGCCAGGAAGATTTCTACATCGGTGATTTTTTGCAGGAGCTCTTGTCGCCGCTCTTCCCGGTCGTGATGCCTGCGGTCGTGGATTTGTGGAGCTACGGCGACACAGGCTACCACTCACTCGCCGCGGCCGTCGTGAAAGACCGCTACGGCCGCGAAGCGCTGGCCTCGGCGTTCCGGATCCTTGGCGAAGGGCAGCTTTCGCTGACAAAATTCCTGCTCGTGACCGACGCGCGCCGCGATTTGAGGGATTTCCGCGGCCTCCTCGAGCATCTGCTGGCCCGCTGCCGCTTCGAGACGGATTTGTTCATTTTTTCGAACGTCTCGATGGACACGCTCGACTACACCGGACCGAAGGTCAATGAAGGGAGCAAAGGCGTGCTGCTCGGACTCGGATCGGCCATTCGTGAGCTTCCGAAATCGCTGCCGGGCGCCCTGCCCGCAGGCGCGCGCGCCATGGCGGTCTTCTGCCCCGGCTGCCTCATCGTGGAAGGCCCAGCCTACGCGGAAGACAAATTGTATACTCAGCGGCTCGTGCAGGATCCCGCCGTGGCGCAATGGCCGCTCCTCGTGCTGGCCGACGACGCGCGCGCAACAGCGGCGAGCCCCGAGCAATTTCTGTGGCAAGTGTTCACTCGCTTCGAGCCCGCCGCAGATATCACTGCGCGCGCCGCGCCTGTCGTCCGCCATCACTTGGCGTACGCGCCGCCGGTTGCGATCGATGCGCGCATGAAGCCCTGGTACCCCGGCGTCGTGGAACCCGACGACGAGACGGCGGCTCTCGTCAGCCGCCGGTGGCGCGAGTACTTCCCGAGGTAGGTGCAGCGCTGCGGAGCGCGTGGCCCAGCCATTCGCCGGCCAGGGCGGGCGCGTAGCAGAGCGTTGCGAGGATCGGCACGAGCCAGGGGAGCATGACGAGGAAGACCCAGCCGTCGAGCTCCGCGTGCTCGAAGTCGGCCTGGAAGTAAAAGGGCAGCGGAAGGGCCGCCAAGAGGGCCGGGACTCCCGAAGCCACCGCAGCGGCGCGCACGTCCCTCGAGAGGACGCCGGCGCGCGCTTGGAAAAAAGCGACGCCGAAGGCGGAGGCGAACCCGCTCGGAACGAGGGCTCGGGCAGCTCCCGGCGGTCCCCAGAGCCACGCGCAGGCCGACGCCACTGCTACCCAGACGGCTATGGCTCCCCAGAGGGCACGGCACCGAAGGACCGTGAGAACCTGGCCCCTGGCGGTGTGCATCAAGGAGTGGCCTTCCATGGGGCGGGAAAAGGACTACGTCGGGCAAAGGTCCATTGCCTTCGATCGGCCATTTCTGCGCTCCGTGCTGAGGAGCGGCTCCCTTCGAAAGGGCCTCCTCGCCCGACGGGCCGTTCGATGGCACACTCTCCCCGTCCTTCAATCCGCAACCCCCAGAACTCCGAAGCAGACGTGCCGGTTCTTTGTGAACGACGGTCCCAACTCGGGACCTTAGCCTGCACCCAGAGCTGTCCATTGGAGCAGCCCCCGGACGTCTTCCACTACGTGAGAGTCACTCGGCCAGAGGAGCTTCCTCCGGCAGACGACCGCATCGTGGACGTGTCGATCCTCGACATGAACCATTCGTGGCCGAACCTTGGCCACGATTCGTTGGTGCGCATCGTGCGCGGCGTCGGCTGCGACCTCCATGAGGCGATGTGCGAAGCGGGTCTCACGCTGCGTGTGCTCTCCTTCGACGTGCGCGGCGGCACGGTGCTGCCGGCGAAGCCGAGCGAAAGGTTCTCACTTTTCCTCGGTACGGGCGGGCCGGGCCACCTCGATCCACGCGAGAACAACGGCGTCGCCGAGTGGAGCCAAGGGGTCGTCGATCGCGACCATTGGGAGCGGCCGCTCTTTGCGCTGTTCGACGCTGTGATGGCCGATGAGCAGGCGGTGCTTTTGGCCGTTTGCCATACTTACGGACTTCTGTGCCGTTGGAGCGGCGCAGCCGTGCCGAAGCTTCGCGGCCCCGAGAAGGGCGGAAAGAGCTCTGGCGTCCTGGAGAACGTGCTGTCCGACGAGGCCCTTGCGCATCCGTGGTTTTCACGCTTCGCCGAGGCGATTCCCGACGGCCGCCGGCTTCGGATTCTGGATAGCCGGCTCTTCGATCTGATTCCGACCGGATCGCTTCCCGCGGGCGCCACGGCGCTCGGCTATGAGACAAACGGCGCGCCCGGGAAACCCGGCGAGGCGGTCACGATGATTGAGTTCGCTCGCGATCGGGCCGGTGTGATGCCTCGAGTTCTCGGCGTGAATCACCATCCGGAGATCCTGCAGCGCGACAGCCTGCTGAAGCTTCTCGAGCAGAAATTCCGCCGCGGCGACGTGACCGCCGAGTGGTACGACGAGCGCGTGAAGATCCTGACGACGCAGCACGCGGGCGAGGACAGCGAGCGATTAGTGATGCTCACAAGCCACTATACCCTCGTTGCGCCGCTGCGATTCCACCTCACGCGGATCTTCCGCCGACGCGCCGAGGCCCTCGGTCGCGCCCTCGGCCTGCACGAAGACGCCACGCTGACGGCGCGCTGAGTTCGCACCGAACGCAGCACATCGAAAGAGAGCCGCGGTGGCTCGCCAAAAGGAAAGCTGGCTTTATTGGGCATTGGTCCTTGGCATCGTCGTCGGAGCGGTGGCCTGGAGCAGGCTGCGGCAGCGCCGTCCCGTGGTGGTTGTGTACACATCGGTCGAGGAGCGCGTCGCGGCGCCGGCCTTCCTCGCATTTGCACAAAAAAGCGGAGTTCAGGTAAGGCCGGTCTATGGACAGGCGCAGGGGCGCCGCGGCGTGGCCAATCGGCTGCTCGCGGAGGCAGTGAACCCCGACGCCGATGTCTACTGGGCTGCCGATTCGCTCGAGGCCGAGGATCTCTCCATGGGAGGCCGGCTCGACGGCTATCGACCGGCGGAGGCCTCGACGTTGCCGGAATGGGCTCGCGGCGATGAGTGGATCTTTGCCGGCGCGCGGGCGCACGTGCTGCTGGTTCATCGGCTGCGGCTCGCAGGACGAGCAGAGCCGAGGAGCGTGCTCGAGCTTGCGCAGCCGCGCTGGAAAAGTGATGTTGCGGCGGCGGTGCCGCTGGAGGGGCTCGCTCTGGCCCATGTCTGCGCGCTCGCGGGGAAGCTCGGCGACGCTGCGGCGAAGGATCTCCTGCAGCGGGCGCGCGACAACGGCGTTTTGTGGGAGAAGAGCGAGCTGGACGCGGCGGCGGCAGTCGCCGATGGAAAGGTGACCTGGGCTCTCGTCGACGTCACGGCGGCTCAAGCCGCAGCTCTCGGGAAGCCCGACCTTTTTGTGGTGGAGCCCGATCAGGATGCGGACGCCATGGGAATGTTTCTGTTGCCGACGGCTGCAGCTGTTGTGCGCGGCGCGCGGCACGGCGAGTCGGCACATGCGCTCGTGGACGAGCTCACGGCGCAGGCGTCGGCCGCGAATGCCCGCGCAGAGCGGCTGCTGCTCCCGGCCTCGCCTCCCGGGAAAGCTACTTTTTCGGCGAGCGTTTCGGAACTGCGCGCCGCGCGCGAGCGGCTGCTTCCCTGGCTCGAGCAGTGGGCGCGCCAGTAGGCGAGGGCGCGCAGGCCACGGATCGGTGTAGCAGCGGCTGGGCTGGGCAGCCGGGGTCTGACTCCACAGTGCTTTCCGAGGGTGATGATTTGAGGGTTATAGGTGAGGGCCGCTTTCCCGGACGGCGCAGTGCCGTGTGCACGCAGACGCGCCCCTGCGGGTGGACGCTATTGAACCGTGAACTGCACGCCCTTGCTGCTCACGAGCCCGATGAAGCCGGCGCTGCACAGATACGACGCCGGCTCGACGAAGATCACTTGTGCGTAGAACGTCGCTCCGAGAAAAACGGGGTTCGGCGAAATCAGAAGCGGCGTATAGCCCGTTCCCCAGGCATCGCTGAGGGCGTCGAGCGCGAGAAGCCCGCTTGAGCCGAAGAAGTCGACATGAAGAGTGAGATTCAAGAAAAATGGATCGCTGCCCGGAAAATCCGCCGCATCGCCCACGACGCACAGGCCGAGGACGGAGGGCGGGCTATTGGTGGAGTTGAAGCCAAATGTGGTGCTGCCGAGCGTGGCCGGAGCGGCTGCCGTGAATCCGAGCCGGCCGCGGCAACCGCTCGTGCCGGTGCCGTAGCTGCTCACGCCCGCCGGAGCGACAGGAAGATTTCTATGAATCGCCATGGAGGAGCTGAGAGGATTCGGAGTAACAAGATCGGGCAATCCGTCGAGGTCGAGGTCGCCCACGGCGGTGGGTCCAGGCGGGCCACCCGTGCCGTACGATCCAACGCGCGTGAATCCGCCGAGTCCATTGCCTGCGTAGTATTGGATCCGAGTGTTGGAAGTGAGCAGGTCGTCGCGGCCATCTCCGTCCACATCGGCAAGAGTGACTCCTCGCGATGGGGTGGAAAGCGCCTGAGAGAAGGTCGCAACAAATGTTCCAGCGCCCGTTCCGCGGAGAACAGCGATCCAACCGACTCCCGAGATCCCGAAATCCACGGCGAGGTCTGGGAGGCCGTCACCGTCCGCGTCTCCGGATGAAATGACCGTTGAGCCTGCTGAGGAGGCGTGGATGGTTGAAGAAATCGCCCCACCGAATCCGCCGAGGCCATCACACAGAAGGACGCGGACCTCCTTTGCGGAGACAGCAACTGCCAAGTCCACGTCACCATCCCGATCGAAGTCGGCTCCGACGGCGTCCGATGGGCTGTCCAGGACAGGGAACGAGAAGCTCGCCCCAAATCCGCCGAGCCCATCGCCGAGACGCGCGACGAACTCGTTGCTCGTTCGGCAGGATGCAGCGAGATCCGTCTTGCCGTCCAGGTTCCAGTCTCCCGCAATCACGGACCGAGTATCCGCTCCCATTGCAAATGTTGCAATCGATCCGAATGCGCCGCCGCCGACCCCGAGCGCAACGGTGCTGGTATTGGTGGATCCGTTGGCCGTTGCGAAGTCGATCTTGTGATCACCATTGAAGTCCGCGGCAACGATGTCCCGGCACAGCCCGCCCCCCGAAACGGTGCTGGCGATCGTGAGCGACCCGTCGCCGTTTCCGAAGAACCGATTCACAGAGGAGCTCGAAGCTGCCGCTACGAGTGCATCCTCGAAACCATCCTGATCGAGATCACACAAAGCGACTCGGCTCGGGGAGGTGCCTGTAGCGATTGCAGTGGCTGAAAGAAAGCTCGATCCGCCGTCCGATCGAAATACTTGAAGATCATTGATGATGGAAACGACGACGAGGTCGGTTCGGCCGTTCCCGTCCACGTCGCCAGCGCTCACGAACTGCGGATCATTGTCACAAGGGAAACTCTTTAGAGTGGGGAACGCTCCGTTTCCGGCTCCCGAACCTAAAACAAGCACATCCGCAGCGTTCGAGGTCGCCGCGAAGTCGAGCTTGCCGTCGGCGTTGGCATCCAGCAAAACGATCCCTGTAAGCTGGTTCGCGGTGGAAGTGTTCTGGGAGCTCCCAAATCCCCCGATGCCATTCCCGAGCCGAGTGTATACAAATCCAGGGGAGAACGTCGCGGCCGCGGCCACAATGTCGGGGCTGCCGTCGCCGTTCACGTCGCCGGCGCTCACAGAGCTGGGCCGGTCAAATACCGAGAAATTTGTATTCGCGCCGAAGCTCCCAAACCCATCTCCGAGCCGAACGGAGAGGTTGTCGGAGTTGAGATTCGCGGTCACGAAATCGGGTCTCCCATCGAGGTTGAAGTCCGCCGTATCGACCGACTGGGGAAGGGATCCCACGGAGAAGTTCACTCCAGGCGCAAACCCGCCGACGCCGTTCCCCAGGAGCACCGTCGCATTGTTGCCGAGCTCATTGACCGTTACGGCATCGAGTTTGCCATCTAGGTTGAAATCACGCAGACGCACCCGCTTGGGCTTCACTCCAGTCGTCATCGGCGTGCCGACGGAGAATGCTCCGGTGCCGGAGTTCGTCAGCACGGACATGGTGTCGTTATTCTGATTTGTGAACACCACGTCGGGCGCGGAATCGCCATTCAGATCTCCGACCGCGAGCCCGCTCGGCCCGAGGCTCCCGGTTCCTGAAGAACTCACATTGGGACCGGTGAAGTTGCCGGCGCCATCGCCGGGGAAGAGATGAAGCTGTGTCGCTCCATTGCACGCGACCAGATCGGCCTTTCCATCGCCGGTGACGTCGGCGATCACCGCTCCTGAGCTGTTCACAATTCCCGCCCATGGGAACGTTGGAGACGGGAACCGGGGCGCATTCTGCCCGAGGGCGCTCCCGCTGCATGCTGCCAGGATCGCTGCCGAAACGGAGATGTGCCGCATAAGCCCCTCAATCCGGCCCCAGCGCTTTCCGTTGCAGCTGCGGATCAGAGCAGCCCTCGGAGGCCTTGCCCGCTGCCGAGCTGGCGCGGATCAGGAGGACGATTCAAACATGCTCCGCGAAGCGAGCGCGAGGACTCGTCGCCCAGCGCGAGGAGCCTCGCGTCAGGCGTAGCCAAAGAGTTCCGTCGGGGACGAGGCGACGGTGCTGCGATGGGCGACGAGGCCCGCGCACAGCTCGGATGACTCGGGGAAGTCCGTCTCAGCCTTGACCGACGGCCTCTTCGAAGCTCTTTCGATACTTTTCCATGAGCTTCGTGTCGCGCCGGATGCGCTTTTTCTGGTCAGGCCGAAGCGTGGAAACGCAGTGCTCTTGGAACTCGAGCTGGAAATCGCTCCACTTGTCGTCGCTGTCGAGCCCGAAGATCTTCTCAAACATCGCGCCGGGCATCTCCCCGCTGTGTTTATTGAGCTCGCTCTTCAGCCAGTCATGGAACTGCTTGCGATACTTGCCTTCTTCATAATGCTGGAGGAAATGACACAGCGCCCAGCCGATGGAATAGGTGCCGCTGAAGAGATCGCTCGCTTTCTTTCCCTCGGCGCCGCCCACCTTGCTTTCGAGCGTCGCGCGGGCCGTCCAGAATTCGAGATACGACATCGTTGCGATCTCCCGCATCGACGGCTTGAGCTCAATGAGCTCATCCATCGTGGAGTGATCCACCTTCTCGAGGCCGAGCGCCATGACCGCCTTGACGCGATCGATTTGCGGCAACCCGAAGAAGTAACGCCAGCCGTCAGGCTGCTTCTTGTCGAGCAGGCGGTCGTACCCCGAGACGTACTCGGCGAAGCCCTCCTGCATCCATGGTGAATTCGTAAGATCGAACCCGCGGCCCGGAGAGTTGAAATCCATCAGCTGGTGAGTTCCCTCGTGCCAGGCTGTCTCTCGAATCGACTCGATCTGGTCGCCCGTGAAGCTCTTGTTTTCTTGAGGATCCTGAAGCCATAAAAACAGGAATCCAGAACGGTTATTTTTCTCCGTGCCCGAATAGAACGCCCCCGCGGTCGACGTGGAGGGTCCTGGATTCCCCGAACGGCGCCACCGCTCGTATTGGCCCTGAGAGCGGAAGACCCACACCGGAACCGGCGTGGTGTCAAGCGCCCTCAGCCCGGCGACCTTTGAGTAACGTTCATAGAAAGTCCTGAAGAGGGCGCCGAAGATCTCGCCGAAGCTCTCGGCGTACGATTCGGTCCGCTTGGCTCCGTCTTTCTGAATCGCCAACAAATAGGGCCGGGGGACGATCTTCGTACCCTTCGAGTCGCCGTTGTAGAAGAACTCGAACTCGCAGGGCTTGGCGTCATCGGGGTGTGTCGCATCCGGATCCGGCGGATCCTTCGGCTTGAACCCTGCCGGCAGCTTCGCGACGTTTTCCTTCGCGATGCCATTCGTACGATCGATGAGCCTCTTCATCTCGCGGATGGTCTCGAGGGCGCCACGCGAATAGGCGTCCTTGGGCATCGGATCGGCGTCCTCGCCCTGCGCCGCGCCGGGTTGAGAAGCCGGCGCCGAGCCGCCTTGCGGAAGCGCATCTCCGGGCTGCGCCACGCTGGCGAGCAGACTTGCTGCGACGAGCGCGCTCAGCGCAGACGCGCAAGCGCCCGTCCGAAGGCAAACAGCCGGAAGTCGGAGGGAGCTGAAAAACTCGTGGGTCGACGCGTGGGCCATACAGTCCTCGCTGGGCAGGATCGCGCACCAGGGAAGGCGCGGCAAGCAGGGCGTTTCAGAAGTCATCCGAGGTGCGCAAGGGCCACGCCGCCCATCGCTGCGCGGCCCCGTCCTCGACGGAACTCTTCGGCTGCGCCTGCGGCGAGGCTCCTTGCGCTGGGCGACGGTTTCTCGCGCTCCCGTTGAGGAGCACTTTTGAAACGTCCTCCAAGCCGTGGTCGTACGTCAGCCGCGCGCGAGCTGACGGACCCGCAGTAGCGCGAGCCCCGCGACCACCGCGAGGATCGCGGGGATCGCCCAGAGAGCGCTTCGGTCGAAGCGTGCGCCGAAGCCGACCCAGCCGATGCTCCCGAACGAGTGATACTCGGGAATCTGCTGAAGCGCTGCCACGGAGATCGCCCCGTCGCGATCAACGTCGAGTTCACGCCAAGGAAGTTCGCCGCCGCGAAGAAGGACCGCTCGTCCGAGCGCATGCTGCGCTCGGAGAAAGCCGCCGGGCCCCGCATCGAGGCAGAGCCTTTGGAATCGATCCTGGTCCCCCAATTTCGGCTCCCGGACAGCGGACGCCTCCATCGCCGCGGCCATCGCTGCGAATGGAGAAGTGAACGTGGCAGGCGCCACCAGTGCACATCCCGCGAGGGCGACAGCGCCCGCGAATAGACGCCCTCGCGGGCTCCACATGTCGATCGCCAGAGCAGCGGCGACCGCCATCGCCGGATAGCCGAGCAGCGCATATCGCGGGCCGAAAGACCATGCGCCGTGCCATTCGATGGTGCGTCCGACGGAGGTCCACGCCCCGAGCGCCGAGAGAGCCAGAGGCAGAACAAGAATCCACTTTTTGTGGAGAAGGAGGCGGCCCAATCCTGCGAGCCCGATCCAGAAGGTGGGGAGCGCAAACCAGGCAACCCCTTTCGACGGCGCAAAAAGCAGCGCCGTGAATCCCAGGTGGATTGGCACATAAAACCAGCTCTCCGCCGTCGACTTCTCATATCCGGTGATCCAGGGGCTGCCCCAGCGAAGCGCGTTTGCAACAAAAAACGTGAGTGCGAAGGGAAGCGCACCGGCGGCGATGAGAACGAGCGCGCGGAGGTGGGAGCGCACGCCAGCCGCGCGCGCGGCGCAGAGAAGCACGAGCGGCGGAACCGCAGCAACAGTATGAACCTTCGTCAGCAGGCCGAGCCCGCAGGCAGCTCCGACGACAAGGCCGCGCACCGCCGTCGGAGCCGCCGCAAAGGCGAGCGCGCGCTCGAGCACAAGCGAAACGCAAAAAACCGCCTGCATGTCGGAGAGCCCCGAGCGTGCCTGCGGGAAGAAGTGAGTTCCGAATCCGAGAGAGGCGGCGGCAAGGAGCGCCGAAGTCGGCGACGCGCCGGCGCGTCGGCAGGCGAGAAACACCAGTGAAAGGGCCGCAGCCCCGAACAGCGGCTGGAGCGCGAGCACGGCCGCCCGTGCGAAATAGTCGCTTCCGCCGAGGTGCTGAGAAGTGAACGACTGCGACGCGAAGCTCGCCGCGATCTCGGAGCAAAGGCCGTCGAGCGTTCGCCCGAGGAAGTAGGCCGGCACGCCGATCACGGAGTAAGCGATTCCCCAGTAAGGATATTGGAGCCCATTCAATCCAGGGCGACAATTGTACGCTTCACCTTTTGCCGCCGGGGTCGAGGCGAACTCCAGAATGCGCTTCGCGGAGGGCGTCTCCGGCTCCAGGTGCAGCTCGCCGCGCTCCGCAATGGCGCGAGTTGCCTGGAAGCCGACTTCGGTATCGACCTCCTCGGGAACCCAATTGGCGAAGATTAAGAAGATCGCGGCACAGAAAACGAGCCAGGCTCGCGCGATGCGCAGGTCTGTGGACGTGAGCTGCTGCATCGAACTACCGCGGCACGAGAAGCGACGCCGCAAGCGCGCCGCAGGCCGCGAGGCCGCCCAGAGAGAGCCCCGCCGGTAGCTCCCACCATTGGAAAAGGAAGATCGCTGCCGAAGAGAGCACCACAGATGCCGCTTCAAATCTGAAAGCTACTCTTCTCCATGCGACGGCGGCGAGCAGCAGAAGCGATGCATGGAGGACGAGCAGCCCAATGGGCGGAGTCAGAAACGAAGCTCCGGGAATCCCGTCGCGAAGCGCAAAGGACGACTCCCGCGCCGATCGCGATAGAAGCGACCAGGAGAGGACGGCTCCGACTAGCTGCAGCAGGAGCAGAAGCGTGCCTGCGGCTACCGCGGCGGGAGCGCGCCGACGCCACCCAGCGAGGGCGGCCACGGCGCCGGCGGGAATGAGAGCAGCGGCGAGCCAGGGTGAGATGCACGAGGCGCCAATGGTGAAGATCGCGGCGAGCGTCGTCCATGCTCCGACGCCGCGGCTCTCCTCGCCCTCGGCACGGGCGATATGTGTACACGCGTACAGCGTGCCGAGAAATTGTGATCCCCCAGCTGCATCTCTTCCGAAACCGATCTCACCGGGAGCGGAGACAAGCCAGGGGCTTCCCGGTACGACGAGCGCCGCCGCTGAGCCGAGGGTCAGCACGAGCGCCGCGGCCACCGTTCGCCGGGAGGCCGCGAATCTCGTCGCAAGAAAAAAAGTGAAAATCACAGTCAGCAGAATTCCCGCGGAAGTGTGGATCGCGGAGCCGATCGAGAGGCGTAGCGGGATCGTGATGGCAGCGGCAGCGACTGCGCCTACCGCACCGACGGCGAGCATGAGCGTTCCCCCCGCGCGCCACTGGACAGATTTGTCGCGAATGGTGCGCCCCTCCCGACGAAGCACAAGAGCGAGCGCGTTCAAGATCATGGATCCACACAGAACCCAGCGAATAAGAACGTGGTCCGGCGCACTCGGCCACCTCGCGAGCCACGCCATGAGCGCCAGGGTCGAGCCGGAGGAGAACGCGACCCATTTGGCGCCATTGATCGGTTCCGGGCTCATCCAAGCGAGGAACGGAGTCCAAGGACACAATAAGAGCGCAAGGGCCCCGAGTACGGCAGTCGCCGCGGCAGCCGCAGTTCCTTCCAAACGATACTCATGCAGCAGGAGCGCAAGCGCGGCTAGCCAGGCGAATTGCGCAAGTGCGAAGCCTGCGCTGGAGGGCTTCACGGGCGCTCTCCGCATGTGCCCGCAGGAATCGGCGTCGCAGGATGCCCGGGCTCTCCGTGGATTCGCTCCCTGCGAATCGCCTCGATCCGAGCCGGGTCCGTTTCATCCACCGGCGGGGCCGGACGAACGGAGGCACGAAGCCGTGTGAGATGGGCGCGCATGCGCTCCAGCGAAGAAGAAGCTGAGAGCGCCAGGTTCACCGACTCCTCCGGATCCGTCGGCTCGTCGTAGAGCTCCTCCGGCACGGCCGACGTCGAATCCCCGGGCCAGCCGCCCGGCGCAACTCGCAGGGGATCACAAATCAGCCTCTCTCGGAGAGCCCGAGCCGCAAAGACCCTGTTCTCCCAGCTTGCGAAAGCCACATAATCCCTCGAACTCGGATCGTCCAGAAGCTTCATCAGGTCGCGTCCACTGGAACCCTCCGGGGGATCGCAATCA
Source organism: Planctomycetota bacterium (assembly GCA_016792805.1). Classification (GTDB taxonomy): domain Bacteria; phylum Planctomycetota; class UBA1135; order UBA1135; family JACQFD01; genus JAEUHX01. The sequence continues at coordinate 83,858 of JAEUHX010000087.1, forward strand.
AAGCGCGCTGCGATCGTACGAGTAATATCATACAGTTCCACCACGGGCGCCGCCACCTTCGGCCGGCCAGCCGTATCCTGGCTCCAGTAGAACAGCGGCACATGCAGCGCAGCGTCGCGCAGCGAACCGAGTCCACCGAAGGGCCCGCGAGCTCCGAGCTGATCTCCATTGGTTCCCGCAAAGATCATGGTGGTCGATTCGTACCTACCGAGCAGCGGCCTTGCCGTCTCGAGGAAGACCTGCGCGGCATCGGAGCCCTGAAGAACGCTCGCGGCGTGCAGGCCGTGCACGGTCCGGCGCCGCTCCTGTGTTCGAAGGACCGGACTCTTGGCGAACTGCTCCAGTTCCTCCAGCGTTCCCGCCGCCGGGTCGGCATCCGGGCAGATCACTTTTCGGTACTCCCAGGCAGGCTGGTAGGGCGGCGATGGATTCGATAAATGAATCCATAGAAATATGGGCCGATCCGGCGCCGCAAGCCTCATCGAGCGAAGCCATACATGAGCTTCCAGCACGAGCTGATCGTCTTTGTCGCAGGCTACATAAGTGCCGAAGCCGCGCTCGAGCCCGCAGGGGGGCGCGAGCGCTTTGCGCCGCACGAATGCGCCGCATCGCACGCCCCGCAGCGAGAGCAGCTCAGCAAGTGTCGAGACGCCCGTCAGCCGGCTGTACTCGTTGTACACACCGAGTTCCTCGGGCGGACGCCCCGAGTGCAATGCAACAAGAGAGGGAAACGGCGAACCTGAGGGCGCGAAGGCTTGCGCGAACCGAATCCCGCTTCGGGCGAGATCATCCAAATCCTCAGGCAGCGCGGGGGGAAAGTTGCCGCCGTACTCCGGAGGCGTCGTGTCAGTCGTCGCCCAGCCGTAATGGGCAGCCGACACATCATCCGCGCGCACGGATTCCATTGTGAAGAGGAGCAGTGTCTTCACCGGGCGTTCGCCCGAGCAGGCCGCAACCGCCGCCAGCGCCGCCGCTGCGAACACTCGATGCAGTGCGCTCACGGGGCGCTCCCGAATCCAAGCGAGCGGCTTGTCCACAAAAAGACGGCTGCCGTCGCCAGGGCGACGCAACACAGGTTCAGCACGAGCCCGGATCGAAGCATGGTGGCCATGGGGATTCTGCCCGACGAGAAGACGATTGCATTGGGCGGCGTCCCGATCGGCAGCATGAAGGCGAGCGAAGCCGCGAGCGTCACCGACAGGGCGGGCAGCCTGGGATCGATGCCGGCCGCACGCCCAATTTCGACGGAGAGAGGAATCATGACCTGGGCGGTCGCCGTGTTGGAGGTCACCTCGCTCAGGAATGTCACAAAAACGGAGATTCCTGCGACGATCGCGAGGGCGCTCCATTGGGAGGCTGCAGGAGCGAGCGCCTGGCCGAACCACTCTGAGAGGCGCGACTCCCGAAAGGAAGCTGCGATCGCAGAGCCGGCGCCCAGCAGCAGCAACATCTCCCAGGGCACACTTCGAATGGCACGGGCATCGACAAGGCGCGTGCCCTCGGTATCGCCGGAGGGCAGCGCAAAAGCCAGTACGCAGAAGAGCACTGCTATCGTCGTATTAGTGATCGCGTCCTCGAGCTTGATGCCGCGCCCCAGCTCCTCCGGGAAAAAACGCAGCCATCCGTACTCGATTCCGTCGAACCGGAGCGTCCGCGTCACCCAGAGCACGACGGCCGCCAGAAAGAGGAGGCCAATTCGCGCCTCGGGCTTTGTCCAGGGGCGCGGCTGAACCTGCGCCGCGAAGGTCTCCTCGAGGCGCTCCATCCGCGCGGGGACGCGGATCGCGATTCGCGTCACCAGGACCCAGGCCACGAAGCAGGCTGCCGCGGCGATCGGCACCATGCCGAGCATCCAGCCGAGAAATGTCGGCGGCGGCAGGGCGCCCAGCGGGCGGCCGCTCGAAAACTGTGATAACATCACAATATTCGGACCTGTGCCGATTGGAGTGGCGAGGCCGCCGATGTTCGCACCGTAGGCCACGACAATGAGTAACGCCGCGGAGAAGGAGCGATGGCCGGCGTCTCGTTCGTCGAGGCCCGCCGACTCCACGACCGCCAACGCGATCGGATACATCATGACCGCCGTCGCAGTATTGGAAATCCACATCGAGACAAATGCGGTTCCAACAAGAAAGCCGAGCACGAGGCGGCGCGGGCTTGTGCCGATGAACCGAACGACCCCGAGCGCAATTCGCCGGTGGAGGTTCCAACGCTCGACACCGGCGCCGAGCACCATGCCGCCCAGAAAAAGAAAATTGACGTCGTCGAAGTATGTGGTGGCGACCGTGGTGGCCGGCAACACGCCCAGAATCGGGAAGAGCGCGAGCGGGATGAGGGATGCGGCGCCGAGCGGCATTGCGTCCAGTACCCAACAAATAGCCGTCGCGACCGTCACTGAGGCCGCATGCCGGGCGCTGACCGGCATCGAAGTAATAGAAGTCAATACTTCTGTTAGCACAAATCCTGCGGCGGCCACGAAGAGCCCTCTGCGGGCGAGGAAGGGAATGGCCGGCTCGTCCGCGGCAGGGGGCGGCCCGGTGCTCATGGCCCGTCGGCGCCCCCCGGCGCATCGGTGCCAACGGCCTCGTGTACCCAGGCGGCATAAGCCCCGTTCAGCGCAATCGCATCGCCTGCCACAATCTCCGGGACCGCATAGGGATGGAGTGTCCGCAACCGCTGTGCGAGCCCCGACGCGCGGTCCGCCGTGGTCTTGAGCAGCAGCAGCACCTCGGTCGACTCCTCGAGCTTTCCTTGCCAGACATAGAAGCTTCGAGCCCCCGGAATGCAGGTCCCGCAGGCCGCCCACCGCTCGCGCACGAGCTGCTGGGCCACTTCCGCCGCCTTCTCCTCTCGATCGAATGTCGTGAGCACCACGGTGATTCGCGGCTCGGAAGCAGTTCCTGCAGTCGGCATATCCGCAGGGTATCAGCGGCAGCCGCTCGGCAAGAAATCGCTCTGCCGGCCCACCCGGCTGGCACCCGCCGAGCCGTGAGCCGGCATGGCCGCCCGCCGCCGGGCGCCGGTATCTTGCCGAGCCCAAGATGAAACTCTTCGATCGGGCAGTCGTCGGACTGCTGCCGCTCATCCCCAAGCCGGTCGTTCGAAAAATCGCCGATCGCTACATCGCCGGTGAAACGCTGGACGAGGCGGCGCGCACGGTGCGACGGCTGAACGAAGTCGGCTGCGAGGCGACCGTCGACGTGTTGGGAGAGTTCATTACAGATTTCCGCGAAGCCGAGGAAACGGCGGCCGCCTATCACGACGTGCTCGACCGGATCCGGCAGGACAAGCTGCGATCCAACGTCTCCATCAAGCTCACCGCATTTGGACTGAGTCTCGACGGAGCGAAGTGCTACGCGCTGGTCAAGAAGCTCGTGGGCCACGCGCGAGAACTTGGAAACTTCGTGCGGATCGACATGGAGGATTCGCCGGTCACTACGCAGACGCTCGATTTGTATCGTCAGCTTCGGCGCGACGGCTTCGAGAACGTGGGCGTCGTGATTCAAGCCTATCTGAGGCGGAGCCCCAACGATGTTCGCGAGCTCCTTTCGGGGGAGCTGACACGCGGCACGTCGTTCCGATTGTGTAAAGGCATTTATGTGGAGCCGCCGGAGATCGCATTCAAGGATCGCGAAGAGATCCGCAATGCCTATAAATCAGTGCTTCGGCAGATGTTTCGCGAGGGTTCTCGGCGCGTCGGCATTGCAACGCACGACCCTCCCCTGATCGAGGACGCTCGAAGCCTGCTGCGGGAGCAACAGATCCCCAAGGAGCGATACGAGTTCCAAATGCTGCTCGGCGTCGCCCCCGCCTGGCGAAAGCGGCTCGTCGAGGAAGGCCACACCGTGCGCATTTATGTGCCTTTCGGAAAATCTTGGTATGGCTATAGCGTCCGCCGCCTGAAGGAGAACCCGAGCATCGCCGGATATGTAGCCAAGGCGATGATCGGCCTCGGCTAGCAGGACGTTTGGAACGTCCTCCTAGCGCCGACCCCACTTATCGACTGGGGAGTTGCTCGCACGCGCCGATGATTTGTGCGTCAGGCGCTTGCGGAACAGGGGGTCAGCGCCCGATCGCGAGGCGACGGGCCAGCACTTCGTCGAGCCCTGGCGTCGCTCGGATCTTCGCCATCGTCGCGTTGAAATCGTAGGGAACGCGAAACCAACGCATCCGGCTTCCATCGAGAACCGCGAAGCAGGCGCGGGGATCGCCGTCTCGCGGCTGACCGACGCTTCCGACATTCACCAGCACCTGCTCACCTTCGGGGAGGTCGACCCAGGCGTCACCTTCGGGAGGCACTTCGAACCGAAGATTGCGCCGGAAGACACCCGGCTGGTGCGTGTGGCCCACGAAGCAGGCCCCCTCATACGTTCGGAAGATCGCCTCGAGCTTCTCGGGATTCAGAAATCCATCTGTTGCAAGCACATATTCGCGCACGGGATCACGCGGCGAGGCGTGCACAAAAAGGTAGCGCCCGACGCGGTGCGTCGTCGGGAGCGAACGCAAGAATTCCCAGCGCGCCCGCTTCGTCCCCGTCGAGAGAATTCCGGGCTTCAAGCGCCGAACTGTAAACTCGATTGCTCCGCGCGCGTGAGGATTGAAATCCTGGGCGCCGTTGAAAAGCGCCTCATCGTGGTTTCCGAGAAGACACACCTCACAGCGTTCGCGGACCTTGTCGACGCAGTACTCGGGCTCCGGCCCATAGCCGACCACGTCGCCGAGACAATACACTTTTTCGATTCCCGGCAGCCGGTCAATGACGGCGAAGACGGCGTCGAGCGCTTCGCGATTGGAGTGCAGGTCGGAGATCAGTGCGATCACGACTGCTACGACGCTGGTCGCCCTTCCACAGTCGCCACGGCGGCGGCCACGACGCGCTGAGTCACGGCTTCCAGCGTCCCTGCGATGTCGGCCCCCGCTGCTCTGCGATGGCCGCCGCCGCCGAATTGATGAAGCAGCGCATGCACATCGACGGCTCCCTTCGAGCGGGCGGAGATTTTCACTCTTCCTGATGCCAACTCCCGAAACAACAAAACGACGTCCACGGCGGCAACCGATCTCAGAATGTCGAGCACGTCGTCAGTCTCGTGGAGTTCGGCCCCCGCTGCTTCGAGTTCGGATGGGCGAATGACACAGATCGCAATCTTTCCGCCAGCGGCATAACGCATTCCGCGCAGCGCAATTCCGATTCCGGGCGGGTACTGGGGACTGAATCTCTGGAAAAGCTTATTGTAAATCTCCGAGGGATCGACTCCCGCAGCAACGAGTTCCCCAGCGACGTGGAACGCTTCCCGATCCGTATTGCTATATTTGAACCAGCCAGTGTCCGTCGTCAGGGAAATGAAGACGCCCTCGAGGGCGGCCTTCGGGAGCGCGATGCCGAGCGCCTTCGCGACTCGGTAGATCAGTACCCCCGTCGCCGACGCCTTTGAGTCGATGTAGGAGAAATGGAATCCCGGACCCGCGACCGGCTGGTGATGGTCGAATACACATGTAGTCGCCCGATCTTCTCGAATTTGTGCAGCGATCGGACCTGTACGGTCGAGCGTCGCCACATCGAGGACGCACGCCACGTCGAAACGCTCCGTGCCGCCCCTCGGCTGGTCAGCTCTCCAGTGGCTATAGGGCGCCATCTCCAGGAGAAAGGCGTAGCGCTCGGAAAGCGGATCGGGATTCACAATTGCGACCTTTTTGCCGAGCGCCGCGAGCACATGAAAGAGCGCGCACTCCGCCCCCAGGCAATCGCCGTCGGGTCTGACATGCCCTGTCAGGAGAAACCGGTCGCGAGAGCGCAACAGCTCTACGATTGGGGTCAGATCCGGGGCGGATGCGTCGCGTTCGAGTTCCACGAGGGCTGGAGTGAGGATGGCCTTACGATCTCAGAGGGCAAGCTTCAAAACGGCGATTCCGATCCCCCAGAAGCCCATGCGGGCTCGGCGGGCGGTCGAGAGGAGACATCGCTGTCACAGTGTGGACTCAGCGGCGCTTGTCGCGGCCAGGATCGCCGCGAATGGAGCGAGAATTGTGAGCCTGTGGGCCATGGGAGACAGGATGTTCGGCCGCTAGCGATCCACGCCCGACCAACCGTCGGCTGCAAGCCACGTCCCAGCCACCGGCGGGTGGGAACAGAGAAGCTCGCAGATCCAGGCATGCCGGGACCGGGCCGTCAGGTTTCGAGGCACGTGGCTCCTGAGAAGGACGAAATCGGCCGCGGCCCCGGGCAGGAGGTGGCCTGCTTCGGGGCGCCCCAGTGCCCGGGCTCCCTCCTCCAGCGCCGCCTTCACGATGGCGCGAGGCGAAAGCCATGGATCGCTCTGCGTCATCAGCCGCATCTCGTGAAGGATGCTGAGGTCGGAATTGGAGGCGAGCGAGTCGACGCCCAGGGCGAAGGGAAGGCCGGCTCGAACCCACCTCCGAAGGGGCGTTTCGCCCCGGCGGAAGTAGCGGTGCGTTCCAGGGCAGTGAACGGCTCGGGCCCGGCTGCGAACGAGCGCCGAGATCTCCGAGTCGGACAGGCAGTTTCCATGGATGATGAGCGTGTTTCGGCGAAGGAGCCCGGTGCGGCGAAGCCAGGTCAACGGCGTCGACCGGCGCCAAGGCATCGCGGGGCGCCTATTTCGAGCTCGAAGCAGCTCTTCGACGGGGCCATCGCCATGGGAGAGCCAGCGGCGCTCCTCTTCGGTCTCGGCGAGGTGAACGGAGACGGGAACGCCGGCGGCTGCTGCCTGCTTCGCCGCCTGCTCGACAACGGTGTAAGGCGCATGGGGTGCGAGGCCGGCCCGCACGCGCGCGGAGTTCCTCCCCGGGGCGGGCGGTTCGGAGCCCGGCTCGAAAGCGAAGAATTCGCGGAAAGCGCAGCCGCGAAGGCCCGCCGCGCGGAGTGCAGCCGCACCCGAGCCGTCGGGATCGTGGTCGCCGACACACGTTACTCCAGAGCGGCGAAGGCGGCGCACACCGGAGGCTGGGCCGTTCTGTGTCCTCCCGGGCGCGGCAAGAAGTTCAGTAATCCATCCCGTGAAGGACCTCGACTCCCGCAGCGGCTTCTTCAAATGTGAGAACGCCAGGTGGGTATGCGCACTTACAAAACCGGGAACGAGCACGCCGTCAGGAAGCTCAACCGCGAGCGCCTCCTTCGGCAGCTTCGGCTCAAAGCCCAAAACTCGGCCGCCTCGGTAGAGAAGGTAGCCTTCGCCGCGAGACTCCTCCGACGAAAGAAGCGCGAGCCTACAAAAAACTGCGCGCGTCCGCGCCGAGCTTTTTGTTGCCATCGCTCGACGAGAACGCGCGCAGTTTCTGGGAGTTCTTCCGCGGAGGGCTAGCCGCCGAAAGCGTCGATCTCCAGCTTCTCGATCGAGAGGAAACTCGGGTTCGCGAGTTGCGCCGGGCGCGAGAACAGAATCACCGCACGGACGAACTTCGGGCTCGAGATCGAGAGATCTGTAAGCCTCTGCGACCACACCGTTCGAGAGTTCGGATCCTCCTGGCCCTGCGAGTTGGCGCGGGAGCCCTGGAAGAAGACCTGGAACGGCAGCGGGCCGCCGAGAGCGAACGTCCCGGTCGTGCCATTCAGCACATCATTATTGGCTGCGTCGTCCTGCACGAGAATCTTGTCACCCGTGGTGGTCTTGATCGTCAGCCGATAGCGCAGGAGCGTGTTGAATGAAGTATTGAGGTCGATCTTATAAAAAATCGACTGGGCGCCGCTGAAATCCGTCACCGTGTTGGGGTTGCTCACCTGGCCGTTGCTGTTGATGCCGCTGAACGGCGTCGGGTCGAGAATCGCGCTCGAGGCCGGAGTGATTCCGTTGGGATTCGGAACGGGGGAGCCTGTGCCCACCTGGACGAATGCTCGACCGTTGCCACCGTTTCCACCGCGCACGCGCACCGCCTGCCCGCCGGCTCCCGCCGTTCCGAGCAAGAGCGGAGCTGCGGCGGCAGAAGCGTTCAACGGACGACCGTCACCGCCGAGTCCACCTCGCACCGAGACTGCGCCATTGATCAGCGACAGCGTCCCGGGGGTCTGAATGACGAGCGCACCGCCGCCACCGCCGCCACCGGGGGCCATGCTGTGGCCAAAGAAGTTCGAGCTAATCGTGAGACAGAGCGGGGTCTGGGTATTCGTCGGGTGCGTGTGGTGATCACCGCCATCGCCACCACCGGCATCGATTCCAGCCACGGCGTTTACCGTGATGCCGCGGCCCGCCTGGAGCTGCATCGCACCGCCGCCGCCACCGCCCGCCGCGCCAACCGACAGGATCGGAGCCACGGTGGTGGGTTGCACCGCGCCATTCCAGGTGGCGGAGCCGCCGAGCGCAATATTTCCGGCCGTTCCAAAGATGTTGGTTCCGCCGCCGCCGCCACCTGCGGCGCCGCGCAGCAACGCAAAGTTGCCGATGCCGTCCGCGCCGAAGTTCGGCTGATTGACGAGCTGGCCCTTCGCCCCGGCCGTTCCGACCGGCACGAGCGGATAGACCGCAGCGCCAATGCTGGCGTTCGAAAGAACCTGGGGCGGGTTCGGCGGTGCGAGCTTCGTCGCGAAGTTCGGCGGAGCGATCAGGCCCGCGCCATTGTTGCAGCTGGCCGTCACAGAGCCGGTGGTCTCCGTGCACCAACCTCCGGCTGTGCCATCCTCGAAGTGGCTTGCACCACCGCCACCGCCGCTGCCCATCTGGAGGCTCGCGCCGAGCGGGCCACTGACGCCGTTCTGGAACTGACCGACGATTCCCTCGCAGAGCGTGTCGTTGTCGACGTTATCGAAGATGAAACCGACGCCAGGAGTCTGGAACACGTTCGAAAAGATCTCGAAGGGCGTCGTGAGGACGTTGATCACGGGGTTGCCCTTCGTGCCGCCTCCCGGCGTAGCCGGTTGATTGGACACAGTCGATCCGCCCTTGGCCGCGGTTCCGCTCGACCCATTGAAGGACGTAAAGGCTGCCACGAGCGCATTGAGCTGTGGGCTGCCGGCAACGAGAGGCGTATTGATCGGCAGGTCGCCGCCATCGCCGCCATCGCCTGCCATGGCCCCGCCGCGGGCGCCGGTCTTCCCGACGATGTACTGCGGGAAGGCAGTCCAGGTGTTGAGCGGATCTCCGCCAGCCTTCGAAGTGCACGGCGTATTGAATCCTGCGAAGTCAATATTCTGCTGAGCCGTGGGCGATTGCGGAGAGCCATCGAGGCCTCGGACCGACAGCGTCGAATTCGCTGCGATCGTGGCTGCGCCGCGGACAAAAATCCGGGCCGGATTGTTTCCTTCGAAACGCACCGTGCGCGATTCCGTGCCGTCTCCAACCTGGAGCGACGCGAACTGATAAATACCATCCGAGATCGTCACCTCCGAACCGGCCAGCGACTCTTTGGTGGCAATCGTCAGCGGCGTGCGCTTCACAGTCGCCGTCGATACCGCGACGCCGTCCGTTGCGATGGCGCCGAAATTGGCATTGTTAAAATCGTTGGCCGTGCTCGCCACGAAATCGCCATGGGTGCCGGAACCGCCTCCGACGCCCGGGACGAGAACGCCGGGATTGGCGGCGCTATTCCACATGTTGGCGCCTGAGCGCTGCGCGTCCTCGCCAAGGTTGTCCCCGAAGTTTTCTGTAATGGTAAACGGAGCGCCCACGGAGCTCGTTGTCTTGAACTTCAGAACCTGCCCGCCTGCGAGCGTATTGCCGCCCAGATCCTTGATCAGCGCCGAATTCATAACTACCACAATTCGACGCGATCCCGTCGGTCCGGGCCCGGGGAAATCCGTCGGATGCGTGAAGCTGACCGTGGTGGTCTGATTCGTAGAGTTGAAGCTGATGTCCCAAGTCCCCTGGATATCGATCTGATCCTGGAAATCAGCAGGTGTGTCGGTTTCTCCGTCGAGATCGACCTTGACCGCCATTGAGTTGCTCGTGCCCTGGATTTTGTTCACCAACGTCGACGCATCCATGATGTCGTCGAACTCAATCTCGATGGGGGTGTTCACCGGCGCCGCGTTGATCTGCGCCGGAGTCGGGATCAGGAGCGCCGCGCTCGGGCTGCCCGGCTTCACATCCGCGAGCTGATTTGTAACGATCACATTGGTGTCAACGGCAGCTGTATTGTTCTTGCCGTTGACGGAGCGGATCGTGTTGCCCTGCCCTGCTGGAATCCGAATGCGATAGGTGCGGTTCGGGGAGAATCCGTAGATCACGTTGCCGCTCGAATCGAACGACACCTCGGGGATGAACGTGACTTTGTTCCCGGCGACCTTGCGAATTCCAGCGGGCTCGCCGCCGCCGCCGCCGCCCGTGTCGACCTCCACAATATTGAGCGTCTCCGCGGTGACGGACGACTCAAGCACGGGCGCATTGAAGGTGAACACGATCTGAGTGCTCTGCTGCACCACGTTCGACGCGCCGCCGCAGGGCGCACCGCCGAGGGAGCAGGAAACGACGGCGAACGAAGTGCTGCCGCCGCCGCTGCCGCCGTTTCCGCCAGTCGTCACGTTGTCATTGTTGAAGAGCGAGGAGCCGCCGCCGCCGCAGCCCGAGAGGGCTACACAAAGCACGGCGGACGCGAGCGCGGTAACTGCTCTCGATGCGTCCGTCGGCAGGAATCGTTGAACAAGCTCGAAGGTTCGCTGAGTCATCTTGGATCTGGTGCGTAGCGGGTTGGATCCGGGGGTCTTTGAACTGCGATCACCGCCTCGAAAGCTTGATTCCAAGCCCACAAAGCGATGTGGAGGGCATCAGACAGAGACCTGTCAGACACGGACCAAGGCGGAGTCGAACCCTTGTCCGATCGGTGCGCAGACGTCGCAAAGGCCGGAACAAGGGGCGGGGATCATAGGAGCGGTGGGCATCTCGCGACAAGGAACGGCGAGGGAAGTTTTCGGAGCCACTCGCGGGCTTATCGCTCGGTCGCGACTATTGGCACACGGCGTGCCGGTTACCGTGCTTCTGTTCGCACCCTCACCCTTCCATTCGCCCATCCAAGAAACTGTTCGATCCCGGCTGATTCCTGCGGCTCTGCGCCATCGGAGGCGCGATGGCGGCACCGCTCCCCCACGCACGCTCAACGCTGGGAGCGGCGTCGGCCCCCGCCGCCGGTTCGGTTCAACTCGATCGTTCCCCACAGTGCGAACGCGCACCTCTCCTGAGCATCCATGAACTCGAATCGCTCTGTTCTGCCCCTTCTCACCACGGCGCTGGTCGCCGGCGCGATCGGCTTTGGAGCCGGCGTGTGGATCGCGACCTCCGGGCATTGGAAGCCGTCGGGTCCTTCGACAGGGACTGGCCCAGCGGTGACGTCGCCGGGAGAGACCAACGGCTCGCTCCTGCCTGCAATCCCGGAGCTTCGATTCCCCGACGTCGCGACGGCGGTGCGTGCGCATGCCGAGGCCCTGCACAAGCAGTACGGCCCATTCCAGAACGCCGCCGAATCGAGCCATGCGGCGCAGCTCGTGGTGTTGACGAGGCAGGCGGTGCTTCGCTTCGGCGCGCCCGCCTTTGAAGCGATCACGACCTTCCTGGGGCCCGCGCCGGGAACGACGAGCGATGGTGGGATTCAGCCCCCGAGAAGCGGAGCCGTCCGGCCGGAGCTGAATCCGGAGGTGCGCGAGGGGCTCGTGAGGATCCTGCCGGAGCTCGATCCGGAGCGGGCGGCGCCCGAACTCGCGACGCGCCTCCTCAATGACAACGAGCACGGCCGCGTCCGCGGCAGCGCAGCGGGGCTCCTTGGAAAGCTCGACCGCAAGATCGCAGTTCCGGCTCTGGTGAAGGCTCTCGATGACGCCTCGACCCACGACTGGGCCGGTTCCCGTGACATTCTCGACGGGATACAGCTCCAGGGCGGTCCGGAAGCGGAAGAGATCTTACAAAAAGTTCTGGCGCGTCCGACGACGCCGCTCGAAATGCGCATTCGAGTCTGCGAGTGCATCGGCGAACTCAAGGTGGCTGCAGCCGTGCCGGCGCTTGCGACGATCATCCGATTCGAAGAGAGCAACCATTACCTGAGGCGAGCCGCAGTCCGGGCACTCCTGAAAATTGATCCCGCGCGTGCCGATGCCGCGGCCGAAGCCCAATATCCCGAAGAGCGCGACGAGGGCTTCCGCGCCTGGCTCGCGGAGTACCTCCGAACGCGCGGGCGGGCCCTGCCGCCGAGCGAGAGAAGATAGGTCGAGCGCGCCTTTGATTGATTCTCACGCTCACGTCGGTGACGAAGCCTTCGACGCCGACCGAAACGATGTGTTGCACCGATGCGTCGAGGCCGGGCTCACCGGAATTGTGTGCGTCGGCCAGGACGTGGACACCTCTCGGCGCGCGATCGCGATGCAGCACGCGGGATTCGCGGGGCTCGAGTTCGCCGCGAGCGCGGGACTTCACCCTCACCACGCCAAAGATTGGGAGGCGACGCATGCCGCACTGGAAGAGCTGGCCGAGCGTCCCGACGTTTTCGCAGTCGGTGAGACCGGGCTGGATTTCCATTACAACTATTCGCCCCGAGAAGAACAGCGGCGGTCCTTTCGCTGGCACCTTCGGCTCGCGTCGCGGCTCCGCAAACCGGTCGTCGTTCACGTTCGCGAAGCGCACCGGGAGGCACTGGACGACATGGCGGCAGAGCCGGGAGCGCTCTGCGTGATCCATTGCTTCACAGGCTCGCGCGCCGAGGCAGAGAGGTATCTTGACCTCGGAGCCTACATCTCATTCTCGGGAATCGTGACATTCAAGAATGCGCAGGATCTCCGAGATGCAGCATTGTGTGTTCCCGCGAATCGTCTGATGGTGGAGACCGACAGCCCGCTCTTGGCTCCGGTGCCGATGCGCGGGAAGCGCTGCGAGCCCTCCTTCGTTCGCCACACACTCGAGATTCTCGCCAAGGTTCGAGGCAGCCGCGTTGAGGAGATTGCTGCCGCGACGGCCGAGAACGCACGCGCGGTGTTCTTTGCGGCGAGCGAAGGCGCGCGATAGCCGCAGCTTCAGTTCACAGTTGTCCAGACCTGGCCGTCCATCCCAAGCTTCGAGGGAAGGGTGTTCGCGGTCGGCTGGATAATTGAGTTTGTGACTCCGCCCGAAGCGAATGCGGCGGAGGGCGCAGGGGCTGCGACTCCGGTGTAGATGCCACCGACGTTAAGCATCTGCAGAAGCTCCCCGCCCTGATTGGCAAAGAAGACTCGATTGCTCGAGTTCCCTTGGCTCACGGGCCAGGCGTAGGCGCACCAGGTTGCCTCGCATCCATCCGGGTCCGGAAGGTTCGCAGGATCGGCCCCGCCCGTGGCAGCCTCGGCAACGCCGAGACCCGCCGCATTGGGAAGCCAGATCTGGAACAAATAGCCGGAGCGCTGAACTCTCGCGCTCACGACGTTGCCGAAGGAGCTCGAAGCCACCGGCGGCTTCATCTTCTCCGTAGCGGAGACGATTTGTGTTGTTCCGTTAAATGTGCGAACAAATGCAGCGCCTGCGAGCTCCCCGAAATTGGCGAACTCACCGACTCCGTCGCCGTCCCCATCGATAATGGCGGCAGCCTTCGCCTGTGCTTGGCTCGACATCAGCTGCCGCAGGGTCGAGATCGCCGCCGACTCGTTGGCTGCCTGCCGCGCCGACAGGAGATTGGGAACGGCGAGTGCGGCGATGATTGCAACAATCGCAATGACGATCATGAGCTCGATTAGTGTGAAGCCGCGGTTCCCTCGCATCGCATGATACCTCAGTTTTTCCGCCAGGCTTCTATCGGACAGAGATGCTGCGACGCTTTCGCAGGTTCTTCCAGAAATGCACAAGGGCGGGTAACCCCGCCCTTGCGCGAATGGAGCGAACTGTCTCTTACTGGACGTTCGACCAAACGTTCGTGTCCATGCCGAGCTTGGTGGTCGTGGTCACGGCCAACGGCTGATTGATCGCACCCGCGGTGCCGCCCGAAGCGAACGCAGCGTCCGCCGCCGGCGCGGTTGTGCCGTTGTACGGAGCCGCACCGTTATTGAGGCATTGCAGCACGTCACCCTGCTGATTCACGAAGAATGCACGGTTGCCGCTGTTGCCGCGGTTAATCGGCCAGGCATAGGCGCACCAGGTGGTCTCGCAGAGGTCCGGCGACAAAGTACCCACAAGCGACGTCGCACCCGCACCGCTCGCGTCTTCCTTGCTGCCGATGCCGGTCGCATTGGGCAGCCAGATCACAAAGTTGTAACCAGAACGCGACACATAACCGTTCGCGTCAACGTTGCCGAACGCTCCCGACAGAACCGGGGGCGTCACCTTCGTCGTCGCGCTGATCACCTGTGTCGTGCCGTTGAAGGCGCGCACGAACGACCTGCCGGAGAGCTCGGCAAAGAAGCCGTACTCACCCGTGCCATCTCCATCGCCGTCGATCACGCCCGAGGCCTGCACCTGCGCTTGCGCGGAGGCGAGGTTGCGAAGCGTCGCGACGGCGGCCGTCTCGTTCGCCGAGAGGCGAGCGGACAGGAGGTTCGGAATCGCGATCGAGGCGATGATCGCAATAATCGCGACCACGATCATGAGCTCAATCAGCGTGAAACCCTTGTTCCCCTTCTTCATCGAACCGGTTCTCCTTTGCTTGCCGGCGGGATCTCGTTCCCTCCGGATTTCTTACCTTCGAGCATCGATGGCGCCCCTCCACTGTGGAGAGTTACCACGAATTCCCTGAGGTCGTCAGGGATGACTCCCTGCGCGACCCACGCTTGCCAAACTTCCGCGTCGCTTCGCACCGCAGCAGCAAGCTGTTGCTTGAGCATCGGCCTCAGGACTCGGAGGTCTTCGAGCCCGCTATCGGCATTGCCCAGCTGTATCTTTAGCTTCGCAGCTTGGTAGCAAGCGTGGGGGTCCTCCTTTCCGAGGGCTGAAAGAATTTCCAGCGCCCCTTCCACCTGCCCCAGCTGCGCAGCGCGGAGCGCTGCAGAGATCGAGAGCTGCTTGTCCGGCCCCGCTCCGCGGCCAGCAGAAAGATATTTCTGCGCGGCCTCGTCCATTCGCCCGCATGCTTCCTCGATCTGAGCGGACACGAAGCAACATTTTTGTACGGTCTCGGCGTTCGACGCGCTCTGCGCGAGCACGACCTGCTCGCGCGCCTGTTCGAGGTCGCCCGCCCTCAAGCGGCTCGCGGCGAGAGCCACACGGATCTCGCCGCGTTGATCGGCGTTCGCCGCCAGCGAGAGCGCCTTTTTATAACAGTCTTCTCCAACGCTTCGATCTCCAATCTGCAATGATGCGTGCGCTTTCACGAGCAGCGAGTTCAAGTCCCTCGGATCGCGGGCGAGCGCGCGCTCCGCGCTTTCGAGCGCCGGCGAGTAGAGTCCGAGGGAGAGCTGGAGTACGGCGATGTCCGCCGGGGAGACCTCCTCGAGCCGCCGATCACGGGTCCGCCAGCCTCCGTAGGCAAGAAGACCCGCAATCGTGCAGCCGAACCCGTAGAGAGCAAGGCGCTTCGAGAGGGTTGGATTCGTGAACATCGACATTTAGTGAGAGTGCGCCAGCTGCTCCTGGAGCTTGAAGATCGGCAGGAACACCGCGAGCACAATTCCGCCGACCACAAAACCCATGACTCCGATCATGATCGGCTCGATCATGGATGTGAGCCCCTTGACGGCAGCTTCGACCTGCTGGTCATAAAAGTGCGCAATTTTCTCGAGGAGCGTGTCGAGGGCACCCGTGCGCTCACCGATCGAGATCATCTTGACCACCATGGGCGGGAAGACCTTGGACTGACCGAGCGGAGCGGAGAGCGTTTCACCTTGGCGAACGCTCTCGCGCGCCGAGAGCACGGCGGCCGAAATCACCTTGTTGCCCGCAGTCTGTGCCACGATGTCCATCGCGGCAAGAATCGGCACACCGGACTTCACAAGCGTGGCGAACGTCCGCGAAAAGCGCGACAGTGCTACTTTTCGAAAGAGCGTACCGAAGACCGGCATCCGGAGAAGTGTGGCGTCGAAGAGGTAGGCGCCTCGCGGTGTCTTCTTCGCCACCATGATTCCGGTCGCCGCCGCAGCTCCAGCCCCGACGAGCAGGTACCAATACCCTTTACAGAAGAATGCCGCATCCATCACGAACAGCGTGAGGCCGGGAAGCTCGATGTCGAGGCTGTCGAACACCGGCTTGAACTGCGGCACGATTCCGATCATGAGGAATGCCGCAATTCCGAGCACGAGCACGAGCGAGATGACGGGGTAGGTCATTGCGCTCTTCACCTCTCGGATCAGCTGAGCGCTCGCCTCGAGGTACTCGGCAAGGCGAACAAGAATGATATCCAGCTGACCCGATGCCTCGCCCGCGCGCACCATGTTTACATAAAGCTCAGGAAAAACCTGCGGGTACTTCTCGAGAGCCTTCGAGAGATCGACACCTCCCCGCACAGATTCGACCACGCCCGACAGCACGGCCTGGAAACCGGGCGACTCGGCTTGCTCGCGCTGAATCTCGAGCGCCTCAAGAATCGGGATACCGGCACCCACCATCGTGGCGAGCTGCCGAGTAAAAACCACCAGTTCCTCGCGCGTGACTCCCTTGCGGGAAGCCTTCGCGAAAAGCTCCTTCATGGTTTTTGTCGCATCGTCGCCCCCGCTCGAAACCTCCATTACTGTGAGGTTCTTCCGCTTCAGCTCCGACATGGCGTCCGACTTCGTCTTCGCAGAGATCGTTCCCGTGAGCGTGGCTCCTGCCTGATCGCGTGCGCGGTATCGGAAGCTCCCCATTGCATTCCCTCTTCTATTCGGCTGCGTAGTGTCTGGCGTGCGTGCGTTGCGTGACCGTTGCGGCGCGACAACCTGTCGGCGCCGGTGTGTACCTGTAGCTTGAGCGCTCCGCGCGTTGCGCGTCCCGCTCTGCACTCGGGCGCCTATGCCATCGGCATCGGGAGCGCCTCAACCGTAGTGCGCCCGCGTGCGAGGGCTCGGAAGGCGCTGTCGCGCATCCGAAGCCCCGGCACGCGCTGGTCGAGTGCGCTGCCGGTGAGACCTTCCCGAATCGCGAGAGCTGCCGCCTCGGGAGGCGAGAGCACCTCGCTAATGAGAACATTCCCGAGATATCCGCTCGAGCATCGGTCGCATCCCGTCGCTCGATAAAAGGAGGCTGCCGCGACCTCGCTCTCCGGAAACCCGCCGAAGCTCATCGAGAGCTCGTCGGAACCGACAGGCTCTCGGCAGCTCGGGCAAAGCGCCCGCACGAGACGCTGCCCCACGAGGACGGGCCGCGCGGCAGCGAGCTCCACGGGGTCCACGTCGAGGTGCCTCAGTGCGGAGACGGCGTCGACGGCGCCGCGCGCCGAGACCGCAAGAATCACGTGGCGGCCGTCAGCCGCGGCACGGAAGGCGCGAACCGTGCCGTGCTTATTATGAACTCTGCCGATGAGTAAGACATCGGGGTCGTGGCGCATGGCGTCGTCGACGGCGTCTTCCCGGGAACTCGGCGACTGCGAGCTGCGAAGCGAGATCCAGGACCAGTTCTCCCGCTCCGGAGCAGGTCCGATCAACGACACAATCAGCTTCCCCTGGACAGCCGCTTCCGCTCCCAGTGCGAGAAGTGTGGATCGCGCACCTTCCGCGATCGGAACGCCAAGAACGATCATTCCGCCATGCGGGCGTGACAACGCGGTCCTGAGCTCCTTTGCTACGTGCGGCTCGAGCCCCAGGGCGTCGAGGCCGTCGAAGCTCCTGCGATGGAGCACCCGCCCGACATAACGAATACCTCCGGACCAAGCGAGGATGTCGAACTCAATGTTCGACAGGCCCGTCGGCGTCTCGACTCCACAAGTGACTGCTGAGGGCATTGGCTGGTCGGGGCGGATCCCAGCGGCGCGGCGCAGCTGTGCTTCGAGCGCGCCCGCCGCAAGCTCTCCGAGAATCCGCCGCTCGCCGCCCATCCGCGCGGTAGCGACCATCCCAGAATTTGTGATATCGAAGTGGATCGTATGTGCTCCAGCTTCGATCGCATCGGTGAGAATGTCTGCGAGTGAAGATGCTGGGGTCGCCGACGCCGGCTCCGCTGCCGCCGGCACCGGCGGCTTGGCCGAAGGCGGATCGGCCTGCAGTTCTCCCGGAGATGTCATCATTTGCTCATCGGCGAGGACTCGATCGAGTTCGTCGAGCAGCGAACTCGGTGCAGCGCTCGGCTCACTGGAACTCTGCGTCGGCGTCGGCAGGGCCGCCCCCGCTGGCTGCTGCACCAGGGGCGGCGGCGGGAGCGCCGCGGAGTCCTCCATGGTCCGAAACACTTCGCACTCGTCCAGTGCGCGCCCGATTCCCCCGCCCGGCGCGTTCATCGCACAGACTCCTTTCGGAGAAGATTATTGAGCTCCGTCTGGTCGGGTGTTGCCGAAAGAGCCTCGTCGTAGGAGATGAGGTTCTGGCGATACAAATCCGCCAGGGATTGGTTCATGGTCCGCATCCCAAGGCGCCCGCCGGTCTGTATGAGCGAGTAGATCTGGTGAGCCTTGTTCTCGCGAATGAGCGCTCGAATGGCGGGGTTCACCACCATGATCTCCGCCGCCAGAACTCGTCCTCGGCCGTTCGTGCGCGCAAGGAGCTGCTGACAGAACACAGCCTGAAGCGAGAAGGCGAGCTGAGTTCGAATTTGTTGCTGCCGATCGGCGGGGAACACGTCCACGATACGGTTGATCGTCTGGACGCAATCCGATGTATGGAGAGTCGCAAAAGTAAGATGTCCGGTCTCCGCGAGCGTCAAGGCGGCCTCGATCGTCTCGGGATCGCGCATTTCGCCGATGAGCACGACGTCGGGGTCCTCGCGGAGCACGGCGCGAAGCGCCTGGTTGAATCCGTGGGTGTCGGTGCCTACTTCGCGCTGATTCACGAGGCAGCCCTTGTTCCGATGGAGGAACTCGATCGGATCCTCGACTGTAATAATGTGCTCCTGCCGCTGCGCATTAATGTGATCGACGAGCGAAGCGAGCGTCGTGCTCTTGCCCGATCCAGTGGCGCCAGTGACGAGGACGAGCCCCTTCGGCAGCGAGCAGATTTCTTCACAAATGCGCCTCGGCAGACCAAGCTTTTCGAACTCATGGATCTCGTAGGGAATCACGCGCAGTACGGCTGCGATGGAGCCCCGCTGCATGAAGACGTTCGTTCGAAAACGGCCGAATCCGGAGAACCCGAATGAGCAGTCGAGTTCGAGGTTCTTCTCGAAGCGTGCGATCTGGTCCGGCGTGAGGATCGAGTAGATCAGCTTCCGAGCGATCTCCGGAGTGAGCGGATCGAACTCGGTCAGAATGAGCTTGCCGTCGACACGGATTCGCGGAGGCGAGCCAACGGCCAAATGAAGATCCGAACCACCACGCTGCACGAGCAGCGTGAGCAACTCCTCCATCGAGATCATATTTCCCCACCCCGGGTGCCGAGGAGCCTCCTCGCAGACCCGCAAAAGCATCGGACGCTGCGGCGGGCGCTCTTGAGCGCCCCGACGCAGCGTCCGCTCGGCACCCGGCGGCCAGAAAATTATTCTTCGGCTTTGTGCCCGTGGGCTGCGGCCCACTCGGAAACGATCTGCTCCTGGAGCGTCGAGGGGACCTGGTCGTAGTGTGAGAACTCAAGGGTGAAGGACCCCTCCCCCGCCGTCACGGAGCGCAGCTGCGTTGTGTATTGCTGCAACTCCTTGAGCGGCACCTGGGCCTTCACGATCGCTTGGTCGCCCACGGAATCCATACCCATGATGCGGCCGCGCCGGGTATTGAGGTCTCCGATCACGGCGCCCATCAGCGCTTGCGGAATCACAATAGTTACATCCATGATCGGCTCGAGGAGGATCGGCTTCGCCTTGATGAATGCGTCCTTAAATGCGTTGCGCCCGGCAATCTCGAATGAAATGCCGTCGGAGTCGACCTCGTGATACTTGCCGTCGTAGACCGAGACGCTCACGTCAATCACTTCGCAGCCCGCGATGATTCCCTTCTCGAGAACGCTGCGCATCCCCTTCTCGACAGCGGGAAGGAACTGCCTCGGGACGGATCCGCCCACGACATCATCCACAAATTCGAACCCGGCGCCGCGTTCGCGCGGCTCGACGCGGCAATAGATCTCCCCGAACTGTCCGCGTCCGCCCGATTGTTTCTTATGTCGATAGTGCCCCTCTGCCTTGCCTCGGATTGCCTCCTTGTATGCAATCTTGGGCAGATGGGTCGACACCTCGACTCCGTACATCCGGTGGAGACGGTGCAGCTGGGTGTTGATCTGCAGATCGCTCAGACCCTCAATAATCAGCTCATGGGTCGTCGCGTCGCGGCGCAGGTGGAGTGAGGGGTCCTCGGCGACGATCTTGCGCAAGGTCTCAGCAATCTTGCCTTCGTCCTCGCGGCGCTTCGGTTCGATCGCCCAAGAGACCGTGGGCTTCGGAAGCTCCGGCTTCTTGAAATGAAACACGACGCCGCGATCTTTGCCTTCAAGGGCTGGCAGGAGCGTGTCGCCGAAGTGCAGCGGAGCCTGCATCTTTGATATCGCAATGAGCTGGCCGCTCACGCAATGATCCGTCGGCTTCCGATCCTTTCCGAAAAGTGTAAGAATCCCGCCGATCTTTAGCGGCTTTCCCGAATGGGGATCGGCGATGGGAAGGTCGTGGTCGAGCGTCCCGCGGGTCACGCGCACGTAGTGGATCTCGCCGATCGCCTTATCGGTAACTGTCTTGAAGACGAATCCGGCAAAGGGCTCAGTCGTGCTCGGCGAAACCTGCACTTCCTTGCCATCGGGCCCGACTCCAACGTGCGCGCCGAAATCAACCGCGCGCGGAAAGTACAATTCCACAAATCGAGCGAGCTCGGGGATGCCAAGCCCAGTCGCTGAGTTCACAAAAAACACCGGTACGACGGTCTTGGCGACCATGGCCCGGGCAATGGCCTTCTCGAGAACCTCGGGGGCAACCGAGCCCGATTCCAAGTAGCTCTCCATGAGCTTCTCGTCTGCTTCGACGACGCGCTCCACGAAGGTGGCGTAGAACCCGGCTGCCCGATCCCTCAGCCCCGCGTCGGCATCGGCCGCCGGCCGGAGGACATCGACGACCTGCTTGGCGTTCGGACCGAGCGCGTTGGGAAGCGTGACCGGAACACATCGGTCGCCGAACTGCGACTGAATCGCCTCGAGCACAGTGTCGAGTTCGACGTTCGGATGGTCCATTTTGGTGACCACGATGGCGCGCGCGACGCCGGCCGCCTCGGCGCGTCCCCACATCGTCCTTGCGTGGAACGGGATCGTTCCAACGGCAGGGATACAGATCGCCGCGGTCTCCACCACAGAGAGTCCCGCGATCGCGTCCGCGATGAACTCGGGATACCCCGGGGTATCAATCATCTCCACGATGCCGTTCTTCCGCGGCAGGTGCAGCACCGCGAGCTGGAACGAGTGCTTCTTTTCTTTCTCTTCCGGCTCGTAATCCGCGACTGTCGTGCCGTCGGCTACGGAGCCTTTCCGAGTGATGGCGCCGTACGCGTGGGCCAGGGATTCCGCAAGCGTTGTCTTTCCCGAGTCGGCGGGGCCGACGAGGGCAAAAGTACGAACATCGATGACCTGAGCCATCCGAGCGAGCTCCTTTACGAGCCGTCCGACGGTGCAGCCTCAACAGCACGCATCGCCGAGCTGACCGCTAGAGAAAAAAGAAGGGTCCAGACTCTACCGAGTCCGAACCCTCTTTGGGCACTGGGTCGAAGGCTGCTGTCAGAGCCTCCGTCAAGGCGCCTACCGCGGGAGCAGGGATTGAATCTCTGGCTGCGTTCAGGACGGGATCAGTCGATCCAGATTTCGACGCGGCGGTTCTTCGACTTCTCTTGCTTGCCGGAGCCAGCGGCGACGGGCGCGTACTCGCCGAACGCAGCGGGAACCATGCGCTTCTGAGAAATCCCCACGGCAGAGAGCTCCGCCACAACAGCCACGGCGCGCTCGAAAGAAAGGTGGCGATTGTCCTTGAACTTGTCGCGCGACTTCTTGGGCGGATCCGCGTCGGTGTGCCCCGCAACCCAAAGACGCGCGTCGGCGGGAAGGCTCTTCGCGAGCGCAGCTCCGACGTCGCGAACGGCCTTCTTGCCCTGTGCCGTCAGCTCAGCGCTGCCGGGGTTGAACGCGTCTCCGAGCGCGAGAGTGACGCAGACCTTGCCGTCGCGCACTTCAACGTTGCCCTTCGAATTGCCCATCGACGTGGAGAGCTTCTTCGCGAGGGCGGCAACCTCCGCGCTCCCGCGGCCGGCGACCGCGTCCGTCGGTTGGCCGATTGTGCCCGCAGCGGCGACCGGTCGAGCGGCGGACTGCTCGCGAGCAACGCGCGCGGCCTCCTCGGCCGCGCTCGCCTTCTGCTGAAGCGTCGTCTCGCGGGCTCGCGCTTCGTCGCGCTCCGCCTTCACCTGGTCGAGTTCATTCTCGAGCTGGTGATTGGAATTCGCGAGGTCGTCGTTGCGCCGCTTCAGATCGGAGTAGCACGACGGCATCAGAGGCACGGCGAGAAATAAAGCCACAGAGAGAACTTGTGTGAATCGCATCGGGTTACTCCGGATCCTGCAACGGATCCAAAGATGAGTGGCAAACGAGCGGATCCGCCGGAGCAGCGTGCGCGCCGATTCGGAGCCTGTGGGCTCGTGCGCCATGGAGAAACGTGAATGGGTTCGTATTGAGGAGATGATCTGAGAAATTACAAAAATCGCCCGGGGACCATGGAGTTCGGAGTTCACAGCGGCCGCTCGGATCCTCCATTATCCGTGGAGGCCGGAGAACGCCGCAAATACGCTCAGAACTTCGCGCCGATTCAAAAGCACAATTGCAGCCCCCGCCGCGAGGAAGGGCCCGAAAGGAATCAGCCGCCCCGCCGCATTCGCGACGGACCAGGCGGTCGGCCTCCGTTCGATGCGGTGGCTCCGCGGCCGTTGACGAGCCCGTCGACGCTGCACCAGAAAAACGTAGAGGCGCGCGATATTGGCAATCCCGAGGAGCGCTCCAAGCACCGAGGCCACCGCAAATGCCAAGAGGGACCCCTCGGGTCCTACGCAACCGCCGATTGCTCCCTGCAGCTTCACATCTCCAAATCCCATCGCTTCGCGCTCATTTCGGATGCGGAGTTCACCGCCGGGCTCAATTGGCTGGGCTGTATCGCGAACCAGCACGGGATTTGTGGCGGTCGGCGCCTTCCACAGAATCTGCTGGTCCTCGACGAGCCGCTGGACCTCGGCCGAAGAGCGCTTCATACCGGCCGATGCCAAGTAAGTGTCCAGGCGACGGGGCCTTGCGTCGGCCGGAACCTGGAGAATCTCAACGCTCGAGTAGGCCCATGTGCCTGCTGCACGGATAAGTGCCACACTGGCTGCACCCGTTCCGACGCCGAGCACGCTCACCACCAGCGCGCGCAGCCGCTCATGCTCAATCCAGGGTGCGAGCTGGCGTGCGCCCCAAGTGTCGGCCAAGAGATGTGGAGCGATGAGCGCCAGCAACGGCCCGAAGAGGAGTCCCGGAATGGTGATCTCGTCAGGGAGGATCGTGAGTTCGAGATCGATCAGAGAGAGCGCGAGCAGCGCCGCGAGTGCAATCCAGATAAAGATCAGTGCCGGCGAATAGCCTGGGCCGGGTTGCATCCACCAAGCCCACAAGAAGAGCAAACTGCAGGAAAGCTCCACGACGGGATAGCGCGCCGAAATCGGAGTTCTGCAGCGCCGGCATCGGGCACCCAGCAGCACCCAGGCGACCACCGGAAGATTGTCATACCAAGCGATGTCCGCGCTGCAGCGAGGACAGCGGGAGCGACCGAGTAGCGATCGCCAGCCGCCCTCCGGCAAGCGATGGACGACAACGTTGACGAACGAGCCTACAGCCAATCCAAAGAGGGCCGCGAATATGCCGAATACAAGAGTGACGCCGTCCACCGGTCGTCTGCGATTGTGACTTCTTCGGAGAGCGGGTTCAAAACCTAGGAATCGATGCTGCCGCGGAAATCACCTGGTCGAGATTTCGAAGACGGCTCGGTCGACAACCGGAGCCACGAGTTCGGGGCCACTGCCGGCGCGCAGGAGTGAGATCTCGATTTGAAACTGCATCCACTGTCCGGGTGGGAGTCTCTCGGCCGGATCGGCCCATGGGGTTGCCGACCGGGGATCCATTGCGGCGGTCTCCGGATTCGGGGCCGGAAGGGAGCGTGCCGTGCGCACGCGGAGCGCCACGTCGCCGCTTCCCATGGCCGATTCGGCTCTTGCACCAACGATTGTGACAAGGCGGCCACCCATGCGGATCCACTTGGATGTGCTCACATAGCGAAGATTTGGCCGGGAGCGGAAGCTGGTGGCGTCGAGGAGCGGTGTGCGCTGGAACTCGCGCTCTTTCACTCCGCTCAGATCACCTGCAAGCCCCATCCCCGCAGGTGCAATGATCCGAAGCTTCGTGCATTCGATGCGGGCGCTGGCGGCGACCCTCACCGCGCCCCCTGCCACGAGGAGCAAGGTCCCAGGAGTTGTGATCCTTCCCGATATGTGGAGATCTCCTCCTGCGACAAGGGCGAGATCCCACGGCCCCATGAGACCATCGACTCGCTCCCAAGCGGGCTCGTGGGTTCCCTCTCGTCTCGCGGAGAGCACACCGCGCAGGTCGAGACTGCCGGCGCATCCAATGCAGGACGGCAGCACAAGCCTCCCTTCGTCCGTTGGAAGGGAATCAATCGAAGAGGCTTGGAGCAACCTCGTTCCGAGCTCGCCGCGCAACGCGATGTGGCCATCGCGACCGTCGCCGGCGGCCTTCGGGAAATGCGCGCGCAGCGCGCCGTCTCCTGCCCATGTGGCCGTTGCCGTCTGCGGGTCGAATGTCTCCGGCGTCGACCGGTCATGAACATAGAGAAATTCTTCAATAATTGAACTCGGCTCATAGCTCGGCGCCGGGATGATTTCGAATCGCGGCTGTCGGCCGTCCAGAAGGCGGCACGGATTGCCGCCGAAGTCGGTGACCCGATCGGACACTTCAAGCGAAACCGCCGAGTACCCGTCCAGCGGCGCCACCGTTCGGAGCTCGATGCGCGCAGAGGAAGTGTCGTTGCGGAGCACCGGATCCAACAAGGCAATGGGCCGACGACTGCCGCGGTCGTCGATCCCGATGAGCTGAAAATTGTCTGCGGTCACTCGATGGGGCGCCAACGGCTCATCTGTGGCAAGCTCAAGCGCTGCGCCGCGATGCCATAGGACACTTGCGATCTCGCCTCCGCCCGCAGCCGGATCGCTGGCACCATAGACCGTGAGCACGGGCCCTTTCCACGGAGAATGGTCCACGAGAAGGGCGAGCGTGGAGTCCTGGCGCAGCGGAGCTGTGGTGAACTCGAACCGATGGGATTTCGAGAGCACCTGCCCGCGTGAGGACCGAACTCCCGACGCCCTCGGAAAGCCCATGATCTCAACGGTATAGGTTCGCCCCGGCTGAAGTCCTCCATCGGCGTAGTCGACCCGGGAAGGGAGCGCGGGCAAGAACCTTACTCTTCCGTTGGGAAGCACGTCGAGCTTCCCAGCAGTGACCCGCTCTCCGGGCGCGGAATCGGCGAGAGCGATTCGAATGCCGCCGCCATGGACGCTTCCGGGATCGACCGGCTGATTGAAGACCCAGGTCAGCTCGCCATTGACGGGGTGCCCCGTGGCACCGCCCTGGAGGAAATTGGTGAGGTCGAAAGGAGCCTCAGCGGGCGGCTGGCAAGCAGTGAGCGGACAGGCGACCAATGCCAGCGCGCAGAGCAGAATCCTGAAATGAGAGCGGTCCACGGACACAGCCCATCCTACGGATCGAGGTGGGTTCTTGAGCCGCTCCGTCGAAAAGACGCGGGCCGTGCATTGGCACGGCCCGCACGATGAGTCGTTTGTCGGGGCGCTAGCAGGTCGTTGAGAAGCTGCCGTTGAGCAATTCGAAGTTCACTATTCGCAAAGTCGAGGAGGGACGCGTGGGACGTAGCAAGGTGTTACGTCGATCGCGGCTCAACCATGAGATCACGAGAAGCGGACGAGAACTGCCGGAATGAATACTTCTGCGGCCTGTTAGTTGAACTGGAACGGAACCTTCAGGAATCGAACTCGCGGCTTCGAGCTGGAGGCCGTAACCGCACCGCCCAACGCAACGTCGAAGGTCACCGTGAACCGAATGAAGCGCTTGCCTGTGAGAATGCTCATGTCGGAGGTGCCAACGCCGGTCGAATCCTGGACCGCTGTTGGAACGATCGACGCCAGATTCACATTTCCAGTGGCGTCGGCATCGGCGCCTTGGAACTGGATCTGAACGGCCGCGAACGAGCTGGTGCTCGGTGGCAGGAAATCGTTGATTTCGCCGGCGCTCGTGAAGGTTGAAACCTCAAAGCTCCGAGTCACCAGCTGCCACGCAGGAGTACCGCTCAGGCCCGCGTTGAGCGCCGTCGGATTCCCCGAGCTGCCGTTGTCGGTCGTGAGAACGATGTTATTCCCGGATTCGGTTGCTCCGATCACCGTGCCGGCGTTCGAGCCGACGCGGACGCGATCAAGAATCATCGTCTTGGGCTCCACCGCCTTCAGGTTTCCGCCCGCGATCAGATCGAGCTTCGCAAGTGTGATCGAGTTGGCCGTGACGCTCGACGCGTTCACAGTGCCCGACACGCCCACGATCGGTGCAACAAATCCCTGGGCATCGGTCAGGATCTTACCGACCGGGCCGAGGCCTGAAGCCGGGAGAGCGAGGCCCGCGAACTCATAGGTGGGCTTGCCCGCCGCCAAGGGAAGGCCCGTGTCGAACCAAGTCGAACGGACCCGGCTCTGGGAGCCGAACCCCGGCAGCAGCAGCAGCGGGGCCGGGTCAAAGTTGGCCGGCAACGGCTGGGCGCTCGCGGTACCGCCGCCGAGGAACGCCGTCTTATAGAGCCCGGTCGCGGGATTGATCGGCGCATGGAGCTGCACGAGTCCCTTGCCGCCGCGGCCGCCATGGCCAAGCCCCAGCGAGGTAGTCGGCGGAACGGGATCCTGCTGACCGGAATTCGCGCCGCCTCCTCGTCGTCCACCGCGAGCGAGAATGGTGCCGGAGGTCGCTCCGATGAATGCATCGATCGAATCGGCGCTTTGAATAATGATCGTGCCGCCAGCGCCACCGCCAGACCCGCCGCCGATTCGGTCAAGGAAGATGGTGTTCTCA
Source organism: Planctomycetota bacterium (assembly GCA_016792805.1). Classification (GTDB taxonomy): domain Bacteria; phylum Planctomycetota; class UBA1135; order UBA1135; family JACQFD01; genus JAEUHX01. The sequence continues at coordinate 110,922 of JAEUHX010000087.1, forward strand.
CCGGCAGCACCATTGCCGCCGGAGGCAGAGATCGTCCCGGCAACCGAAACCTTGCCGAGAGCCTGAATCGAAAGGATGCCGCCGCCGCCGCCGCCACCGGCGCCCTTCTTGTCAACGGCTCCGAAATTGGGATTGGTGATCGTCGTCGAACCAATGGCATTGCCGCCGCCGCCACCACCCTGGCCACCGAGCGGAGTCACAATTTCTCCGGTCAGGTTATCGCCACGCCCCATCAGGACGACGAGGTCGCCCGTCGCCGCTGTGACCGGCAGCGGTGCCGAGAAGTTCACTGCTGCCAGATCTCCCGTCACGCTGGAGATCTGGCGAACCAGAACCTTCGAGCGGAAGCACTGGGTCGGGTCCAACGCGGTCGTGCCCGTCGTGCAAGCGGCAAGTGTGTCTTCCCAGGTGCCCGCGGTTCGATAGATCGCGATGAATCGACCGACATCCGACGTATTGAAAATCGGCGAAGTCGCGCGCACTTGAGTCGTGGAGCCGGTCGTGATGCAGGTGCCCCGCGTCACGATGGTCGTGCCGACGAAGTCATCGGTCGGAGACGTAGTGACAAAGTTGAGCGGGCCAGGTGCGCCGCCTTGAGGGAACGTCGCCGGGTTCACCGCACTCACACCCTGAGGAGCAATGCAGGAGCCGATCGTGAACGACGCCGTCGTGGGGCCGTCATTTCCCTTCTCGCCCGCCGTCGTATGGCTGCCGCCGCCGCCACCGGCCGGGTGGCGATCTTCGTTCTCAAAGCACTGCTGCCCGTTCACCACCGGCACGAGCGCCGACTCGCCGCCGAAGCCACCGCCGTTCAACACATTGAACGGACCGGCTCCTTGACCACCCTTCACGCTCGACTGGCTCGTCACCGGATTACCAACGCCGCCCGAGCCGCCGCCGCAGATTCCGGCGCCACCCGGCTCCGAGAACTGCGCGGCCGTGAGAAGTGTCTGGACGTCGGAAGCGTCGGCTCCGGTCACCAGGATCTGGCCGCCGGCGTCCACCTGCACCGTTTCATTGGCAAAGATCTGAAGCGGATTCAGACCCTGCCCGACGAGTCGACCGCCGTTGAAGACGCGCAGCCGGCGCAGGAAGATCCGCCCGTTCACAAATGTCTGCTGAACCGGGGATCCGATCGCACTCTTGAGGGTGAGCGTCGCGGCGCTCGTATCGACGAAGATCGTCTGACCGGATAGCACCTCGAGATCGTTATCCGTCGGCTGGCCGCCGAAGGAGAAGCCGGCTTCGAGGAATCCTTGGCTGTTCCACTCCGCCGCCGGGAATCCGAAGCCGGGGTTCTGGTCCTCGCGCGCCGCGGAATCAAAACTCTCAACGATCGCGTCGTAGTCCGGAGTCGACGCAGTCTCTACGATGGGCTCGGTCCCGAAGCTCGCGGGGATCGCCGTTGGGAATAGTGCAGTCTCTCCGGTGATGTCACTAAATCCTTGGGAGATCAGGAATCGGATCCGACGACCGCTCGGCAGAAGGCCCAGCGGAGTCACACGAACCTTGGCTCCAGCCGCCGTGCAATTCTCGATCAGCGCGACGCTGACAGGGATCGACGCGAAGCTCGATCCTGTCGTATTGAACTGGAGGCTGATGTTCGAAGACGTAATGTTTGTGGCCGCCGGATCGACAGGCTGATTGAACGTCACATCGAAGTAGACGGACGGGCCAACGAACTTATTCGTGGGGATCGTGGCGCCCGCTGTGAAATCGCTTTCCACAAGGTCGCCCGCGCTGTTCGGCGTCACAAAAACAACTCGCGTGACCTGCGGCGACTCGTTCACCTTGGGGTCGTAGAACACTCCGGACCCTGCGGGCTTCGTCACGAAGGTCGAGGTCTTTCCGACGACGAGCCCTTCCCCCTTTGTGGAAAGGACCGTTGTCGCTCCCGCCTGGGTGCTCGACGGAATATTGATCACATAGGGGATTCCGCCGGCCTGGAGCCCGCCGCCGCCCGTCGAAGACGGGCAGGTGGGCTGGAAGATAACCTTCTTTTTGTTGGCATTATCGAACGAGAAGGTTCCGAGGGCCGGCACCGCAGTTCCCTGCTGAACGATGGAAATCGACGCGGGCGTCACCGTGTCCGGCCGGACCTCTTTGTTGAAGAGAATCTCGATGGGGCGATTGACCTCCCAATCCTGTCCGGGCTGAGGCAGGATCGATTCCACGAGGAAGTCGGCGCTGTCCGGCCCAGGATTCCCACCCGGATCGATCACATCATTGAACAAGGACGAGCCGCCGCCACCGCAGCCGCTCAGGAGGGCACTGGAAGCGGTGCCGATCAGCAGGCTGAGAGAGAGACGCGCGTTGCGGGAGAGGGTCATGTGCAGAAATCTATTCCGAGTAGTGCGACGCGAAGGTTCTGTGTCGTTGTGGGCCGTGAGGCTCGGCGAGGCGATCTCAGTGACTCCTTTTGGAGTGGAACTCACAGATCGTTTTTCGTCTGTCGGCGGCGAGCCGCCGATGCGCTCGCGCCGAAAGCCGATGTCGATCCTCGGGGCGAGCCGCATCGACCGCCCCGAGGATCGAGGGTTGGGTTACGGCGCCGAGAATCCGATGCCGACCGCCGACAGCGACGGAGCGACATCGTTCACGATGTCGGACGTGAACGTGAAGCGCATCTGGAGGAATCGCTTCGCATTCAGAAGCGTAATGTTGTTGGTGAAGTTCACACCTCCGCTGGCGCCTGTTCCCTTTGTGATCGGAACAACGCCGCTGGGCGTCGCACCGCACACAACGCCGGTCGGAAGCTGCGGGATCGTTGGGAAGATGCCGCCCTCAGCCCCCGCGTAGAACTCGCCATAGACGTCAAAGCAGCGCGCGTCGCCCGTGAAGCCGGCTCCGGCGGAGTCTGCGCCGCGGAATTCGATAGTCGCGGATGTGTTGGTCGGCTGAATCGCGGGCAACATCACAATCCAGGATGGATCAAAGATCGGATTGTTGATACCCACAGTGGTCAAGTTGTAGAAGTGCGTGTAGACGCGCGAGACCTTGACCGCGAAATCGATCTGCGCCGGGTACACCTCCGGTCCACCGGGCGGCGTCTTGGTACCTGCGGGGCCCTGAGTCGAGCCTGGCGGGAAATAGCCGCCGTTCGGAACGAGGCCGCCAGGTGCCACATCCGGCGTAACCGTCTGGGGGGTGCCGCCCTGGTCGAGGCCGCCGGTCGAGAAGACTCGGAAATTGGGCTTCGACGACGAGTTCAAGGCCACGTTCACCTGGAAGCCGTTCAAGCCCTTCGTGTTGCTGTCCTGCGCCGGATAGACGCGGCAATCAAACAGAAGCGGCAGTCCCACGGAGGGCACTTGGTTGGGCTTGTAGGGATGGTCGACGGTGAGGTTGTTCGCATTCGTCGGCGGCGGAATGAAAGGCAACAGTGCGTAGTACTGTTGAGGATTGACACCGAAGCCGTTCTGTCCGGCGAACTTGCCGGCGCCGTACGAGCTGTCACGCCATGTGAACGTCGACGTGAATTTCGGGTAGGGGAACATGGTCACACCCGACGGGGAGAGGAACGCCGCGTTCGGGTTGATCACATATTGGCCGTCGTAGACGCGCTCGGGCGGATGATCGGCCGCCTCGAAAACGTTGGCGATGAACGAAGTCTCCTGGAGGCCCGATGCCGGGAAGACCGGCAGCAGGCTCATCGGATCCACGAACTCATCGGGGAACTGCCTCGAGTGCGCCAGATCGATTCGGAATCGACCGAAGAAGTCGTTCTGTACGATTCCACCAAACGGCGTCCAGGCCATGCGCTCGACGTCAAGGTCGGTATCCGAGATCGAATTGATCGCCAGGTTCAGGTCGATGTGGCGATAGACAGTCATCAGGCGGCTTCCGAGGTTCGAAAGCGGAGTCTGCACCGCCTGGTTGAATGCCTGCATCGATCCCACAAACACGTTGGATCCATCGGCATTTCGCGAGAAGTGCGTCGGCGGCCGCGGCCCAATGAAGCCGGCGGCCGGCTGCGTCACCTGTCCGCTCACCAGCTGCGCTGGCGGCGTCGCCTCGAAGAGCGAGTCGAAGCGCAACGAAAGGCCGCGCGTGCTGTTCGTCGCGGCAGCGGGATTCACTCGGAACTTCATCTTGAATCCGAACTGGCTGATCGGCAGCGAGTTGCCCACCAGGTCGGTCACGCCTGTCGATCCTCCGACGACGTAGAAGATGTAATCCGCGGTCTGCGGCGCTCCCGAATCATTGCGGTAGGGCAGAACCGGAATGAACTTCAACGACCGCTGATCGGGAGAGGACACCACATTTCCGATCGCCATATCAAACGCCTGTGCAGTCGTCGGCGTGATCTCGGTCAGTGTGGTCGGGTTCATCACGACGCAGAAATTCTCGATCGAGTTGACCTTCGAGAGATTCACGGGCTTCGTGAACCGCACGGTGAAGGTCGAATTCGGGTCGATGTTCGTGAGCGGAATTGTGATCGGCAGAGGAAGCGGCTGAACCACGACGAAGCACCCGGCGAAGTTGCTCATCGTCGCTTCGTCGTAGAGCGTCGTGAGAAGCGCCTGATCGGTGGTATTGAATGTGGACGCCTGAAGATAATTGACCGTCACTGTATAGGTCGGGTCGGCGTCTCCGATCGATGCCGGATCGATGGCGACGACTGTCGCGAAGCGGGTCGCCCCGGAACCGCCCTGCTGGATCGAATCGCCGACTCGGATCGAGATATCGCAGGCTGTGTTCACATAAGCGATCTTGATCGTCCGCTGGTCGACCGAGACGATCTCATTCACCGTCATCGGCTGCGAGCCGATGATGCGCGGCGGAGTCGGGTCGGAGAGGAATCCCTGGTTCGCGTCGGAAGGTGCGCCGCCGGCGCGGAAGACACGCACCACACCGTCCCCCGTCGTCGTCGACGAGAACTTCGTGATGGAGGCATTGGGGTTCAGCGCCGATCCGTCCTTGCCGAGGATGATGCGCGTCACGCCCTTTGCGAGGTCGTAGCGCGAGGGCAAGAACACCGCGATGTTGTAGGTGGCCGTCGAAATGCTCGGGGGAAGACCCTGAGAGTTCAGCGGGAGGGCCTGCGGGTTCATCTTGTTCCCCACCGCAATTGCCTCCTCGATTCGCGAATCGTCGAGGGCGCTGACCGTCGGGTCGATGATCAGCTCGCGGGGCGATTCGGGCTTGAAGATGAATCGGCCCTGGAACGGGTCGGGGGGCAATTGGCCCGACGAAGTCGCCGATCCGACGAAGAGTCGCACCGTGTCGGGGCCCACCGATTTGGGATTGATTGCCCGGTCGAAGATCAGGCGGAACGAAGCATCTCGCGGAACTTCCGTGAACGGCGGAACGCTGGAAGGCCCAGCCGTTGCGATGGAGCCGAGCGATCCCGTCACCTCAGCGAATGCCCGCTGGAAAAGTGACTTCGGCGCGGCGTCAAACTGGGTGCCGATCGTCAAAATCACCGCGCCGGTCACTACGTCCGATTGGAGCGTCAGCAGCACCGGAGTCCCGGTCGTCGAAGTCAGCGTCTTGCTGATTCCGACGTTCTCCGACACGAGCTGATCCAGGTAGAACTGGTCCGTCACGGTGACACCGTTGACGACCTTGGTGATGGGCGTCGAATTGCCGGCGCCGTCGAGGGCGCGAATGTCGACGAGGCGACCCCAGGAGAGGTTCTTCAGAGTCAGACCGGCAGCCGGTGTGTTGTTATTTGAGCCGCCAGCTGCGGGGCCGACGTTCTGATTCGAGGTGCCTCCGCCACCACAGGCGGGAAGAACCGCCGCGACCGTGGCGAGAAAGAGCGTCGCGATTCCAAGGCGCCCAACGCTGAATCCCATCGGTAGACCTCGATGACGCAGGCCCAGCTGAGGAGATCTCAGCGGAGTGGGCGCCGACTGGGGAAGTGCCGAGTGAGAATTCGCGAGCTGCGCTAGGGAGCCCGCGTTCGGCGGAGTATTCAGCTGACGAAGTAGCGTCATCGTGTAAGCACCTGGAGCCGGATTCTCCGGGTTCCTGCCAAGGACGTGAACAAAAGCGGAAAACCTCGGGGATTCGTGAAGTAGGCACGCCCGCCGAGGAACCGCCGAGGCGGGTCCGCATGCGAGTTGCCCGGATGACCGTTGTACTCGACGGGAAATGCGCGGTTCTCGCGCGTCGCTCGTCGCACGCCACAACGGGTCCTGGGAGCCCAGGATCATAGTTGCCGCGTGAAACTTCGGTCAATCGACAGCATCGAATCCGCCCGCCGTTGGCTTGGTGGTGATGCGACGCTTCGCATCTCCACCGGCTCGAAAGGGCGTTCGAGACTGTCCCCGGTCGTCGATTCGAATCCCGTGCCAGAGGCCGTCAGGAATCTGGGCGGCTTCGAAGTCCGCGGATGGGCGTACCGGTCGCTGCGAGGCCGCGGCTTGGCGTAGCAAGCCCACCGTAACCCCTTGACTATCAAGGGTTCGCAGCGAGATGCCTTTCACGAACTCGACTGCGCGGCCGGAACCGACCGTCTCGAAAGTCGCGATTCGTATTTCGCGAGCGCGTTTCGCGCCCGACACCGAGCGGCGTTGCTGGGACGACTGTGCGCCGACGCTCACTCGCGATTCGCGCTCGATCGCGTCCCGGCGGCGACGTAGCCGGCGCTTTGCGCCTGGTGTTCCGAAGCGAAGAGCACGAGATGCTCCGGCTTGATCCGGGCAACCTCCGCGGAGCTCGCAAAGTGAAAGTGGCGCGTGCTTGAGCAGCCGAGAAGCGGCACTTGCTGCTCATGATCACAGAACGCGCATCGGATCAACAGCGGCTCCCGGGAGACTAGGTGGTATTCGGGGCTGAGATATTGACGTTCAGCGTGGGTGACACAATTTGAGTTGCCACATTCAATTCCACCGCGCGTTCGCAGGCGAATCGGGCTCCTCGGCGCCGGAGGGGCTGTGCCAAGCTCGAAAAGCCCGAGCAGGAAGCCGAGAACCGCCATGCGAACGGGCACGCCTCGTGCAGCCTGCTCGAAGTAGATCGAGCGCGGATCTTCGTCGAGGTCGTAGGAAAGCTCATCAATGCGAGGGAGCGGGTGCAGCACGACCGTGTCGCGAAACTTGGCTCCCGATAGGGCAGCGCGATCGACGCGGAAGTAAGGAGCTGCCACGCTCCGCTCGGCCTCGGTGTAACGTTCGCGCTGCGGGCGAGTGACGTAGAGAGCGTCAAATTTCTTGACGTTCACTTCTCGAATATCTGTAAAAAGCGAGAGCTGGTGGGGCCGCTCCGGCGTGAAATACATAGCATCCATCTGAGGTGCCACGGTCTCGAGATCCTTGACCTCAACCGAATGCGGCTCGACACGGTACTCGTGACGCAGGCGGTGCACGACGTAGGACGGGAGCTCGAATCCTGGCTGCGGCGCGCACACGAGATTCGCGCCGAAGCGAGCGAGTGCGAACGCGAATGAGTGGATCGTTCGAGAGTATTTGAGGTCTCCGCACAAAACGACGTCGAGCCCTTCGATGCCGCCTTTCTCGACCCGCAGAGAATATAAGTCGCAGAGCGTTTGCGTCGGGTGCTCGTGGCTTCCGTCGCCGGCATTCACCACGGGGACCTTCGCGTACCGCTGCGCGACTTTGGCGGCGCCTTCCTTCGGGTGGCGAATCACGATCACGTCGGCGTAAGCGCCCACAACGCGCACCGTGTCAGCGAGCGACTCCCCTTTTGCAGCCGACGAAGCGCGCATGTCGGCTGCGGAGATCACTCCTCCGCCAAGGCGCTGCATCGCCGACTCGAAGGAGAGCCGCGTGCGCGTCGAGGGCTCGTAAAAGAGGCTCGCCACGATCGATCCCTGGGCGAGCCGCGAAACCTGCCGGCGATCCGCTCGGATGCGATCGGCAACTTCAAACAGCTTCAAGATCTCATCGTTCGTGAGATCGTCGATCGAGACGAGGTGGCGAGGAGCCGATCCGTCACTCGAGGGCACGAGCCCGGACCCTACAGACGCCAAGCGTTGGCGTCCATCGACTGGAGCACGCGGACGGCGAGGGCGAGGGCGCGCCGCCCCTCGTCGCCCGAGCAGGGATTCTGGCCGGCACCGCGCACCGCATTCAGGAATGCCGCGATCTCCGCCTTGAGCGGCTCGGTCTCGTCCTGAAAGTGAGCTTCCTTGATCTCGAGAAGTCCACCAAAAACGAACGCGCGCGGATCCTGGAGGCTCGCCGGGTCGAGCTCGGAGAGCCGCTTGCGCTCCGATTCCCACCGTGGTCCCTTGCGAACGGCGAGAGCATATCTCTTCTGGAGATCGAGCGATACGTAGGAGTCCGGCGAGAAGAAACGCATGCGGCGCAGCGGCTCCAGCGACACACGGCTTGCGGTAACATTTGCAACACAGCCGTTCTTGAATCGGATTCTTGCATTCGCCAGGTCTTCAGCCGTGGTGAGCACATTTCCCCCGACGGCATCCACCGACTCCACTTCGTCGCACACCAGATGCAACAGAAGATCGAGATCGTGAATCATAAGATCCAGAACGACTCCGACATCCTGCGACCGAAACGAAAAGGGCGCCAATCGATGGACTTCCACAAATCGAGGGCGTACGGCAAATTCAGCGACAGCCCGAATGCCCGGATTGAACCGCTCCGAGTGTCCCACTGTGAGGACGGCACCGGAGCGGGAGGCCGCAGCAAGCATGGCGTCGGCCTCCTCGATCGACGCGGCGATCGGCTTCTCGACGAGAACCGAGACTCCGCGCTCCAGGAACGGAATGGCGATCTCCGCGTGGGCCACCGTCGGCGTGGCGATCGAAACCACGTCGAGGTCGGACGGAAGCTCACCGACAGCTTTGTATCCCTTCGAGCCGAGCCGCTCCGCAACGCCCCGCGCCCGATCCTCACGCGCGTCGACGACGCCGACGAGGTCGACTCCGCCGATCTCGCGATAAACGCGGCTGTGGATTCGCCCGAGGTGCCCGGCACCCACCACGGCGGCGCGTAGCCGCCGTTCAGAGCCTGCGCTCGAGCCGGACGCTTCGGACGCGGAGTTCACGATTACGGATTTCTCATGGTGAAAGTGAATTGAGCTTCGGCCACCAGCTTGGCGTTCACGAGCGCCTTGCCGTGGACAACTCCAACATTCTCCTTGAACTTCTGGGTCTCGACTTCGAGGCGCAGCTGATCTCCCGGAAACACCGCGGCTCGCAGCTTCACGCGGTCAATTGCCCACAATACCGCGAGCTTGCCCGTGTTCTCAAGGCGGCGCAGCAGCAGCACTCCCGCCAACTGTGCCATCGACTCAAGAATGAGCACGCCCGGCATGATGGGATTGCCCGGGTAGTGCCCCTGGAAGAACGGCTCATTCATGCTCACGTTCTTCAGACCAACCGCTCGGCGGAAGCCGTCGCGCTCGATCACTCGGTCGATCAACAAAAACGGATAGCGGTGCGGCAGCACCGATTGAATCTCACGAATATCCACGAATGCAGGCGGCCGCAGCTCGCCGGAATCCTCGCGAAGCTTCATTTCCTCGACGAGGGCCTTGACGAGTTCTGCATTCAGGGAATGCCCGCTTCGAGTCGCAACGACATGTGCATTGAGGTCGACGCCTGTGAGGAACAGATCCCCGATGAGATCGAGCACCTTGTGCCGCACCGGCTCGTCGGGGATCCGAAACGAGGGCGGCTCATTGGGACTCAGGACGACAGTGTTCTCGAGGCTTGCACCTTTGCCGAGCCCAGCAGCCCGGAGGGCGTCGATCTCCTCCGCGAGGCAGAACGTCCGCGCGGGAGCCACGTCGCTCAGGAAAGTCTGCGAGTCGACTCGGCAAGAGTAATTTTGCGACACAATTCCCGGGAACCGGAAATCCCCGAGGTATTGGATCGTGAGCCCTTCCGCGGCCGGGTAGCAGACGAGGGAAACTTCGCGGTCGCGCACTGCGATCGGCTTCAGCGGAGAGAACACTCTTCGCGGGGATTTCTGCTCGACGAACCCCATCTCGAGGAACCGCTCGGCCAGGGGCTTCGCGGAGCCATCCACACCGGGAACCTCGGGCCCGTCGAGTTCAACGTCGAGGTTGTCGACGCCGAGAGCGTGGCAGCAAGCCAACAGATGCTCGACGGTATCCACCTCCGCATTGCCGACCTTCAGCGTCGTTCGCCGATTTGTTGCAGTAATCGAATCTGCCGCGGCGGGAATACCCGGGGAATCCGGGAGATCGACTCGGTGGAACACGACGCCGTTGCCGGCCGGCGCAGGCTTCACTCGGAGACGAATCTGCTTTCCGGAGTGCAAGCCGACGCCGGTCGCCTCGAAGGGCGCGCGAAGAGTTCGTTGATTTCTGGGCACGACGTGAATCGGGTTGCCGCCCCGCTCGGAAAAATGGCCGCGCGGAAGAGACTACTTCAGAGATTTCAGAATCTCGGCTGTGGCGTCGAGGTCCTTGTGGAACCATAACACTTGTCGTCGAAGCGCGCGCTCGTAGCGACCCACGATGTCTTCGTCGCCCTGCTCTTCCTCATCGATCGTGAAGACGCAGTCGATTCCATTGGCGGCGGCCCACGTCGCAACGGCCTGCTGGATCTGTTGATACTCCCAGATGAGGATCCGAAGGCGCTTCTCTTCACGCTCGCGCTTCAGCTCCTCCTGCTCCACCTGAAGCATGGCCACGCCGCGCGCGACCTCGCCATTCAGACGCTTGACCTCGTCTTTCTGCCCTTGCTTGGCGGCCTGCTTGGCCTCCTCGCGCTTCTTGTCGAGCTCCGAAGCCTTGCGCTCGAGGGCCTCCGTCCGGCCGCGGAACTCCTCGTTCCATCTTGTTGCTTCCTTTTTGGCCGTTTCCCAGCCGCCGAGGATAGCGTTGAGATTAATGAATCGATAATTGGGCTTTGCGCCCTCGGCCGCCGACGAGCCTTCGGAACGGCTTCCCGAGTTCGAGGCAAGGGCGGCGGCTGGGAGCGCGCTCGCCGCGCCTACTGCGAGGGCAGAGTTCAAAAATCCACGCCTATCCAAAGGGGTTGCCATGGGAGATCTCTTACTGCGAGCTGGATCAGAAGATGCCAACGGTAAAGGAGAGAATTCGAGAATCGTCCGTCTTCTCGCGAAGCCAAGGGGCACCGAGGTGAATCGCGATCGGAAGCTGCGGAAGATACGGAATGCGGATACGCACGCCGATGCCGAGGCCCGAACGCACGTCCCCGAGGCCGGGGTCGTGGGGGCGCTCTCCGATGCCCCCCCAGTCGTTCCAAATCACGCCGCGGAGCACTTCGATCTCGTCATCCCGCCCCGGCATGCGCGCCGCGAAGAGTGGGAATCGATACTCAAGCGAAAGCGTGTAAAGCGCCTCGCCGCCGAGGGGCTGCCCGAAATACACGGGGCCTGCACCGCGGAAACGGAAGCCGCGCAAGGAGCCCTCGCCGCCGAGGAAGAAACGCTCCGAGTAGGGCACATTCCGCTGGTCGCCCGTCGTAAATGCGACGCCGCCCCGGGCCTGCGCGAAGAGCGTGTGCGGATGTCCGTCCTCGTTAGAACCCAGCGGAAACCACTGGCGAAAGACGAACTGTGACTTCTGGAAGTCAAAATTACCGCCGAGGACATTGCCGACGCTCTCGTGGTCGACCTGGAACGTCGTTCCTTTCGTCGGCTCGACCGGCAGATCGGTATCTCGGTAGCCGGCGCCGAGCGAGATGGAGCGGAGCTCGCTGTTCCCCCGCTGCTCGAAGAGGAGCTTGGGCGCAGTTTCATTAATGTCCAGGAGCCGGATGTTCTCGTTGCGAAGGGTCGCGTCGACGAACCAGTTCCGATCAAGGGATTTCCCGAGAGACACCGACTCGCCGAGGCGATCCTCACGGTTCGTGGGCAAGAGGAAGATCTGATAGAAAATCCGAGATGAGAACGACCAAGGCTGCTGGTGATCTCCGAACAAATCCGGCTCCGTGAATCGAATATCAAAATTCGATTTCTGAAGGCCGGGGAGAATTGAGAAGAACAGCTCTTGGCCGGCACCCGTGAATGCGCGCGAATCGGCGATCTCGGAGACAGCGTTGTCAAGCGAGGACGGAGGGTGGAAGAGGTCGAAGTTCCTCTTCGTGAAAGTAAAGCCTGCGAACGGTCCTGTGTTCGAGCTGATTCCGCCAGCCAGCGCGAAATTCCCGGTTCGTCCTTCGGTGACCTCGATCTCGATGTCCTTCCACTCCGGATCAGGCGTCTCGATGAAGCGATAATTGGTCCGAGTCGAGGCCTCCTCGAAATATTGAAGAGCCTGGAGATTCAGAATTGAGCGCTCGATGGCGGTCTGGTCGACGGGGTCGCCGGGATAGAACTCAAGCGCGCGGCGCACGACGCGGTCCTGGGTTAGACGATTGCCCGTCACCAGCACGTCGCGCACCTTCATCGGCGAGTTCTCGGTGATCTCGTAGACGACATCGACGACGGTGTCACTCTCATCGGAGTGATAAGTGAGCACCGGCTCAGAGATCTGCCACGAATCGCGCAGTGTGGGATGGCGCGCGAATCCATGCTCACCATAGAAGCGCTGAATGGCTCGGAAGTCGCGCAGCACCCCGTCTTCTGTATACGGGTCGCCGGGCTTGAGCAGAACCTTCGAGAGGACTTCCTCCCGCGAGAACGCCTTCATGCCGGTGACGTCGATCTTGCCGACTCGGTAACGCCTGCCCTCGTCGATCAGGACCACGAGGTCGACGGAGGAGCCATCTGCTGAGAACTGTACGGTCGGACACTCCACAACCGCGTCGTGGTATCCTTCCTTTCTATAATACCTTCGCAGCGCAACCAGATCCTGCCGAAGCTTGCTTTCCGAGAACTCGCTGCCACGGAAGAAAAGGAATTTGCCGTGAAGCTCTGTGGCCGCCGTCAGGTGTTTCCCGAGGCCGAGGAATGTCGACGCAGGCACCTGGTTGGCGCCTCGGAACTCCATCGAACGAACTCGGACGAGCGGCCCTTCGATCACGTCGTAGAGCGCCCGCTGTTTATCGTAGTCTTTCTTGAGACTCACTTCTGCGAACAGATAACCGCGGTCTCGGTAGAAGCGTTGAATCTCGCGGCGAATGCGCTCGGCGGTCACGTCATCGAGATCGGACGTGGCCGTCACTCCCGTGGCGTCGAGAAGCTCCTTGCGCTTGAACTCGCTGTTGCCGCGGATCTCGAGCGATCCCACGGCGCGCACCTCCTCCACCTTCACAAAAACGGAAACGCCGCCCGCCGGATGCGCATCGACGCGAAGCTCCAGAACTCGCACTTTGGCGAGACGCCACAAATCCCGAAGCCCTTCACGCACGCGCGAAGCGTCGTATCGCTCTCCGATGCGAATCTGCAGATAACCGAGGATATCGGCTTCGCTGTGTCGGAAGCTGCCATCGACCTTCACGGTCTTCACTTCGAGATCCTGTGCACCGGCTCCGCCTTGAAGCGGCCCGGCAGGAATCAACACGTCCAGCACGGCATCGGAGGGCGCCAAAGCAATCGTGCGCTCTCCCGGCGCGTCACTCACAAGCCCCGGATACGCCCTTGCCGGTGCGCCGACCCCGAAGAGCGCTCCACCCGCGAGCAGAAACGAGAGTCCGCTCACTGCGACTCACCTCGGCCGAATGCCAAGTTTCGGAACCGCGTCGCGCCGGAATCGAAAGCCAACAAAATCGTATCCGTGGGACCGTTTCGCTGCTTCGCAACAATCACCTCCGCTTTCCCCGTGTTCTCCTCCGTGCGCTTGTAGAGCTCCTCGCGATAAAGGAGCATCACGACGTCGGCGTCCTGCTCGATGGATCCAGACTCGCGCAAGTCGGCGAGCTTCGGCCGGCGATCTTCCTTTTCCGTGCTCCGGTTGAGCTGCGAAAGCGCGATCACCGGGGTGTTGAGTTCGCGCGCGAGCGCCTTGAAAGAGCGCGAGATCACAGAGATCTCCTGCTGACGGCTCTCCGCGCCCGGCTGGCTCACGAGCTGTAAATAGTCAATGATCACGAGATCCAACATGCCTCGCGACTTGAGCCGCCGCGCCTTCATACGAATCGAGAAGGGCGTCTGCGTACCTGCATCGTCGATCCAGATGTTTGCGCGCTCGAGCCGTCCGGCAGCATCGGCGAGCCGGTAGAGCTGATCCTCGGGGAGGCGTCCCGTGCGCAGCGCGTGCGAATCAACGCCCGCGTCGGCGCAAAGAAACCGATTGGTGAGCTCCTCCCGCGACATTTCCAGGCTGAAGAGCGCGACGTGGGCGGCGTGATCGCGGTTCAGCGCCGCATTCGAAGCAACATTCAGCGCGAAGGCGGTCTTTCCCATGCCGGGCCGGCCTGCAACAATAATGAGCTGACCCTTGCGCATGCCGGTCGTCAGGTCGTCGAGATCATAAAAACCCGTTTCGACGCCTCCGTCGTGCCGGGAGCTTCGATCTCGGCTCTTCTCGATGCGCTGCATCGACGGATGTACCAGATCCTTGATCCACTGGCCGGTACCCGACGTCTCGCGGTCTGCGATTTCGAAGATCTTTCGCTGGGCCGCGTCCAGGAGCGCGGGCATCCCCCCTTCGTTGTCAGCAGGCGGATTTCTTGCAAGATCAATAATCTCCCCGCCCGCTCGGAACAGACTTCTCCGAACAGATCGCTCGCGCACGATCTGCGCGTGCCGGAGGATGTTCGCGGAGGTCGCGACCATCTCGACGACCGATTGGAGATAGCTTCGACCGCCCGCCGCCGTGAGCTCGCCTGTTCGCTCCAGCTCGTCGCCGACGGTGATGTAATCGACCGAGAAGGTCTGCTGCCACACCGCGCGAATCGCCCGGAAGATGCGTTGGTGGCGCGTGTCGTCGAAGTCGTCGGGATCGACTGCCTGGAAAAGCTCCAGGAGCGCGTCCTTCTCGTGCGGATCAACGAGGATCGAGCCGATGACGGCGGCCTCTGCCTCGGGATCGGCAAGCCGGCTGCGCGAATCGTCGGACGGGGTGGACACAGAGAAATCTCGCCGATGGGGGCGGGCAGCGGAACGAAGAGCGAAGGCAACCGCAGCGAAAATCGGGCGCCCTTCTTACCGTTCTACGGGCGGCGCCGCCACGGTGCTCGGGCTCAAGGCACCGAAGAGATCCCGCCCGCTTCGAGGAGGGCAGCGCGCACCGGCGATCTCAACAGTTCTGCAAATGCGCCGCGCGCCCTTGGCCAACCTTCGTCGGCCGCCGGCGCGCGGACGGAGCATCGAGGAGCTAACTGCTCTTCTTCACTTCGGTGACGAACACCTTGATCTCGGCCGAAACTTGGCCGCGAAGGTGGATCTTCACCGGGAAGGCTCCGACCTCCTTGATCGGGTGCTCGAGGCGCACGTCGCGCTCGGGCACCTGGAAGCCCTTCTGCTCAAGCGCGGCTGCGATCTCGCGCGCGCCGACCGAGCCGTAGAGCTGTCCCGACTCGGAAGTCGCCGCCTCGATTTGTAGCTCAACGCCCTGCATCTTCGCAGCGACGGCGTGGAGTTCCTCGAGGCGCTTGGCGTCCTCAGCCGCCCGTCGCGCACGAAGCTTATCAATGCGCTTGCGGCTCTCAGCATCGGCCACCACGGCGAGACGCCGCGGGAAAAGGTAATTGCGAGCGTAGCCCGCAGACACCTTCACCACGTCGCCCATGCGCCCCAGGGGGTCGATGTCGCTCTGGAGAATCACTTCATAATCCGGCATGGCTATACCTTGTGTTCAGCAATCTTCGCGGCGAAAGACACCGCGCAGAGAATTCAACGAAGTCTTCGCAACAGATCCTGCTGCTCAAACGACGTAGGGAAGAAGGCCGACGAAGCGCGCCCGGCGAACCGCCTGCGCGAGAAGTCGCTGGCACTGAGCGCAATATTTCGTGCGCTTGCGCGACTGGAGCTTTCCCTGCGGCGTCAAGTAACGCTGCAGGAGCGGAAGGTTTTTGTAATCAATCGGATCTTCCTTGTCGTCGCACTGACGGCGCATTGCGCCGCCCGAGAAACGCTTGAACTTCCGATCGCCATTTCCGACGCCATTTCCGGAGCGGGAGTCACCGCGGGACCCGCCGCCCGGTCCATTCATGGAACTCATTCTTCCACCTCGTCGAGTGCATCGCGTCCAGGAACCACCTCAGGAATCCCGTCCAGAGCGGGCTCCACCGGCGGGAGAATTTCTTCAATCTGGGGCGCGATCGTCGCATCCCAGGGCTCCTCCATAACCTTTGCCGGCACCGAGTCGGTGCGCAGAATCATGCAACGGAGGATCGCTTCTGTGAGTTGAGCCTCATGCTCAATTTTCGCAGGGGCAGTGGAAGGAGCGTCGAAGTACGCGAGCATGTAGGTCGCGCGCTTCTGCTTCTTGATGTCATAGGTGAGCTTTCGCTCATCCCACTTGCGAACGATTCGCGGCGCTGCGCCGTGCTTGGTGAGCAGCGTCGTGATGCGATCGCGGGCCTGCTCGAGGCCCTTTTTCACCTCCCGGTTGTCCAGGAGGAACATCGCTTCGTACAGATAGGTCATCGTTGGGTCCGATTGGTTCCGTCGGGAACGCGTTTCGGGAGTCAGGACGCCCGTGACGCGCCGTCGGAGATCCGGTTGCGCTCCTTGATCGATCGCCTTGGGGAGATCACTCCCTTTGGCTACTCGGTCTGGGGATCGCTGCCGGACCTCGTCCCGCGCCCGCCGCCTCCGGACTTCGGAGGCTCGCCCGCGGGCGCGTTCAGAGCATTCATCAGCCGATTCAGGTCGCCGGTTTCACACCACCGAGCGACGTGGCCGGCCACCGTTTCCACGGTGTCCGAGATCACTTTTCGCTCAGCAGTATTGAACTTCGAAAGGACGAAGTTTTCCGTGACGCCTCGGACTTCACCGATCCCGATTCGCACGCGCGGAAACTGATCCGTCGCGAGCGAGCCGATAATCGACTTCAGCCCGTTGTGACCTCCGGCGCTTCCACTCGGCCGAACGCGAATTCGCGCCAGGTCGAGATGAAAGTCGTCACAGATCACAAGAATGTTCGTAGGTTCGATTCCGAAGCGATCGCGCGCCGCCGACACCGCTGAACCGCTCAGGTTCATGTAGGTCGTCGGCTCGAGCAGCGCGAAGCCGCGTCCGGAATCCTCACCGATCTCGCCGAGCGTCTTGCCCGCGCCAAACCGACCGCGGAAACGGCCGAGCCGTACTCCAAGGTCGCGTGCGATTCGCTCGACCACGTCGAAACCGACGTTGTGGCGGGTACCGGCGTATTCCTCGCCGGGATTCCCGAGTCCCACAACCAGCCGGTGGATCGACATGGCAGCCGCTTCCATGGCTCACTCGAAAGCGCACGAGCCTTCGAGCAACCGGGGAAACGAGCTCCGAGCTCGGCGTAGATCGTTACTTTTTCTCCTTGTCGCCAGCCTCCTCGCCCTCCTCTTCGGCGGCAGGGCGCTTGGCGATCATCTCCGGCTCCTGCGGTCCGCCCTCTGCGCCCGCGGCCGCCGGCTCCGGTTCCAGACCCTTCTGGTGGACCGTGCAGACGATCGAGTCAGGGGGCGACGCCAACGCGACGCCAGCAGGAAGAGTGAGTTCTTTCGCGGTGATCGACATGTGCAGATCGAGATGATCCACATTCACGCGGATGCTCTCAGGGATCTGTGTCGGGAGGCACTCGACCTCAACCTCATTCATCGGGTGAACAAATTCGCCGCCGGCGCCGAGGCCCTTGGGATGACCTTTGAACTCGAGCGGCACGTTCACGCGCATCTTCTTCGTCTCGTCGATGCGCAGGAAGTCGATATGCACCACTCCATCGCCGAGAGCGTCGTGCTGGACATTCTTCAAGAACGCCATCGAGGCCGGACCGGATCCTTCGATGCGGAACACGCGACGATGCTTGCGAAGAAGAATATCGAACTCCTCGGCGCCAACCGTTACGTGCGCGACCTCTTTGCCGCCGCCGTAGAGCACCGCGGGAATCCCGCCCTTGCGGCGCACGCGCCCGGCCTCCTTGGAGCCGCCAACTTTGCGAGGCTGAACTTTGAGAACACCGGTTTCCATGGCAGTGATCCGAGCGTCGAGAGAAGTGGAACTTTGAGAAGTGTGAGAGTGTCGAAAGGAATCGGGGAGCAGGCCGCCGTTTCGGGAAGGTGCGCGCGCCGGGAGGATGGGCGGCCTCGCCGCGGCTTTTGGCCGGCGGCTCAGCTACAGATCCGGTCAGCCCGGCGAAGGCCCCTTCTCGTTGAAGAGATCGCTCACCGATTGGGATCGGAAAATTCGGAGAATCGCCTGCGCCAGCAGCGTCGCCGTCGAAATGATTGTGACATTCGGCGGCGGGTTGAGGCAGGGGATCGTGTCTGTAAGAAAGATCTGTTCGGCACCGCACGCCGCCAGGCGTTCGCGCGCCGGACCGCAGAGGACCGCGTGGGTCGCTCCGACGTACACGCGCTTGGCGCCGAACTTCTTCACAATTTTGACCGCTTCGGCGATCGAGCCACCCGTCGAGATCATGTCATCGACGAGGAGCACTGTCTTGTCCTTCACGTCGCCGATCACATTCTCCGAGACGGTTTTTGTGGCATTGACGCGCCGCTTATCGACGATCGCCAGCTCCGCCTGGAGATCGCGGGCATACGCGCGCGCCATCTTCACGCCGCCGACGTCGGGCGAAACCACGACCGGTTCGTCGACGACGAGCTTTCGGAAGTGAGAAATCAGAACCGGCTTCGCGTAGAGGTGATCGACGGGAATATCAAAGAAACCCTGGATCTGCGCCGCGTGCAAGTCGACCGACACGACTCGGTCTGCGCCAGCTTCTGTTATGAGATTCGCGACGAGCTTCGCACTGATCGGCACGCGCCCCTCATCCTTCCGGTCCTTGCGCGCATAGCCGAAGTAAGGAATCACGGCGGTGATCCGGTCGGCAGACGCGCGGCGCAGGCAGTCGATCAGAAGCAGAAGCTCAACGATGTTCTGATTGACGGGCGGGCAGGTGGGCTGAATCACGAAGACGTCGCGTCCGCGGACGTCTTGGTTGACTTTGATATCGATCTCACCGTCGGGGAAATCGCTGATTTGGATATCTCCCAGCGCGGTCCCGAGGTTCCGAGCGATCGCGTCGGCGAGCGCGGGATGCGCGCGACCCGAGAAGAGCCGCACGCGATCCATCTCCTCCGGCAGCAGCCGGAGCGCCGCCAGCTCGCGCGCGCTCGGCTCACCGGTCGGGCGGGAAGCCTTCGAGCCGCCCGCAGCGCCGCGACCGCCCTTGGCGCGACCCGAAGCTGTCGCGGCAGCGCCTCGCGGGCTGCCGGACTTCACGGGAGTCGGATCAGAAGGTGTCACAGAAGGGCTCTGAAATATGGATTTGGAATACTGGACTTCAGCGCGAACGCCGAGACGCAGCGCGCGAGCCGCCGCGCGTCACGCGAGATGTTTTTGTAGCTTTTCTCTTGGGCTTCGCGCTTGCCGATCCCGACGCCGCAGCGCGCGCCACCGGCCCCTTGGGCTGAAGCGGCCGCGCGGGCACTCCGACCCACACGTCGCCAGCCGGGATCTTCTTGCGGGTCACAATCGCTCCTGCGCCGACGATGGCATCGGCGCCGACGGTCGACGGGGCCACCAGCACCGTTCCGCTGCCGATGAATGCGCGCGCTCCGATCAGCGTGGGCCACTTGGCCTTGCCGTCATAATTGGCAGTGATTGTGCCCGCGCCGATATTCGAGCCCTCCCCGACGGTGGTATCGCCGAGGTAGGCGAGGTGCATCGCCTTCACGCCCTTGCCGAGCGTGCTCTTCTTCACCTCGACGTAATTCCCCACTTTTGCGCCATCCTCCAGGACCGATTCACCTCGGAGGTGTGCGAACGGACCGACCTCACAATTCGAGCCGATCTTGCAGCCCTTGCGGATCACGGTGAACGGCTGAATCACTGTTCCAACGCCGATCTCGACATCCACATCGATGCGGGCCGTCTCCGGATCGACGACATGGACACCGTTGGCCAGATGCCGCTCGAGGATCCTTTCCTGCCACACGCTGCGCGCCATCGCCAGCTCCGAGAGCGAATTCACGCCGAGCGCTTCATTCTCATCTTCGAGAGGAACGAGGCGGACGAGACCGGCGTGCTTGGCAATCTCCAGCACCGCATCGGTGAGGTAGTACTCGCGCTGCGCATTGTTGGCCGTGATGCGAGGGAGGACGCGCACCAGCACTTCGCGATCGAAGGCGTAGACCCCCACGTTCACCTCGCGAATCGCGCGCTCCTCCGACGAGCAGTCTTTCTCCTCTCGGATGCCGGCAAAGCCCCCGTCGGGATCGCGAAGAATGCGGCCGAAGCCGTGGGCCTTTTCGCGGGTGACCGTCAGCAGCGCCACACCGCCGCGCGGCTTCGCCTCAATGAGCCGGTTCAGAGTCGTCGGCGCCAAGCAGGGCATGTCGCCGTAGGTCACCAGTACCAGCTCCGCAGAGCTCGGCACCGACGGCATCGCCACGCGCACGGCGTCGCCCGTTCCCCGCGGCGGGTCTTGCGTCACGAAGGAAAGGTCGCGCTCTCCTTCGAACTCTCGGCGCACCTCCTCGCGGCCGTGACCGACGACGATGGCAATGCTCCGAGCGTGGACACCGCGCACCGAGTCGATCGCATGGCCGAGCAGCGAGCGCCCGCAGATCTCGAAGAGCACCTTGGGCTTGGGCGACTTCATGCGAGTCCCCTTGCCGGCGGCGAGGATCACCGCGGCAACTTCCGAGTGCGATTTGTGCGATCGAGTGGCGGACACGCGTGGGCAGGGCGGGAGCCCGGAACCTGAAAAAAGGGGCGGAGATTGAACCCGATTGCGGGTCCGCTCGCAACGCCCCATGGGTCCCTGAGCACCCCGGGAGGCTGCCCGCGCGTGCAAACCCCGGAGGGGCTGCCGGCGCTACGCCGAGACCGGCTTCGTGTCCTTGCCGTCGATCGTGAGGTAGCGGTAGCGCACCTCGCCGGGGGCAAGACGCGTATCGCCGACCGCGATGATGTTCTTGCCGCTCTTCTCTTCGAGCGCCAAGAGCCCGTCGCGCTTCACGTTCACGAGGTAGTGGAGCGCATCGGGATGGACCGCCACCTCGACCGTCACGAACCCCTTCTTGCGCACCGAGGCGGTGAGTTCGCGGAGCACCGCGAGGCTCATTGCCTCGGGTGTCTTCACGTAGCCCGTGCCCGAGCAGTGCGTGCACTGCTGGAAGAGCGAGCGCTGCAGGCCCGGCCCGACGCGCTGGCGCGTCATCTCCAATAATCCGAATTGTGAAATGCGGCCGATCTTGATGCGTGCGCGGTCGTCGCGAATCGCGTCGCGGAAGGCCTTCTCCACCTGCTTGCGGTGGCGCGTCTCCATCATGTCGATGAAGTCCACAACCACAATTCCGCCCAAGTCGCGAAGACGGATCTGCCTCACAATTTCCGGGATCGCCTCGAGATTCGTGCGGTACGCCGTCTCCTCGAGGTCGGCTTCTTTCTTGGCCTTACCCGAGTTCACGTCGATCGCGACGAGAGCCTCGGCCTGGTCGAACACAAGCGATGACCCGTTCGCAAGAGTGATCTTGCGAAGGAACAGCTTCTCCATCTCGGCCTCGATGCCGTACCGATGGAAAACGGGTGTCGGATCGCTGTAGAGCTCGATGCCGTCTGCGTAGCGCGGCATGACGCGCTGCGCGAAATCACGCATCCGTCGGTACACCGGCTCCGAGTCCACAAATACTTTGCCGATCTCGGGGCCAAAGATGTCGCGCATGACCTCGATGCAGAGGTCTTTCTCCTCATACATCACCATCGGCGCTCGGCCGGCGGTGAGCCGCTTCTTGAAGACCTCCCACAAATTCATCAGGTAGTCGAGGTCGCGCTGGAGCTCAGCGCGCGTGCGGTTCTCTCCCGCAGTGCGCACAATAAACCCGAGGTTCGGATCCGGAACGAGCTCCTTCAGCAAGCGCTTCAGGCGCCGCCGCTCTCGCTCATCCTGGATCTTCCGCGACACTCCGCAGCGCGGCAGGCTCGGCATGAGCACGAGCGATCGGCCGGGGATCGAGATGTACGTCGTGAGCGTCGGGCCCTTCAGTCCGATGCCGTCTTTTGTGACCTGCACGACGACTTCCTGCCCTCGATGCAACAGATCCGCGATGGACTTCCGTGGGGCACGAGCGCTCTCGCCGCGTCCGTTGTCTCGGTGGCGCGGATCGCGGCGCTCATCGGGATCGTCGACCACGGCGCGCACCGCCTCGGGCCCCTCATCCTCGCCCGCCTTGGCGAGAGGCAGATCGGTGAGCTCGAAGGCCGGATCGCCGTAAGCCGCCAACACATCGGAGGCGTGGAGGAATCCATTGCGGCCAATTCCGAAATCCACAAATGCCGCGCCGATGGACGGCTCCACGTTGACCACGCGTCCCTTATAGATGTTTCCAAGCACCGAGGATCGAGCCACGGTGTCGACGTAGAGCTCCTCGAGAACGCCGCGCTCGCTCAGCACCGCAACGCGCAACTCCTCGGGCTCGAGCGCATTGACGAGCATGAGCTTGCGACCGCGAACCTCCTCGCGCTCGGGCTCCTCTTCGGGCTGCTCGAACTCCATGGGCTCTTCGTCGGAGTCCTCGTCCGAATCGTCGTCCTCATCGTCGGAGTCCTCCGATCGCCGAGCAGGCGATGAGCGCTCTTCGTCCGATGGGAAACTCACACTTCCGCCGGCATCGTCGGCAGACTCCTCGTCTCCGCCGCTGGCACGTTCCGCCGGAGCCTCTTCGCGCGTCGAAGGAGTCTCCTCCGACTCCGCGTCGCCAGGCTCATCCGTGATTTCCTCCTCCGGGCCTTCACCCTCAACGGCCGTCGGAGTGTCTTCCTGGCGCTCGCGGCCGCGACCCCGCCGCCGTCCGCGTCGACCACGACGACGACGACGCCCCCCGGGGTCGCTCTCGCTGGAGCCACCCCCATTTGCGTCGTTGCCTCGGCCGCCCGCGCCGCCGAATCCTTCGTCGCCGCCGGCGCCACCGCCGGAGCCGTCGCCCCCGGCGTCATCTCCTCGCGCGCTTCCCGGCTCGCTGCCGCTAGGCGCTCCGCTCTCGGAGCTGCCCCGGCGGGCTCCCTCGCTCGGCGGTGCGCTGGTGTAGTTGCGCGGGTGGGTCGAATGGGTCGCCCGCGGAGCGGTGCTCGCGCGATTCCCATCCCGATTGCTCATTTCGTAGTTGCTGTCCATCCAGAATCTCGAAGTCGGTTTCGTTGGGATCCGACGGGAGCCTCCGGACGCGAATCGGCGCACAGGACGGGTCGGCGCGCTCAATGCGCCCAACCGCCTCACGCAACCATGCCGTACCACCGCCTGAGGCGGAGGCGACTCGAAGGCGGATGGCCTCCAAATCGCTAGCGAGCCAATGGATGGAGCCGCCAAGCGACGCGACGCAAGTCTTAGCCGCTTCAGCATTTGCAGCCGTCCAGGAGCTGCCGTCTCCTCTTCGAAGCTCGTATCGCTGCGCCGTCGGAACGCGGAAGCGCCCCGGTGCATGCACGACGGACACGAGATCCAACCCAGCGGGCAACACCTCGCGGAGCTTCTGCGCAACCTCCATCAACTCCACAGGGGAGTTCAACATCACGTCGAACTCTTCACCTTCGACCTCCAAGCCCACGGGCAAAGCCCCTGGGAAAGACAGGCGAATTCGTGGATTGAAACCCTGGGAGTAGCGGATCGGCAGCTCGGAGCGCCGCAGCGCACGCTCAAGCGTGCGCACGAAATCGAGGTGGGAGAGGAAGCGCAGATCTCCGCGCTTTCGGTAGGTGATTCGCAATCGCACCGAGGACTCGGCCTCCGAGGCCCGTCCTCGCTGGATGCCCCCGTCTTCTGGCATGACGGATCCCGGGTTCGAAGGTCCGGGCGTCATGGCAGGGAACAAAGTGGAGGGAGTCTAGCCGCGGTCCGAGGGCGTATCGACATCGGAAAACAGCGACGCGCCGAACCCGCTGCCCCTACATCGTTTTGGGGAGCGCGTCCGGCGCGTCCTGACAGCCTGTTGAGGGCGCGCGGATCTAGCGGCCGGTCGATTCCGTCGGCGCCGGAGACTCCCCCGTCGGTGCCGGTGCAGGCACGGTAGGAGTCAGATCCAGCATGCCCACTCTGGGTTCGCCGCCGCCGAAAAGGCGCTCGACGTCCTTCTGGATCTGCTTCTGACGCGCGTCGAGCTCGTGCTGGATCGCGTCCTCGGTTTCGAGGGACGACTTCACGATGGTCGGCGTGACCATGACCACCAACGCGCGGCGATCCTTGAAGGACTCGGTGCGCTTGAAGAGCCAGCCGAGCAGGGGAATGTCGCCGAGCAGCGGGATCTTGTTGACCGTCTCGCCCTGGCTGTCGGTGTTGAGTCCGCCGATCACAGCCGTCTGTCCGCTCTCCAGGATCATCGTGGTGGCGATCGTCGAGGAGGCGATTCGCGGGAGCGCAATCGTTCCACCGGTGGAACCGGAGCCGACGGTGAAGACTTCAAAGCCCGCTGGAGCAATGGGCGGGCCCGCCGAGCCCGAGAGCGACTGCTGCTTGGGGATCATCTCGAGCACGACGCGATCGCTGCTCGGAACGACGTGGGGCGTGACGAGGAGCTGAAAGCCCGTCGAGACGGGGCTCTTGTCTGCCTCTTCGATGGCAAACTCGAGGCCGCCCGATTGGTTCGACGACGCGCTCGACTGGGCATAGGGCACCTGCTCGCCGACGAAGATCGTGCCGGTGTGGTTGTCGAGCACAATGAGCTTCGGCGCCTGCACAATTTCACTGTGCACATCGCGCTTCAACATATGAAGCGCAGCAGTCACTTGGGTGAAGGAGAGCGCCCCGAAGATGGTGCTCGGCACGGCGGTTATCCCGACGTTCGAGAGTGGATTCGTAGCAAGCGTATCGGTGTAAGGAAACGGACCGCTGTTCGGCGTATTGGTAACGATGAAGTCGTCCTCGAATCCGCCCTTGCCGAGCTTGAAGGGGAGCTCGATCGGCACCTGGCCGCCGGAGGCGGAGATCACAGGCCCCTGCGCTCCGTAGTCGACGCCGAAATCGAACACGTCGGTTCGGGTCGTGGAGACGAACTTGACATCGAAGAAGATCTGCCGCGGCTCGACATCGATCAGAGAAATAATCTTCTCGATGTCGCGGACGACCGGCGGAATATCCGTCACCACAATTGTATTGGTGCGATCGATGTAGTCGAGCTTTCCGTTCTTCGAAAGCACCTTTTTGAGCGCATCGATGAGCCGGAAATCCTTGATCACGTCCTGGGTCACCCTGGGGCCGCCCACCGTATAGAACGTCTCGATCTTCGGCTGGTAGACGCTCGACGGTCTCACATATCGAAGGTTGAAGGCGCGCATCTCGAATTGGTCTTCGAGACGCTCCCGCGCAATCACGCGCAGAATCCCGCGCTCCTCCTCGACGATGGCAAAGCCAAGATTCTTCGTGGCCGCCTCGAGGGCGTCGCGCCACGGCACGTCCTTCAACCGAATGGTGATCGGGCCCTTCACCTCGGGCGACACCACAATATTCGCATTGGCAAGCTTCGCGATGGCGTCGATCACCACGGTGATGTCGACGTTCTGGAAGGCGAAGTGCACGCGCGGCGGCTTTTCGACACGCAACAGATTCGCCGCCGACTGAAGCACGACGCATCCAGCTCGCTCGGCAACGAGATCGAGCGCTTTGCGCCACTCGACGTCCTTCAGCGCAAGAGTGACCTTCTCCTGAATCTCGGGCGCGACCACGATGTTGACATCGGTGCGCGCACGAATGAAGTCGATCACTGCAGTCAGCTCGCGATCCTTGACGTCAAAGGAGACCGTCTGGTTCGAGCCGTCCGGCGCTGTGCCGGAAGAGGATCCTCCCTGGGCCAAGGCCGGCGAGGCCGAAGCCGGGAGAACAAATGTAGCAGGGGCAAGAGCGAGGAACGCAGTCGCGATCCCCGAAGGGGACGGGAACGCCATTTCTGACCTCCGAGACGCCGGCTGGACGGGAGTGTCCTGGGACAAGCCGGCGGCGGTATTCGTTAGGATGTCTTGAATTCACCACTTCTTCGTGATCTGTACTTCGTCGAGGACAAAAGTAACTCCGTCCTCTGAGATGTCCGCGACCGTGAGCTCGTCGTCTACCGAGTCGCCAGGCTCCATGGTTCGGTTGTTGACCACGGCAACCTTTCGCTGCGGCTCAACGATGATCCCCCCGAGCATCACCTTCTTGTCCTCGAAGCGCTGGGCAACGCGCGCCTCTCGGTCGAGCTTTCGGAGCTCGGCGACATAGGGAGCTCGGACGGCGTCTTGCTCGAACGACGGCGCCCGCTCCAGCACAGGCTTCATGAAGTCGATGGCCTCACGCACCTGGCCTGCACGCACCAAGTCGCGTGCACGCACCAAGAGGTCGGAGAGTTCGCGAGCGGAGGGCCCGACGGTTCCAAGGTCCTTGAGCCCCGCGCGCACCTTCTTGAGCGGCTCGCTCACGGTTCCACGCCAGCTCCGGCGCAGTGCGTCGACTGTAAGGACTTTCTCCTTTTCGACGCGCGCGGCGTCGGCTTCGACAGGGCCGACCTTCTCGTCGAAGATCGCTTGGATCTCGAAGCGCCGCATGATGTTGAGCTGCGGATCGCTGAACTCGGCGAAGAGGCTGGTGAGTTCCTCGACACGCAACTGTAGCTTCGCGACGAGTTCCTGCTGCTGCTCGAGGCTCAGCTGATTCGCGTCGGTCGGAGGCGTTCGCGGATCGACGAAGATGTCCCGGCGGTTCTTCTGGTCGCTCCACTCGACCGCCGGCTGTTCGATCGTCTCTTTTTTGTGATCGATCTCCTCTCGGAGCTGGGTTCGGCGCGCCTCATAGTTGGGGATCGGCTCACGAACGCCGCCTTTCGCGGGGTTGTATGCGTAGGTCTCGATGTCGAACTCGACGGTATGGTTCGCGTCGGTCGTGACGAAGGTCTCCTCGCTGTTCGACCGCGCTCCGTTCGAGAGCTTTAAGTAAGGAACGATCACGAATCGCTTGAACGACTCGACTCGGTTCAGAAACGCGAGGAAGTTCGAGAGTGTCGCTTCCGTCTTGAGCTGATACCCGATGCGCTCGAACACTTTCGACTGTCCCGTACGGCCGCCGCCGCCGGACTTCGGCCGAACTTCCGTCAAGCGCACATTCTTATCTTTCGCGAAGCCGGACATCGCCTTCACGAAGTCTTCGACTTCCTGTTGCGTCGGAAGCACGCTCGCGAGCGCAGCAACCGACTCGCGAAGCACGATCACCTGGTCCTCGAGGCCTTTGACCTGCTCGGTCTTCTTCCTCGCGGCCTCGAGGTCGGTGCGCTTCTCTTCGATCTGGATCTCCGTCTGGCCGATCTCCTCCCACGTGCTGTAGAGGAGCCATCCGAGACCGGCCGAGATCGCGAGCGTGCCGGCCGCGATTCCGAGGAGCACTTTCTTTTCGTTCACGGTGGGGCTCCTTTTGTGCTACTTGGCCGCGGGTGCAGGAGTGGCGCCGGTGGCGGGCGCCGCGCCGCCGGCCCGGTTCTCCGCCAATGGCTTCGCCCCCGCCTGCTTCTTGGGGTCTCGCGGCGCGAGCGTGAACGTGAGCGGGAAGTCAACCACGACTCCGCGCTCTGAGCTGGTCGTCTTCCCTTCGGGAACCGAAGCGCTCACAAAATCTCCGTAGAAGGGATGCTCCTTTGAAGCCGAGATGAGGTCGGCTACGAGTCCCACGCTGTCGCCTTCGATGTGGCCCTGGAGCGCGAAGGTGCCGCCGCTCGTCTTGTTATCGATCGTTTGAGTGATACTCACTTCGTCGAACCAGGCCGTGCCGAGCCCCTGGTCGCCGCGAACGCTTATGAACTCGACGAACTGATCGAGCTTGGTCGTCCAGTTGATACGTCCCGCGCGAAGCTCATAAATCGTCTGATGCCACTTTTCGCTCTCAGCGATCTCCACCGAGAGGGCGGCATGATGCTTGAGCATCGGCTCGAGGCCTTGCCGGTCCTCCTCGATGCGAGCCAGCGTCTCCTGCACAGAAACGAGCTGACCGAACCGAAGGTAGGCTACACCGGCGCCGAGTCCGGCCACAACCACCGCTGCGGCGAGCGTTGCAGCGAAAACCCGGAGAGGCGTCCGTTCGCGCCGGCGAAATTCCTCGGGGAGCAGGTTGACGGAAATCACTTTAGACCTCCCGAGCCGCGAGACCGACGGCCACGGCGAGCGACGCAGCACGAGCATTCAGCTCGTCGACGTCGAGTCGCGAGCCGTGCACCTTCAAGCCTTCGATTGGATTCCATGTTTGTGTTTTCTTCCCGGTGGCCCGCTCTAACGATTCCGCCACGGTGGGAGCAAGCGAGCCGCCTCCCGAGAGATACACCATTTCGACGGTGCCCTCGCCCTGATGCTCAAAATAGTCGAGCGAAAGGCTGATCTCGTTGCCGAGATCCGAGAGCGTCGGGCCGATGGCGTCCTCGATGTCCGCGGCTCGGTCGCCCGGGCCGCATTTGATGCGTTCAGCTTCGAAGGGCTCGACGGCGAGCTTGCGCGAGACGGCCTGCGTCATATCGGATCCCGCCATGTCGACCTCGCGTACGAAGCGCGTCGTGCCGCCCGAGAGAATATTGACAATCGTCTTGCTCGATCCGATATCCACAAGTGCAATCGCGCCCTGCGGAGGCGGCGAGCCCGTCACACGGCCATGGATCTCAAACGCAGTCGCAAGCGCCAGGGCATCGACATCGATGGCGAGCGGGAGCAGACCGTGATCGACCATCATTTGTGCATGGTCGGTCACGTGGCTCTTCTTCGCCGCGACGACGAGGACTCTCATCTCCGGCGGCGCATTGGGGTCTTGCGACTGCACGTCGCCGAGGGAGACCGCATCGATCTGGCTCTCCTCAATCGGCCACGGAATGTACTTTTCGGCCTCGAAAGCTACAGCTCGCTGCAACTCCTCGTGCGACATCCTCACCATCGTGAGGAAGCGGGTGATCACCGCCTTGCCCGAGACGGCGGTCACAGTTCGCTTGCCGCCGAACTTCCCGCGCTTCAGGCATTCGCCGATGGCGTCTGCTCGGTTGGTATCGCTCGCAACGTCGACGCGGGAGAATCCCGTGATCACGAGGTCATCGCGG
This sequence comes from Planctomycetota bacterium, assembly GCA_016792805.1. Lineage (GTDB taxonomy): Bacteria > Planctomycetota > UBA1135 > UBA1135 > JACQFD01 > JAEUHX01. The sequence continues at coordinate 139,906 of JAEUHX010000087.1, forward strand.
TCGCGATGAACCTCGAGGATCTTCACAGCGGAAGATCCGACATCGACGGCGAGCACATTCTTGCGGGAACCGAACACCCAGGCCTCCGCTGTCGGTGGTTGAAGCCGGCGCCCGGCGGGCGTCGGAGAAGTCCGACAGCGGCCGATCGATCGGCTGATCAGTCGCCTTGGCTTGAGCAGGCCTCCTGCGAGGCGCCCCGATCGGAAAGAATTTCCAGCAGAGTCCCGACTCCGGCGGCCGCGGCGCCGCGCCGGAGATTACCGCTCTTCGTCGAGCAGGCCGAAGCCGCGGGAGATCTCCACGCAGAGCGCCTCGACGGCTGCCGCTTCGTCGGCACCATCCGCTTCGACCACGACGGGCGTATCTGGAAGCACTCCAAGGGTAAGCACCGAGATCACGCTTTTCGCGTTCGCGGTCTGCCCCGTCGCATGGATCGATATCTGTGAACTATAGCGGTTGGCAATCTCGACGAGCCGAGTTGACGGCCGGGCGTGCAGCCCCTGCCGATTCACCACTCGCACCTCGCGGCGCACGGTCACGCCGAGCCGAGCTCCTTCAACAATCCGATCATCTCGGCAGGCGACTTCGCCGCCGCCACAAAACGCCGGAAATCATCATTGCGGCCGAGTCGCGAGATCCACTGCAGCAGCCGCAGGTGCTCGCCAGCATCCTCAGCGGAGCGAACCACAAGAAAGACAATTCGAACGCGCTCCCCATCGATCGCCCGGAAGTCGAGCCCGCCCCGGTGGATACCGAGACCCACTGCCATCTCTTGCAGCCCTTCCAGCTTGACATGGGGGATCGCAACGCCATTCCCGATGCCTGTCGAGCCGAGCTTCTCGCGCCGACGGAGCGCCTCGAGCGCACGCGGCACCTCTTTCTTCGCAAGCCGGTTCGAATCCACGAGTGCATTCAGGATCTCCTGAAAACACTCATCGCTCGTCGTGGCCTTCAGATCGTGGAGGACAGTCTGCTCTGTAAAGAGCTCGGCGAACGTCATTCGTAATTTCAGCTTGATGGTGAGATTTCAGCGCTCTCTGCAGCCGCAGAGTCGCTCGAGGTCGGGAAAGCCCGCCGCGATCGGAAGCGAGCGCTTCGTCGCGGCGAGCCGTCAAAGATATCGCTCGGCGTGCCGTCGCGCAGCCGAGTGAGCGAGTGGAGTCCTCGGCAACCGAAAATCAGGCTGCCCCGCGGGCTCGACGCGCCGCCGCGGCGCGGCGCGCACGGTGGTGATCAACGAGCCGCTCCTTGTGCCGAAGCACCTCTCGCTTCATCTCGGAATGAGCCCGGTCAATCGCCGCGAACATCGACGCATCCTCCGCCTGCGCCACGAGGATGGCACCGCGATTGGCATGGACGACAAATTCGGCGCGCATCCGATGCTTGCGCGTCGCCTCCACCGAGAGAATCACTTCCGCGCTGGTTAAGCGCTCGAAGTATTGTTGAAGGTGTGTGATCCGATCGAGAGCGTATTGCCGCTCTTTTTCGCCGAGAGAAGAATCGCGCAAGGTCACGATGAGCTTCACGGACGCACTCCTTTCACGCCGCATCCGATGGGCGGCGGTAAAATAACAAAACCCGGCTCGGACGCGCGCTGCGCACGCGTGCACTGCCAGGTTTTTCGGACTCGATTCGCGGGGCGAACGCGCTCACCACGCGGAACGTGGTGCCGAGAGTCGCCGTCGAACCGGAGAGGTTGCATCGGACGATCAACAGGATACCCCGGGTTGCCCATCCTGCGACCCAACTCCATCGCGGAGCGCCCCCGATCCTCTGTCGACCCCATCCGCCTCATCCTCGAACAAGCTTGGTTTTCGACCCGGGCCTTCGCCGATCTGAACCCGCACCAGGTGGAGACCTTCCGGCGGCGCCGTCGGGCCGGCGAGTCGGCGATCTCGCGAGTCGCGGATCTTTGCCACCTCCTCTGGGGCGAGACGCCCCTGGCCTACGAGGAGGAGCGTCCCGGCGAATGCGCGCACTTGATTGTAAAGAAATCCCGTGCCTTGAACCGCGATGGTAGTGATGTTCCTGCGTTGAAAAACGTGCAGGTGCTGGACGACGCGAACGGTGTGCTCGCGTGGGCTTCCGGCGCTTGCGAATGCGGCAAAATCGTGGCGCCCCAGGAGGTGGCGGGCGCCGAGACGCATCCGCGCCACGTCGAGCGAGCGCGGCGTCCACATCGCGTAACTGCGGCCGATCGGGGAGCGACGCGGGGCGCTTTCAATGCGATAGGCATAGCGCTTGAAGACGCTCCAGAAACGCGCATGAAAGCCGTCGGGCATGGTGGCGACGCCGAGTACAGCAATGCTGCTCGGCAGCCGTGCATTCATGGCACGGCGAATCTCGTCGTCGGAGAGACGCGTCTCCACGATCGCGCTCGCGATTTGTAACCTTGCGTGGACCCCCGCGTCGGTGCGAGAAGCCCCTTCGACGACGAGCCGCGGAACATCACAGGCTCCGGCGAGCGCGCGCTCCACAGCCTCCTGGATCGATGGGCCCGTTGCCTGCCGCTGCCAGCCGACGAAGTCGGTCCCGTCGTAGGCGAGTCGCAGGCAGATCGATCGCGTCACGCCCCCACCGTGCCGAGCGGACGCGGCCGGCGCCAGCGGGCAGAACCGAATAGCTCCTCTGGGAGTTCAGCCGCCGACAGCGGCGCTCCGTTCGCGGCGCCGCCATGACGACGGGATGCCGAGCTCGGCGCGGTACTTCGCGACGGTGCGTCGGGCGACCTGGAAACCGCGCGCCGTGAGCCGCTCCACCACTTCCTCATCGCCGAGCGGCGTCGCCTTGTCCTCGCTGGCGAACTCCGCCTGGATCGCCTCGCGAAGGTGATCGCGCGTGTGAGACTCGCCGTCGGCGCAGGCAACCCCCTGCGCGAAGAAGTCGCGCAGGCGATGAATCCCCCAGGGGCTCTCCACGTATTTCCCCGCGACGGCTCGGCTCACCGTGCTCGAGTGAACCGAGAGCTCATCGGCCACGTCCTGCATCCGAAGCGGGCGCAGGAACCGGGGGCCGCTCTCCAGGAAGGCTGCCTGTCGTACGAAGACAGCGCGCGCGACACGCTCGAGCGTCCAGCGGCGCTGCGAGAGTGCGTCGAGGAACGCACGGGCCGCTTCGAGCCGCTCGCGAAGATGGCGGCGAAGCTCCGGGGGAGTTCTGCGCGAGCGCGCCTGTTCCTCGATCTCGCGGTCGATCACGACTTCCACGGAGCTTCCGAGGCGCAGATCGAGATCGAACCCGCGCTCGGATTTGTGAACGATGATGTCGGGGTCGATGGCGATGCAGCGCTCCGTCGCAAAGCCGCGCGACGGTGGCGCGGAGAGCCGGGCGAGTTCGGCGAGAAGCCTCTCGAGGTCTTCCATCGAGAGACCAAGAATCCGCGCGACTGTGGATCTGTGGTTTCGCGCCAGCTCGCCTGCCAGGTCTCCGAGGATCCGGCTCACGAGCGGCCGCTTCGGATGACCCTCCGGGAAGTGCCACAAAAGAGCCTCGATCGGTCCACGGGCGCCGACGCCCGTGGGATCGAGCGCAGCGAGGCATCGATCCGCCTCGGCGCACTCTTCCGGGGTCGCCGGCGGATTCACTGTGGCGCACCACAGATCGTCCGGCATTCTCCGATATCCCGACTCGTCCAGGGAACCGAGCACCGCATCGACGAGCGCGCGCACCCGCGGCGTGCCGGAGAAGCCCGCCAATTGTTGTTTCGCCCAGCACTCGAGGCTCTCCTCGTGCAGCGAGGTGACCGTCTCGTCCAGGGGCGGCGAGTCGGACGCAGTCCAGTTGGGCCGCGAGCGATCCCGGCTCCGGCGTTGTCGTTCCTCGGCGACGGGTTCGGCTCCTTCAAGGGCCAACGCCTCATTCTCGGCCAGGGCATTCTCGATGAGCTCTGGCAGCGCCGTGTGGGGCAGCTGCAGCACATCGAGTGCCTGCAGCATGCGCGGGAGCAGCAGCATTCGCTGCTCCGGTCGCTGAAGAAATGTGAGCTCGGGGAAAGAGGCCATCGCCGTCGATCTCTCCGAGGGGAGCCAGGAGAGAACTCGACGCCGCGAGCATCGGCCCCCGCCAGGCTTCGCCTTGAGACGCTGCGCCGCCGCTCCGCGATCCGCCCTCCTCACGCGAGCGGGTTTCGATCTTACAAAACGCGCCGCCCCTCGAATGCGTCGGCGAGGATCGCGCGATTCAGATACTCGATGCCGGTGCCCGTCGGCATTCCCTTGGCAAGCCGCGTGACTTTCACCCCCGTCCCGGAGAGCGCCTCGTGCACAGCAAGGGCGGTCCCATCACCCTCCAGATCGGGATCGGTCGCCACGATCACCTCCCGGATGCCACCGGCGCGCACGCGCCTCTCCAAGCTGCGCAGAGTGAGCTGAGGACGGTCGGTTCCCTCTGCAGGATTCCACGCGCCGAGAAGCACGTGATAGAGCCCGCGGTAGATCTTGGCGCGCTCGATCGCGTCGACGTCGCGCGGCTGCTCAACAACACATAAAAGCCCGCGATCGCGTCCGCTGTCCGCACAAATCGGGCAGGGGCTCGACTCGGCGACACCCTCACACATGGCGCATCGCACAGTCCGCGCCCGCGCCTCAAGAATGGAGCCAGCGAGGCTCTTGGCCCACTCCTCTGGCGAACGCAGCACATGGAAGGCGAGCCGCTCAGCCGTTCGGCGGCCGACACCAGGGAATCGAGAGAGTTCCTCGATGAGATGCTCGAGCGACCGAGGGTAGGCCATCGGAAGACGCCGCGGAGTCGGGATCGCAAGCCGATCTGTTAGAACAGTCCCGGCATGTTCAGCCCGCCGGTCACTTTCGAGAGCTCGGCCTTCTGGAGATCGTCGGCCTTTTTCATGGCGGCGGCGATCGCCGCGACGATGAGATCCTCCAGCATACCTGGATCTGTTGGGTCCATCGCTTCTTTTTGTATCTTCACGGCGACCACCTCTTTGGCGCCGTTGACGGTGGCTTTCACGGCGCCGCCGCCGGCGGTCCCTTCGACCACGCGCTCACGGAGCTCATCCTGCACGCGCTTGACCTCGCGCTGCATTTTTTGAGCTTGCCGGAGAAGGCTGCCAATATCACCGAATCCACCAGTACCACTCATGCTGAACCGCCTCCGCGAGTAGGATTTGTGAAGTGACCAAGAATGCGTGCGCCGGGATCGAGCTCGAGCACCTGCCGGACCGCCGCTGAAGGGTCGCGCCTGGGCGCCGAAGCGGGAGATGCGGGGGCGGCCTCGGCGGAGCGAGGAGCTGGCGTCGAGCGGGCAGAGACGCTGCGCGTCGGCGAGACGGGCGGCGAAGCGGAAGTGGCCTGCGGAGCCACGGCGCTCGGAGCGGCTTCGCCACCGGCAGCCGGCTCGATGACGAGCCGCAATTCGGGGATGCGCTCCCGCAGTGCGCGCTCAGCGGCAGCGCGATTTGAATTGTCCGTGACGACCGTGCGGCGCGAGCCATCGAGCGGCCGAAGGGAGATCCGGAGATTCCCTCCCTCGAGCACACAGCGAGCCGCCGACTCCTTGAGCGCACGTCCGAAGGCATTTTTTGAGGCCAGCAGATCGAGGAGCGCCTCCGCCGAGACCCCTTCAGGCCCGGCGGAGGAAACGGGCGGAGCGGGAGATGGAGCCGAAGCGGAAACGGGAGCAGGAGCAGGAGCAGACGTGATTCCCGAGGCACCCGCCGCCGACGCCGCGGGAGCGCTCGGCATTCCCGCGAGCCGCCGCTCCAGCTGATCGAGGCGCGCCAAGAGCGCAGCCACAGTGTTCACTTCTCCAGCGCGCGAAGCCGCCAGCAGCGCCGACTCCACCGCCGCGCGAGCCAGCGGTCCCACGGAGCGGGCGCGCTCGCGCGCAAAGACGAGATGGCGCACGATCGCCTCACACCGGTCGGGATCGCAACTTTTCGCCTGCTCCACGAGCCGGTCGCGGTGGCTTCCCATCTCGACGACGAGTTCGGTCTCCTCGCCGCAAAGTTGAATTGTTAATAAATTTCGGAAATGCTCCGCCAACTGGTCGAGCAGTTCCAGGGCCTCGCCCCCGCCGTGGACGTGGGACGCCACCGCCTGGAGCAGCGCGGCGCGCTCGCCGCGCAAGACCGACGCCGCGAGCCCCACAACGGAGTCGCGTCCGGCGGCGCCGGTCACGGCGGCGAGATCTTCTTCGGTCGGCGAAGCGCCGCCATAGGCCAGGAGCTGGTCCAGGAGTGACAGGCTATCGCGCATGCCGCCGCGCGCGGCCCGCGCGATCGCCGTCAACACTGTCTCGGTAACTGTAACGTTCTCCTTCTGGCACACATGCGCGAGCCGCCCGACGATGTCCTTCTCCTCGATCCGGCGAAACTCGAAGACCTGGCAGCGCGACCGGATGGTGTCGGGGATCTTCTCCGGCGCCGTCGTCGCGAAGATGAACTTCGCATGGGGCGGCGGCTCCTCAAGCGTCTTGAGCAGTGCGTTGAACGCGCCGGCGGAGAGCATGTGTACTTCGTCAAGAATCGTGATGCGAAAGCGCCCACGCATCGGCCGGAATGCGATGCTTTCGCGGAGCTCACGCACGTTCTCGACGCCGTTGTTCGAGGCGGCGTCGATTTCGAGCACATCGACGTCGCTCCCTTCCTCGATGGCGCGGCACGAATCGCACTCGCCGCATGGGGTCGGCGTCGGCCCATGCGTGCAATTGAGGGCGCGCGCGAGGATGCGGGCGGAAGAGGTCTTGCCCGTTCCGCGGGAGCCCACAAATAGGAACGCGTGTCCGATGCGCCCCCCTTTGATCGCCTGGGTCAGCCCCTTGGCGACGGAGTCCTGCCCAACCAAGTCCTCGAAGGTCTTAGGCCGGTATTTTCGAGCGAGGACGAGATACGACACGCGTGAAGTCGGGCAGTCGGGCGGGACAAAAGTAGGACTGGCCGAACCCGACAAAACCGCGGCACCCGAAGCCGATCCTTGATGGCTGCTCGGTTCCCCGCCTGACCAGGTTCAGGTCGTTTCGTCGCACGGAGCCCGATTCGACCAGTCGGAGGCGAAGGATAGCGCCCGCGCGGGTGGGCGCGACGGGCGAATTGAGACTTCACCCTCGGACCCCAATTGCCACCGAAGAGCTGGCGGAGAGGGCGGGATTCGAACCCGCGAAGCCGGGAATACCGACTTACACGCTTTCCAAGCGTGCTCCTTCAGCCACTCGGACACCTCTCCGCTCTTCGGTGGTCACTGCAACGGGCGAAAAACAACAATTGGCGGTGAGAGAGGGATTCGAACCCCCGAGACCCTTGCGGGCCTACCCGCTTTCGAGGCGGGCCCGATCGGCCACTCCGGCATCTCACCGCGGCGTCGGATTGTCGTCCGGTTCCCGCTCGTCGGCGCTTGGGCTCGTTGCCGAGCCCTCCGGCCGAAAACCGGGGGCGGAGAAATTACCCGAACTGCGGCGCGCTGCGAGCCTCTTCCCTTGAAAGAACTCTCGCAGGCGGCGGACGCACTCCTCTGGGAGGACGCCGTGGGTGACTTCGCAGCGGTGGTTGAAGGCTCGATCGCCAGTTCCTCGGCCCGAGAGCAGGTCGACCACGGAGCCGGCACCGCCGAACTTGGGGTCGAATGCCCCGAACACGACGCGCTCGACGCGAGCGTGGAGAATGGCGCCGGCACACATGGCGCAGGGCTCCAGAGTGCAATAAATCGTCGAATCGTCGAGGCGACCGGCGCCCACCGTCGCGCATGCGGCGCGAAGGGCGAGCATCTCCGCGTGAGCGGTTGGATCTCGCTGCGCTTCACAGCGGTTATGGTCGCGCGCTACGACCACGCCGCGGACGACCAGGACGGCGCCCACCGGCACCTCATCTTCCGCCGCAGCCGCATCGGCCTCCGCGAGCGCCATGCGCATGAAGCCCTCGTCGAGCAGGTTGTTGAAGGGCACCTTTCGCGCGATTCGAAGTTCACCTTTCGCGAGATCGATGAGAGACGCCGGCGGCGGTCCTCCTCGATCTCGCCAAAATCCTTGTGCTCGCAGTGCGAAGCACCAGTGCAAACACCCGGAGCACTTGTGCCTCAGGCTGCGGCGGGCTGCAGCTCATAGCGGCGGACCCGCCGCGGAATGATTGGTGCGCCCGGAGGGATTTGAACCCCCAACCCTCAGCTCCGTAGGCTGATGCTCTATCCAATTGAGCTACAGGCGCGAACTCGGGGCGAGGGGTATATGGCCGCAGGAGTCGCGCGTCAAGGTGAGGACCGAGACTTTGCCCGCCTCGCGGAGGTCTCCGAGAATAGGGCGGTGTACGGTCTGCCTCATTGGTTTCTGCTTCTGTGCATATCGCTCCAGGGGCCCGCGCCCATCACACCCCGTGGCCCGCTCGGCTCAGACGGCAAGCCGTCGCCGGCGCCCCAACGGCTCTCGATCGAGACCGACCGCGTCGAGGCCATCGTCAATGAGCAGGTCATCACCAAGTCGGAGATCGACCTCCTGCTCGAGCCCCAGCGACAGGCGGCGGGGATCCTCGACCCTGCGAAGCTCGCCGAACTCAGGCGCAATGAACTCCTCCGCCTCACCCGCGAAGCGCTCCTCACCCAGGCCGCCAAGCGGATGCGGGTTGACGACGCGAGTGTCGAGCAGACGCTGAAGGAGATCCTCGAGGAGGAAACGCGCAAGGCCGGCGGCAAGGCGCAGCTTCGACACAACCTCGAAGGGCAGGGTCGAACGCTCGCCGATTACGAACGCGAGATTCGCAATGAGATTCTGATCGCGCGACTTCGGGCCTCAGAGTACGGGCTCGGCGAGCGGCCTGAGAACGAGATCGCCATCACGCCGGCGATGCTCCGCGCCTACTATCGCGAGAACCTCGACCGATTCCGCAGCGGTCCAGCCGTGCATGGGAAGCAATTGTGGGTTTCCGACGGATTGACCGGTGCACGGAAGGCAACACTTCAAAAAGTCCGGGAACTCCGCAGTCAGATTCAGACTCCGGAGGACTTCGACCGCGCCACGCGCACCTATTCGACGGCCCCCCTCCCGGGACGCGCACGCGGCGACATGGGCTGGGTGCAGCGGAGCAGCAGCGTCCACCCCGCGATTCTTGAGTTCTTGTTCTCCCATGAACCCGGAGCGATGAGCGAGCCGATCGAGCTCGAGAACGCAGTCGTGCTCGTGCGCGTCGAGGAGAAGCGGCCCGCGGGGCTTCGCCCCTTCGAGGACCCGGAGACGCAGCGCGACATCTCGGGGGCGCTTCTTGACTCGAAGCGCGAGCTCGTCCTGCGTTCCCTCTACCGACGCCTCCTCTCGGAAGCTTACATCTGGCCCGACACCATTCGCCTGATGCTGGGGGGCGTGTAACGTCTACGACTCGCGGTGATGCAGCAGACGAGTGAACTCTCGAATGTTGCGTTTCGCTTGGCCGAAATCGAGGAAGCTCCCGCCGCTCGAGCGCATGTGCACAGAAACGGGGCCTGCCGGTTCGCCCTCCACCCAAATCTCCACTTGATGGGCGCCGCCGAAGCCATTGCGCTTGGCCGTCACTCGATGAGCCGCGGCGTCCTTCGATTCAATCTTGTAGGCCTCCTGATCTTCCAACAAATGCAGGATGGCATCAAAAATCGAATCGCGGCGGCGCTGGAACTTGGGCGGTCGGAGAGACGGATCGCTGGAATCGAAGCTCGTTTGGGCGCTCGACATGGGTACTCAGCGGAGAATCAAGATCTGTAGCGAGCGGCCCGATGCGCGCAGCGAAAGCTGGCGACCACGCCGCAGAGAGAGGAAACCGCGCCGCACCGAATCGGATCCGCCCAACGGCGAACCCAATCCGTGAATCGGCCAGCGTTGCGAATACTTACTTCGCTGCGCCCTTCTTGGTCTCAGTCTTCTTCACGCCGCTTTTCTTCGCACGCGCGATCGCGTGGTGAAGGCGCGACTTGTAACGTGCTGCGGCATTCGGATGGATCGCCAAGGTCTTCGCAGCCTTGTCGATGCGCTTCATCGCCTGCGGAAGCTCCGCCTCCGCCGCCTTCACGTCACCCTTCGACGTCATGGCGAGCACGCGCTTGATCTCCGTGCGGAAGGCGCTGCGCTGGGCCTTGTTCCGGAGATTTCGGGCGATGTTCTGGCGGATGCGCTTACGAGCAGAGACCGAGTGAGCCATGAAATACGGGCGTAGAAGCCGTGTTCAGAAGTCTGCGTGGAATGGAAAGAACGGGGGATTGTGCTGAGGAGGGCCCGATCGAGCAAGACGGCGCGCCACGCCGCCTCCCGCCGCTCACGCTCCGCCGCCTTTCTGAAGCCGCGCGACTTTGTCTCCGACATCGCGATAGGCGATGTCGACCTCATAGATGCGAAGGTAGAAGTTCAGCGCGTCGGAGGTGGCGCCGGTCTTCTCGGAAATCACTCCGAGGTTGTAGAGCACCTCCTTGTAGCGAGGACTCTGGGCAGGAAGCCCTTCAATCGCCTTCTCCAACTGCTTGCGCGCCAGGTCAAAGAGCCCCTTCTTGAAGAAGGCCTGGCCGAGTCCGACGAGGGCATCGGTGCGCATGCGCGGATCGGTGACCGCCTTCTGAAGCTCTCCCACCGCTCCATCAAGGTCGCCCACTTTCAGGAGCAGCCGCCCCAGCTTGTAGCGAAGGGCCATATCGGTCGGGTGTTCCGTGGCGAGCTTCCGCGTCTCCTCGACCTCGAAGGCGAGCTTCTCTTGCTCCGCCTTCGCGAGCGCCTGCGCAGCCGCTGGGTCGGTCGCCGCCCTCCCGCGGAGCCGCTCGATCTCTCGGTCGAGGACTCGCGCGCGGAGTGTGGCGCGCCGCGTCTTGAGGTCGAAGTCGTTCGGTGCGTATTCGAGCGCGCGCTCGACACAATCGAGCGCCGCCTCGGCGTCGTTCTTGCGCTCGTGGAGCTTGGAAAGCTCGCCGAGCACCTTCACGTCGCCCGGATTTGTGGCCATCTCCCCCATGAGCCGGTCGATCTCGGCGTCGATTTCCTCGGCCGTGTGGAGCAGGCGCTGCCCGCGCTCAAGCTGGGCCGCGGCCTCTTTGTCCTTCATGAGATCGCGAGAGTGGACGCCCGTCTCGAGCCCCGAGCGCTGGAGCGCCCCTTCGGCGGCGAGGTTCTTGCGCGCCTTGATGGCTTCCTGATCCCGGGGATTCAGGTCGAGCGCTTTCGTGTAACAATCGAGGGCCCGCTGAATCTCCCGTTTGCGCGCCAACAGCATGCCGGCGCGCTTCCACGCCTCGAAGGAGCCGGCGTTCGATTCGGCGAGCGACTCGTAAACGGCGAGCGCCGCATCGGGAAGGTTCGCCCTCTCCAGCGATTCGCCCAGCGCCAGCTTCGAGTTCTCATTCAGCGGATCGAGTGCGAGATACGCCTCGATCGCCTCGGCTTCCTTCTGGAAGTTCTTCGCGGCTCGGTAGGTCTTCGCGAGCGCGAGCTGAGGTCCGCCCTGGATCTTCGCCTGCCAGGTCGGCGTCGGTTTCGCCTCATGGCGCCGAACCAGCGCGCGATGGAATCCAAGCCGCGCGCCATAGTCGCCCGGCGAAACCGAGAGCAGCTGCCGGTAGAGGTCGATGCCGTAGTCGAAGTTCTTTCGCCGGATCGCGTCCTCGGCTTTCTCGAGGTGCTTGGTGAGGTCCATCGAATGCGAATCTAACAGCCCAAGCAGGCGTTTGTGGGCGGTGCGAGACCTCGGGCGAAGAGCCGCGGCACCACCTCCTGCGCCGCGCTCGTCGTGACGCGTGCGCAGCAGGCGTTATCCTCGAGCGGCAAACCATGGACGTCGTCCTCTACCCCGACCCCATTCTTCGAAAGACTGCCGAAACAGTCACCACGTTCGATGCCTCGCTGCGGGAGATCGCCGATGCGATGCATCAGACCATGGCGAAGGCCAAGGGCGTTGGGCTCGCAGCACCCCAGGTCGGGCTCTCGATCCGTCTGCTGGTGCTGAATCCGACGGGGAAGGCCGCCGACGCCGTCACCCTCGTGAATCCGAAACTCACCTCGCTTCGCGGCGCCGAGTTCGACGAGGAGGGCTGCCTCTCGTTCCCGGGGATCTACGCGGAGATCTCGCGGGCCACGTCGCTCGTCGTGGAAGCGCAAGACCTGGACGGGAAACCGATCCGCATCGCGGCCGAAGACTATGTCGCGCGCATCATTCAGCACGAGTTCGATCACCTGGAGGGTGTGCTCTTCGTCGACCGCATGTCGGCGGCCGACAAAGTGCGTGTGCGCGGCGCCCTCAAGAAACTGGATGCACAATTCCAAGAGCGCGCGGGCGCTCCCAAGTAGCCCTCGCGAAGTTCCGCGCGAGTTGCTCCGTTGACCATGAAGACGGCGTTCGATCGCCGCAGGCTGCCGGCGATTCCCTCCGCCGGGAGAATTGTAACGATCGGCGTGTTCGACGGAGTCCACCTCGGACACCAAGCCCTTCTCGCAGAAACGGTCCGCCAGGCTCGCGCGACGGGCGCCGAGGCGGCGGTTCTTACTTTTCGCAGACACCCTCGGGCGCTGCTGGGAGGCGAAGGACCGCCGACGATCACCTCTCTCGAGCATCGCCTTCTCCTGCTGGAGAAATGTGGTGTCGATCTCACGGTCGCGCTCCCCTTCGATGAGGAGGTGCGCAGCACCGAGGCGCAGGCGTTTCTTACTCATCTCCTGCGTGGCGAGATCGGCGCGCGCGCCCTCGTGCTCGGACACGATGCACGATTCGGAAAGGATCGCGTCGGCGACGCGGGCTTCGCGCGCGAGCGCGGTTGGAAAGTTACAGTTCTCGAGCCGGTGCTCGTGAATGGGGCGCGCGTCAGCAGCGGCGCCGTGCGCGCTGCCATCGCCGAGGGACGCCTCGACGATGCGGCGCGCATGCTCGGCCGACGCCCTTCGCTGCTCGGCACCGTCGTGCATGGCGACGGCCGTGGGCGCGAGCTCGGCTTCGCGACTGCCAACCTCGACCTCCACCACGAGCTCGAGCCGCCTCGCGGCGTGTATGCCGCGGCCGTCACGCTGGAAGGGAGCCGACGCGCGGCGGTGGTCAATCTTGGTATTCGCCCGACCTTCGGCGGCGTCCGGCGATCTGTGGAAGTTCATATTCCCGGCTGGAGCCGAGATTTGTACGGAGAGCACCTGGAGGTGGAACTGCTCACTTGGCTTCGCGGAGAGCAGAAATTTCCGTCCGTCGAGGAGCTAAAACTACAAATAGCCCGCGACACGTCCGCCGCCTTGGCGCGCTTTTCGAACGGCTGAGAGGCCTTCTCTAAAGCGACTTATCGCCGGCGAAGGCCATGCGCGGCTCGTCGGGAGGAAGCTGCACGACGACACCCGCCAGGTCGCGCTCCAGCGCGTCGAAATAGCGCGCGCTCACGTCGCCCCAATCCTGCACGTCGTCGAGAGCGCAGCGCCGGGCCAAGTCGAGTGCTTTGGCGCGGACCTCTCGCCGAATCTCGCCGCTCCCGTCGAGGTGCTTCGCCTCACTCGCCGAGAAGGCGGAGTCCGGTGCGTGGCGCACATAGCGGACGAGCTTGCGACGCAGGCGGCGCACACGCCGCACCTGCGGGCTGGCAGGCAACAAATCGACGACGAGATCGATGAGGAAACCGAGCACCTGAGGAGCCTACCAGGCCATAGCCGGCGTTTCATTGCACGGTGATCCAGAGCCCGTTGGACGAGCTCAGCCCGAAAGTCGAGGACGTACAGCTCGCGGAAGGCCAGAGCCAGAATGCTTGAGCCACCACCGTGAGCCCGGATAGGGCGGCGTTGGCGGGAATCGGCAAGGCTCCAAGCCCCGTGCCTGCGGCATCGGAGTGCAGGTCGAGGGCGTCGATCGCCGCGCCGAAGGGATCGACATGCATGGCAATTCCAAGGCCCAAGGGGTGTGCGCCTTGGGGCAGCGCAGCCGAGCCCAGGATCACTAATCCGAGCGCGTTCGCAGGCGCAACAGAAGAAGTGAGCGCGAATGCGGCATTCCCGACGGAAGGCACACTTAAGGCCCAAAGCGTGTGATATCCCGCACAGCCGCGGGTGCCGATTCCAAACTTCTTGAGCCCGAGGCTCACGGCGGGATTAGGAAGGGAGAGCCGGACGACGGCACTATCGGTTTCGATTCCAGGCGTATTATTGAATGTCGAATCAAACGCATTGGGCGTCGTAGGCCAGTCGGAGCCGGTCGTTCGGCCCGATAGGTAGACCGAGCCGTCCGGGGAGACTGCGATCCCGGTCAGCTCTTCCACTCCGTCGTTTTGTGCGCCAAAGATCGTGCTGTACAGAAGGGCGTCGCCCGAAGGGCTCAGAAAGCTCATGAATCCATCGCGACCGCCTCCGTTGGGAGTGGCGTCGTATGCATCGGGAGTTGTTGGGAAGTCGAGAGATGCGGTGGCGGCAGTGATGTATGCAGCTCCCGACTTGTCGTGCACCATGTCGTGAAACTCCGCGAACGAGGCCTCAGGGCCTGCGCCGCCTAGGAACGTCGAGTAAATTAAGGAACTCCCATCGGGCGAGAGCTTCGTTACGAATACATCGGCCCACTGCGGTGTCGTATCGAAGGCTCCGGTTGTCGTGGGAAAGGCGCCCCCAAGAGTCCATCCCGTGATAATTGCACACCCCGAGTCATCGACACCAATCCCACGCCCTTCTTCGGTCGAGAAGGGGCCGGGCGGACTGCCAAGATATGTGGAGTAGACCAGCTGGCTGCCTTGTGGGTTGAGCTTGAAGACGAACGCGTCGCTCGTACCGAGTCCAAAGGTGGTCTGAAAGGCACCGGGCGTCGTGGGAAAGAGTTCTGAGCCAGTGAATCCACACACATACGCTGCACCTGTACCATCGATCGCGATTCCATACGCTATATCTCCACTAGAACTGCTGTTGGTGAAGTCGCCTCCGCACAGCGTCGCATATTGGACCGCGCTGCCGGAAGCATTGAACTTCATCACAAAGGCATCTCCATCTGTATGGTCTGACTGAAAGGCGCCTGGGGTTGCCGGAAACGGAGGGGTGATGCCCGCAAATCCCGTCGCGTAGATCCTCCCCTCGGGGCTAAGCGCCAGGTCGTAGACGACACAAATACCCCCTGTGAACGTGGAGTACACAAGAGCGTCTCCGGCGGCATTGAGCTTTGTAACGACTCCCGTCTCTTTGGAGACTACCGGCATGAACGATCCCGCCGTAGTCGGATAGCTCTTGTGGCCGCTCCCTCCCATGATGGCCTGCCCCAGCGGATCGACTTCTATCGTATAGCCCTCCTCCCCCACAAATCCGCTGCCTGGCCCGGCTCCGCCTAAGAATGTCGAATACACGAGGCTCGCCGAAGGCGATGTGGCATTGGTGTCAAACTTCGCCACAAAGGCATCGCCATTCACAGAAACAACGTCGAAAACTCCGGGTGTTGTGGGAAAGCTCGAGAGCGAGCCAGTGATCCCCGTCACATATGCACCCCCCTGCGCATCGCAGTCGACGGCGAAAGCTATGTCAGTCGAGGAGCCTCCCAAATAGCTCGACTAGACAAGGCCAGGGTCAATCCAGAGCGGGCTCTCCGAAACCCATTGGGGCGCCACAAGCCGGAATCGCATGCCATCGAGCAGCTCGAATTGGCAAGGTACAGAAACTTGGCCTGATTCTCCGGAGCTCACCCAGACCACAGGAAGCGCTTGACAGAATTCACCCGAGCCCGTCTCGATGCGGAGAGATCCCTCCTCATCGATCCGCAGCGAGCGCGCTCCCTCGCAGCGCACCACACATTGCTGCAACGCCAGCGGGCTTGTCACCAAAAGATCGTACTCAAAGCGCCCACCGTGATCACGAAAGGTCACGTCCACGCCAGGGGTAACGCCCTGCAGCACCACTTGCGAGAATTGGGCCGCCTCCGTCACCCAAGTTTTCGGCTTGGGGCCGCGAACGGTATGCTCCCGGCCGCGCAGCTCATTGCTGTGCTCGTATTGCGCATCCGGTGAAGCGCCCTCGACCTCGAATCTCACCGTATCGATCTGCCCGACGAACCCTGCCCCGCCCTTCTTATGGAAAGCGCTCACCGCAAATCCGCTCCGATCCACGGCGACCCGCGCACCGCCCCGCAATGCACAAAACTCGACCGCGGGATCGAGCTGCCCCACGTTTTCGACGAGCGTGAACTCCGGACGCTGCGCGCGCACCCGCGCCGCCGCAGCGGTCGCCCCCTGAGGTGCGCCCACAAGCGACAGAAGTAACACAAAGGGCTCAAGCGGGATGAGCATGGAGCGCTCCGATGAAACGTGTCAGCTCAGAAACACAAAAGCGCCACGGGAAGGGACTCCGCTCGGAGTCACCACAAAAAGCATGTACCAGCCGGGCGGCGCCATCCACGTCCTCTCGGCGAAGCCGCCCCGTCGATTCCGACGCGCCACTCGCCCGCACTCTTCCGCTCTCGGTCCCCTCCTAGGGGACGCGATCTTTTGGATTCGGCGAAGCCGCCCCATCGAAGCCTTCGCGCCACTCGCCTTCACCCTTCCGCTCTCGGTCCCCTCTTCGGGGACGCGATCTTTTGGATTCGGCGAAGCCGTCCCATCGATGCCCTCGCGCCACTCGCCTTCACCCTTCCGCTCTCGGTCCCCTCTTCGGGGACGCGATCCTTTGGATTCGGCGAAGCCGTCCCATCGAAGCCT
Source organism: Planctomycetota bacterium (assembly GCA_016792805.1). GTDB lineage: Bacteria > Planctomycetota > UBA1135 > UBA1135 > JACQFD01 > JAEUHX01. The sequence goes on from JAEUHX010000087.1 coordinate 156,474, forward strand.
TCGCGCCACTCGCCTTCACCCTTCAGCTCTCGGTCCCCTCCTAGGGGACGCGATCTTTTGGATTCGGCGAAGCCGCCCCGTCGAATCCGACGCACCACTCGCCTTCACCCTTCAGCTCTCGGTCCCCTCCTAGGGGACGCGATCTTTTTGATTCGGCTTCGCCGAATCAAAAAGTCGCAGGGGTTCAAAAACATGGTGGGCAGAGCCGGGGTTGAACCGGCGACCCCGTGATTTTCAGTCACGTGCTCTACCAACTGAGCTATCTGCCCGGGTCAGCGGGGCGAGGAAACTACCGACCGCTGCGCTGTGAGCCAACCCCCTAGGCGTCCGCGATTCTGGCACGAGCCAACAAAGCCCCCGCCGGCAGTTGCTGCCGGGTCGAGCGCTCCAACGCAGCCGAGTGCGCTAATCGGCGTGGGCGCCCGCGACATAGTCGCGCAGCGCGCTCACTTCGCCGCGGAGCTCATCGGCTCGGGCGTCCATCACGTCACGCATCGAGACCATCCCGATGTAGCGATCACCGTCGAGCACGGGCAGGTGGCGGCACCGGGCGTGCGTCATCTTCAGGAGGCACGAGTCGAGCGACTCGTCGGCGGTCGCCAGGAACGGATGGCGGGTCATCACGTCGGCAACCGGGGTCGTGGCCGGATCCCGTCCTTGCGCCACAACGCGGCGCAGGAGGTCTCTCTCAGAAAACACACCCACCAGCCGTGGTCCATCAAAGACGGCGCACGTGCCAGTGTTGTGACTCACCAGAAACTTGGCCGCGTCGAGCACCGAGATCGTTGAGTAGATCCGGTTCAGCTCGCGGCCGGGCAGCAGATCACGGAGGGTTCGCATGGAAGCACCCTTGGGTTCCGTGGGATGAAAAGAACAGTCGACGGCGTGGGGTGATCGCCATCGGCCAGGACATAGCATCGCTCGAAATGGGAGCCTGTGAGAAGTCCCCTTCTCAGAATCGTTGGTTTCCGCGCGCCTAGGGCGACCGGCAAGATGGCGGCCTCCTCTGCGACCCTCCGCCATGAGCAAGTCCCATTCGACCTCCGCCTCTCCGGCCAACCGATGCGCTTGGAAGGGCATCTTTGTCGAGCTCGCGACGCCCTTTCACGAGGATGAGCGGCTTGATCTCAAATCGCTCGTCGCCCAGGCCGAATTCGTCGCCGAGACGGGAGCGGACGGAATTGTGGTCTGCTCCCGGCATGGCGAAGCGGACAAACTCTCGATCGAGGAGCGCCTCCGCGTCGCCGCCACCGTGCTCGAGAAGCTGAAGCAGCGGACGCCGGTGCTCGTCGATGTGTGCGCTCCTTCCAATTATCTCTCGGTGGAGCTGGCCAAGCACGCGAAGGACCACGGCGCGGCGGGGATCTTGGCGTCGCCTCGCCTCGAGACGACCTTTACAGATAGCCAGGTGCAGATTTACTTCGACGAACTCGACGCCGCCGTCGGACTTCCCGTGATGGTGCTCGATACGCCGCCGGCCTCGACGGTGACGCTCTCGTCGCACCTCATCGCCAATCTCTTTCCGGAGATCGGAAGCGTCGTCGCAGTGAAAGTCGAAGCGAGGCCAACCTCGACCAAGATCAACGCCATCGCCCGCCTTGAGCCGTCGCTCGCCATCTTCGCGGCGCACCACGGAGCGCGTGCGGCCGATGAACTGAGCCGAGGCGCCCGGGGGATCATCTGTAGCGCCGCCCTCTCCACGCCCTCGCAGCAGGTCGAAAGCGCGTTTCGGACAGGCGACCTCGAGGGTGCTCTGCGCGCCAACTCCCAGTGTGCGGAGCTGGTTGGCTATCTCGAGCAATCGGAGGATTTCGCCCACCATTGCGCAAAGCGGCTGCTCCACTGCATGGGGGTTCTCGACACGTCGGTCGTGAGGCGCCCAACCTGTCCCTTCGACGAGCGGAATGAACGCGAGCTGCTGCGCATCGCAGGCGAGTGCGGCGCTATTCCGGGTGGCAAGACAGCCCGCGGATAGCCGCCGATAGGCGCGCGACCCCGGCAGCCCTAGACCGCGCGGCGCGCCGACGCCCTAACAGCCTTTGGCAAAAGTGCTCCGCAAAGCGAGCACGAGGATTTTCGGCAAGATCGAGGAGGACCGCCGTAGTCGTAGCCAAGGAGTGACGGCGAGGCGGTCCGAAGATGAGATCGCCAAGAAGCCCGCGTGCGCAGCTCGGATGACTTTTGCGACGGGCTGCTAAGGGGCGTTTCAAGAGTCCTCAGAGCCGCGTGCGGGACTCCTTCTCGACCTCGCGAAGTACCCTCGCGCTCGCACTTCGCAGCACCTTCGCGGGAACCTGGAGCAGACATGCCGCGGGTGTCGAGCCCGCGGCCCTCCCGACGCATCAAGGAACCAGCCAAGCTCGCCGATAGAGCCGGCGTGAATGAAAGCCGAGGGTCGCTGGGCGTGGCGATTCGAGCCCGCCAGGCGGCAAAGTCGTTCGAAGGGAAACCGGCCCTCGTGGGGGTCTCGCTCGAGGTCGCCGATGCGGAAGCCCTCGCGCTACTCGGTGCCGCCGGGGCAGGTAAGTCCACACTCCTTCGCGCGCTCGCAGGACGCATCTTCCTCGATGCGGGAGAGCTCGAAGTGCTGGGGCACGACCCGATCCGCCAGGATCGCGCGCTCTTCGCCCACGTGGGCTGGGTCCCTTCGCAGGTGGGATTCCCGCCGGGGCTTTCCGTTCGGGAGCTCGGCCGGTTCTGCCGCGATGTCGGCGGATGCGGCGACGCGCTGCTCTTCGCACAAGTGTGCACTCGGCTTGAGCTCGGGTCGGCGCACTTGGCCACCCGGCTGCCGAAGAATCAACAATTCTTTCTGTCGCTCGCCCTCGCGCTCGCGAAATCGCCGAAGCTCCTAATGCTCGACATGCCCGAGGCTGGCCTCGCGGCGGAAGTACGAAGGGAGGCTCTTTTCGTAGCTTCAGAATTCCGCCCGGAGAAATGTACTCTCGTGCTCGCAACAGAAGACGTCCGCGAAGCAGCAGAGTTCACAAAGCGAATTGTCTGGATGAAGGCCGGTCGCGTGCACGAGAGCGTGAGCGCCGAAGAGAGTGTCTCACCGGAGGGGCTGGCTCATCAGTTGCTCGAAAAGCTGCCGGCGCCGCTGCCGGCGCAGAATGACGGTGCACTATTGCCGAGTGAGCAGCTCGACGAAGCCTCCTCATTCGTACTCGTGCACAGCGAGAAAGGCGCTCGGTCATGAGCGGCGCATGGAACGCGCTCCGCGCCATCGTTGCGTGGGAGTGGAAGCGCCGTCGCCGAGCGGCGGCGACCTGGAGCATTCTGTGTGCATCGGCGTGGCAGGCCGCACTCGCCCTGCATGCGCCGTGGAGAGACGGGAGCGCTTCGGCCGACGCGGCGTTTCTCACCACGGCGGCGCTCGCCGCGGTACTCGGCAGCGACGCCTTCGCGCGAGATACGAGAAGCGGGGTCTGGGAGTTTTGTATCGCCCAGGGAGCGCGACCTCTCGGGCTTTTCGGCGCGCGCTTAGCCGTGGCCCTCGGAGCGGTCGCGGCGCATCTCTGTCTTTTCATAGCCGTCGAGCAGACTCGCCTCTCATTTCTCTATGAGGGCGAAATCTCGCCGCAGTGGCTCTCCGGAAGCGTGGGGATCCTCGCCGCGAAGCCGCGGGAAGCGCTCCTTCTATATCTTCTCCCTGGGACGGCGATTTTCACGCTGGTGTCGGCCCTCTCTCTCCGATCGTCGGCGGCGCTCCTCGTGGGCGGGCTTGCGTCGGCGGCGCTGTTCGGAGCCGATCGTTGGCTCGGCGCACCTCAGGATCTAGCGCCGCTGACCGGAGCCGTGTCCTCGATCTCGCTCGCAGGTCTTGCCGGTGCGCTCCTCGCATTGGCTGCGCTGGCCGCCCACATCCGGCGCCGCGAGCCCGATCGAGCCGGCCCGAGGCGCGCACTCCTTGCCGGAGCGACCTTGGCCATCGCCATGCGATTTGTGGCAACGGCATCGATCTCGCGCGGCGAGGAAGCTGGCGGCTCCCAGCCGCTTCGGCTCAGCGTTTCCCCCAATGGAAGATATGTGGCAATCGAAGCGGAAGTCGGCTTCCAAGTGCCGGAGTTCGCCGCGTCGCTCGCGCAGTCCCTCGGGAGATCCGTATCCAGAGAGGGCGGAGAGACGCGCGTTGCCGTCGCGGAGCTCGATGGCCGCGCACGCTGGGTCACTGACCTTCCGGCCGCCTTCGCGACTGCGGGCTGCGAGCCGGCTTGGATCACGGAGAAGCTTCTCCTGGTGCGTGGACTCGATCCTTACTCTTCGGATCCGCTCTGCTCGCCGCAATGCGAGTATCTGTATGATGCAGGCCGGGCGCGCATCCTGCCGGCGCCGCCGGTTCGAGTGGCGGCGCCCAGTGCCACAAAAACTGCCGCGCTCTGGATTCGCGAGGGTGATCGTTTCTGTGAAGTCCAAGCCGTCGCCGGAACCGAACTCGTCCGAGAATCGCACCGCACTTCGAGCAGCGCAGAACCAGGTTCTCCGACTCCGCCTGAAGCGCAGGATCTCGGCGCCCTCGAGGGGGAGACTCGTCTCCGTTTCGTGCCGAAAGAAGGGCTCTACGCGGTCGGTCCCGACGGGAAGCTGAGGCGGCTTTGGCCGCCGCTCGCGATGATCCGCGAAGCGCAGGGTCTCTGACCGCGCCCGATCCTGCGCGGTGCCGCGCTAACCGAAATCCAATAAATCGCGCAGGCGATTCAGATGGAGCGGCGAACGCAGTTTTGCGAGCGCCTCCTCCTGGATCTGTCGCACCCGCTCCCTCGAGAGATTGAGGACTTCGCCAACTTCCTCGAGGGTGCGCGGAAATGTTGCATCGAGCCCGAAGCGAAGACTCAGTATCTTTCGCTCCCGCTCCGACAGCGCGAGCAGCGCCTTCTCGACCTCTCCTCGAACGTTGCGCCGGTCGATTCGTTCCGGCTTGAAATCCGCTCTCGGGTCGGCGATCGAGACCGCCTTCTCGCGGTCGCCCGTCACGCTGTCGAGTGAAACCGTCGAGCGCGAAAACTCCGCAAGAATACGGATCGTGCTCTCCGGAACGCCCGACATCTGTGAGAGCTTCTGCACGTCGATCTCACGGAAATCGCGGTCGCCGGCGTGCCGCATGATCTTGGCGGCGGCTTTTTGAAGGTAAACCGGCAGCCGTACCGTCCGCAGATGATTGTACATCGTGCGAAGGAAGGCCTGGTTCACCCACCACCGCGCATACGTGGAGAATCGGAACCCGCGCTCCGGCTCAAAGTCTTCGACAGCCCGCATCAGCGCGGCCGAGCCCTCCTGGACGAGATCCGCCGTATCGATGCCGCGATCGCGATAGCGCCTCACCATCCCGAGGACGAGATACAGATAGCGAACAACGAAGGAATTGCGCGCCTCGTGATAAGTGCAGCAGCGGGAGTGCACGACCTGCATTCCGCATAGCGACGCGAATCGAATACAGGGCGCCTGATCATCGGAGAGGCAGTGCTCACCGTTGGCGCTGCGCTCGCTCGGTCGGAGCGCCACGCAGGGCGCATTCTTAAGAAAGTCGTCGACCGCTCCCTTCGGATAATTAAACTGTTGGAGCGTTCGATCGAGACGATGCCGGGCAAAGACGACTCGGCGGAAAAGCCGCCGCTCCTCATCGCGAGTCGGCCGAGGACGCCGCTGCGCTTCGTGGAAGAGAAGCGCCAAGGGATCGGAGCTATCACCGCCGCGATCCCATGCCGAACTCTTCGCGGCGAGCTTTCGATACTTGGGATCCTCGGGAGGCTCCTCCGCCCCGAGCGCCAGCTCGACGCCTTCGGCGTTGAGCTTGTCGACCAGTGCATTCAGCTGTTCCGGATTGTTATCTCCGATGCGCGCAAGCTCCGCATCGAGCCGCTGAAGAGTCCAGAGGTGAAGCCCACCACAATCGCCGCGCTCCAGGACCGTGCGCACGCCCGATTCGGATTGCTCAGGCTGCCGCATCTCCTCTCTCGGCGCCCGCTTCTTCGCGCGCTCCCCCGCCACTTTCTTGGACGGAGCATCCGTCCTGGCGGCCGCTTTCGCAGTTCGCGTTACAGCGCGCGCTCTCGCGGCGCCCCGCGGTGTCGGAGCACCGTCGGAGTCGTTGGCGAGTCGCGAGGACTGCGAGCGGGATGCCACAGGGGAGCTTCCGTGAGGTGCTTGAATGCCGCACTGGCGGCGCATTCAGGTTAGCCGACGGCTTTCGATCCGCACCGGGATTCCGAGAATTCGCAACGGGCGCGGGATTCGAGGGCGGCGGACTACACTCGCGCCGACATGGCCACACGCCGAACCCCGCCCGCGGGATCCCCCGGAGCCACTCCCAAGGCCGCGGGAGCCCAGGCCGCTGCCATCGCCGACGCTCTCCTTCGAGAGTACGGCGACGCCCGCTGCGCACTGCTCCATCGCACTCCGTTCGAGCTGCTGGTCGCGACGATCCTCTCGGCGCAGTGCACCGATGAACGGGTCAATCAGGTCACTCCCACGCTCTTCGCAGCCATGCCGACCCCGCAGGCCGTCGTGGAGAGCCGCCCCGGTGACCTCGAAGCCATCATCCGCTCCACCGGCTTCTTCAACGCAAAAGCCAAGAATATCCGCGGCGCGTGCGCGCTGCTGGTCGAGAGGTTCGGGGGACGAGTGCCTCGCACGATGGAAGAACTCTTGATGCTCCCAGGCGTCGCTCGGAAAACGGCGAACGTCGTCCTCGGGACGGGGTTCGGCATCCGCTCCGGATTTGTGGTCGATACACATATCCATCGCCTCTCGCGACGCCTCGGGCTGACGGAGCACGACGATCCCGAGAAGGTGGAGCAGGATCTGTGCAGATTGCTCCCCGACCACGACTGGATCCAGCTCGGACACTCGCTGATCTCCCATGGCCGTCGCATCTGCACAGCTCGCGCGCCCGATTGCGAGCGGTGCCCGATCGCGAGCCTGTGCATCTCGCGCGGGCTCGCGCCCGACGCTTGGAAACGCAAAGATACTAAACGCGGGGCTTCGCGCGCGGCGCGGACTCGACCGGCTTCGATCGCTTCAAAGCCTCGGCATGCTCGAGGTCGAATGGCGCAAGGTCCCGGGCCCAGCGATACCCGCGATGGACAGTCCCGCAGCGGTAGCAGCCGGCGGCGTCGGGGGTAGTCACAAAAAGAACGCCGTCGATCGCGGCCGCGAGGAACAGCGGCACATAGATCGCCCAGCGCGGCACCGACTCGACTCCCGCGAGCACGAGAGTGGCAATCGCCGCGAGCGCTACGACGCCGATTCCCGCCCACTTCGGAAACGACTTTCGCTTGTAAATCTCTGGCGAGCCGCACGCGGCGCACGCCACGAGCCTGTGCTCCGCATCGAAGGCGGCCGATCGCCCTTCCATCTGGGCTCCGCAGGCCTCACAACTGAGGAGCGGACGCGCGGTCTCCGCCGTGAATGTCCACGGCTCAAACGGAACGCGCTTCGTTTTCTTACAGCTCGCGCAGGCAACCTGGACGGACGGGGGCATGGGTGAATCGAAGCGGCACGCGGCCGCCCAAAATGCTCACAATGGAAGCCCCGCGGCCTGTCCGCGGAGCGACATCGCAACGGCTTCGCCGATCAGCACGAGCACCGTCGAAGCATACAGAATCCCCGTCGCTGAGCGGGTGTTTTGGTAGCGCAGGGAACTCGAGACCATCAGCGCGAAGACAAAAGGCACAAAAAGTCCGACGGCAGCCCGCGTGAAAAGACCAAACATTCCACCCATGGAGCCGAGCGCGCGCTGCAGCGGCTCGAAGGTTCCACCGATGAGAAGCAGCGTGGCCCCGAGAAGAGCCGCCTTGCCGACGAGAATGGCAATCGTGAGCCGATGGACGCGCGCGAGATGGGAGATCTTCAGATTGGGATAGGTGAGATAGGCATGGCCAAGCGCCATGGCGACGCCGATGCCTCCGACGAGAAGCCCCGAGCCGAGAGCCGAAAGAGTGGCAAGGGAAGCAACGAGCCATCCGTACTGAAAGAGTTCGGCTGTACCGAGAATCACTGCGAGTCCGGAACCGATGACCGCGGCACCGAGCGCAAGCCAGCGGAACGTTCCTTTCGTCGGAAGCGCGAAGCAGGGCAGCGCAGCGACGGTGACCGCGGCGCAGCACGCCACCGGGATGGAGAGCGCGCCCGCCGCGGAAAGGAGCCACGTGCCGAGCAGAATCGGGACCGACGCGTGGGCCGCCAGCAGCCGGTAGAACGGCGGACCCACCGGCGCCGGTGGAACGAACGCGAGCGCCGCCAGCGTCCCTGCGCCGAACTCGAAGCAGAATCGGCCACCCAGCAGCACCCAGGAGGCGTTCTGGATGGGGGCGGATGCGGGATCGAGTGGCACGCAGGGAAACCCGGGGGCACATGCCCCCGTTTCCTCGCAAGCTAGCGCCTCCGTCCGGGTGCGAGAAGCCGCCAGAGCTTCCAGCATCGGCCCGAGGGCATCCGAAAGAACTCGAGCCGAGTCCCTCTTGGCCGGAGTACGTTCGAGGTCGTTGTGAGCCCACAAGCAGTCCCTGGTGCCGCGGATTCGACCGGACTGGCGAACACGGGCGCGTCGAGCGCGCCGCCGCCGCGAGAGCGCGAGCTTGTGCGCGCGGCGTGCGCCGGCGACCGCAAGGCGTTCGAGGCGCTCTTCGACCTTGCGCTGCCGCGGGTGCGCACGATGGCGGTTTTCGGCCTGGGAGCCCGCATGCGCTCGCGTCTGGAGATCGATGACGCCGTGCAGGAGATCTTTGCCGAAGCGCTGAAGCGATTCCCACAATTCAATCCCGAGGGCGACGGCTCGTTCTTCGGCTGGCTGCGTGAGATTGCACGTCACCGAATCCTGGGATTGGCAGACCGGGAACTCGGACGCGCCAAGCGCGATCCGCGCCGCGAGGCGCGAGCCGCGGGCACGGCGAGCGGCTCCGGATACCTCCCTGCTGACACCATCACGTCGCCGACGGGAGCCGTCGTCCGCGCCGAGGCGCTGGAGACGCTGCACCGCGCACTCGAACGGCTGAGCGACGAGCACCGGCGCGTTGTTCTGTTGCGTTGCATTGAGGAGCGCTCGACTGCCGAGACGGCCGCACTGCTCGGCCGCACGGAGAACGCAACGGCTGTTTTGTTGTATCGTGCGCTCGGAAAGCTCAAAGAAGCTTTCGCCGCGGAGGAGTCGCCGTGACGGGACCGCAAACGCCCGAGGAACCCGACCCCGCCGAGGCCGGCGCCGAGGAGACACACCTTGCTGCGGAGCTCGAGGGGAACCTGGGCGAAGGCGCCCTGCAGCTCGCTGCCGCCGGTGCGCTCGCTGCCCCGATCGAAGCCCTCGCGCAGCTTCGCGCCGCGCTGAAGCCTCGGCCGGCGATCGCGCTGCCGGAGGTGCCCGGATTCTCCTTTCGCGGCGAGATGGGGCGCGGCGGCATGGGCGTCGTCGTCCGCGCATTTGATGCAGCGCTCCAGCGAGAAGTGGCTGTCAAGTTTCTGAACGAGACGCTGGCGGAGAACGGTGAGGCCAGAGACCGGTTCGTGAGGGAAGCCCGCACGCTGGCAAAGCTTCGCCATCCGAATCTCCTCTCGGTCCATTCCGCGGGTGAGGTCGACGGGAGACCTTACTTTACGATGGAACTCGTCGAGGGAATGGCCCTCGACAAGGCGATCGAGAAATGTAAGAAACGAGAAGGCGGCCCCATTCCGGTCGAGGCCGGGGAGCGCGCTCGAACTGCAGCGCGCCTCTTCGCCGAGGCGGCGGAAGCGCTGGCCACGGTGCATCGCGCTGGGCTGCTCCACCGCGATGTGAAACCGGCGAACTTACTCATCGCCGCCGACGGGACGGTGCGCCTCGCCGACTTCGGGATCGCCCTCGATCGCCGTCAGTTCCAGGAAGCCTACGACGCGGGGACGCTGAGATATGTAGCACCGGAGCGGCTCGAAGGATTGGAAGCTCCGGCATCGGATGTGTACTCATTGGGAATCTCACTTCTCGAGTCCATGCTGCTCCGCCCCGTCTTTCGCGGAAAGTCGACGGCCGAGCTGAGGACCGCGATCGCCGGCGGCATTCCCGCGCTGGAGCCCGCCGAGATTCGTGGTATTCCGACGGAACTGCTCGCCCTCGCCCGGCGCGCCTGCGCGAGGAACGTCGCAGATCGATTCGCCGATGCTGCGGAGCTCGCACGCGAACTCCGCAGCTTCCTGGATCGCAAATGGTACATGCGCCCGCCCGGCCTGGCGCTCGGCGCCGTGGCCGTTGTTTTTGTGGGCATCGGAATCGGCGCTCTCGCGGGAGCGTTTCGCGGCGAGCGCGACCCGCAGCCCGAGGGACCCGCTCCGCTCCTGGGGAGGCCGGGCCCTCGGCTCGGGCCGGGTTCGAACCGGGGGCCGCGCGAGGATCTCGGGCCTTCGGGGCCGTATCGCCCACCTGGGCCGCAGGCCGGACCGGGGGGCGATCTCCGGCGCCTGCGCGAGGCCATGCGGTCCCGTAACCTCACAGAGTTCGAACGCATCGCAGAACGCTACGAATCGGCAGCCGACGGCCCGCCGGAGCATTTCCTTGTCATGGCGTGGATCGCACAATTACGCGGCGAAGGAAAGCGCGCTGCAGCCGAGCTCGGAAAGCTTCGCGTCGAGGATCTGCCGCCTCCCCTTCGGCTCGAGGCCGCGGCGCTCCGCGCCGAGATCGACGGGCTTCCTCCTCCTCGACCACGACCCCGATGACTCGAACCGCACCTCGCATGGTGATTACGGGCGCGAGCCGCGGAATCGGGCGCGCCATCGCGCTCGAGTTCGCGCGGCACGGCGCCAGAATTGTGATCTGCGCACGCCGGCAGGCACCCCTTGAAGAAGTGACACAAGAGATTCAGCGCGCTGGCGGCGAAGCCGTGCCGGTGGTCTCCGACGTCTCGACGGACCATGGGGCGCGGCTTCTCGCCATCGCCGTCGAGCGCAACTTCGAAGGCGAGCTCGATGTTTTAGTAAACAACGCGGGGCACTTTCGCGCGGTGCCGATGCTGGAGACGAGCCTCGAGAGCGACTTCCACGCGCTGCTCGCGGCAAACCTCACAGCTGTCGTGCTTCCGACGCTGCGCCTTCTTCCGTCGCTGCTGCGCTCGCCGCGCCCGCACGTTCTCAACATACTCTCGATCGCCGCACTGCGCGGCTTCCCCTGGAACACGGGCTACGGCTCGGCCAAGTGGGGCGCCCGCGGATTCACAGAAGTGCTTCGCGCGGAATTCGGCGATCGAGTCCGCGTGACGGGGATCTATCCGGGGGCTGTGGATACCGACGCTTGGGTCGGGGCGCCATTCCCCCACGATCGCAAAAAAATGCTGCGCCCCGAGCAGGTCGCAGCCGCAGTGGCGCAGGCCTGGGAGGCCAAGTCCGCGCCGGAGAGCGTCGTGCTGGAGACGCCCCCCGGAGCCGTGGGCGGCTGATCGACGCCCTCGGCGCGAAACTCATTAATCCATCGAGCCGCCCTTCGATCCGTCGTCCGCAGTCTTGGGTTTCTCGCCCGATCCGGGGGCGGTCGGAGCCGTGGGCGCTGCGGGAGCCGCTGGCGATTGCATCGTCCCGGAGGCCGCGGCGCCGCCCGCATTGATCTTCACCATAGCGCCCACAATGGAGACGCCGCCGGCGCCAATATCCACAAAGCTGCCGCCCGCCTTCAGCGACACTTGCGTTCCTTCGATGACAACAGTGCCGCCTTTGATATAGATCGTTCCCCCGCCGTCGACGCAGGTATTTGCTGCTTTGACGACAAGGTCTCCCGTCCCTGCGACGTGGAGCGTGCCTCCCAAGATCTTCAGATCTGCGACGCCGAGGTCAAAATTCCCGGTGTCGATCTTGACAGCGCCGTTGACTCCGAGATCGAGCGATGCGTGCTGGATGAATGCCGCCCCCGTGGTGAGGTGATAGGCGCCGCCGACACTGGCGAAGGAATCCCCATCAATGGTGCCGTGGACGGGACCCTTCATCCCCGACTTCACTTCGTCGCCATAGGTCACGGAGACCTTCTTCTTCACAGCAACGCTATAGTTCGCACCAACGGAGAAGCTTCGATTCGCGGCCACAAATTCGCGGAAGTCATTCCCGACTCGCATGTCCATATCTTTCTGCGCGTGAATGAACACCTGCTCCTTTCCAAGCTTGTCCTCGAAACGAATCTCATTGAATCCGGGATGCACTTGACCGTCGGCTTTGCCCGGGGTCGACCGGGTTCGGAAGCCGCTTCGCGTTGTGATGCCGGCCTCGCGGTCGACGATGTCTCCCGGAGGCGGATTTTTGACACTATATAGACATCCCACAATCACCGGACGATCGATGTTGCCCTCGAGGAAGTGAACGACAACCTCCATGCCTCGGCGCGGCAAGAACACGGCGCCATAGCCGAATCCCGCCCATGCCTGCGCCACGCGCACCCAGCACGAGCTCGAATCATTTGTCTTGTCGTCATCCGCCGGATTGTCCGGAATATTCTCCCGATCCCACAGAAACCGGACCTTCACCGAACCAAAGACGTCGACAAACGGATCATTGGTATCCGGCGTCACAACCATGGCCGTCTGCGCCCCGACGATCACCGGAACGGGAGTCACGAGCGGAGGCGAATAGAACTCCGTCGCCTCGATGCAGCGGAATCGATTCCTATAATTAAACTGTGCCCTCGCCGCTCCGCCCTCACCTCCCACGGAAGTCGAGATCTCGTGCTCGACGTGCATGGCGACGAATCCGACATTGAGATCCGATCGGAAATGGCCATCGACGGCGAAGGTGTGCCCCGCCGTCATGGCGGGCGCGGTGCTCATCCCCGAGAGGACTCGCTCCTTGCCCTCCTCCCGAAAGCTCATCTGCCCGACGGTCACGTTCGACTTCGTCGCAATGTTTCCTGGCGGCTCCGGCTTTCCGTTGCCCGAGTTGTCGCCCATGTCCGGTCCGCGAGACAAGGTGGAAGAGTCGCCGATGAAATCATACAGCTGGAGCGCATCACCGAAGTCGACCTGTGTCACGTCTCGTTTGAGTATGGTCTTCTGCGTGGCCTCCGACCCTTTTCGCGCGAAGTTCTCGGTGTATTGCCACTCGCGGAAGGCGACGCCCTGCGAGCGCACCTCGAGTTCCGAGCGGAAGTCATAGATCGTATTGGCATCCGGCGACGCGCCGACCGCCGAGCGGAACTGCAGATGAATATCGCCCGGCATGTCCAATTGATGGATATTGCCATCGGCAAGCACAAGCTTGTGAGCGTCCGCCGTATGCTCGAAGAAGTAGTAGATGCCGTCGGCTTCGAGCAGCCGGGAGACAAAATTGAAGTCGCTCTCGCGGTATTGAATCTTGAACTGCACCGGATTGAATTCGCCGTCGGTTGCAACCCGGAAGTCCTTCAGCTTCGGATGGTCATCGAAGACCTTCTGGACGATGTCGAGCACCGACATTCGATTGAACACTCGGCAATTCGTGCGGCGCGTCAGAAAATGGAGCCACGGCACGATCTCGGCGTAATAGTGAAACCCGCGGCTATCGCGGCCTCCTTGCGCGAACCGATTCACAAATCCGTTGAAAAAGCGCGACTTCCCGCCTTCGAGCTTCACCTCGACGGTAATCTTCTTCCCGAGAATCTTGGAGAAGTCGATGCTGGGTGCGAGCGAGGCCAGCTCCAGCTGAAAGCGGAAGAGCGACGAGACGCCCTCGGTACCGCGCATCGACAGGAGATGCAGTGTCTCATTGTCTTTGAGCGGCGTGGTCAGAGTGACGAGGGCTTCCGCCATGGTCGGATCGTTGGGGGCAAGAGAGAGAAACCGGCGCGACTGCGCGGGTGAATCGTCGGAAGGGCGCTCGGGCTTGTCCACCATCGTGCGCCGAATCCGACGGCCGCGCGGCCGCCTCACTCGTCGAAGCGGGTCCCGACGTCGAAACGAACGGAGTGTTAGCCGCGGCGTCGAAAGACCACGAGCCGCTCCTCCCCTTGCCGCCGCTCGATCGACGACGTCGGAGTGATCCACGTCTCGACCTCGAAAGCTGCGGCGAACCGCTCCCGGATCTCCGGTCCGCTCACGGGAAAGGGAGGCCCTGGCGTCCCCGTCCGGAACGGAAAGAACAGCCCCACGAGTAGCCCGCCGGGGCGAAGGACCTTTGCCGCCATGGCCGCATACGCGTCTCGGTCGCCCGGATCAATCGCGCAGTAGCAGGTGTACTCGACCAGCAGATCGAATTGCCCCGCGAATCGCTCTCCGAGTCTCAGCACATCGGCGCGAAGAGTTCGGCAGCGATCGGGCGCGAGCCCGAGTGCCCGGCGTCGACGACGAATCGCGGCGAGCGCCGACGCAGCAAAGTCGACCGCCACCACGCGATCGCCGCGTTGCGCAAGAAATAGCGCGTCGTGCCCGCGGCCGGCTCCGGGAACGAGCACCCGCTGCCCGGGTGGCGGCGCATCCGGTCCCGAGAACCACTCCACGATCGGAGGCGCGGCTTGCGCGATGTCCCAGCCGGTGTCGCGCGCGCGATAGCGCGCCTCCCAGAAGCCGGCGGCGGCGGTCGCCCCCGGTGGCAGCGGAGGCTGCGAAGGGTCGGGCACCACCTAGCGGGCACCCGGCCCGTAGTAGTCGACGAAATTGTCGCGGGACTCGATCACGCGCACCTGATGCAGGACCACTCCGGGATAGACCTTCAGCTCCGGCTCGATCCAGCCCCAAAACGCGATCGCCAAGTTCTCGGCCGTCGGGATCACGCCTTCGAGCGCCGGCACGTCGTGATTGAGGTGTTTGTGGTCGCAGGGTCCGTGAATCGTCTTCTGGAGGATTTCCTTCAGATCTTTCAAATCCATCAGCATCCCGGTGCGCTTCGGGAGCGGACCTCGGACGGTGACCTCCACGGCGTAATTGTGACCGTGTCCCATCGGATTATTGCAAACCCCGTACACCCGCCGATTCTCGTCGTCGGACATGTCGGGATTGTGAAGGCGATGGGCGGCCGAGAACTCGACTCGCCGCGTGATCGTGATCATGCGTGGAGAGGTTGGTGGGAGTGGTGCGAGGCCCGGCGGTCCGTGGCGCTAGAACCGAGAGGTACGACATTCTGCGCCTCACGAACATGGGGCAACGCCTCTCCAACGCCCAGAGCCCATTCCTTCGAGCCGCCGCCGACCACCCCATCGACTGGTTCGAGTGGGGACGCGAGCCGTTCGAGGCGGCGCGCTCGCTTGGGAAACCGGTGCTGCTCGATGTCGGAGCGACGTGGTGCCACTGGTGCCATGAGATGGACCGCCGCTGCTACCGCGACCCTCAAATCGCGGCGGCCATCGGCCAGCGATTCATCGCCGTGCGTGTCGACCGGGACGAACGCCCCGACCTCGACGCGAGATTCCAGGCGGCGGTCGCCCAGATCACGGGGCTCTCCGGCTGGCCCCTCACGGCGTTCTTGACTCCGGAAGGAGATGTGTACTTCGGCGGCACCTATTTCCCTCCGCGGCCCGAGGGATCGTCCCCTGGATTCTTACAAATTCTGACATGGGCGTCCGAGCTGTATCAACGTCAGCCGGAGAAGCGCATCGAGGAGGGGCGGCGGCTGCGGCGATCCCTCTCGGCGGCGACGCAGGTGCCGTCGGGCGGTGCAGACCCGCGGGCCGTGGAGCGATCGGTGCTCGAGGGATGCCTCGACGAGCTCGACCGCCGCCACGGAGGATTCGGCTCGGGAGCGAAATTTCTGTGGCCCGGCGTCCTCGATCTATGTCTTCGCGCCGCGACGGTCCACCAGAACCCACGTGCGAAAAGTGCACTTCTCGAGACGCTGCGGGCGATGGTGCGCGGCGCGCTCTTCGATCACACCCTCGGTGGTTTCCATAGATACACCGTCGACGTCGCGTGGCAGCAGCCGCACTACGAGAAGCTCCTGGCGGAGAATGCAGAAATGCTGGCCGTCCTCGCCAGCGCGGCGGCTCATTTCGACGACCGCGAGCTCGCGCACGCCGCGCGGCGCACTGCACAGTTCTTCCGAGAGGTGCTGCGCCTGCCAAGCGGCCTGCTTGGGGCCAGCACGTCCGCCGACGGCGAGAGCGGGGAGGGTGCTGCATCGCTCTGGACCGACGCCGAGATTGCACAAATCGCAGGCGAAGAGGGCGCTCCTCTCGCGCGCCTTCTGTATGGATCGGCCGATGCACCGGATGCGCCGGGTCGGCCGCTCGCCCGCACGGGCTCCCTCGAAGATGCAGCTCGGCGTCTCGCACTCGAGGAAACGAGCGCGCAGCGCATCGTCGAGCAGATGGAGGCCCGAATGGCGCATGCACGGATATCGCGGGCGCGCGCGCTCGTCGACCGATCGATCTTCCCCTCTGCAAATGCCGCTGCCGCGAGAGCACTGCTCGTGGCTTCTCAGTCGCTCCGAGAGGAGCGTTTCGCAACCTGGGGGCTCGAGATCTTGGGCCTCCTCGCCGAGCAGAACGTTCACCCCTCAGGGCGCCCGCTTCGTCGCGCCGTTTCAGCACCGCCCCTCGCCGAGGACACCGCGGCGATCGCGGAGGCCGGCTGGCGTGCATTCGCGGCCACGGGTGATCCCCGCTGGCGCAAACTCGCCACAGAGCGGACCGAGGATCTCCTTCAGCACTTCGCCGACCCTCGGACGGCGCTTTTCCGCGATCGCGTCCCAAGCGCCGCGGAGCCCGCGGCCTCCTGGGACTCGACGCCGCTCGAGTCGTTCAGCACCCCGAGCGCCAACGTCTGGGCGCTTCGCGCCCTCCGAGGGGCGACGCCCTTTGAGCCATCTGCTCCATGGGGGCCGTGGGCGCAGCGGTGCGCGCGAACCATCCTCGCGGTGGCCGGCGCGCGGGAACCGCTCGCCGCAGCCTGGGCCACCTGTGAAGCAGCAGCCGCCCTCGCAGGGGATTGAATCACGGCTTTCGAGCCATGCGAAAGTTCACTTTTCGCGGGATCGGGGAGAGATACGCGGGGCGTGGCAAGGAGTTATGTCGATCGCGGATCAACGATCGGTTCGCCCCGGTGGCACGAGAAGCGGCGTAATGGGTTCCTTGGCGCCCTCCTCGACCCGCCTGCGAACCGCCCATGGTTCCCCTGCCAGCGGCCAGAAGGGTTTGCGCGACGATTGGACGGGTTGAGCGCGCCGAGCTAAATAGTTGCCCATCGCAGTCAGCTGAAAACTGCCGCTGCGGCCCGACCACCATCGCCCTATCCCCGCGCTACGACGCCTCGCCGCACCCAAGGACTGCCGCCATGCCCATCAAGAAGGTCTGGATCGAAGAGGGCTGCATTTCGTGCAACCTCTGCGAAGACCTTTGCCCTGAAGTGTTCGAGGTGCCCGCCGGTGAGACCTCCATCGTGAAGCCCGGCGCCGACGCACACTTTGCGGATCTCGACGGCAAGATCAAAGAAGCCGCCGATTCCTGCCCGGTCGAGGTGATCAAACTCCAGCAGGAGTAACTGCCTACGCTGCCCGTCGCGAGCTCCCCGTCGCGACCGTGGAACGGGATAACGGGGAGACATCCATCCGTTCCTGAGAAATCACCCGCGAGCGGCGGAACGGCCCAAGAAAAGAGCGGCCAGCGCTGCCCCAACGGCTGCCATGGCGAGAGGATGCCCAGCGGCGTCCGCATCCGGCGGGATGAGCTGGACGACGGTCTCGGCGACGACACCGATCGCCACGGTCTCCAAAACGCAACGCGCGCGGTGCCGGCCTGGAGGACGTTTCAAAAGTGCTCCCGGTGCTTGCACGGGTGCTACGCACTGCGAGCGCGAGGAATCGTTGCGCAGCGCAAGAAGCCTCGCCGCAGGCGTAGCCAAGGAGTTACGCCGGTGACGAGGCGACGCCACGATGGGCGACGAGGCCCGCGCGCAGCTCGGATGACTTTTGAAGCGTCCCCCCTGCCGCGCCCGCGTTCGGCCAGGTCGAATGCCCCGGCTGCGCCCACCACGGCGAGATGCCCTTTGTCCATGGGACGCCTCAGACGCCGCCGCCCCCGCCATACGCCGCAGGAGGCCGGTCTCGTTGACACCCCAGGGCGCCCTTCTTATGGTCCGCCGCTTCCGGAGCCCTCCCCAAGGCGTCTTTGCTCGTCGCCTCAGTGCGGGTCCCTCTTTGCCTGGTTCGCGGCTTGCAACACGGCGCTTCGATGCCGGTTTGAAGCCGGAAAAAGCCCCGCTGCCCACCTTCGCGCATGCGAGAAGCCCTTCAATCGACCCTCGGCCTGTTTTTCGGACTCCTCTCCACGACCGCCCTCGCCTGGGCCCAGGCGGGTGATCGGTCGATCTGGACGCCGCCGCGCGACATCTCGGTCGATGGTGGCCAGCTCGACGATCTCTTCGTCCTGACCACGATCCTGACCACGGTTCTGTTCGTCGGGATGGTGGCGATCCTGCTGGTCGCCTCCTTCCGTGACAAGGCGACCGTCGGGAAAAAGGCGGAGTACGACCGCGGCGACACCAAGAAAGACGCCGTGCTGCTGCTGGCCGCGGCCACGGTGATCTTCGTCGCCGTCGACGGGACGCTGATGGTCAAGTCCCACACCGCCATCAACGACGTCTTCTGGAAGTACCCCGACACTGAGCCGGACGTTCTTCGCGTCGAGGTCCTCGCGCAGCAATGGGCTTGGAACTTCCGCTATGCCGGCGCCGACGGGAAGTTCAATACTCCCGACGACATCGTCACGCTCAACGATTTCCGCGTTCCGGCGGGCAAGAAGGTTGCCTGCCAGATCACCTCCAAAGATGTCCTGCACAGCTTCTTCCTCGTGCCGTGCCGGGTGAAGAAGGATGCGAACCCCGGCCAGATTACTCGCCAGTGGTTCCAGACCCGCGAGGGCACCGAAGGCGAGTATCAAGTGACCTGCGCCGAGATTTGTGGTTTCGCCCATTACAAGATGCAGGCGAGATTTGTGGTGATGGAGCCGAAAGCCTACGCCGCCTGGGAGAAGGAGGCCGCCAAGTGGTCGCAGATCCAATACGACGCCGAGCGGCAGGACCAGCACTGGGGCTGGGATTGGCGCGGCGAGATCAAGAATTAGCTCGAATTTCGAATACTAAGAATCAACTAATCAACGGAGCCCTCGTTTCGTGGACGATCACATCCATCCGGAACCGACCTCGTTCCTGAGCAAATACGTCTTCTCCTATGATCACAAGATCATCGGGAAGCAATTCCTCGGCCTCGGCCTCTTCGGCCTCCTGGTCGGCGGCATCATGGCCATGGTGATTCGCTGGACGATCGCCAATCCGGGCGTGCCGTTCCCCGTGCTTGGGAACCTCCTCTTCCCCGACACCAACGGCGTGCTGCCTTCGGACAGCTACCTCATGTTCGTGACGATGCACGGCACGATCATGATCTTCTTCGCGATCACTCCGATCCTGATCGGCGGATTTGGAAACTTCACCATTCCGCTGCTGATCGGCGCCCGCGACATGGCGTTCCCGACGCTCAACATGCTCTCGTTCTGGATCATGGTGCTCGCCACCGCGATCATGGGCGTGTCGTTCTTTGTGGAGGGCGGCGCCTCCGCGGGCGGCTGGACGGCCTACCCGCCGCTCTCCTCGACCATGGGACAGCCGGGCTGGGGCCACACGCTCTGGCTGCTCGGCATCTACTTCGCCGGCTCGTCGTCGATCATGGGAGCTATCAATTACATCACCACGGTGATCCGCATGCGGGCGCCGGGGATGGGTTGGTTCGACATGCCGCTCACGATCTGGGGCATGTGGCTCACGGCGGTGCTGAACGCGCTGTTCATCCCGGTGCTCACCGGCGGCGCGATCCTGATGCTGTTCGATCGCATGTTCGGCTCGAACTTCTACACGGCGGCCA
The DNA here is from genome assembly GCA_016792805.1 of Planctomycetota bacterium. Lineage (GTDB taxonomy): Bacteria > Planctomycetota > UBA1135 > UBA1135 > JACQFD01 > JAEUHX01. Next base: position 176,235 of record JAEUHX010000087.1, read on the forward strand.
CCACCGGCCTTCGCGGCGGCGACCCGATCCTCTGGCAGCACCTGTTCTGGATCTTCGGCCACCCCGAGGTGTACATCCTCATCCTTCCGGCTTGGGGAATCGTCTCGGATCTGTTGTCTTTCTTCGCGCGCAAGCCCGCCTTCAGCTACCGCATGACGGCGCTCGCGATGATTGCCATCACGGTGCTCTCGGCGGTGGTGTACGGACACCACATGTTCACGACGGGCATGACGCCGATGCTGAGCGAGAGCTTCGAGATCCTCACCATGACGATCTCGATCCCCGCCGCCATTCTCTTCATGAACTGGCTGCGGACCATCTGGCGCGGCTCGATCCGGATGACCTCGCCGATGTTGTTCTCGCTCGGCGTGGTGTTCGTCTTCGGCCTCGGCGGTCTGACGGGTCTCCACCTCGGCTCGATTGCCACAGATATCTACCTGCATGACACCTACTTCGTCGTCGGACACTTCCACCTGACGATGGCCGCCGCAGTGCTCTTCGGCTCCTTCGCCGCCATCTACTTCTGGTTCCCGAAGATGTTCGGACGAATGATGAACGAAACGCTCGGAAAGTTGCACTTCTGGGCGACGCTCATCCCGCTCACGGCGCTCTTCTGTATGATGTTCGTCGTGGGCTACTCGGGCATGCACCGCCGAATCTATAACGTGCTCGAGTATCAGTACCTGCTGCCGCTGCAGCCGCTGAACCAGTGGATCACGATTGCCGCGCTCGCGATGGGCGCCGCGCAGTTCCTCTTCGTGATTAACTTCCTCTCGAGCCTGTTCGCCGGCTCCAAGGCGACCGACAACCCCTGGGAAGTCGGCACGCTCGAGTGGTCGATTCCTTCGCCGCCGCCTTACTACAACTACCTACAGATTCCGGTGGTGAAGAACGGCCCCCACGAGTTCAGCCATCCGCGGCTCAAGACCAAGGATTGGCTCGGACAGGCCGAGGAAGTGCCGGCCTAAGGGCCAAGCATTCGTAACCTCCGGATGACCTCCGCAGCCGCAACCCCAACTTTCGCGCGCGAGATGCTCGTGAGCCCGCTCACTGGGCCGTCCAAGCGCAGCGAAGCCGACGCACGCGTCGGAATGATGATCTTCCTCGCTTCCTGGGGGATGGTCTTCCTGACGCTTTTCTTTGCGTCGACGGTGCTGCGGCTGCGCGCTGGCGCTTGGCCGCCTCCCGATTCGCCGCTTCTGCCCTCAGCTACACAAAACTCGGCGTGGGCGATCACGGCGGCGATTCTTGCGAGCAGCTTCGCCCTCCATCGCGCTGGGAAACTCGCTCGCGCGGGCCGCTCGACTGCGGCGCGCCTCGCCTACTCCGCGACGATGCTCCTCGGCTGCCTCTTTTTTGTGCTGCAAGTTTACTCCTGGGTGGAGGCCGCCCGAGCAGGCGTCGAGCTTCAGGGGAGCATCTATGGCGGCCTCTTCTATGCGCTGACGGCGTTCCACGCGGCGCACGTTCTGGCGGGTCTTGGCGCACTCATCTGGGCGCTTCCGTCGGTCACGCGCATCGCCGATGCGGGCTCCGCGGAAGAGACCCTGCGCGACCGCATCCGCCTCTCGTCGGCAGCGAGCTTCTGGCATTTCGTCGACCTCGCCTGGATCGCGACGTTCCTCGCGGTCTTCCTTGTGTAGATCCCCATCCGATTCGCAATCCAGCTTCGAGCTCCTTCTTACAGATCCAACGGTATGGCTTTCCGCCTCTCGACGAATCTGACCCGCATCACTCTTCTCGTGGGCCTCGGCATGGCCCTCGGCGCGAGCGCCTGCGAGCCGATGTTCCGGCCGAAGACGTTCACGGACTATGTGTTTAATGAAGATGGCGAGCGCGAAACGGTGAAGAACGCCGCCGGCGAGGCGAAACTCGACTCGCACGGACGCCCCATCTACAAGACGCAGGAGGTGTCCGAGGTGAAGTTCGCCGAGGGCACCCTCACGGTGAGCGCCGAGAAGCTCAATAAAGGCAAGGAGATCTATCGCGCGCACTGCATGCAGTGCCACGGCATCCACGGAGAAGGAGATGGCTGGTCTTCGGTGGGGCTCATCCCGCCGCCGCGCAACTTCGCCGCGTCATTCATTGTGTTCAAGTTCGCCCACGTGCAGGCGAACATGGTCCCCAACGATGAGGATCTGAAGCGCACGCTGCGCAACGGCCTCCACGGCACGGCGATGCTCCCGTGGGGACTCAACGAGGAGCGCCTCGACGAGGTGCTCCAGTACATCAAGACGTTTTCGAAGCGGTGGCGCGATGAGAAGCCTTCGGAGGCCATCGCGCTCGCCCCCGATCCGTTCGGCCCCGCGAAGGCTGCCGAGGCCATCGAGAAAGGAAAAGTGCTGTTCCACACGAAGTTCGAGTGCGCCCAGTGCCACCCGGCTTATGTGTCGCAGGACGAGATCAATCAATTCCTCAAGACCGAGGGAAAGCCTCCCAAGACTCCGCGTCCCGATGCTCACTGGTCCGTCGCCAAGACGAGCGACGCATATAAAGCGAACATCACTCCGCCGGACTTCACGTGGCACGACCTGCGGTCGGTGCACAAGCCGAAGGACACAAGCCCTGCGGAGATGAGCAAGCGGCTCGAGTCGCTCTATTTCGCGATCGCGATGGGCATCGGCGGCACCGCCATGCCGACGTGGAAGAATGCACAGATTCCCGAGCGCGACGGCGAGATTTGGGCCGTCGCCTACTACGTGAGTTCACTCATCGACCTGCGCGGCGATGAGGCGAAGCGCGCGGCGTTCTGGTCGAAGCTCCGCGGCCAGAACTAATCCCGACCGCTTTCGAAGAGGCTCACATTTCTCACGATGCCGTACGATCCCGCGAAACAGCAGCCGAACGCCTTCGAGCGCCGCATCTCCGCGCTCGTGGGAAGCCGGCTCTTCTGGTGCGCGGTGGTCTTGGGCGCCGTCGCGATCCCGCTTGGAAAGGCGCTTCAGACGGAACTGCCGGCGCTGCCGCCGAAGATTCGACAAATCCCCAGCTTCACGCTGCTCGATCAGGACGGCAAGCCGTTCGGCAGCGAGCAGCTCCGCGGAAAACTCTGGGTTGCGAACTTTGTGTACACGAGCTGCTCCACGGTCTGCCCTAAGCTCACCAAAGCGATGCAGACCGTGCAGTATCGCGCTCGCAACATGAAGGGATTCGTGCACCTCGCGAGCTTCACGGTCGACCCCAAGCACGACACGCCGCCCGTTTTGTACGATTTCGCGAAGCGCAACCACGCTCTTGGCAACGGCGACTGGTCGTTCGTGACCGGCGAGCTCGAGCCGCTGCGGCAACTCGTGAAGCGTGGCTTCGGGCTCGGGATGGACCGCCACGACGACGCCGACGTCGGCGTGATCGTCTCGAAGGATCCGGCCATGGAGCTGTTCGATATCTCCCATGGCCAGCAGCTCGTACTCGTCGACCCGGAGATGTGGATTCGGGGACTGTACGATCCCGACAAGCCCGGGCTCGATCGCTTGCTGTGCGACATGGGGCTCGTCGCGAACGTCGAGCGCAATGTCCGCATCACGCCTGCCCCGACGGGCGCCGCCCGCTGACCTGCACGGCCCCCACCCCGCGACATCACAATTCACAAGCTAAGAATCAACGAACTCGAAACCCTCTCGCCGTTCATGATCAAGCATTCGCTCTGGATCACGCTGCTCTGCTGCGTTCCCTATTTTGTGTTCTTCGGATTGCGGGAGACGCACATCCCGGGGTTCGCGCTGCTCGGCATGGCGCTCTTCCTCGTGCTCGTGCTTCTCTACTACGTGCTCTTCAAGGCGACAGAACTGCCGAAGAAGTAGTGCTGCCGAAGAAGTAATCTTCGCGCGCCCCTTCGAGCCGCTCCCTTCCGAATTCAGCCCCTGACACTCCGCCTCCCCATTTCTGCATGAGCCACGCGCCCGCCGCCTCCCACGCCGGACACAACCACGGTTCCGGCCACGGTCATGACCATGGTTCCGAGCATGGCCATTCGAGCATCGGTCATGTGATCGATCACGATTTCGGAGCCGCCACCAATGGGAAGATCGCCATGTGGATCTTCCTCGTGACGGACGGCCTCACGTTCGCGGGCCTTCTGCTCGGCTACGGCTACCTGCGCATGCGCAACCCGCAGTGGCCAAATCCCCAGGAACTCCTCGGCATTGCATTGACCGGCGCGGCGACGTTCCTGCTCATCTGCAGCTCCCTCAGCATGGTGCTGTCGCTCGCGGCGGCCGCAGAAAAGAAGAAGAGCAGCATGCTGATGTGGCTCTTCCTCACAGCGCTCGGCGGCGCGGGATTCCTCGGGATTCAATATTACGAATATTCCCACCTAGTGCATGAAGGGATGACGATCTCCGGGCTTGCGAAGCCCGAGCACCTCGAGGGCGCATGGCGCTTTGCCGGGGTCCCCGAGAATTTCGCGTCGACCTTCTACATCGTGACTGGCTTCCACGGCCTGCACGTCACAACGGGCGTGATCTATCTGTTGGTTCTGCTGATCAAGGGCATGAGGCAGCGCGAGATCACGCCCGAGTTCTATAACGTCCTCGAGATCGGCGGCCTCTTCTGGCACTTCGTTGACCTCGTCTGGATTCTTGTGTTCACTTTCATCTATCTCGTCTGATCAGCGCCGACCCTTCGCAAGCCCATCCACGGAACGCGTGCACTGATGTCCTCGAGCCACAGCCGCAAGACCTACATCGCCGTCTTCTTTGCGCTCGGCGTGCTGACGCTGATCGAGATCTGGATTCCGGGATTTGCCAACAAATACGGCAACTCGGCTTCGGTCACTCAGAAGCTCTTCGCCCAGTACAACGCCCACTGGTCGACGTGGGCGCTCTACGCCCTCTCGATCGCGAAGGCCGGCATCGTCGGTGCGTATTTCATGCACCTGAAGCACGAGACGAAGTGGCTGAAGTTCATTGCCATTCTCCCGGCGATCGCGGCGTTCTATGCGTTCGTGCTCGGCGCGGAGACGCTCTTCCGCTTCTATATGGAAAACAACCCGACGCTGATGTCACAGATCAAATAGGCAAATGCGCTCGACGATTCGGTGGATGTTCTTCGGCGCAGCAGCCTGCGGGCTGCTGGCGCCGGCGGCATCTGCGTGCCCCGCCTGCGGCATTGGCGACGGACTGAGCATCGCCGCATTAGTAACCTACGGCCTCTTCATGGCGACGCCGTTCGCGCTGTTCTACGGCGTCTATCGTTACATTAAGTCGCAGGACCGATAGGAGCCCCAGAGGGTACGCCGCCGCTCCAACTTGTTCGCGGAGGAGATTCCCAGTCGGATTGTCGGGGATATGTGGCTCGCCAGATCTCAGGTACTGTGAGTCGATCAGGGTTGCCCAGCAGGTCCTTTGCCCAACGCAGAAGCTCCTCCTGAACAACGTTCTGGTGCCGGTGCGGAGGTATTAGATCAATGAGACACTCCGACAGCCATGCCTGAACCTGTTTGGGGAGGCCCTCGGTGAGCTTCGAGACTGCCGGCCTGTCTGAAATTAGGTATCTCTCGAAGGCTTCCCTGAGAAATGAGTTCCAACGAGAGTCGTCCCGGCGGCTCGCTATGCCCACGTTGAATCTGGGAAATTCCTCGAAGTCAGCGCCTCGATACGATTCATACGAGCATCCCAGGAGGTCAACCTCCAACCCGTCCCGCAGCCTTGGAGGGAACAAGAGCTGCGCAGGTACCCGACTGGACCGCAGTTCCGCGAAGACACTGATGCAAGTGAACTCGTCTGCAAATAGGACTGGCATCTTGCCTAAGTGCTTTCGACCTATCTGCTGCATGAACTCAGCTATCCTCTGGACAGAGTATACATCGATGGCCTCGATGAGATCGGTGGATACTCCTAGGCCATGCTGAAGATACAAGCCGCCAACCTCAGGCAGATATGCAACTGGAGCGATGTCCGACAGGTATTCACTTAAGACGCTCGCCTTCAATTTTCCACGACGGTCCGGGCGTGGATTGAGCTGGGATCCAAGCGATCGCTCCTCCAGGAGTCCTTGGATCGCTCTCCTGTAGCGTCCTGCATCAGTTGCGTCTCGCAGAATTCCAACCGCATTTATTGATACTGTGAATGGTGATGGCAGGAATGAGAAAGTCGCGAGTCGATTGACCGTCTCCAGCATGTTGACAACCAAGTGCGGCTCGCCATCTGCATTGTTGAGCTTGATTGCTTTCCGAGGGTCAAAAAACGCGTCTAGGTCACTCTGCTTCATCTGCGAGATCCTTCCGAGCTTGAGCCCTGCGATTCCAGCGTACGCCAAGAATCTGCGGACAATCACATCAAAAAAACCAAACGCCCACGGTGTCGGATAACCATCTCTCTCAATTCGAGCGGCACGCTTTCCGAGAAGGGGCCATTGGTGCCAGCCAGAGACTCGAATCTCCTCCTGCTCTATGCAGATCTGCCGGAAGATGTCGTCACCTCCAGACCGTCGTGCGATCTCGACTTCCAATCCGAATGTTCTCAGGAATCCTTCCCGGAATGTGCCATCGATACCGTTGGCTAGGGCCAATAAGGCCTTCTTCCCAGGACTGGTCCGACCACTAATAATATTGCTGAAGGCGGCGTAGGACAGATTGATCTGCTTACTCTTGAGCCAGCGAGAATACGCTCCCCGAGGGGCCACTGGCCTGCCTGTCTCCGTTGACGCTTTCTCCAGACCGCCGTGCTTTTCCAAGTACTCACGAAGTTGATCGGCAAGGTTACTATTTTTCGCAGCCATGGAGGGCACTTTCTGGAATTCCAGGAATTTACGCACTCAGCGTGGAGCAGAGAGGAGATCCGTGTTGGGCACCGATTGAGCGATGTGGATCGAGAAGCTACCTGCTCCGCAAGGTAATGCCCTCGCCGGAATAGTGCTCACACTCTCCCCGGGATCTTCTGGCCCGGAGTCGACGTGACGCACGCGATCCGCGGACATTTCAAGACCCAACGGGACGTGCGATGGTTGCGGCTGGCGACCATGAGGCTCACAATTGCCCATGCGTGATTCGCACTTACAGATTTGTTCCTCTCTCTCATTGGGGCGAGTTCAACAGCGGTTCGTCGCCGCGTGAGGTCTCAGTGAGTTCTTCTAGGCGCCGATCGCGTGGATGAGTTGGGCGCGCAAGAGCGACGGCTCCGCAGTTTTCGCTCCTCGGCTAGCAGGTCCAATCGGCTTGTCGATCGAGGTCCATCCGAGAATCGGGCGCGGTGCGATTCAGGTCAGCCAAGTCCTGCTCGCTGACACCGAAGTACGGATTGGTGGGCCTGAACTGTGAGCGATGCTTCGAGATGCGATCGTCTCGACCACCGAGATTTTTGATGGCACTGAGTTCGCCGTTGAAATCGCGGTCCACAGTCGCGCTCTTGGATGTTTTGTTGTTCTTGACTCGCAGCAGCGAGTACACACTGATCGCTCCCGTGGGCGGAGTTCCCCCGCCATTCGACGTGAGCAACGCGATGAGAATCACGCTCAGAAGAGAGAGCGATCCAAGGGACACTCGGTCGACAGGGCCAGCCTGAAGGATGCAGACTCCGGCACCGCCGAGCAGGAGCGTTGCGGCCACCGTGAGGCTGTTGCATTGGCGGGCGAGAGACCGAAGGAGCGGGTGAGTAGCCATCGGAGAGCCTCCGTAGGAGCGACCAGGATCCAACCTGCTCGAATCGCTTCACTCAGAATCGATTCGATTGGGCTGAGCCTAGCTCGACGCGGCGAGTTCCCGCCAGTTCTCAATGGAAGTGCTTCGCATGTCGTGCGAGGGGCCTAGGGGGGGTCGAGCCGAACCCCTTTGGCGATGCGACAAAGCTCGCCGGTTTGCGTTGGTTCGGAGCCGACGACGCCCCTTGGATCTCAATATCGAGATGTGTATTGGCGCGGCTCGGACGGGAGGTCACGAATCACAACTCCCAAGTTCGCACACATCCCGAGGGCTCTATCATTGAACGGCGCCTACAAGCCAGGCACATCCGCTCTTTGTGGCTGTATCTGGAGAAGCCAATAATTCGAAGGCTACTTGCGAATCTGCGCCTGCGGCATCGGCGACGGGCCGAGTGTCGCCGCATGAGTAACTTACGGCATCTTCATGGCGACGCCGTTCGCACTGGCCTACGACGTCTATCGTTACATTAATCCGCAGGACCGCGAGTAACAGTCCGTGACAGAAGTGCTCCGCAAAGCAAGCACGAGGATTTTTGGCGAGGTCGAGAAGGACCGCCGCAGGCGTAGCCAAGGAGTTACGGCGAGGCGGTCCGACGATGAGATCGTCAAAAGGCCCGCGTGCGCAGCTCGGATGACTCTTGCCACGGGCTGATAATCGCGGCGCGCGCGAAGCTCAGCGCGCTTTGGGAGTCGGGCCCGGGAGCGGCTTGGGTAGCGGAGTCGGAATCGCGGCCGGCTTCACACCGCCCGGATTGGGCATGGGGCCCGGGTTCGGAACGGCGGGCTTCGGCACGGGAGCCGCCGGCAGCGGGACCTTCGGCGCCGGCATCGGCGGCCTCGGCTGGACCGCGCCAGGCTTCCCCGAATTACCCGGCTTCTCGATGCCGCCCTTCGGCGCGGGCGGCTGAGCCGGTGGCGGAGCTCCGACCGGCTTCCCGGCGTCTCGCCCATCCGCGCCCTCGCCGCCAACCGGCTTCCCGTCCGCGCCCTTGGCGCCCGATCGCGGATCGGCCCCCTTCGCGCCCGACTTCGGCTCACCGTTTCTGGGATCACCGCTCCGCGGATCACTGCCTTTGGGAGCGCCATTTTCGGGCGCGCCGCCCGTCGGCGCCGATTTGTTCGATTTCCGACGCAAATAATCCGCCAGCTCGGCCGGATCCATGCCGCCAGGATTTGTGGGAAGCTTGAAGCCCTCTTTTCCGGCCGTCGCGCTCCCGCCGGGAGCCCCGCCGGGCGCCTCCGTCGGCTGCGGAACTCCCGCCTTGTAGCTCGGAATGCGCCACTCGCGCTCACGCCCGAGCTTCTCAAGGTGGGCGATGCGCATCGTCACCTGCGAATCGAGCTGCTGTCCGCGCGAGAGCACTTCCTTGCCATAGCACAAATCGAACTCCTCGCGCGCGAGCAGCCCGTCGCCATCCAAGTCCCGGTAGCGGAATTGTGCCTCCGTCGAGCCGGCCGCCAGCGCCTCCTTGAGCGTGACCTGTTCGTCGTCGTTGAGGTCCATCCCGCGAAAGACGCTTCGAATCCGATCCATCGTGATCGGAGTCGCGGCGGTGTAACGATCGCGCGGCGGAGTGGGCGGCATGGCCTTCGTCCCCGGCGTCACCCCCTGCACCACGGGCGCCGGCTTGGAGGCCGGCGTGCTGCTTTCCGACTGCGCGGACGCGACCGCGACCCAAGCCGCCACCGCCATCGAAACCGACGCACCGACGACCGCCCGTCGGCGGAAGCGTTCTGCGAAGGTGGGTCGCGAAGAGGAAGTCATGGGGCGAGCGGCGGTGCGCATGCTACGTCGCGGATTCCGCCTCGGTTCCGATGTTCAAATGCCAGACCGCATTTCCTTCGGCAGCCCCGCGCGGGCAACTCGCGTCGCTTCAGACATTTGCCGCCGAGGCCCGATGGGCGGCGGGCGCGTCATGTCTCCGTCCGGGGACAGACTCCGCCCGCGCCACCTGCTACGCTTCACTCTCGACCCACGCCGCCGTGAGCCCTCCTCGCATCCCCAGCTCCATGCTCATTGCGCTTGGGAGCTTCGCCCTCGCGCTCGTCGCGGTCACCTCTCTGGGCGCCTTGGCCCTGAGTCGGGTGACCACCGACATCGAGTTCGCGCGCCTCACCTCCGTCCGCGAGCTCATCGAGACGGAGTACGTCGAACCCATCTCCACCGATGCCCTGCTGCGCAACGCGATCCGGGGCATGGTTGAAGGGCTCGACGATTACTCGCGCTATTACACGGGCCAAGACGCCCACACCTTCGAGCAGGAGACCTCCGGCCGGTTCGGCGGGATCGGCCTCGTGATGGACCCCGCGGCCCCCGAGCTCGTGCGCGTGTTGTTTCCTCAGCCGGGCTCACCGGCCGAGCGCGCCGGGCTGCGGCCGGGAATGCGCATTCTTGAGGTCGACCGCGTGCCGGTGACACAAATCCCGCCCGACGAGCTCGCGGAGCGCGTGCGCGGCCGGGAGGGCACATCCGTCGTGCTTCGTATTTGTGCGCCCGACGGCTCCAACACGCGCGACGTCTCGATCGAGCGCGGTCCGATCCGAGACCGCTCCGTTCGAAAAGTAAGAATGCTCGACCGCGAGCGCGGCATCGCTTCCCTCTGGATTGGTGCATTCACGGAGGAGACCGTCTCCGAATTCGATGAGGCGGTCGCGCAGCTCAAAGCCCAGGGCATGCGATCTCTCATCATGGATCTGCGCTTGAACGGCGGCGGCGTCCTCAGCGCGGCGGCGATTCTTGCGAATCGGTTCCTGCCGAAGGGCGTTCTTTATGAAACACGCGGCCGCCGCGAGAGTGTGCGCTGCGAGGCCGACCCGGCGGAGGCGAAGCTCACAGGAACTCCGCTTGTGCTGCTCGTGAGCCGCGAATCGGCATCCGCGAGCGAGGTGCTCGCGGGCGCGCTGCGCGACCATGGCGCCGCGGCCGTCGTCGGGGAGCGCACATTTGGGAAAGGTGTTGTTCAATCGACGCGCCGCTTTGAGGACACCGGCGCATACATCAAGATTACAACTGCGTATTATTACACTCCTTCGGGCCGCAACCTTGGCCGCCCGCGGGAAGACGATCCGCGCGACACGCGCGCCGGCGGCATCGCCCCCGATGTCGTCGTGCCGATCGCTCCGGAGGATCGCCTCGCGCTGCACCGCGCCTATCAGGAGATCGACGTGCCGATCGAATACGCGCTCGAGGTGGAAGAGCTGCGCCGCACGAGTAGCGCACGGCCGCCCGCGGCCCGCGCTGACCGCTGCCTCGACGCCGCGGCGGCGCTCCTGCGCGGCGGCGCACCACCCGATCGGGCCCTGCGCCCGTAGCTTCGGGCGGCGCCGCGGGCGCGAACACCCCACACTTGGCATCCTCGCCCCATGGGCCTCGTCCTCGGCATCGAAAGTTCCTGCGATGAGACCGCCGCGGCCGTCGTGCGCGACGGGCGCGAAGTGTTGTCTTCTATTGTGGCATCGCAGGCGGCGCTCCACGCGCCGTTCCGCGGGGTCGTCCCCGAGATCGCGAGCCGCAGCCACCTGCGGGAGATCGTTCCGACGATCGAGGCGGCCCTGGAGCAGGCGCGTGTCTCGCCGCGCGAACTCACGGGAGTCGCCGCGACCTCCCAGCCGGGGCTCGTCGGATCGCTGCTGGTGGGCGCCTCCGCGGCGAAGGCGTTCGCCTGGCTCCATGAGCTGCCGATCGTTGCCGTCGATCACATTGCGGCGCATCTGTATGCAGCCCTTATGGAGGGGGCGCCGACCCAACTGCCGGCGCTCGCGCTCGTGGCCTCGGGCGGCCACACCGCGCTTTATTACTACAAGAATCCGCTCGAATTCGAAATGTTAGGTTGCACCAATGATGACGCCGCGGGCGAAGCCTTCGACAAAGTAGCTGCCATCCTCGGCCTCGGCTATCCCGGAGGTCCCGCCATCGAAAGAGTAGCCTTCGGCGTCGATCCCAAGCCCGCCGCGATCGCCGTTCCCCGCGTTTCGAGCGGCCCGTTCGACTTCTCGTTCAGCGGGCTCAAGACGGCGGTGCGATACCGCGTGCTTCCTCCGGGCGCGAAGGAGAAGCGACATCTCACAGAAAGCGAGATCGCAACTCTCGCCGCCGGGTTTCAGCATGCCGCCGTCGAGCACATGGCTCTCATCACGATGGCGGCGGCGCGCGCCCGCGGAGCGAGGACCATACTCGTCGGGGGTGGCGTCGCCTGTAATGATTTGCTGCGCAAGCGGCTCGCGTCGGCCTGCGCCCCCGACGGGCTTGACCTGCGCATCCCCCGGCCCGCGCTCTGCTCTGACAATGCAGCAATGGTGGCGGGCCTCGGCGCCGCCATGCTCGACGCCGGCCGTCGCGATGATCTCGGCTTCCCCATCTACCCAAGCGGCGTTCCGCAAGTTCACTCATCGTCGCCAGCGCCGGCCGAGGTCCGACGGCCATGAACGACGCATCGCTCAAGCGGCTGCTGCGTTCCGTGCAATCGGGGCGCGTCACGGCCGATGAGGCGGCGGCCCAGCTTCGCGCCCACGCGGTGGGTGACCTGGGCTTCGCGCGCATCGACCACCACCGCGAGCTGCGCTGCGGATTTCCAGAAGTGGTCTTTGGGCTTCGAAAGCGGCCGGAGCACATTGCACAGATCGTCGCCGAGATCGGAAAGCGCTCCACCCGAGTGCTGGTGACGCGCGCGACGCCAGAGGCCTTCGAGGCCGTCCGTCAGCGCGTCCCCGACGCGCGCTTCGAAGAGTCGGCCCGCGCCATCGTGGTGCGTCGCGGACGCCGCCCCCGAGCCAAGGGGCTTGTGGTCGTGGTTTCGGCCGGCACCGCCGACATCCCCGTCGCCGAGGAGGCGCGCGTCACGGCAGAGTGCTTCGATGTGGCCGTGGAAACGGCTTTCGATTGTGGCGTCGCAGGGCTCCACCGGCTGCTGCAGGTACTTCCACAGCTTCGCCGGGCCCACGCCGTCGTCGTCGTCGCCGGGATGGAGGGAGCGCTGGCGTCGGTCGTGGGCGGTCTCGTCTCCTGCCCTGTGGTGGCAGTGCCGACGAGCGTCGGCTACGGCGCGGCTTTCGGCGGCCTTGCGCCCCTTCTCACGATGATGAACTCCTGCGCCGCCGGCGTTTCGGTCGTGAACATCGATAACGGCTTCGGCGCCGGCTATCTCGCTGGGCTCATTGCGGCCCAGCATCCCTCGGCGGCTCGGCAGCGGCGCCCGCGTCGCACCGCAGCGGAGGCGCGACGCCCGCGCCGCGGGTAGATTTCGTTTCCGATGCCCGAGTCCGGACCCGCCCTACTCGTTCTCGAAGACGGTCAGGTTTTCCGAGGTCGCGCCTGCGGCGCCGCTGGCGAGCGCATTGGCGAGCTGGTGTTCAACACCGCAATGACCGGCTACCAGGAGATCCTGACCGATCCCTCCTATCGCGGTCAGGTTGTTGTAATGACCTATCCGCTGATCGGGAACTACGGCACCAATCCGGCCGACGAGGAGAGCCGCGGAACGTTCACAGAGGCCTTCGTCGTGCGGGAAATGTGCTGGCAGCCGAGCAGCCACCGCAGCACGGAGTCGCTGCCCGAGTACCTCGCCCGCAACGGAGTCGTGGCGATCGAAGGAATCGATACGCGGCAGATCACGCGGCGCGTGCGCGACGGCCTTGTTCGCGGAATTGTATCAACGGTCGACCTCGACGAGCGCTCGCTGCTCGAGAAGGTGCGGCGCTCGCCCGGCCTCGACGGCATTGACCTCGCCTCGACGGTCACATGCGACAAATCCTATGAGTGGTCGGAGGGATATGTGCGTTTGACGGGCGACGCGCCCTTCGAGCGCCGCGGCAAGCGCTATCGCGTCGCAGCGATCGATTTCGGCGTGAAGCGCAATATTCTGCGCGGGCTCGTCGAGACGGGGTTCGACGTGACGGTGCTTCCGGCCAAGGCCTCCGTGGCGGAGATTTTGGCGACGCGCCCCGATGGCCTTTTCTTGAGCAATGGTCCCGGCGATCCGGCCGCCGTAAAGCACGCGTTCCCGACGGTGCGCGCCATCGCCGAAAAGCGGATCCCGATTTTTGGTATTTGCCTCGGACACCAGATCCTGGGCCACGTCTTCAACGCGACGACGCGCAAGATGCCGTTCGGCCACCATGGCGCGAACCACCCGGTCCAGGATCTCACGACAGGAAAAGTGGAGATCACTTCTCAGAATCATAGCTATGAGGTCGTGGCCGACCGCGTGGCGGAGCTGGAAGTGACGCACCGCAACCTCAACGATGGCTCCATCGAAGGGATGCGCCATCGAGAGCTGCCGGTCTTCTCAGTGCAGTACCACCCCGAAGCGAGCCCGGGTCCGCGCGAGGCGCAGTACCTGTTCGGTCGCTTCCGCGAACTCGTCGAAAGCGTCCGCTAGCGCCGCCGCCTCGGCGGCAGTTTCAGAGCTCGAGATTTTTCGTTTGGAGAGTTCAATAACCGTGTGGTTATGTATTCGACGCCATGGATGTGTACGCCGCCATCTCGGATCCAAGCCGCCGGGCCATCCTCGACCTTCTCCTCGAGGGAGATCGCGCGGCCCACGAGCTGCTCGGCGCCTTTCGCTTCAGCCAACCGGCGCTCTCGAAGCACCTTCGCGTGCTTCGGGAGCATGGGCTTGTCTCCATGCGAAAGCGCGGCCGTGAGCATCTGTATCATCTCGAGGCGCGTCAGCTGCGCGAGGTCTCGCAGTGGGTGGCGCACTACGAGCGATTCTGGAACGAGAAGCTCGATCGCCTTGGAAATCTGCTGGAGGACATGCCGTGAAAAGTGAGATCCGCATCGAACGCACCTATTTCCACGGGCGCGCCAAGGTCTGGCGCGCGCTGACGGAGCCCGAGCTGCTGTCGGCTTGGCTCATGCCAAACGACTTTGCGCCTCGACTCGGACATCGATTCACCTTTCAAACAAATCCGAGCCCCGGCTTCGACGGAATCGTTCACTGTGAGGTCCGCGAGATCGATCCGCCGAGCCGGATGGTTTGGACTTGGCGAGGCGGACCGATCGATACGGTCGTTACCTTCGATCTCACAGAAGTCGATGGAGGCACGCGGCTCCGCATGACGCAGAGTGGATTCCGCGGAGTTCGAGGCTGGCTCATTCGCCGCATCCTCGAGCTCGGCTCGCGCTCGCTCTACGGAGAGCGGCTGCCCGCGCTGCTCGACCGGCTCTCAGAGGGCGTGCAATCGCCCGCGCCGGGCACGCGTCAGGAGTGCATGACTTCCCAGCATCGTCGGCTCGAGTGGCTTCTGCGACTCCTCCCCCGCCGCGCGAAAAGTGAGTCTCACTGATACCGGAGGCTCGTCCCGTGCTCGGAAAGCGCTGTCCGCGCAGGATCGTCGCGCAGGAGGAGCATCGCGGCTCGGTCCTGCATCCGCTCGGGAAGCTTCGGGCCGAGCCAGGGTGCAAGCCACGCGTCTGCCCACGCACCGAGCCGCGCGCCCGCGGCCCCGAGTGCGCCGGGGAAGCGCTGAGCGACTGAGGCTGCGAGCGCGTACTTGGCGCCGCGATGCCACAAAAGCGTGAGCCCCGCCGCCGCAGCCAAGTCCCTCCACTCGCCGATGGATCGCGGCTGCTCGATTCCACGGGCGACAGCTTCGCCGCCCTCCGCACGCACGCTTTCGAGAAGCAGCACGTGTCCTCCCGGTCGCACGACGCGCGCCAGCTCACGAAGCCACCGAGCCTGCTCGCGCGCCGGGTTGTGGTGAAGGACGGCGATCGACAAGGCGAGGTCGAAGCACTGCGCTTCCCAGGGGAGGCGGCCTCCGGTTTCGAGCTTCCGCACCTGGCGGCCGGGCGCGGACTCCTCCGCCCGCTTCACCATCTCGCCGGAGAGATCACAGCCCGCCCAACGGGCGCCCAGCGACTCAAAGAGCTCCCGCCAGCGCCCGACTCCGCATCCGAAGTCCAGCACGGACGTCGGCGTCGCACCGCGATGTGCCAGCACCTCAAGCGCTGCCGCGACTCCTTGGCGCTGGACCCGATCCATCACGCGGTTGCGGAGAGGGCAGTCGAGTGCCACCGCGCGGAGCCGATCGCCTCCCGCAGCGCGCGCCTTGGCGTCCCAATACGCCTCCGGCTCGTACCTTCCCCCATCCATCGCCCGCCCTATCGGCAGGCCCAGCCGGGCCGGTGAACCCTTGGGCGCCCTGAAGAGTGCGGGCATGCTCCAGGCCATGACGACCCAGCCCGCCGCCGCCCACTACCTCGATCACATCCGAGAGCGACAGGTGCGCGCGGAGGCCGCGCTCACCACGGAGGGATTCGAGACGCTCGTCCTCGATGCCGGATCGCCCTTTACACATTTTGCCGACGACCAAGACGCGCCGTTTCGTACGAATCCACAATTCGCCTCCTGGGTGCCGCTGGAGGGACCGCATCATAAATTGGTGATCCGCGCTGGCCATCGGCCACGCCTCGTGGTGGTGCGCCCCGACGATTATTGGTACGAGCCGATCGAGCTCGGCTCCCCGTATTGGCTCGAGCCCTTCGAGGTACAGGTGGTGCCCGACGCGGAGCGCGCCTGGGCCGCAGCCCACGGCCATGGGCGCACGGCCTATGTGGGCGACGCGCCGGCGCAGGCGAAAGCGCACGGCCTCCACGACGATGGCCTCAATCCCCAGCGACTGGCGGCGCGGCTCGACTGGGATCGAAGCTACAAAACAGCCTACGAAGTCGCCTGCCTCGAGGAGGCAACGCGCGTGAGCGCCCGCGCGCACCACGAGGCGAAGCGCGCGTTCCTCGAGGGCGCGAGCGAGCTCGAGATTCACCACGTCTATCTCAAGGCCGCGGGATGTGTGGAGCACGCGCTCCCGTACGAGAGCATCATTGCGCTCGACGAGAAAGGTGCATTCTTACACTACGTCAACAAGCGGACGAAGCGCGGCGGACGCGTGCTACTGATCGACGTCGGCGCCAAGCACGCCGGCTATGGCTGCGACATTACGCGCACTTGGACGGCGCCCGCATGCGACACGCTCTTCCGCGATCTCGTTCAAGCGATGGACCGCATCCAGCTCGATCTGTGCAACGCGGTGAAGCCCGGCGTGCCTTACCTCCAGCTCCACCTCGACGCGCATCGGCGCATTGGCTCTCTGTTGCATTCGGCAGGCGTGCTCGATTGCGGCGGCGACGAAGCGCTCGCGCTCGGGCTCACGCGCCCGTTCTTCCCCCATGGACTCGGGCATTTTCTTGGGATTCAGGTGCACGACGTCGCCGGGCGCCAGGCGACGCCGAGCGGCGGAACGGCGCCGCCGCCCACCGACCATCCCTATCTGCGAACGACGCGCACGATCGAGGAGCGCATGCTCTTCACGATTGAGCCCGGGCTCTACTTCATTGACATGTTACTGAAGCCCATGCGGTCGAGCCCGCTCGCGCGCCATGTGCGGTGGGACCTCGTCGATCGCCTGATGCCCTGCGGCGGCATCCGCATTGAGGACAACCTCCTCGTGACGGCCCACGGCCATCGCAACTTGACGCGCCCGCACCTCCCGTAGCGCGCCGCCTCTTTCGCTGGCTCACCGCCGCGACGAGCGCCGCCGCGTCTTGGGCCGCGTCAGCCGGTCGAATTCCTCCCGCGCGCGCTGCCACAATTCCGAATCCTGCGGCTCGAAGACACGGCAGGGCGTCTGCTCTGCAATCATCTTTCGCCCCGCTGCGAGCCCGGCCACTTCCTCGTCGGCGATCGCCTGCACGAGCAGATTCCCGAGTGCCGTGGCCTCCACGGGCCCGGCCTTCACCACTCTTCCCGTGGCGTCGGCCGTCGCCTGATTGAGGAAGTCATTCTTGCTGCCGCCGCCCACCACGCGGATCTCCGTGATGCGGTAATTCGTGATCTTCTCGATCTCACGAATCGTGCGCGCATACCGGAGCGCGAGCGATTGCAGCACGCACCGCGCCAAAGTTACAAAATCCTTCGGAGCGCGCTGCCCCGTCTGCTCGAGCGCCGCGCGCACCTCCGCGGCCATGTCCGCCGGGTTCAGGAAACGCAGATCGTCGGGATCCACCCAGCAGTCGCCGGGAGCTTGCCGGTGCACCGACGTATCAATTCGGTCGTACTCCAACGGATCCGCAGCGCGCGCCGCGCTCGCGCGAATGCCCTCGAGAAGCCACAATCCCATCGCGTTCCGCAGAAACCGCGTCGTGCCGCCGACGCCCGCTTCATTGGTAAAATTGGCCGTTCGCGCCGCCGCCGACAGCACCGGCGCCAGCAGCTCGACGCCGAGCAGCGACCACGTCCCCGACGACAAATAGGCCGTCCCCGCCGAGAGCGGCGTCCCCGCTACGGCGCTCGCCGTATCGTGCGTCGCGGGCGCCACCACGGCGATCTCCCGCAGCCCCGCCTCGCGCGCGAGCTCCGGCCGCAGCCTGCCGAGCTCTGTGCCCGGCTCCACGAGCCGCGGCAGCCGATTGGCGTCCATCCCTACGACGGCCGCCAAGTGCTCATCCCAAGTCCGATCCTTGGGATTCCACAATTGCGTCGTGCTCGCATTGGTAACTTCCCCGGACATCGACCCACACAGAGCGTGATGCACTAAATCGGCCATCATCAAGAGCGACCGCGCCTCCGCAGGCCGCTCGCCCGCACCGTGCTCGGCGAAAAGCTGCACGAGCGTGTTGATCGGAAGATACTGAATCCCCGTCCGCTCATACAGCTCGGTGCGCGGCACCTTGCGGAAGAGCCGCTCCAGCACGCCTTCAGTGCGCCCGTCGCGGTAACAAATCGGGTCGGCCAGCAGCCGCCCCTCCCCATCCAGCCACCCGTAATCCACACCCCACGAATCGACGCCGACGCTGCGCAGCGTCATCCCCTCCGCTCGCGCGCGCTCCCCCGCGACGCGAAGCCCCGCTTGCACGCCGCGCATGATCTCTTCAAAAGGCCACCGATCATGTCCGTCGATCGCTCGGAACGGCGCCTGAAACCGATGCACGACCTCACAAAAAATCCGGCCGCCCGCAAACGAGCCGAGGACTACGCGCCCCGAGCCCGCCCCGAGGTCGACGGCGGCATACGCTGCCGGACGAGCCATCGCGCTCTAGACAATTCCAGCCGACTCGGAGCGCGTCTGCGGCCGCTCCGTCGACTTTAAGATTCGGTACTTGCTCGCGCGATAGGTTGCCACCGGATCGATCGCACCGCCGCGCCGCATGCGCGCCATCGTGAGAATCGGCGTAACGTCCGTCTGATAGGCGCGCTTCAGCTCCGCGTGCGCCATGAGCGCGTCATTCTTGGATTGATACTCTTCGAGCTTGCGTGAGCTCACGAGCCACGCCTGCGCAAACGCGCGCTGCACCTCGATCGCGCTCGTCATCAGCGACTCGATCGGATCGGTTACGTTGTGCGACTGGTCGAGCATGTACGCCGCCTCGAACATCGGATTGCGGCGCGCCTCGCTCACGAGCTCGTGAAAGATCAAGAAAAGCCGGAACGGCTGGATCGCGCCCGCGTCGAGATCGTCGTCGCCGTATTTGCTGTCATTGAAATGGAATCCGCCGAGCTTGCCGAATTGCAGCAGCCGCGACACGATCATTTCAATATTGGTATTCGGGGCGTGGTGCCCGAGATCGACGAGGCACGAGCACTTCGGGCCGAGCTGCGATGCGCACCAATAGCTCGTCCCCCAATCGTTGTTCACGGTCGAGTAGAACGCCGGCTCGTAGAGCTTGTGCTCAAGATACATCTTCCAGCCCTCGGGCAGCCCGCCGTAGATCGCCTGCAGGCTCTCGAGGTAGCGCGCCAGCGCGTCGCGGAAGCTCACTTGTCCGGGGAAATTGCCGCCGTCGCCCACCCACACGGTGATCGACGTAGAGCCGAGCGCGCGCCCGACTTCGATCGTATGTAAATTATGTTCGATCGCCTGCTCGCGCACGGCGCGATCCACGTGAGTGAGGCTGCCGAATTTGTAGCTATGCGCCTGCCCTTCTTGGTCTTGGAATGTGTTGGAATTCACGGCGTCGAAGCGCAACCCGAGCGCCGCCGCGTGCTCGCGCAGCGCCGCCGCGTCCTCCGGCTCATCCCACGGGATGTGTAAGGAGACCGCCGGCGCGCAGCGCACGAGCGACTGCACCGTCGCGGCGTCGTCGAGTTTCTCGAACACGTTGCGCGGCTCGCCCGGCCCCGGAAAGCGCGCGAAACGCGTGCCGCCCGTGCCGACGCCCCACGACGGCACCGCGATCTCGAGCTCCATCACTTCGCGCGTCACCGCCTCGATGTCGATCCCGCGCCGCTCGAGCTGCCGCGCGAGGTACGAGTAATCTTCATCGAGGGCCGGCTTCAGGCGCTGGTTGCGCCGATCAATGAATTCGTCAGGGATGCGAAACGGCGGTGTCATGGGACCAGTGTCGCCGCAGCATCGGGACGGATAAAGCCGCGGGGCGCCCCCTTTTCGTCGCCGCCGCCGGGGGCGGGTTGACGCGAGACCTCGCTCGCTACGGCGACGCGAAGCCCGGAGACGCCAACAACGCGCCATCGAATGTAAGGCACGACGTACAACCAGCTTCGATCGCATGGCCCAAGATCACGTAGTCGGCGAAGTCGCCCCTGGTTTGGACATACCCGTCGAGGGCTTCTCGCAGCGCGGCTCGATTGCGGTACTGAAGGTGTCGCGCATCGAGCAGGCTGGTGAGAGTGCGCGCAACCTCCTCGGAGGGAATCTTGTAGCTCGTCTCGAGAACCCAAACGACCTCGCAGAGGACGACGTCCGAGACGAAAAGCGGCTCGCCGGACTTTGCCGCGCGCTGAATTACGGCAGCAGCTCGCTTGGTTTGCTCCACATCATCTGCAACCAGGAAGCGAACAAGCACATTGGTATCGACACCAATCACGCTCGACCGCCTCGCTTTCGAATGTCTCGATTCATCTGCTCGATCGTGACACCTAGCCGCCGAGGCTTCACGGTGCCCTGAAGGGCAAGCAGGTCAACACTCTCGGCTTCGACGACGATGCTCCCGTCGGCCTTCTGACGAAAGTTCACTCGATCACCGGGGCGGAGATGAAGCCGGTCTCGGATCTCTTTAGGTAAGGTGATCTGTCCCTTGGCGGTGAGTGTGGTGGAGGTCATGTTTCAGGACTTTTCGTCGATTTCCTTACGCTCAAGAATACTCCTTACCAGGTGGGCCTGGCAAGGCGCGGCAGATCGCGGCGGAAAAGGACCTAGCTATGGCGGCCTCGAACCCTCGAGCCAATTGACTTCAATCGCACCTAGGACTCACCTAACCATAAACCGGCAAGAGTCTTACGTTCACCGCTTGGGCCTCTCCCTGGGCCCCCACGGAAAGCTAGACTACGCACCCGATGGCTGAGCCACGCCCTTACACCGTCTTCTTGTCCTCGACCTACCGCGACCAACGCGACCGGCGGGAGAAGCTCTTCAAGGTGATCCTCGACGCGGGGCTTCACCCGCTCGGAATGGAGCAGTTCAAGGGCATCGATCAGCTGCCGCTCGACGAGAGCCTCGAGCACGCGCGGAAATGTGATCTTTACCTCGGTGTCGTCGCATGGCGCTACGGATTCGTTTCTAAGGAGCATGGGAAGAGCTTCACAGAGCTCGAGTATCTGGAGGCATTCAAGATCGAGGGAAAGACCCGCCTCGTTTTTGTTGTGGACGACGACGTTCCTCGTAGCCGCATGGAGGAAGACACAGATACCGACAACCTCGATCGACACGCGCTCCAGAGGCTTCTCGATGGGTTCAAAGCGCGCTTGCGGGCTGACGCCATGGGAGTTCGTCCCTTTGAAAAAGATGAAGACCTCCTTTCGAAAGTGGGCATCGCCCTTTCCAAGTGGGCCGAGAAACAGCGAGCGCGAGATGCGCAGGCCGGGCGTGCCGTGGTTGCAGCATCACCGCACCATTCCTCCTCCCCGCAGCTTGCACCTTCGGAGAGCCTTCTCCCCAACTACCTTGCCGCCGCGCGAGATCAATTTTCCCGGATCGAGCTCATCGGGTTTCCCGCACGCGGGAGCGACGGCAAGGTGCGCCGAGCGCATCTCAAGCTTTCCGATCTGTACGTTTCGCTGCGCGCGCGCTGGACGCACCGCGCGAGCTTCGACAAGCGCGAAGCCCTCGACAAAGCGCGCGAGGCCGAGCGCTCCGACGAGAATCTTACTCTTCTCACAGCGCTGCACGAGTCGATCCGCCAGGGACACCGCGGACTTGTGATCGTGGGCGACCCCGGCGCCGGCAAGACCACACATCTGCGCCGCCTAGCACTCTGGTGCGCTTCGGGCGAGACGGCGGTTCTCCATCTCCCCGACGGCACGATCCCGCTCTTTCTGCCGCTGCGCTTCCTCGAGAGCCCCGACCTCGCAGCCCCCGAGCGCGACGCGCGCTCGCTCCTACCATTCCTCGCACGCGAGGTGGGCAAGCTCGTCCCCGGCGCCACGGCGGCCGAAGTCGAGCGGCTTCTCACCACAAATCCGACGCTCCTTCTTTTCGACGGCCTCGACGAAGTGCCGAGCGCCGCGCGCGCCCGGATCGCGCGAGCCATCGAGAAGCTGATCCAACAGTTCACAAAAGCCCGTTCCGTCGTGAGCTGCCGGATCTTCGGCTACGCCGACCCGTCGGTGCGCCTCGATGGTGCCTTCCTCGACGTCGAAGTGGCGCCGCTGCGCGAGGAGCAATCTCACCAATTCGTCCGCGATTGGTTTCGCCAAGTGGAGCTGCTCTCGGGCGACGCCGACGCGCCCGCGCGCGCCGACCAGCTCGCGAGCGGCCTCGTTGAGCGCTTGAAGCAGCCCGACATCCGCGCGACGCGCGTCGCGGGGCTCGCCGCCAATCCCCTCACGCTCACGCTGCTCTGCCTCATCTATCGCGACCGCCAAGGGCGCCTCCCCAAAGAGCGCGTCACCCTCTACGACGCGCTTCTGGAGCTGCTCGTCGAGACGTGGCGGAGCCCCAAGGGCGCACAATTCACGATCACAAAAGATCAGGCGTGCGGGCTGCTCCAGCCGATTGCACTTTTCCTTCATGGCGAGAAGGGACGCACGCATGCATCGCTCGAGGAGCTGGAGAAGCTCCTGCGCCCCGCCCTCGACAGCCACCCGGTGCGCGACCTGCGCAAGCTGAGCCCGCGCGGCTTCCTCGAGACCATCCGCGACGAGAGCGGCGTCCTCACCGGCTTCGGCGCTGACCGCTTTGGATTCATTCACTTGGGATTGCAAGAATTCCTCGCTGCCATTGAGCTTCGAAGGATCATTACTCAAGAGCTGATCTCAAAAAGCACTGATGCAACACTACAGAAACTTGCGGTCGATGCCCACGATTCTTGGTGGCAGGAGGTGCTCCTTCTCTTTCTTGGGCTCGACGACGCACGCTCACCGGCGCTCTTTTCGCGAACGATTCGAGTTTTATTGAACCTGCCCAAGTTCGATGCGCAGCTCCTCCGCCTCTGCCTCGAAGACGCTTCCATGCCAAGCGAGGAGCCGTACGTCGCTGTGGTCCATGAAGCGGCAACATCCAACGAAGTCGATTTGTTCTCCGATCCCGAACGTGATCGTTGCGCTATCGCCTTCGAAGCTCTGAGTCGCCTCGGCAAGCTCGATGCACTTCGCAACCATCCTGCCCTGGCTGCCGCGTTCGCTCGGCGCCCCGAAGCGACCAAGTCTGCGCAGCCAACGCCCGCGGAACCTCGGGAGCCGAAGCCGAATCCTCCGACGCTTCAGATTTTCACAAAAGGCGATCTTCACATCGAGGCGATCTGGATTCCTGCGGGAGAGTTCCTGATGGGTTCGCCGGATGGCGAGCCCGGACGAGATAGCGACGAAGGTCCTGTCCATCGTGTGCACATCACAAAACCGTTCTACCTCGGGAAGTTCACCGTCACCAACGAGCAATACCATCACTTCCTCGCGGCAAATCCCAGCGTGAGGCAGCCCGACTACTGGACTCGCCGCGAATTCAACCAACCCAACCAGCCAGTCGTCGGCATCTCTTGGGAGGAGGCGGTCGAATTCTGCCGCTGGTTCGGCCACGGAGCGCAGCTCCCAACCGAAGCGCAATGGGAGTACGCCTGCCGCAGCGGCATGACGACTCCCTACAGCTTCGAGAGCGGACCCGAGCAGCTCGGTGAATACGCCTGGTTCTGGCGCAACTCGGGCGGCGCGCCCCACCCCGTAGGCACCAAGAAACCCAACCCGTTTGGCCTCCACGACATGCACGGAAACGTTTCGGAGTGGTGCGCTGACTGGAAGGGCCGGTATACCTCGGAGCCCCAGCGCGACCCAGGGGGCCCGGCGACAGGCGCCGGCCGCGTCTGCCGCGGCGGCTCCTTCGCAAACGGCGCCGTCGGGTGTCGTTCCGCGTTCCGGAGCAGGGGGCGGACGTCGTTCCGCAGGAATGACCTCGGCTTCCGCGTCTGCTTCCCGCTCCCCGCAACTCGGTGAAGGCCATCGATCTTCGATCATTGAGATGTGTGCTTCCGCGGCAGCCCCCTGAAAACTCCGCCGCCTCCGGCGAGATCCGCCGGTCCGCGGCTTCCTCTTCCAGATCGCATCAAGGCCAAAGCACGGCGCTCGCGTCTGACGCGACCCTGCACTTGAGATTGGGGAGCGCAGGCTCTCTTGCGTGGCACTGCCTGCGCGTCTCAGCCCGGAGCCCCGCGAGCGCGCGCCGAAAGGGGGCGATGCCCTCGCGGGTGACCTGCGCGCCGAGCGCATCGAGATGCCCGCGGCACGAGCGGATTCGCGCCTGGGGCGACTTCAACCGAAGACCTCGCTCCTCGGAGAGCCAGCGCGCAGTCAGCTCGCGCCAGCTCCGCAAGTCAGCTCGCCGATCACTGAAGAGATAGAGATCGTCCACATATCGAAGAGAGGTGGCTTGATCCACTGCCACGAGCACGAGATCGCACTCTCGGAGGGCGGTCTCCACAGAATGCCAAATCCCCTCCGCGCGCACTCCGAGCTCGATCCAAGGAAACACATAGCGCCCACGCTTCGCGATGCGATCCCTTGTCGATAGGAGATTCGCAATCTCAAAATCTCTCACCACAAATACCCCAAGCGGCTTCTTCGAGGCCGCAACGGACTCGGTCGGTTCGCTCTCGCTCACAATTCCTCGGACACTTCTTGAGGTGGTATCTCAGGCAGCGCGGGTGCGCTGGGTGCAGCGTGGAGAGCTCTTCCGCCGTGCGCAACCCCGGCCAGCGGATCACCCGAGGCGTTCGCCGGGCTCTGCCAACAGCGCGGGATCGACTTCGATCCGGGTCTCGGTCACTTCTCGGTAGAACGTGTCGCGCCCCGCTGCCGCGAGACGCCGCGCGGCGACACGCCACTCTGCTTCGGTGGCGGGTCTGCGCTCGGGGTAGATCCAGCGCGCGCCCTCGCGAAGAAGCCGCACGTTGTCATGGGTGAGCGCCTCGCGCCCCGGCGCGGTCTGTACGATCATCGTACGCCCGGGCTCCAGATAGCCGAGCGCCCCTTCATACAGAAGCACGCGGAATTCACCACTCATCCGATGAGCAATCTCCCGCTGATCGGGGAGCGTCTCGATCAGCGCCAAGCCACTTCCGGCGCCAAGAGCGCTCCAGAGCGAATCGACCAAGAGCTTGCGCTCGCCCTCCCCAATGACCTCATCTGCAGGAAACGTCCACTGCTGCGTTCGAACGAAGACGGCCATCCCGTCCTCCCGCGGGTCGTGACTCACAGAAAGCAACCGCGCACCGAGGCGAAGGTCGTAGCGCGAAGCGGTACCACCGAGGGCCACCCGTTTACAAGTGATCTCTTGATTCACCGAGCCTCCGCTTGGGTCTCAAGGAAGTCCGCTTGCGGAGACTTCACTTCCTCCCGTGGAACGGTCTCGCAAGACTTGTGTACGGTTGGCCAACCGCTCGCGAACCAGAGCCTCCACAATCTCCGCCTCCAGCTCGCGGGAGAGGCGCGCGGCGAGATGCGCGAAGCGGCGGAAGTGGATGGCGGCAGCGTGCGCGGAATCGGCGGTACCGAGCGCGGCGGCGCTTGGGATGTATAGCTTCCACAATTCGAACGCGCGCTCGGGGAGCGGCTCGGCGAGATCCGCGGCGATCTCGAGGGCGAGTAGCGGATCGCAAGCGTGACCCATGGCCCGCTCGGCGGCTTCCTCGAAACGTCGCTCGGAGAGCAGCGCCCGCAAGTGATCCTCGATGCGGCCCCCCACGCGCAGTCGCTCAAGGCACTCCTCGCGAGCCTTCGGCCACAGCGGCTCCGACCTCATCGCATCCCGCAAACGAACAAATAGATCAAAGCTCGGCCGATGCTGGAACCGAGTGAGGTCCACACGCCACGGCGCGCCGCGCCTCTCTCCCGCCGCGGCTCTTGCTGGCGCCATGTTTACAGCCACCCCGAGCGCACACTCCTGCGCGCGGCGATTCCAGTGGTCCGCCCGCTCCGAGAACCCAAGCCGTCGGCAGGTCTGCGCGATCTTCTGCATGCGCACGACGGCGAATGCATCGCGAACCATTACGTCGTAGAGCTGCTCTCGATGGGCGTCGGTCTCTGCGATCCTCTCGAGGAATTGTTCCAATACATCCCTGGCAGCCAAATCGGCTGGGAGCCGCTCAGCACCGACGCTCACCAAATTCCGGCAGCGTGTCGCCGATTGCTCGCGAAGCTGAGCCCAAATTCTCGTTCCGAACTCCTGCTCCCGGCTCGAGGCTAGATCCCACAGATCCACGAAGCCGCGGCTCTGCGATTGTAAGAAAACTGCATTGATCGCGATGTCGCAGGGCTCCGGCAAGTCGGCCTCGAGATCTTGGACGCTTGATGCCAAGGCTCCCCGCATGATGCCCCATGCGAAGCTCTCCGTGCCGCGAGCGTAGCGATCGAGAAAGCTCACTGTTTCGCGAAGCGCCTCAAGCGCTACCGGTGATGGCACAGCCAACGCGATGGGTGGGAGCTTCGAGACAACTCTGCGAAGCAGGCCATCAAGAATTTGTTGAAACTCACGAACGCCCTTTGACTGCCGCAAGCCACGGTCGGTCGCAGCCAAGTCCTCGCGCAAGCCGCGCAAGGCCTCCTCCGTCGGAAGGCCGTCGATCGCCGCCCGCTGAAGTGCAGTGAACGAATCTTCCCTCATAAGTGACACGGGCTCCGCGAGAGCCTCCACCTGCGGACACTCCGGGTGCTGAGCAAGCCGGCGCGCCTTCAGGATCTGAAGCCACTTTAGGGCTACAGCGATCGCGTGAGAGCACGCCTGTCCAGACCGAGACTCGTGGAGAGAGCACTCATATCGAAGCTTTGTGCGCCGTGTTATAAATGAAACTTGAGCTAGCGCCGTCGTCTGCCCCACGACTCGACCGACGACCTCCTCTGACGTCCACCGCTCTACCGCCACGCGACGCTCCGAAACGAGCTGCTGGCCAGCTTCGAAGGCCCCTGATCGCGCCTCGCGCCGAAGACGCGCGCGCGTGAGCGCGCTGTGAATCGTCAGCATGGGGGGCAGCTAGCGGGGAAGGGCTTACCTCGGAAACGCCGTCACATTTCCGGCGTCCACGTTCAGGATGTTGCCTGTGGACTTCGCCGAGAGGTCGGAGGCGAAGAAGGCGACGGCCTCGGCGACGTCCTCGGGGAAGACGTTGCGCTGGAGGAGGCTGCGCTTTCTGTAGTGTTCCTCGAGCTGCTCCTCGCCGACGCCGTAGGCCGCCGCACGCTCGGTGCGCCATGTGCCAGCCCAGATGCGCGAGCCGCGCAGGACGGCATCGGGATTGACCACATTGGCGCGAATGCCGAGCGGCGCCCCTTCGAGCGCGATGCACCGCGCGAGGTGGAGCTCCGCCGACTTGGCCGTGTTGTAGGCCGACGCCTGCGCCGACGCCGCGAGCGCATTCTTACTTCCCACAAAAACGATGGAGCCGCCGACTCCTTGCGCTTTCATCACTCGGAAGCCCTCGCGCGCCGCGAGGAAATAGCCCGTGGCCAGCACGTTCCAATTGCGATTCCACAAATCGAGCGACGTCTCGTCGAAGGGGGCCGCGCTCGCGAGCCCCGCGTTACACACCACAATATCGACGCCGCCATACTCGAGCACCGCGCGTTCCATCGCCGCGCGCACGGCTGCCTCCGAAGTCACATCAGTCATCGCCGTGCGCACGCGATCTTTGCCATGGCGCGCGACGAGGTCGGCCGCGGTCGCGAGCAGCGCCGCTTCATCGATGTCGAGCGCCACCACGCTCGCGCCGTCGGCCAGCAGCCGCTCACAGGTGGCGCGTCCAATTCCGCCCGCCGCGCCCGTGACGACAGCCGCGCGCCCCTCCAGCGCCTTCGCCGGCGGCATCCGATTCAGCTTCGCCTCCTCCAAAGGCCAATATTCGATGTCGAAGGCCTCCTGCTCCGCCAAGCCCACATATTCGCTCACGGCCGTTGCGCCGCGCATCACGCGGATCGCGTTGCCATAGAACTCCCCGGCCACGCGCGCCGTGGCTTTGTCTTTCGCAAAAGTGAACATGCCGACGCCGGGCACCAGCACGACCACCGGGCTCGCGTCGCGCATGGCAGGCGAGATCGGCCGGCGACAACGTTGATAATAGGCAGCGTAGTCGGCCCGGTACGCATCCACGGCGGCCCCCGCCCGCTCGAGCACCGACGAGGGCGACTGCGCCGAAGGATCGCACTCGAGCACGAGCGGCCGAATCTTGGTTCTCAAAAAATGGTCGGGGCACGACGTGCCGAGCGCAGCCAGCTCGCGCATGCGCGCCGAATTCACAAAAGTGAGCGTCTCCTCGCTGTCGTCGAAATGGGCGAGCTTGCGCATCTCGCGCGACACGAGCCCGCGAAGCCCCGGCAAAAGCCCCACAGCCCACGCGCGCCGCGCCGGCGCCTCGAGCGCCGCTCGCGCTGCGCCGCCGAACACCGCCTTCGGAGCGCGCTCCCGCAAAAACGCGTCGGCTTTGCGGATCACGGCCAGCGTGTGGCGATAGCACTCTTCCGACGTGGCGCCCCACGTAAACAATCCGTGCCCGCCGAGCACGACGCCGCGAAGCGCCGGCCGCTTCTTACAGATGTCGGCAAGCCGCATAGCGAGCTCGAACCCAGGGCGTAGCCACGGAAGCCAGCCGATCTCCTCTCCATACACTTCGCGCACGAGCCGCTCGCCGTCGCGCGCCGCCGCGAGCGCGATCACCGCGTCGGGATGCATGTGGTCGACGTGCGCGTGCGGGATGAACGCGTGCAGCGGCGTGTCGATGCTGGCCGCGCGCGGGTTCAGGTTATAAGTGCAATGCTGCAGATAGCCCACCATCTCGTCCTCGTGCGCGTGCCCGCGATAGCGCGCGCGCAGCCCGAGCACGCGGTCGAGGTGGAGCGTCGCGAAGCCGTCGAGCTTCATGGAGCCGAGGTCGCCGCCGGAACCCTTTACCCACAAAACCGTCGTCGGCTCGCCCGTGAGCGGGTCGGCGGCCGGCAGCTTCGCCGATGTGTTGCCTCCGGCATAATTGGTCACCGCGAGATCGGCTCCGAGGAGGTTCGAGCGATAGAGGAGAAGTTGCTCCGGCGAGAAGCCGGCGCAGGCGGCGGCGCTCCAGCGGTCGGCGAGGGCGAGTTCGTTCGGCATGGCAGGGCGCAGAGGGTAGCGCGGCGGCGCCCCGGGGGCAGAATTCGGGACCACGGCGCACCCCGGCGTGGTTCTTGACCGGCGATGCGAGCGCAAGCCCAGACCATGCCCCTCACGACGGCCGCGCAGGCCCCGGCGGACGCCCCTGAGGCCGCCCTGCTGGAGCGAGCCCGGACCGACCGAGAAGCCTTCGGCGCGATCTACCGCGCGCACGCGCCCGCGGTGCTCGGCTACCTGCGCCGGCGGACGCGCTGCGCCGCCGCCGCGGAGGACCTCCTGGCGGAGACCTTCCTGCGGGCGCTGGCGGCGATCCCGCATTTTCGGTCGCAGGGCGTGCCGCTGCGCGCGTGGCTGTATCGAATCGCCACCAATCTCGCGAACACGTGGGTGCGCCGGCAGCGCGTGCGAAGAGCACTTTTCCTGCCGGTCGGCGACGAGGCGCTCAAGTCGGCGGCGGTCGACGGCAGCGCGCCCTCGGACGACGGCGCCGTGCGTCGCGCACTCGCCAAGCTTTCGGCGGCCGACCAGGCCGTCCTCATCCTGCGATTTGTTGAGGAACTCAACATTGAGGAGGCCGCGCAAGTGCTCGGCCTCCCACCCGGAACTGTGCAGTCTCGAACAGCCCGCGCGCGCGAGCGGCTGAAACAACTTCTACTACGGAGCTAGAACATGAGCGACCCGATCGAAAACGAGCTGAAGCGACAGATGCGTGCGGACGGCGGCGACGCGCCCGAAGGTGCGAAACGCCTGGAAGGACGCGTGTGGGGAGAGATGGAGGAACGGCGCTCGCGCCGACGCGGGCTGAAGCGCGGCGCGCTGATCGCGGGCGCGTTCCTGCTGGTGGGCGGGATCACGTTCGCGACGGTGTCGCCGTCGGCAAGGGCAGCGAGCAAGGATGTGCTGCATGACGTACACGAGTTTCTATATGAACTCTCCGGATGGATTTTCGGGGATGCTCATCCGCGCGCGGTGCCGCGAGGGCACGAGCATGAGTTACGGCCTCAGTCGGCGCCGGAAGAAGTGAAGTAGACGCGGCTTGCCGAGGCCTCGTCCGATGACCCGAGCAAGAGTTGAAATTCGGCGGGCAGCAAGTGAGATGGGCGTGGGTCGGTCTTGGCGCGGCGAGTTCCGCAGATGCGAGGCCATGGCGCGCGGGGAATCCGACACGGCGCGAAGCGCCGGTCGGATTCCCCGCAGCCGATGAGCCGCCGAGCATCGAGGACTGTCCGCTGCCGAGCCAAGACCGACCACGCCCATTCATGAGAGCGCACCTATAAGTTCAACTGTCCGACGCTCTCATCGTGTGCGCAAGCCCCGCGCACATGATCCGACATTCGGCACTCTCAAAAATCGAACTGGTCAATATTCGATTTGTCGAATCGGAAGGGCTTGCCCAGCAGGATCTCGGATCCGCGAACTTCCAGCGTGCCGAGCCGTCCGCCGTCCAGCGAAGCGGCTCCGCTGCGAAGCTCTCCGGCTTTCAGCTTCACCGCGGCGCGTACCGTCAGGTATCCCAGATCCACAGTATTCCAAAGCACGATGCTCTCAACAATTCCCTCGTGCACATATCCGCGGCAGAGGCTCGGCACCGAGAGCCCGATCACCTTTGCCGCGCTCCCCTCCTGCTTCACCGCCTCCGCCGACCCCGGCACCGCGGCCGCGGCAATCGTGCAGACCAGCCGAACGTCCGGATAGGCGCGCAACAAATTGCGCGTCTCCGTCAGAGCCTTCTCCCGCACGCCGTCGCTCGGCCGAACCACCACAATTTCCACGCCGGGATGGGCTGCCGCGAGCCGTGCGCGCAGCGCCGCAATCCACTCATTCTGGTTCGCCGCCGTGAGCGTCGCCGTCACGATCGCCATCTTTCCCTTTCCGCCGAGCACGCGTGCCGCTTCATCCGCGAGCGCCTGCCCGATTCCCTCCGGCGTCGCCTGATTCACCACAAAATCGCGCGCCTCGGGCTCCGCGTCCGCGTCCCACGTCAACACCGGAATGCCCCGCGAGCGCGCCTTCCGCAGCACCGTCGACAGGGAGCCGCGATTCTCCACGCTGGCCGCGATCACATCGACGCCGCGCGTGATCCACGACTCCACAACCTCGTTCTGCTTCGCA
Source organism: Planctomycetota bacterium (assembly GCA_016792805.1). Lineage (GTDB taxonomy): Bacteria > Planctomycetota > UBA1135 > UBA1135 > JACQFD01 > JAEUHX01. The sequence goes on from JAEUHX010000087.1 coordinate 207,498, forward strand.
GCATCCGTATCGTTGGGACCTTCCCACAAAAGCTCGACGCCGAGCTCGTCGGCCGCCGCCTGTGCCCCCTTCCGGCACGACGCAAAGTAAGGGTCACTCTTGTTCTTCGGCATCATCGCCACGACCACCTTCTTCGGCGGCACGCGACCGGCCTCGCCACGCGACTCCATCAGCGTGCGCACGAGCCAAGTGTTCGTTCCTGCCACAAGAAGCGCCCCGGCCAAGATCGCCGCGACCAGCACTGCTAATTGAGAGTTTCGCATTTCAGGTTCGTCCGAGAGAGTCTGGGAGTTGGCGGCCGCAGGCGATTCACGCCGCCCGAGCAGCACCGATGCGACGAGCACGGCGCCAAGGAGGATCGACGCGAGCTCCGTCGGGAATCCGGCCAGCGCCGTGCCATTTTGTAAGATTGCAATAGCCGCAAGCGAGAGCGCTGTGCCGCCGAGCGTGCCCGCGCCGCCCGACACGGCCGTGCCGCCGAGCAGCGCCACCGTGATGGCCGCCAGCTCATAGCCGGTCCCCATGTCGGCCTTGGCCTGCCCGACGTGGGCTGCCGCCAGCACGCCAGCAACGCCCGCGGCGAGTCCGCTCCATCCATACACTTCGAGGAGCGTTCTGTGCACCGGGACGCCCGCCAGCCGCGCCGCCTCCGGAGCGTAGCCGACCGCCGTGAGCCGCCGCCCGAAGGCACAGCGATGGACCGCTACGGCGCCTGCACCGAACGCAACCGCCAGCACCGCCAGCTGAGGCGGCGCGCCGAGCAACCCGAAGCCCTGCCCGAGAGCGAGGAGCGGCTGTGGGAACTTCGTATACACCACATATCCGCCCGTCGCGCCCTCCGCCAAGCCGCGGAAAAGTGCCATCGTGGCGAGCGTCGCCACGAGCGGTGGAATGTGCATTCTCGCGATCAAGAGGCCATTCACACATCCGCACACAATCCCGACGCCCATGCCCGCACCAGCCGCGACGGGCCATGGCCACCCGCGTTCGCAGAGCGCACCCACAGAAACAGCTGCGAGCCCGAGCGTGGAGCCAACCGAGAGGTCGATCCCGCCGCTCTTCATCACAAAGGTCATCGCAACGGCGAGGCAGCCGAGCTCCGCGCTCGAGCGCACGAGCTCGCGCGCGTTATCTATAGATAGGAATCGCTCGGCGAGAATTGCGAAGAGCACGACTTCGGCTGCGATCACCCACAAAAGCCCGAGCCGCTCACGCATGGGTGACCGCCTCCTTCGGCGAAGCCACGCGCTCGCCTGCCACGGCCACCAGCAGAATCGCCCCTTGGAGCGCGCGCTCCCATGCGGGCTCCAAGTGCAGATACACAAATGTTGCACCGACGAGACGCAGCAGAGCCGCACCCAGGAGCGTGCGCAGCACGGCGCGGCCCGATCGCACCGAGGTCGCGCCCCCGAGGGCGACGGCCGCGATCGCGTCGAGCTCCAGGCCGATTCCCGTCTCGATCTCGACGGCGGGATAGCGGGGGAACGATGCGAGCGACGCGAGTGCGACGAGCGCACCCGCGATCATAAATACGAGAGCTGTCGTGCGCGCCGGCCGGACTCCAAGCAGCACGGCCGCCGCCGGCACTTCTCCGAGAGCCAATACTTTTCGGCCGGCGGCCGTGCGCACAAAAAAACCTGCGAGCGCCAGCGTCGCGAAGATCATGATTCCAAGAATGACGGCTTGGCCGCCAGCCTGCCCGAGCCCGTACCACTGAAAGCTCGAAGGCAACTCTTGGATCCACTGTCCGCCGCTTCCCCAGCGCAGCGCCCCGCGCAGGATCGCCATCGATGCGAGCGTGGCGAGAATGGACGGCACGCGCAGCGCGCCGACGAGCGCGCCCTGCGCGGCGCCCACCCCAACGCCGGCCGCGAGCACCGCCGCGGCGACGGCCGGCCACGGAGCGCCGGATCGCGCGCAGAGTCCACAGATTACGCCGCATACCGCATAGAGCGCGCCGACGGAGACGTCGATGTGGCCCGCCATCAGCACGGCGCAGGCCGCCAGCGCGGCCAGCACCGGCCCGGCGGAATCGCTCGCCAGATTCCACAGATTTCCGAATGCAAAGAATCCCGGTGCTGCAATTCCGAGCAGCACCGCGAGTGCGGCCATGGTCGCCGCGAGGGCGAGCTCTCGCTTCACGCGGCGGCCTCGCCTTGTCCGAGCGCCGCCGCGAGCACGCGTTCCGCGGTGCGCTCGGCGCCCGCGAATGTCGCCACCCAGCGGCCGCCGCGCAGTACGCCGATGCGGTCGGACAGCGCCAGCAGCTCCGGCAGATCGCTCGAAAGCAATAAAACCGCGGCGCCGTCGGCCGCCAGCTTTCGGATCCGGTCGTGGATCTCCGCGCGTCCGGCGATATCCACCCCCTGCGTGGGCTCGTCGAGAATCCACACTTTGGGCGCGCGGGCGAGCCAGCGGCCGAAAGCCACTTTTTGCTGATTGCCTCCGGAGAGCGTCGCCACGGCCGTCTCCAGCGATCCCGCCTTCACGTCCAGGGCAGAGATCACTTTTGTGGCGAGCGCCGCTTCCGCGTTTCGATCCATCCAACCGATACGCGTCAGCCGATCGAGCGAGGGAAGCGCCACATTCTCGCGAATCGAAAGATCGGGGACGACGCCGAGCGCGCGCCGATCCTCGGGCACGAGCGCCAAGCCGGCCTCGACGGCGGCGCCCACCGATCCGGCGCGCACGGGCCGGCCGTCGATCTCCACCATTCCGCTCTCCGCGCGCACGGCGCCGAAGAGCGCGCACGCAAGCTCCGTGCGCCCCGCTCCGACGAGCCCGCCCACGCCGAGAATCTCGCCGGCGCGGACCTCGAAGCTTACGGATCGCACGCCCGGCGCCGTGAGCTCCGAGACTTTGCAGCGAATCGCCCCAAGCGGCCTCGGCTGGGAAATGTGATTCTCGCCCATGTCTCGCCCGACCATGGCGCGAATCCACTCTTCCCTCGTGCGCTCGCCGCGGCGCCAGCAGCCGACGGCGGCGCCATCGCGCAGCACGGTCACGCGGTCGCAAAGCGACTCGACCTCCTCGAGCCGATGCGACACATAGGCAATGGCAACGCCGTCGCGGCGCAATCCGACGACGGTCTCCCGCAACCGCGCCGCCTCGACCTCCGGCAGAACCGCCGTCGGCTCGTCGAGCACGAGTACGCGCGGTTGCGCGGCGAGCGCGCGCGCCATGCACAAAAGCTGGCGGCGCGCGGCCGAGAGATCGCCGGCCTTCCGTCGCAGCTCTGAAGCCACAAATCCGAGCTGCTCGAGACAGCGCCGCGCCTGCGGCTCCCGCTCGCGCCACTCGCGGCCGCCCGGCGCCGCGCCGAAAAGTACGTTCTCAAGAATGGTGAACCCGGGAACGACCGCCGGATGCTGATGCACCACAGCGATTCCGAGCGCCCGCGACGACGACGGGTCGAGCCGCGCGATGGGGCGGCCGCCGCACTCGAGGTGCCCCCTGTCGGGCGCGAGCGCTCCATCCAGCACGGCGAGCAGCGTGCTTTTCCCCGCGCCGTTCTCGCCGATGAGCCCGTGCACCTCGCCCGCGCGCAGCTCAAGGTCGACGCCGCGCAGCGCGCGCACGGCGCCAAAGCGCTTCTCGATCGCGCGGAGCGCGACAGCGGGAGCGGGCTCGGGCGGCGCCATGGCCCCCAGTCTGCGCGCGCCGAACAGCAGGACCAAATGGGACTTGTACGCCGGGCGTCGCGGAGCGAGCTTGCGGCCATGGCGCTCCCCCGAAGCCTCGCTCTCGCTGCCCTCGCGCTCGCCTCCTGCCGTACCCTCCCGCGCGCGGTTCCTGAGCACGAGGCGACGAAGCCGGCGCCGAATAGCTCGATGGCCGAGCGCACGGCCGACCTGGCGCGCCTCGCGGCGGGCAGCGACGCAAAAGTGATCTTCCTCGGCGATTCGATCACGCAGGGCTGGGAGGACGCCGGGCACGAAATGTGGCACGAGCATTTCACACATCGCGGCGCGCTCAATCTCGGCGTGAGCGGCGACCGAACCGAGCACGTGCTGTGGCGATTCCGGCAGGGCCATTACGACGGGCTGCGCCCTCGGCTCGTCGTTCTGATGATTGGCACCAATAATACTGGGCACCGCATGGATTCGCCGGCCAAGGTCGCCGACGGAATCGAATCCATCCTTCGGGAGATCGAAGCGCGCTGGAGTTCGCCGCATGTGCTTCTGCTTGCGATTTTTCCGCGGGGAGAGAGAGCCGACGACCCCAAGAGGCTCAACAATGTCGCCGTGAATGAGCTCATCCGCCCCCTGGCGGACGGGAGCCGCGTCGAGTGGCTCGACATCGGCTCCATGTTTCTCGGCGCCGACGGGAGCGCTCGCAAGGAACTCCTTCCCGATTTGCTGCATCTGAGCCCGCAGGGCTATGCGCTCTGGGCCAAGGCGATCCTCCCCGTGATCGAAATGTGGTGTCGGTGACGATTCGCGGTCCAAAGCAGCGCGCCGCGCCGGAACGCGGAAGCTCCGACGCGGCGCAGAGGAGAAGAGTGGAGAGTTGAGATCTGCCGTCTTCGACTACTCGAAGACGACGTGGACTGCCTGGGTGAGGGCAAGGATCTGCTGGGTGAGATCCGCCGGCTCCGGGCCAAGCAGCGGGGCGAAGGCGGCGACACCCTGGATATCGTACGACTGGCCCTTCAGCGCGGGGCTCGGGGGCAGCGGAATGCACTGCTGGTTGTTGCCCGTGAAATCGACGCGGTCGAAGTACTGGATGAGCAGCGTGCAGCCCGAGAAGAAGGGCGGCGACGGAGCCGCGAAGCCCTCGGCGAGCGGGCTGGTGCCGAGGTAATAGTAGGTCTCAACGATCGGCTTGTTGGCCGTGATGTTCACCGTGAGGCAGCACTGCGCCTTGTTGAGATTGACTTCAAGGCGCGCGCCGACGCAGCCACAGCCGTAGTCGTAGGTCTTGATCTTGTAGTTGCAGGTCTTGCAGTCGTTCTTGTCCTTCTCTTTATCCTTATCCTTGTCCTTGCACTTGTCTTTGCACTTATCCTTGTCTTTGCACTTACCTTTGCACTTGTCCTTGTCTTTGTCTATGTCTTTGCACTTGTCGCTATCTTTATCCTTGTCTTTATCCTTGTCTTTACCCTTGTCCTTGTCCTTCTCCTTGCAGTCCTTGTCGTCGTCGTCCTGCCACCCTTTCTTGCCCCAGGGGCCGCAGTCGTCGTCGTTGTCCCACTTGCTGGGCCAGCACTTATTGGATTCCTTCCAGTCCTTCTTCCATTCATTACAGAAGTCCTCCTTCCACTTCTTGCCTCCCCCTGGGGCAGCCACGGAAGGGGCGGCCATCCCGACGAGAAGAGTAGCTGCGAAGAGAGAGAACGAAGCGAGCTTCAACATAAGAGAAACCGGCCAGGAGCAGATGGGTTGGGAGAGTGCGGTTGCCCCGGCGAGCACCTCGCGCGCCGGACGAGATCAACAAAACCCAAGGTCCGGCGATGTCCAGCCGGCTGGCGAACTTCGCCGTTCATGGCTCTCCGGCGCCCGTCTCGCTTGCACCTTCGGACGGCGGCGTCCTCCGTCCACGCAGCCGAGGTCCCGGGACTCCAGATGGCGCAATCTGCTGGATCTCAAATGCTTGCGGATGGCCTGATGGCCCTGCCCGTGCGCCCACACAGCGAGCGAGATGTGGGCGCGCGCGGCGCAACACCGCCGCGCGAACTTTTTTCCTACGAACTACTTTCCGGCCTCAGAGCGGGCGAACCCAAATATTCCGGTAACGCACCGGGTTGCCGTGGTCCTGAAGCAGCAGCGGAGCCTTCGGCTCGTGGGGTGTGTACTTCGCAACCGCGCGGTGCGCCGTAGCACCCAGAAGGTCGACGCCGTGATGCACACAAATGCCGTTGTGAAAGACCGTGATGTTGGCGGGCGAGACGAGCTTCTCGCCCTCGAAGCGCGGCCCCCGGAACAGGATGTCGTAGCTCTGCCATTCGCCCGGCGCGCGACAAGCATTTACTTCGGGCGGCTTCTGCCCATAAAGCGCGGCGGCTTGGCCGTCGGCATAGGTTCTGTTCTTGTAGGAGTCGAGCACCTGCACTTCGTAGCGCCCCATGAGGAAGACACCACTATTTCCACGTCCCTGCGATTCGCTCTCGGCCTTGGCCGGCGTGGCCCACTCGAGGTGAAGCTGACAATCGCCGAAGCCGTCGCGCGTCTGCAAGTTGCCGGTGCCGTTCACCTCCATGGCGCCGTCGACGAGCTTCCACCCCGCCTCCTTGCCGGAGTCGGTCTGCCAGCGCGAAAGATCCTTTCCGTCGAAAAGTACGATCGCGTCACTCGGCGGTTTTGTTCCTTCTCCCGGCGTGACGACCGGCGGCACGGGCCGCTGCTTGTCGTGCACACGCCACGCCTTGCCGTCACGCCCTGCGGGCAGATGCGGCGTGTCGTCGTAGCCGACGGAAGCGTCTTGAGAGCGGGCGAGCCATGCGCCGCCTACCGCGGCGAACGGAATGAGAGCATGCGCGAGCTTCATGGCGGGATCATGGCGCGGCGCGGGCGAAGCGCAACGAAGTTACTTTCGCGGCGCGAGGAGCAGCTCGCCGAAGAGCGAGGAGTCCTTTCCCCCCGTCATGCCCGGCGTCCATTGCACGGCGCCGCGGTAGCCGGAGCCGTCGTCGTCGTTGGCGATGCAGCCGAGCCCAAGGACCGCCTGCGCATCGAGCGGGATCTTCGGGAGGCTACTTTTCGGAAGCAGGAGCTCATAGCGCGTGCGGTCGGCGGCGCGCACGATGGCACATCGCGCGCCATCGACGCGCCCCGTGGCGCCGCCATCGCCGCCGTACCAGCACCAGACGAGCGGGCCCGAAGAAGTGAGCGCGGCGCCGAACTCGAGGTCCTTTCCGCTGTAACCGGATGTTACCGCGGGAGAGATGGAGAGAGCCATCTGTATCGAATCGCCGCGCCAAATGGTGGCATTGCGCTCCGGCTGACGATGGACATCGTCGGGCACCTCGAACGCAAACGCGAGACCGGTTGCCCCATATCGTGAGGCGAACCGGAAGGAGCCGAGCTCACTTTTTGCTTCTATAAACTCCTCGGACGTCCACTCGCTCAGGTCGCCGTCGATCGACAGGGAGTCGAGGCCGGGACGCGCCACGGCCTGCGGCGCGATCGAGTAGGCCGCGGAGGCGGAGTTTCCGTCGCAGGTGGCACTCAGCACGCCGCGGCTCGGCGCGTCCGATGCCGGCTTGATCTCAAAATCCACATCCACTGCGCGGATGCCGTCCGAATCCTTGGCGCGCTGCGCAACCTGCCGAGTGCTCCAGCCAGCTGGAGCCGCGATGGCAACCTTCGCCGTCCCCATCGCATCGGCGAAGCCCTCAAGGCGAACCGTTGCAATCGTTGTATCGCCCGGCTTGAGGCGAACGACGTCGGAGCCGAATCGCAGGATCTTACTGCTCCGATCCGCCGTGAGAGCTGTGGGGTTGCTATAGGCCACACGGCCGCCGCCGTGGGCTTTGATGATTTCATACGTCGGGAGCACCTCAGGCCGACCCATGCGGGCCAAGCCGATCACCTCGTTCATGTGCCACAACCCGGATTCATACAGATCCTCGGTCTTCCCCCATCTCGCGCGCGGCCCCATTCGCTCCCAGCTGATCCCCAACGATCCCGCGACGAGGCCGCGACCCTTCACGAACTTCCTGCTGGAGTCCTCAATGGTTTGGATCGGCAGGAATTCCATCTCCACGAAGGCCCTGTCAAACGCCTTCGCATCCGTTGCAACCCAGAGGACCTCTTTTGTGGTAAGAGAATCGCTCCCCGCGCTCGCCGTCGCCGTGATCTCGATCGCAGCCGCTCGATCGCCGAGCGCGGCCGCGAGGCTCTTCGCATCGAGGAGAATTGCGCCCTCAGCGGATCGCTCCGGCGGGAGCTGCGTTGAGTCCCACTCGAGGCGCACCCCGGGAAGATCGCCCGCGGAGAGGGCACCGTGCACATCAAGAGTGGTGTCCCGGAGCCGGTTCACAAAAAACACGGGGATCCGCATCGCCTCCGTGCCCAACACCACAAATCGCTGCGCCGAAACCACGCCGAGGGCGCCGTTCCCGTAGGTCCCTTCGCCGAGGTTCTCGAGCCACGGACGTGCCACGTCGGCCGGAGACTCGGGGGGCGAGAATCCCCGCTCCGCAGCGCGCGGAACGCGCAGGCGAATCGAGATCACGGCCCACGGAGCCATCTCGCCGACCTGCACGGCGCCGTCTTGGAGGGTCAGCGGACGAATCGTGCGCTCGAGCGCGTCACATTCTTGAGCTTCAAGAATCGTGAACGCCTCCGACTTGAGTGATACCGAACTATACCGTCCGCCGCCGTTCCACAGCCGCGCGACGATCCAAGCGTCCTTCGCACCCGGATGGGTCTGGGTCGCCGGCAGCTTCCACTGCGCCTCTCCATAGCCCTCGGGCTTCAGTGACCACAACTCAACTCCCTGGCCCACGACCTCGAGGTAGGAGCGAGTGTTCCGGCCTCTCGCCGCTTCTCCAGGAAATGAGGTCACCCTCAGTGGCGCTCGCAGCTCTGCGGCGCGGGCACTCACCTCGGCTTCGCGGAAGTCGCGCGGATCCACGAGAAGTGCATACCGGAAACTGTGGGATCCATGCATCGAGCCGAGAGGCGATCCGTCCGGGTGGCGGCGCCGCGGCTCATCGATCCACGCGCCCGCGGGCCAGCTTGTGTTCGATCGCAACAGATTCAGCCCAAGCGTGCCATCGGCGCCGAAGTGCACACTCGATGGCCCGCCCGAGAGCAGCGCCGCCGTTCCCGCCGTCACTCCCGCCGCCGCCGTCGCCTCCACCTCCGTGGGCTGCAGCAACCAGCGCGGCTCGCGCGCGATGTGAGTGATCCTCTCGGTCAGCTGTGCGGTCGGAAGCTCAAGAATCCGCTCGCCGTCATCGTCGAGATACCGGAGTCGCTCGAAGGGTCCGATCCGGATGCGGAAGTCGGGAGCGTTGGAATCCACGGCGAGATCGCCGTAGGGGCGGCTTCCTTCCTCAACAATCGTCGTCGTGACTCCCCAACGCACCAATGCCACAGCCAGCTCGTTCGCGGCACGCCGCAGCGCTGCATCCGCGCTCCGCGGAATCGTAATCTCTCCCACACCGAGTGCCGCAAGCACGCGCCGCTCGCCGGCAAAGCTGGCCTCGAGCGTGAACGCCGCGCCGAGACCCGCCCAGCCATGGCACGCCTGGTCAAGAGTCCACGGGTCCTTTGCCGTATCCACTTCCCGGGAGAACGGCCGCGCAATGACCGCCGCCGCCGTCTCGCAGAGCGGGCGAGCGCCCGTCATCGCGATCGGGAACTCGACACGCAACAATTCGTTGCGTCCTCGATAATTGAGAATCTGTGTCTCGCATTCGAGGACGCGCGATCCGGGGCGCAGCTTGAGCGTCTGCCGTTTCGTGAACGTCGGATACTCGGCCGTGAGGTCCGCGGTACCGGGCGGCGCAGGAGCCGCCGAGAGCTGCGCGCGCACTTTCGTGCCCGGCGCGCGCTTTCCTGTCGGGGCCAGATGCCAGGGCCCTTCCCCATGCCCAGGAAGATTGGGATATTCCTCGAGGACGACGACGTCGTTGCCGGCGCTCCGCAGCCACTCACGATTCTGTTGTTTATCAAAGATGCTGGAGATGGCGCCGCCGCGCTCGAGGTCGAGAGTCACTCTCAAGAATTCGTTCTCAAGGATCGTGGAGGCCAACACCCCGCTCGGTGGCTCGACGTCCTCTCGCACTTTGTAGCCCACCGCAGGAATCCCCTCGCGCTCGCGCGGTATGGAGTTCCAAACAATGTCGGTCGTCGCAATACCGCTCAAGCCATTGAATCTGCGGATTCTGTCACACGCGTAACGTGTGGACTCCAGCGCCTGCTCCAGGGCATCGCGGTAACCCGACATCACGTCGAGGTAAACCTGATCCGACATCGAACCGGTGACGGCGTCGTGATGTGCATTGAACAACAATTGCCGCCACGCGCGGTCGAGGGAGCGGCTTGGGTAGGGAGCGCCTTCGAGCCACGCCAGCGTGCTCCACAATTCCGCCTGCCGCAGCGCGTCTTCACATTCGCGCTGCGCCGCCTTGAGGTCACCGAACGAGACGGGGCATCCGGTGTAGATCGGATTCATGTCGCGGGTAATGGCCGGGGGCACGATCCCGCGCTCGCGAACCTCTCGCTCCACGGCTGCGAAGAAGCCGTCGGCCGTATCGATGACGACGCGCGGCGAAATATACGTTTGGTTCCACGCCTGCACGAGCTCACAGAGATTCTCCAGCGGCCGCACGAAGTCCATGTGCATTGGCACGAGCACATGGTGAGTCAATGCGGGGCGCTTCAAGTCGTCGAACATGGCGGCCAGCTGTGCATTCGTGAACTCGCGGTCCGCCGACCCGCGGTTGCTCCCATAGGCGAGCTTCTCGTAGCCGTATCCGTAATGTCCTGTCTGGTAGTGGGTCAGGAGGCTTCGGCCATCTGGGGAAGTCCACAGAAACTCGCTCGGGAAGTTCACTTTGTCGCGCGGCGCGCCCCATTGGTGGAAGGGCCCTCGCGCGAAGCTCGCCGCCGACAACCCCGCTTGCGCCATGAGAGACGGGAAAGACGGATCGTGCCCAAATACGTCACATTGCCACGCCGTGCGTCCGGAGCCGCCCAGCACTTCGCGCTGAAAAAGTGATCCATACACAGCGCTGCGCAGCGCCGTCTCGCCGGAGACGAGCGTACTGGAAAGCTCATTGTACGTTCCGCCGACGACGCCGACCCTTCCCTCGCGCACGAGCGCCCGCAGCTCACCGAGGCGATTCGGATTGGCCTCGATCCAAGTCTTTAAATAGGGAAGCTGGTGAAGCGCCACTTTGAATTCTGTATTCTTTGCGCACTGCTCGAGATAGGCGTCGACAAGCCCGATTCCCGGCCCCTGGTGCGCATCGAGCAGCCGTCCCGTCTCCGCATAATTAGCCTGTGTGTTCCACCAAACGGGATCGAAGTGGAATCCGGGGACGAGGTACATCGTCCAACCCGGATCGGGCTTCGGAACAGTGAACTTCACTGTTTCCAGCGCTGCGTCGCCCTCGACGAGCCGCGCGGTGAACGCGCCTCCAGCCGGCGCGTCCAGCGTGAGGAGCCGCGGCACGCCATCGCCGAAGGCCGCCGCCCGCTCGCGAGCTCGGACGCCGCCTGCCTCATCGATGAGTTCCACAAAAGCCCCGGCCGGCGCGTCGCGGAGCGACACCTGCACCACCGCCTTCGGAGCCGCAGCCGTGCCCGCTACGGCCGCCGTCGGCGACACCTCGAGCCTTCCCAGCTCGGTCGACTGGAATCGGAGGAGGAGCAGCGCGCAGAGGGCGATGGCATGGGACATGGCGCGACGATTCTGACGCACTCGCGCCTCCCTTGCTTCGCTCCCGCGCCGACGCTCCGATGGGCCGATGCGAAATTCGCTTGCGTTCCTCGGGCTTCTCGGCGCCTCAGCGCTGCTTCCAAGCTGCGCCGCCGCCACGCGTGGTGACGGGCGCGGCGCGGGCGGCTCGATCCGCGCGGAGCGCATCGGCGCCCACGTGGCCTTCCTCGCCGACGATCTCCTGGAGGGTCGCGGCCCCGGCACGCGCGGCGGCGCGCTCGCGATCCGTTACCTCGAGGCGCAAGCGCGGCTGGCGGGGCTTGAGCCTGGCGCGGCCGATGGGAGCTACCTCCAGGCTGTGCCGCTGCGCGGTGTCGAGACGCAAGCGAGCAGCACGCTCTCGCTCGATGCGGGCGCGACGCCGCTGCGCTGGCTCGAGGATTTTGTAGCAACCGACGAGACGGGCTCCGAGCGGACGGAAATCGACGCGCCCGTGGTTTTTGTGGGATACGGAATCTCCGCGCCGGAGTTCGGGTGGGACGATTACGCGGGCGTCGACGTGCGCGGAAAAGTGGTCTTGATGTATACCAATGAGCCCGGTCGAGGCGGCGCAACGCCCGAGGACCCCGCGCTGTTCGGGGGCCGAGCGCTCACCTACTTCGGACGATGGACCTACAAGTACGAAGAGGCCGCGCGCCGCGGCGCGAAGGGCGCGATTCTGATCCACACAGAAGACACCGCGGGATACAATTGGAACGTCGTGCGCAATTCGTGGGGACGCGAGCGCCCCTTCCCCGCCGACGCGTCGCAAGCCCTCCCCTGCGCCGCATGGGCGCGCGAGGACGTGGTGCGCTCAGCGCTGGCGCGAACGGGCCACCCGCTCGAGGAGCTGAAGGCGCGGGCCGAGCGGCGCGGATTCCGCGCCGTCGAGACGGGGCTCCAAGCGCGGGTCCGGCTCTCCGCGAAGACGCGCTCCATCGAAACATACAATGTGCTCGCGAAGCTGCGTGGGTCGCAGCGCCCTGAGGAGGCCGTGGTGCTCACCGCCCATCACGACCACCTCGGCGTCGGTTCGCCCGAGAACGGCGATGCGATCTATAACGGTGCCGTCGACAACGGCACCGGCTGCGCGACAGTGCTGGAGCTCGCGCACGCGCTCGCGGCAGGGCCGCGACCGAAGCGATCTGTACTGTTCGCCTGGGTCGCCGCCGAGGAGGGCGGGCTGCGCGGCTCGGAGCACTTCGCGCGAGATCCCACATTTCCTCCCGGGAAGATCGTGGCGAATCTCAATCTCGACGGGCTCCCGGTCGTCGGAGAGCCTTCGAATCTGGCGCCGCTCGGCTATCGCCGATCGACGTTGAAGGAGACGGTCGAGCGCGCCGCCGCCGCGATGGACCTCGGGCTCGTGGAAGAGCGCAATCCCGAGCAAGGATACTTTTTCCGCAGCGATCACTTTAACTTTGCAAAGATCGGCGTCCCGGCCATCTCCATCGGCGCGGGCGGACTCTACCGCGGCGAAGACCCGGCCGCATCGAAGGCGCGGGAGGAAGATTACCGCGCGCGCCGCTATCACCGGCCCGATGATGAGTACGATCCGTCGTGGGATTTCCGCGGCTGCGTCGTGCTCGGCGAGTTCACTCTTCGGTGCGCGCAGGAACTCGCGAACGGAAGCGGTTGGCCGGCCTTCATCGACGGCGACGAATTCCAGCGCGCGCAGCCGGCGCGTCGCCCGTGAGCGCGACGAAGCTTCCGCAGCGTTGGCCGGCCCCCGCTTCGCGGCGCCCGATCATTTTTGTGGGTGCCGGCGGAATTGTGCGTGCGGCTCATGTGCCCGCCTATCGCGCCGCACGCTTCCCCATGGCAGGGGCCTTCGATGTGAACGCGTCCGCGGCCCGATCGCTGGCGGCATCCCTCCCGGGCTGCCGCGTCTACCGCACGCTCGCCGAGGCCGCCCGCGAACGAGAAGTGATCTTCGATGTGGCGGTGCCTGCGGGCGAGATCCTGGGTGTGTTGCGCGCGCTGCCCGAGGGCGCTGCGGCGCTGATCCAGAAGCCGATGGGGCGCGATTTGAAGGAGGCGCGCGCCATCGTCGATGTGTGCAAGAAGCGAAAGATCACTGCAGCGGTGAACTTCCAGCTCCGCTTTGCGCCGAATCTGTTGGCTTTGCGGGCGGCAGTCGATCGAGGGATCCTCGGGAGTATCCTCGACGTGGAGGTGCGCGTGGCGACCTTCACGCCTTGGGCGAACTGGACGTTTCTGCGAGACATTCCGCGGCTCGAGATATTGTATCATTCGATTCATTACCTCGATTGGGTTCGCTCGCTGCTCGGCGAGCCTCGGCGCGTCACCGCGTGGGTCGGCGGGGATCCGCGCGCCCGCGGCTACGCCGACGTGCGGTCGACGTCGCTGCTCGACTACGGCGACCGCCGCGCGCTAGTGACGACGCAACATTTCCATCGTGGGAAGCGCCATGCCGTCTCCGAACTGCGCATCGAAGGAACGGCGGGCCGCGCGGTCGCGCGCCTCGGCGTCAATTTGGATTACCCGCGCGGTCTTCCCGACACGCTGGAGCTCGAGCGCGATGGAAGGCACAAAACGACGAGCCGCTCTGTGGCGCTTCGGGGCTCGTGGTTTCCGCATGCCTTCGAAGGAACGATGGCGTCGCTCCAGCGGTTCGTCGCAGGCGAATCACGGGAGCTGCCCACCGCCGTCGGCGATGCGCTCCAAACGATGGCTCTCGTGGAGCGCTGCTACCGCTCCGCACAGAAGAAAGCAGATCGATTCCTATGAGTAGACTTTCCCGGCATCTTTATATTGCAGGCTCCCTGGGGTTGCTCGCCGTAGCCGGGCTCCATACGTGGGGCCACCTGAGTTCCAACCCGCGCGACCCACAATACGCGTCGTTCATGGAGCCGATGCGCGCCTTCGTGCTGAAAGGCATGGGCGTTGCCAAAGATCCGTCCGTCGCCGATGTATACGAAAGCATGAGCTGGTTCATATCGATCGCTCTCGCGGCCTTGGGCTTCATGAGCCTCGCCGCCTTCCGCGACCGGCGCGACCCCGAGCTTCCCCCGCCGGGCGCTCTCAAAGTCAATCTTCTCGCCGTCGGCGCAATGGTCCTTCTCTGGGGCGTCTACAACCTCGCCCCACCGTTCTACACGCTCCTCTTCGTACAGATTCTCTTTATCGCCTGCTGGGCGTTCCGGTCGGCAGCCGCGCGGCGCGCTGGCGTTCAATAGAGCTACCGCGGCCGATCCGCGTCCCCGAGAAGGAATCGCACAAGAAGATCGTGCAGCGACGCGAGTGCGCGCGCCTTGCGCGCATAGGCATCGGAGAGATCCTGGCTATCCTCCGTGGAGGCACGTATCTCGGTCACAATTCCTTCGCTGGGTTCCAGAAGCCGCGTTTCGCCTGCATCGTCCCCCCACTGCGATTGGCCTGGAATCGAATCCTGTATCCAGCCCGGAGTAACCCAGACGAAAGTTGCAATTCCTCTTTGCTTCCTCTCGACACAAATCTGGTAGCCAGCACCATCGAACTCCCGCTGCGCCGCGCCTACCTCTGCGCGTGCCTTGTCGAGCGCGTCGACAATCTCGAGGGGAAGCTCAATGATCGAGGCTCGGCGCCACGGCTCCCAGTGTGGATGTGTGGAGATCGCGCGAAGCGCGTCTCCGCGGAGGAGCTGCTCAGTAGCCTGGAGCCATGTCGAGCCCTCTCCGAGATCGGCGACGCGGGAGGCCCCAGGTGCCGCCGCGACCGAGGCCGGAGCGGTCGCTTCTGTCGCGCGAATGATTGCACTCTCCGGTTGCGAGCCGGAAGGGAGCTCCGCCGGGCGCCGCACCGCGAAGGCGGCGGCAACGCCGCAGAGGCCGCCCAGCATTACGGCGCAGGCGAAACGCTGAACTTGCGCGTCAGTTCGCTCAGCCATCGATCACGACCAGGGACGAAACTCCCGCCTGCACCGTCACGGGGATGACCTTCACATTGCCCTCGATGGCCACCTCGATGCTCCAAATGCCAGCGGGAATATCTGTAAGCGTTGCGCGACCGTCACCCCCTGTGTGCTTCGTCTGCAGCTGCATGGGGAGGCCAACAATCCGGTAGCAATAGTAGTCATCCCACAGCGAGTCTGGATATGTGGGGGAGATTCGATCGAGTCGAACTCGAACTTGACAGTTCGGCGCTGCTCGTCCTTCGCGCCGCACCTCGACTTCCAGCAACCCCGTCGCGGGCAGCGTGTGAACACTCCCCGGGCGCAGCTCCCCTATGCGCCGAATCAACGGAGAGTGCCCCGGTGCAAACAGCACGACGGCATCGGCGGCGTCGCCGAATCCCGCGCCATGGAATCTCCCCGATCGGTCGGAGCGCGCGATTGGCTCGATAGGAACGTAATAAAACGTATTCGCGAAAGGAAGCGGCGCGGCGGAGCGAGGCGCGAGGCGCGAGATCCACGCACCCGAAATCGGCATGCCGCGGTCATTCACCACAATTCCATCAACCGCCGCCCCTTCGGTGAGCGTGACCATTCTGGGCGCCGCGTTCGACTCGCCTACGTCCAGAGCGAGCACCTCACTCCGATAGCCTTTGGCGCAGACGCGGAGCACGGATGCTGCTTCCGAAGCAGCCCTCAGCTCCACAATTCCTGTGCTATCCGTCCATGCTGCTTCATTAAGCTTTCGCTTGCCACTCACAAATGGCTCGAGGTGGTAGCGAAGCGGGCGTGGAGCCGCCGCAGCCGCATCGGCGAGCTGTTTGTCGGCGAGATGAACCAATGCGCTCTCGATGGGACGCCCCGTCTCGCGATCACGCACCAGAATTCGGAGCTGGGATGGATTTGTAACCTGTACATCAAAGGACTGCGTCCCAGCGACAACCTCCAATGTGTTTCTCAG
The DNA here is from genome assembly GCA_016792805.1 of Planctomycetota bacterium. GTDB lineage: Bacteria > Planctomycetota > UBA1135 > UBA1135 > JACQFD01 > JAEUHX01. Next base: position 223,724 of record JAEUHX010000087.1, read on the forward strand.
ATCGTCGGCCTCCGAACGCAAATCCGCGCCAAGCTCGAGAGCTTCCGCCTCAGTCAATCGCGTGGTCTGCGCGACGCGCTCACGGAGCGCCGCGAGCCAATCCGCACCTCGAAGGGCGCCGCGCCGGATCACATATCTCCCCGGAGGTACCGGCGGAAACTCGAATACTCCTTGCTCGTCGGTACTGACGGTCACGCGCGTCCTTCCCTGCATCAGCGTGATCGGCGAAGTGCGAAGCCTCTCGCCCGCAAGAGAGGCTACACCTCGCACGACTCCAGCGCTCTCCACAGGCCACTCGATCAACTCCACGCTGCCGGGCGCAACCTGCACTTCGCGGCGCGTCGCACTCCCCGAGGCGCGCTCCGATGCGAGATTCTCCGAACGGTCGAGCGTGTACGTGCCAGGCGGGAGGCTACGAAATGTAAATTCTCCTTGCGAATCTGTAATACCCAAGCGGCCTCTGCCCGATGCGGCTGAGGCGCTCAGCCGCATCGAGACATTCGAGCAATGGCGACCACCGGCATCGCGCGCGACAACGCGAATCGCACCGGCTGACTCCAGGAGGAGCGTACCCAGATCCACAATTCCCTCATCGGGCAATCGAATCTCCCTCGCAGCTTCGCAGGCTCCCGATGCGCGCGCGCGGATGACGGCTTCGCCCGCCAGGTCGAGAAGCTCCAGCTCAAACCGCCCCTCTGTATCCGTAAGAACCTTCTGTCGCGCCGGCAGATCGGAGGGAGCGAGCGCGCGCCAGGGTCCGGTTTTTTCCAATATGTAAACGCTCGCCGCATGCACCGCGAATCCGGTTTGCGAGCACACCTTTCCTCGGACTAGCCGTACTTTGCCGCCAAGTGAAGCATGAATCCACTGCTCCGACGAGTCTTGAGTAGAACCATCTCTTGTGTCTTTGACGTGATCGGGCGGAGTCGACAGAGCGGTGTGTAGACTGCTCACGACTGATGGCTCGGTGCGTTTGAGCATAAACGTAGTCACGACGAAGGCAATTAAGAATCCCGTGAATAGTCCGGACGCCGTGCTTGAGATGCGCATGTCCTAGTTGCAGTCGAAACAGTAGGCAGGAATTGTTATGCTAGCGACCGTAGCTCCAGCAGACGTGCAGGCGGAGAAAGTGAAAGTCTTTGGCTGACCAGGTGCGTCTCTGCATCCGTGGTCCATGACGCTGGCAGGAATGACGAATGTACCGGAACAGCCTCCGGCTACGCACGGCCCCTGACAAATGCCTGCCACACCGCTGCAGGTTGAAGTGTCAAATCGAAGGTTCCCGCGAAAGTGGCAGGCGACTTCCGGGTCTGGACACGTTGGCAGTCGCTGACAGCACCCCGAGTCCGAGCCAGGGTTTTGCCAGGCGACCTTAAAGCACGCACTTGTTGACGTGACGCCACTTATGTCCAGATTTGTAAAACACACACACTGCGGAGGGCAAGTTGCGCCTCCACCAAGAGCAACACGCGAAATCGCCTTTCCTGCAATGAAGGAGATTGCAACAAAGGCGACCGCAATGACGATGCGTACAAACTGCGAAGAATTCTTGGGCGACATGCGAAGATACTCCGTATTTTTGTTCGTCTAATAAGCCACAAATTGAAATACTGAGATTGTGGCGCCTCTCTCACGGCAATCCAAGCGCTATGCTTATTTGCTCTTCTAGAGCCTGTCTCTCGCGATCAAATACTTCCTTCGCAAAAGCAAGGTGCGGGAATAACTCGGGAAGAAAGACCGCGCACTTTGGCCCCGAGTCTGAGGAGAAGACTACAGTCGATCACAGGTGCGAAATCGGCAGAAACTCTCGAGAGGGTTGGAGCTCTTGGCGGCGCGGCGAAGGATCGATCACGAATGGCAGATCGCCGGCAAGCGAGGCAAACGTCTCGCCAGTAGACCTATTCCACTCTTCCTCTGCCGCAATACACCCAGCGGCGATCGGCTTCGCGCGAATTAGAAAACTCTCCATCTCACCATCACTGATCTTCCGCGCCTCGGGTCCAGGGGTCCACAATTGCAGGAGGGACGCCACTCTCGCATGGTCATTAGCGCAAAGCGCCGCTATCAGTGCATTCAAACGGGACTCTGCACAGCTACCAATCCGCGTCCCGTTTGCTGCGAAGCGCTCGTTTCATGGCTCGAATCTGGAGGCATAGCAGTTGATTCTCGAATTATGTGATGTTAACACTCCAAGACCGGCGGCGGCTGTTACCGCTGCCATCATGATCACTTTTCTGCTTGAAACCATTCTTGGCGACCTCCTGCGCTCGTGGTCTTTTTAGACAAGTCTTGAAGTGAGGGTCTTCTTGTAAGCCATGGCGGTCAAGCCCCAACCCCCTCCAGCTACCCCCATCGCAGTCCCACCGAACAACCACACAAAGGCTCCGCGATGTGCGAGCTGCTCTTCGCACATCGCCGTGTCGCCTCGCTCTTTCCGCACTCGTTGGCACAGAAATGACGACGCGCCGCACTCTCGGCGCCGAGTCTTCGCTTTCGTTCAGCGGAATCCAGTGAGAACACTCCTACTGAATGATCGTGCGCAGCGCATCGCTCGTCACGAGCCCCGCCGAATTCGCGCCGGGGTCGAACGAGAACCACTGAAAGTAGAAGTCTTGGGAGATGAGCGCCGTTAGGGGCGGAATCACGAGGTTCAATTCCGTGAAACCGCTCGGATCGGCCACTGGAGCTGTGTAGCCCGCTAGCGGGTTTCCGAACAGATAGTGGCCCGGCATCGGCACGAACGTCAGCTCGAGAGGCGTCGCGAAGAGGTTCTCACTGTACGCCAGGGAAGAGAACGCGCCTGGGAGTGTGTCGAAGAGCCGAATGTTGTAAGGATTGCTGAGCGTGGGCGCGCCCCAGTCTTCAATCCGCAGAATGCGCCTCAGGTTGCCGGCCGATGTGTTGCCGGCGAAACCGTAGCGCGCACCGTTTTGCAGAAGCTGGTCACGTGCTTCGCCGCCCGGAAATGCCCCGGATTGAATATTCACATAAAGACCCTGTGTGAAGAGCGCTGTGATAGACGCCTCTGACAGCGCCGCCGAAACGCCTGCCCACGGCCCGTTCGGCGGACCGGCGAGACCAAATAAACTGGCGCCGTTCTGCCCCGGGAATCCGGTGTGCACTTGTGCCATCGTGCCGCCGAGGCCGTTCCAGGTCACGTTATAGGTGACCGTCGAGCTCGCTGGATCAAAAGTAAAGGATCCGAACCCAGTAGATGCCGAGCCGCTCGGCGGAACCTCCTGGGCACCGCCAATCTGCGCGACGAAGGATTCCTTCGTCGGGATGAGCTGTCCGCGAATTTCGCCTCCGGGGAATGCGGGAGTGTGAATATTGAAGTACAACCCACTTCCGAGAAGCGCCGTCACTTGCGCTGCGGTGAGCGGCGCCGTAACGCCGCACCAGCGTGCCGTAGCCGGGATCTGAAGCGGAGCGAGATCCATGATCACCGGCCCGTTCACGCCAACCGCCGCCTGGTGAATATGTGCAGCCTGCGGAGGCCCCGTGAGCCCCGTCGCCTGCAGCCGAATCGTCAGCACGTTCTCCGGGACGTGGAGAGTCACTTCTCCGATGCCGGTGCCGGGCGACCCACTCGGCGGCACCTCATTGGCGCCGTTCAGGATCGCGGTGAAGTGGCGCACAAATGTCTTTGTGATCTGTGCACGAATCTCACCAGCAGGAAACGCGGGTGACTGAATGTTGATATAGTAACCGCCCTGGAAGAGTGTGAGCCTCTGCGCTGCGGTGAGGGGCGGCGTCGCGCCGCGAATCTCGGTCGAGCTCACAATCGTGAGCGGAAAGATCACAGGTCCATTCACGCCGACGGCGGCTTGATGAATGGATGCGGCATTGGCGCCCGCCACATTGTGCTCCACCCGGTAGAAGAGCCGATTCGTTGCGGGGTCGAGGCTGAAATAGGCGCGGCCGCGCGCCGCGCTCACATTCGGCGAAACCTCTTGCGCGCCCGTCGGAATGCTACCGAACTGATCTTGGGCCGGCGAAAGGGCGGGAACGGCCATCGCCGTGAGAATCGCGGCTGCTGCGATTCGCGCCCAATGAAGGAGATTCATGTTGGAGATCCTCGAAAGGTGAGTTGGGGCCTGCGCCCCTACGGGGGACGGAATGAGCGGGCCGCACACGGAGACGCACTGGCCCGCCCGCTCGCTCCAGAAGATCGGGGCGGGCCGTTTCCGTCCACTGAAAACGCGGCGGCGACGCGTCGGCGCTGCGCGCGAGCCCAAACCGAAGGTATCTTCGCCGCCATGCCGCTTCGCATCACCGCCGTCGAGACTGTGCTCCTCCGCGTGCCGCTCCAGCAGCGCACGATTACCGATTCCCAGAGCAAGGTCGACGAGGTCGAGTTCCTTCAAGTCATCGTCCGCACCGACGGCGGCGTGACCGGCTACGGCATGAACTGGTCGTACACGCCGGGGCTTCGCGCGGCGCAGGTGATGCTCGAGGAGAATTACAAATCGGTGCTCCTCGGGCAGGATCCGGTGATGCGCAAGGAGATCCTCCGGCGCTGCTTTTTCACGAATCACTTCGTCGGGCGCGTTGGCGCAGCGCGCGTCGCGCTCGCCGCGATTGATTTCGCGCTTTGGGATCTCGCGTGCCGCGCCGCCGGGCAGCCGCTCTGGCGCTATCTCGGCGCTGCGCGCGACCGCGTGAAGGCCTACAGCACCGACGGCGGATGGCTCACTTGGAGCGTCGAGGAGCTGATCCGCGATGCGACGAAGCTCGTCGAGCGCGGCTTCGACGCCGTCAAGATCAAGCTCGGGCGCCCCGATCCGCGGGAGGATTTCGAGCGCGTGGGCGCGGTGCGCCGCGCCGTCGGGCCGAAGATCAAGATTATGACCGACGTGAATTGTGCGTGGACATTACCGATCGCGAAATATTGGGGAATGAAGCTCGCCGAGCATGAGGTGTTCTGGCTTGAGGAGCCGATGAAGCCGGAGGACGTGCGCAGCCACGCCGAGCTCGCGCGCGCGATCGCGGTGCCCGTTGCCGTCGGCGAGACGCTTTACACGAAAGAGGAGTTCCGCGACTACATCGAGGCCGGCGCCGTCGGAATCGTCCAGTGCGATGCCACAAAAGTGATGGGCGTCGACGAGTGGCTCGAGGTCGCCGCGCTCGCGTCGGCGTACAACCTCCCCGTGATCCCCCACACAAACGTTCAGCAAAAGCTCCACGTCCAGCTCGCGGCGGCGACGCCGGGGGTCATGATGGTGGAGAATTGTTACGAATCGATCAACGAGATCTGGGAGGAGCCGATCTACGTGAAGGAAGGCTACTATTCACTCCCGCAGCAGCCGGGGCTCGGCCTCCAGCTGCGCGAAGAGGTGATCCAGAGGCACCGCGTCGGCTGAGCGGTGCTGAGGAATCAGCTTTTCGACTCGGCCGGCTCTTTCTTGGCCTCCGCCTTCTTTTCCTTCGGCGGATTCACTTCTTCGGGGCGCACGGGGCGCTGGATTCCCAGGTCGCGCGCTTTCTTTTGCGTGGGATTCTTCGTCGCGAGCTTCGCGTCGTACTCCGGCGCGCGCTGGCCGATGCGGTCGAGGTCCTCCACCGTGCCTTGCCCGAACCAATTATACGGTTTTGTAATGACCTTCAGATCGCCTTTCACGATCGTCTTGCACGAGAGGCGGAACTCCTCCTCGTGCCCGATGCGACCGGCGGGCAGGTGGGGCGTGAGCGGGTCGTAGATGCGCACGCGAAGCTTCTCCTGCGCGCCGGGCGGCTCCGCGTTCTGTGCCGTTCCCTCCACGAGGTGCACGCCGCAGGTGCCGCACATGCCGAGCCCGTGGCAGTTGAGCACGTTCTGGGCGAGGAAGTTCGGACAGCCGGCGAAGGTGTAGTAGATCTCGATGCCGGCATCACGGGCGACCTTTCGAAGGTTCGACCCGGCCGGGACTTCGATCTCTTTCTGCTCGCGAACGAAGAAGATCTTGGGCATGGAGGAGCGGAGAATCTGCCCGGAGCAAGGCACAAGGTCGAGCGCGAAGTGACGGGACGGTCGCACCCTCGCAGCCGCCGGTGCGGGGGTGCGACGCCCTCGGCGTCCCCTTGCTTCCCGACCGCCGGGATGTCTTGCTCGGTGTCGAAGAGTTCGCGCTTCGTTCCCCGTGCTGCCCGGCTTCGCCACGCCCGAGTTCACCGCCGCATTCGCCGCCCGCCATATCCAGGAGCAAGGGGTGGCGACGGGCCATTACCGCACTGTCCGCGGGCTGACGGTGGGGTCGGTCGGCCTCGGCACCTACCTCGGCGATGCCGATGCGGAGACCGACGACTCCTACGAGAGCGCCGTGGTGGAGTTCGTGAAGCTCGGGGGGAACCTCATCGATACCGCGATCAATTATCGAGCGCAGCGCAGCGAGCGATCGATCGGGCGCGCGCTGAAACGCCTCGAGCACGAGGCCGTCGCCCGCCGCGAGGAACTCGTCCTGTGTACGAAAGGTGGCTACTTCTCCTTCGACGGGCGCTACCCGAAGACGCGCAAAGATGTGCAAGATTGGGTGGAGAAGACCTTCTTTGAGACGGGAATTCTCCAGCGCGACGACGTGGCGCAGGCGTGCCACGCGATGAGCCCCGCCTATTTGAGGCATCAAATCGCGGCGAGCCTCGGCAATCTCGGAGTCGACACGATCGATGTGTATTATCTTCACAATCCCGAGACGCAGCTCGCGAATCTCGACCGCGCGGGATTTCTGAAGCGCGTGCGCGCCGCCTTCGAGACGCTCGAGGAATATGCTGCGGCAGGCGCGATCCGATGGTACGGATGCGCCACGTGGAACGGGTTCCGAGCTGCGCCGACGTCCGATGAGTATCTTTCGCTGGAGGAGCTGGTGGCGGCGGCGCGCGACATCGCGGGAGATGGCCACCGGTTCCGATTCGTACAATTGCCGTTCAACCTCGCGATGCTGGAAGCGGCGCGCTTTGCGAACCAGCGCGTCGGCGATCGGCTGATGCCGCTTTTCGAAGCGGCGCACCGGCTCGACATTACATGTATTGCGAGCGCGAGCATCCTGCAGGGAAAGCTGGCGCAGGAGCTGCCGGAGGCGATCGCGGAGGCCTTCCCGGGGCTGCCGAGCGACGCGCTCCGCTCGATTCAGTTCAATCGCTCCGCGCCGAATCTCGATTGCACGCTCGTCGGGATGGGGCGCGCGCCGCACGTCGTGGAGAACATGGGGCTCGCCAAGCGTCCGCCGGCGCCGCCGGAGACGGTGAAGCGGCTGCTGCTGAAGCTCGCCTAAGCTTCGCGGGGGATGGGCCGCTTGGGGGCGGCAGGGAGCCGGGGCGGCGCCTGGCTCAAAGATTCCGTGGGAACAGAGGCGCGCGGCCTTCGTCCCACGGACTGCTTCGCCGTACTAGGACTCTCATACAGTCGAGCCCGGTTCCCCATGCGCCTCGAGATCGACCCCCGTTCACCCATACCCCCGAGCGAACAGATCGCGGAGCAAGTGCGCTTTGCGGTCTCGTCGGGAAGGCTTCGCGTCGGCGATCGTCTGTCCTCCGTTCGCGGACTCGCCGCCGACGCCGCGGTGAATCCCAATACGGTCAGCAAGGCCTACCGGGATCTGGCGCGCGAAGGGATTCTCGAAGCGCGTCAGGGAGACGGTGTTTTTGTTGCGACGGCCGCGCCGGCGCGCTGCGCATCCCACCGCGATCGCGTGCTGCGGGAGCGGCTTTCTGTGATTGTCGACGACGCGTGCGCGGCCGGCTGGAGCGCGGAGCAGCTGCTGGAGGCGGTTCAACAATGCGTGGGACGCAAAGCGCCGCGGTTCGCGGCATCGGCGCTCGCGGCGCGGGCGGGAGGAAAGCGATGAGCCAGGCGATCATTGAGGTGCGCGGGCTGGAGGTCGGCTACGGCCGGCATCCAGTATTGAAGGATCTCTCGTTCGAGCTGCCTGAGGGGAGCGTCGCGGCGCTGCTCGGCAGGAACTCCTGCGGAAAAACCACATTTCTTTGCACGCTCGCTGGGCTCCTGCCGCGGCAGGCCGGCAGCGTCTCGGTGCTGGGGCTCGACCCGGCGAAGCAGCCGGTCGAGCTGCGACGGCGCGTCGGCTTCGCGGCCGATTCGATTGAGCCTCCGCCGTGGATGCGCGTGCGCGATTGGTTACGTTTCCTCGAGACGTTCTTTCCGACGTGGAGCCGCGAGGAGGAGACCTTACTTCTGGAGCGGCTGCGGCTGGACAGCTCACAATCGGTCAAGAATCTCTCGAAGGGAGCGAAGACGAAGCTCTCGCTGCTCGGCGCCCTCGCCCATCGCCCTCGGCTCGTGCTGCTAGATGAGCCGTTCTCGGGGCTCGACCCCGTGATCCGCGAGGAGGTCGCAAGCGCCATCGTGGGACATCTTCGGGAGGAGAGCCGCACGATTCTGCTTTCGAGCCACTCCTTTGCGGATGTGGAGCGTGTGGCCGATCGCGTGGCGCTGCTCCGGGATGGGCGCATCGCGATGAGTGGGGAGCTGGAGGCCGTTGTGGGATGCGCTGCGCGCTTTGAAGTTCAGCTTTGCGAGGGAGAGAACGGGTGGAGCCCTCCGGGATCGCCGTGGATCGAGCGGCGCGGGAATCAGTGGTTTCTGACGTACTCACAGATCTCTGAGCGCGAAGAGGCGGAGCTCGTCCATCATCCGAAAATTGCATCATGCGAGCGCAAGCCCGTGAATCTGGAGCGGCTCATGCGTTCGGCGATGGAGGAGGCCGCACGATGACCGCCGTGGTCCGCATGCTCGTGCGCGTGGAGCTGAAAGCGCTGCTGCGCGCGGCGCTTTTATGGACTTCGGCGCTGGTTGTCATCGCCCTGATCGGGCTCTTCCGGCCAGACGCCGCCTGGGTCGCGCTCTCGTACCTCGGGCCCGCCTCGATGGCGATCCTCATCGCGGAAGCCTTCGCATGGGACGGGCAGGAGCCGAGAGCCCGAACGCTGGAGGTGATTCCGACGCCGCGCGCGCTGAGATTTGTTGCGAAGCTCGCGGCGGCCTTGGCCTGGGGAGCAGCTCTCCATGGCCTTTCGATTTTATTGGCATTCGGCACGTTGGCCGTGACTCGATTCACGCCGGAGACGCGGTTCGACATGCTTCCCATGGTTGCTCTCGGGGGCGTGCCCGCCATGCTTTGGTTCTTTGGCGGCTGCCTCCTCTTCGCCCCATTGGCACGAAACGGTCTTGTGACCTTCGTGCTGGGCGCGGGCTACGCCATTGCAGCGGCTGTACTGTACGCGTGGAGCAATCCGTGGCTTCGCCAGCGGGGGCTCGGCATCGAGCATGCGCTGGCTGTCCACCTTTTGAGCGCTGCGATGGGCTCGTTCGCTGGATTTATGGTTTCGAGCGCCTTCTCCGGAGACCGATGGAGGGGCGCGGCATCGGCTGCTGCAGGCACCGCGCTCGGCGTCGTCGCGAGCGCCATCCTCGTAGCCATGGGAAGTCAGGTAGCCCAGCAATCGTAACTTTCGATCCCGTCCGCGCGTCCTGTGAGCACACACCCACGAACGCCCATGCGGTTCCAAACTATGGAAGGTCGCTACGTGCGAAGCCCCTTCTTCGCACTCGTGCGCTACGAGCTGCGGTCGCTGGCAACGGTTGTGATCGTCCTCATGGTTGCGTACAGTGCGACCGTCACGCTACTGTGGGGCGCCGCTCGAGTGCTCGCGGACTTGGTGTTCTTGGCACCACTGCCCATGTGGCTTTCGGCGGCGGCGATCTTCACGGATGAGCATCGATCCGGTCGGAGTACTACTCTCAGTTGCCTGCCCGTGGATCCGCGCACGCGATGGTGGGCGAAATTAGCAGCCATGATGTCGATCGCGTGCACCCATTTCACGATCGTGATCGCGATTGAGTGCATTTACGATTTGGTGGCTACCGATTCCCAACACGGCTTCGAGAGTGTTCGATCGGTCGCCGTTGTCTGGCTCTGGTTCGGGGCGCCCACAGGATTTGCGATTTTTGCAATCTCGCCCGTTATGAGGCAACCGATGATTGCGCTAGCCCTGGGTCTTCTAGGAGGTGGTGTCGAGACTGCGATTCGTTCGGCTGCAATGTTGGGCTCGACTCACCCCAAGCTGAGGGCTGCTACACTTTTTGCAATATCTGCCTGCCTGTTGCTCGCAGTCTCCCGAACGGCATTTCTATTGAGGGAGGATCCTCATGATTCTCTCATCGGATTTCTTCTGCGAGTTCGAAGACTGCGGCTTGGCCTGCCGCTCTCCGGCTTCGCTCTCGCGGGACTTGCCGCATGTTCGAGAGAAAAAGTAACTCCTGGAGTTGAGGATATTCTCTTCGAGGAGAACAATGATTGTGGATACGCAATACAACTTCGGGAGGAGGAGCTTGAGAGGAACGCCCGAGGCGAGGTTCGAGAGGGCCGCCGCGAGGGTGTGTGGCAATTCCGGCATTCCAACGGAAGAGTGGCGCTTCAGGGATCGTACTCCCGGGGAGAGAAGGAAGGCGCTTGGTGCCGATGGAGCGATGACGGAATATTGGCGGAGAGAACTTACTACAGTCGGGGAGCGCGGGAAGGTCCGTCGATCCATTTCGATCATTGCGGGCGCGAGATCGCACGAGGCGCGTATCGGGAGGATCGGCTGGTCGGCAGGTGGACAGTGCAGCCGCCGGATTATTGGGGTAACCCCGGTTCCTATGTCGTCGAGTACGACCAGCAAGGACGTCGCGTCCAGTGAGAGGAGCGCGCGAGTCGGGAAAGCCGTACCCGAGCCTCCAACACCAATTGTTGACTGCGAAGAAGACCCTGGCGGTGCGCCGGGTTGAATGGGGCGCAGGTTGATCGAGCCAGCGCTCGCGTACTTGGAATCGACCTGTCCGATCGGCGGACACGTTGCGCGGGGGCGCGCATCGGTGAGCGCCACAAGCGAGGCCGCGGCGGCCCGAATGCGCCTTGTCGAGGGAGGACGGAACGGTCGCACCTGGGCACGGGCTGTGCGTACGCTGAGGGCGGAGTGACCCCCGCACTAGCTTCCGCTCACGCAAGCGCCCCGCAATCGTTTCCCGATCTGAAGGCGGTAATGGCGCAAGCCGATCCACATCCGTACGCGCGCCGGCAGGCCGCGCGAATGAGCGTATGACCCCTTTGCCGACGGGTCCCACGGAGAGGCCAACGCCGGATCCCGGGAGCCACCGATCGACCCTCGCTCCGGTGGAGCCGGGCATCGGTCCGGCAGAGCTCCTCGGCGACGGACCGGCTCCGGCGAGGCCGACACCGGTCGCCCCGAAGACCTCGGATTCGCAAGAGACGACTCCGGCGTCGCCCCTTTCCCGTCGCACGACGACGGGACTTGGTGTCACCACCGTCGCAGCCCTCGTGTGCGCGGCGGCGCTTCTGGCGTGGCAGCGCGCCTACGCTTCGTACTTTTCCCTCGCCGCGCCGGAGCGAGCTTTCGCGGAGGAGCACGCTTGGCTTCGCCCCGCAGCGGGCGCCGGACTCGCACTCGGAATCGGTGCGGCTGCAGTCGTTCTTTTGAACATCACTCTTCCGCTGCGGCGGACATCCATAGGGCGCAAGCTCGGGCTCAGCGCGCCGCAGTGGATGTCCCTTCATATGGTGATGGGAATTATAGCTATCGCTCTCGCCGTCGCCCATGCCGGGTTCGCTCCTCGCGACACCGCGGGTGGCAGGGCGCTGCTCGCCATGGCCTGCCTCGCCGTCACAGGCGCGCTGACACGCATCGTCACTTCTCGGCGCCGTTCCTCCGCCGCTCCGCGAATTGCTCTGGCGTTACAAATCCTCCACCGCGTGCTTGCGATTGCCGTGGTTACCATCGCTGCAGCCCACATCGCAACGGCGCTCCGCTACGCATCCGTCGGCTGGGACGGGGTCCGATGAGCACGACCGCTGCCCGCCTTTGCGTCCTTGCGCTGCTGATCCTCTTCGTCGCGGCGCTGTTCCGCGCCGAGTCCTACCGCAGCTCCCCCGGGGCGCTGGCCGGATATCACAACAAAATCGCAGAGCTTGCAGGCGCCGACGGCTGCGCCCGCTGCCACCGACAGGACGGTTCAGGCTCCCTCGCCGGATGCCTCGATTGCCACAGTTCCATCGGATCCCAGATCGCGGAGCGCCGCGGCTTCCATGGCACGCTTTCGAAAGCGGACCCGAACGGATGCGGGCACTGCCACGTCGAGCACGTCGGCTCGACGCAGGCGATGGCCGGCCTGCTGGCATTCCCGCGAGCCGGCGTCGCGGACCGCACGAAGTACCAGCATGATGCGCTCGCGTTCACGCTCGAAGGCACGCACCGCAAGCTTGGCTGCGAGAAGTGCCACACCCATGCGCACGCCGAAGAACTCACAAAAAATCAGTCGCGGTTCACAGGACTCACACAGGCCTGCGAGAGCTGCCACCAAGACCCGCACCGTGGACGCATGGCGAAGGGCTGCACGGAATGCCACCAACAATCTGGCCCTTTCGCCTCGATGGAACAATTCCACCACGGCGGCGCATTCCCGCTTCTCGGCGCACACGCCAAGCCAGAATGCGGCGCTTGCCATGTGCCGGGAAGCGCACACGCCGTCGAAGAGGTTGCGGGGAAATCGCCGCCGAGCGACCGCAGCTGTGGCGTATGTCACTCATCTCCCCACGCAGAGCACTTCCTCTCCGGAGCTGCCGCGCAGAGCGCCACCTCGCCGGAAGCGAGCTGCGCCCAATGCCACCAGGCCGACCACAGCCGCTTCTCCGCAGCTCTCGCCGAGCCGACGCGCCGACTCCACGGCGCTGGCGGCTTCCCGCTCGAGCCGCCCCACGGGGCCCTCGCCTGCGAGCGATGCCACCCGGCGAGCGACGAGAAGCCACAATTCTCCGAACGCTATCCCGGCCGAAGTGCCGCCGCCTGCGAACAGTGCCACGGTGACCCGCACGGCGGAACCTTTCAAAAAGGCGCGCTTGCGGGCGCGTGCCTCGACTGCCACACATCGGACCGGTTCGCCCCCGCGACTTTTGCGGCACCCGAGCACAGCCGCACCCGCTTCCCTCTGACGGGAGCCCACACATCGCTTGAGTGCGCGCGATGCCACGCGCCCGCGGAGTCGAAGGGCCAACCGCCCGACTTCCAGGCAGCGGAGAGCGCATGCATTGCTTGCCATCGCGATCCCCACCATTCCGCCTGGCAGCTTCCGGCGGCTGAGCAGTCGTGCGAGAGTTGCCACACGACAATGACCTTCTCACAGGTCGATCACTCACAATTCGATCACGGCCGCGCCACCGGCTTCGCTCTCCTCGGAGCGCATCAATCCGCCGGATGCTCCGCATGCCACCGCCCGCTCCCCGAGCGCGACTCCGACGGGCGTCTCTTCGGACGCGCCGAGCTCACATTTCCCCGCGCCGCAGCTACGGCGCCCGAGGCCTGCATCCGCTGCCACTCGAACCCTCACGCGTTCGCAAGTGCGAAGTCCGAGAGCTGCGGGCAATGTCACACTGCGGACACGTTCCGCGGCGAACATGCTCAATCGCGGTTCGACCACGCAGCGAACACCCCCTTCCGGCTCGACGGCGCCCACGCACGCGCCCAGTGCATCGCTTGCCACACATCGGCGCCAGCCGGCCAGTCACCGCTCGCCGTCCGGCCCCCGCAAGGCGCGGCCTGCGCCAGCTGCCATGCCGATCCGCACCTAGGCCAGTTCGCCGACGGCGGCTCCACGAATTGTGCGCGTTGTCACTCGAGCACTGAGTCCTTCCGATCCTTGAGCTTTGATCATCAGCGGGATTCGCGATTCGCGCTCGACGCAACCCATGCCGCGCTTCGCTGCCAACAATGTCACGTTTCCTGGGAAGCGAACTCAGGTACGCAGGCGATTCGATACCGGCCGCTCGGCACGCAGTGCGTCGATTGCCACGAGCCGCCGAAGCATAAGTAACGACAGATGGCTCCTGCCGCGCTTCGCCGACCGGGTGCCGCCCTCGGAGGGCTCCCTCTCTGCGCAGCGCTTGTGCTCGCCGCTGCGCCTTCGGCGCGCGCCCAGGAGAAGCCGTCGGCGCGCATCGAAGCGCGCGTGCTGGCGGTCACGCCCGCTGGCGTCACGCTCGATGCAGGCGCCGACCGCGGCGTCTCGGTCGGAGACCGCGTGGAGCTATTCCCCGACGGAGCGCCGCAGGCCGTCGCCGTCGTGCGCGTAGTCACAAAACAAAGTGCCCGCGCCGATTGGATCGGCTCCTCTGCGGGCGTGCTTCCGGGATCGCGCGCCGAGATCGTCCTTACACATTCCGATCAGCCACAAGGACAGACCGCTCCAGCTCCGACCCATTCGCCATGGGCTCGCCCTGCCGGCGGATTCGACTCCAACAAACCGCTGCTCGCACCCTACGACGGAACTGACGCCGAGCCGGAACCGATGCGCTTTCGCGGCCGCGCGTTCTTACAGCTCGACCAGCTGCTCGACCGTACGCGCCGACGTAACTATTCCCTCGCACGCACCGGCCTCGACTTCACGCTGGAGAACGCGCTCGGCGCACCGGGCGCCCTCGCCTTCGACGGCGAACTCTTCGATCGTCGCGTGCGCGACAAGCGCTTCCCCGAGGAGGATTCGACGCTGGCGCGCCTCGACCGGCTCTCCTACCGCGGCGGCGAAGCCGCGGGCTCGCCCGTGCGCTACGAGGTCGGGCGATTCTTACAGTCCGAGTTTCCCGAGCTCGGCATGACCGACGGCGCGGAAGTTACCTTTCGGCCCTCTTCCTCCGACCGCTTCGGCGCCTCGGCGGGACTGATGCCGAGCTTCACGCCGCGCCTGTCGTCGGAGGACGACGCTCAAGGAACTGTGTATTATCGCCACAGCTTTGACGAAGCCGATCTGTCGTCGCTCGGCGTCGCGTACCAAAAAACCTGGCACGAAGGCCAGCCGGACCGAGACCTCGTCGTGCTCTCCGGCAGACATCTTCAGCCCGATGGCCTGACGCTGACGGCCTCTGCCTGGATCGATTATTATCGTTCCGGCGAGCGGACGCGCTCCGAGGGCCCCGAGCTGACGCAGCTCTTCCTCGTGGCGAGCCACCCGCTCGGAAAAGATGCAGGACTCGGAGCTACGGCGAATTATGTACGATTCCAAGACATCCTCGCCGACGAGCTTCCGCCGCTCGCAAGCGACGTCCTCGCGCAGTCGCGCATCCTGCGCACCGGCGTCCACGGATGGATCCAGCTCGGCGGCGGTTGGCGTGCGAGCGCTCGGGCCGACCGCTGGTCCGACTCTTCGGAGAGCGGCGGGTCGGGAGAAGCGCGCCTCGATGTCCGCGATCTATTGCTTTCCCAAGGGCGCCTGACCGGCGCGATCTTCGCCTCCGAAGGGCGCACGAACTCCCTGCGCGGCTTCCGCCTCGGAGCGCAGCAGGACACACGCCTTGGCTCCTTTGGGTTTGGTTACGATTTCGGCGCGGCCCAGAGCGATTTCGCCTCCGGGCTTGACGAGCGCTCGCGCCAACACATCCTGCGTGCGAGCTGGGACGCCGACCTCGGACGCTCCTGGAATCTCGGCGCCTACATCGAGCATCGCTTTGGAACTCGGCAAGACACTTATCTCATCGGTTTTCTTCTGTCGGTGCGCCTGTGAGCCTTTCGCTTCCTCCTTCCGACTCCAGATCGCGCGTGGCGGCCGTGCTTGCGTTTTTGTGCATCTGGCTGCTTTTCACGGCATGCGCGCTCGACCGATCCGCCTCCGCGCCCGCCCATGGCTGGTCGCGCAGCCACGGCGCCGTCATCGCCCATGACACATTTCCAGCCGACTGCACTCTCTGCCATCTTCCGGGGAGCTGGCGCGAGCTCCGTCCCGATTTCGCGTTCGATCACGCGCAGCAGACGGGCTACGCGCTCGAAGGCGCCCACCGCGGAGCGCAGTGCCTGCGCTGCCACAACGACCGAGGACCAGTGGCACAATTCTCGCAGCGCGGCTGCGCCGGCTGCCACGTCGACCAGCACCGCGGGAAGCTCGGACCGAAATGTGAGGATTGCCACGGCATGACCGACTGGCGCGCTCAGGGGCAGACGGCTTCCCACGCGCGCACGCGCTTCCCGCTCGTCGGCGCCCACTTGGCCGTGGCCTGCTTCGCGTGCCATCCCAACGCTCAAGTCGGCAATTTCCAGGGGGCCGACACCGCGTGCCAATCGTGCCATATCCCCGACTACCTGAAGTCCCAGCAGCCGAATCACGTGCTCGGAGACATCCCGCGCACCTGTGAAGAGTGCCACGACACGCACTCATGGCGCCGCGCGCTCTTCAGCCACTCGGGCATCGGCGCGGAATGCGTCGTCTGCCACTTGAAGACTTACAAGAAAACATCCATGCCCAATCATGCGGCGTCGGGCATCTCCATGGTCTGCAGCAATTGTCATGGAACCAATTATTGGGTTCCGTTGGCATTCAATCACACGGGCGTCACCGAGGGATGCGCCCAATGCCACATGCCCGCCTACCTCGCGACCACGATGCCGAACCACATGGGCGCCGGCTATCCGACCACCTGCGAAGACTGCCACTCGACGAACACTTGGCTCATTCCCAAGTAGCCGCCGTGCACTGCTCGTGTGCATCGTGGATTCCTTTGAGGAGCCGTCGTGCGCGCGCCAAATGTGTCAAGCAGCGGGGCGGCCTGTAGGACGCTGCGGAATCGGAGCATGAAGGGCGGCGTTTGTTCTCGCTTCGACGAACACGCGCCCCGTCATGACAATTCTTCGCCGAGCCATTGGGAGCGGTGCAGAGTTCGTTCGTGTGCGAGATCCCCTATGGGCTTTTCTTCATCCGCGCGCGCATGCGCGCGCGAGATCGTCGCGGGCGATGCCCGCGCCCTACGGCTTCACAGATACGCGACGGCTTGGAATGGGGCGTGGGTCGGTCTTGGTGTGCACAGAAACCGACTCGTAGGGTCGGCGCTCGCGCCGAACAACTGCGCGGGGCTTGCCCCGCGCGATGACGAATCGGCAGCGCGATGCTTCATCCGGCGGCG
>JAEUHX010000019.1 GCA_016792805.1 Planctomycetota bacterium
GGGAGGATTCGGGATCGAAATCGCGCCCCCATGGGGGCGCAGCGCCTGCTCTCGCAGGCGCCTGCGGCTGCGCCCAACCGAGGAGAGACCTCGGTTGGGACCCCGCAGCATTCCAGGCGGCAACTACCCTGACACCGGGGGGCAGTCCCAGATTTTCTTAGTAGTCGTGCTAGCGGGATGTTCGGCTCCGGCAGAGAAGCAACAACCCAGTTCGGAGGCATCAGGCAGTGATCTTAGAGTTCTCTTTCCCGGCGTTAACAGAACTCACGATACCCTGCACTGTTGGTACGTCGAGTCTGATCCCATTGGAAACTCCGGATACGCGTGCTGGAGCGCTTCACTGGATTGGAGGGAAGCGAGAGGATACGGACTCATACCGACACTCGGCCAGTTTCGCAGCGAGCTTCAAGAAGCAATACTGGGTTCGACTCTTACTCAAGTCACCCTAGTAAGATCAAAGCCGCAAGACGACCGCTGGATGGCGCAAAAGCACCCGGGCTTTAAGTTCAAGCAGATCTCTAAGGACGAAATGGATGAGTTGGCATCCGTTCGAACACAGGCACGCGTTCTGATCGAGGAACGATGAGAGGTTCGGTCGAGACCAATTCCGACTCCTGTGGGGTGGGACAAAATTGCTTCGTGTAGGACGCTTCAGCGCATGAGGGCGAGCGTCGTCGCCTAACACCTCGCCTCACCCTGGCGAGCCCTCGGGAGCGCGCCGCTCCGCTGAGTCGGGCACCTGGGCACGAGACTCGATGGAGGGAGCCGAGCATGAATACCCGCGCGCTTCCTCTAGAGACTTCCTCGTTTCTGTCGCTTCTCGATACACACCGCGTCTTTGACGAGCGGCTCCGGGCGCACCAGGAGGCGCTTCTGGCGCGCGACATCCCCGCCGCGAGGCGTCATTTTCAGGTGCTTGCGGGGGAGCTGCGGCGGCACGCGGAGTTTGAGGAGCGCGAGTGCCTCCCGATCTACGCGCGCGCCGGGAAGGTGCCCGGTGGGCCGCCGGAGCTCTTCACCGGGGAGCATCGGAAGATCGGGCAATTCCTCGATCGTATTGATGCGATGCTCGCTGCGATCGAGCGCGGTGCGGAGGAGACGACGCGCGGCGCGCTCGCGATCCTCGACGAAGAAGCCACTCTCAAGAATCTGCTGAGCCACCACGACTCGCGCGAACGCAACATTTTTTATCCGAAGCTCGAGGAGGTCACGACGCCCGCCGAGCGCGAGCACGTGCTGCGGATGGCGGAGCGGCTGGAGCTGGCGGAGGAGCCGGAGCCGCCGTTCCGCACGATCATCGAGCCGTTCCGCATCAAGGTCGTGGAGCCGATCCGGCGAACGACGCGCGCCGAGCGGAGAGCCGCAATGATCGAGGCGGGATACAACCTCTTCGGCGTGCCGGCAGAAAAAGTAACTATTGACTTTCTCACCGATTCGGGCGTGGCCGCCATGTCGTCGGCGCAGTGGGCCTCCTCCATGCTCGGCGACGAGTCCTATGCGGGCGCCACGTCGTTCTTCCGATTCCGGGAAGAAGTGAGGTCTTGGACCGGCTACGACCACGTGCTTCCGACACACCAGGGACGCGCCGCCGAGCGCATTCTGTTTGAATGTCTCGTGAAGCCCGGTCAGGTCGTCCTCTCGAACACACTTTTCGATACGACGCGCGCGAACCTCGAAGCGCTCGGTGGCATCGGAATCGACCTGCCGCATCCGCGCTCGGCGTCGCCGCAGGATGAGTATGGTTTCAAGGGCGACATCGACTGCGACGCCTTGGAGCGGGCGCTCACGGAGCATGCGGGGCGCGTGGCGCTCGTGCTGCTGACGGCGACGTCAAACATGATTGGCGGGCACCCCGTGGCGCTCTCCAACGCGCGGCGCGCACACGAGATCACAAAACGCCACGGCATTCCGCTCTATCTCGACGCGGCGCGCATCGCCGAGAACGCCTTCCTCGTGAAGCTACGCGAGGCGAATCAGCACGACCGCTCGGTGCTCGAGATCCTGCGCGAGTTCTTCTCGCTGGCCGAAGGCGCAACCTTCAGCGCCAAGAAAGACGCATTTGCACACATCGGAGGCTTCCTCGCGCTGCGCGATACGGGCGTCGCCGCGAAAGCGGGCTCGCGCCTCGTGCTTACGGAAGGATTCTTGACCTATGGCGGGCTGGCGGGGCGCGACCTCGAAGCCATCGCCGCGGGGCTTCGTGAGATCACCGACGAGCGATACTTACAATACCGAGTCTCCTCTGTTGCCTATCTCGGGCGCGGGCTCTCCAAAGTGGGCGTCCCCGTCGAGCGCCCGTTCGGCGGCCACGCGGTCTATGTCGACGCTGGAGCATGGCTCTCGCACCTGAAGCCGGCGGAGCTGCCCGGTCAATCGCTCGTGTGCGCTCTGTATGAAGAGGGCGGCGTGCGCGCCTGTGAGATCGGCACCGCGATGCGCGGCGCGGGCGGCTCGCACACGCGCGAGCTCGTTCGGCTCGCCATGCCGCGCCGAGTGTATACACAAGCGCACGTCGATTATGTGATTGAGACGTTCGAGCGCTTGGCACCCCGAGTGCGCCGGATGCCCGCGATGGAGATCGTCGAGGAGCCGTCGTATTTGCGGCATTTTACCGCGAAATTCCGGCCCGTTCCGCGCGGCTAGCGCGCGGGACTCACACAGATCGGGCTCCGTCAGATCAGCTTCTCGGTGCCGTCGCCGAAGGACGGCACCGGGGCGCCCATCCATTCCGCTAAGCTCACGTAAAGATTACAGAGCGGCGTCGGGTTGGGATACCGCAGCAGCTTGCCGGGCGCGTGGGCGCCGCCTGCGCGTCCACAAAGCAGCACAGGGAGATCGTTGGGGTCGTGGGCGTTGCCGTCGCGCATCCCGGAAGCAAACACAACGGCGGAGTGGTCGAGCAGCGTTCCTTCGCCCTCGCGAACGTTCCGGAGCCGCTCGAGGAATGTCGCGAGCTGCTCCACGTGCCATTGTTGAATCTTCTGATATTGTTGCTTCTTCTCTTCTTTGTTTTCGTGGTGCGACAGCTCGTGGTGGCCGCCCTGAACCCCCGGCAAGAAGGAGAAATCCCGTCCGGAGACCGAGTTCCCAAACATGAAGCTCGCGACGCGCGTGCTGTCGGTCTCGAAGGCGAGCGCCAGAATCTCCAGCATCAAGCGGCAGTGCTCCGCGAAGTCTTTCGGAACGCCCTCCGTCGGCCGCGCCGAGCGCCCCACCGATTCTTGAGCTTCCGGCGAAAGCTGCCCGCACCGCTCGATCCGCAGCTCGAGAGCGCGCACTGAATCATAATATTCCTCGAGCTTGCGCCGGTCTTGGGCGCCGACGGCGCCGCGCAAGCGGCGCGCATCCTCGAGCACCGCGTCGAGCACGCCCGCATCGGCGCCCTCGCGCCGTCCTCGAAATGTACGAAACAGCCGGTCGAAGGCGAGCCGCGGCACAATTTCCTTCGCGACCGGCTGCGTCGCCGAGCGCCATGAAATGTGGGCTCCGTAGACCGTGCTGTATCCCATGTCCTCCATCACCCAGACCGGCTCCGTGCCGAGCTCGAGCGACGGGAGCGGAGTGGCGCGGCCCGCCGTGGCCGCCAGGTGCTGGTCGAACGAGATGCCATTCTCGAGGTCGCGCCCGCCGGTGCGCTTTACCACGGCGCCGGTCATGAGCGCCGCGTCTTTTGCGTAATGTCCGTCGCCGCCAAGGCTGTTTTTGTTGCGCAGCCCCGTCAGCACTGAGAATTCACTTTTGAGCTTCTCGAGAGGCCGCAGCGTCGGCGAAAGCTCATAATTCGGTCCGGGCCCTGCCGGATCCCAGCTCGAGGCCAGCACGCCGTTCGACATGAAGAGCAGCGCAAAGCGCGTCGGCGGCTTGTCGGGCGCGCCGAGCGCCTTCGCCAGCGATTCGAGCCACGGTAGTGCGACGGCGGCGCCGCCGCCCCGCAGCAGCGCACGCCGCGAGACGGTAGCCGACACGCACGAGGGCAGAGAGGTGGCCATACGCGAGCACGTCCTTCATACCCTCCCGTCGCCCGCTACGCGAGGCATCCGCGCTCGCGTCGTCGAGCCGCCTCGGAATGTCGCTAGGAACATGCCTGAGGCGTCTCTCCTTGCGCGCGCGGCGCCTCGCCTCTCGGGCTCGGTCCGGGTCCTCGAACCTGCTCTTAGGTGGAGCCTCGACGGCGGAAAGGATCGCACAAAACGACGCCGAGCACGAGCGCCGACATGCGGTAGCCCGACGCGGCGACCTCGCGCACGATGCCGTCGAGGACGGGGGCATCTGCGGCGTCAATGGGCCGCCCCACCGCATAGGTAAACATCCGCTCCGCCATCGATCTCACAAAAACCTCTTTGCGAGCGAGCAGCGCATCCTTGAGATCCACGGGCCCATCGACGGCCACGCCGTCGGCGAGCGTCGCCCGCGCATCGATCGGCTTGCCGAGGAATTGATCTCTCCACGCCCCGATGCCGTCGTACGGCTCAAGCGCAAACCCCGGGGGATCGATGCGCGCGTGGCACGACGCGCAGGCCGGATTCTTGCGGTGCTCCTCGAGCCGCTCGCGCGGAGTGAGCTTGTCGGGCTGGTGGTCGTCCTTGGGGAGCGCCGGCACGCCGGGAGGCGGCGGCCCCGGCGGCTCGCCGAGGATCTGATCTAACACATAGCGGCCGCGAAGCACTGGGCTCGTCCGCAGCGGATACGAAGTAACCGTTAGCACGGCGCCCATGCCGAGCACCCCGCCGCGCCGGCGATCCGGTAGATCCACCTTGCGCATCTCCGCGCCTTTCACACCGGCGATGCCGTAGTGCGCCGCAAGTGCTTCATTGAGATAGGTGTACTTCGAATCCAATAATTCAAGGATCGACCGATCCTCGCGGATCAGCCCCTCGAAGAAGCAGCGCGCCTCGTCGTTCATCGCGTGTCGCAGCCGCCAATCGAAGGAAGGAAATCGTCGGAAGTCGACGGCCACGCTCAAGATTTCGCGGAAGCGAAGCCACTGTCCCGCGAACTCCGTAGAGAGCGCCTGCGACCGCGGGCTCGCCAGCATGCGCCGCACCTGCGCGCGGAGCTCCGCCTCCCCGGAGAGCGCCCCCGTGCGCGCGGAGTGCCACAATTCTTCGTCGGGGGTGGTGGACCACAGAAAATAGGACAGCCGCGACGCCAGCTCGAAGTCGCCGAGAGGACGCTCGCCGCTGCGGCGCGGTCCCGGGCGGTCGTGCTCCCAGCGAAACAAAAAGTGCGGAGACAACAATACGCTTCGGAGCGCCGCGTGGAGCGCTTCGTCCTTCGATCTTCCGCGCTCCAGCTCCGCGTTGACGATCTGTAGCCTCGACTCCAGCTCGCCCTCCTCCAGCGGCCGACGGAAGGTGCGCTCCAGGATGTATCGCAGCACGCGCTCCGCGTCGACCGGCTCGGCCGGGGAGCCCGCGGCTTCGAGCAGTTGCCGGCGCAGCGTCGCATCCCCAAAAAGCCGGTCGGCGATCTCCCCGGCCGCATCCCAGTATTTTTCCAACAAAAGCGGCGACGCCGTGAGGCCGTCGCCCAAGCTGTCGAACCCGTAGGTGGGCGGGTCGGCCGGCAGCCTCGCTTCCGCGTCGTACACAACGCCGAAAAGGTCACGAATCGTATTCTTAAACTCCGTGCGATTGAGGCGGCGAACCGTAACTTTCGCCGTATCGCCTACAGGCCCGCCTCGCAGGAGCTCGCCCTCGAGCGCCGCGATCATCGTCGCCCGCTGCTCGGCGCTCGGCTGAGGCGCGCGCTTCGGAGGCATCTTCTCCGCGCGCAGCTGCGCCAGCGCTCGGCTCCACGTTGCGCGATCGCGCGCTACGTCGGCGGCGTCGCGAACCCCCGCCAAGGTCACGCCGCCGTTCGTCTTCTCGAGGCCGTGGCAGCGCGCGCAATGCTCCGCCACGGCCGGCGCCAGCTCCGTCGCGACCCGATCGACCGTCGAGCTCGGCCGCGGCTCGATCGTCGCGAGCGAAGCCGCGAGGCCGACCGCCAGCCCGATCAGCGCCGCGCTTCGAGCGAGAAATCGCATCGAGCTTTGCGACGTCGTAGTCAGCGGTGCCACGGCCCGATTGTGCCCCGCGGGGCGCGCCGCCGCAGCCCTCCCTTGCCTCGTGTCACCCGTCCGGCCCACAGTGTGCGGCTTCCTATGCGCATCGCGATCGACGCATCTCCCCTCCTCGATGCGGCCCCGACCGGAGTCGGCCGCGTGGTCCGTGAGGTGATCCACGAGCTGGCTCGCCGCGAGCTCCCCCACGAGATCTACGCCGTGGCGCCCGACTACCCGGCACGCCTCGACCTCCCGCGCGACGCGAAGACCACCATTCGCTCCGTGGCGCTCGACACAGCGGGGCGCCGTTGGCGCGGCCGGCCGGCCGAGGAATTTGTGAAGGACAAGGGCATCCAGGTCTTCTGGTCGACGGTGTCGGCGTTCCCGCGCGGCGCCGCCTGCTCGACGGTGGTCACGGTCCATGAGTGCCCTTGGGAGACGCCGGGTGCTGCGGGCGACGAAGGAACGGGCTTCAATCATCGCCTCTGGGCGACGCTCGACGCGTGGTTCGCAACGCGCGTCGTCTGCCCGTCGCAGTCGACGGCCGACGCATTCTTGAACTCCCATCTGCGAAAGAGCTTCAAAAGTAAGGTTGTCGTCGTGCCGTGGGGCCTGAGCCTGGCGTTCCAGAGCAAGCGCGACCCAAGCGACAAGGGGCCGACGGTTCTCGAGAAGTTCAAAATTCGCCCCGACTACCCGGGATTCTTGATCGTGGCCGCGTCGCGGCGCGTGAAAAATTTCGATGCGGCGCTGCGCGCCTTCAAAATCGTGCGCGATCGTTACAAGATCGATTGCCGGCTATGGATGGCCGGCCCGACGGGCGAGGAGCAGATGCGCGCGCTCGGCTACGCCGACGGCCTCGGGCTTCGTCAATATGTGACTGGCCTCGGCTTCATGCCCGACGCCGATCTTGCGGATTTGTATCGTCACTCGCGCGCGACGCTCGTGCTGTCGCGCTCGGAAGGCTTCGGCTTCCCCGTGATCGAGTCGATGGCGTGCGGCACGCCGGTGATTCACAGCGGAATGGGCTCGCTGGCGGAAGTGGCGGGCGACGCCGGCATCCGCGTGCCGCTCGACGACGAGGAGACGATCGCGGAGACGATGGTACAGATCCACACCGACGAGGCGCGCCGAACCGCGCTCGCCGAGAAGGGATTTGTGCAGGCGGCGAAATACCGCTGGGCAGCGACGACCGACAAGCTTCTACAGATCTTCGAAGAAGTGAGCGGCGACCTCGGCGGCGATGGACATGGTGTCCATGGAGCTGCGCACGCACCCGGCGCCCACCACTAGAGACCCTCGGCGCGTGGTCGACCGACCGCTTCGCGTCGTCTGGAATGCCGTTCTGTATGACGGCCGCGCCAGTGGCGCGAATCGCCGGTTGACACAAATCTTGAGGGCGCTCACGGCGCTCCCCGAGGGCGGCGGAGTCGAGTGGATTCTTGCGCTTCGCCCACAGGTGGAGCCGCCGGTGGTTTCGCCGCGCGTGCGCGTGGCGCGCGTGCGCGTGCCGCGCACTCCTGCGGCGCTGCGGGCGATGCGCGAAGGTGCGGAGCTTCGGCGCGTGCTCCGCGAAGCGCGAGCCGATGTGTGGATTCACGAATCGTTCCCGCTTCCGCGCACGGCGGAGGTTCCCGCCGTCCTTACAGTTCACGATCTTCGCGATCTCGACCGCGCGGGGAGCGGCTCGGGCTGGGTCCGGCGCACCGTTGCGCCCGCCATCATTCGCGAGTCGCTCCGCCGCGCGTCGCGCATCGTGGCGGTATCGCAGACGACGCGGGGCGCCATCGAGGCCGCGGAGCCGACGGTGGCGCACCGAATCGCCGTCATCCCGAACGCGGCTGACCATGGGAAGCCCTTGCCGCGCAGCAAGCCGTCGGAGCGCGCGCGGCTGCTCTTCGTCGGGCACCTCGAGCCGCGCAAAGGGGCCGACCTGCTCCCCGAGGTCTGCTTCCCCGACGCGAGAGCGGCGGCGCGCACGCTGACCATCGTGGGGCGCGGCCCGCTCGAGCGGCGCCTGCGCACCGCCTTCGCAGCGCGGATCGCCCAGGGGTCGGTGAGGTTTCTTCAAGATCTTTCGGACGAAGAGCTTGCGGCGGAGTACGCCGCGGCCGACGTGGTGCTTGTGCCGTCACGCGCCGAAGGGTTCGGCATCCCGGCTCTCGAGGCCCTCGCTGCAGGTGCCCCGGTGCTGGCTTCCAGGATTCCGGCCCTTGAGGAGGCCTGCGGCGCCGCCGCCCGCTATGTGGCCGGCTTCGAGCCAGAGGCTTGGCGCACCGCCCTCGACGCGCTCCTGGGCGAGCCCGCCGCCTTGGCTCGGATGTGTGTGGAAGGACAAATCTGGGCAGCCCGGTTTGCGTGGCGAACATCGGCGGTTAGCCTTTTGCGTGTGCTCCGAGGCGCTGCCGAGGAGCGTTCCAACAGATCCGCACAATAGGCCGCGGCGCAGCACGGGCTGCAGGTGAGTCGAGTGCCGAGTTCTCGACGGAGCTTTTTTGTGCCCATTGCGCTCGCATGGACTGCGAGCACTGCCGTGGGCCAAGGACCGCTCGTTCCGGGAGACGTCGCGGTCATGACGCGGTCCACCGGCGCAACGCCGACGGCGCAGCTTCATGTCGTAGATGCGGCAGGCACGCACACGCTGAGCGGGCTCTCCACGGCGCTCGCCGATGCTGCGAGTTCCTTCGCGCTCGACGCAATCTCGGGTGACTGGATCGTGGGAGCTTCGTCGACACAGACTTCGGGCGGACCCGCGGAAATTTGGCGCGTGCGCATCGCGGCGGGAGCCGTCGTCGGCGAATCCTTACTTCTTACTCTTCCCGGGACGGACGGGCTCGCCGTCACGGACATGCACCGGGAATCCAATGGTTGCATTCTGGCGCTCACTTCAGCGCCGCTCGCATTCCACGTGTTCCGCATCGCGGTGTCGCCGTCGAGCGCGGCCGCCTATGAGGTGCCGCTGACGGCGTCCCGAGGACTTGCGAACACACAGATGCTCTCGATCTGCTCGAGCCCGGCGGGATCCGTCCACCTAGGGGCTCGCGGATGGCCGCCCTCGACTCCGGAAGTTACAGGAGTAATGTCGGCACCGCCCGCGGGTGGACACCTCTCTCCCGTCGCGGGCACGACGGGATTCGGCATTCTCCCGCTCGGGATCGAATTCAGCGCGCAGGGATTCTTGACCATCGTCGGCAGCTCGCCCACGTCGCTCTTCAACTATCTCT
Organism: Planctomycetota bacterium; assembly: GCA_016792805.1. GTDB lineage: Bacteria > Planctomycetota > UBA1135 > UBA1135 > JACQFD01 > JAEUHX01. The sequence goes on from JAEUHX010000019.1 coordinate 9,271, forward strand.
GCGGCCAAGGGCTCTTCTTCCCCGCGTTCATCGGGGCGAGCCCGGGTTCGTCGCCGGAGATCGCCGATCTCGACGCCACCGTGGACGGATCACAATTTTGGATCGCGATCAACGGATCTGTGAACCCTCCTTCGGGCTTCCCCGGCAACGTTTGGAAAATCGGCGGCACGAACTGCGGCTTCGGCACACCGACGCCCACGGCCGGCTTTGCGGACCCCGTTGTGAAGGTCCAGGCGGCGCGCGCTTCGAGCAGCTTCGGATGCCCTTGCGCCACGAGCCTCGGGCTGCTGCCTTGGATCTTCGAAATGACGCCGCCGGCGATCGGTCAATCGTGGATCGTTGAAGCTCACAATGCGCCAGCGTTCTCTGCGGCACTCCTGATGGTGGGCGGTTCATACAGTTCCATCGGCGGAGCGCCGCTGCCGTTCAGCTTCGCCCCGATGGGCGCCGACGGGCTCCTACTCCTAACGAGTTCGGAAGTAACGTATATCGTGGTCGCCGACGGCTCGGGGGTGGCGGTGTCCAACGCGGCGATTCCCACAGATCCGGTGCTCGTCGGGGCGACGCTCTACTCGCAGTGGCTCTTCGCCGATTCGGGCGCGAATCCCGTGGGCTACTCCGCCTCAGCGGGAATCCGCTCGGTCATCGGGCCGTAGGGCTACCGCCCTTCCTCCGCCTCTTCGTCGGCCGGCGCCGCCTGCGGCGATCCCGCCGAGAGCTTCCACGCGCCATAGAAGAGGCCGCCGGCAAGCACGATCACAAAAATCCAAAGGGCCGCGCGCAATAGTGGATCCTGCTGGCCCATCTCGTCGTGGAGGATGGAATCGGGCTTGTCTTCGATGCGATGAAACAGAAGCACGCCCTCCTTTCCAGCCATCGCGCGTCGGCGAGCGGCGCCGATCTCGGGCGTGGCGCGCGCGGGCTCCGCTGCTTTCGGGGCGGGCGCAGGCGGCGGCGCGGCGGCAGCGGGTTCCGCCGGAGCAAGCTCGATCTCGTCGATGGCGCCAGCCGGCGGATCGACGAACCGCACTCGAACAGAGCCCACTGTAAACTCTTCGCCGTGTGCCAGCGGCGCGCGCTGCACGCGGGCGCCCTTCACATAAGTACCATTGCGCGATTCGAGATCGACGACCTCGAATCCCTGGGGGCCGCGCTCGATCCGGCAATGCTTGCGCGAGACGCTCGCATCCTTGAGGCGAACCTCACACATCTCGTCGCGGCCGAACGTGGCTCCGGAGTCGACATCGCGCTCCGTGCCCACGTCCGGCCCGGTCAGCACAAAAATCTTGGGCATGGAGGCATCATCCAACGCAGCCGGCGGATCGAAGGGCAGTCATCAGGCGCTCCTCGGTGAGCCGAAACCGGGCGATCTCGCGATCGTTGAGCTCGACGACCGGAACTTCGGTGTCGAACTCGGCGCGGAGTTCCGGGTCGGCGTCGATATCGAGTTCTACGATCTCGAGCGCGATGCGTTCCGCAACGCGATCGACGAGGGCACGCACCTCCTCACAGAGATGGCATCCGACTCGGCTATAGATCACGACGCGCGGGCGCACGCGAGCATCGTAGCGCGCCGCGCTCTACGCTTCCGACCGCCCGCTTCCTCACCCATGGCGCAACCCGCGATTCACGTCGCCGCCCTTCACAAGAGCTATCCCACTCGGCTCGGGCTCAGCCGCCACAAGGTGCTCCGCGACGTCTCGCTGTCGGTGGAGGCCGGCGAGGTGATGGCACTGGTGGGCCCGAACGGTTCCGGTAAGTCGACGCTACTCAGCGTGCTCGCGGGGATCGACCGGCACGATCGAGGTGACGCGCGCATCTGCGGCGCCCCCGCAGGGACGCGCGCTGCGTCTGCGTGCGTGGGTTACTGCCCCGAGGAAGCGCCGTTTCCGCCGGGTATTTCCGTGCGCGATGCGCTCCTCGATCTCGGCTACGCCAGCGGGCTGCGGGGCGCGGAGCTCGCACGCCGAGTGGATGGAACGATGGAGCGTGTGGGGCTCGAACGCCAGGCCAAGACCCCATTTCGGAAGCTCTCGCGCGGGCAAGGTCGCCGGCTCACGATCGGCCAGGCGCTTTTGCACGATCCCAAGGTGTTGCTGCTCGACGAGCCGACCAGCGGGCTCGACCCGCTCGGAGTTGTTGCATTCGAGGGGATCCTGCGCGATGCGCGATCCCGCGGCGTTGCAGTATTGATGTCTTCTCACTTGGCCTTCGACGTCGAGAAATTGTGTCATCGGATGACGGTGCTGCGCGACGGTGCCGTGGTCGCAGGCGGTCCCGTCGACGAGCTGCTCGCCGACGCGAATCGGACGGAGTGGCTCGCGGAGGGTGTCGGGCTCGAGCAGGAGCCTTTGGTCCGGGCGGCGATCGAGACTGCGGGCGGACGGCTCCTTGAGGGGCGCCGCGCAAAAGTGAGCTTCACGGAGCTGTTTCGGCGGTGGTTACAGAAGTGAACTGGGGGCCGATCTACGCGCAGATCCTCGGAACGCTCCGAAACAGCGCGCGGCGAGCGCTGCGGCCGTCGCGAGCGATTCTCTGGGGGATGCTCGCGGCCGCAGGCGCCCTCGCCATTCGCCCGCTCGGCGACTTCGCAGCGGCCGATGCCCCTATCGCGAAGCTCGCGTGGATCTGTTCCATCGCGGGAACGCTCGCCGGATCGATTGCTTTCTTGTTGCCCTGCCTCGTGCTCGGCCGCAAGGCGAGCCGCCCCGGCGATATTCTGTGGGCTTCGAGACCAGTCTCGCCGTGGATCTCCGGCCCTGGCCTTGCGCTCTGCTCCTGGGGATGCGCGCTGGGGGTCTGGATTTGTGTCATGCTGGTCGGTGCCGCCCTCGGCGAGGCCAACGGTGCAGGAATGCGACCGCGGATTCGAATTGCCGACGGAGAAACTCAAACGCTGTCGGAGAAGGGCGAGAGAGCCCGATGGCGGATGGAGGCTCCGGCGAATTCACTCATTCGGATCGCGCCTGAGGTCGGACTTGCGTCCGCCTACGGAGATGCAAGCCGAGTTCCGGTGCGGGTTTTTGTGGGGTCCGACAAATGGCAGCAGCCGCTGGAGCTTTCGCTGAGCGGCAGAACGCCGACAGAGATCGCGGCGTCAAAGCCCGGAGAAATGACCGTGGAAATCGAGCGGGTCAGCTCCGGCCCGAGACTGCGGTTCGATCGCGCGTCGGTCCGCGCCGTGGGCGCTCCATCGAGCGCGGCCGAGGTATTGTGGTATCTGGCCGTCGCGTGGAGCGGCTCGCTGGCGGCATTTGCCGGTGTGGGCTCCCTTCTCGCGGCGCTGCTCGACCGTAGCGTCGTGATACTGGCGGGCGTCTCTCTCGCAGTTCTCCTCACGGTGCTTCCCAACGATGATCTCCGCGTCGCGTTCGGCCTCGAGACCGCTTCGGCGACGGCGGCGTGGTTCGACCGCGAGATCGCACAAATCGGAGTCCCAGCGGCGCCCCTTGTGGCGGCCCTGGCCAGCTCACTTCTCGCGGCAGCGGCGCGGAGGTGGCGGCGGTGAGAGCAGTTCTTGGGATCGTTTGTATTCTTCTTTTTGTGGTATCCCACATCGTTGCGCCTCAGCCGCCGGCGCCGCCGAAGGGCGCCGAGGGCGCCGAGGGCGCCGCGGCGCTCCGACGGATCTTCGGTCCGCTCGCTCGCCCGTCGGCACAGCTCGCCCGCCTTCGCGCTGCATTTCTGCGGAGCGACGGTCAGCGGGCGGGCTCGATCGCTCTCCAACGATTCGCGCTCGAGATCGACCCCTGGGATGCCGACGCCGCGTCGGTCCTCGTCTATGAGCTGGTGGGCGATCTGTCGGCGGCGCAACCGACGCGGGAAGAGGAGCGCGGCGCGGCGCGCGGGGCCCTCGAAGTCCTGGCCCGAGTTGAGCAGCTCGGCGCTCATCATCCCGAGCTCGCCGACCTCGAAGCGCTCGTTTGGCTCCGCTGGGCCGCGCCGGTAGGGAGAGCTTCCGCCCAGGAGCGGCTCGAAGCACTCAATCGTGCGATCGCTGCGCTTCGGCCCTGGCTCTCGCGCTGGACGCCCGCGGTACCGCACGCGGCGCTGATTCTGGAGGAGCGGGCGGGGCTCCTGGGCCTCGACGGCCGCTGGGAGGAGGTCTGCGCCGACCTGCGCGCAGCGCTCGCGCTCGAGGAGCGGCTTCGTGCGCTGGGAGATCCAAGAGCGGCGTCGATGGCGGCGTGGCTCACGGCGCGGATTGAGATGGCGGAAGCCGCTGATCGAGAAACCGAGGAGCGAGCCCGCTCGGCACTTCGCACCCTTCGCCCCGACGATCCACTACTCAGCGCACCCCGCAGGTACTGAGCCTGCGGGAAGGCGTTCTATACTCCTCGCCGGATGCTCGCGCGCGTCGCCATCGCTCTTTTCGCCGTCACGTCGCTTATGGCCTGGCAGGGCGCAGATACCGCCCCGGCCGCCGCCAGCGGGCTGCGGGAGTGGGGAGTGCAGCTCGTCGAACATGGCCCGCTCGCGATCTTCCTCGCCTTCGTCATCAGCGGGATCGGACTCCACCTCAGCGAGGACTTCATCCTGGTCCCCGCCGGCATTTTCGCGTTCGAACAATTCCGCCAGACCGGCTCCTGGGAGTGGTTCATTCAGGCTTCGGCCGCCGCGTGGATCGGTATTGTGATCGGCGACGCCGGGTGGATCTGGATCTGCCGCCACTTCGGCGGGCGGCTCCTGGCCTCGCGCCGTTTCCGGCGAATGATCGGCCCACGGGCGCTTCTAGAGGTGAAGTACGAAATGGACCGCCGCGGCGCTTGGGCGCTGCTGATCGCGCGGTTCATCCCAGGCGCACGCACCCCGATGGTGACCATGTCGGGCGTGATGCAGCTCGGTTGGTGGAAGATCCTGGCGGTGGAAGCCTCCGGTGTGGTCGTAACGGCGCCGCTACAGATGGGAATCGGAGTGGGCGTCGCGAAGGTCGGAAGCCAGTTCGAGAGCGACGCGCACCGATGGATGCTCTACATCGGCGCAACGCTCGCGGTAGTGGGACTGATGGCGATCATCCACATCGCAATCACGCGCAGGCGAAGCAAACATCGTCCCCCGCGCGCGCCGATGAGCTGGGTGCGTGCGCTCATGATCCGAAACGGCGCCCTGGCTCGGACCGCGACCGCGAGCTCATTGTGAGTTTCGGCCCCGCCGTCGGCACACGGAGCTCTTCTCGCCTTCTTGACCCGGCCTACTCTTGAACCTGCACGGACCCCGCGGTGCAATCCGCACAGGTCCTCGACTTTCCACCTCATATCCGCCATTGAGAAAGCAACTCACCGGAACGGAACGATCGCTCGAACTCGCAACGCGAGTGGCCCATATCGCGGAGGATCGCAAGGGACGCGACATCTCCATTCGTGAGGTCGATCAGCTGGTGGACTACGCCGACTACCTGATCTTCGTGACGGGGGCGAACCGTCGGCAGGTGCAGGCGATCGCCGACAGCATCGAGGGCGAGATGCGCGAGGAAGGGCGGCGAACGAAGCTGGAAGGTTACGAAACGGGGTGGTGGGTGCTGCTCGACCTCGGCGACGTGCTGATTCACATCCTTCAGCCGGAGGCGCGCGAGTTCTACGACTTTGACGCGCTCTGGGCGGATGCTCCGGCGGTGAAGCTGCCGGCGGCGCGCACGCGCGATCTCAAGGCGGCACCGTAAGGCGCGTCAAGCGGGGCGCGCGCGAATCTCGCGCCTGCGCGGCCGTTTCAGGAAGCGACGCGCGAGCTATGCATCGCGCGTGGGATCTGCCTCACCCGCAGGCCTGGACTGTTATCCGCGCTCCCTTCGGGCGACGATAACTGCGGCGCAGAGCGGGGGCGGCCGTCCACGTCCCGAATCCGCTCGCCCAGGTCTTATCCAACCACCGCCCCACGATGTCGCAGCCCGGTTCGAACTCCATCGAGTGGCTCCCTTGGGCCGAATCGTCCTTTGAGCTTGCCCGCAAGCAGCACCGACCGGTGCTTCTCACGATTGTTGCATCGTGGTGTCGTTATTGCCGCGAATTGGATGAAACCACATTTGCGGATCCGAAGATTGTGGAGCGCATCCGCGACGCCTACGTCCCGGTGCGCGTGGACAAGGATCGGCGCCCCGACATCAATGCTCGTTACAATTGCGGCGGCTGGCCGACCATTGCATTCTTGACGCCTGGCGGAGACCTCATCGCGGGCGAGACGTTCCTGACGTCGGCTGAGCTGATGCCGATCCTTGACCGGGTCGCGCCCTTCTTCCGCGAGCATGGAGACGAGATCCGCTCGCGTGTCGAGGAGCTGGAGGAGATTCGGATTCGCGCGCAGGAGCGGCGAGAGCTGGGCTCTCTCTCGGCGAGCATTCTGGACGCCGTCGGAACCTCAGTGCTGGAGTCATTCGACTCGGTCCACGGCGGCTTCGGGACGGGCTCCAAATTCCCGCATGCGGAGGCGATCGATTTCGCGCTTGCCACTTATGTGCGCCACGGCGACGAGCGGATGCGCCAAGTTGTCGTGCGCACGCTCGACGCGATGGCCCGCGGCGAGATTCGCGATACGGTCGAGGGCGGCTTCTTCCGCTACGCGCAGGCGCGCGACTGGCGCGCGCCGCACACAGAGAAAATGTTGGATTCGAACGCCTCGCGTCTGCGCTTCTATCTCGAGGCGTTCCAGGTGCTGGGGACGCCGTCGTACCGCGAGGTTGCGGAGGGCATCCTCGGCTGGATGGATGCGCGGCTGCGGGATTCGGAAAGCGGGGCCTACTTCGGGAGCCAGGATGCCGACCCGGAATATTATGGACTCCCGATCGAGCGGCGGCGCGCACGCAACAGTCCGCGCGTCGACCGAACGATCTACGCCGATTGGAACGCGATCGCCGCGTCGGCTCTTTTTGTGGCTTCGACGACGATGGAGCGGCCCGTGCTGCGGGAGCAGGGCGCGCAAGTATTGAAGTTCATCGTCGACGAGATGGTCGACGACAAGAAGGGCGTTTATCACTATTGGGACGGCACCTTCCATCTCCCCGGCCTGCTGTCGGACCAGGCGTACGTGCTGCGCGCACTCACCGATGCCTTGGCGTACACAGGCGATCCGCGCTGGCTCGAGCAGGCCGTGAGGCTCGCGGCGATTCTGCGCGCTCGGCACCTCTCCTCCTCGGGCGGCTTCTATGATTTGCCGCACGACGCGTCGGACCTCAAAAATCCGGTCCGCAGGAACCGATCCATTCTTGAGAACTCCGTAGTCGCGGAAGGATTCATCCGGCTCGGGATTCTCCTCCGGGATGATTCGTATCTACGAACGGCCCGCGAGGCGCTGCAGTCCTTCACTCAGGACTACCGGCAGTACGGCTACTACGTGGCCGGCTACGCGCGAGCGGTGGACCTGCTGCTGCACGAGCCGATCCATGTCACCGTTGTGGGGAGCTGGGGATCGGAGGTCGAAGAGCGCCTGCGCATTGCGGCGCTCGGCCGCTACATGCCCAATCGTGTGGTCGACGCAATCGACCCGAAGCGAGAGCCCGCTCGGCTTCAGCGCGCAGGTCTGCCGAGCCGCGAGGTGCCGACGGCTTTTGTATCCGTGGGCCGGGCGAGCTTCGCAGAAGTGACTGATCCGGCGGAGCTGCCGGCGGCGCTTGAGGCCGCCGAGCGGGATCGCATGGGATAATTGAGTACGCCGCGGGCGCCCCCGGGGACGCGGAGTGAGAGCACAAAAAGAAGCCTCAAAAGAAAAAGGGCCGCTACAAATGTATCGGCCCTTTTTCTTGGGCTCCGATCGGCGAGGACCGGAGCTGCGGATAGGGGCGCCGATCCGAGGATCAGCGCCCCACCGCCTCAGACTTACTTCGCCGAAGCCGAGAGCTTCTTGATGAGCTCTGCGTTGGGCGAGCCGTCCTTGTTGATGAGGCCGTTGCGCTTCATGAGCTCGACGACCTCGGCCGGGAAGCTGCTCACGTCTTCCTTCGACTGCGGCAGGAAGTGCGTGTTCGGGCGAATCGCCTTGTAGCCGGCGAAGCCCTGGCGCACGCCGTCCACGCGGTAGTTCACGCGGACGTCCTCATCCGAGCCGATGACGAGGTGATCGGCAGCCTGCTCGACCACCCACACCGACGCCTTCTTGCCGACGGCGGTCAGCGTGGCGGTGAGGCCCTCGTTCTCCGCCGCGAGCGAGAACTCGCTCGGGAGGTCGATTCGGGTCTCACCCTTCTTCACGACGATCGAGCCGCGGTAGTAGACGCCGTTCTCCGGGCCTTCCTGCGCGACGTAGAGGAGCTCCGTCGTCGGATCGACCGGGTTCGGGCTGACGAAGTTCTTCGGGCCCGTGACCGTCAACTGCTTCGCCGTGATGCGGCCCGTCTGGCCGTCGAGCGTGATCGTCTGGTTGATGCCAGACGCCGCGCGGACTGCCATGGTGCCGACCGTCGTCTGGTTGCCCCAGACGGTGACCTTGTCACCGATGAAGTTGTTGCCGTTCGAACCGGCGCCATTGCCGAAGGACGTCGTGCCGTTGACCGTAACGATGTCACCGGCCGAATCGCCGAGGATCGTGTTGCCGTTGATCGTCGCGTCATCGTTGATCGTGACGGGCGAGTTCGGATCACTGATCGCGCCAGCGACCGAGAGGTTGCCGCTGAGGGTCGTGTTGCCAGCGACCGACAGCGTGCTGCCCATGTTCACCGGGCCCGACAGCGTCGAATCGCCGCCAACCGTGAGGTCGTCGGTGATCGAAGCATCGTCGCCGACCGTGAGGTCGACGCCGACCGATGCGTTGCCGGTCACCGAGAGGTCGTCGGCGACCGTCACAGCCGAATCCGGATCGCTGATGTTGCCAGCGACCGAAAGCGTGCTGCCGAGCGTCGTCGCGCCGGTGACGTTCAACGTGTTGTTGATCGCCGTGGCGCCCGCAACCGTCAGCGTGTTGTTGAGCACCGAAGCGCCCGCAACCGTCAGCGTGCTGTTGAGCGTCGTGGCGCCGGTCACCGTCAGGGTGTTGCCCGCGGAAACCGCGCCCGTCAGCGTCGACGTGCCGGTCACTGCGAGGTTGCCCGTCACCGACAGGTCGTCCGCAACCGTCACGGCCGAGTTCGGATCGCTGATGTTGCCAGCGACCGAGAGCGTGCCGTCGAGCTGCGTGTTGCCGGTCACCGTGAGGTCGTCCGCGATCGTGAGGGCGGAATCACCGTCACTCACGTCCCCGTTGACCTGGAAGGTGCCGCCGACCGTCGTGTTGCCCGTCACGTCCAACGTGCCGTTCAACGCGGTGTTGCCGTTGATGGTGAGCGCGTTCGCGGCGCCGTTGCCCGTGATGTCACCCTGAACCGTGAGGTTCTGGTTCATCGTCACGTTGGCGTTGAACGTCGAAACCGAGTTCACCGTCAGCGTGTCGGTACCCGCATTGCCGAGCGTGATCGAGTCGCTGTTCGCCGTCAGAGTGGCGGCGTCCGCGAGGATCACGGGGGCATTGAAGGTCGACGTGGCATTGACCGTCAGCGTGTCCGTCGATGCGTCGCCAATCGTGGTGTTTTGATTGACGGTCACATTTCCGTTGAACGTGCTGACGACCTCGTTGATGCCGCCCGCGCCGAGGTCACCGACCGTGAAGGTCGGCGTTCCGCCCTGGACGGCCGAGTTGCCATTGATCTCCACGTTGCCCGCGAGGGTCGAGGTGAAGAACGACTGGCCCGGGCCGGCGATCGCGTTTCCGACATTGAACGTGCCGAAGAGCTGCGTCGCGGCAGGGGTGACTGCCGTGCCGATCGTGGTGGCGCCGCTCACCGTCAGCGTGCCGGTCAACGCGGTGTTGCCCGTCACGTTGAGGTTGTCGTTCACCGCCACAGCCTGGCCGGCCACCGAGTTGCTGATCGCACCCTGGACATCCAGCGTGCTGCTCAGGGTCGTCGCGCCGGTCACGCTGAACAGGTCATTGACCTGAACCGCACCGCCATTGCTGGCCGTGCTGTTCGAGATCGTGCCCTGCGCATCGAGTGTGCTCTGGAGCGTGGCCGCGCCGGCAACGTTGAGCGTGCTGGCGAGAGCCGTCGCACCCGTGACGTTCAGCGTGCTGCCGAGCGTCGTTGCGCCGGTCACACCGAGCGTGCCGCCAATTGTTGCGTTGGTCGTCACGCCGAGCGAGCCCGCCACGTTCACGTTATTGTTGAACGTGCCCGTGCCGGTAACGTTGATGCCGTTCTGGAAGGTGCCGAGGCCCTGAACCGTGAGCGAGCCGTTGATCGTCTCGCTCACCGTCACAATCAGGTCCTGGATCGTTGCGGTATTATTGACCGTCAACGTTCCCGCCATCGTCGTCGCGCCGGTCACGGCGAGCGTGCTCTGGAGAGCCGTCGCGCCCGCGACCGTGAGACCATCGTTCACCGTCACCGAAGCGGCCAACGAGTTGAAGATGTTGGTCTGCGCATCGATGTTGCCGGTGAAGGTCGCGGTGTTGCCCGCGAGAACGTTCAACGCGCCATTGACATCGAGGCCGTCCGCGATCGTCACGTTGGAGTTCGGATCACTGATGTCGCCCGCCACCGAGAGCGTCGAGCCCAAGGTCGTCGCGCCGGTCACACCGAGCGTCGAGCCGAGGGTCGTCGCGCCGGTCACGGCCAGGGTCGAGTTCATGGTCACAGCGCCAGTGAAGGTCGCCGAGTTGCCATTCTGAACCTGGAACGCGCCGCCGGTGACGTCGAGCGCATCGGAAACTGTCACGTTTCCAGCCGTGCTCGCGATGCCGCCGTTGGCGTCGATGGCGCCCGTCACCGTCAACCCGTTGTTGAACGTCGAGTTGCCGCTGACCGTGATGCCGTTGTTGAAGGTCGACGCGCCGGTGATCGTGATGCCGCCGGCCTGGACCGTCAGTCCACCCGTCGTGATCGTCACACCGCCGGTGATGTTGATGCCGTTCGTCGCCGTGATGTTCGTCGCGTTCAGCGTCGTCGTCGTCAGCGTGCCGGCAACCGAGCCCGAGCCCGTGACCGAGAGGTCATCGGTGATCTGGACACCGCCGCCATCGTTGAAGATGCCGTTGCGAACATTGATCGAATCGTTGGCGAGGATCTGGCCCTCCACCACCAGCGCGCCCTGCGTCGGGCCGCTGCTGAACACCTGGAGGGAGCCGTCGACGACCATGGCCGACGCGGCGTAGCCGGCCGGCACCGCGATCAACGTCGAGTCCGCTGTGGACACGAGGTTGCTAAAGGTGTCCTGGCTGTGGACCAGCATGCGGCCGAAGACCTGCAGGTGGTCGTTGACCGTGACCGGATCCGCAGAGGCAACAGCATCAGTGATGGAGTTGCCGTTGTAGATCCCGCCGACAATCTGCACAGCTTCGTTCGAAGCATTCGTGAAGTTTGCCGGCGCCGTCACCGTGGTCGTGCCGTTGATGGTGACCGTATCAGCGGCCGCATCACCGAGCGTCGTGTTTCCGCCGACTGTTACGTTGTTATCGAACGAGGCATCGTTGCCGGCGCCGGTGACCGAGAAGTCGCCGCCGCTCACAATCACGTTGTCGTTGAAAACAATGTTTCCGCCGGAATTGATGATGTTGCCCTGGATGTCGAGCGTGCCCGCGATCGAAACGGTGTTGCCACCGCCCGTAAAGTTGGCATTCCCGTTGAAGGTGGAATCATCATTGATGGTCACGTTTCCGGTCGAGTTGGCAATATTGCCCTGGATGTCGAGCGCGCCCGTGAGGGTCGTCGCTGCGGCACCGGAGACCGTCAGGCCCGACTGGAAATCGGCGAGGCCGGAGACCGTGATCGTATCGTTGAGGATCAACGATCCGTTCGAGTCGCTGATGGAGCCGTTCACCATCACGAAGTTGTCGTCGACAGTGACGTCGCCGGCCGTGTTCGTGATCGTGCCCTGGAGGTCGATCGTGTCGCTCGAAGCGTTGCCGAGCTGGGTGTTGCCGTTGACCGTCAGGTTGCCCGTGAACGACTGCGTGCCCGCATTCGCGAACGTCACAGTTCCATTGAACGTGGAAGCCGCGTTGACCGTCAGCGTGTCTGCGCCGGCGTCACCGATCGTCGTGTTGTTGTTCGCGACGAGGTTGCCACCGCCCGCAGCGAGAGTCACATCGCCCGCGGTCACCGTGATACCGCCCGTCGTGACGGAGATGCCCGAGGCCGAGGTCAGCGTGCCCGTGATGTTGGCGCCGTTGGCCGAAACCGTCAGGCCGCCCGCAGTCACCGTCAGACCACCCGCAGTCACCGTCAGGCCGTTCGAGGCCGTGACCGCGCCTGTCGAGGTCGTTGTGCCCGACACGGACAGCGTGCCCGCGACAACCACGTTGTCGATCGCGGGGGTCGCGTCCGAAGCCGGCGTGCCACCGAGGGTGATCGTGCGCGAAACCGCGTCCTCGACGTAGATGTCGACGTTGCCAGCCGTCTGGAACTCATAGAAGGCGTCGGCCGTCGCGTCGTCGGCGGTTCCCGTGGAGCCGCCGAGCTGCGTCACGCCGCCCTGCACCTTCAGCCCATTCGTGAAGACGGGCGAGTTCTCGAACACCAGCGTGCCGCCGACCGTCGTGTTCCCCGAGAGACTCACGGGGCCGGTGACCGTCAGCGACTGCGTCTGGACGGAGCCGAGCTGCGCCGCGTCGGTGGCGACGAGCGTGCCCGTCTTCACCGTGTTGGGCGCCGCGCCCGTGCCCGTCGTGTCAACCGAGCTCGGCGTGATGGCCATGCCCGGAACGTTGGTGGCCGTCGCAGCGTGGATTGCGAACGGCGTCGTGGTCATCTCAATGCGGCCAAAGAGCTCGGCCGGCAGGCCGACGCCTGCACCCTCGCTGTCGAACGTGACTTGGAGGTACGCCTTTCCAGCGGCGGCAATTGCCAGCGCCTGAGCGGGCGTCATGTCGAGACTCGAGCCGATGACAGCATTCACCACGCCGTCCTGGCTCGCGACCGCCTGAGTCTCCGGGCCGTAGAGGCTGTTGCCTCCCTTCGGCGAATCGAAGATCTCAAAGGTGATTCGGTGCTTGTTCGAGTTGGGAACAGCAGCACCGGTGGGAGTTGTAAACTTTCCTGTGTACTGGATGCGGAGCGGCGGGAGGGCCAAAGGGCCACCCAGCGATGCCGCATTCGCCTTCGTAACGGACATCGTGACGGAGCCATGGGCACCGTTCGAAGCCGCCTGGCTGGCCGCAGCGGTGAGGCCGGCGGCAGCCGTCGAGGCGAGTAGGTAGGTGAGACTCGATCGCATCGGGTTCTCCTAGAGTTGCGCTTGGATCTTGTTTCTTGGGGTTGTGTTGTTCTGGGGAGGCAGGCGGCGATCAGGAGCCGATCATTGGGCTGTCGCTGCTCTGCCTTGTGGGGTCTTGGCGCTGCCTCGCAAGAATTGTGATTCTTGCGGAACGGGAGGGGCGTCGTGCTGACCGCCCAACCCGCTCGCCTCGACTCGCCGTGGATCTGTGAACCTCACAGTAGGCGAGTCGAGACGGCGTCGCGCTGTCGCGTCTGTGCCTGGGCCCTCGGCCTTTGCACTCGCGCTCCAGCGCTTGTGCCTTAGAACGACACGTTGAGGCTGACGAAGAAGAAGTCCGCGTCCTCGTTGGTGTTCAGGTTGTGGCCGATCTCGGACGCATAGGCCGCGCCAGGCGCGAACCCTCCGTCCTGCATCGCCCAACCGTTGAAGAAGTGAGACCAACCAATCGTGGTGGTGATGTTGTCGCTGCAGCGCGCGGTGAGCGACAGGTCAAGCTCTTCTCCGAGGCGACGGCTCTCGCGCGTCGACGAGGGAGCCGGATCCTGGTTCAGGCGCAGGATGTAGAACGCAGCATTCAGCGTCACGTCCTCGACCACCGCCGTATTCGCGTAGAGCTTCCAGTAGGACAGGTTGTTCCACGTGGTGACGATGTCGGCCATGCCGTAGATGCCGTGGCGCGAACCATACAGATCGTTGAAGTACTTCGACGCCTCGCTGAACTCCACTCCGATCGTCGGCTTGTAGTCGTCGACCGGGATGGCGAACTCACCAAAGACGCTGTACGCGATCGCTTCCTTGAAGTTGATATCGCGCGCACCGCTGATCGGCGTGTTCGGGCGATCGTGATCTTGCTGAATGGCAATCTCACCGCCCGCATGGAAGGCCTCGACGTTCACATCGACCAGCGAGCCGATCGTCCAGGGCTTGCCAATCATCGACGTGGGACCCGTCGTATTGTTGTCAAGCCACAGGGTGTACGGCGTCAGCTTGACGTTGTCGGCCGGAGAGAGCTCGAGCCAAGCGCCGACGAGATTTGTATCCTGGTGCTGGAAGTCGAGTCCGCCCTGGACAACCTTCGTCGCGATCGCGGTCAGCTTGATGTCGTTGCCGCTCGCATAGCTGAGCTTCAAGCCGTCGAACGCACGTCCAACGTTGTCCCACTCAGCGGACGAGAGGAGGCGGCCATCGCCGAGATTGAGCGCCATGCGACCGAGCGTCACATCGACGCCCGAGTCGAAGACGTTCTTCGCCACGATGTAGGCCTGACGGAAAGCAACGCCGTTGCCGCCCGCGATGCTCTGGTCGGGATCGACGCCACCGCCATCGCCGGGGAACGGCGGGGCAGGTGCGACGACCGACGTCATCGGCGCGTTCGGGAGGAGCGAGCCACCGGCGGATTCGCCGACGTTCGTGCCCCACAGACGCGACTGCTGCAGCTGGAACGAAGCCGAGAGGCGATCACTCACATCGACGTCGACGTTCAGCCGGAGGCGATTCAGGATGCGGTTCGCATCATCGAGGATGCGACGGCTGTCGCTGCCCGACGAAGGACCAGGCGTGCCGTCTCCGGTGCCCTGGTTGCCCTTGCCGCCGCCGCCGCCATTAAAGCCGCCTTCCAACGATCCGACGAACGAGTCGAGCTCGAAGCTGCCCGACGGGTTCGACGGGCTGATGTTCGAGTAGACCGTGGTCGGGCTAAACACCGGGTTCAGCACGCCCTTGCGGGCGCCGAACGTGCGGTTCCGGTACACCTCTGCGCGCACTCGGTCTTCGAAGCCGATCTTCACCGACTTCACCTTAGGCGCGACAACGTTCGCTCCGCCCTTCGGCGAGCCTTGCTTCTCCAAGCGTGCGGCGAGATCCGCGACAGCTCGATCAAGGTCTGCCGTCGAAGTCGAGGCTTGCGGCCGCTGCTGCATCATGTCCTGCAGCTGTACGCGGAGTTCCTCGACTTGACGCTCCAGGTCCTTGATCCGCTGCGCTTCATCCGTTTGCGCGAAGGCGAAGGAGGCGAGAGCGAGGAAAGAAGCCGCGGACGCGGCCGTCATCCTCCAGATCATTTGGGGAGCCCTCCTGGGGTGGTTTTTGTGTAGCCCACGATGCAACGGCGGCGCCGCCACGGAATTGTGGCTGCGACGAAGCGGCAAAGTGGTTCTTTCGAAAACTGGGGACACGAAACTCAGAAACGCTTTGCGATGCAAACGATCCGGCTGCGGTGGTTCAAGTCTTTTTTGGGGAAAGGGCTTCGGAGACCCGCCACTGCCCCTGTCACACACACAGCGATACGCGGATCGCTCAGCCCGATCCGCAGCATGAAAGCGGAAGCAAAGTGCCTGGGATTCCGACTCGCACTCGTGGGAGACCGAGCGGGGAGTCGACCCACATGAGTGGGATGAAGGGCGCGTCATGGCGGCCGAAGAGCGGCCGCGCGTATGACGAAACTGAAATGGACCTTCCTCTAAGGGCGTTGATCCGCGCGAGAAGTAAGCACCGATTTCCGTCGATCTCTGAGTGATATGAGTTGAATGATGAGTCCATAAGATCTGCCGAGTTCCTCGATCTATTACAAACTCTGAAATAGATTTGAGAATCCGATTTGGTAAATCTCGCGCCGCGATTCCGAGGGGCTCGTGCGTGAACGTGGCGGCACCGAAGCGCCAACGGTCAAGGTCGACGAACCGGCGGGTCGTAAGCTCCCCCACATGCGACTGACAACCCTCGGCCACGCGGCTGCGCTGCTGGAGCTTTCATCGGGCGCTCGGCTCGTCCTCGATCCGTGGTTGGAAGATCCGGCCTACTTCCACAGCTGGTGGCACTTCCCTCCGCTTCGGAAGAGGGTGAAGGACCTGGGGCGGATCGACGGGGTCTACATCTCCCATGACCATCCCGACCACTGCGACCCGAAGACGCTGGCGCAGATCCCGCGCGACACTGAGATCCTGCTGCCCGCCTTCGAGAGCGAGTCGACGGACAAGATCGTTCGAGAGCTCGGGTTCCGCTCGATTCGCCGTATGCCCTTCCGCAAGCCCTTCGAATGGCACGGCGCGCGGATGGAGTGTCTGAAAACAGATTTGCCGTGGGACGACTCCTCCATCTTGGTTACAGATGGCGAGCTGACTCTCTACGACATGAATGATTGTAAGCTTCACAATTCGACGCTCGATGAGTTGGGCTCCAAGTACCGAATCGACGTCGCCCTCCTGCCGTATTCCGGGGCGATCCAGTTTCCTACCTGTTATGAAATGCCGGCACAGGCGAAGCTCGGTCTGTGCACAAGGCGCCGAGCGGAGCATATTGAACTCTTCGTCGACCGCGCACGGCGGCTGCGGACTCGGTTCGCGGTGCCCTTTGCTGCGGGCTATTGTTTGCCTTCTCCCGAACAATGGTGGATGAACGACATCAACAATATCAACGATCCCGCGCAGGCGAAGGCGGCGCTCGAGGCTTCAGAGGCCGTCGGCTGGAATCGCGAGCCGATCCAGTGCCTCGACATGAACCCGGGCGATCGGTGGACGCTCGGGAGCGGGATCGAGCGCGACGCCCCCGCGCCGGATTGGAGCCGGCACTTCGAGCTCGTGAGGGAGCATGCGAAGCGCATCCTTCCGGAGGTCGAGGCTGCGCGCGCGTCGGAGCAGGTGCCCGAACCGGGACTGGATCGGCGGTTCCTCTCCCGTTTTTGTGAGCTGACGATCCAACAAAAAGAGCTGGCGGAGCGCGCCAATTACCGCGTCGTCTTCGATGTGCGCGGCGCACAGGGGTTCGTGGGGCACCTCGACCTCACCGCGCGGCCCGTGCGCGTGGAGCTGGGCGATCTCTCGGACCCGAATCTTCGCATTCGGATCCCAAGCACGATGTTCGACGCGGTCCTCGCCGGACGCGTGACGTGGGATGAGGTGCTCATCTCCTTTCGGCTGTGGTTCGACGAACGGCCGCCGGTCTACAACGAAGATTGGTGGGCGCTGCTGCACTCGAGCAACCGCCTCGACCCCAAGCAGTACATGAGCCGCCGCTGAGGCGGCGACGGGAGCTTTCGCCGGGCTCCTGTTCGAACGATACTCTCGCCGCGCGCCATGGACGACGCACCGAGAACGCTCACCGCCGACGAGCTCGCACGCTGCTCGTTGTCCGAGCACGCGTCCGTTTCCGATGCGCTCGGGTGCGTCGAGCGCGAAGGGCTCGCGGTGCTGCGAGCCGCGGACGGACGAATTGTGGGGGTTCTGCGCGATGCCGAACTGCGCGCAGCCCACCTGCGCGGATGTGGACTTTCAGAGGCGGCGGCGCGCTGGAGCGTGCCGGTGCCGCTCGAGGCGGACACTGGCGGAAGGCTGCCGTACCAGCGGACCGTCGACGGAGGTTTCGAGCTCGTTGTGGCCGCAGAGCCCGCGGTCGTGGTCCAATCGGCGCTGGTGCTGGCCGGCGGGCTCGGCTCGCGAATGGGTGCACTTACGCAACAAATCCCGAAGCCGCTTCTTCCGGTGGCGGGGAGGCCGATGCTCGAGCACGTTCTCGAGCACCTCGCACGCTGCGGAGTCCGCGAAGTGACTCTCGCCCTGAATCACCTCGCCGAGCAGATCGCACATCACATCGGTCGAGGCGAGCGATTCGGATTACAGATCCGCTTCCTGCGCGAGGATCGGCGCATGGGCACCGCGGGGGCGCTGAGCCTTCTTCAGCCGCTGCCGTCGACGCCGATTTTTGTGGTCAACGCCGACGTCCTGACGCGCGCAAACCTACAGGCACTGGCGGCGCACCATCTGCGGACCGAGGCCTCCGTGACGCTGTCGCTCGTTCCCCATTCGTACGACGTTCCCTTCGGCGTCGTGAGGACCGCGGGAACGAGAATCGTACAGATCCAAGAGAAGCCTCGGATCGTGAATTGGTGCAATGCAGGCATTTATTGTGTCTCTCCGTCGCTGATCGCTCAGGTGCCGCGGAACACCTACGTCGACATGACGACGATGATTGAAACGCTGATCGCGCGGGGCGAGGCCGTCGAGGGCTTTCCGCTCTGGGAATATTGGAGGGACGCCGGCACCCCCGGCGAGCTGGAGCGCGCGAGCGCGGAGCTGGAGCGACTCTGAGGATCGCGCTCATCACCCATGGCTACCCGCCCGAGCTGGCGGCGGGCACCGAGCGCATCGTGGAGCGTCTCGCGCGCGAGCTGCGAAACGGTGGACACGGGGTTTTTGTGATCACCGGCACGTTCGAGCCGAGGAACGCCGTGGAGATCGCCGAGCGTGAGCAGGACGGCGTTCGCATTTATACGATCCATCGGTCCGACCTCTATTTCGACCGTTGGGAGAAGACCTACGAGCCGCGCGTCTCGCGAGCGCTGCTCGAACTCCTGAAGCGGCTGCGGCCCGACGTGGTGCATGGTCATCACTTCATTCGCCTGAGCCGAGACATCGCGCACACGGCGGCGCTCGCCGGAATTCCGGCGGTCCTCACGCTCCATGACTTCACAACAACATGCCTCATCGGATTTCGCGCTCCGGGGGCCGGCGCATCGTTTTGTGATCTTCAGCCGGCGTACGGCGACTGCGTGCCCTGCGCGGGAGCGGTCACCCCTGCGATCCCGCTGGCGCCGGAATCGGAGTTTCGGCTTCTTCGGGACGATTTTCGCTCGGAGCTGCTGACGGCGCGCTTCGTCTGCTGCATCTCCAGCACGCAGCGCGCATTATTGGCAAAGTACCACCAGCTTCCGGAAGCGCACTTTTCCGTCGTGCCGCTGGCGCTTGTCGCGGAGTTGCCGCGGGGAACGGAGGCGGGCTCCGGACCGCTGCGCGTTGCCAGCTGGGGCATCCAAATGGAGCGCAAAGGCGCACATGTGCTGATCGAGGCGGTGCGCCGCCTTCCCGCCGGAACGGTGGAAGCCGAGATCTTCGGCCGGTTCGACGACCCGGGCTACGAATCGCGCTGTCGGGCTGCCGCGAAAGATCACTCCATACAGTTTCGCGGTCGGTTCGAGTGGTCCGAACTCGCCTCGACTCCGCTCCACGCCTCGGTGCTCCCGAGCCTCACATTCGAAACCTTCGGGCTCACGCTCGACGAAAGCCGCGCGCTGGGACATCCGGTCATCGCAACCGACCTCGGCGCCTATCGCGAACGCGCCGATCGCTCGACGCTGCTCTTCCCCGCCGGCGACGCGGGCGCGCTCGCCGCCCACCTGGCGCGGCTGGCGTCCGATCGTGAGGCGCTGGCGGGGCTTCGCGCCGCCGTCGCGCCTCCGGAGCCCTTCGGCGCTTATGTCACTCGCATGGAGGCGCTCTATGCGGCCGCCATCGCGAAGGGCCCGCCGGATCCGGGGTTGGGCGGTTTCGACTCGCAGCGCCATCCCAGCGAGTCGGAGTTCGCGGCGCGCGAGGCGGAGTTCGTACGGCGACTCTCGGGGGGGCCGCCGCAGTAACCTCGGGCGAGGAGGCGCATCGCAACCGGTGCCGTGCGCCCGACCCTTCCGCAGCCCGTCTCGCTTCCAACCCTTGGCCTCGGGCTCCGCTCCGCCCATTTTGCACAAATCCTGGGAGACCGCCCCAGCGTCGGCTGGTTCGAGGCGCTGACGGAGAACTACCTCGACACGGGAGGACGGCCGAGGGCCGTGCTTCGAGAAGTAGCCTCACGATACCCCGTGGCGCTCCATGGCGTGGCGCTTTCGATCGGTAGCGCGGATCGGCTCGACCTCACCTACTTGCGCCGCCTGCGCGACCTCGCCGAGGAGATCGGCGCTGCGTACGTCTCCGACCATCTGTCATGGTCTTCCATCGGGGGGCGGCCGTTGCACGAGCTCCTTCCAATTCCGTACACGGAGAGAACGCTGCGCCACGTCGTCTCGCGCGTGAAGCGCGTGCAAGACGTGCTCGGACGGCCTTTCGCGCTGGAGAATCCGTCCTCTTATGTGGCCTATCGGGAGTCGCGCATCCCGGAGGCTCAATTCTTGGCTCGAGTGGCCCTCGAGAGCGGCTGCGGCATCCTCCTTGATATCAATAATATTTATGTGAATTCGGTGAACCACGGATTTGACGCGAGAAGCTACCTCGCGGAGATCCCGATGGAGCGCGTTGTCTACTGCCACATGGCGGGCCACACTCGGTACGCAACTCACATCTTGGATACGCACGGCGGTCCGGTGGCCGAGCCGGTGTGGGAGTTGCTGGGAGAGGCGGCTTCGCGACGCGCCGACCTGCCCGTTCTCCTCGAATGGGACGATGCGATTCCCCCGTTTTCTGTTGCGCTGCAGGAACTGCGAAAGGCCGCGCGATATGTGCGCGTGAATCGCCGGAAGAAGGTGGTCCATGCCGCCGCGTGAGGAGAGCCTACGGGGGCTGCAGAGTTGGATGTGTGAGATGTTGACCGCCGCCGCGCGGCCGGCGGCCTCCTCGCCCCGCTGTCGCTCGCGGCGGCTGGTGCACACACTTGCGGCTCCGGTGCGGCAGCGGATCCTCCCCTCCGCGACGCTTGCTCCGGAGGAGCGCCTCGAGATCTATGCCCAGATGATGCGGGAGCGGTTTGTTGCATCGCTCGAGCGCGACTTTCCGGCAACTTGTGTATTTCTCGGAGCCCAACAATTCCGCGAGCTGGCTCTCGCCTATGCGAACACGACGCCTTCGCGGCACTACAACTTGATTCGGTATGGAGACCGCTTCGCGAGATTCATCAAAGGCCGGGCCGGGGAGCATGCCGCGCCTGCATCGGATCTTGCGCACTTCGAATGGGCGCTGTCGGAGTCCTTTGATGCGCCGGAGGCGCCGCCGCTCGACGTCGAGGCACTCGCGAAAGTGCCCGCGAGCCGAGCTGGCGGGCACTGCCTTGCCCTCGCCCCTGCCGTGCGCCTTCTCGAGCTCAACGATTCGATTATTGAAATCTACCGCGCCTGCGTGGAGGGCCGGCGGCGTGTACGAACTCGGCGCCGCAGCACCTGCGTTCTCGTGTACCGCACCGGCTTCCAGGTCCAGTTCCGCGAGATCGATGGGGCGCAGATGCGTGCGCTGAAGGCGCTGCGCGGCCGCGGAGTGCCGCTTGCGAGGGCAGTCCGGCTGGCAGCGCTTGGCTTCGCGGGGACACCGGTGGCACGGCTGCGATGGCTCCGCGAGCGTTTTGCCGAGTGGACATCCCTGGGGCTCCTCGCGACGGCAGGACGCCCGCCCGCCGCCAGCCGGATCTTGCCAACTGCAGCGCGGTGATCGATCCTGCATGAGTGAACGGGCGCCCAGAGAACCGCCGAGCGGGCCTGACCCTCCGGGCCTGGCTGCTCATTCTTGCGTGCGTCACGGCGCTCCCCTTTGCGGTCGCCGTTACTCTTCGCACGAGATTTCGCCTCCAAAATGAAGAGTCTGAAATTCGGCGCGAGCATCAGGAACTCTCTCGAATTGTTGCGAGGCTGATCTCCCAGCAGGTTCGAGAAGTGGGACAAGCTCTCGCCCGCGCGAAGGCCGCCGTGGAGATCGCTCCCGGATCCGCCCGCGAGAATCACGAGAAGCTGCGATCGCTTTGCCACGAGCTTCCGATCTACATTCCAAATATTTCTGTATGGTCCGCGGCGATGGAGAACCTCGGCGACGCGGACACGTCGGGGCTGAGCCGGGGCCCATTTCCTCTGAGCGCCCTTCCGGCGCCGTTGCCCCCAACGCGCCTCGTATCGGCGTCGCGACGGGGCTCGT
Organism: Planctomycetota bacterium; assembly: GCA_016792805.1. Classification (GTDB taxonomy): domain Bacteria; phylum Planctomycetota; class UBA1135; order UBA1135; family JACQFD01; genus JAEUHX01. Next base: position 31,097 of record JAEUHX010000019.1, read on the forward strand.
CCATCGAGAGCGATCGTCTGCAGATTATCGAGCCCGTCGTGAGCGGAGATCACGAGGTGCAAGGATATCTGGTAGCCGAGATTCGGGCGGATCGGCTCTCCGAGCTCATTACAGTTCGCGAGCTGCGGCATGAGACGTCCATTCTGCTCCTGGATTCAGAGCTGGTTTCGATCGCCGAGCATCCGGACCGCGGACGGAGCGGAAAGCTCACGAGCTTCCGCATGGAAACGAAAGAAAAAAGCGAGGATGACCTCGTTGAACTCTCGGCAGACGGAAGGCGCACGCTGCAGGCCGCCATGGAGGACGTGCCCGAAATCGGGTGGTTCGTCGCCGTCGCGCGGCCCAAGCGCACTGGTGTTCTCCTCATCGAGGAGGAGCTGCTCTGGCCAACGGGAATCGTGATCATCGGACTGCTGAGCAGTATCTGTGGTGCCTGGTTCGTTGGCTCGGCGGTCCGGCGCCGCCTCACCGCATTGCTCGACAGCCAATCGCGGCTGCTGGCCGGCGGCGGCGCGCAAAAAACTCATCTCGAGAGCCCGAGGGAGTTTGCCAACGTCAGCGAGAATTGGAACGAGATCCTCGATCGCTGGGCGGAGGTGCACGCTTCTCGCGCCCAGCTCTCGGCCGTGAAAGCGACGCTCGAGGAGTCGCTCGCTTCGCTGCCCGTCAGGAGAATCTCGCTCGATGGCCGAATTGAATACTTCAGCGAGGCGTCGGAGCGGCTCTTTGGCTACAAATCTGGCGAAGTCATCGGTCAATCGTTCCGCCGATTCTTTACCCCCGAGGACCTCGCACGCGACCTGCCTCAGCAGATTCTTGATGCACTGATCCAGCACGGCCGCTACGACGGCGAAGGTTGGCGTGTGCGCGCCGATGGTTCGAGGTTCTGGGCTCAGTGCACGAGCGTCGCAGTGCGCGACTCGAGCGGAAAGCCGATCGCTGCCGTCGGCGTCATTCGAGATATCACTCATCAAAGCCGCGACGCGCAGCGCGACAAAGCGTCGCAGCGGCTCGAGGCCATGGGACGCCTCGCAGGCGGCGTCGCCCACGACTTCAATAATATTCTCACCACGATTCAGGGCTTTGCAGACCTTGCTCAGGCCGGCTTGAGCACGTCGGATCCCAATTACGCACATATCGAGGAGATCCGGCGCGCGAGCGATCGCGCGTCGAGCCTCACGCGTCAGCTGCTGGCGTTCAGCAGGCGCCCCAGTGCCGAGAAACGCCTTGTCGAAGTCAATTCTCTCATTCGTCACCTGGAGAGCATGCTCCGCCGCGTCGTCGGCGAGGATGTGCACCTGGTCACGCAGCTCGGCCGGGATGCGGGGCTCGTATTTGTAGACCCTGGCCGGCTTGAGCACGTGCTGCTTGTGCTCGTGATGCATCTGCGGGAAGCGATGCCCGAGGGCGGCCTCGTTCGGATCGAGAGCGGGGGCGACGCCGCTCCTGCGAATGCTGCCGATCCGAGCCTGCATGCTGTCCTCACTATTTCCGGATCCGGTCCGGGAATGCAGAGCGATGTGCTCGCCCGGAGGATCCGCACCGACGGGACAGCCGACGAGCAGGAGGGAGCCGAGAGCCCCATCCTTCAGCGGCTCCGCGAATCCGTCGTCGACCTTGGAGGGATTCTTGAGGTTCATGCGGAAGCCGGGAGGAGCGCACAATTCACCGTGCGCGTGCCGAAGGCGGCTTCCGGGCCTCGCACGCAAGCGGCGCCCGCTCCGGAGGCCCCCAGGGAGGACGCCGTGATCTTGCTGGTGGAGGACGACGATGTCGTCCGCCGGCTTGCACAATTAGCGCTCTCGAGGCAGGGCTACACTGTGATTGCGGCGCACAGCGGCCAGGAGGCGCTCGATCTATTTGCGCGGGAGCGGGGCGCCATTCACCTGCTCCTCTCCGACGCCGTGCTCCCCGACATGTCCGGCATGGACCTCGCCGAGCGGCTCACGGCCGAACACCCCGGGCTGCGCGTCCTCTTCATCTCCGGATACACCGACGAGTCGGCGGCGCGCCGCGGCGTCGTGCTCTCGAGCTACGCCTACTTACAAAAGCCTTTCTCCCTCGACCAGCTGAAGATGAAAGTGCGCTCCGTGCTGCACTCCGAGCGCAACCGCTGAAGCTCAATTTTTCTGCGGCTTGGAGAGACGGATGGTTCGGAAGCGATCATTGGCAATCTCCGCGGCCGTCGCCGAGTCCTTCCAAGCGGCCGGCTTCGCGGCGATCTTCTCCCAGGGTCCTTCCGCCGTCACGCGTCCTCCTCCGGCACCTCCGTCGGGGCCAAGATCCACGATCCAATCGGCCTCGCGGATGACCTCAAGGTTGTGCTCGATGACGACTAATGTGTCGCCGTGCTCCACGAAGCGATGGAACATTTCCACGAGCTTGGCGGTATCTGGAATGCTGAGTCCCGTCGTCGGCTCGTCGAGCACGAAGAGCGTTCGGCGCTCCTCCTGGGCGCGCGTCATCTCCTCCACGAGCTTGATGCGCTGTGCTTCGCCGCCCGAGAGCGTATTCGACGCCTGCCCAATTGCCAAATATCCAAGACCGACTTCCTCGAGCAGGCGGAGCGGCTTCGCGACCGCCGGCACTGCGCGGAAGACCTCGTGCGCTTCTGTGACAGTCAACGCCAGCGTCTGCGCAATATTAAGGCCTCGATAAGTTACTGCGAGCGTCTCCTCATTGAAGCGCCGCCCGTCGCAAGCGTCGCAGGGGATGCGCGCCTCCGGGAGAAACGAAAGCTCCAGCGTCACTTCGCCCTGCCCGCCGCACGGCTCGCATCGTCCGCCCGCAACATTAAAGGAGAAGCGCGAAGGCGTGTATCCGCGCGCGCGCGCCTCCGGCGTCGCCGCGTAGAGGCGTCGAATCTCATCGAGAAATCCCACATAGGAGGCGGGGACCGATCTTGGCGTGCGGCCGATGGGCGACTGATCGACCTCGGAGACGCGCTGCAGCTTGGAAGTCCCTTCGATGCGATCGAGGATCGACTCCGGCATGCGCTCGTGCGCGAGTGCCGCGGAGGTTCCGCGCCAGAGGCATTCCCGCACGAGCGTGCTCTTGCCGGAGCCCGAGACGCCGCACACCACCGTTAGCCGTCCGAGCGGGAACTTCACAGTAATATTCTTGAGATTGTTCGCGCGCGCCCCGTGCAGCGTGAGCCACCCTTGAGGCTCGCTCCACCGCCGCGGATTCCGCCTCCCTCGGCCTTCGCCGGCGAGCGCCGCCCCCAGGGCCGTAGAAGTGTTCTTCACAAGAATCTGCGGCGGCGCGTTCGCAGTGACCTTCCCGCCATGCCGTCCGGCTCCAGGCCCGAGCTCGATCACAAGGTCTGATCCGAGAATCGTCTCCTCGTCGTGCTCGACCACGAGGACTGTGTTCCCTCGGTCGCGCAGCGATTGAAGTGTCTCCAGCAGCCGGCGATTGTCGCGGGCGTGGAGCCCGATCGTGGGCTCGTCGAGAACATACAGAACTCCCGTCAACGCAGACCCAAGCGACGCAGCGAGCCGAATGCGCTGCGACTCGCCGCCCGAGAGCGTGTCGCCCCGCCGGTCGAGTGATAAGTAACTGAGCCCCACCTGCTCGAGGAAGTCAAGTTTCGGCAGAAGCGCACGAATCACCTCCTTTGCAATCGTCTGCTCCCGCGGCCCGAGCGAGAGCGAGCTCACCCATGTGCGCGCCTCTGCGACCGAGAGGGCCGCGATCTCACCAATCGACTTCCCCGCGAGACGCACGGCTCGCGCCTCCGGGCGAAGCCGCGAGCCCGCGCAGCTCCTGCACGCCTCCTCGTCCTGGAACGCCGAGAGCGAGGTCGAGCCGCGCTGCAGCTCCGCCTCGAGCCGCGGCAGGATTCCCTCCAGCTCCGCCGTTCCGTCGAGGATGGCGCGCCGCTCTCGCTCTTTGAGCTTCCTCCACGGTTTTGTGGGGTCAATCTTCGCCACTTCCTGGGCGCGCTTTGCGAAGACGGCGACGGCCTTCTTCCCGAAGGGCTCGCCCCGCAGCGGCGCGATGGCTCCATCGAGGAGCGATCGATCGGGATCGGGCACGACGCGGTGCTCCGTAAATGTGAGCGCGTAACCGCGTCCCTCGCATTGCGGGCAGGCGCCGAGCTTGGAGTTGAATGAAAATTCCCGCGGGTCGGGCTCCGAGTATCCCGTCTTGCAGTCCGGGCATCCCAAAGCCGCGCCGACTGTAAACTCTTCCGCCGCACCGGCGCTGCGGCCGAGCGGCACGACCGTGACGGCGCCGCCGCTCACGCGCGACGCCCTCCGAAGTGTATCTTCCACGGCCGGCGCCTTCGATTTCGGGTCGACCTCGGCGATCAGCGCTTCAATCGTGTGCTCCTTGAAACGGTCGAGCTTGTGCCCCGGCTTCACGTCGATCCAGGCGCCGTCGACGCGTGCGCGCGCCACGCCGTCCTTTGCGAGCTTCGTGAAGACCTTATTGTGAAACCCCTTTCTCCCGCGCACGACGGTCGCCAGCAGACCCACTCGCTGCCCCTCAAAACGGCGCGCCAGGTCGTCGGCGAGCCGCTCGATCGAGGCCGCGCGCAGGCGCTTGCCGCACAAATGGCAATGGCGCTCGCCGATCTTTGAGAACAGCAGGCGAAGGAGATGCCACACTTCCGTCATCGTGGCGACGGTGGAGTTGGCTCCGCCGCGCGTCGTGCGCTGCTCGATCGCGATCGCCGGCGGCAGGCCATCGACGCGATCGACAGCGGGCTTCTCGAGCTGCTTCACGAATTGCCGGGCGTGGGGCGAAAGCGTGTCGAGGTAGCGGCGCTGCCCCTCCGCGAAGAGCACATCGAACGCCAGCGTGCTCTTTCCAGAGCCGCTCGGCCCCGTCACGACGACGAGCCGATCGCGCGGGATCGACAGATCGATCGCGCGCAAATTGTGGTGATGGGCGTTATGGACGACGATGGCGTCGCCCGGCGTGGCGAGCTCTTCGAGCAGCTCTGCTTCGATCGCGGCGGGCGGCGGCAGCATGGGCGGCGTAGCTTCGCCGCGATCGGTTGCGGCACCAGCCACCGAACGCAACGACGCCTCCCGCGCGCGCGAGCCAAGGGCTCCCGCGGCTACGCGTATGGAATCTGTGGTGTGGGCGCGAAGCTACTCGCGCGGTGGCTTGCCGAGCGGGATTCCGTGGATCGACTCGCCCCAGACCCAGTTCGCTGCGCCATCACCGGCCGGGCGCACGAGCAGGGTGCCGCGGGCCGTCCGAATCCGGCGCGTGCTCCCTTCGCGCGTCTCCTCGGTGTGGGGCGGGAACTGAACGTCGATGGCGCACTTGCCGCTCGAGCGATCGCCATCCGGGTAGGCGTGCGGCATCCAGTGCGTCAAATGAAGCCCTTTGAGCGCCCGAGTGACGTGATCGATCTCGGCGCGGGCGAAGATCAACGTTTCCTTCTGACCGGAGCGGTCCTGAGCAGTCTGCTGGGACTCCATTGCGGGGTCCTCCTTCGAAACGCGAGACAACCTGTGCGCCAGTCGGCTTCCGCCACGGCCAACGGTCGGAATGGGCGGAAGGGTGCTGGCGACCAGGGCCGCCGGCACGGTCGGGGTGTGGCCAGCGGCGACCAAATCCTACGACGACACCCGCCGGGCTGTGAGTTCCCGTCTCGCAGGCGCCGGCCGAATCCCGTGGGCGCGCAGGTAGGCGCCGGTGATGGATTCTTGATGAGCAGCAATCTCCTCGGGCGAGCCGCATGCCACAACCCGTCCGCCCGCGTCTCCCGCCTCGGGGCCGAGATCGATCACCCAGTCGGCGTGGGCCATGAAATCGAGGTGGTGCTCGATGGCCACTACCGTGTGCCCGTGGCGGAGCAGCTGTCGAAGTGTATGAAGCAACTTCTCCACGTCGTCGAGGTGCAGCCCCGTCGTCGGCTCATCAAACAAGAAAAGCGTGCCACGGGTGCGACCGCGCGGGCTGCGCGCACGCGACGGCTCCGCCTCTTCGTCGGTGAGGCTCTCGCCGCCGACGGCCGTAGCGAGCTTGAGCCGCTGTGCCTCGCCGCCGGAGAGCGTCGTGACGCTCTGGCCCAAGCGCAAATATCCAAGGCCCACAGAAACAAGCGGGCGGAGCCGCCGATTGATGGTGGCGTCGTCCTCCTCAAAAAACTCGAGCGCCTCAAGGATCGTAAAATTGAGGATCTCGCCGATCATCTTCCCGCGCAGCTTGACGCGGCGCACCTCGGGCCGGAAGCGGTCGCCGCCGCATTCATTGCAAGGCAAGAAAACATCCGCGAGGAACTGCATCTCGACGCGCTCAAAACCGGCGCCCTCGCACGCCTCGCAGCGTCCGCCTTTTGTATTAAATGAGAGAGTCGAAGCGCGGAACCTCGCAGCCTTCGCCTCCGGCAGCGCCGCGAGAGCCTTGCGGATCCGCTCATAGGCACCGCACGCCGTCGCCACGGTGGACTTCGGGCTCCGGCCGATGGGCGACGCGTCGACCATCACTATTTCCGAAAAGTGATCTCCGCCGGTCACGCCGTCGCAGGCGCCGACCTCCTCGGTGCGCTCGCCGCGCGCGCGCAGAAGATTGCGGACGAGCACCTCCTCGACGAGCGTCGACTTCCCCGAGCCCGAGACGCCGGTGACGACCGTCAGGGCGCCGACGGGAAACCGCGCGTCGATTCCCTTCAAATTATGAGCTCGAGCGCCGCGGACCTCGACGGCGGGTCCGTCCACAGGACGCCTTTGTGCGGGGATTTCGATCCGCCTGCGTCCGCTCAAGAATGCGCCGGTGCGCGACTCGGAGCAGGCTCCCGATTTCCTCGGCGGCCCCTGGAACACAATGGTGCCGCCGGATTCGCCCGGCCCCGGCCCCATGTCGACCAGCTCGTCGGCGGCCAGAAGCAGCGCCGGATCGTGCTCGACGACCACCACAGTATTCCCGTGAGCCACGAGGCGCCGGAGAATGCCGATCAAGCGGTCATTGTCGCGGGGATGGAGGCCGACGCTCGGCTCATCGAGCACGAAAAGTGAGTTCACCAATCGGGATCCGACGGCCGTCGTAAGGTTCACGCGCTCCATTTCACCGCCGGAGAGCGTCCGCGACGATCGGTCCAAAGTCAGATATCCGAGCCCGACTTCACACAAGTATCGGAGGCGGCTTCGGATCTCGCCGAGCACCACCTCGATGGCGCTCCGCACGGCCGCGGGCGGCTCAAATCGGTCGAGCCAGGCGCGCAGCTCGCTCAGCGGCAACCGATAGGCGTCGGCGATGGAGCGGCCGTCGACGCGGACTTTCAACACTTCCGGCCGGAATCGGGTGCCGCCGCAGCCTGCGCAGACCTTCGCGCTCCGGTAGCGCGACAGCAGCACACGGACGTGCATTTTGTAAGTTCGAGTCTCCAGCCACTGGAACCAGCCGCGAAGCCCCCACCACACCTTGGCGCTGTAGCCGCCCGGCTCGCCCTCCCAAAGCCACTTTTTCGTCGCCTCGGAAAGCTCCCCGTAGGGCTTGTCCATGCGAACACCGCGCCGGTCGCACCACTTTTTCAGATCGCGCCGCTCCCAAGCGGTAGACGGCGTCGTCCAGGGCTTGATCGCACCCTCGTCGAGCGATTTGTTGCGATCGGGAATCACCAAATCTTCGTCGATCGAGAGCGTCCGCCCGAAGCCCGAGCAGGTCGCGCACGCACCCGACGCGTGATTGAAGGAGAACTGTGCCGCCTTCGGATCGGCGAACCGAAGTCCACAATCGGCACACCGCAACGATGTATCAAATCGCCGGATCTCGCCTGTGGAATCGACGACGGCGCACGTCCCCTCGCCGTGAGCGAAAGCCTGCTCCAGCGCTTCGACGAGGCGGCTGCGCCCGTCGGCCCGGAGCGGAATGCGATCGAGGATCACCACAAAAGGCGCGTCGCGCACGACCGACGTCATCGCCTCGAGACGCGCCACGGCGGCGCCGTTCATGGCACGCACAAATCCCTTGCGCGTGAGCGCGTCGCGCATCTCCTCGAACGGCGTCGACGCAAAACCCGCCGGCTCGAATCCCACCATCGCGCTCGCCTCGGGCGACGCAGCGCGCAGGATCTCCGTCGCCACGTCCTCGGGCGTGCGCCGGTGGATCGGCCGGTCGCATCGGTCGCAGTGGCGCACGCCGAGCCGCGCGTAGACGATTTTCAGGTAGTCGCCGATCTCGGTCACCGTCGCCACGGTGGAGCGCGCCGTGCGAACGTCGTTGCCCTGGGCGATGGCGATTGCTGGGGGAATGCCCTCGACGGCGTCGATTAGTGGCCGCGGCATTCGATCGAGGAATTGCCGCGCATAGGCGCCGAACGACTCGACGTAGCGTCGCTGTCCTTCGGCGTAGAGCGAGTCGAACGCGAGGGACGACTTGCCGGACCCCGAAACACCCGAAATCGCGGTCCACGCGCCGCGTTTCAGCTCGAGATCGAACCCCTTGAGGTTGTGCTGGCGGCAGCCGCGCAGGACGATCGGCCGCAGCCGCGGCGCGGGCGCCTTCGGGGGCTCGGAAGAAGCGGCGCGGCGCGGCACAGCGCCTTTGCTACCGCCGTCCCGCGGGAGCGTCGAGACGCCCGCGCCGCGGCTCCGAATGCGAGGGGCCGACGCCGCGCGCGGTCCCCGCAGCGTCCGCGCTCCGCGCCTTTGACTCCGCGAATGGCGCCCGCTAAGGTCTTCGCCCCCTAGGTGGGCGCGTAGCTCAATTGGTTAGAGTACCGGACTGTCGATCCGGTGGTTGCGGGTTCGAGCCCCGTCGCGCTCGCCAGTTTTTTTGCAGAGAGGTCCTGAGGATGCGCTCGCTCGCCGCGCCCCGCTGGGTGCTCCTTGGGATGGCGCTCGTGCTCGGGGCGCTCCCGCTGACGGCGTGCCGCAGCACATCGAGCCACTCCTGCCGCCGCGCGGCCGCCGAGGTCCTCACCTGGCTCGAACATACGCGTCTGGAGACGCCCCGCGGCGTCGCCTGGGCGGCAAATCCGGCTGCGCCGCAAGGCCCCAATCGCACGCTCTATTCGGGGAGCCCGGGTGTCCTGCTCTTCCTGCTGGAGCATGGGGTCGCTGAGGGCGACCGCCGTGCACTGGAGCTGGCGCGGCGCACGGCCGACGACCTCTCCGCGACGCTCCCGCCGCGACTCGAGGGCGAGGCGTCGGGACTCTACACGGGGGTGGCCGGCGTTGGCTGCGCGCTCCTCGAAGCGGGCCGCCTGCTCCGAGACGAACGCTACAAAAGCGCCGCGCGGACCTGCGTCGGGCTTTTAGTGGAATCGGCGAAGCCGGTCGGCGCCGGCATCGAGTGGAACGGCATCCACGACGTGATCGCTGGCTCGGCCGGCACCGGGCTCTTTTTATTACGTGCTTCCGAAGCGCTCGGGCGCTCCGACGCGCTCGAGCTCGCGCACCGCACGGCGCGGCGGCTCGTCGAAGTGGCGGTCCGCGAGCGCGGCGGCCTGCGCTGGCCGATGTCTGCCACCTATGCGCGCAACCTTCCGAACTTCTCGCACGGCACGGCGGGCATCTGTTATTTTCTCGCGGTGACCGCGCAGGCGACGGACGACCGCGCGCTGCTCGACGCAGCGATCTCCGGCGCGCGCTATTTGTGCTCGGTGGCAGATCGATCGGACGGCGGCTTCCGCGTCTTCCACGCCGACCCCGACGGACTCGATCGTTACTATCTCAGCTGGTGCCACGGCCCGGCGGGGACGGCGCGGCTCTTCCGGGCGCTCCACGACGCGACGGGCGATCCGGAGTGGCTCGAGCTCGAAGCCGCCGCGTTGCACACCATCCTTACAAGTGGACTTCCCCGCGTCCGATCGTCGGGTTTCTGGAACAACGTCGGCCAATGCTGCGGCTCCGCGGGGATTGCCGAAATGCTGCTCGCGCAGTCGCGCCTGCGCCGCCTCCCGGGCGCGCACGCGTTGGCTGGCGAGCTCACGGCCGATCTGCTCGAGCGCGCCACGGTCGATGAGCACGGCCGCCGCTGGCGCCACGCCGAGCACCGCGTGAAGCCGGAGCTGCTTTCGGAGCAGACGGGCTATGCCCAGGGCGCCGCCGGAATCGGATTGTGGCTTCGCCGCTGGATCTGTGATCTCGAGGATCGCCGGACGGCGGTGAGCCTGCCCGATGATCCTTACAGCGATTCTTACAGATCGTCTCGCGGGAAGAAGCCGCGATCTGCGCCCTAGCCCATCCTGCGGGGCAGCGCTACATACCCTCGAGCATCGAGCGGACCATGTCGCGGAAGCTCGTGCGCCCCTCAACGCGGCTGCGCGCCAGCACGGAAGCCTGGTGCAGCCCCTCGAGAGTGAATTCCATGGCCGACGCCAGCTCCTCGCCCGCGCTCTCGCTCATGTATTGTTTTGTCAACTTTTCGAGGCCGGGGACCGCGTCGAGCGCGGCGCGGAACTCCCGCGGGTCCATCTCGTCCGCGAGTTCCACGGTGTTCCCGGAGCCGAACCAATCGACGACCGGTTTGAACGGCCCCGAGGCCATGCCGACGGGCGCCGCAGGCGCGCCCGCCCCTTTCTTGCCGGACGGCTTGGTGGGCTCCTGCCGCAGCGCGTCGGGAAAGTAATGATCGAAGGCGGCCTTCAGCCCGAGGCCGAGGAGCCGATGGGCCACGGCCTCGATCCCTTCGCGCTCGCCCTCGTAGACCAATTCCACTTTTCCGGACACGGCCGAAACGGAAGCCAACAGATCGCAGGTTCGCGCCACGTCGCGCTCGAGGCGCAGACGCACGGCACGGCGCTCGGCGTTGCTCACCATCTGCTCGAGGAGAGCGATCGTGAGGCGCGCCGAAACGCCCGAAGCCTGGTTGACGAGTTCACTTTTCCGCGCCTCCATCGCCGTGCGCTCCACGGCTTCCCGCAGAAAGGCCGGCACGTGGATGTGCGGCGCGTCTCCGCGCTCGGTCCAGGCCTCCTGCGCCGTGATCGCCATCCCCTCTTCGACGCTCTTCGGATAATGGGTAAGAATCTGGGCCGCGATCCGGTCGCGCAGCGGAGTAATGATATTTCCGCGATTGGTGTAATCCTCGGGATTCGCCGAGAACACCATCACGATGTCGAGCGGCATGCGCACCGGAAATCCACGAATCTGGAAATCGCGCTCCTCGAGCACGTTCAATAATCCGACCTGGATGCGCGGCTGGAGATCGGGAAGTTCATTGATCGCGAAGATGCCGCGATTGGTGCGCGGAATGATCCCGTAGTGGATCGCCCCTTCGTCGGCGTAGGAGAGGCCGCGCGCGGCCGCCTTGATCGGGTCGATGTCACCAATCAGGTCGGCGATCGTGGTGTCGGGGGTCGCGAGCTTCTCGCGGTAGCGCTCGGCGCGCGGGATCCAACGAATGGGGGCACGGTCGCCGAGCTCCGCCACGAGGCGGCGCCCTTCCGTGCTCACGGGGTCGAGCGGATCGTCGTTGAGCGGCGTGCCGTCGAGGGCCGGAATCTCCGGGTCGAGGAGTTCGACGAGCTGGCGCAGCAGGCGCGTCTTCGCCTGGCCGCGCAGGCCAAGCAGGATGAAGTCTTGCCGGCCGAGCAGGGCGTTTTCGATCTGCGGAAGAACCGACTGGTCGTATCCGACGATGCCTCGCCAACGCGGCGTGCCGGCGCGGAGCGCGGCGAGGAGATTCTGCCGGAGCTCGTCGCGGACCGAGCGGGATCGGTAACCGGAGCGACGTAGCTCGCCTAGGGATTGGGGGCGGCTCATGCGAGGCCCCAAGGTAAGCCACGACGATGGCGGCGCCCCTCCGCCGCCCGAGCGGGATGTTAAGAAAACCCCCGCCCACGCCCCGAATTCGGGCTTAGCTTCTCAGCCCCTCGCGATTCACCGAGATTCCGTTCTCGAAGTCTGCCCAGCATGCCGTCGCGAACGCCACCGCGTTCCCACGAGCCCAGCTCCACGCTGCCGCTCTTCCCGCTGCCACACCTCCTCACCTACCCGGGGAGGCTTTTGCCGCTCCACATCTTCGAGGCGCGGTACCGCGCGCTGATGCGGGATGTGCTCGACGGCGATCGGCGCTTTGCGATGGCCGTGCTCCGGCCCGGCTGGGAGCCGGAATATGAAGGTCGCCCGCCGATCTATGCGCCGGTCACGGTGGGGCGCGTCTCGAAGTATCGCGAGCTTCCCGACGGCCGATTTGTGCTCCATCTGCGCGGCGAGTCGCGCGCGCGCGTTTTGGAGGAGAGCGGCGGCCGTCCCTATCGCATCGGAAGGCTCGAGCTGATCGCGGAGGAGCCGCTCGATTCAACGAAGGCCGCCGAGCTTCGGCCCGAGATCGAAGGAGTGCTGAGGGATTATTGCGGAAAAGTGGCTTTGCCGCCGATGCCCGAGTGCGATGGAGACGCCGAGCCGCCGGCGATTTGTCCGGTCTTGATCGCCGATGAAGCGCTCCTCTCCATCCCAATCCCGATGGAGCGCAAGCTCGAGATCTTCTCGACTCCCTGCCAGGCAACGCGCGTGCGAGCAGTCATCGAAGTGCTCCGCGGATTATTGAACCGCCGGATCGAGATCAGCCGCTGCGAGAGACTGACGCCGCAGAACCTGTCGATGAATTGAGTAGTGGTGAGGATGAGCGCTCCGACTCACTTTTCCGGACGCTCAAGAAGCCACTTCTACGTTCGATTCGCTGCGCGCTCTGCTTCATCCGCGCGCGCATGCGCGCGCGAGATCGTCGCGGGCGATGCCCGCGCCCTACGGCGGCTGTGAAGAGACGCGTTGGCATGTTGTCGCACAAGGTTCCACCCTCCATCCACTTCACAAATACGCGACGGCTAGGAGCGGGCGTGGTTTGGTTCTAGCGTGCACAGAAATCGACTCATAGGGTCGGCGCACGCGCCGAACAATTGCGCGGGGCTTGCCCCGCGCGGTAACGAATAGGCCGCGCGATCCATCATTCGGCGGCGCACGCGCCGCCGAATCGGAACGGGCGCGCCCGTTCCCCACGACAGGAATCGGAACTGCGCGCCCGTTCCCCACAAAAGGAATCGGGTTCCCCACGATAGGAACCGGATCCCCACGAAGAGAATCGGATCGAGGCGAGCGCGCTCAACTTCACAGATGCGGGACGGCTTGGAATGGGGCGTGGGTCGGTCTTGGCGTGCACAGAAATCGACTCGTAGGGTCGGCGCACGCACCGAACGATTGCGCGGGGCTTGCCCCGCGCGATGAGCCATGGGCAGCGCGGATCCTCATCCGCGCGCGCATGCGCGCGCGAGATCGTCGCGGGCGATGCCCGCGCCCTACGGCCGAAATTACACTTTCGCCGACTCTCGCGCCTTCACAGATGCGTGACAGCCTGGAATCGGGCGTGGGTCGGTC